>JADKEA010000019.1:0-580000 GCA_016718275.1 Candidatus Villigracilis affinis
CTCCTTCCAAAACGCCTCATCATAGCGGCGTGAGCGCACAGGCAGCGGCATCGGCACACCCCAACCGAGCAGCAGCACCTCTTCCTTTGGCTGCAAACGCGCCAGCATCCCGCGCAGCGAATCGCGCCCCGAAAGACCCGAAAGCACCGCCTGAATATCCAGGTCATCGCCCAGCCAGCCGCTGATGCGCGTGCCCAACTGACTCATCACCTCATCATAGATCTGCGACGGACGCTGGTCCACGATCAACAGCGTCACATAATATTTGCGCAACTCGCGCGCGATGGTCGCAAAGGTCGTCTGCGCCGCCATCTCGCGGTTGAGCAGTTTATGCGCCTCCTCCACCACAATGATCAACGGCTTCGGCTCCGCCTTGCCATGCGTGCGGAACTCATTCGTCTTCTTCTCCCACGCCGCGCGGATCTTGCGCGTCAGCAAATTCGACACCAGCAGATAATCCAAATCACTCTCATGCTCGCCGAACGACAGCACCACATGCTTGCCCGCCTCCAACGACTGGATGATCTGCGCCACCGAGTCCGCTGCAGGGTTGTCCACGATATAGGGTTGGCTGAACAGCCGTCGCAGTTTGTCATGAAGCGCTTCCGCCGCCATCACATTCACGCCGTTCTCCATCGCCCACTTCGCCACGCTCCCCTCCGCAGGCACCTCTTTCGTCTTTCCTCTTTCATCTTCGATCACAACCGTCTCACGGCTCATCGAACGAAACGCCGCAAACCACTTATCCTTGAACGTGCCATACAACGCATTCAAGATCGTCGGCGTGGTCTCGCGCAGATTCAACTCGCGTGAAAGCGTTTCAATATCAGATGTGGAAATGTCTCCCGTTGAGATTTCCAAATTAAAGTCAACTTGATTGCCTCTGATGGTGCTTCCTGCTCCCAAGCCGACGCATCGGACTCCGCTCTTGAACAGGGTCTTCAATCCCTTCACGGCTTTTTTCGTATCTGACGCCACATCGTCAAACCCATACTCGTTGTGCATGTCCAGCACCAGCACCGCCGCCTGATTGTGCTTCATCAACCCCGCCAGCACCAAGCGCGTCAGGAACGACTTGCCCGTGCCCGTCGCCCCGAACACTCCAGACGAGCGCTGCACGAACTTATCCAAATCAATGCACACGGGATGATTCTGCTCGCGCGTATACCCGATGACAAAATTGCTTTCCTTGTTCGGGTCACCGAAGATCTCGGCAATATCGCCCTCATTCGCCAGCGACACAACCGCATGGTGCGGAGGAATATTCTTGACGGGCAAAATGCGCGGCGCATCTTTCAAGCCCGCGTCAATTTTTCCCTGCCAATCCTTATACTCAGGCGTGCCCAATTCGGGACCCACCTCCAGCATCAGATTCGGCAGCACCTCAAGGTTCGCATACAACGTCTGTCCATGCAGCGCCTTGGCGATATGCGCAGGGAAGCGCACCTCCGTCTGCTCATCCGCAAAACGCGGGTCCGTCGCACCGAGATTGATATCCGTCACAATGCCGTAATAATTCCAATGTCCGCTCTGGATGACGACAAACGCCCCCTCCTGAATGTCCTGCGGAGAAACCGTCAACCGCACGCGGAAATTCTCTTTCAGTCCGCCACCGACGAGATAACCAATTTGAGTTCGTTGTATGTTCATAAAAACCTCACGAGGGGCCCAGGGTTCAAAACCCTGGGTGTCCTTTGTGCCCTTCGTGTTTAATGCTCTTACGAAATATCCGCCAAAGCACCCAGCACACTCATCAACGTCGGGTAATCATCCCGCAGCAACGTAATCACTTCCTGCGTCGCGGACTCGATCCACTTTCCACTTTCCACTCCCCTCGCCTTCCCCGCCTGCAAAATATGCGCCGCGAGCACTTCGCCCACAGGCACATCCTTGCCATTCAAGATATGACGGAAATACCCGAACTTCTCGGTGAACCGTACCATATCCTTATCCTCGCACAAATAGATCACATCCAAGCTCAGCGGCGGACGCGGCGGCAGCAGATGATGAACCTTGCCATCCTGCTCATATCCCACCGCCAGCACAGACATTTCCACGGGCACAATGCGGCGCTCGCGGTTGTCCTTCATCACTTCCTCGCTCACGCCGTCGGCGGTCACCAGTTGGCGCACCAGCCCGTCATCGTCAATGTGAATATCGTGGATGAGTCCATACACCTGATACCCATCCCCCAGCGGCGCGCGGACCAGCGCCCCAAAGGAAGGCACGCTCAACTGATTCACACGGCAGCCCGCTGTGAATCCTGAAATCCCTGCGCTCAGTAAACGTCCGATCTCGATTGGTTGTGTCATATAAAATCTCCTAAAACCGCCCCCACCCGTCCTCCCCCAAATACGACATTGAAACGCTTTCTGGATTCATCCAAAATATACGTTGTCGTATTTGGGGGAGGTGCCGAAGGCGGAGGGGGTTATCTTCTTGTTCTACCCTTCAAATCCTTCGCGGACTGTTTATTCGAACCCTCGTCCACGTCTTCACTATTTCTTCTTAATTCCAGTGACAGCATCTGCTCGATCTGCTGCTTCTCTTCATTCTTCACCACCGCCGTCTCATGCGCACGATGCAGAAGATACGGATACGGCTTGCTGCCCATCATGCGGCATTGCTCGACCAAAACCGCATGAAGCAAATCCAGTTGCTTTTTATCATCCACCACCCAGCGCGGAATTTCCACGCGCACGGGCCAGGGGTGTCCCTCCGTGCCGACGTTGAGATAGAAGAAGTGCAATTCCAAAACGCCTTTGTAGCTTTTTTCGGAAGTGGATTGGATCTTGAACACCGCCGAACGATGACCGGGCGGGAGCAATTGAAATAATTTGTTGTTGTAGCCGAACAGCCAGCGATCGGTGACGTATTTCAACGGCGGCGCGTTGCGCAGTTTTTCCATCTCTTCGGGGATGGTGATCTGTGTCAGTTCGAGCAGTTTGACGACTAGACTAGATGAAGGCTTGTCAATATACCCCGCTGAGATGATGCCACGTCCCTGCAAGCGCGAGAGGACGGAGATGTACTTGTCCACGGTGTTGCGGTACTGATTGGCATTATCAATATCTTTGGCGCGGAAGATTTCGAGCGTGCCGTCTGTAAATGAAACGACCGAACCTTTCATGCCTTTGCTCATCTTTTCGATGACGCTGCGTTCGGCAAGGTCACGCCGCAGGGCGACGCCGCCGTCGGTGGTGAGTCCGTTCTCTTCGATGGCGTCGCCGAAGAAAAGCTCGCTTTCCACTTCCACGGCTGGGGTTTCACCAGAGTTTGGCTTTAGTGAAATTGCCCCCACGTTGATGACGCAAAATTGAACCGTGCTGTGCCTGTCTGCAATAGCTTGCGAACCGTCAGCAGCAATTAAAGTGGATTGAATAACAGAATCAGGCATCGGGTAGGAAGAAGGCGAGGGCCTCATCCAACGGGACAGCGCAACGAATGTTGGCATCCGCTGTTTTGGCAGTATCCACTTTGGAGCGCAGGAAGTCCAGTTGAGAAGAATAGGTTTCGAGCAGGGTCTTTGCCAGGTCCTGTGCTTCCTCTTTCTTCTTTCTTCTTTCCTTTGCACCCTGACCAACCTGCTTAATCTGCGTGTAAATTTCCTGATAGTTAATTGGCATGGTTTTCCATTAGAACATTTGTGCAAAATTTTAGTCGTAAATGAACTAAAATACAAGTGCCCCAGCTCCCTTAAAAATAAATTAGTTTTCGGCGGATGGGAACTTTTTTGAAGGCGGGGCGTCTGAAAGACACATAACACTTAAGGAGATAAACAATGAACAGAAAATTTTTAGTATTTGCAGTATTGGCCTTCGCTCTCATTTTGAGTGCCTGCGGCCCCACCACGATCAATCAGGAAGCGCCTGCTCCCGCTCGCACATTAAATGTAAATGGCCTCGGACAAGTGAACCTCACCCCTGATATCGCCTACATTTACATTGGCGTTCACACGGAAGGCGCAACCGCTTCTGAAGCTGTCGAAGCGAACAAAGGCCAAACCAGCTCGCTGATCTCTTCGATCAAGAAATCGGGCGTGGATGAAAAGACATTCGCACCACCAATTTCAGCATCTGGCCTTCGCAGCAATACGGCCCCGATGGCACGATCAGTGGTACCGTCTACATGGTGGATAACACCGTCTATATCACCGTGCGCGAACTCGATGGACTTGGCGACCTGCTCGACTCAGCCATCAGCGCGGGCGCAAACACCATCAACAGCATCCAGTTCGATGTGGCCGACAAAGCCCAGGCTTTGAAGGATGCCCGTACCAAAGCCGTTGCGGATGCGCAAGCTCAGGCCCAGGAATTGGCCGAAGCCGCTGGTGTTTCACTCGGCGAGATCCAGACCATCAACTTCTACGAGAATAGCGCCTACCCCGTAGACATGGGCAAGGGCGGCGGCGGAGTAGCTTACGATGCGGCTTCCGCAGTGCCGATCCAGCCTGGCCAGTTGACAGTTTCCGTCAACGTCAACCTGACCTACTCGATTAAGTAATCGCTTCATCCTTAACTGAAACCTGCTCCTGAACAAGGGGCAGGTTTTCCCTTTTATACACCTCTTCCATTTTCGAGAAAATGGAAGAGGTGTCTTTTAGGTCGGAGGGGGTTGGGCGCGTTATAATCCCACATCATTCTCATTCAAGGAGTCTCTTTATGCTAAGAGTTGGATATATCGGTCTCGGATTAATGGGCAAGTCCATCGCGCGGAATATTCTCAAGGCGGGCTTTCCCGTTGTCGTACACAACCGCTCCCGTGGCGCAGTGGATGAACTGGTTGCCGAAGGTGCAACCGCGGCGAACTCGCCGAAGGAAGTTGCCGAACAAGTGGACGTGGTTTTCACCAATCTGCCCGATTCACCCGATGTGGAAAAAGTGGCGCTCGGCGAAAACGGAATCCTCGCAGGCGGGCGGGCTGGCCTCATTGTTGTGGATAACTCCACCATCAAGCCTGCCTCGGCGCGTTTGGTTGCGGAGAAGTTGAAGGAAAAAGGAATTTTCTCGCTTGATGCACCCGTTTCTGGCGGTGACATCGGCGCGAAGAACGGCACGCTCACCATTATGGTCGGCGGCGATGCCGGGGCTTTGGAAAAGGTGATGCCTGTGTTGCAGGCGATGGGTAAGACCATCACGCACGTTGGGGATGCAGGTGCGGGGCAGGTGGCGAAGGCCGCTAATCAGATCATGGTCGCTGCCCAGATGGTGGCGATGGGCGAACTGCTGGTCTTTTCGAAAAAAGCAGGCGTTGACCCGCGCAAAGTGGTCGATGCGATCAAGGCAGGCGCGGCGCAGTGCTGGGCGCTCGATATCAAACCTCCGCGTTTGTTTGATGGCAACCGCAACCCTGGCTTTAAATCGTACATGCAGTTGAAGGATATGAATATTGTTCTGGATACCGCAAAGGAATACGGCGTGCCTGTCACTTCCACCGAGGAGAATACGAAGTTCTATCAAATGATGATCGACATGGGCATGGGTGAATTGGATAACTCTGCTGTGGTGGGTGTGATCGAGAAATTGGCAGGCATTGGAATTTTGGATTAATAATTTGAGTGACCGCGAGTGTGTCGCACCTCGAAAGCCAAAATGCAAATCAACCAGCCCGCTCCCGATTTTGAACTACCCGACCTCGATGGCAATCTTCACCGCTTGAGTCACTATCGCGGGAGGATTGTCATCGTCAATTTTTGGTCGTGTGAGTGTCCGCATTCGGAGCGCACGGACAAGGCGATCATGGCGATGCTTATGCAGTGGCGTGACGTTGTGATGCTGTCCATCGCGTCGAATCGAAGCGAAAATGTTGAGGCGCTGAAAAAAGCCGCTGATGCCCGCCGCCTGCCGACGGTCCTGTTGGATGCGAATTGCCGTGTGGCAGACCTGTTCGAGGCGCAAACCACTCCGCATGTGTTTGTCATTGACCGGGAGGGAATCCTTCGCTACCGTGGATCGGTGGATGATTTCACATTTCGGAATCGCATCCCGACCCGCTTCTATTTGGACCTGGCGGTTGAGTCTCTGCTTAATGGGCAGTTGCCCGCGCTGGCGGAATCCCCCGCTTATGGATGCGCCATTGTCCGCGAAATTTGATAGAATCAAAACGTGATCGAACTCAAGCAGCGCGTAATGTTTTTGGATAAGATGCACCTCTTCAATGGGTTGAAGGAGGAGCATTTATCTGGCATTGGACAAAAAATTGTCGAACGTGAATTTTCTGCGGGAAATGTCATCTTCAAGGGCGGCGACAAGCCCGACGGCTTTTACATGATTTTCAAGGGCAGGGTGAAGGTGACTCGTCCGCGCGATGTGGGTGAAGATTTTCTGGCGTGGCTGACTCCTGGTGATTATTTTGGTGAAGAAGCCTTGTTCGAAAACCGAAATCGTTCCGCTACCATCACAGCCTTGGAAAGTTGCACCTTGTTTTTTCTTTCGCGGGATGAGTTCGAGAAATTGCTTGCCCGCTATGAAGTCCTGAAACCGAATTTCAGGGTGGCGATCAAGAGCCGTAAACTGGCGCGCTCAACCCGTTTCAAGTGGCTTGGCAAGAATGAAGTTATTTATTTCATCGCCCGCAGACATAAGCTGAAGTTGTATCAGGCGCTGGTGTACCCGGTGCTGGCGCTGGCGATCCCTGCGACATTGTTCGGGCTGGGAGTCGTTACTGCCGCCACAACTCCCTACGCGCTGGCAGTGGTGGCTTTGGTCGGAATTCTTGGCTGGGGGATATGGAATGCCATTGATTGGAGCAACGATTACTACATTGTCACCAATCAGCGTGTCATCTGGCTGGAGAAGGTGATTGGTTTGTATGACAGCCGTGAAGAGGCCCCGCTGGGTACGATCCTTTCAGTGGGTGTTGAGACGGACGCCATCGGGCGTGTACTTGATTATGGCAATGTGATCGTGCGTACTTTCGTCAGCAGACTTGAATTCGATTACGTCGACCATCCCAATCAAGCCGCCGATATGATCCGCGAATATTGGGAGCGTACGAAGGCCATCACCACCCGCAGCCAGATGGATGTCATGAAAGACACCATCAAACAAAAGCTGGGTTTGCCTTTGGATAAACGTCCGCAGGTGGAACTTGCGCCCGTGGTGCCCGAAGATCAGGATAAGATCGCAAAGACGCCCTATTGGATTCTTGCGCTTTCCGCATTGTTCAAATTGCGCGTGGAGGAAGGCGCCACCGTCATTTATCGCAAGCATTGGATCGTATATTTGCAAAGAGGCTGGCGGTCGTTGTTGACCACGTTCGGCGTGATTGTTGTGTTCTTTGCCCGCATCTGGTATTTTGCTTCCTCGCCGACCGCATCCTTTATGAGGCCGAATGCCAATGGCGCGCTCAGACCCGATACGCTTCTTTTGACTATTCCCGTGCTGATGCTGCCCATCGGTTTCTGGTTGTGGTACGAATATACCGACTGGAAGAACGATATCTTCAAAGTGACCTCTGATGAGATCGTTGACCTTGACCGCAAGCCCTTTGGCAAGGAAGAACGCCGCTCCGCGCAGATCGAAAGTATTTTGAGTACATCCTATAAACGGGATGGCTTGATCGCCAATATTTTCAACTATGGCACGGTCAATATTTCGGTGGGCGGCAATCAACTGGCCTTCGAAGATGTGATCGACCCGGCCGGTGTGCAGGCCGATATCAACCGCAGACGTTCGGCGCGTATTTCCAAAAAGAATGAAGATGCTGGCAAGGATGACCGTGAACGTTTCGCCACCTGGCTGGCGGCATATCATCAAAACATCAATGAATTCACCGCGCCGGTGAAAGTGGTCAAGGAAGATGCCGAATCCACAAATCAGTTTACAAAATTCAATCCGTCCGGAATGGACGATATGGCTGCCGAGGAAAACGAGCAAGATATGGGCGGGGCGGATAGTGCCGGTGGCGGTGGCGAATAAACCGCATTGCAGGTATCATTCCGCTCCAAATTGCAGGGCGGGTGTGTAACCCGCCAAATTAAAAAGGAACAAGAAGTATGGCGTTAAGAGAAATCGTATTCCTGCCTGAGCCGGTGTTGCGGCGCAAGGCAAAACCTGTGACGAAATTCGACAAGGAATTGCAAACACTCATCGATGACATGATCGAAACCATGCGCGAAGCACCGGGCGTGGGGCTGGCCGCTCCGCAGGTGAACATTTCGCAGCAACTGGCCGTGATCGAATATGACGAAGATGAAGACGAAGAGGAAAATGAAGACGCGCCTCCGAAGCCGAAGAAGTTGTACGTCATCATCAACCCTGAGATCATCAAAACCTCCGAAGAAAAAGTGATGGGTATCGAGGGTTGTCTTTCCATTCCCGGCTTGCAGGGTGAGGTGGAGCGTCACGAGTCGATTCAAGTGAAGGCGCTCAATCGACATGGCAGCCCCGTCAAACTCAAAGTGGATGGCTGGATGGCGCGCATTTTTCAGCACGAGATCGACCACCTGAATGGTGTCCTCTTCACCGACCGCGCCACCCGCGTATGGAAGCCGAGAGAAGACGAGGACGAAGTTCCGCTCGATTAGCATTTCTCTGCCCCAATGTACCTAAAACACCTCTCCCTCACCAACTTTCGCAGTCTCACCCGCCTGGATGCTGAACTTCCACGGCGGGCAATTGTGTTGGTAGGAAGCAATGCGCAGGGCAAAACCAGCGTGCTTGAAGCGATCTATTTTCTCGCGGCATTCACATCTTTTCAAACCCACGTGGACCGGCAGATCGTCAATTTTCACGAAGCGAAGAATCCGCTGGCGGTGACTCGTCTCGTGGCGGATTATCAGCGCGGAAAATCCAAACATCACCTCGAAGCGCGGCTGATCCTCGAACCTACTGGCGTAAACGGACAAAGACTCCGCAAAGAGATTCTGCTTGATGGGGTCAAACGCCATGCCAGCGATGTCATCGGACATTTCAACGCGGTCATCTTCGTGCCGCAAATGTCGCAGATCATTGAGGGCGGACCAGACGAACGCAGGCGATATCTCAACCTCGCACTGGCTCAGACTGTCCCTGCGTATGCGCGCGTATTGAGCGAATACAATCAGGCGCTGACCCAGCGCAATGCACTGCTCAAGGCGCTGAGCGAACGCAACGGAAGCAGCGACCAGCTTCAGGTGTGGGATGAAGCGTTGGTCAAATTCGGGTCGCAGATCATTTTGTGGCGTATTCAAGCCGTTCAGGAGATCGAGCGTTTTGCGTCGCGCATCCATCATGAATTGACTCGTGGTGCGGAAATTCTGCGGCTGGCCTATGAGCCCGCATATGATCCGCTACCCAAACCGAATGGACAGCTGGGTTTGAAATTGGATACCGCCATTGACCGCTCGTCCATTGAGTTGAGCGAAATTCAGGATGGATTCTTGGCGCGACTCAAACAGATTCGCAGTGAAGAGATTGCGCGCGGCGTGACAACGATCGGTCCGCATCGCGATGACCTGCGCTTCGTCATCAATAAAGCGGATGTGAGCGATTACGGTTCGCGCGGACAACTCCGCACCACTCTGCTGGCGCTCAAACTCGCCGAAGTGGAATGGATGAAGGACCGCACCGGCGAATGGCCAGTGATCCTGCTTGATGAAGTGATGGCCGAACTCGATATCAGCCGCCGCGCCGACCTGCTGAAATATGTCAGCCCCGATGCGCAAGTGCTGTTCACCACCACCGACCTGACTCTTTTTGCGCCAGAGTTTTCGCAAAGCGCGGAGATTTGGGATGTGAAGGGCGGAGTGGTGATTCCGAGGAAGTAGAAAGTAGGTGACGCTGCAAGCGTGACGAATCAGTGGGGCAAAGAAGTAAGCTTCTAATGTGCATTTCTCTTTAACGCAAAGCCGCCAAGACGCAGGGAGGCATTTTTCTTTGTGCCTCCGCGCCTTTGCGTTATATTTTTAATAGTTTTCACGAAGTTGTAACCCGAATCAATTCACGAACATGCCAATAGTGTAAAATTGCTCGCATGTCTGAAATGCCAAAATGTGATGTTCTCGTCATCGGCTCATTGAATGCCGACCTCGTCGTTCGTGCGCCGCGATTTCCGCAGCCCGGCGAAACCATCAGCGGCGATGATTTGCATACCATTCCCGGCGGCAAGGGCGCCAATCAGGCTGTGGCTGCGGCGCGGCAGGGTGCCAGCGTAGCCATGCTTGGGCGCGTGGGCAAGGATAACTTCGGTGATTTCCTGCTCGAAAACCTTAAGCAAAATCAAGTGGATGTTTCCAACATCCAGCGCGATGATGCTTCCACGGGAACGGCCATTATCGTGGTGGATGCGAACGGGCAGAACAGCATCGTGCTATCGGCGGGAGCGAACGGGCACGTCTCGTTTGCGGATGTGGATCGCGGATCTGACCTTAACCCGAGCCTGATTCTGCTCCAATTGGAAATCCCCACCCCGACGGTGCTTCACGCCGCGCAATTTGCCAAAGCGAATGGTGCGCGTGTCATCCTCAACCCAGCGCCCGCGCAGACTCTCCCCGATGACTTGATCCGCCTTGCGGACTTTATCATCCCCAACGAAACCGAATTAAGCCTGTTGACCGGACTTGAGGTCAAAGACATCGCCTCCGCTGAAGCGGCTGCAAAAGCCCTGCTCAAACGCGGCGCAGAGAATGTCATTGTGACGTTGGGAAGCAAAGGCGCATTGGTTGTATCCAACACACAAGTGATCCATGTAGACACATATAAAATTGACGTTGTAGATACCACCGCCGCAGGTGACGCCTTCATCGGCGGATTCGCTGCATCCCTGCTGCGCGGACTTGAACTCAAAGACGCCGTTCGCCATGCCAATGCGTGTGGGGCGCTTGCTGCAACCAAATTCGGCGCACAGCCATCATTACCCACAAAAGACGAAGTGGAAACCTTTATGTCATTGCGAGAGCAGTGATCTTCCGCTCGAAGCAATCTCATAGCAATGGTAGAGATTGCTTCGCCGGGCTATCGCCCTCCTCGCAATGACGGGGAAAATTACATGAACCCAAAACGAATTATTATAGACACCGACCCCGGCGTGGACGATGCGCTGGCATTACTCCTCGCCCTTGCCTCCCCGGAGATTCAACTCGAGGCATTGACCACCGTCCACGGCAATACGAATGTGGAAAATACCACGCGCAATGCGCTGGCTGTATTGGAATTCCTTCACGCGGCGGATATCCCCGTGGCAAAGGGCTGTTCGCTGCCGTTGCTTGTTCCACTGCACAAATCAGGGGATGCAGTGCATGGCGCGGGCGGAATCGGCAACACGAACCTGCCTGCCCCCAAAACCAAACCCGTTGACGAACATGCCGTTGATTATTTGATCCAGCGTGTGCTGGCCGAGCCGAAGGAGATCAGCATTTTCCCCATCGGCCCGTTGACCAATATTGCGTTGGCCATTCGCAAAGAGCCGCGTTTTGCCGAAGCCGTGAAGGAATTGGTCATCATGGGCGGTTCACTGCGCGCGGGCGGCAATATCACCCCCGCCGCCGAGTTCAATATGCATGCCGACCCGCATGCCGCGCACATCGTTTTTCATTCGGGCATTCCCATCACGTTGATCCCGTTGGATGTGACCTACAAATGCCTGCTCACTTCTGAAGATGTGGAGCGTTTGAACAGAATTGATGCGCCCATCGCCCGATTTGTCCGCGATGCGACGGCGGTGTATATGGAGTTTTACAAGAAATACGAAGGCTTCAATGGCTGTGCGCTGCACGATCCGCTGACGTTGGCGGCGATCATCGCGCCTGAACTGCTGACCTTCGAGAATCATTATGTGGATGTGGATATTTCGGGCGGCGTTTCGATGGGGAGCACGCTGGCTGATTTTATGAAAGTTTCGAAGAAACCCGCCAATGTGAAAGTTGCCCTTGGTGTGCGCGGGCGCGAATTTGTGGAATTATTCATTGAGAGGATGGAAACTCTGCCTGCTCTCGGCGGCGGAGCATAGGAAAATTGAATGCCAAAACACATCATTTTAGACACTGACCCCGGTATTGACGACTCTTTGGCGATCTTGCTCGCTCTGGCCTCGCCCGAAATTGTCCTCGATGGAATCAGCACGATCCACGGGAATGCATCCACTGCGCAGGTGACGAGGAATGCGCTGGCAATTTTGGAACTGGCAAAGGCGGGGAACATTCCCGTTTATGCGGGTTGTGAATTGCCGCTTGTGCAGCCATCCCTGCTTAGCCCGGAGACTCACGGCGACAGCGGCCTGGGCTACGCAAAACTGTCAGAACCGCTGGGCAGGCCCCAGCTTAAGCACGGAAGCGATTTCCTTATCGAGAGGATCATGTCAGCGGCGGAGGATGTCACGTTGGTGGCAATCGGTCCGCTGACGAATGTCGCCATGGCGATTCGCAAGGAGCCGCGCATTGTGGAGAAGGTGAAGGAGGTCTTCATCATGGGCGGGGCGATTCGGCATCAGGGCAATACCACGCCGCTGGCGGAGTACAACACCTTTGTGGACCCGCATGCCGCGCACATCGTTTTTCATTCGGGCATGCCGATGATCCTCACGCCGCTGGATGTGACCTATCAATGTATTTTTCTGAAAGAGGATTTGGACAGGCTGTTGAAGATCGATTCGCCGATCACGAAGTTCATTGCGGATGCAACCCGTTTTTACATGGAGTTTCACGATGAATATCAAAAGATCGATGGCTGTGTGATCAACGACCCGATGACACTGGCGTTGACCTTCATGCCCGAGATCTGCGATTATGAATCTCTGTATGTGGATGTGGATATTTCGACAGGCGTTGGGCTGGGAAATACCTTCGCTGATTTTTATAATTACGAAAAGAAGAAGCCGAATATGAAGGTGGCTTTGGGGTGCGTCCGCGTATGTTCATGGAGTTGTTTTTGGAGCGGATGGAAAAGCTGGCGGAGTCGTTGAGTGCAAGATAAATTTTGCGTTACAGATTTTCGTGACCATTGGGATTGAAAAGTGTTATCATCATTACGACGATCCATTTCACATTTTTCGGAGGAAATCATGTTGGAAAAAATCAAGAACAACTTTAATACTCAGACGTGGGTTCTCATCCCCATCGCCATCGGCATTAACATCGCCGTAGGCCAGATCGTTCTCGTCCTCAAACTTCCTGTCTTCCTCGATTCAATTGGCACCGTGATGGTCGCCGCCCTGTGCGGACCGTGGGCAGGCGCATTGACTGGCGCGCTTTCCAACATCATTTGGGGCGTTGCGATTGACCCCGGTGCGCTTCCCTGGTGGCCTGTGGCTGCGATGATCGGTTACATGGCCGGGCGCATGGCTCAGTGGGGCTTCTTCAAATCCTGGTGGAAAGTGGTTGTGACCGGCTTTGTGGTTGCGCTCACCGCTGCGATCGTCTCCACACCCATTGCTGTGTATCTCTTCGGCGGCATTACCGCCAGCGGTTCATCCTTCATCACCGCGTATTTGCTCCAGACGGGGCAGGGCATTTGGTCGGCTGTGGTTAGCACCAGCTTCCTGACCGAGCCCGTGGACAAGATCACCACAGCCATGATCGCTTTTGCCATCATTCAGGGCCTGCCCAAGCGCACCATCGGCGGCTATCCCAAAGCCAGTCAGGTGGAAGCGGAAGGCGGCGCGAGCAAGAACCAGTTGTACATCGCCGTCGGCGTTGTCGTTTTGCTGGTGCTGTTCGCAGCGTTCATGCTCCGCAATATTTTGGGCGGATAACTATTCGCAATGACATTCAAAAGAGACCGGGCGAAAGGCTCGGTCTCTTTTTGTTTTAGGGTGTAGGGGTAGCGGTAGGTATTGCAGAGAGGACGATCAGCGGTGGCTCTTCTGGATGTGTTTGCCGCCAATTGAGGTGTTCCGATAATCGCTGGTAAATCATTGAGCTTGTTTGATCGTTTAGTATTTTCTCCTGCACATCAAGAGGAAACATTTGGTGAATATTGTTGATGTATTCCGATCCAATTCCTGACACTAAAGATACATTCTGGATACTTCCATCGCTTTCAAGATGAATTACAACTGGATGACTTGCCCATCTGCCGCCGCCTATTTTTCCACACACTGCCCAGATGTATAAATCTTGATCAGATCTTCCTAAAACCTCCCATTCACAAAGGGGGGGGGGGGGGGGCTGTGCGCAGGCTTATTTGGGGGGGGGGGGGGTTGCTGGCCCCAGTGGCAGGGCGCCAGTATTTTATGAGCAAGGGTTTTCTTTGAGAATTTGCTTGGATTGAAATCTCTTCGGGCATTTTCTTATAGGGGAAGTGACATGGGGGCAGGGGCTTTCAAAAGGCCGGTGACATGGGGTTTTGTCGTTTACTCAGCACCAGAATGGGTATAATCCACGCCTATGCATGAGAGACTTTCCTTCCACATCAAAAGGGACAGCGTCATTCACAAATTGAATCCGCTGACGAAGTTGACCTTGATCCTTGCGTTGATCCTGATCTCGTTCACCAGTCCCTGGTATTGGACTCCGCATGTGGTGTTGCTCTTGGCCGTCATTCCGCTAAGCGGATTGGGCAGGGTCTTCCCCGAATTTTTCAAGGCCGCCACGCGCCTGATCCTTCCCGCGGCTGGCTTTCTTTTTTTGATGCAGGCCTTCTTTCAGCCCATCGGTGAAGAAGTCATCTTTAAATTCTATTTCCTCGATATCACACAGGAAAGCCTGATGTTTGCGTTTCGGAACGCCATGCGGGTCTTTGTGATGATCTCGGCATTCACCTTGTTTTTGCTGACCACGCATCCGAGCGAGTTGATGTCTGATCTCACGCGGCGCGGATTGCCGGGGCAATTTGCCTACGTCATCATTTCCACGCTGCAAATCCTTCCGCAAATGCAGGCCAAAGCACAGACCATCATCGCCGCCCAGCGCTCACGCGGGTTGGATACCGAAAGCACCTTCCTCAAACGCGCTGGCTCGGTTCTGCCGCTCGTGGGTCCGCTGGTGTTTGGGTCATTGGTTGAAGTGGAAGAACGCGCCATCGCCATCGAAGCGCGCGGCTTTACCTCCAAAAACAGCAAGACCTCCCTGCACGAAATCCCCGACCCATCGTTCGAGAAAACGATTCGATGGGCGCTTCTCATGCTCGTCATTCTTTCCATTGCGGCAAACCTATGGCTTTCGTAAACCTCCAAAACGTCACCTATCAATATCCGCTCACGAAAACGCCCGCCCTGCAAAATGTCAACTTGCAGGTGAACGAAGGCGAATTCGTCGCGATCGTCGGGCCGAACGGCGCGGGCAAGTCCACGCTTTGTTATACGCTGGCGGGTTTCGCGCCGCATTTTTTCAAAGGCGAAATGAGCGGCACCGTGGAAGTGGCTGGCAAAGAATCCAGCAAGTCCACGCTTGATGAGTGGGTCTTGAACGTGGGCCTCGCGTTTCAAAATCCCTTCAACCAAATTTCGGGCGCGAAATACACCGTCTTCGAAGAGATCGCATTCGGGCTGGAAAATATCGGCGTGCCGCGCGAAGAAATGAAAAGCCGCGTGGAGGATGCCATGGCCCTGACAGGAATCCGCGATTTGGCAGAACGCTCACCTTATTCACTCTCTGGCGGACAACAACAACGCGTCGCTCTGACCTCGATCCTGGTCATGCGACCCAAGCTGCTCGTCCTCGACGAACCGACCTCGCAAATGGACCCCATCGGCACACGCGAAGTCTTCGGCACGATCCGCAAGATGGCCGAAGAAGGCATGACCGTCGTCCTCGTGGAACACAAAGTGGAATGGATCGCAGAATTCGCAGATCGCGTGATTGCATTGAAAGACGGCAGTGTACTGCTCGAAGGCAAACCGAACGAAGTGCTCACCTCTGAATTGCTCGCTGAACATGGATTCGGGCTTTCGCGCTACACGTCCACGGCGCGTGAGGCAAAGAAACGCGGAATTTGGAAAAAGAAAATCTGCCTGTAACATTGATGAGGCAGTGGAAGGGTTTACGTACGGGCACAGCGCCGCTGTGCCCCAACGGGATAATCAATGAAAATCGAAATCCAAGACCTTCGTTTTATCTATCCCACAGGCCTCGAAGCCTTGAAAGGGATTTCACTCACCATCGAAGCGGGCGAGCAGGTTGCCATTGTCGGTCAGAATGGCGCGGGGAAGACCACTCTCGTGAGACACTTCAATGGGTTGTTGCAACCAGCTTCCGGGTCCGTTTTGATCGGGGATTGGGATGTGAAAAAATATTCGGTGGCGAAACTCGCGTCGCGAGTCGGGTATGTGTTTCAGAATCCCGATGAGCAATTGTTTTCACGCGATGTCCTCACCGAGGTCACGTTTGGGCCGAAGAATTTGAAATATGCAAAAGAGAAGATCGATGAATTGGTGAAGCGGGCGCTGTCGTTGACCGAGTTGACCGACAAGACCGAAACCAATCCTTATGACCTTTCGCCGACGTGGCGCAAGATGGTGGCATTGGCTTCGATCATCGCGATGGATACGCCCATTGTCATTTTCGATGAACCGACCACAGGACAGGATGCCGTCAACGTGGCGCGGATCGCGAACGTGATCGCCGAGTTGCGTAAGGAAGGCAAGACCGTCATCACCATTACGCACGATATTGATTTTTGCGCCGAGAATTTCGAGCGCGTCATCGCGCTTTCAAAGGGACAGGTGCTGCTCGATGGCCCCGCGCGCGAGATATTGGGGCAGGAAGAAATTCTCGCGCAGACCTATGTCGATCCGCCGCAGTTGACGAGGTTGGGGAAACGGCTGGGGTTGAAAGAGACCGTGAGAAATCAGGAAGAGTTTTTGAATTCATTGTAGAGGCGTAGGGGGCTGCGCCCCTTTCTTTGGCGAAAGCAGGACACGGCAACGCCGTGTCCCTACGTTTTATACACAACCAATTCCTCATACCCCGAATCGTTTTGCAATAATTCCCGCTTGTAAATCACATCTTCAAATTCAGCGATGACGATCTCAGCCGTGGTGTAAATTTTGCACCCGCTGACGAGATGCCCGCCGATGGTCACGCCATCGCCATCCGAGATCGCCACATGAATGTGCGAACCGTGAATCGAAACTGTGCCGGTCATCGAGACGATCTCAAAATGACCTTCATACTCATTGTAGGTGCTGCGATTTGCGAGGCGCAAGGTGGCATGTGTGAGGCTGCCTACAGAAGAAAGTACACAGCCTGCTTGAATATTCTTTTGTTTGACGAACTCTTCGATCGAGTCAAATAAATCCTGAGCGGGTTTGAGGCGGAAGGTGTGAGCTTTCATTGGTACTCCTTTTGGCAGGCTTCAAAGGTAAAATCGCGGATATGAAATCTTATCGTTACTTCGACATCATTCTCGGTGTGTTCATCGCTGTGCTGTTGACCAGCAATGTCGCATCTTCAGCCAAGATCGTGGATTTTGGTTTTGGCATCTTCGGCATTCCAATGGCTTTCGACGCTGGCACGATTCTATTCCCGATCGGTTATGTCTTCGGCGATATTCTAACCGAGGTCTATGGCTATCAACGCTCACGGCGTGTGATCTGGACGGGGTTCTTTTCGTTGGCGCTGGCGGCGTTTGTGTTTTGGGTTGTGGGGCGTCTGCCGGGTGAAGTCACCTGGCAGGGATACGCAGGCGATGCGGCGTATCAATCCATTCTCGGTGGGATGAGCAGCGGAGGAATCCTGTTCGCCAGCCTTGCGGGGTTTTGGCTGGGTGAATTCAGCAATTCCTTCATCCTCGCGAAGATGAAGGTGTGGACGAATGGCCGCTGGTTATGGATGCGCACCATCGGAAGCACATTGGTGGGCGAGATGATGGATACCGTTATTTTCGTCGTGGTGGCAACTGCTTTTGGCGTTTTCCCGTGGAGTCTTTTCCTCACGCTGACGGTGACAAATTATCTTTTCAAAGTATTGGTCGAAGTGTTGATGACCCCGCTGACCTATATCGTTGTCCGCGCTTTGAAGCGGGCGGAGAATGAAGATTATTACGACCGCGATACGAACTTCAATCCGTTTGCGGCGTAAAATGTGACTCGTCAAAATTTATTAAAACATTAACGCAAAGGCGCGGAGGCGCAAAGGAGAATAACAAACCTTGGTGCCCTGACGGCTTTGCGTTAAAAAAACCTTGGTTAAGTTGCTTCTGTTTTCAATACGAAAAAATTACCAGAGCGGGAAATGCGTAAGCGAGACCAACCAATCCACCATAGGCTGGTAGATTTGCATACCGATCAATGCAACGATCACACCCAAAATTGCACCTGCGATGACATCGGAGAGATAATGCACGCCCATGGCCACGCGTGCCAAAGCCACCAGCGGCGCCCAAACCCAAAGAACAGCAGCAAGCCAGGGCGGGGCAAGAAACGAGGCGAGGACGGCGATCAAAAACGAACGGGCGGCATGTCCCGATGGGAAGGAATGCGGGTCGGTGTTGCGATAGATCCCGCCCCATTCGCCTTCAGGTCGTTTGCGGCGGACGAGGAATTTTATTCCGAGCACTACGCCTGCCAGCCCCAGAATGCCGAAGAATTCAACGACTTCCCATTGCTTCCAAAATGAATTGCTGAAAAACCAAAAGATGAAGAGCGCCGCGAACCAAAACCACGAGTCGCCGGAGTGGGCGAGGAAGGCGGCTACATTCCGCAAAAAACCCGGCTTTTCAGCCACACGCATTTGGCCGGAGAGTCGGGCATCGAGTTCGAGAAGGGACCGAAAACTCATTTGTTGTTGGCCTTTGCCTTTGGTTTGGGTTTTGCAGCGACAGGCTTGGCGGTGACCTTCTTTGCAGCGGTGGCTGCTTTCTTCTCTGCTTTGGCGGCCTTTTGCAGTTGACTGGCGATATCCTCGCGCATCAGTTCAAGCTGGTGCGGCTTGTCCACATCCATGCATGGTTCGGCCTTGTCCCACACGATGGCGCGGCCTTTGATGCCGATGCGCTCAGAGGCGCGTTCGACGAGACCTTGCAGGGTGAATTGGCGCGTGGCTAATTGAAAGAGTGTATCCCAGCCGATGACGGCTGCCTGACGCAGGGGACTCTTGCGGTTGCCGATGAGTTGCTCCCAGGTATCGAGGTGATCGGTTGTCATGCTGACGTGGATCACGTTGATATCCGCGCCGCACAATTCCATTTCTTTTAGTTTGGTATAGGTGCGTTTCGAGGTGGGATAACGTGTTTCCATCACCTCACGCGGACAGACGCCGTAATACAGGTCATCTTTGGTTTCCATGCTGGTATTTATCAGCCAGTCCACCATGTCACCCTTAATGGCGGGGATGTCGGAGGAAACGATCAGCACGTATTCATTCTTTTTGTTCAATTCAAGCGACTTGTTCACGCCTGCGACGATATTGGCGAGCATGCGGCCCTGGTTGGAAATGTAGTGCAGGGGCTTCTTGCAGGTCAGTCCACTTTTGGGCGAAAGGCCGATGACGATGACATTGTCCACTTTTTTGGATTCGCCCAGCGCGTCCAAAACCCACTGGACCATGGGCTTGCCCGAAATATCGATCAGCGCCTTTGAATTGCCGTTGGAATACACATATAAAGGATCACCGGGCAGGGGTACTCCGCCGGCAGTTACGATTGCATCCATAATTTAATTCAACTCCTGCAATTGAGGTTCGAAACCGAGCTTGTCGAGCAGTTCGGTCAGTTCAGGCCATGTGAGCGGACGTCCCTTGCCAGCCACAGCCACGAGCGCAGCTTCCATCATGTTCGTGCCGAAGGAGCGGCCTTCCAGCACTGGGGTGGTTGTAACCAAATATTTTACGCCCGCCTTGCGGAAGGCTTCGACATCTTCAGGGGTGGTGGTGTTGGTGACGATCACTTTGCCAGTCAGGTCATCAGGCATGAAACGCTTGATGTAGTGACAATCACCCGCAATGACGGTGGCCCAGGCGTAATACTTTCCCCATTTGGGTGTGCGTTTTTCCTGCTTTTCGCCTGTGGGATAGATCCAGGAGAAGGGCAGACGGGAGGCGATGGGCATCATCAAGGCAGCCACGATCTTTAGCTGGCTGAGCTTGTGAATAGCCATCGGAATATCCAGGCCGAACATGAGGTCGCCATAAATGGTTTCGTATCCAGCATCGGAAAAAGCCTGGGAGAGACCCCAGCGGTCCACACCGAGGGTGACCAGCACTTTGCGGCCTCGGGAATTGATATATTCGCCGATCTTTTTATCCAGAAATGCGGGGGCTTTATTTTCGAGTGTGTTCTTTAATCCGCCGCCATCCACCAGCGGGGTCTTTTTTACATAGCGTACCATGGGGGTCACGGAATGCAGGGTGTACCATTTTCCGTCGACGATGGCTCCCAGATCGGCTCCACCGACACCAAATGCATCCACAGTGCCATCCATCTCTTTGTATTTCAGGGCGGCGGCTTCCATATCCCCATCGGTTCCGATGCGTTCAATGCTGACCTTTTCACCGAGCAACGTCACTTCGACAGCCTTGTTACGCTTTGATGAACCAATACTGATGCTCACGGCTCGTTTCATTTAGTTTTTCTCCTCAATAGATGGGTTGTCGAGAGTATACCCCGAAGTCAGATGCATGAGAATGACATTAATACAGGATCAGGATTCAGGTCCGTTGGGAAGCGTGAAGAAGAAGGTGGCCCCATGTCCTGGTTCGCTTTCCACCCAGATCCTGCCTCTGTGAACTTCAATGATCCTCTTAACCAGCGCCAGCCCAATACCGGTGCCTTCCGAACTGGCATCTAATTTGTTAAACAGCCCAAAGATGCGGTCGTGGTGGATCGGGTCGATGCCGATGCCGTTATCGCGGATATAAATGATCGGCTGTTCATTTTCAAACCCATTTTGGCCGATCTCAATGACTGGGTTGGGCTGGTCTTCCAGGAACTTGGCGGCATTATCGATCAGGTTTTGAAATACCTCGAGCAGGCGTTGACGGTCGCCGTAGATCGTTGGCAGGTCATCATGTATTTCAACTTTGATGTCTTTTTTATGAAGCCGTCCATGCAGAGCTTCAGCTGCCTCATTTACGAGTTCTTCAACCTTGATGAACTGATACGGGCTGGTCAGCCGACCGATGCGGGAAAGCTCGAGCAGTTCACTAAGCAGCAACTGCATTTTGTCGGTGGCGTCGCCGATGCGGCGAATATCCAGTTTCAGCCGTGCCGTGTTCCCGCTGACGGAATCCTGTTCGAGAAAGCCGAGGAAACCCTTGATTGTGATCAGAGGCGATTTCAAGTCGTGTGAAACGGTGTAAGTGAAGCGTTCCAACTCGCTGTTCTTATCTTCCAGTTCGTTGATGAGCTTTTCGCGCTCGACCTGCACATATTTTTGCTGGCTGATATCACGCACCATGATGATCGCGGATTCGGATGTGATGGCGGTGATGCGCGCTTCGAAGAACTGCACTTCTTCGCCGGGCGGCATCCCATATTCGAAGGCGTGCAATTGACCTGTTGCCAGTGTGCGCTCAAGCGCGAACAGGGTTTGCTGGGCGATGACAGGGGGGAACAGTTCCAGCACGGTTCTGCCCAGAAATTGTGAAGGCGGCATAAGGGGGGTGATCTCAGAGGATGCCATGAAATCGAGGAAGACCCCGTCCTTCGAGATCTCGAAGATCATATCGGGGATGGATGCCAGAATGGCGCGTGTGCGCGCCTCGCTGTTTTGGAGGGATTCACGCGCATTCTTTTGCTCGGTAATATCATGGAACATGGACAGAATGCAGTCGGCCCCTTCGAGTGTCACCAATTCATAAAAAGCCAATACCGTGTAAAGCGCCCCGGTTTCATTGATGAACTGATACTCCGGAACATATATGGAGCGCTCGGCTATTAATCTCTCGACAAAACCCTGCCGCTCTTCTTCATCTTCCCACAATCCGAGTTCAATAGCCATGCGTCCTACAGTTCCATGCGGTTCAAGACCGGACAATTGCCAGTAGGCTTCATTGGCTTCGATGATAATGCCTTTATCCAATGATGTGATGACGATCGCCACCGGACTGGCATGAAAGATCTTGCGGAAGCGTTCCTCACTGGAGCGCAGGGCGGCTTCGGCAAGGGTCCGCTCGGCGATCTCTTTTTGTGTCTGCTCAAAGAGACGGGCATTATCAATGGCGATGGAGGCCAGCGCCGCGAAGCGCTCCATCAAATTGACATGCTCTTGCGTGAAACCCCGTTCCTGTTCGACGAATGAAATGGCCAGCACACCGATGACCTTGTTCCCCACTGTGAGAGGTACACCCATGACCGCATTGAAACCGGCATCGACGAATTCAGGCAGGTTCTTATCCCATTCTGCATAATTTTGAACGACAAGGGTCTTTCCACTGCCCCATACCCCCCCGGTAACACCTTCATCTTTGTATGTCAGGCTTCCATCGTAGCGGGAAAGAACGCCATGCCCCAGTTCCTGTCGCAGTGCGGATTCATCCGGCAAGACAAGGTCAATCAGCCCATGCTGGGTATTAAGCAGGGCGCAGGCTCGCGAAAGGATCGATTCAAGCAGCGGCCTCAACTCGGAACGATTGAGCAGGCCCAGGGCGGTCTCATTCAACGCGGTGAGATAATCGGCCTGTACCTGTAATTTCCGCTCCGCGCGCAAACGTTCCTGTAATTCCAACCGTGCATCATACAGACTGCGGTTTAAACTATTGATCAAAAGATAAATGAGTGTGCCCGCAAATAGAAAAATGACCGTGAGGTCGCGGGCAATGTTTAGCGGTGTATCCACATGCTGGATACGGAGTCCCCACTCTTCTTCGAATGCAAAAAACCAAAGCGCAGACAGGCTGATGACCCCGAAGAACAATCCTTCACGCCATCCCAACAGCAGGCCTGCCAAAAGAATGATCACAAGATAGGCAACGATGGCGACGTCGCGAATTCCATCCGCCTCCCATGACTGGAAGGTCATGGCCGCCCATAATGATCCTGCGAGGAACATACTCGCGCCGCGAATGTAACCGCGTCGGATCGTAACCTGAACAATTCCCAGGGCAAACACGATCCCTGTTAATAACAACAAGGGTACGCTGCCGTTCTCTCTCCCCATGATCAGCCGAATGATGATGATCATTAAAAGGATACTGATTGCACTCCACACAAAACTGTTGAGTATCTGTGCGGTGCGCGTTTTCTCCGCATTTTCGAAAATGGGCGCTGAAAACAAACGGCGAAACCGATTTGGCATTATTGATATTATATATCATGTCCATTACGCGCAAACAAATCTTGATGCGTGAACTTTATAACTTGCGAATCCATCTTCTCTCGGTTATCCTTGCAAACGGGAGTGGTTAGGTCCCGGTGGGCTTCCTGGTCTTCAACACCTGTGGCGGGCCGCGTTGCGGGCCGCGGTGGGTTCGACTCCCATCCACTCCCGCCTATAAATTGGACGATGGGCGACAGACGATCTTGTTGTCCATCGTCCACTGTCCATTGTATGTTGGTTAAAAAGGTATTCAATGTCCATTCCTGAAACTGAAGTTCTTACAAATCTTGTTGCCCGTGTGTTTCGTATCGAAGATGTGACCAGCGAAGACCCGCGCAAGGGATTCTTTCTGCGTTATCGCGGCGAATTGTTGAATGAAGATTCCGCTTCGCTTTATGACACACTGGCTGAATCGCTTTCTCCGCACGGCATCACCCCGCTTTTTCGAATGGAGGAAACGCGCCAGATTATTTACCTCGCGCCGAAATTACCGGAGCCCAAACAGGATAACATTTCCACGAACATCATCCTTTTTGTGCTGACCGTGTTAAGCGTAATGCTGGCCGGAGCGCAGCCCGAAGGCCCGGTGCCAGATGACTTTATGGGGCAATTGCTCTTGCTTGCCAAAAGCATCTTCACAGGCTGGCCTTTTGCGCTGAGCCTGCTCGGAATTTTGTTGACGCATGAACTGGGGCATTACTTCATGAGCCGTTATCACAAGACTCCCGCCACCCTGCCGTATTTCATTCCGCTTCCGCTCAGCCTTTTGGGGACGATGGGCGCGGCCATTATCATGCGCGGTATTCCGAAAAACAAACGCGTGCTTTTCGACATTGGCGTGGCAGGCCCGATCGCAGGCTTGATCGTGGCGCTTCCCGTTCTGTTTTACGGCTTGTCGCTTTCCACGCTCAGCACCATTGATCCCAACCCGAACGGGTTCATCGAAGGTAACTCCCTGATGTATCTGCTGGCAAAATACATCACCTTCGGCCAATTGCTCCCATCCCCAGTAGCGCCGCAGGGAATTTTGTATTGGCTGCAGTATTTCTTTACAGGCCGTCCCGTCCCCTTTGGCGGGTTGGATGTCTTCATTCATCCCGTTGCATTTGCAGGCTGGGCGGGTTTGCTGGTGACTGGTTTGAATCTCATCCCTGCGGGCACGCTGGACGGCGGGCATGTGATCTATGGTCTTTTTGGTGAAAAGGCGCGCAAGGGATTCCCTTTTATCATTGGTATTCTTGCGGTGCTCGGCATCTTCTGGAGCGGATGGTGGATTTGGGCCATGTTGCTTTTCTGGCTCGGAAGGGTCAACGCGGAACCGTTGGACCAGATCACCACGCTCGACCCGCCCCGACGCCTGCTCGGCTTTGCAATGATCATTGTTTTCCTTTTAGTGTTTATGCCCGTTCCATTTATGACCCTGGCTCAATAATCCATCCATGAAAAAGATCATCCTGCCACTTATTATTTTCGTAATCATTCTCTCTGCATGCGGCGCACAGGAGGTCACTCCGACTAAGGAGGTATCTGTCACGCAGGCCGCTACAAAAACGCCGCAGCCTGCACCCACTGTCGAAGCACCGAGCAGCCTTGGGGTCAAGAAAGAAGCGCTGAACGGGTTGGAGATCAAGGTCTGGCATCCGTGGTACGGGGTCGAGTCAGGCCGATTCGATACCTTCGTCGAAGATTTCAATCAAAGCAATGAATGGGGCATCAAGGTCGTTGCCGAGAGTCAGGTCAATTTTACGAACCTGTATGAAAACGTGTCTGCATCTCAGCCGACAGCTGACCGCCCTGATCTGGTGATCGCGCTGCCCGAGCACGCGCTGGAGTGGGATACCAATGGCATGGTGACAGACCTGACGCAATATGTGAATGACCCCGCTTATGGAATCGATGCGAGCAACATCCCCGTGGTGTTTTGGAATCAGGATCGCTACGGTGAAGAACGAGTCGGACTTCCCGCGCAGCGCACTGCGCGCTTTTTGCTGTGGAATGAAACCTGGGCCGATGAGATCGGGTTTGCCTCTCCGCCCGATGCGCCCGATGATTTTCGCCAGCAGGCCTGCCGTGCCCAGCAATTTATGTTGAAGGATGAATCGCCTCAGAATGATTTCATGGGCGGCTGGTATGCAGATACAGATTACATGACGGCATATGCGTGGCTGCTTGCATTCGAAGGCGGCGTTTTGGAAGGCAGTGATTACCGCTTCCTCACACCGAACAATATCGAAGCCTTTAAATTCCTGCGCGAACTTTCTGAATCGACCTGTGCCTGGCAAACCGCGGACTCCGATCCGATCACTGCATTTGCCAATCGCGAAGCGCTATTCATTGCCGCCAGCCTCGAAGACCTGCCCGATGTAGCCCGCGCATTCGCGGGCGCCAGCAACACGGATGTATGGAAGGTCATTTCCTTCCCCGGTGAAAATGAAGATGCGCTGGTGGTTTATGGCTCTTCCTACGTTGTATTGAAATCGACCAGGGAGGAACAGCTTGCATCATGGTTGTTCGCGCGTTGGCTGTTGGATGACGAACAGGATGCACGCTGGGTGGAGGCGACTCATCTCTTTCCGCTTCGCACCACGACCCTGGACCTGCTCGGCGACTACATGAAAACTCATCCACAATGGGAGCAGGCGGTTAAATTACTGCCGCAGGGTGAGGTCCAACCGCAGCTGGCTTCATGGCGAAAAGTGAAGATCATGCTCGGCGATGGGTTTACTCACATGTATCGCGTCAACGTCCCCAGCGGACAAGTGGCCGCCATTCTCGCGCAAATGGAAGCCCTTTCGCGTGAGTTGAGCAAATAAATTAATTCAGTACGGAGTGCGTCGCGCAGACGGGTGAGAGAAACCCATTTACTGGCAGAAATCTATTCGATGAGCTTTTCATCGAATCTGGTGCGATGCACCCTTTTTATAAAGGAGACTCACATGCCTGAATCAGAATATCGCGCAAGACAAGTACGGGCAAAGACCCACGAAGTTTTTGAATATGACCATGATGATGAAAAGCCTGGCAAGCCGCTGCACATCCTGATCCCCGGCGGGTTGATCGCTCTCGCAACTCTGGCGTTGATCGTTTTTATCGCGTATCAAACCTGGTTCGAGGGAAATCTCGCGGAGAATATCGGCACGATTTTGGTCATCATCCTGTCGCCATTCTATGTCGGTGGGGTGTTCCTTTTTAGTTATGGGTATGAGCTTTACAACATTCCGCGTGCGTTGCGGCTGACGGCGATCATTGTGTTCGTAACCCTGGCGGCGGTTGTGATCGTGGCGGTGCTGTTCTTCCTGATGGGGAATATGAAGGGCGGAAAGAGTTCGTCCTCCAAAAGCGGAAAATCTTCCTCGAAATCCTCGTCGTCCTCCAAACCATCTGCTTCACCAAAACCTTCTGCAAAGAGCGGAAGTAATCTTGGCGGCATTATCGGAGCGGCAGGCGCAGCGGCGAATAAATCATCTTCTTCCAATTCATCTTCCGGCGATGGCTTTTCTCGTAGCGGTGGTCATGTTTTCATCGGCGGCGGCGGAACCCGCGTCGAAACCCGTGAGGTGACAAAGGAAGTGGTGAAGGAAGTGCCCAAAGAGCCGATGCCGATCACCTGTCCGTTTTGCTCGCGGTCTTACATTCCGGTGGAACATAAATTTATCTGTCCAAGCTGTGGCGCGGCTACGCCGAGGGAATTGATCGAAGAGTCTCAGGAACCGAAAGAATAATCAAGTGACAGTCGCCTTTAAGGTGACTGTCACTTTTTAACTTTACATTATGGAGGCAATCATGCGCCAGATGCTCATCAACGGAAAATTCACGAACGGAAATGCAAAAGAGGAAATCGAAGTCCAAAACCCTGCGACGGAAGAGATCATCGATTCTGTGCCGCGCGGAACAGTGGAAGATATCGAAGCGGCAGTGCAGGCGGCCAAATCCGCATTTGACCCGTGGCGCAAGCTGGGCTCGAACGAACGTGCCAGCCTGCTTCATGAAGTGGCGAACAAGGTCCACGAGCATCGTGAGAAGATTGTCCACCTGCTTACATTGGAAGAAGGCAAACCGCTATCTGAGAATGAAGAGGAAGTGGAATGGGTCATCAACACGTTTCACTATTACGCCGAACTGGGCCGCCATCATCGCGGTAGCGTGCTGACTTCCGGAGAAGCCTCACAATTCAATTTCATCATCAAGGAGCCCTATGGCGTGGTCGGCTGTATCGTTCCGTGGAATTATCCGTTGCTCTTGCTGGCATGGAAGGTTGCGCCTGCGCTTGCGGCTGGCAACACCATCGTCATCAAGCCGTCAGAGATGACTCCGCTCACTGCGCTGTATCTGGCTGAACATTGTTTTGACGGTCTGCCTGCGGGCGTGATCAATGTAGTGACAGGCTACGGACTTGAAACAGGCGAACCGCTCGTCAAACACCCCGATGTGCCGGTCATCGCGTTTACGGGCAGTCTTGCAACGGGTCAACGAATCGCTTCACTCGCTGCACCGATGATGAAGAAACTCCATCTCGAATTGGGCGGCAAGGATGCCACTGTCATCGCCGAGGATGCCGACCCGGAGATCGCCGCCAAAGCAGTGGCATACGCGGCTCTCATCAACGCCGGGCAGGTTTGCACGTCAACGGAAAGAGTCTACCTGCCGAAGAATCGCGCTGCGAAATTCACCGAAGCCATTGTCGAGCAGGTCAAGTCTCTCAGGCTGGGTTCGGGGCTTGAATCCACAACCGATATGGGCCCGATGATTGGCGATACCTTCCGCACCAAATTTGAAAAACAGATCGCGGATGCGCGTGCCAGCGGCGCGAAGATCCTCACCGGCGGCGGGCGGCCAAAACATTTGGAAAAGGGATTCTTCCACGAACCCACCGTGTTGACCGGCGTTGACCATACCATGGTCATCATGCGAGAAGAAACCTTTGGTCCCGCCGTGCCGATCATGGAATACACTTCCTTCGATGAAGCCATTCAATTGACCAATGATTGTCAATACGGTCTGGGTGCGGTCTTGATTTCCAACGATACCAAAAAGATCAAGCAATTCTTCGATGATGTCAAAGCAGGCACGATCTGGATCAACGACCCATTGACCGATAATTACGCCGGTCCGTTCGGCGGCATGAAATACTCTGGCGGTGCGCGTGAACTCGGCGAAGAAGGTCTCGAAGAATTCCGCGAGACCAAGCATGTGCATTGGGATTTCAATATGGAAGATAAAGGGTATTGGTTTCCATACGGTAGGTAGCGTTTGAAGAAGGCTGCAATATAATAGCAAACATAGTCAGTAGTCAGTCCAGTTTATAATCTGAGCCATGAGAAAACAATCATGGCTCTTTCCTTTTGTGCTGCTGGCGGCGGTGATCCTTTATTTTCAATTCTCGCGTGTGCAGTTGCCCGGTGACGGATTTACCACCTTCGGCTCGGATACGGTTCGGGCGGAGGTGCTTCAAATTATCGAAGAAGGCCAGGTTGACCTCGGTGGTCACACCCAGAAATATCAAATTGCGCGGGTGAATATTCTGGAAGGGGAGTATGCGGGTATCCCCATGGAAATTGACTATGGCAAGCGCCAGCTTCGTTCAGACGATTATGATCTCACGGTGGGCAGCAGGGTGATGGTCTCCATCAGCAAGACGCCTGATAATGTGATCAATGCCTATTTTGTGGACTTTGTCCGCACCACGCCGCTGTTTTGGCTGACCATGATCTTTGCGATAGCGATCATCGTCATCAGCCGCTGGAAGGGGGTGCGCGCATTATTGAGCATGGCTTTCAGCCTGTATCTCATCATCGACCAGATCATTCCGCACATTCTCAACGGCGACGACCCGCTTTGGGTGAGTATCATCGGCTCGATCATCTTGTTGGGTGTCACGCTTTACTTAACATACGGGTGGAATTTGAAAACGCATTCCTCGGTCATCAGCATGGTGCTTGTTTTGCTGCTTACAGGTGCGCTTTCGGGATTGTTCGTCATTTTTACAAAATTGAACGGCACGGGGGATGAAAACGTCATGTTCCTGATGCAGATGATGGAAAAGCCGCTCAACTTGCGCGGGCTGCTGCTCGGCGGTATGATCATTGGTGCACTCGGCGTGCTGGATGATCTCGTGACCACTCAATCGGCGGCGGTCTTCGAGCTTCATCATGCCAACCCGAATTTCGGTTTCCGCGCTTTGTACAACTCTGCCATGCGCATCGGGCAGGATCATGTGGCGGCGACTGTCAATACGCTGGTGTTGGCTTACGCGGGTGCTTCCCTGCCTATGCTTTTGATGTTCTCGCTGGGGCATGGAAATTACGGATACATTATCAATTTTTCATTCATCGCCGAGGAAGTGGTACGGACGTTGGTCGGCTCGCTGGGGCTGATTGCGGCTGTGCCTCTCACCACGGCCATCGCCATCCTGTTTGCCCAAAGGGCTGAGTCGCTTGGGAGGTGGGAGCAGTTTCTCGGTCCAGAAGGAGACGGGCATTCTCATTGAGTGCGTCTTTCCAGGTGAAAGGATTTGTCTGGTCAAATAGGCGGGTCAGTTGGCAAATCCAGCGCACTCTCAGGTGCAACTTTCTGCCATCCTCTGCGTAAGATAGGTAGAAAGTCTACAAGGAGCACGCGTGAACGAAGAACTGGCCTGGGTACTCCAGGCTCAACAAGGCAGTGACGAGGCTTTCACGCATCTCGTCGAAACCTATCAAACCCCTGTTTTCAACTTGTGCTATCGCATGTTGGGCGAGCCCGATCTGGCAGAGGATGCCGCGCAAGAGACCTTTTTGCGCGCCTTCCAGCACCTGCATCGTTATGATCAGAAACGGTCGTTCGCAACATGGTTGCTTTCCATTGCGGCTCATTACTGTATCGATAGACTACGCCGCCGGAAATTCTCCATTTTTTCGATGGATACAGAGGATGAGGACGGCAACACCTTTGAATTGCCCGATCTCGATTCACCCAACCCGGAATCTGAATCCATCAAAGGGCAGACTCGCGACCGAATCCATGCCATGCTCAAAGACCTGGATCCCACCGATCGCGCTGCCATTGTCATGCGTTATTGGTACGACTATTCCGAAGTTGAGATCGCAGAATCTTTACGATTGACGGTGAGCGCGGTGAAGAGCCGTTTACACCGCGCACGCAAGGAACTTGCTGGTCTATGGCAGGAAGAAGAAACTCGTGCCGAGACCGAAAGGAGACCCTATGAATCACCAGCCTTTTGAAGAATGGCTATTGAACGATAAAAATCTAACATCCACCGAGAAGCGTGAACTCGATCTTCACCTGCGCACGTGCACGCACTGCACGGCGTTATCTGCCACCGGTTTGGCTCTGCGCTCTGCCAATGTGGTGGCGCCCGCCCCGGGTTTTGCCTTGCGCTTCCAACAGCGCCTTGCTGCTCAGAAGATCGCAGAACGCCGCCGCAAGTTGTGGGGCACACTCGTGCTGGTGGTGAGCGGGACGGCCCTGCTGGCATGGATTGCGGCTCCCTTCATCTACGCCTTCATCACCTCCCCAGTGGAATGGATCACGGCTGCGGTCGGTTATTTTCTATTCTTTGCAAGCTCAGTTCAGGCCCTGACCGAAGCCGCCGCCGTGTTATTCCGTATTCTGCCCGACTTCATCCCGCCTTACATGTGGATGGTATTTGTTTCTGCGTTGGCCGGCCTTGGTCTTTTATGGACAATTTCAATCTGGCAATTTAGCCGCGCCCCGCAAGGAGTTTCAGCATGAGAACAAAAATTACGACCCTTTTTCTATTACTAGCTTTACTGTTTTTACCCACCAGTGGAGTCCACGCGCAAAGCCCAAACGGCGGCGACGTGTTCCTGCTTGGGCAAAACTACACACTTGAAAGTGACGAAACGCTGGATGGCAGCCTGGCCGTGATCGGTGGGAATGTGGACATCGAGAAGGATGCCGTCATTAACGGCGATAGTGTGCTGATCGGAGGGAACCTTCAAATTGACGGGACTGCCAATGGCAGTGTGGTTTTAATTGGCGGCAATCTCGAGATCACAGGTGAGATCAATGGCGATGTCGTTCTGATCGGTGGTCAGGCTTTGTTGACCGAAACCGCCGTCGTGGACGGTGATATTGTCACAATGGGCGGCCAGGTGGATAAGGAACCCGGCGCCGAGGTGACTGGCCAGATCGTGAACAATGCTCCTCCGCTTGATGTGCCGAACGTTCCCAATGTCCCCAACGTTCCCAATGTGCCTAATGTCCCTGATGTACCCGGTGTGCCTCAAGTCAATGTAGATTTCAACCCGTTATGGGGAGTGGTCAATGTTTTCACCCGTGCACTGGCGATCGCTGCGATCGGTATGCTGCTCACCCTGTTCCTCCAACCGCAATTGGATCGTGTCGCGGATACCATCATACGTCAGCCGGTCATGGCGGGCAGTTTCGGCTTGCTGACGGTGATCGTCGCCCCGGTGACCCTGCTTATCATGGTCGTTACCATTCTGCTTATTCCAGTCGCCGCCATTGTGGCCTTCATTCTGCTTCCAATGGCTTGGTTATTCGGTATGGTGTCCATCGGTCAGGAGATCGGTGACCGCTTTACAAAAGCCATTAACCAGAGTTGGGCTCCCGTCCTTTCAACAGGCTTTGGCACATTCCTGCTTCTGCTCATCGGCGGTTTTGTTGAATTGATCCCTTGTATCGGGTGGCTGATCTCCATCGTCGTCTCGCTCATAGCCCTCGGCGGCGTGGTGATGACGTGGTTTGGTACACGGGCAGCTCCCGGCTCGACACCCCCGGTTGTGGAACAGATCCCGCCTGCTTCGTAAACGAGTGTTTTCAAAGTTGTATGGAAGGGTAAAATCGAAAATACAACCTGCATGATATAATGCGCCCGCCCCGGGGAAATTCCCTCCGGGGCGGTTTTCATTATGGAGGAAAACATGTTTACAAAGAACGATATTCCAAACACACCCGCCCACAACACCCCGCCGCCTCTGATCGAGGTTTCAGGCACACATCGCGAAATGGGCCGCCAGATCGGCGAGGCCGCCCGCGAACAGGTCCAGCATAGCGTTGCCAATGCACGCGTTTTGATCGATGCCGCTTATGATAATCTTGAGCTTACCTGGCAGGGCGCGCAGATCCAGTCTCGCAAATATCTGCCTTTTGCCGAAGAACGTTACCCTCAATATGTGGATGAAATGCGCGGCATCGCCGAGGGCGCAAACGTCGCTTTCGATGACATCGTCACACTCAATGCGATGGAAGCCGTCACAATGGATGCGCTTCATCTCACCCGCTGTACCAGCATGGCGGTCAACGACAACCGTACGGCGGATGGTCACGTGCTCGCTGCTCACAATGAGGATTGGATTCCCGAAGACGAGAACGACGTATTCGTCATTTCAGCCAGGCCTGATAAGGAACCCCCGTTTCTCGCCATGACCTACGGCGGGCTGCTGCCCAATGTGGGATTCAACGCCTTTGGCATTGCCCAACTTATCGATTCCGTTTATCCGAGTGACTCGCGTATCGGTATTCCGCGACTTGTTGTGGCTCGCGCCGTTTTATCGTCTCACCGTATTTCAGGCGCCATTGGCCGTACGCTTGTTCAACATCGCGCGGCGGGGTATAACCACCTGCTCGTCCACGAAAGCGGAGAAATGTATTCCATCGAGGTCTCTGCGCGCAAGTTCGAGATCCTGTATGCGCATGACGGTTACATGGTCCACACCAATCATTATCTCGATCCACAAATGAAACTGGTGGAAAAAGACCCTGAAGAATTGCTTTCTTCACGCGTGCGTTATTTCCGTGCTTCGCGCCTGTTGAAGCAGAACAGCCAGCACTCGATCAAGTCTTTGCAGTCCATTCAAAAAGACCATGTCAATATCCCGAACTCGATCTGCAATCACAACATCGCGGGCCTTGACCCGCTTGACCGCGAAAAGACCATCTCCGCTCTCGTCATTGATCTGACTGCGCGTGAGATGCACATCACCTGGGGGAATCCCTGCCAGAATGCGTATCACACCTATCATTTGAATGCGTAGGTGAAAGAAAGAGAAAAGAAGAAAGAGTCCATGCTCTGTGCGTGGACTCTGAATTTTTAAATGGCAATTTCATGCCTTCGGGATTATCATAGGCACTTCTATTGGAGGCCCCATGCGAGATTTGACAAATGAAATCCTTGAATTGATTCGCCGCACATCATCCAGCCTGCCGCCGGATGTGGAGAAGCGGCTGCGCGAATCCATTGAAAAAGAAGAGCCTGGCTCCGCTGCACGCGGGGCATTGGAGACCATTCTCAAGAATATTGACCTCTCCCGCGCAAATTCCACGCCGATTTGCCAGGATACAGGCACACCCATTTTTTATGTGCATTATCCGCTGGGCTGGTCCACGATCAAGCTCAAGGCGCAGATTCGTGCCGCGATGGCCGAAGCCACCAAACGGTCCTATATGCGACCGAATGCTGTTGATGCCATCTATGACAAGAACACCGGAAACAACCTCGGCGGCGATGACTTCCCCTATGTCCATTTTGAAGAGACGGAAAGCGACGACCTCACCATCGAGTTGATGCTCAAAGGCGGTGGATGCGAAAACGTCGGTCGTCAATATTCCCTGCCCGATAATTCCGTCGGCGCGGGGCGTGATCTGGCCGGTGTGCGTAAGGTCGTTTTGGATGCGGTGCAAAAAGCGCAGGGGCAGGGATGTGCGCCTGGTATTCTGGGCGTCGCCATTGGCGGTGACCGCGGCTCGTCGTATATCAAATCAAAGGAAGTATTGTTCAGCGAAATGGGCACGCGCAACGAAGACCCGAAATTGGCTGAGTTGGAAGAACGCCTGACCAGTGAAGCCAATCAAATGGGCATCGGCCCGATGGGCTTCGGCGGTAAGACCACGGTGCTGGACACAAAAATTACAGGGTTGAGCCGTTTGCCTGCTTCTTATTTTGTGTCCGTTTCGTACATGTGCTGGGCCTATCGCCGCCGCAAGATGACAGTGAAGGGCGGAGAAGTTACTTACGATTAACGATTTACGATTGTGCGATTCGTAAAAGGAGAATGGGATGAAACAAATAACTACTCCAATCACCGATGAGATCATCCGCGATTTAAAGGTCGGTGATGCGGTCAGCCTGTCTGGCATGATGGTGACCGGGCGCGATGCCGCCCACAAATGGATGATCGAGACCTTCATCAAAAAGACTCGTCCGCCTCAAGGTGATGACCTGCAAGTGTATGAGGAATTGAAGAAATTGCTGGCTGGCTCGGTCATTTATCACTGCGGCCCCGTGGTGACCGGGCTGGATACCAAGGAATACAAGATCATCGCGGCAGGCCCCACCACGTCCATCCGCGAAGAGCCGTATCAGGCCGATGTGATGAAGCACTTCAATGTCAAAGGTGTGATCGGCAAGGGCGGCATGGGCGCGAAAACGTTGAAGGGATGTGAGGAAACGCCTGGCGTGTATTTCCATGCCATCGGCGGCGCGGCATCCTTCCTTGCGCAGACCGTGAAAAAAGTACATGGCGTTTTCAAACTTGATTTTGGCGTGCCCGAGGCCATGTGGGTGATCGAGGTCAAGGATTTCCCGGTGGTCGTCACAATGGATTCGCATGGCGGAAGTCAGCACTCAGTGATCGATGACTCATCCAAAAAGGTGCTCGACGATCTCCTGGCACAACCTTACTAATTGTTTCGCGCTGGCGCAGCTTCATTAAAATAAAAGAACCCGCCTAAGAAATACCAGGGCGGGTTTTGTGTTTATATTTGTGGGTCTTGTATAAAGGACGGTAGGGGAATTATATCTGGCGAATAAATGAAGATCGAGATGATTGCGATCAACATGCACAGCACACAGACAAAAACAAAACCACCGATAATGATTCCCGTCCATGCCATGGGATGTCCTGATTCGTTTCGCTGGCGGATCTGCCTTAATGAAACTGTCCCATAGGTCAGTGCGAGGATGCCAAGCAAAAAGCTTGATGGGAAACAAATGACCCCGGTCAACGGGATGGGAAGCCAGCCTGTGCAAAACGTCAGCAGGGTCAATACTGCAAAGACAAGGCTGAGAATGGATTTTGGATTGAGAGGGAATGTGGGAAGTTCTTCGTTTGAGTCCATTGGATAAGAAGGTAACAGTACAGTTAAAATAAAACCGCCCCATAAGGGCGGTTCATCTTGTGCTGTCGGGGCGAGAGGATTTGAACCTCCGACCTCTTGCACCCCATGCAAGCGCGCTAGCCGGGCTGCGCCACGCCCCGATTGAGCGAAGCGGATTATAGCCGTATTTGTATGATCTGGCAAATCGAATTTTCGAATTTCCAGAAATCGCTCCCTTTTGCTCATTCGCCCGGAATCACAGGTTTGTACACCGCCTTTATGCTAAAATAAGCGCATTGGAGTTGCCTTATGTCAGATATGATAGAAGTTGTAATTGATAGCATCCGCGTGCATTTAATGACGCCGCAGCGCGTTGTTGTTCTCAAGCAAACAAGCGCCGAACGTTACCTTACCATTTGGGTGGGACCCTATGAAGCCGAAGCTATTACCGTGGCCTTGCAGGAAGTTGAAATGTCCCGCCCGCTTACCCACGACCTGCTTAAAAATATTTTCACCGCCTTCAATGCGCGCATCCTGCGAATCGAGATCACCGAACTTCAAGGTGAGGTCTTCTTCGGGAACATCATCGCCGAAGTGGATGGACGGGAAATGCGTATCGATTCGCGCCCATCCGATGCGATCGCCATTGCTGTCCGTGCACATGTTCCGATCCTTGTGCATGCAAGTGTCATGGAATCCGCAGGCAGAGCGCCCGATCAGGAAATGCCCGATACAACTCCTCTCTCACGCAAAGAAGCGCCCGCGCCTCTTTCGGATGATGCCATCAACCGCCTGTCTGTTTTCAAGGATTTCATTGACAAACTCGATATCGATAACCCTGACAAAGATAAACCCGATTCATCCTCACCCTTGGATTGAACCTCCTCAATGACAGAAACTCTCCCCGAATCATTCCCCTACGGGGATGATTCATCATCCGCCGCCCCCGCCAGTTCGACACCTTCGTCAATCCCGCACAGCCGCGAAGCCGAAGAAGCCGTTGTAGGGGCGGTGCTGATTAACCCCGAAGCCTATTATGACGTGGCTCAGTTCCTGAGCCCGGATGATTTCTATATCCACCGCAACAAATTTGTGTGGGAGGCTTTCACACGCCTGCACGAACAACGCATCCCCGTGGACCTGCTCACCCTTTCCGAGGAACTGGACCGCGTGGGCCAGCTTGCCGAGATCGGCGGTTCGGCCTATCTTACATCGCTCATCAATCAAGTTCCATCTTCATTAAACGCGGAATCGTATGGCCGTATCGTGGAAGGACATTCCATCCGCCGCAAGATGATCACCGCTGCGAACAAGATCGCTTCCATTGCTTACAACGAATCGTCAACGGTGGATGATGTGATGAACGAAGCGGAGAAAGCTGTCTTCAACGTCAGCGAACGCCGCCTCAAACATGACCTGCAGCCGATCTCCGCAGTATTAAGCGATTACTACGACCGCATCGATGATCTTGCCAAACGCCCTGAGGAAATTCACGGCGTGCCGACTGGGTTCATTGACCTCGACAGAATGCTGACAGGTTTGCAGCCTTCAGATTTGCTGATCATTGCGGGTCGTCCTGGTCAGGGTAAAACGGGCTTTCTGCTTTCGATCGCAAAGAATGCCGCGTTGACTCACAAAAAGCACGTTGCCATCTTTTCGTTGGAAATGTCCAATGAACAGGTGGTACAGCGTTTGATCGCGCAGGAGACAGGTATTGATTCACAACGCCTGCGAAACGGAAAGCTTCAGGAAAACGAGTGGCCGCTTTTCACGCACGCCATTGAAGTTTTTTCAGACACGCATATTTACCTCGACGATACACCCGCCATCACCCCCCTGCAGCTGCGGACGAAATGCCGCCGTCTGCACATGGAATATGGAATCGACCTTGTCATCATTGACTACCTCCAGCTCATGGGCGGTGACTCGCGCAACGATAACCGTGTACAGGAAGTTTCGCACATCTCGCGCAGTTTGAAAGTACTCGCGCGTGAGTTGAATGTCCCTGTGTTGACTGCGGCACAGTTGAGCCGTGCGGTGGAACAGCGTACTGACAAAAAGCCAGTGCTTTCCGATCTCCGCGAATCAGGCTCGTTGGAACAGGATGCCGATATCGTTATGTTCATCTACCGCCCCGATCAATATGAAAAGGATAGCGAGAAGCAAAACGTGGCTGAGATCATCGTTGCCAAGCATCGCAATGGCCCTGTGGGCAGCGTGGAAATGATCTTCCGCGGCGCACTGGCAAAATTTGAGAATGCGGCCACGCGGGTGTTTAGACCGAACGAGTAAAAGAAAGGGATGAAAGCAGCCTTCGTCCTTTTTGATGAAATTCAAAATCATGTCCGCTTTTTCTGGTTTTACCTCCTCTGAAACATTTACCCAGATTCCTGATTCGTTCTTGCGATTGATCGGCGAGATCGAAGATGCCGCGGAGTTGAAGGTGGCGCTTCATGCCATCTGGCGGATCGAGCACATCGAAGGGAATTTTCGAGCGTTGCGTGAAGAGGATTTCGAGGCTGAGTCGCTTGGGTTGGGGATTAAGGAGATCAAGCGCGGGCTGAAGAAATGCCTGGCGCGTGGAATCCTGCTCAAGGCGGAGAATGAAGCGGATGTTCTTTATTTCCTCAATTCCCCGCGCGGACGACTCGCTGTTGATTCTTTTACGAAAGGCAAATTATCCAGGGTCGGTTCTGCAACGCGTGAGAGATCGAATGTGTTCAAACGATATGAAGAAAACATTGGTCCGCTGACACCGTTGATCGCCGACATGTTGAAGGATGCGGAAGATGTTTATACGGCCGAGTGGATCTCGGATGCGATTGGTTTGGCGGTTGAAAACAATAAACGAAACTGGAAATATATTGAAGCGATTTTAAAACGCTGGAAGGAAGAAGGCCGTGCCGAAAAGCAGAATAGACGAAACGATAAAAAAGATGGCCAGCAGGGCGTCAGCCGAAAGATCGAGCAGCTCCGCAAACGTTCCAATCAAAAATGATCTGCCTGGCGATCTGAATTGCCCGCACTGTCACGGTGTGGGGTATTTGCGTTCGGATGTTCCTGTGGGACATGCAGAGTTCGGCAAGCTTGAAATTTGCACCTGCCGTCATTCGAAAGTGGCGGGGAATATCCGCGATCGTTTGTTTGCGATGAGTCATCTCGATGAATTGAAGGAGTTGACCTTTGAATCATTCAAGCCGCGCGGCCGCAAAGGACTCGGCGAAATGCAGGCGCGTTCCATTGAAATGGCTTTCAATCATGCGCAGCATTACGCCAAAAGCTTAAATGGCTGGCTGCTCCTGCAGGGCGGATACGGCAGCGGAAAGACGCACCTTGCCGCCGCCGTTGCGAATTTTGTCGTTGGCATGGGTGTGCCCACTTTATTTCTCACTGTGCCCGATCTGCTTGATGCACTTCGGTTTGCCTATGGCTCGGAAGATACAACTTTCGAGGAACGCTTTGAACAGATCCGCTCTGCGAAATTGCTGGTGTTGGATGATTTTGGAACGCAAAATGCCACAGGCTGGGCGCAGGAAAAACTATTCCAGATCATCAATTATCGCTACATCAATAAACTTTCCACAGTGGTGACGACGAACCTTTCACTGGATGAAATCGAACCGCGGATTCGCTCGCGTCTTTCGGACCCGGATCTGGTCAGCTCAGTGAAAATGTCGGCCCCGGATTTTCGCCGCCCGATGGAAGATACGAGCCACCCCGAACTTTCGTCGCTTGATCTGCTTTCGAGCCGAACATTCGGTTCGTTTGAAGATCGCGCCGCTGAAAAATTGACGCCCGAGGAACATAAATCTTTACAGAAGGCGTTGAAGATCGCTCATTCCTTTTCTGAAAAACCAAAAGGCTGGCTTGTCTTCGAAGGCACGTACGGATGCGGCAAGACGCACATCGCCGCCGCCATTGCAAATTACCGCGCCGGGCTTGGTGACCCGCCATTATTCGTGATGGTTCCTGACCTGCTTGATCATCTCCGCGCGGCCTTCAGCCCCAATTCAGGTACAAGCTATGACCGTCGCTTCGACGAAGTGCGCACGGCAGGTTTGCTCGTTTTGGATGATCTCGGTGCACAATCGGCCACACCTTGGGCGCGTGAGAAACTGCATCAACTTTTGAATTATCGCTACAATGCCGAATTGCCGACCGTTATTACGGTGGCAAAGGAAAACCTTGACCACGGGCAGATCGATGAGCGCATCATCACCCGTATGCTGGATGAGCGTCTGTGTGAATATATCGAGATCAAAGCCCCCGCCTATCAGGGGAAGGGGAAGCGCAAGATCGGCAGGAAATAGCCTTACCCGCAGAATAATAGAATTTGAAAAAGGACAGCCTATTTTCAGGCTGTCCTTTTATTTTCAATCCGATCCCGCTGTCCCATCAAAATCTTCAACATGGTTGAAGATTCGGTTCAAGTGCCCACCTAGATTCTCACCATGGTCTCGTTTATAAATAAGGCAAATAAGACCAAAAAACACACAAAGGAAACGAAACAAATGCTCCCTTCCTATTTGCTCTCCCTGCGCGAAGGCCTTGAAGCCGCCCTCATTATTGGAATTGTGCTTGGCGCACTCCAGAAGATACGCCGTACTGACCTGGCCCCCATGCTTTGGTATGGAACACTGGCCGCTGTCGGTGTCAGCATCTTTACCGCCATTTTGCTCACCGTCTTTGGTTTGAGCCTCGAAGGCAGTGCCGAACAGATCTACGAAGGCATCACCATGTTCATCGCCGCAGGCTTGCTTACCTGGATGATCTTCTGGATGAGTCAGCAGGCACGCACCCTCAAAGCCGAATTGGAAGCCGATGTGAACAAAGCCGCTGCGTCACGCAACGGCCGCGCCCTGTTCTGGATGGCTTTCATCGCTGTTGTGCGCGAAGGCGTGGAATTGGCTTTCTTTATCACCGCCGCATTCTTTGCGGGAAGCACTGAAAACGTAGGCGCGAACACGATCCAGACTCTGGCGGGTGTAGTGCTTGGTTTGAGTACATCTATTTTGCTGGGCTGGTCACTTTTTGCAACCGCTGTCCGCCTCGACCTGCGCCGCTTCTTTCAAGTCACTGGTTTCATTCTCATCCTGTTCGCAGGTGGGTTGGTGGCGCATGGCATTCATGAATTCAACGAAGTCGGCTGGATTCCCAACATCATCGAACACGTTTGGGATGTGAACGCGATCGTCGACGAAAAATCCGTTTTGGGCGAGTTGCTCAAGACTCTCTTTGGTTACAATGGCAACCCATCCCTCACGGAAATGATTGGCTACTTTGTTTATCTCGCTGTTGTGGCTGTTTTCTTCCAGCGCAGCAATACCAAAAAGATTGTGACAGTGGCCCAGCCCTCGGCTTAGTGGCAGTACAAGAAAGAGAAGCGGGTTTCGTGTCCATCGCGGCGCGATATCCGCTTTTTTTGTTAATAAAGCTCTTGACAAAGACAAAAAAACAAATATACTAAGTGTACAATGAACACTAAGTATGAGGCTTATGAACAACCCGGTGTGACAGTTGACCTCGCCATATTCACCGTCAACGATAATAAACTCAAGGTGATGCTGGCAAAGAGAGCCGATGACCCTTTTAAAGATTTCTGGTCACTACCCGGCGGATTCATCAAGCAGGGTGAATCGCTTGAAGAAGCGGCGAACAGGGTCTTGAATGAAAAGACCGGCGTAAAGAATGTTTACATGGAACAGCTTTACACTTTCGGTGATCCCGCGCGCGACCCGCGATCTAGGGTGATCACTGTGGCATACTTTGCCCTCATTCCCTGGGCAAACCTTTCGCAGCCCGAATCAGAAAAAGTTGTTGACCTGGTCTGGTCTCATGTGGATAAATTCCCCAAGCTGGCTTTCGACCACAAGGTGATCCTGAATTATGCCGTCAAACGATTGCGCGCAAAAGCGAGCTACAGCAACATCGTCTACGGGTTGATGCCTGCGCAATTCAGGCTCTCAGAACTTCAAACCATGTATGAGATCATTATCAATGATAAGCTCGATAAAAGAAATTTCAGAAAGCGAATGCTCTCCACTGACCTCCTGCAGGAGACTGGCGAAAAAGACCTCACTGGCGCACATCGACCCGCCATGTTGTATCAATTCAAAAAAAAGGAAATAGCCTTCCTCGATTAGGTGAAATCATGAGCAAACAAACCCTGCCTCTTCCCGACTTTTTCGAATCAGCCCGCGTTGGCCAGATCTGGAAAGTGGACTATGCCAGCCGTGCCGAACAAGCCCGCCAGTACGCGCTTCAACACGACCTGAAGCCTGCCTCTGTTTCGAATGACAGAATCTCCCTTTTGGTGATCGACGCGCAAAACACTTTCTGCATGCCCGACTTTGAATTGTTCGTCGGCGGCCGCAGCGGACATGGCGCAGTGGACGATACCACCCGCCTGTGCGAATTCATCTACCGCAACCTCGGCAGCATCACCCATATCATCGCCACGATGGATACGCATATGTCCCAGCAGATCTTCCATCCCATCTTCTTTGTGGATGCGGATGGCAATCACCCCGCGCCGTACAGCGACATTCATCTCATAGACCTGACATCGGGCAGGTGGAAATTCAACGCCGCGCTTGCACCGCGCTTTAATATCGCCCCCGAATACGGCCAGCAAATGATGATCCATTATGCCGAATCGCTGGAAAAGAAGGGCAAGTATGCACTCACCATCTGGCCCTATCATGCCATGCTCGGCGGCATTGGTCACGCGCTTGTGCCTGCGTTGGAAGAAGCCATCTTCTTCCATTCGATCGCAAGACTCGACCAGCCCAGTTTCGAGATCAAAGGCGACAAGCCGTTTACAGAGCATTATTCCGTCATCGGCCCCGAAGTGTTGACAGGCCCCATGGGCGAAGACCTCGGCTCACACGATACAAAATTCATCCAGCATTTGCAGGAAGTGGATCGTCTGTATATTGCGGGGCAGGCCAAGAGTCACTGTGTGGCATGGACGGTCTCCGACCTGCTTGATGATATCAATGCCACAGACCCAGACCTCGCGAAGAAGGTATATCTGCTTGAAGACTGCTCCTCCCCTGTGGTCGTGCCCGGGGTGGTGGACCATACCGAAGCGGCGAATGAAGCGTACATCCGCTTTGCAAAGGCTGGGATGAAGGTTGTAAAGTCAACAGATGGAATCAGCCCAATATAAATATCTGGGTGTGTAAACAGGAAAGTGTGGAGCATTATGCCAAACCTGACCCGTCTCTCAAAGTTCGTATCTGTCATTTTGCGTCATCGTGCGAATGATTTTGATATTCATCTGGATGCGCAGGGTTTTACCGATTTTGCCGAATTGAAGCGTATTGTCATTGAAAAATCCACCGATGTTTACAGCGAGGAAGACTGGCAAAAAGTTTTGAACGGCGAACTCGATGGAAAGAAGCGTTTCGAAATAAAAGATGGACGCATCCGCGCGTTGTACGGCCACAGCAAGGTGGACCCGGTCAGCTATCCCAAGGTTGAGCCGCCTGAAATTTTGTATCACGGTACAACTCCGCAGGCTGAAAAGAGCATTCGCAGGGAAGGCTTGCGTTCCATGAAACGTCAGTATGTTCACCTGTCCTCAGATCTGGAACGCGCCAATTCGGTTGGCAGCCGCCGTACCGAGCATGTAACACTTTTGATCGTGCGTGCCAGAGAGGCAGCCCTTGCGGGTGTGGAGTTTTATGCGCCCGAGCCCGAACATTTTTTGGCAAAATCCATTCCGCCTAATTTTATTGATTTCCCACAGAATTGAGAAACCCCATGTCCATTTTTGACGGTAAAAGACTGACGAACGAAACATTCAAACTCGATATCGAACGCATGCGCCGCGGCTGGTACTCGGATAAGTATTTCGAGAATATCAATCGCATGTTGACCGCGCTCTCGAGGGAGAATTACAACTATTCGGGGAATTTTCCCATTCTGCCGCATGGTATTTCGCCCGAGCAGATCGCCGTGGGTGATATCGAAGTAGAGATGCAGTGGTTCACGCGGCGCATGGGGAAGACCACCGTGGTGGGTGTGGACAAGTCTCTTGAAATGCTCAGGCATTGCACGGGATATTTTGACGGCGATAAATTCGTAGATACATCCAAGAGCCTCGAAGTGTGGGCTGTGCAGGATGGCAGTATCGTTAAATACGAAGGTGACCCAACGAAGATCCAGCCTGTCATCAAGGTTCGCGGACGATACCGCGACTTTGCCCTGCTCGAAACGCCCACGCTGGGAATCCTCACGCGCTCCAGTCGTGTGGCGACGAACGTATATGAAACGCTGGTGGCTTCACGCGGCAAACCTGTGCTGTTCTTCCCTGCAAGGTTCGACGTTCACGAAGTGCAGGCCGCGGATGGATATGCCTACAACATCGCTCTGCTGCGATTTAACAAAGACCACGCCCAGGAATTGGGCGCGTTCGTCTCAACCGATGCACAGGGTGACTGGTGGGGCGGCGCTGGCGGCGGGACAGTGGCCCATGCCGCGATCGCATCCTTCCTTGGGGATACGGCTGAGGCAATGATGCAGTTCTCACATATTTTGCCAGCCAGAATTCCGCGCATTGCGCTGGTGGATTTTAACAATGACTCTGTCCGCGATTCGCTGCGGGTATTGGATGCGATGTTCGCGAAATACCGCGAGTTGATGGATGCAGGCTATCACGAAGAAGCGGAGAAGTACAAACTTTATGGTGTGCGGCTGGATACAAGCGGAAGTTTGCGCGATGTGTCGGTACAACCTTTGGGTGAACCCGCTCTTGACTTGGGAGTTAATCCGCGATTGGTGTTCAACGTCCGCCAGGGGTTGGATAATGCCTGGGAAAGCTGGAACGTCCCCACGTCGTGGAAAGATGCGGCGCGGGAGTATTGTCACAGCGTGAAGATCGTTGTGTCGGGTGGTTTCAATCCTGATAAGATCCGAAAATTCGAAAGGCTTGAAGTGCCCGTGGATATTTACGCGGTCGGTTCATATCTTTTTAACAACAGCAACGGCACATCCACCGATTACACAGCGGACGTGGTGCGTGTGAAGATCCATGGGGAATGGATCGAAATGGCGAAGATGGGACGCAAGGTGGGAGATAACGAGAATCTCGAACGGGTTTGGTAGTTTGTGATTGGAATCAATAATTTGTAAATGTAAGATAGAATGAATGCAGCTTACTCGGTCTTTGCCGACAGTTTAAGTCAGACCCCTGTTTTTGCCTCGCCGCTGGACAGGGGTCGCTTTTTTAATAAAGACCATCCCTGGTATGCAGGGACTTTCGAGTGGTTTCGGATATATAATAAGGTAGGATTTGTCTTATACCCACCCTGAAAGGAAACGATCATGGAAATCTTCATTTCACAACAGCAGTCCGCAGCTTCTCCCGTCAGTATTATGCAATTAAAGGGTTCTTTGGATGGCAGCAGTTATGAGTATTTCATCACGGAAGCCCAGAAGCTTTACGATTCTGGTGCACGCAATTTGTTGGTGGATATGACCGACCTGGTCTTTTTGAGCAGTGCAGGGCTTGGCGCCTTGCATCGCGTCGCGCGCGTGTTTCGAGGTGAAGACCGCGCCAACATGGAGGAAGGCTGGGCGGCACTACGAGCCATGGGCAGGGAGGGCAATGTCATTCAGGAACATATCAAATTGCTCAATCCCAGTGCCAGCATTCAAAATGTGCTGGATACGGTTGGCTTCAAGAGTTTCTTCGCGATCTTTTTAGATACATCCGAAGCCATTGCTTCATTTGGTTAGTCTCTTATCGATCCTTTAAGCGGATGAACCCTTGTGGTTTGTCCGCTTTTTTTATTGTTGCTCAACCTTCCCTTCACCTTCTATAGTTATTGACGTCTTCTTTCTTAGGCGTAGTGGCACTCTTCTGTTTTTAACGATATTCACCGCTGGTTCCCTGTCAGAGCGGGTAATTAAAAAAGGCTCATAAAAACCGTCGCATCATCGTGCAGTGGACGTAGGGGATGCGCCCAGCATATTTTTGCGGCAGGTGATACAGTTGAGTTCTCTTCTCCTCCTTAGATAGAGCCGGGCTCACACCCCGGCTCTATCGATTTAAAGGGGAACTGGTAATTTATTTTGCCCCATCACCCTTTAAACTTCATAATTCCCCAATATTTCACGCTAACCAATCTCTAGTAAAATTCTACATAAATCTACATTGCGTATTTTGCCCCAAAAAGTACAATTCGAACGTCAGAGGCGAGGGCGTTCCCAAAAACGCCCTTGCTCGTTTTTATTAAACGATCAAAGGAAATCATGCTCATCAAACGACTTCAACTCGCTCTCATTCATACAGCCGTCGCCATTACGCTTGTGCCTTTCAACAGCACACTCAATCGGGTCATGATCTTTGATCTCGGCATCTCCAAAACCATTTTCACGCTTCTCGCCATTTTCCCTTATGTGCTTTCCCCCATTCAAGTTGCCATCGGCTCATTCTCAGATCGGCATCCCATTTTCGGGTATCGACGCGTTCCATACATCCTCGCAGGATTAATTCTTTGTGTGCTTGGCGTGGCGATCGCACCCCAAATCGCCGTGTTGATCAGCAAAAACTTCACGCTTGGGATCATCGTAGGTGTCATTGCCTTCGGCATGTGGGGCATGGGGTACAACCTCTCCGCCGTTTCCTATCTCTCTCTCGCCTCGGAGCTCTCCGGCGAAAAGGGACGCGGCAAAACAATCGCAACCATGTTCATCGCCATGGTGTTCGGTTTGATCGTGACGGGAATCAGCCTGAGTAACATGGTAACGACATACGACCCCGAAACGCTTTCGCGCGCATTTCTCATCGTCGCCGTTTCAGCCCTGACCTTGGGCCTGCTCGGCCTCATCAAACTGGAACCGCCCTTCAAGAGTGAAGACTCAATTCCGCGCTCCGAAGCATACACTGTCAAAGAGATGACCGCAGCCATCACCGCCAACCCGGTCGCGCGGATCTTCTTCGCCTATCTTTTATTGCTCCTCGCTGCCATTCTCGGCCAGGATGTACTGCTCGAACCCTTTGGCGCGCAAGCCTTCGGCATGACACTGGAGCAAACCTCGCGCATTGTGTCCATCAGCAGTTTCTTCACGCTGATCGCTTTTGTTGTGGCGGCTATTCTTGAGGGGCGTGTGAAAAAGAAATACATTGCCCAATCTGGCAACCTCGGCGCATTGTTCGGTTTCCTGATCATTGTTCTCAGTGGCTTAACGACAAGCCTGACCACTTTTTACATTGGCATCACCCTGCTCGGATTCGGCACGGGCATTTCCACAGTTGCCAATCTTTCCCTGATGTTTGATCTGACAGTTCCGGAAAAAGTCGGTTTGTATATAGGTGCATGGGGCTTCTCGAACGGACTCTCACGTTTGTTGGGCTTGTTAATGGCTGGGCTGGTCGCTGACCTCGCCACACAACTGACAGGCAATGCCCTGAGCGGATATCTCGTTGTGTTCGGCCTTGAAGCCTTTATGCTGTTCCTTGCCGCGATCATGCTCTATCGCATTGATGTCGGCGCATTTCAAAAACAGGCGCATGAGCCTTCCTTTGTAGAGAAAGTGGCTCTGGCCGCGGAGTAAAACATGACTGACGAATGGCTTTCCCTCAGTGATGCGGCAAAAATACTGGGCGTACATCCCAGCACGGTGAGGCTGTGGTCTGATAAAGGCGTGTTGCCCACGCACAAGACGCAGGGCGGTCATCGCCGCTATAAGCGCAGCGAAATTTCCCTTTGGGCAGAATCAACTCACAAGTCCAGTGCGATCGAGCCCGAAGGCATGATGAATGAAGTCGTCAGGAATGTCCGCATGCAGATCTCGGAGGGACGGTTACAGGCCGAATCCTGGTATCAAAAATTGGATGAAGATGCGCGGACGCAATACCGCATGAGCTCGCGCTCGTTGTTCCACGGCTTGATGAATTATGTCGCCACCGGCGGCGCGGAAGCCGAGAGTGAATCGTATGCGCTCGGTTACGAATATGCCTCACGGGCGCATCGATACAGTCTGGATTATGTGGATGCGGCAAAAGCTTTTTTGTTTTTCAGAAATTCATTGATCGAATCGGTGATAAAAGTTTACGGTGAAGCCAATGTGCCGTCGGGACAAACCGCAGAAATGTTCCAAAAGATGCATACTTTTACAGATGAAATTTTGATCAGTCTTCTGCAAACCTATCAGTTATTGAATGCCAATCGTTGATCGATTGGCATTTTTATTTTATCCATCTGTCATTACAAGACGGCGCTTTGTTCTCGTCATGACATAAAATCAAAAGGAGTTTCAAATGCAAAACATCACTCACTACATTCCCATCGTCACCACCATCATTTCATTTTCGTTCACGCTTGCTCTGTACAAACACTGGCAGCGCAAGCCTGAGGCAAAATATCTCATGTGGTGGACCATCGGCGCGTTCTGCTTCGGCATCGGCACATTGACCGAATCCATTAATACCCTCGTTGGCTGGAGCGTATGGAACATGAAAGCCTGGTATATCAGCGGCGCATTGCTCGGCGCGTTCCCGCTTGCTCAGGGGACAGTTTATCTTTTATTGAAGAAAAAGGCTGCGGATTTCCTCGCCTGGTTCTTTATTGTTTACATTGCGATTGCCGCTGTAGCCATCATCCTTGCGCCCGTGGATATGTCTCTTGTTGACCCAGCCCGCCTGACCGGCAAGGTCATGACCTGGACCTGGGCACGTATGTTCTCGATCCTGCCCAATACGTATGCCATGATCTTTCTTGTGGGTGGTGCGGCGTGGTCTGCGATCCAATATGCCCGCAAGCTGGATTCAGGCAGCCGTGTGCTTGGCAATTGGCTTATCGCGATCGGTGCGCTTTTGCCGGGCATCGGTGGTTCCTTCACCCGCTTTGGGTACGTGGAAGTACTCTTCGTGACCGAATTCATCGGCATCTCTTTGATCTGGGCGGGATACCGCGCCATGACCCAGACGCAGACCGTGTCGATTCACACCGCGCAGGCCGCAGCGGATTAATGAATCGCAGAATCATCCGCAGATTCCACTGATCGGGGAAAATCGGTGTCGTCTGCGGATGGATTTGCTAAAAACCACATCTTTGCTTGCATCATCATATTGATGTGGTTATACTTGGGCTCATGCCTATCCCCTCAAAAATCGGACGCTATGAAGTTAAATCAGAACTGGGACGCGGTGGTATGGCTACTGTATACCGTGCATACGACCCCAGCTTTGACCGCGAAGTCGCCATCAAGGTCCTGCCCCGGGAGATGCTGCATGATCCACAATTCCGCGGGCGTTTTGATCGGGAGTTGAAGATCGTTGCCGGGTTGGAGCATCCTGCCATTGTGCCGGTATACGATGTCGGTGAAGAGGATGGCCAGCCATATTTCGTCATGCGTTTCATGACGGGCGGCTCTCTTTCGGACCTCATCGCGCAGGGGAAGGTCACTGTTCAGGATACGGCCCGCATCATCGAAAGGATCGCGCAGGGGCTCAACTATGCCCACAAAAAAGGCATTGTTCATCGCGACCTGAAACCCGATAATATTCTCTTTGATAATAATGGCGACCCGTTCATTTCAGATTTCGGCATCGCCAAATTGACAGAATCCTCCAGCGGCAGCCTGACCGGCAGCGGGGTGATCGGCACGCCTGCCTACATGAGCCCGGAGCAGGCTCAGGGGAATCCCATTGACGGCCGCAGTGACATCTACGGGCTGGGCGTGATCGTTTATCAAATGTTGAGCGGTCAGCAGCCCTATAATGCCGATACTCCCATGGGAGTCGTCGTCAAACACATCACCGAACCTGTTCCCGAAATTCTCAGCATGATCCCCAGCCTGCCCATTGAAGTGGACGACATTATCAAAATGTCGATGGCCAAGAATAAAGATAAGCGTTATGCCACTGCGTTGGAAATGGCAAAGGCGTTGAATCTGGTTGCATTTGGACATGAGGGAAACCTTGGTCTATCCCATACAGGTTTTAACACTGTCGTTCGAAGCAATACCACCCTGCAATCGCCCCGCGCAAAAGCGGGACTTGCCGTGGCTGGAGTTGTTCTGCTGGTTGCGGTCGTTGGTGTGTTCCTGTTGCGCAATCAATTGTTTGTCCAGCCAGAAGCTACGTCAACGCCCACGTTGACCGCTGTTGTTTTTACTTCCACACCAAAAGAAATCCCCACAGAAAAACCGACATTGACCTCAGTGCCGCCGACAGAATCGATCGCGTCACCGTTGCCCTTTGCAGCGGCTTGCGCCGAAGGGATTTCCATTCCCGTTCCCGATGTCCGTGAGACGAACAAAGCCTGCGTTACGAAGATTCCATACACTTCTGTTTCCATCCCCGAAGGCGCGAAATTCGAATCGCTCAGCTCCGATATGACCTGCGCAATCGAGACCACCTCCGATGGAAAGAGCATTATCGCATGCACAGGCAGGCAGCTTTATTCATACGAGCTCAAAGTCTGTGTACCACCTGTGGTCGCAAATGATGACCTCAATAAATGCGAATCAGGTTCGATCTTTGAATCAACCAATCAATGCTGCGCGCCCGTCCCTGCGGATGGCGCGGGCTGTACCATTTTCAAGATAGACCTGCGTTCCTGCCAGTAACCGAATCGGGCGCGATGAGCGCCCGATTTTTTTGTAAAGCGGGATGATAAAATAAACAAATGGGCACCCTTTTTCTTATAGCAACCCCGATCGGCAACCTCGAAGATATTTCACCGCGCGCCCTGCGCATTCTCAAGGAAGTCCAACTCATCGCGGCGGAAGATACCCGTCACAGCGGCGTGCTGCTCAAACACTTTGGGGTCGAGACCAAACTCACCAGCTATTTCGAACACAACAAAATCCATAAACTGGATCAGATCCTCGCCGCCCTTGCGGAAGGGGATGTGGCCTTGATCTCCGATGCTGGGACTCCCGCGATTAACGACCCCGGCTATGAACTGGTCAAGGCCGCTCTCGCTTCAAACTTCGACGTTGTGCCTGTTCCCGGACCTTCAGCACCCATCGCCGCCTTGACAGTCTCCGGCCTTCCCACGGATTCATTTCTCTACCTCGGCTATCTTCCGCACAAGGGCTCCGAACGCCGCAAAGCCGTGGGGCAGGTTTCCAACTTGAACTACACCCTGATCTTTCTTGAATCACCCCACCGCATCGTGGATTCGCTCGAAGACCTCCTCTCCACACTTGGCGACCGCCGCATCTGCGTTGCCCGCGAAATGACCAAACTCTACGAAGAATACTGGCGCGGATCGATCAGCGGCGCGCTGGAATATTTCAAATCCAAAGACCCGCGGGGCGAGTTTACTTTGGTGGTTGAAGGAAAGGGGAAAGAAGAAAGTGGAAAGTGGGAAGAATCTGAGTTGATGGATGCCATTCGGAAAGAATTGCAAAAGGGAAAATCTGCAAAGGAAATTTCCGTTGACTTGGCCGCGCAAAGCGGCTGGAATAAAAAAGACGTGTACGCGCTGATCAATTCAGTGAAATAGTGAGACGCTTTTCTTGTAGACTTTAGCCTGCGCATTAATTGGACAGAGACAATCTCCACATCCGTAGATTTAGCTGATTATGCAGAAATAGAAAAACCTGCGCCATCTGTGGATGAATCCCACTATAAACGAGAGAACCCAGATTTCTTTACAGGATAAAAAATGGAATACCTTACCGCCATCTTCTCCAGCATTCTCCCGCAACTCCCATCCCTGTTCCTCCACGCCGTCGGGCTTGGATTCTCCATCTCGCGACGGAAGGAATATCCACGGACAGCGCTTGCCGCAGGCATTTACTTTGGGCTGTCCCTGCTGATCGGGCTTGCCACTCAGGTGTACGTTGTTTTGCCCATGTACATGGTGGAACAGGGTGGGTCCACTCAGGATATCGGCAGCATCTTCACTACGTTGACCTTCATCTGCGTTCCATTCCGAGTTGCAATGGATGTTGCTCTTCTTTATGCTATATTTGCCCCACGCAGCAGTAACACCAACGACCCCAACCAACCTATTTTTGTAGGAGATAAAAATGGCTGAAAAGAAACCCGAAGAAAAGAAAGATGAAAAAAAGGAAGAAAAGCCTTCCCCAAAAGATAACCTGGTTGAAACCAAACACTCGGTAAAAATCGGCGGGAAGACGATCAAATACACCGTCACCACAGGTACGATGGTCGTTAAAGAGGAAGTATGGGACAAGGAAAAAGACGCCGAGGTGGATAAACCCCGTGCCCAGATGTTCTTCGTGGCTTATACACTCGATGGCGTAAAAGACAGAGCCAAACGTCCGATCACCTTCTCCTTCAACGGCGGACCCGGCTCCTCGTCTGTGTGGCTGCACATGGGCGTATTGGGACCGCGTCGCGTCCTCCTCACCGACGAAGGCGAAATGCCCCCACCGCCGTTCAAACTCATCGATAATGCCTTTTCCATTCTCGATGAAACCGACCTTGTTTTTATCGACCCGATGAGTACAGGCTACAGCCGCCCCGTCGAAGGCGAGAAATCGCGCGAGTGGCATACCTTTTCGAGAGATATTGCATCGGTCGGCGATTTCATCCGCCTGTATTCCACGCGTTATCACCGCTGGCTTTCGCCGAAATTCCTCGCAGGCGAATCCTATGGCACTACCCGCGCCTCGGGTCTTTCAGGTTATTTACAGGAACGTCACGGCATGTTCCTCAACGGATTGATCCTCATTTCCGCCGTGCTTGATTTCACCACTATTGATTTCAACCTCAACAACGACCTGCCGTACATTCTCTTCCTGCCTGCTTACGCAGCCACCGCTTGGTATCATGGCAAGTTGAGCTTCAAAGCGCCGTTGAAGGAAGTTGTCAGGGAAGCCGAAGAATTTGCAAAAGGCGAATATGCGACCGCTCTGCTCAAAGGTGCGGCGCTCACGCCCGAGGAACGCGCCAGCGTCGTCGAAAAACTTTCACGTTACACGGGTATTTCGAAGGATTTCATCGAACGCACCAACCTGCGCATCTACGACCAGCACTTCTTCAAGGAACTCCTGCGCGAGCGTGGAAAAACTGTCGGTCGTTTGGACAGCCGCTTCACAGGCATTGACCGCAACGGCGTCACCGCCATGCCCGATTACGACCCGTTGTTTGCTCAGGTCAATGGTCCGTACACTGCCACGCTCAACGATTATCTGCGCGCCGAGCTCAAATTCGAAACCGACCTGCCCTACGAGATCCTCAGCGACAAAGTCTTCCTGAATTGGTCGTATGAGTATTTCCAAAATCAATATGTCAATGTTGCCGAAACCCTGCGTGCCTCGATGACCTTCAATAAATACCTCAAGGTCTTTGTCGCCAACGGCTATTACGACCTCGGCACGCCCTACTTCGCCACCGAATACACCTTCGACCACCTCGGCCTCGACGAATCCCTGCGCAAGAATATCAGCATGGGCTATTACGAAGCGGGCCATATGATGTACATCCACATTCCTTCGCTCAAGCAGTTGAAGAAAGATATTGCCAAATTTATCAAGGACGCGAGTTAATACCTTAAACACAAAGGACACAACGGTCACGAAGGAAATCAAAATTAAACCCTTTGTGTACTTTGTGTCCTTCGTGTTTAACAAAAACGGAAAACCATGAACCTAGATGATCTCGACCTTTTCAAAAAAATAGATACCCGCAACATGCTTGCCCAAATTGATGGCCTGCCGAATCAATTGCAAACCGCATGGGAACTTGGACAAACGCAGCCGTTGCCTGCCTTCAAGGATATTCAATCTATTGTCATTTCTGCGATGGGCGACTCAGCGGTCGCTGCCGAGCTGGTAACTGCTTCTGTTTCCTCGAGCATTCGCCTCCCCGTGACATTGCACCGCGGCTATAGCCTCCCCGCCTTTGCCAGCGGACCTCAGACTCTCGTCGTCTGCATTTCACATTCAGGAAATTCCGAAGAAGTGCTTGATGTTTTCGACGCTGCACAAAAAAACAACTGCACTGTGATGGTCATCTCCACAGGTGGAGAGATCGCCAAACGCGCCACTGATAAAAATATTCCCGCCTGGAAGTTCGATTCCAACGGCGTGGTGGATACAGCCGCTGTTGCCTATCCTTTTGGCCTATTGCTCGCCTTGTTCTCCCGCCTGGGATTGATCCCTGACCCTGCCAATGATGTTGCCGAAGCCATTGCCATGATGAAACGTTCTCAGCAGCACATCACCGCCGATGTGATCGCCGCGAAGAACCCAGCCAAGCGTTATGCGGGTCAACTGGTGGGGCGCTGGGTCACTTTTGTTGGCACGGAAAATCTCGCGCCCGTTGCCCGCCGCTGGAAGATGCAGATCAATCAACTTGCCAAGGCAGGCGCGAATTTCGAGATTATTCCCGAAGCCACACACAACACCCTCATCGCCACCATCAATCCAACACCCACGCTCAACGCCCACACGATGACCCTGTTCCTGCGCGCGCCCAGCGACCATCCACGCAACCGCCTGCGCTCCGACCTGATGCGTCAGACTTTCATGCTCGAAGCCTTAAACACCGACGTGATCGATGCCCGCGGTGAATCGGTCATTGCTCATTTGTGGACGTTGATGATCTTTGGCGATTACATGGCCTATTATCTCGCCATGGCCTACGGCGCTGACCCCTCTGAAGAAGATGCGTTTGTGAATTTCAAACGTTCGTTAGGGTAAAGGGCACGCCGCCGCCGTGCCCCTACAGTTACGCAAACTGTTCCAAATTGACCGCCACAAGCGGAAACGCTTCGTCCACGAATTTTTCGAGGGCGGGGCGTTTTTTCATGTGGCTATAGTGAGAGGCGAGGCCGTAAATTGCCCAAGTTGCAACCGTGGCGGGGATTTCAGTGGGGACTTTGGATTTTCGCAGCCAATACGAAAGCAGATCGAATATTTCCTTTTTGATCGTCCCTTCAATGAGAGATTCGAATTGCTGATGTGATTGGGCGCAGCCTGTATGTATGTGTGAAATGAATTCCACCACGGCAAGGATCAAGTTTCGCAGGTTATCGGGGGAATAACTGCAAACGTTCAACGTCCGTTTTTCGATCTCAGCCATGAACATTTTTTGGATGGAATAATCGAGCAGGGCGTATTTATCGGGGAAGTGGGCATAGAACGTGGCGCGATTGATCTGCGCCTTATCGGTCACATCCTGCACGGAGATGGTTTCGAATCCTTTTTCGGCGAGGAGAATCTCAAAGGATTGCAGGATCAGGCCTCGGGTCCGCCTGACGCGGGGGTCCAGTTTTTCATCGGGGTTGGGCAACATTTTCTCTCCTTTGTCGCTTAGTCAACAGAACCAAGTCTTTGTTGGTTGACTTTCATTGGGGGAGTTGGTAAAGTAGGCAACATATGTTGTTTACACAACGGATGTATATTATCAAACAACTCAAGGAGAGTCAAGATGAACGTAACAATTATCGGATCAGGAAACATGGGACGCGGTATCGGAACCCGCGCAGTTGCTGGCGGTCACTCGGTCACTTTTGTGGATGCGAATCCCGAAGTGGCAGAAAAGACAGCCGCTGATGTAAAAGCCTCTGCCAAAAACGGCGCGAAGGTCTCCACTGCCAGCCTGGGCGATGCAGAACTTGGTGATGTGGTTGTGCTTGCGGTTTGGTACGGCACCAACATCGAGATCGCAAAGCAACTTGGTACAAAACTTGCTGGCAAGGTCGTCGTGGATATTGCCAACCCGCTGAACTCCACGTACGATGGTCTCGCTACTGCCGCCGATTCCTCCTCTGCGGAAGACCTTGCCAAAGCGATTGCCTCTGGCGCGAAAGTGGTCAAGGCCTTCAATACCACCTACGCAGGCACACTGATTGCTGGTGAAGTGGCTGGCCAAAAATTGGATGTCTTCATCGCTGGCGATGATGCCGATGCCAAAGCAAAGGTTGCCCAGCTTGTGACCGATGGCGGCCTGCGCGCCGTGGATGCAGGTCCGCTGAGCCGTGCCCGCCAGATCGAAGGCATGCAATTGTTGCACATCGTTCTGCAGGGTACACTTGGTACCAATTGGGGCAGCGCACTGAAAATTTTGGGATAATGTAAAATGGAGTGCGGGGCACAAAACCCCGCACTCCATTTATTGTTTGTCTCGTCGGCTGGTAATGAATTTTGGAATGATGAGACATTTATAGAGGTAAAGAATGAACGCACAGACAAATGCTGCCAAAACGGAATTCTCGATTCATCCCGCCACGAAACTTGGTCTGGTCTCGTTGACAGTGGCCAACCTTGAGAATCAGATTGTGTTCTACACTCAGGCGCTCGGATTCAAACTCCATTGGCGCAATGGCAACAGGGCAGGTCTCGGCGCAGGTGGCGCAGACTTGCTGCTTCTGACCGAAGAAGCCAACCTGAAGCGTTATCGCGGCGTGACGGGGTTGTATCACTTTGCGGTGTTGTTCCCCAACCGCCGTGAATTGGCGCGGGCTGTGGCGCGTTTGTCTGTGTTGAAATACCGCAACTATCCCACCGACCACATCATGACGAAGACCACCTACCTCGATGACCCCGAAGGCAATGGCATTGAACTGTATTGTGAATCGCCCGAAGATGGCACATTCATCATCGAAAACGATGACTTCGTCACCCGCCGCGCGGATGGTTCATGGAGCGATGGTCGCGAGCCCCTGGATGTGGAAGCCTTGTTCTCCCATCTGAAGGAAGATGACCGCCTCGATGACTCATTGCCCGCTGAAACACGCGTAGGACATGTCCATTTGCATGTGCGTAACGTGCAAGAGGCCGTGGATTTCTATCATGGCATCATCGGCTTCGATGTGATGGGGAATTCATCCAGTTTCAAAGCCGCATTCATTTCCGCAGGTGGGTATCATCACCACCTTGGTTTGAATGCCTGGAAAGGCGAAGGCGCTCCCCCTCCTCCCGCCGATGCAGTCGGGCTGCGTCACTTCACCGTGGAATTGCCGAATCAACAAGCGTTGGATGAAGTTGTAAAACGCATTGACGATGCAGGAATCCCGTCTAATAAAACAGATAACGGGTTGTTGTTATACGATCCGTCGCAAAACGGCATTGTGCTAAAAGTTGGATAAACCAACAGAGATGCAGGGACATATATGTAGGGACACAGCGCCGCTGTGTCCCTACTGCTGTTTTATTTCCTAAGGCAGATTAAATGTTTTTACCAAAAAGACCGCCATTTGCGCGCGTGTAACACTTTGGTCGGGGCAGTAAGCGCCGCTGCCGCATCCGCTTGTGATGCCTTCGGCGGCCAGTTGTTCGATCCATGCGGCGGCCCAGTAATCAGCAGGGACATCGGTAAAGACCCCGCTTGCAGCAGGCGGGATATAGGTTGAGCCATGTTTGGCGCGTAGCAGGAATACGGACATTTGTGCGCGTGTGACGGGCGTCTCCGGGCAGTAGACTCCCGTTCCGCATCCACTGGTGATGCCTTCACTTGCCAACTGCTCGATCCAGTTTGCGGCCCAATATGTGGCTGGCACATCGCTGAAAACAGTCCCGCTGGCATTGGGCGGAGTATAGGTTGAGCCATGTTCGCCCCGCAACAGAAAGACCGCCATCTGCGCGCGCGTGACTGTGTCTTCCGGGCAATAAGTCAGCGGCGATGAACCGCATCCGCCAGTAATGCCAGCGTTGTACAGCCGCTCAATGTAATTCCATGCCCAATATGTAGCGGGGACGTCGGCAAAAATGGTGGAGGGCCCGTTTTGAGTTGAGTACAGATCCACACCATCGTACCAGTAACTATCTGAAAAAGTTTTTCCATCCATGGTGAATGGTTTGGTGGCCATTAAGACATGCAAATGCATACCCGATGATGCGATACCGCAGGAATCCGCTCCGCTGAATGCACCAGCCATGACGCCGAGTTTCTGCCCTTGCGCTACATAATCACCCAACTGCAGCCCTTCCGCACGGACAGATTCCCCTGTTAGGTGCGTATAGCCTAGATATTCGCTGGTGTTTTCTGTCGTGATGTTCAGGATGTAATGATCCGATGGGCTGCATTGAGCAAGGGCGGTAATGTAGCCTGGTGCCGCGGCTAAAACATCTGCGTTGGTATTGTCGGCTGGCCTGAAATCCAATGCGCGGTTGTCGGAGCCATGCCAGGTTCCGCGGACGATCCATGCTTTTCCCGATGCCCATGGAAATTTATAATTGTTATAGGCTTGATTACTGGATATGGGAGGATCAAAAAATAAGGCGCTCTTTGCTTCGGCGCTCAATTCACTTTCGGGAATCAAATTCAATAAAGTTTGTATATCCCTGTCCCCTTTTACGGCAGCCTTCCATTTGCCATTGTCAAAAACAAGTACAAGAGGAACGAGCCTGCCGTTAGACACGGATGCCTCCTGGTCGACAGGCTTGTGAGTTATTAAATCTGCGGAGGCGATGGTTGCCAGCGCCCAGTTTGTTCCCTGCCGCAGGGACAGCACCGAGAACCTGCCATTTTGGGGAGCCTCATATTGCCAGTTGGTGAGCGATAATGCAATGGCATCCTTTGCTTCCAATGACAACAGGTCAGCTTCAGGGATCAAATAATCCACACCATCCGATGAACCCTCTTGAGCCTGAGCGGTCGATAAATTCCCAACGCCGAGAATGGAGATGAACAAGCTGAACAACATAATTCCGTAGGCGATCTTGCGAAACACAGTTGAATTATTTCTTTTCATTTTGTCATCCTATTTTCTAATGAGAATCATCAATTGATTTCATTTTACAGGTAAAACAAGAGACGCAAATATTAATTGTCTCCCCTAACAGAATTGTAGATAACGCTGACTGCCATGGCAAGTATGAATGTTGATTTTTACTGATACTTGCATCAAACGCAAACGCGATGTAAGAGCAAATAATCAGCGTTTATCAGCGTCCTAAAATACATGCAGGGCTATCACGGTGCCAGACAGGCAGGGATGGAATCGCTTGCGCCATCGGGAATCTGTGTAGACCCGTTCTCGTCGTAGATCTTCACGAATTGGATTCGGCTGTTGAATTGCTTCAAATTCACCATCAGAATATCGGCGAGGTTGTATTCCCTGCCAGCGGAATTGCAGGTGCCTTTGAGGTAGATATGCGCCACACCATCTTTGACCTCGAATTTGGAATAACCCGTGAATCCGCTGAAGACGGCGATCCAGCCGTAGTCGTTTTTTTCGGTCAGGCCGGGACCTTTGAAATATTCATCCAGAACGAACTTTGCAAAGTCGGCGGATGAACTGACGTAGCGTTTTCCCTCCACTTCGAAGGGCGGAGTGTTGGCGTTGTACTTGACCTTGTTTACAAAGTAAACGGTCACTTTGGTGTAGGCTGGCGTTGCCGATGGGAGCTTTGTATTCGTCGGCGTGGGTGTGCGTGACGGGGTGCGGGTGTTGGTGGGTGTCTTTGTAATGGTCGGCGTGCGTGTGACCGTGGGAGTCTTTGTCGGTGTGGGGGTGCGTGATGCAGTGGGTGTAATGCTGGCAGTCGCCGTGGCCGTGAAGGATGGGTCGATGCAGATCGGCTCCGAATCCCCCGTGCCTGATGGATTCTGAGTTTGATCGAACTGGTCGTAGATCTTCACGGATTGAATGGTGCCGAACTGTTTCAAATTCAATGTGATCAGGTCGGCGATGTTGAAATCTTTCCCGCTTGAAACACAGGCACCCTTGAGGTGGACATGTGCCACATCGCCGATGATCTCCAATTTGGTGAACCCTGTAAAACCGTTATAGATGGCGGTATATCCCCAGCCGTATTCCGTTGCGCCGGGGCCCTTGAAATATTCTTTCAAAACGCCTTCGGGTAAGTTGGATGAGGAAGAAAGATAGCGCGTGCCAAATACTTCGTAGGGCGGCGTGTTGGCTTTGAGCCTGAAACGATCCACGAAATATAGTTTCAACTTTGTGTAAAGCGGAGTGGCCGTGGCGGGTTTGGTGTTTGTTGCTGTGGGAGTCTTCGAGGGTGTACGAGTGATCGTTGGCGTCCGTGTGATGGTGGGAGTGCGCGTGATCGTTGCCGTGCGAGTAGCAGTCGGTGTGCGCGTGATCGTGGGGGTGAAGGTCTTGGTCGGAGTCCCTGTCAGCGTACGAGTCGGTGTGGGGGTATCAGTAACAATTGACGGCGGAGTCGGAGTCGCGTCGCCTTGATAGATGAATTGAACGGAATCAGCACCCAATTCCATATCCCCGATCGCAGCGGACTCATCCTGAGTCTGGTTCGTGAGTCGGATGAATTCACTCCCCGTGCCGGTGAAATTATATTTGCCCATGTAGATCCAGCCGTCGGCGGCGTAGAAGCGGTTGGGGTACACCGCCTGATTGATGAGCACACGCGCCGTTTTTCCTGCGTGTTGAATATCGTAGAATGCGCCTTCGACCGTGGCGTGATTCGATGGTACGCGGATGTACACCGCATACACGCCCGCCGTGGTGCCTTGCGGAAAAGCCCATTGTGCCGAGCAGGATGGCGCCGATGTGCGCGGTTTGACATAACGCATCGCGCCGTTGGTTGCGTTGGTGGAGGTGCCTGTCTTCCAGCAGGCCGCGGGTGATTCGCTGAAGCCTGCGCCGCCATCATCTACAACGATGCCGTTGACAGGAGCAGGTGGATAGCCCAACGCACTTCCCGAAGGGAAGATGGCCGCGCCGTAATAAATGAGCGATGGATATTGAACCCATAGCGATTCTTTTTGATTATTGGGCCACGGGTCTGCGCCGGAACCTGTCCAGCCGTAGGGGTCCACGGCTTTGCCGCTGGGGTTGACCACGCGCAAATGCAAATGCGGACCCGATGAATTGCCCGTGCTGCCGCTGAAACCGATCCATTCACCGTGCGGAATGAAAACACAGCCCGGCGTGGAGCAGGCTGAGACCGCCACCGCGCTCATGTGACCGTAGGAAGTTGAATATCCATTTGGATGATGCAGGCGGACATACAAGCCAAGGCTGACTTTGTGATTCTGTGGGTCCCACCAGCCAGAATAGATGACCTGATCGGCGTCGGCTGCGGCATACAACGGACGATAGCTCATGCCATAGTCAATGCCATCGTGACCATCGTAGAAAAGCCAGTCGCCGAGTTTATAAGACCAGTAACCGCCGTAGCCAATATCACATACGCCTGCTTCAGGCGGGGGCGTGCCCGCAGGCGGCGGGTTGGGACAAGCCTTTCTGCCTTCGGCGCCGTTGAAGGTGACGACGCGGTTATCAGCAACATAATTCGGGGAAGTGTGATCAAAAACCGATTCCTGCGAAGCTGTGCCAGGATACGGCGGATATAAAAATGCAGTCACCGCTTGGGAGGGCGCGGCCTGTGCGCGCTGTGCCAGAGATCCGCGCAAGCCGAATAAAAACAGGACGAGAAGAATTGCGATGAGAATATTTTTTGTGCGATGATGAGTCACAATGATTTCCCCAAATGGATTATGGAACCGGTGTGGCTTGAGTCACTTTGACCGATGTGAACGTGGCAAAAACCACTTCGGCTTCCTGCAAACACAGGTCGGCGTTTTCGGCGAAGGTCACTTCGAAGCCTGTGTAAATATTCGTGTCGCCGCCAAGGTAGGTGACGGATTGCCGCACGCCGCCGCGAAAGACGGTGTTGACCTCAAATTCGACGACACCGAATTTGCGAATGTCATGTTCTACGGTCGTGTTCGAAGGCAGTCCGCGGCCGAAGGCTGGGAGCGATGACGCAATACTCGATGCCGCGATGGGCGATGGCGGGGTAGCCGTAGCTATCGGTGGTGAGCGCCCAAATTTCGGGGTCGTATCTCACGCGGAATAAATAATCGGGTTTCGAATCGCCGAGGTAGGTCGGAGTGCCGTCCCAGGCGAGCAGGGCGGGCGGGTTTGCCACAGGCGAGGGCAATTCGAGCGGCGGCAGTGGCGTTTCGGTTGGGGTCATTGCAGGGGGAACGACGTGGCGGTGGCTGTTTCGGTCTCCAGTAAAACCGTCGCGGTGGGCGATGCGATTTCCTGTTTTATGGGCACAGCCAGTTCACGCCGCGTGGATGTGCTCTGCGCCGCGCAGGCTGCGATGAAAAGGATAGAGAGGATTGTGGTGAGTTTTCGCATCGGATTTATTTCCGCATCCAACTTAAACAGCAGGCTGGTTCTGCGAGAAGGGCTTTGATCTCGTCTGTGAGCAGATCTTTCACTTGCAATTCCATTTTACCATTCAGGACTCGCAGAAAAAAAAGTGCCTCTCCATCAGGTGACCAGTGCGCGGTTTCGACTCGGCCTTCATTAAAGCTTGTGATTTGCGCCAAATCGCCTGTCGCAACATCCACAACGTAAAGATTGCTGACCAATGCCTCGGCAGAGACATTGGCAGACTCATCTCCTGCATTCTCGCGGACAATGAACGCGATGCGTTTTCCATCGGGTGACCAGTTTGCCGCGTAGCCGTGACCTGCATCTGCATCGGCGAGTTTGCGCGGATTGCTTCCATCGGCATCCATCACCCATAATTCGCCGACCGTAAATGGGATTTGCGAATCGGGAATTTTGATGAAGGCGATTTGTTTTCCATCGGGTGACCAGCGCGCAAAGGAGATGTAATGGAGCGGGTCAGCATACAGAAGCTGGATGATGCGTCCATCATCTTTGGCGAGTTGAATCTCACTGCCGAATCCGAATCCACGTGAGAAGGTGAAGGTGAAATCAAAACCCTCGGGTTTGGGCGCGAGGTCGTAGGTGAATTCGTTGATGGGGATGATCTCAGCGGCGAGCGTTTCCATATTCACGCGCATGATGGTCGGGTTGGAGGCATTGTCCACGCGCAGAAAAACGGACTTGCTGTTGGATGCCCACGCAAGGAAGTGACTGTCACCCTGAGGGAATGCCTGGGTGACCGCACCAGTTTCCGTGTCCAGAAAAAGAACCGATTGCCCAAACGAGCAGGAGATTTCCACAGCGAGGGTGGATCCGCGTGACGGGGAGAAAATGTCGTAGATGCCGCAATCCGCGGGAAGAGAAAGTGGAAGTTCGCTGAGGGGCGCGAGTTCTTCGGAAAATTGGATCAGTGCGGGCGGGTTGAGCCGAACGGCGGCGAGGATGTTTTTTGCGGGAGGTTGGGGAGTGGGGGAGCAGGAAATTAAGGATGAAAGATAAAGGATCAAGGATGAAAGATGGGAAAGGCGATACTTGCTGGATTTTTTCATGTGGGGATTATAATCATCAGGAAATCTAAAATCGTAAATCAAAAATCGGAAATTGACTCATGCACATACTTGTAACCAACGATGACGGCGTGCAGGCGCCCGGACTCCTCGCTCTGGCGAAGGAAATGCGTAAACTTGGCAAAGTGACCGTCTTTGCGCCCGATAAGAACTGGTCGGCTTCGGGGCATGTGAAAACGATGGAACGTCCGCTGCGTGTGCGCGAAGTGCTGCTCGCGGATGGGACGCCTGCCTTCGCTTCAGACGGCGCGCCTTCAGATTGTGTGGCTTTGCCGCTGCTTGGCTTGATCGAAAAGCAGGTGGACCTGGTCGTTTCGGGCATCAACCCGAATGCCAATCTTGGCCATGATGTGACCTATTCTGGAACCGTCACCGCGGCAATGGAAGGCGTGATCGCGGGCGTGAAAGGCATTGCGGTTTCGCTTGATTCGCCCGAGGGCTTCAAAGGTGTGTTGGATTATTCCACCGCGGCCATTGTTGCCCGCCGCGTCGCAAAAAAGGTGATGGCCGATGGTCTGCCCGAAGGCGTGGTGATGAATGTCAATGTGCCGTATTTGAAGAAGGAAAAACTCAAAGGCTACATGATCACCCGTCAGGGCTTGCGCGTGTATCGCGATGCATTGGATGAGCGCGTTGATCCGCGCGGCAAGCCGTATTACTGGATCGGCGGCGAAGCCCCCACCGGCGTGGACGAGCCCGGCACCGATTTCGGCGCCCTGCGCGCAGGCTATGTGTCCATCACGCCGCTGCAATTGGATCTGACCCACTACAAGGCGATGGATGTGTTGAAGAAGTGGAAGTTTTAGGAATGGATGGTGGATGATAGACGGTGGACCACGGTCAATTGTCTATCGTCCACTGTCTTTTATTGAGAGGCTTTTATGGATTTCCTGAAAAAATTATTTAGTGGCACCCCCGCGAAAGCGGAAAAACGCTATCACACCTTCTCCGTCAAATGCATGCGCTGCGGAGAGGTGGTCGAAGGCCGTATTGACCTGGACAATGAACTGAGCGTGGAATACGAATCGAATCGCGATGTGTATTATGGCCGCAAAGTATTAATGGGCAGCGGCCGCTGCTTTCAACGCATGGAAGTGGAATTGAAATTCAGCTATGATCGTCGCTTATTGGATCAACATGTTACTGGTGGAGAATTTGTGTGATGGACGAGTCAACTTTAGATCATTATTGGTATGCGTTTTTGCACAGCCTGCCGCCCAATTCGCGGTATTTTGGCAAAGCCTATATTGCCGAAGGTTTTGGGGATAGCCCCAATCTCGCGCAGGAACTCGGTCAACTTGTAGTGGATGGGATCAAGACGGGCACATGCTCCGCACTTTGGGAGTGGGAAGCCGAAGGGAAAAACATTCCGCAGCCCGGGCTGATCACCATTGTTTTGAACGGGAACGGGGATCCCATGTGCATCATCGAGACCATGGAAGTCTTCGTTTGCCGCTATCGCGATGTGGATGAGGAATTCGCCGAATCCGAAGGCGAAGGCGATCATTCGCTCGAATACTGGCGCAGGGCTCATAAAAATTTCTTTTCGCGCGTGCTTCCGAAAATTGGCAGGGAATTCAGCGAAGACATGCCGCTGGTCTGTGAACGCTTCAAGGTCATCTATAAATAGAAAGAGGTTGTTGTGAAACGCTTTCTGCCTTTGGTGTTGATGCTTGTTCTTTTTACCACGGCCTGCATTCCAGATATTGCCAGGGAAATTGCGCCCGCCGCCGCGGAATCAGCTTCCACGCCTGTGCCTGTTGAAAAATCCCTTTCCTCCTTCAATCCCATTCAAGGGACAAGTTATCTCATGGCGGGAATCATTCCCAAGCCAGCCACACGTGAGACGAGTCTCAATCCATTTCAGTGGATCAACAGTAGTTTATCCTCCGGGTACTCGCCATATTTCACCTACAATTACGTGTTCTTCAATGTGAATACGGAAGCCTATCACCGACTCCTGCCGACCAACGAGTATGTCATTAATCAAACTACTGGTTTTCCGCAATTGGTCTATGATCCCGCCAACCCCGATCAGCCCGCGCCGGTAGTTGAGTTTTGGGTCTATGGCGTTGTCAAAGCCGACAGCAATGCCGATGGCTTTCTTGATTATCGCGATAAATTCACAGCCGCCATTTCAGATGTCGGCGGAAACGGCTATACCGAATTGATCGAAAATGTGGATGCCGTCCTCTCGCAGTATTACAAGGACAATCTCAACCTGTTCATTATTTACACGGCCAGCGAAAAGAACTTCATCGCCAAAATTAATCCATCCACGCGCGAACTCGTCTCCACTACCGAAATGGATCTGGGAGAAGACGTCAAATAAAATGCGGCGCATCACAACGCTCGTTCTCATTTTGCTTGCCGTTCTTCTCATCGCGCAAGCAGCATTTTCCCTGCAATGGCCCATCGCCCACGACGAAGCGCCCCTTCTTTATGAAGCCTTCCTCATGCACAGCGAGGGCCGCGTTCCCTACCGCGACCTCTTCGATTTTCAAATGCCAGGCAGTTTCGCCGCCTATTACCTGCTTGGCAGATTGAGCGGCTTCAGCGGATTCTTCCGTCTGCGCCTGCTTGATCTTGGCATTCTTGCCGCGCTGCTCACTATCACATTTTTATTCATGCGCCGTTTTGGCAAACCAGTCGCATTCGCCGCCGCGATTCTCTTTGGGCTGAAATACATGCAGGGCGGCGCGTTTATGTCGTTGCAGCGCGAATATCTCTTGCTTGGCTTTGTCGCACTCGCCGTCTGGTTATCCATGCGGGATGTCTTGACCTATAAGCATCGTCTGCTCATTGGGATTCTCTTCGGTCTATCGGCAGTGATCAAACCCCACGCCGCGCTCGGACTCCTCCCGATCCTGCTCTTTGACATCATAGACCTGATCCAACGCCGAAAGTTGACTCTACTAAAATCTGCCACTACCAGCACCCTCCCTATTGGAATCGGATTTGCCCTTCCTGTCCTCGCTGTGATCGCATGGCTCGCCCTCACCGACGCGCTGACTCCCTTCATTGACATTGCCCTCCACTATTGGCCGCTCTATGCCCAAGTCAACGGGCAGATGGAGATCACTGAATCGGGGACGAGAATTCCATTTTTGCTGAATCAGTCCCTTCGTCTGGGTGGACACGCGCTTTGGTTCATCCCTGCTTTATTGGGTGTGTATCTCGTCCCGCAGGAAAATAAAAGACAAGCGTATCTGCTTGCTGGCCTTGCTGTTTGTTATGCTATTTACCCCGCGTTCTCGGGTCAATTTTTCGAATATCACTACATTCCATTTATCTATTTCATCGTCATCCTCGCCTCCCTCGCCCTCACCGAACAACATCCACTTTCCATTTTTCGATTACCCCCCTCTTTCCTCTTTCTTCTTTCTTCACTGATTTTTTTATTTACCATTGCCGTCACTATCCGTCCCTCCAATACCTTCCTCCGCCAAATCCAAAACCGCCCCATCGCCAAGACCACAGACCGTGCCGAAGAGATCGCCAGTTACCTCGAAGAAAATATGCAGGTGGGTGATACCGTCCAGCCATTGGATTGGACAGGCGGCACCCTGCTCGCCATGCTTGAAACACGCGCGCCTCTCGCCACGAAATATGTTTTCGATTTTTATTTCTATCATCATGTTTCAACGCCCTACATTCAAAACCTGCGCGCTGATTTCATGGACGAATTGCAGGCGGCGAATCCGCGCTTCATCGTTGAAGTCATCGCCGTGGATAAGCCCTGGCTCACCGGCCCAGATACCAGCCGCGAATTTCCTGAATTGCGCGCATTTCTGAAAGAGAATTATTCCGTTACAATCCTTGAAGATGATTATATAATTTACGAAAAGCGCTAGATTGGCTGGGTGCGTCGCACTCTCGCTGTTCATGGTCAAGCATCTTTCCCGCATCACCTACCTTTATCTCACCATCCCATTCATCATCTTTTGCATGGGCTGGCTGCGCTTATCTGTTGCGATTCCAGTTGTGGCTGTCATTGTGTGGGCGCTGTGGCAGATATTCAAACAGGAGCAATTCGAACAATCTTCCCCTGTCCCTGTGCGCTGGTTACTGATTACTGCTCTCATCATTGGCCTTTGGGTCTTCCTCTCTGGTGTGGGTGGATATGCCTTTCAAAATTGGGACCATCACTGGCGCAATGCGGTCTTCCGCGACCTTGTGACGAACGGCTGGCCTGTCGTTTATTCCTCCCCCGAGCGTGGACCAATCACCATGTTGGTGTATTACGTGGGCTACTGGCTTCCTGCCGCGCTTGCCGGGCGCATTCTCGGATGGGGTGTTGCCAACTTCATCCTCTTCCTGTGGACATGGTTTGGTGTTTTGCTCACGGTTTTGCATTTAAATCTAAAACTCAAGACATCATTGGTCAAATCCGCGCTGTTGCTGATCTTCTTCAGTGGATTGGATGTCATCGGCACATTGCTTTTCGCAAAGGACTATCCGACACTCTGGCCGCCAGTGCAGCATCTTGAAATTTGGTCGGGCGGCGATTTGCAATACTCATCGTTCACCACGCAGTTGTTTTGGGTGTTCAATCAAGCTGTCCCTGCGTGGCTGTGTATTGCGCTGATCCTGTCAACGGTCCGCAATGATGCGCAGACTCTTTCGCAGAAAGGATTTGTTTGGGCGTTGTCCTTTTTCTTTGCGCCGCTGGCTTCCATCGGGTTGATCCCCTATCTCATGATTGATCTTTTCACTTTGACCGATTGGAAATCGTTTTTCAAATCCATTCGCGTTGACCTTTTGCTTGCCACAGGAATTATCTTTCTTCTTTCTTATTTCTTTTTCTCCTCTAATACTGCCGCACAGGAACGCGGATTTCAGTTGATCGCGCTGAAGGATTTACTGGTTTTCTTTTTGCTCGATGGCGGTATCTTTTGGTTGATGCTGGCTCCATCCAAATGGCGTGACCCGCGCTGGGCAGTGACGGGGATTCTGCTTTTGCTCATGCCGTTCATTCAACTCGGCAATGGCCGCGATTTTGTGATGCGCGCTTCGATCGCGCCGCTGTTTTATTTGATGACGATGGTCGGTGAAACTATTTTGAATAAAGTCACATCACGCGGTTTAATTATCACTTTTTACGTTTTACTTGTTCTCGGTGCGTTGACTCCGCTTTACGAGATCAATCGCTCTGTCTCGCGGACCTACGAGTATTATGTTGTGCTGGATGAAATACAGCGCGCCCAACCGAACGTTGAAGCTGCCACACATCTTGAGAAGGGTGGCGCGCCCGAGCTTGAGCATCCCAATGCCATCCTCGCCGATGATATTTACACGCTCGCGTATATGCAGGATAAACTCTCGAAGAATTTCATTGCCAATGTCAGGCAGTCGTTGTATTACCGTTATCTATCGGCCCGCTAATTTGAATTATAAAAAAGGAAAACTCACATGGCACAACTTTCGTCTCCTCCAAACCCTGATGCTTTCAATACCCTGGTCTGGGACATCGTCCGCATGATTCCGCGCGGAAAAGTCGCTTCGTATGGACAGATCGCAAAAATGATCCCGCCGCCCGCTGGTGTGGATGCTGACACGTACCTGGAATTTGGCGGGCTTTGGGTCAGCGGCGCGGTGGCAAGCTGCCCCGATGATGTGCCGTGGCAGAGAGTGATCAACTCAAAAGGCGAGATCAGCGAACGTAACGGACTGGAAGCCAGAAGGCATAAACTTTTACTTGATGACGAAGGCGTTCTTTTTAATGTAAGAGGCCGTATTGATATGAAGAAATATGGCTGGAATGGAAAGATAAAATAGACGATGGACCATTGTTCATTGTCAAAGAAAGGACAACCCCATGCCATCCTTCTCTTCCCCCCCTAACCCGCAAGCTTTCTACGAACAAGTTTGGGCGATTACCCGCTTAATTCCGCGCGGAAAAGTCGCCACCTACGGACAGATCGCAAAAATGATCCCTCCGCCCAATGGCGTGGAACTCGAAGCCTATGTCGCGTTCGCTCCGCGTTGGGTGGGTGGTGCAATGGCAAACTGCCCCGATGACGTGCCCTGGCAGCGCGTCATCAACTCGCAAGGCAAGATCAGCGAACGCCCCGGCGCGGAACGGCAACGTCCGCTGCTCGAAGCCGAAGGCGTGATCTTCGACGCCAAAGGCAAAGTAGATTTGAAAAAGTTTGGCTGGAGTGGAAAAGACGAAAGCGACATCCCGCAACAGCCGTCATTGTTTTAGCGGTTTCTCAAATCATCTTTTCAGGGAATCTATCCATGCAATCTCAGGAAAAACCAACAAAGTTCGGCATCATTTCATCCATCCTCGCCATTCTCCTTAGTGTGATTTGGTGTGTTTATATCGTTATCTTAATGATCTACACTCAACGCGAAGTGACGAGCATCAACGTGACTAGCGCATTGGTGTCCGTCGTCTTTTTTTATGGCGGCCTATTGGTCATGGCTGTGCTGAACTTTTTGATGACCATTACAGGCATGGTTCTTAGCGTTCTTTCCTTACGAAAAGGCGAACCCAAACGTTTTTTTGCCATTGTAGGCTTTGTGATCAATTTCCTGTGGCTCCTGCCGTACTGTATTGGTTGTTTCACTTTCTTCCTGCCTCTCGATTCATGAGTTATTGCCGCAATGGCTCATGTTCATTCCCACGGTCTTCTTCTTTTTCGTTCTGGCTCTCCCCTTTCCAATCATTGCAACGGGAACAATTTTCGCCTGTTTTACGTATAAGCTCCAACCACCTCACGGAAAGTCATAGGGCATATGTATGAAACAGAAGATCAATGATGTTCTCAAATCGTGCGCTGCATGGTTCTTTGCAGTAATTTGGATCACTTCCATCATTTACTTGTTAATAACCGGAAATGGAGTGATCGGCTCAAGTGCCTTTGCTTTGGGCGTGCTGGTCTTCTCTGCCATCACCGTCGCCATCACCAAAGATGAGGCAGAGATATCAACCCCTGAAACGCGAAAGCCTATTTTGATGTGGACACAACTCCTAGTCGTTCTGTTCTTCGTTCTCTTAACAGGATATCGCGGATTTGTGTTCAATATGATGCCGGGCCGCTTAGTACAGATCCCCATCTGGTCCCTGTTTGCTGGTTGGTTCGAAAATCTCGGCGGACGGTACCTGCCAAACCTTGTAGACCATTCACCAGGGACGAATGCCGTAAACTTCGCCGGTTATTTCTTAATTCCACTGATCCTTTTGTTGTTGCTTGGCGCACGCCTCCCTGAGTTGGGGCTTGGGAAAGGTCACCGTGTTTGGCGTGTTGTTGCATTTTGGGTGAGCATTCCCGTGACCTTCTTCATCATCAACATTTTGAACGGTTCTACAACTCTCGTTCAACTGGCTCGGATGTTCTTTGGGAATCTCTTGCGAAATGGATTCTCAGAAGAATTTTTGTTTCGCGGTGCACTCCAAACGCGTCTAAAGCAATGGATGTCTTCCGATTGGGCGCTGGTCATTCAAGCCCTGGCATTCGCGGTTTGGCATCTTGGCACCGACACGCAGTTCATGGGCGGCGACGTTCTGCAAGGGCTGGCGCTTGGCATCGCCTCGCACAGTATGCTTGGGCTGGCACTGGGAATTATTTTCCAACGCACACGCAATCTCATTGCGCCATCCATTGTTCATGTTGCCAACAACATGTTCGGGAGTTGATTTCAAAAATACAAAAAGAGACGGGCAGCCTGCCCGTCTCTTTTTGTAAACATAATGACCCATCGTCTATAATTTATTATTCAACTTTATCAAGGAGCATTACCAATGCAATCCCCCGAAAAACCGACCCGACTTGGAACTATTTCATTCATCCTTGCCATCATCATCGTTGTACTCTGGTGCATTTACTTCATTCTCTTCGCCGCAATGACCGAAGGCGGGCTGACCTTCGGCACCGACAGCGAAACCGCGGGCTATGCCCTCGTCCTCGGCGGTGGCACAGTCATGGCTGTGTTGACCGTCTTGCTCACCCTCGCAGGCATCATCTTCGGCATTATGGCGTTGCGCAAGCAAGACCCAAAACGCGGGCTCGCCATCGCAGGGTTGGTCTTGAATTTTCTGTGCTTTGCGCCGTATTGTCTCTTCTTTTTGTTGATTATGCTTGGCGGGTTATCCGCAATGGACTTTTCGAAATTCATCCCCTCTTTTGCCCCTTAATTATCTAGCCAGTTCCACAACCAATGTATCGAGAGCCAGATCCAATGTGATCTGGCTCGTTTTGACTCTCTCGTCGATGTTCAGCAGGCGATGGTAAATGCTTTCAAGTGATTCCATCGAAAAACGCGCCGCCTGCCCTGTGGTTTTCTCCGCCACAAATGGATGCACGCCCAGCGCGCGCGCGACATCGTCTTTATTTCCGCGCCCATCTAAAATCTCTCTGGCCTGAATCAATAATCTAAATTGACGCACCACCATGCCCCATAACGAAAATGGGTCTTCGTTTTCGAGCAAGCGATGCAATAACTTTTGAGCGACTTTTCCATTGCCCTGCGATAAAGCATCGACGAAATCAAAAACACTTTGCTGGGACGTGACGATACAAACCGCTTCCACATCCGACCCGTGAATGGGTCTGGCCCAATTGACATACGCCAGCAATTTGGAGAGTTCCATCCCCGCCTGACGGGTATCCACGCCGACCATCTCTGCCAGCCGTGCCGCAGCAGGCGGATCGATCTGCCCGCCCTGATTCTTCGCTTCGTTGATGATCCAGCCGGGCATATCTCTTTGCTTGGGGAGGAAAAAGGTTTGCGTTTTTACCTGTGGTTTGTTTTTATCCGCCCATTTCATCAGCCAGTGTTTTTCTACTTCCTTTGGCTCGATGGATTCGTAAATGACGAGCTTTGCTGTGTCGGGCGCTTTCTCCAGAAATTCCAAAAACTTCTTCCGCGTGGATGGATTGTTGAATTTCCCCGATGGCCCTGCAATAAAGACCAGCCTCTTCGACGCGAGGAAGGGCATCGCATTGACCGCGTTGTTGAGGTCGTTCTCGGTCATGGTGCGCGCTTCGAGACGGGTCGTGTTCATGTCTGCCGTGGTGGGGTCAGTGAAATCCGACTCGAAGTCCTTGAGCTTGCGCGTGATCGCAAATTCGTCGTTGCCGTAGAGGAGGAAGACGTTGGGCATGGGTTGGCGTTTGATGTAGGGGCGCAGCGCCGCTGTGTCCTAACGTGTGATGACGCGATGCACGCCCTTGCGCACTGGGATGATGTCAATGATTTGCATGTTGCCCATGTTCGCTTCGGTGGTGATGCGCTGCTGTAAAACGGGGCCAAGCGGACGGGAGATGAGGAATCCGACGACGCCGAAGAACACAGCCAGCGGCATGAGCAGAATCTTCATCAGCGTGGATTTTGCCAATCGAAGCACCGACCAGGCAAAGGTCCCGGCAAGAAGCGCAGTGGTCGCCATGTTCGTTCCGCATCCCGCATGGATCGCCAGTCCGCTTTCACCGCCGCGCAGTCGTTCCAGAGCTTCAGTGGCGGCTGCCCAAACATCCTGGGTGGAAAAATTTCCGAGCAGGAAAAAACCTGTGGGGTTGGAATGCCCTGCCATGGTGCCTGTGTGGGTGTGTGCCAGCATGTGAAGTGTGGCATGTTCGAGCGCGTGATTGCGCCGGGTTTCGAGAATGAAGGGAAGGTCGAGGATCATGGTTTGATTATAAGTTAGGTCTGGAGGATGGGTGAGTCGTAAATTTTTTCGAGCAGTTCCAAAAACTCAGCCGAGGGACGGGTCTTGAGAACTTCCTTGCGTTCGTCGCGGGTGAGATGCTGCATCATCACATACTGCACCGCGTTTTTGCGGAAGAGGCGTGAGCCGTCTTCATCGCCGTAGAATTCGACACAGCGGGCGAGATGTTTGCGGATGGTTTGCTTCAGCATTTCGGGTGGAACCTGGTCGCGGTCGAGGCGGGAAAAGATCCACGGGTTGGGAATCGCGCCGCGCCCGATCATGACTGCGTCTACATGGGTGTGTGCTTTCATGCGGTCGATATCGGCGACGGTTTTTACATCGCCGCTGCCGATGACGGGAATTTTGACCAGCGATTTGACTTCGGCAATGGCATCCCAATCGGCATTGCCTGCGTAGCGCTGCTCTTTGGTACGTCCATGCACGGCGATGAGTGAGCCGCCTTCTTCTTCCACAATGCGGGCGATGAGTTTGTAATTCTTTTTGCGATCCCAGCCGAGGCGAATCTTTCCTGTGACAGGCACGTGCAGATGCTTGACCAGCTTGCGGAAGGTGCGCGCGATCTTGAGCGGCGTAGGCATCATGCCAACGCCCGCACCGCGGTCTGCGATGGTTTTGGCGGGGCAGCCCATGTTGAGGTCGATCACGTCTGGATTATTCTCCTGAATTTGCAGCGCGGCCTGCAAAATAAGGTCGGGGTCGTCGCCGTAAATTTGGAAAGTGATGGGACGTTCGGGCTCAGTAAAATACATCCGCTTGGCGGGCTGTTTCGAACGGCTGAGGATCTTCTCCACTTTGATGAATTCGGTGTAGCTCATGGCCGAACCCAACTCGCGGCAAAGCGAACGGAAGGGCCAATCGGAGTAGCCGTCCATGGGCGCAAGGATGGTGTCGCCGTGGATGGGTACTTCGCGGATGTGGAAGGTGGCGCCCAGAGGCTCTCGAAAAGTGGGGGAGGAATGGATGCTATTCATAAAGGTTTTCTAATTTTGGAAAGTATAACAGACTCTATTTTAAGTTTCATTTATGCCTTGCAACAGGTCGCCGGGAAGGGAAATATCATTGAAATTCCATGATGCTTTTGGTACAAAAGTCCTGCTTTCTTTATTGCAAGCTATAATATCAATAACGCTGTCTTTTGTAATAAGTTAATTTTTTTGAGGAGAGAAAATGAACAAAAAGCTATTTACCATCCTTTTGCTGGTTGTTTTTGTGTTCACACAATTCAGCATTGCCTCAGCTGCTCCAGTGGCAGGTGATATTATCCTGGCCCAACTCCCCACTTTTAGCGATGAATTTGACATTGACCTGGATTGGTCCGTGACAGGAATGCCGGGCGGCGCCACCCAAAACATCTTCGCCTGGGGAAGAGTACAAACGACTCCCGCTTCAGCCTATGACCCATTTGATTGCTTTCTGGCTGCATCTGTCCCTGGCGTGAGCGATGCCTCTGGTACGTTTACCTATAATTACAATCTCGCCTGGGATCAGGAAATCTGGGAATTTACATTGACAGTGGATGACGCCGCTGATTGTAATTCCGCCGCATTACCCGACAATGACTCGGTAATGGGCAGCACCTTTGTCGATGGCTGGTGGCTCGAAGGCTTTATTGCCAATCCGCCCTCTTTAGACAACTCCTTCTTCGAAGAACTTCCCGTTGCTTGTAATACATTCGAATTATGGGGGGTGGCCTCAGATCAGGTACCGGATCGTGGCATTGCTAAAATAGGTCCTAATAGCACATTGGGTTATTCCGGTTTCGAATCGTGGAATCAATCTATAACGGGAACGTTCACGCCGCCAGCTCCGCTGGGTCCGGCCAACGCCTTGCTTTCATGGGTATACACATTCCCATCCACTGCCAGTGGCACTTGGTCTTTCTCAGTGGATCCGACGGATTTTGCAGGCAACAATTGGGGTACAACTTATTTCCGCTTTGCCCAGGTTGGTCCCGACGAACTGGTTGACTGTGCGACATTTTCTGATGTAAGCGATACCGATACCGAAGTATATGTCCGCTATATGGCTCAGTTGGACCTGGCTCACGGCTATCTTGATGGAACCTTCAGACCCGACAGCACATTGACACGCGCCGAGATGGCCGCGTTCATTGAGTTGGCGAACGGCATTAAGGACACTGACGACGGTTTTGCCACACCTCCGCCCGCAGGATCGGCTTGTAACTTCAGCGATGTCAGCACGGACGACTGGTTTGCTGGCTGGGTCTGGCAGGCCTGTGCAGATGGATACATGAATGGTATCGGCGGCGGATTGTTCGACCCGAATAACCTGCTCACTCGCGGACAAGTTGTGACCGTACTCGATAACATCAATATCATGGGGACCGGAAACGGCTACCTGGCCACCGAAAATGTTTTTATAAATGAATGGGGCAATTTATATCGTGAGGCCCTCTTCACAGATGTTTCTGTGGGAGCCTTCTATGCCGGGCCGGTCCGAAATGCCTACGGCGTGGGCGTCGCAGACGGAACGAGCGAAACCACCTTCTCCCCCGATCAGGCGATCCTTCGCGGTGAATTTATAAAGATGATGTACCGTACTTTGAGCAGAATTGAATCTCGATGCGTTGAGTGTAAACGATAAAATACAGATAAGTTAATCACTGAGGCGGACCCAAAATGGGGTCCGCCTCTTTTTTTATCAAGCGGGTTGTTTCTTCAACAACTCCAGATAATGCTTTCGAAACTTCGCCACCTTCGGTGCAACAACGGCCTGACAATAGGGCTGGGACTGGTTCCGCGCGAAGTATTCCTGATGATAATTTTCAGCGATGTGGAAGTTGTTGACCGCTCCCACCTCCGTAACGATGGGGCTGCTCCAGATTCCCTGGGCATTCAACTCGCTGATGGCTTGCTCGGCGGCGGCCTTCTGCTCGGGAGTATGATAGTAGATGCCAGAGCGATACTGCGTACCCACGTCCGCACCCTGGCGGTTAAGGCTGGTGGGGTCATGGATGGCAAAGAAAACATTCAGAATATCGCGGAATGAAATGATGGATGGATCGAATTTGATCTGCACCACCTCGGCATGTCCCGTGGTGCCACTGCAAACATCACGGTAGCTGGGATTGGAAACATGCCCGTTTGAGTAGCCTGAGTCAACGGAAAGCACACCCTTCATTTCATCGAAAACGGCTTCCAAACACCAGAAGCATCCCCCAGCCAATGTGATGGTTTCATAAGTTGTGTTCATGATAAATACTCCTTTTTACATCATGTGAATAAAGTTGACAGGCCTGTCTGCAGAATAAGATGAGACGTGGACGCAAAATATTCTTAAGAGCACATTATAGTTTAAATAAAAAAGAGCCGCCTCATCAGGCGGCTCTTTGGCTTGCCTATCTCATTCCCGCGATCGTGATCATGCCGCTGCTGATATTGATGTTCATGATCTTCAACCCGGGAACCTGCCTGTTGATCTCATCTGTGAGCAGTTGGTTGAGCCATGACTCAGCCTGCGAGATCAAAATATCGGGGATAACCTGCTGTCCGATCTGCAGTGATTCGATCGCGAACGACGGAAGCCCGTTTACGTCCACGCTGACTCCGCCGACCGCCAGCGCAGAAGTTGAATCGATGCTGCCTTCCACAATGCCCCAGATCTGTATCTTTCCATCACGCAGGTAGACTTGCACATCCCGCAGCGGAAGGTCGGAGCCATTCTTCATTTCCATTGCCAGCCAGGAAGTGATCTGTTCTTCGCTGAGCGTCGCCGTATTCAGGGAGCCAGGTTGTGGCAGTGCACTCTCAAGTGCAGTCTTTGCCTGTGTGCCTGCCGTATCAGATGGCATAATCTCCGCACCGGGGCGTTCGGGTGCGCCAATCATTCCGCTTTCTGCATTGTTGACGGCAAAACTGATTAGCGTGTCTACAAGCGGCGCGTATTCGGGATAATTTTTAGTTACATCTGCGCGGGTTTGTGCGGCGACATTCCCAGTGACGATCTGCGTGAACGGTGTGGGTGTGGCAGGAATGATCAACTTCGCCATGTTGGACTGCGGATTATTTCTAGCCATGGCAAAGGTCGTGGCTCCCAAACCGAGCAGCATGACGGTCACGATCATCGCAACACGCAGGGTATTCCTTGCAGGAGTTGGTGCCTGACGCTGCTGGTTATAGGCTGTTGTAAGAGGTAGGGTTTTTGATTCAAGGCGGGCAATGGCGATCTTTGCTTCATTGTTGCCGGGGTTGATCTTGAGTACTTTGTTGTAGCATTCGACCTTGCGCTCTTTTTCTTCCACCACACGCGCAAGCAGCATCCATGCTGGCTCATCCTCGGGGTGGAGGGTGAGCAGTTCAACAAGATATTTCCTAGCCAGCTCGCGGTTGCCGCGCTGGAAGTTGTAATCAGCTAATTTGAGAAGTTCTTGTTTGTTCATGTATTGCCGTAGGGACACAGCGACCCTTGATAAACTCGGGGCGGGTGCTGTGTCCCTACATTGGTTTTTCTATACGCTCGGCTCGGGTTGTTTTTCCGCAGCCGCAGCCTTGTTGAGGACGATTTCGCCGTCCTCGTTGACATCTACGAAGATCGTGTCGCCGGTGATGAATTCACCCGCAAGCAGGCGGTCGGATAGCGGATCTTCCACCTTTTGCTGAATGACACGGCGCAGGGGACGTGCGCCAAATTCTGAATCGTAGCCCATAGTGGCAAGGGATGCGAGTGCTTCTTCCGAAGCGGTGAGCACCAGGTTGTGTTCCACAAGGCGTTCTGAAACCTTCGAGAGTTCCAGCGAGACGATCTTCTGAATATCTTCCTTGTTGAGTGAGCGGAAGATCACCACTGAATCCATGCGGTTGATGAACTCGGGGCGGAAGGCGCGCTTGAGTGATTCGTTCAATTTCTTGCGCATGTCTTCGTAGGACAGGCGTTCCTCGGTGGCTTCATCGCGTTTCATCGCAAAGCCGAGAGAGGTTTGATTCTTGATCATGTCTGCGCCGATGTTGGAGGTCATCACGATGATCGCGTTGCGGAAATCGACTTTGTGGCCCTTCGCATCGCTCAGGTGACCTTCTTCCATGATCTGCAGGAGCATGTTGTGTACTTCAGGATGAGCCTTTTCGATCTCATCGAAGACGACGATCGAGTATGGTCTGCGGCGCAGGGCTTCGGTGAGCTGGCCTGCATCTTCGTAGCCCACGTATCCAGGAGGGGCACCTACCAAACGGGCGGCAGTATGGCGTTCCATAAATTCAGACATATCCAGTTGAATGGCGGCATCTTCGCTGCCAAACATAAACTTGGCGAGGGTCTTGGTTAATTCAGTCTTGCCAACGCCTGTGGGTCCGAGGAACATGAATGAACCAATCGGGCGCTTCGGGTCTTTCAAGCCAGCGCGGGCGCGGCGGACAGCGCGGGAGATGGCGATGATCGCATCTTCCTGGCCGATAATGCCCTTGCGAAGTTCATCTTCCATCTTGAGCAGGCGCTGCGATTCTGCTTCTGCCAACTGCATGAGCGGAACACCCGTCCACATGGAGACGACTTCGGCAATATCCTCGGCCGAGACAACGGGGCTTGTAGCACGATCCCAACCTGTGCGCAGACGTTCGATCTGCTGATTGAGATCGATCTCGCGCTCTTCCCATTCCTTGATGTCTTCCGAGTTGCCTTCCTCCTGCGCGAGTGCGCGGTTCTGACGGGCCTGCCTCAACTGGCCAAAGAGATCCTTGGCGTATTTGGCGGCGGGACTCTTGTACATGCGTACACGTGAGGAAGATTCATCGATCAGGTCAATGGCCTTGTCGGGTAAAAATCTTTCAGTAACATAGCGGGACGATAAATGAGTGGCAGCTTCAAGCGCCTCATCGGAAATGACGAGGTGATGATGTTCTTCGTAAGCGCTGCGGATGCCCTTGAGGATTTGAATGGTCTCTTCTTCGGAAGGTTCATCCACCTGCACCGATTGGAAGCGGCGTTCCAGCGCGGCATCGGATTCGATGTGCTTGCGGTACTCGTCCATGGTGGTTGCGCCGATGACTTGCAATTCGCCGCGAGATAGAGCGGGCTTGAGGATGTTTGCTGCATCGACGGAGGAGCCAGCGGCTCCCGCCCCGACCAGCATATGGACCTCGTCAATGAAGAGGATCGCACCTGATTGTTTTAACTCATCAATAATACGCTTGAGTCTTTCCTCGAACTGACCGCGGTACATGGTACCAGCGACGAGGGATGCAACATCGAGCTGGAGCACGCGCTTGTTCATCAGCGGAGCGGGGACGTCGCCGTCCACAATGCGCTGGGCGAGGCCTTCGACGATGGCGGTTTTGCCGACACCGGGTTCGCCGATGAGCGCGGGGTTGTTCTTGGTGCGGCGCGCCAGAATCTGAATGACGCGTTCGATTTCCTTTTGACGCCCGATGACGGGGTCAAGTTTTTTCTCTTCAGCCTTTGAGGTTAAATCAGAGGCGAGTTGATCTACGAGAGGGGTTTTGGGGGCAGTGTTTGCGGCGCCACCTTTGCCCGGTTGCGGGCCGGCAGGCGTCGGTGAGGAGGAGGCGGTTTCGTTCAAGACACGGCGAGTCTGTCTGCGGACCTGATCCGCTGTGACTCCGAGTCGGCGAAGGGCTTCCATCCCCGTGGATTCAACGCGCACGAGGGCGAGCAGAATGTGTTCGGTGCCGATGTAGTGATGTCCGAGTCTGCGGGCTTCATCCACGGCAAACTCAAGGACCTGTTGGGTTTCCGCGGCGAGTTCGACGCGGTTGGGGTCAAAGTTGGTTGCGCTTCCAGAGACGCGTTGAACGACTTCGCGTACGCGTTCGGGGGTCATGCCGAGGTCGCGTAAAACACGACCAGCCACGCCGCCTTCTTCATCCATCAATCCCAAAAGAAGGTGTTCGGTTCCAATATTGTTTTGGCGAGCGCGCTCGGCTTCCTGATGTGCGAGGCTGAGTACGCGCCTTGCTCGCTGTGTAAATCTTTCCATGCCAGCCATAATTTTTCTCCTAAATTCCTTCTGGAGATTCTACCAAAAAGGAAAGGGACTCCGCATAGGAAAAAGGTTAGAGTTTCCTTACGGATGCGGCGTCAGATGTCAGTTTTTACGTGTCTGGCGGCTAAATGACCTGAAACCTGACGCCTCGCGCCTGACACATACATCTACCTGTTGTCCCCGTCGCCTTGTATCTTACCACGCGCCTGCCTATCCAATAGTTTAGTTAAGTTGGATTCGGCCACCTCGTCGAGGGAGATTTCCAGTTCTGTGCAGGTTTGGGCGAGATACCAGAGTACGTCGCCGAGTTCGGCTTTGAGCGCTTCGCGGGTTTCGGCGCTGATCTCGCCGCTTTTATCGCGGAACACTTTTTTGATCTTGCCCGCCACTTCGCCCGCTTCGTTAACCAGCCCTAGGGTGGGGTAGATGACGGCATGGCCGATGGCTGGGTATTTTGCGGTGGCGCGGGATTTGGTCTGGTAGTCGTTGAAATTCATGAATGCTTCCTTCAATATAATTTTTGGATAAATTTCCTGTGAATTGGATTTTACATTACTTTTGAGCAGCTACTTCATTTGCCTGAATTCAAAATTCTGCAGGCAGTGAAAAAAATAAGAGCCCTGTACCTGTTCTTCAGATGGTACAAGGCTCTTCGAGGTCAGAGTGTTGGGATTATTTCAGGCTGGTCTGTGTTGCGGTTATCAAGTTTAGAATGAACTCAACACTGGCGGATGCGGATGGTGTTGAGTAAAAATCATTCCAGCGTTCGAGTAGTTGTCTGTCTTCGGTCGCCTTGATCATGGTGTCAATTGCCAGAATGTCAGTGGGGACCGATACAGTGGAGAATGCATACAGGATTTGCAGCTTCTTGCTGGCAGCTTCGATCTTCACTTTAAGTTTTAGGTTTTCATCCTGCATTTTTTCGAGCTTGGTTTGTGTGTTGGTCAGGTCTTTGCTGCTTTCTTCCAGATCCGTCTTAACCTGAGCGAGCTCTGTTGTCAGGTTTTCGTTTCCGCTTTGGAGCTTTGCGTGATCTGACTGTACTTCAGCCAATTGCTGTTGGGTTGCGATAAGACTGGAGTTTAATGTATAAGCCCAGTAGCCAAGCCCGGCCGCTGCTGCCAGGAAAATGACTAAAAAGACTGTTAGGATAATGGTGGTTAGGTTTCTTCGTGAGGGCTTCGCCTCCTGAATAAGAGACGTTACAGGCTGTTCTGCTTCTTGTGGGGAAAACGATTCGGGCTGCATACTATCCTCCATGTTTGTGCAATTTGATTTAAATTATTTTTTTCTGGTACTTTTTGGATGGCCAATCCCCAACTCAAAAATACCCCAGCATGATGGAACCATTATACTAATTCCATACCTAAAGTCAATCAGATATTGCAGCCTTGCTGCTTTCAACCAGTTTGGTTTACTTCCTTTTCAAACCATAACGTCTTATGTTCCATTCGAAACCCAACTGATTCGGCTGTCTTTTGCATGGCGATGTTACTTCCGCTTGTGCCGAGGTTTGCGGATTCCATGCCGCGTTCCTTGAGCAGTTGCATGCCTTTGAGGAGCATGGCCTTTGCGAGCCCCAGCCGTTGAAAACGCGGATGTGTGGCAACGGGGTCGGTGTAACCTTCCCCGCTCGGGTTGACAGAGCAGGTGCAGTACGCGGCGATGCTGTCATCGGGCGCAATGACCATAAGGTCGAGCGATGAGTCGTATTCGCTGGTGCCCATGATGGCAAGGCGGTTTTCTGTGGTCATGTAGTCGGTGCCGAAGGCGGCGCGATGGGTGGCGGCGACTGCTTCCGCTTCCTCGGTCCCTTTTATCGGGCGGATGGAGAAACCTGCTGGCAGTTCGGGCTCTGGGATAGCCTCTGCCAGTGGGCGTTTCATACCCACCGACACCACATCTGTTTGGCGAAAACCGTGCTGACGGATAAATTCCAGCCGTTCGTGATGCTCTTCCCTGCAACTTGTATCCAGCGTGGATGTTTCTCCCGCGGTCAATGCCTTGCCGCTTCGCGTGCAGGCTTCTCCCCACATAACCATTTCTGCGCCGACGGAGTCTTCGAATTTCTTTTCCACCTCCCAGCGCAGGTTGTTCCCGGAATCCACGAAAGCCCAGCCAATGGGTTGATTTCCATCGAACCACAGCTTGGCAGTAGCGCGGATTTCTTCGCTCGCCAGGTTTTCTTCGATGTCCACTTTGGTGGGGATGTCGTTGACTCGTGCTGCGGGGCGAATCCTGATTAGCAGGTCGAGGATGATTTGAAAATCTTTTTCGCCTTCGTAGAGGCGGCTGGTGATGGTGGGCATTGTTCGCTCCAATGATTTCAGATTGTTGTCCGCTTCCATTGTGTGAAAACCAAAAAGACCTGCCGCGAATTGCGCGGCGAAGAAAAGGAAAGTTCTTTTTCTTCATGATCTTTAGGTCGCAGCATGTGTTATTCAAACGTCTTTGCCAACTCTCTCCACCAATCATCCTTCTCGCCGGGGACGAAGGGCGTGTACAGCGTCAGACGATCAGCGATGCTTTCATAGCGTTTCTTCAAATCGTTTGCCAGGTTTTCCTGCGTGGTCATCAGGCAGAATTCATTCAACATTTCATCGGTGATGAGCATGGGCATCTCGGCCCACTCGCCCTTGGCGGCGAAACCTGATAATTTTTCAGCGGTTTCGCCCCAGCCATGCAGATCCATCACAGATTTGTAGGAGGGTGTGCTGGCGTAGAAGGCGATCTGCATCCGCGCGAAGCCTTCTTCTTCAGGAGAGGTTGCCACAAATGGCGTCATCGAAACAGTGATGTCTTTTCGCTTGCGTCCCTCTTTTTGCAGACCTTCTTCGATCGCAGGCAGGATCACTTCATTCATATAGCGCGGACTGTTGAACGGGTGCGCATGGAATCCCTCGCACAATTCGCCCGCCAGTTTGGCCAGCCCCGCATTCACACCTGCAATATAAATTGGAATATTTGGGTGTTCGATCGCGCCCGCGTTGAAGAACGGTGACATCAATGTAGCCTTGTAATATTCGCCGCGGAAATTCAATTTCGTACCATTTTGCCAGCAATCCCAAAACGCGCGGATGACTTGAATCTGCTCGCGTAATTTTCCCGTCACCGATTCGGGCCAAGCCATGCCGAAGCGGCGTTCAATATGCGCCTTGACCTGCGTGCCCAACCCCAAAATGAATCGTCCACCGGATTGCGCGGCCAGGTCCCATGCGGTGTAGGCAAGGTTGGCAGGCGAGCGCGCGAACGAGACCGCGATGGCCGTGCCAAAGTGCATCGTCGCTGAATGTTCAGCGATCAGCGTGCAGGGCAGAAAAGGATCGTGCTGGGTCTCTTGAGTCCACAGCGCGGCGAAGCTCATCTCTTGCGCGGCTTTCGCAATGGCGGGAACATCTTTCAATGCAACGGGGGGGAGGGCGGCATCTAGTTTCATGATGCAAGTATACAGTTAAGAAGTGGACAAGTAAACAAGGGAAACAGGAAATTAAAAAGCCCCGCATAAGCGAGGCTTCGATTTTTGAAACTTCAGACGAGTTGTACTGAATTCAAACTGTCTACAAACCCAAACAATTCGCGCGTCTCCTGCAGCCAGACGTTTGGCACGGTCGTGCGTTTGAGATAACGGACCACACCTTCCTTGTCTACAACCAGCGAGGCCGTGCGCTGGAACAGCAAAAAATATTTTTCCAACTCGTACAGCTCATAAATGGCGCGGTCTGGGTCTGAGAGAATCGGGAACGGCAGATCAATCCCTTCCGCATAAGCGCGGGATTTTTCAAGGTTCTCTCCCAGAATCACAATGATCTCCGTGCCTGTCTCGCGGAATTGCTCGTACATGCGCCCCAATTGCGTGACGTGCGTGCGGCATTGCGGACAACTGGTTTCGCGGATGAAGAACACGATCACGTTTGACTTTCCGTGAAAATCTGAAAGGGCGATCTCCTGCCCATTGGTGGCACGCAGGCGAAAGTCCGGTGCGAGCGAGCCGATCTTTGCTTCGATTGATTCCAGAATCATAAAGTCCTCTACATTGCAGAGGACTTTAGAAGAAAAAACTTTACGTTAGAGGATTCTTATTTTTCGAGCAGGTAGGCCATGATCCAATTTGTCGTGGCGTTCAGCCCATCCATGTGGGCGCGCTCGTAATTGTGTGAAGCGTCAATGCCGGGGCCGATCAGCGAAAGCGCCACATCGCCGCCCGCGCGCCAGAACGCTTCGCCATCCGAGCCGTAGAACGGGTACACATCCGTTTTGTATGGGATCTCGTGCTTCTCGGCGATGGCGCGTAATTTTTTATTCAAGCCTTCGTGATATGGGCTGTAACTATCCTTGATGCACAGGGTCACGTGGAATTCATCCGACTCCTGGCCGCTGCCAACCACGGCCATATCCACAGTGACCAATTCGACGACATCAGACGGAATTCCCGTTGCTGCGCCGTGACCGACCTCTTCATAATTCGATATGAGGAAGTACACGGTTCTAACCGGACTTTGGCCTGATTCTGCCATCGACTTGATCGCCGCGACGAGATTCGCCACACAAGCCTTGTCGTCGAGGAATCGCGAGCGGATGAATCCATTTGTCACTTCCACCCGCGGATCGAACGCCACGCAATCACCGACGTTGATTCCAAGTGCGCGCGTTTCCTTTTCAGATGTGGTGCGCGCATCGAGCCGAACTTCCATGTGGGCATCACTGCGCGGAGTTTCTGCGCCTGCCGCGCCATACACATGACCAGACGCCGTGTCGATCAACACCGAGCCGCGGATCTTTTCGCCTTTCGACGCAAAGACCCACACGCCTTCGGTTTCCACACTGGGCCATTGAATACCGCCGATTTTGCTTAGTTTCAAACGCCCGTTGGATTTGATCTCTTTCACCACCGCGCCGAGCGTATCGGCATGGGCAGTGAGCGCCACAGGCGGCAATTCAGAGTCGACAGTCCACTTCGCCACCAATCCGCCTTTGCGGGTGCGCGACAATTCCAATTGCTTGTATTTGGATAATTCCTTTTCCACAAAATCAATGGCAGGTTCTGCATAGCCTGTGGGCGAAGGGATGTTTAACAACTTTACGAGAAAGTCAACAAAATATTCCTGATTGATTGCTGGAAGTGACATGATGCTCCTTTGTGTTTCAAGGTTTGAAAGTTAAACCTTCGAACCTGCCAACGTTCTAACTTTTCCAACCTTACCACTATATTCCTTCGAACTCCGAAATCTTTTGCTTCCATTCATCTGGCACGGAAATGGTCTTCAACCCCTCATAATCGAATGTGACCATCACCACGGTGCCGCTGGCCATCAATTTGCCTGTTTTGGCATCCATCACGCATTGCTCTACCGTGAGCGACTTGGTGCCGATCTTGGTGATCTTCACTCCCACTTTAATATCGTCGCCGTAATGGGTGGTGGAATGATAGGTGATGTGGATATCGGCGATGATGACGCCTACTTCCATAAAGGATTGATCCTTGTTAAACAGCCCAAGCTGGATCAAATAATAGATGCGCGCCTGCTCGAAGTAGGTCAGGTATTTTGCGTTGTTTACATGTCCCTGCGGATCCAAGTCTCCGTAGCGGACTTCAGTGGGGTGGAAGAATTTGTAATCGGTCATGTCGGGATTATAGTTGTTAGTCGGATAGTTGAGTAGCTGGGTAATTAAATAGTCGACGGTTGAAAACAATTCAACCGTTGACAACCATCCAACTATCAAACTACTTCAATCACAAAAGCGCATTAGCCCGGCCTTGTTGTGAATGATAAAGCGGCCATCCGCATCCGTGCTGACGAGTCCCTGTTCTTTGAAGAACACCATCGCCTGATTGACCCGCTTGCGCGATGCCCCTACGAGGTCGGCCAGGTCGCCTTGTGTCAGTACAATGTGAACCCGTATCCCATCTGCGATCTCGTGGCCGTACCGTTCGGCGAAAGCCAGCAGTTGACGCGCCACCCGTCCGTTCACATCCAGCGTTGCCAGTGACTGAATCACCTGATCCGAAAGCCGCACACGCGCGGTCAAAATTTTCACCAGATTACGCGCCACAGGCGGGAAGTTATCCAGAATATAGTAGAAGGTGGTCTTGTCCATCCACAGCATGAGCGAGCTTTCCAACGTGATCGCGCTTGCCGAGCGGCCCACGCTGTCGATCAAACTCATTTCACCGAGAATGTCACCGCTTCCCAACACCGAGATGATTACGTCACGTTCGCCCTGCTCAATGTGGATCTTCACCGTGCCATGCAAAATGATGAACACCGCCTCACCGGGCTGCTCAATCGTCAGCACATTCGTCTCTGCTGTGAAAATGCGCCGATGCGCATGTTTTGCCACCCAATCCAATTGTGCAGAGCTAAGCCCTTCGAACAGTTTGATGTCCGAAAGAATATTGCGGGTATCGTCGCGTTTGATCTCAGTCATTCTTAACATATTTTACATCCATTCTATCCCGCTCTCTTTGAGAGAGGGCAATCTCCATGCCTTCAAATGCCGCGCGCGAATCGGGGAATAGATTTTTTGCGGCTGCTTCCTGCGCGGCGACCCAATCGTCAGGGTAGGCGGGGTCATGATGAAACAGAACCAGTTCACCCGTCTCGGCAGAAGCGGCGACTTCAGCCGCCATCATCGCTGTCGAGTGGCCATATCCTTGCGTGGACGGAAACCCTGCCAGCATTCCGCGATAATGTTCCTCGCTGTACTGCGCGTCGTGGATTAAAACATCCGCATCGCGCGCAAATGCAACCAATTTGCGGTCCATGCCCACGTAGCCTTCGGTGTCGGTGGCATACACCACTGATTTTCCACGCCACGAAATACGATAGACGTACACGCCCCCGGGATGCGCGTACGATTTATGAATGCGGATGACGACCGCCTCTGAACTTAACCCTGAATCTGATCCAACAACCCGAACATTCTCTTCATCCCAAACAATGACCTGTGACTCGCGCACCGACTCGATCTGCTTTGTGGATGCCATATCGCGTAAACTAAGTGGAAAAGTCTCCGCCGATTGATTGTGTTCGAGGACATGCTTCACAGTCTCCGGTGTGCCGCCCGGGCCGAAGATGTGCAAATCCGTGTTCGGAACATAAGCGGGGATGAAAAATGGAAAGCCCTGGGTGTGGTCGTGATGCAAGTGACTGAACAACAGCATCAACTCCAGCGGACGTTTCCGCTGCATCAATTCGCGTCCCAGCGGAATGATGCCAGTGCCTGCATCGAGAATGATCGTGCGCCCGCCCGCGCTGATTTCCACGCAGGAGGTGTTGCCGCCATATCGGATCGTCCCCGCGCCGGGGGCGGGATAACTTCCGCGCACACCCCAGAATTTGATTCTCAGTTTGTCATTCATGGCAACCTCCGTTCTGCTTCCGCATTTTGTACTTGCAAGTTTATTATCGTCTTTATGGGCTTTTTCTCAAGGAAAGTTTTCGCACGCAGGCTGGGAAATATGTCACACATCTGGGCTTGCCTTAAGCCAACTTTGTTTACAAACCATTAACCCGCACGGCGCGGGGATGCAGGTCGTGGCGGTATAATTCCATCCATGCTACCTGACTTGCAATTGAAAGATCACCTTCGACTGCGAAAACCGCATCCATGCGGTTCCTATGAATGGACAGTGGTACGCCTCGGGGCGGATATTGGTTTGGAGTGCAGGGGCTGTCAGCACCGCGTCATGTTGACCCGCCGTGAATTGGCAAAACGATTAAAAGCGAATCTAAGCAAGCACGAAGAGAATAAGGAAGAACAGAAATAGCTGGTGACAGTTGCATGCTTCGCGCAGGTGGCTGTCACCTCCATTAATTTCAGGAGAAATTAAAAACATGGCAGAAACCGAATCACAATCCAGCCCAAAGGTGGGGTCGCTTCGCATCGGGTTATTTACAGATACGTATGCACCTCAGGTTAATGGCGTATCCATTTCCCTGCAATTGGTATCAGAGGGACTCCAGCGCAGGGGACATCAGGTGACCATTTTTGCGCCGAGGATTCCTGGCTATGAGGATAATCAACCGGGGGTGATGCGCCTGCCTTCTTTGAAATACTTGAACAATCCGCCAATTTATGTGGCTGTGCTGGGAACGCCGCGCAGCACCTGGTCGTTGACCCGCAAACATTTTGATGTGCTGCACGCGCACAGTCCGCTGACGGTGGGGCTGCTGGCGTATCTCACCGCCTCCACAAAGAACCTGCCACTTATTTATACCTATCACACGTCCATCACGGATTACACCCATTATCTGAAGGTGATCGGCGGTACGGGTGTGATCCGTCATGCGGCGCGCTGGTTCAGTACCACTTCCACCAACCTTGGCAATCAGATCGTTGTGCCTTCACCGAAGTTCTACCGTCTGCTTTTGGAGCAGAAAGTCAAGCGGCCGATCCATGTCATCCCAAATGGCATTGACTTGAGCAATTTCAAGGCGGTGAAGAATCCCGGTAGTTTCAGAAGCAAGCTTGGGGTGGGGCCTGATGCGCCGATCCTGTTATCCGTTGGCAGGGTGGACCCGGAGAAGCGCCTCGATTTTCTCATCGATGCCTTTGACCGCATTGCAGACCGAATGCCTGAAGCGCATCTCGTTTTTGCGGGCGATGGGGGCGCGCGCAAAAAGTTGCAGGAACATGCCGCTGCGGTCAAATCGAGCAGCCGAATTCATTTCCTCGGCATGGTTGACCGCACGGAATTGCCCGTCATTTTGCACGATGCCACTGTTTTTCTTTCAGCTTCCACCACGGAAGTGCATCCCATTTCGGTGATCGAAGCGATTGCTTCGGGTCTGCCGTTGGTGGTCGTGCAGGATGAAGCCTTCGAAGGCATGATCGTGGAAAATGAAAACGGTCATCAAACCCCGCTGGATGTAACTGCCTACAGCGAAACCCTGCTCAGCCTGTTGAACGACCCCGATAGACTCAAGCGTTACGGAAAACGTTCGATGGAGTTGAGTGAAAAATATTCCATCGAGGGACAGGTGCGCGCGTTGGAGACTCTTTATATCGAATCCATTTTGCAAAACTGGCGCGGAAGTCTGGTCTCGCGCATTTCTGCGAGATTGAAGTTCTAAAGATCATGACAAAAGACGATGGGCCACTGTCCATCGTCTTTTGTCTTTGGTCGATAATGCGCAGGGAGTATAATTCTCCCGCGATGCCCATTCTTGATTCTCATACCATCGAATTTTTCAGCAGAAGCCCCGAGCAAACGCGACGCATTGGCATGCGGGTAGGCGGAAGCCTGAAGGCTGGCGATGTCATCTGTTTACAGGGAGACCTCGGCGCAGGGAAAACCACTTTTGTGCAGGGTCTTGCGCAGGGATGGGGTTCGCTCGATTCGGTTTCCAGCCCAACATTCATTCTTGTAAATTTATATCGCCGCGCGAACGGCGATCAATTGTTTCATCTGGATGCGTATCGGATCGAAACGGTGCCTGAGGGCGAAGAGCTTGATCTTGATTCGATGCTGATGGACGGCGCGCTGGTGATCGAATGGCCTGAACGTCTGGGTGATCTGATTCCCAAAGAACGGCTGTGGATCAATCTCGATCACATGGCGGAGGAACATCGTCAGATGCGATTCAATGCGAACGGCAAGCGATACGATGATCTGCTGGATGATATCCGTCAATCCATGTTTGGAGGGGCGTAATGTTAATTGCGATCGATACTTCCACTGCCCAGGTTGGGCTGGCTTTATATGATGGAAATCAGGTGCTCGGCGAGATGACGTGGACGACCCGTCAGCATCACACCACTGAATTGGCCCCGGCTCTTACTGGACTTTTGAATCGCTCCGGCGTTTCAATGGACATGGTCAGCGCTTTGGGGGTGGCGATCGGCCCGGGTTCATTTACAAGTTTGCGCGTGGGATTATCACTGGTGAAGGGCATTGCGCTTGCGCGTCATTTGCCGGTCATCGGCATTTCCACTTTGGATATCATCGCGGCAGCCCAGCCTGCGGGGAAGCACCCGTTGATAACGGTAATTCAGGCCGGGCGGAAGCGGATCGCTTTCAGCGTATACAAATGCGTGAAGAACGAGTGGCAGGTTCAAGGTCCGGTACGAAGCGCTACGGTCGATGAGTTGGTGGAAGAGATCGAGAGTCCAACTTATGTGGCGGGGGAGTTATCGCCTGAGGATCGCAGTCGTCTTTCTCGAAAACGTGTGAATGTTTTGCTGGCATCGCCGGTGTATTGCGTGCGCCGCCCGTCCATTCTTGCGGATCTGGCCTGGGCGCGCTGGCAAAAAAATGAAGTGGACGATGCCGCCTCGCTTGCGCCGATCTACCTGCATGTGGAAGGGACGCAAATTGCATGACCTGTCTGTTCCGCAAAATGACGATGGACGACCTGGAGCAGGTCGTAGCCATTGATCAGGTTTCGTTTGGTTTGCCGTGGCCCCCGCGTTCGTTTTATTTTGAATTGACAGATAACCCGCCCTCACGCTGTTGGGTGGCGGAGATGGATGGCCGTGTGGTTGCGATGCTGGTTGCATGGCTGATCGTGGATGAGATCCATATCGCTACCTTTGCAACACACCCCGATTATCGCAGGCGGGGGATCGGTGGAAAACTGCTTCACCATACGCTGCGAATGGCAAGAGAGGAAGGCGCGATCACATCCTTTTTGGAAGTGCGCGCTGGCAATGAGGCTGCGTTGACGATGTATCGCAAATTTGGATATATGGAAAGCGGCTTGCGCAAGGGATATTATTCTGATAATCGTGAGGATGCGGTCTTGATGACTTTGGCATCCCCGGACTATGAAAGATTACTGCTCGATGGAGAAACGGATGAGCGCTGAAGAGACCCTTGCCCAACTTGCCGGGAAAATATCCGTTTGTACGAATTGCGCGCTGAATGAAACCCGCAAGAAATCTGTGCCCGGTGACGGTCCCGCAGATGCGGAGATCATGTTCATCGGCGAAGGACCGGGCTTTCACGAAAACGAGCAGGGACATCCCTTCGTGGGCGCGGCTGGAAAGTTTCTGGATCAGTTGCTGGCCCAGGCAGGCGTGACCCGCGATGAGGTATTCATTGCCAATGTGGTCAAGTGCCGCCCGCCCGGCAACCGCGATCCGCTGCCCGAGGAATTGGCTGCCTGTGATGAATATCTTGAAGCTCAAATTCAAACCATCAACCCGAGTATCATTGTGACGCTGGGACGCTTTTCAATGAACAAGTTCATCCCCGGCGCGAAGATCAGTACGATCCACGGGCAGATGCGCAAAGTGGGAGAGCGTTTTGTCATCCCCATGTTTCACCCTGCGGCGGCATTGCATCAGGCAGCGCTCAAGCCGTCCATTCTTGCAGATTTCGCCAACCTGCCCGATCAACTAAACGAAGCCCGCGCTGCGTTGGGCCGAAAGGCTGTTGTGAAGAAAAAGGAATCAATTGCGCCAAAGAATGAGAAACCAAAGCAGTTGAGTTTATTTTAGGTATCTTCGCTCTGAGTGGTGACGAAGACAGAGAGAGCAAAAATAAGAGTTTGTCCTTCGACTGCGTTCCTCGAAGTACGCTTGTCACTCCGCTCAGGACGATGGAAAATGTGAAAGGAAAAAATGTCTACCAAAGAAACACTCATCAAGAAATTGAAGGAAAAGAATGCAAAGATCGCCATCCTCGGCCTCGGTTATGTTGGCTTGCCGCTGGCTGTGGTATTTGGCGAAGCAGGTTTTCATGTCACCGGGGTGGACCCTGATGTGCGCAAGATCGAAGCGTTGAGCAAGGGTATCTCCTATATCCCCGATGTGAAAACGGAAACAGTGGCGAAGCTCGTGAAAGACGGCAAGTTCACCGCCACAGCAGATTTCTCCGTGTTGAAGGAAATGGATGCGGTCAGCATTTGTGTGCCGACTCCGCTGCGCCAGACCGGCGACCCCGATATGTCGTTCATCATCTCTGCGACCGAGGAATTGGCGAAGTATATGCACAAGGGCATGGTGGTTGTGCTGGAATCGACCACGTATCCGGGCACGACCCGTGAACTGCTTCTGCCAAAACTGGGAGTTGCTCACGACCTCAAGATCGGCGAGGATTGGTTCCTTGCGTTTTCCCCCGAGCGTGTGGACCCAGGCCGCGAAGACTTCACCACCATCAACACCCCCAAGGTGATGGGCGGAATCACCGAAGCCTGCGGCGAAGTGGCAACCGCCTGGTACGAAGGCGCGATCAAGATCGTGCATCAGGTTTCCACGGCAGAAGCCGCGGAAATGTCGAAGCTGCTCGAAAATACCTTCCGCATGATCAACATTGGGTTGGTCAATGAACTCGCCATCATGTGCGAGCGCCTCGGCGTGGACGTGTGGGAGGTTATCGATGCCGCCGCCACCAAGCCGTTTGGGTTTATGAAATTCACCCCGGGGCCTGGCCTCGGTGGTCACTGCATTCCGATCGATCCGCTGTATCTTTCGTGGAAGATGAAATCGTTCAACTACAATGCGCGTTTCATTGAATTGGCATCCGAGATCAACACCAACATGCCGCGTTATGTGGTGGCGCGCATCCTCGATGCGATGAATGACCGCGGCAGTATTTTGAAAGGCTCGAAAGTCCTCGTGCTGGGTGTGGCTTACAAGCCCGACATTGACGATGTGCGCGAATCGCCTGCGCTGGATGTGATCGGTCTTCTGCAAAAGAAAGGCGCGATCGTGGAATATCACGACCCATATATTCCGCATATCCACCACGAATACGACGGCTGGCATATGGACAGCATCAATGACATGATGAAGTCAGTAAGGGAAGCCGATGCGGTCGTGATCGTGACCAATCACAAGGAGTACGATTACAAAGCGATCGTCGACAGTGCGAAGTTCGTGTTTGACACGCGCAACGCCACGAGCAAGGTTGCAAAGAACAGCGAAAAAGTTGTACGACTTTAATGGAGGATGACCCATGGGACACTATCTTGTCACAGGTGCGGCAGGCTTTATCGGTTCGAGGACTTCGGAGATTCTGATCGGGCAGGGACATACCGTCGTTGGTATCGACAACATGAACGACGCGTACGATCCGCGTATGAAGGAATATCGCTTGAAAAAACTTCAAGCGATGAAGGGCTTTGAATTCGTCCGTGATGATATTTCAGACAAGGGGATTCTTAATCGGCAGGCGGCGCTCGTCAATCGTCAGTTCGATGGTGTGATCAATCTCGCGGCGCGGGCAGGGGTGCGCTTCAGTGTGGATAATCCCTGGGTATTCGTGGAATCCAATGTCTTGGGCACCTTGAACATGCTGGAGATCTGTCGACAGTATGGATGCAAGAAGTTCATCCTCGCTTCCACCTCCAGCATTTACGGCGAGAACCCGCCCTACCCGACGCCTGAAACCGCTTCGAGCAGTGAGCCCATGCAGCCGTATGCCGCCAGCAAAAAAGGCGCGGAGGCATTGGCACATTCCTATCATCACCTGTATGATATTGACGTGACCATCGTCCGCTATTTCACGGTCTATGGCCCTGCTGGCCGCCCCGATCTGGCCATGTTCCGCTTTGTGCAGTGGATCTTGGAAGGTCAGCCCATCCGTATCAACGGCGATGGAAATCAATCGCGCGGATTCACCTACATTGACGACATCGCGCGCGGAACCATCGCCGCCTTGAAGCCGCTCGGCTACGAAGTCATCAACCTCGGCGGACACGAGGTCATCACCATCAATCAACTCGTTGAAATGGTGGAAGACCTGACGGGCAAAAAGGCCGTCGTTCAGCACGGCCCGCCCAATTTGGCCGACATGCGTACCAATCAGGCCGATGTGAGCAAGGCAAAAGAATTGCTCAACTGGAATCCGCAGGTCACTCTGCGCGAAGGCATCGGTAACCTGATCAATTGGTACAACGCCGAACGCGAATGGGCGAAGGAAGTTCCTGACGCCGTAAAGTTTTCCATTATCAAAACCGAATCCACCAGAGAGGGTCCACGGGGTGCAGAGAATATCTCTGAATCTGGGGGACTTTCTTTCCCGTCAGAGCGTTATACAATTCATCCATGCTTTCGAAATTCAAAAACGACCCGCTGATGAGCCGTGTGCTCCGCTCCAGCGCGCACCTCTTTACCAGCAACACCATCAGTCTCGGATTAAACGTGCTGATGACGGCGCTGGTCTTTCGTTTGCTGGGCGCGGCGGGTTCGGGGTTGATCGCGCTTGTGATGGGCTACGCTTCCACGGTCAACAGCCTGCTTTCGTTTCGCATGAGCGAATTGGTCGTGCGTTACGGCGGTGAGCATCTCGAAAAGGGAGAAAAGGAAAAAGCATCCGCACTCATCAAAGCCGCCGCATTGACCGAGGCGGCTGTTTCCGCGCTGGCTTTTCTGGTGGTGCTGATTTCTTCTGCCTGGGCTTCCCGCATTTTCACAGGCGAAACGAACTCGACCCTTTTGTTTATCGTCTTTGCCATCGGGCTGCTGGCAAATTTCAACACAGAAACTTCCACTGGCATTTTGCAGGTGACGGGGAAAATTCGATATCAAGGCACGATCAATTTAATTCAAAGTGTTCTTTCGCTGGGTATCGTTGCTGCAGCTTTCTTTTTGCCGAATCAAACCTGGGTCGTTTTGCTGGCATATCTCACGGGCAAAATCATTTTGGGGTTGGGGTTGTTTTTCACCGCCCAAAATCAACTGGTGCAAAAACTCGGCGTGGACTGGCATCGAGTCCCGCTCATGTCGTTTTCCGAATCGCGTGCTTTGATTCGTTTCGCGGTCAGTTCCAATATCAGCGCCACCATCATCAAAGTGTTTCGCGAGAGTGAGCCGTTGTGGGTGGGTTATTTCCTTTCGACGGAAGCGGTCGGATATTACAAGGCGGCCTATTCACTGGTCAGTTTTCTTTCCGTGCCCGCCGACCCGTTGATCGCGGCCACGTATCCCGAGATCAACCGACTCATCGTGCAAAAGGCATGGGCATCGCTGCGGAGTTTTTTGCGCAAGGTCACGGCGCTGGCGTTTGCCGTCAATGCCGTTGCCGCGCTGGGGTTTATCTTCCTCGGTCAATTTGCGTTGATCCTTTTTACGGGCCATCGTGAATTCATCGCGGCGTATCCCACACTGCTTGCGCTGTTTGTCGGCCTCGCTTTCAATTACACCCTCTTTTGGAATCGTCCGCTGTTGCTTTCACTGGGCTTGCCCGATTTTCCGATTTGGGTCACGCTTGTTGTCGGGTTGATCAAAGTGGCGCTGGCGTTTTGGCTGGTTCCGCAATATGGCATCCTCGCGGCGGGCGCGTTGCTTTCGTTTTATTACATCGCTTCGGTGGGTGTGATGGCGTTGCGCGGGGTGAGAGAAATAAAAATGAAAGATGAAAGATGAAAGAATGAAAATCGCGGTTATCACCAATTCTCGTATTCCATCTCTCACCGCCAATTCGATTCAGGCGATGAAGGTGACTCAGGCTTTAATTCAGTTAGATCACGACGTGAAGATGTTCGCCCCAAAGGAATCTGATCCTGCCTCAAAGCAGACTCTGCTCACGCACTACGGTCTGCGCCTCGCCCCTGACCTGGAACTGCTTCCGTCCGAAAAGCATTTCAAACGCTTTGACTTTATCCTCCATGCCCAGCGGGCCGCGAAACGATTCAACGCCGATTTGATCTACACCTGGCTGCCGCAATCTGCCGTGCTGGGATTATGGTCGGGCTATCCCGTCGTCCTCGAAATGCACGCGGACGTGGCGGGACGCATGGGCGCGTGGTGGCTGCGTCAATTTTGGAAATCAAATGGCCGCAAACTGATGACGGTCACAACGTCGGCGCTGAGACATGCTTTAGAACGCTCGACCAAACTCCAGTTTAAGGATGAGTCGCTGCTGGTCGCGCCGAACGGCGTCGAGTTGGAACGATATGCCGAATTGCCGAGTCCGCTTGAAGCAAGACGTCAATTGAATCTGCCCGAGGGGTTGACCGTTGGATTCACGGGTCACATTTACCCCGGCCGCGGCGCGGACTTGTTGTTTGAGTTGGCGAAGCAAATGCCGCAGGTGAATTTTTTGTGGGTGGGCGGTACGCCCGAGTTGGTTGATTTTTGGCGCGGAAAACTAACCGAGGCGCGCATGACGAACGTGACGATGACGGGGTTTGTGAAGCACGAGGTCATCCCGCTCTATCAAGCCGCGTCGGATGTGCTGCTGATGCCGTATTCGCGTTCCATTTCCGCCAGCAGTGGACAGGACATTGCCGAGGTCATCAACCCGATGAAGATGTTCGAGTACATGGCTTCGGGGCGTGCCATCGTTTCAGCGGATTTGCCTTCGATTCGAGAGGTGCTGCATGAGGGGAATGCGGTGTTTTGTGAATCTGGGGAGGTTGGAAAGTGGAAAGTGGAAATTGAGTCCCTGCTCGCGGATGAGCCGCGCAGGAATGCGCTGGCGAATCAGGCGCGGAGAGACGTGGAGCAGTTGACGTGGGTGAAGCGGGAGGAGCGGGTGATGGGGAAGATGATAAAAACAGCAACTGCTTGAAGGCGGTTGCTGTGTCAAATTTACGGTTCCATCTTTTTGCCAAAAAATTAATGGATTCTTTCCCAGTATATGGATTGTTGCTCGCAAATGAGCAACAAAGACCGTGCGCCACATCCTGATAGTGTATGGTAAGGACTTTCCCGTCGTGAGAAATTCCGATCCTTGAGTCTTTACGGAAGAAGTAAGTTGGCTTGTCTTTGACTAGCCCCCATTGAATATTTCTGGATATCCGAATTTTTCGTTGAGAATTTCGCCATCTTGTACAGAAACCTTTGCTATATCCAATGCCCATTCCATATGATTATCAGTAAAGAAAAGAAAGTCTCAAATGTGAGATACCTCTTTGTGCTCGAGTTTTGATTCCTTCGCCCACAATAATTCATCTTGATACAAGATCGGGGCATAATTAGGGTCCATGGAGCCATATTCCCAGATGTTGATTGCATCATTTTCTATTAAGAAAGCGCGTGGCCCTATGCCAATGGAAATGAAAAAAGCAGTGATTGGACCTGAATCTGTCGAAAGGGATAAACATTTGAAACTGCCCAACAAACAAAGCTGCCGGGTGTCTTTGGATGGTGGTGTCGATATTGACGGCAGGGATGAGGTTCCCCAAAGCTTCTTCAGGACTTAATGGTAAAGGTCAAAATTTGTCTGATAGTAACGGGCTTTGTCCATGAAAGTTCTGCAGTTCTTTTTCAACTTTATTTTACCCCTCCCTCACCACCGCCGACAAATTCATCGTCAACAGCACACCGGGCTTGGGTAATTCACTCACGCCGATGACCGTCCGCGCGGGGCGATGGTTTCCCATTTTGCTGATGTAGGCGCGGTTCATTTCTTCGAAGTCGCTCATGTTCTTGAGAAAGATGTTGATGTGTACCACGTGATCCAGATCCGAGCCGACGGATTCGAGCATCACCTTGAACGAGTCCAGGATCTGTGCGGTTTGCGAAAAGACATCGTCACCGGCGAGTTTGCCTGTGGCAGGGTCCACGCCTGCTGTGCCGCCGATGGTGATGAAGGTCCCGACTTTGGCGATGTGGTTGTACGGTCCGATGGGTGTGGGGGTATTGGCTGGTGTGGAAGTTTCAACTTTGGGGGTCATGGTTGCTCCTTGTGTTTTGATTGCATTTTACCCTGCTGTTTTTGAAAACCATCTTTGCCGTTGAACCTCTGCGGCTATTTTTTTGGCCAACATCCCAAAACCGATAAAAAAGGGGAATATAATCGAAACAAGTTTTCAACACCGCTCAAGGAGGAGCCATGAAGAAACAGACAGTTCTGCCATTTCTCGTTGCCGTTCTTGTCCTCTCGTTAGCCTGCCAGACCTTGACCAACCCCGGCTCACAAGCCTCACCCACACCGCCCATTTTATTTTCCACCCCTGAAACACCTGCCCCGCAAACAGGCTCTGCGCAATTGGCCGGGCTCACCTACGCCACCTACGATGCGGGAACCGATTCCAATCAACTCTGGCAGATCGGCAGTGATGGCAAAGCCGTGGTCATTGCCGAAAACAGCTACGCCGACTTCTCCCCCGATGGCGCTCAGGCCGCCTATATCAATTTCGACAGTCAATGCTCGTGGCTTCTCGATTATGAAAAGAAGGAAGCAAAACCGCTTGATTGCACAGGCTCCAACAACCCCGATTTTTTCGAACTTGATGAAGTCGCCGGATGGGCAACGGGTCAGTCGGATACCCTGTTCATGCTCTTCAAAAAATCCTTCGGCATGGGCGGCGGAACGGGATATTTCGGTACCCTATCCACCTCCACCGGCGAAAAAAAGATTTTCGATAATCAACACGCAGTATCAACCGTTTTGCCCTCACCCGATGGCAAGACCGTGCTTTTTTCAAACCTTGATTTTGCCGCACTCTACACCATCGGCGGCGAAACCCAGCCCATTGACCCCGGACAATACAAACTGGCCGAATTCAAACTTGCCTACCCCGCATGGTCACCCGATGGCAAAACAATCGCATGGGGCATGATGAACAAAGACGGCGACCTCAAATACGCCATTGGCATCATTGACCCGCAAACCAAAACCGCAAAGATTTTGCATCCCCACTCACCTTCGCTCTCCCCAGCCTATGCCGATGGCCCCATCGCCTTCACACCGCAAATGGCTTCCCCAAAACCAATCTGGAGTCCCGATGGTCAATGGCTTGTGCTTGAGGCCGAAATTTACAGCGAAAACCAAAACAACTCTCAAAAAGAATCATGGGTCATCCGCGCCGATGGCAGCACAGAAAACAAATTGGATGGGAAATTCCTCAACTGGAGTCCCGATGGCCAATGGGTTTTGTATTTCAAACCATTACCCAACACCCCCGCCAAAGCCGACCTGATGGCCGCCCGCCCCGATGGCACCAACCCAGCCCGCATCACCGAAGTCACCAATGACGAATTCCTGACACAAGCCGTTTGGTCACCCGATTCAAAACACCTGCTTTTGCGGGATGGAGAAACGGTCTCACTCACCGAGGCAGGCTCCTGGCAATTGAACAGCATCTCAGGGACAGAGATTCCGCCAGATGCAAGACTCGTCAAGTGGCTGTCCAACTTCCCCATTCCCTACGCCCAGTTGACCATCCTCCCGCCGCCCACCCCCTCTGCCGCATCTGATTTCTCCTGCCCCACCGCCCCGCCCATCCGCCTGAGCGTGGGAGCCACAGGCCGCGTCACCTACACCGACGGTCAAACGATCCGCCTCAGGTCCGCGCCGGAAGCGGGAGATAACGTCATCGATCAATTGCCCGAAGGCACCGAATTCGAAGTCATTGACGGCCCCGTCTGCACTCCGCGCATTGACCGCACCGACGCCTTCGTCTATTGGAAGGTCAAAGTCCCAACGCGTAACGGCATTTCAGGCTGGCTCGCCGAAGGCACCTTCAGCGCCTACTTCATCGAGCCGTGGCCGTAGAGATTATCAAATGCATGACCTCGTATCCTCATAATACAATCGATCATTTACTGTTGGAGAATCCATGAAAACAAAGCGCCCCTTGATCTTTATTTCAATAATTCTTGTGTTCGTACTCGCCTGTCAAACCCTGCTGACAGGCAGCGGCACGGATGTGCCCATTGCAACCCCGGATGTATTGTCAGCACCAACTGTGACCGCAGCCCCTACTGAAGGAATCGAAGATGCAGTGCTTGAAGCGCCGCCCGCAGACATGGTTCTCGTCCCGGAAGGTGAATTCATCATGGGCAGCAGCTTTGGTTACCCGGATGAAGGTCCGGAGCACAAGGTGTACCTCGATTCCTTTTCCATCGACAAATATGAAGTGACCAACGCGCAATATGGGATTTGTGTCGCTGCAGGTGTTTGTTTGCCGCCAACAGACCTTGGATTAAGAGACCGTGAAGTGTATTACGGCAACCCTGAATTCGATAATTATCCTGTTGTGAATGTCGAATGGGAAATGGCAAAGACCTACTGCGAATGGCGTGGGGCGCAATTGCCGACGGAAGCACAATGGGAAAAGGCTGCCCGCGGCACGGATGCACGTCTCTATTCGTGGGGAAATGAGATCGATCAAACTTTTGCCAACTACAATGTAAACCTTGGCAACACCACACCAGTCGGCGCTTACGAAAGCGGTGTAAGCCCATACGGCGCCTATGATATGACCGGAAACGTCGAAGAATGGGTCGCAGATTGGTATGCTGCAGAGTATTATGCGAATTCACCTTCGTCCAACCCCCTGGGGCCAGAGACAAGCGATAGAAAGGTTTCCCGCGGAGGCTCATGGTCTTCAGATTATGATTTTTCGCGCACTACTTTCCGTTTCAAAGGGGATCCTACCTACGCCTCGGTAAGCCTCGGTTTCCGTTGTGCCAGTGGATCTGTTCCAGTAACAGACAATACAGGCGCAAACCCAACCCTGCCCTCTTCTCAGCCTGATTGTTCCACCGATGTGATCATCACTGAAAAGGATACACCGAAGGGTATTTATCTTGAGGTTTGTGCCAACGGCAGCACATCCGAGATCGGACCGCTGGCGAAAGGCGCATTTGCCGTTGGCCCCAATAAAAAGTTCTTCGTCTATTGCGCGAACAATGGGCTTGTCTACGCTGTAAAAGTTGGTGACACAAGATTGCAGCCCATCGGCGATGTGAAGGATTTCTCCGCGATCATTCGTGACGATGTTCCAGTGTTTGAGATCGAGTTTATGGGCGAGGGTCCCTACAAGGTGACCATTCGCGAGGTTAAGTACAAGCAGAATTCAACCTTTAGTATTCCCAGAAGTATCTCGGAACCGTAAACTTCCAAAGGGAAATTTATCTGGCCAGCCCGGTGATGAAAGTTCACCGGGCTGGCTTTTGATTCCACTTTGGTTTGCATCCCCATTCTGTGGTAAAAAATGGATATGCTTAGCACCTTCAAACGTGATTTCATTTGGCTGCTGCCGCTTTCGCTTGGCCTTGGGGCGGTTCTGTCTTTCATTCAACCGGGTAACTGGCTTTTCGGCTGGCTGGAATTTTCTTTCCTCTTTCTTCTTTGCTTCCTGCTTCTCACAATTTCAGCGCGGTGGGCAGGCGGTGCTTCGACTACGCTCAGCGTGAACAAAATCCTCGCATGGATGCTCGCCATCGCCTTCGCTTTGCGTTTCTTCGGCGGTGTGGCGACCTACCTCGCCCTGCCCGTGGACGGTTTTGCGGACGAAGATGATAAGGCGGGTTACGTTTATACCGATGCGCATCGCCGCGATTTGCAGGCCTGGGATTTTGCGCAGTCGGATCATCCCATTTCAGATGCGTTCAATAAGAAGTTCGCCTACGACCAATACGGCGGCCTGCTGGCCATCAGCACCTTTGTATATCGCTACATCTCACCCGATGCGCATCGCCCGTTGATTCTGGTTCTGCTCGCTGCTTTTGCAGGGACGTTGTGCCTGTCCTTTTTATGGAAGGCTGTGATTTTGCAATGGGGAGAGAAGGTGGCTATTGCTGCAGGTTGGATTTTTGCGTTGTACCCTGAAAGCATTTTGCTCGGCGGGTCTTCGATGCGTGAGCCATATTTGATGTTGTTCAGTGCATTTACATTATGGGGATTTGTCCTTTGGCAAAAGACGCAGGATAAAAGACCTTTGATTTGGTTCGGGCTGGGCATTCTCGGTATGCTGCTGGTTTCACCCGTGGTGGCGTTGGTGACTTTGGTTCTTTTTGCAGGCTGGGTGTATTTCACGCGGGAGCACAGTCAGCTTTCGTGGTGGGGGGCGCTGGCGATTTCTGTCGTGTTCATTGCGGGGTTGTTCTGGCTGGCTTCCACTTTGGATAGGCAGGGAAACCTCGGGGGCGGGACTCCGCTGGCGGTGATCAACAATTTTCTGCGCGAAGCCATCAAAATGGACTTGCATCATTTGGAGCGCGGTTCGGGCTGGGTGCAAAAATTGTTCGATGAAATGCCGAAGTGGCTGCGCCTGCCTTTTGTGCTGGTCTATGGAATTTTCCAACCCGTTTTGCCCGCTGCCTTTGTAGAGCCGACCACAGTCACCTGGCGGATCATTGCGATCGCACGCGCTGTGGGCTGGTACGCGTTACTACCGGCGCTGATCCTCTCTTTTGGAGCGGCAGCAGGCCAACAGTCAGATGAGAAGCGCAAGCTCTTGATCTGGCTGAGTCTGGTGGCGTGGTTCTGGGTCCTGCTTACCTCTCTGCGCGGCGGTGCCGATCAATGGGACAATCCGCGTTATCGTACGATCATGTTCTTGTGGCAGGCCATTCTTGCGGGGCATGTCTGGGTTTGGTGGCGTGAGACTCGCAATGCGTGGTTCCTGCGCGTGGTCGCGATGGAAGTTGTTTTTCTGCTGGTCTTTGGCCAATGGTATGCAAATCGTTATTTTCACTTCGGCGGACAACTGCAGTTCTCGCAAATGGTGGCGGTCATTCTCGGCGTTTGGGTTTTGATCCTGTTGGGGGGCTGGTGGCGGGACGGAAAAAAGAACAGTCCTTAGTGTATAATTCAGCGTCTGAATTTTGAAGAAGGAGTAATTATGCCCACTGCATTGATCACTGGCATTACGGGTCAGGATGGTTCCTACCTTGCTGAGTTCCTATTGAAGAAGGGATATCGTGTTATCGGCGTTGCGCGCCGTTCGAGCACGGTCACCTACGAACGCATCCAGCACATTCTGGATGATATTACCGTCGTACAGGGCGACTTGCACGATCAGGGGTCCCTGCTTTCTTTCCTTGAAGAATACCGCCCGACCGAAGTGTACAACCTTGCGGCGCAATCCTTTGTGCCGACCTCATGGAATCAACCCGCGCTGACTGGCGATGTGACCGCGTTGGGTGTGACCCGCCTGCTCGAAGCCATTCGTTTTGTCGATTCGAAGATCCGTTTCTATCAGGCTTCATCGAGCGAAATGTTCGGCAAGGTGATGGAAGTTCCCCAGAAGGAATCCACGCCGTTCTACCCCCGCAGCCCGTATGGTGTGGCGAAGATGTACGGACATTGGATCACGGTCAATTACCGCGAGTCGTTCAATATGTTTGCCACCTCAGGCATTCTGTTCAATCACGAAAGCCCGCGCCGTGGTTTGGAATTCGTAACGCGCAAGATCTCCGACGCCGTGGCCCGCATCAAATTGGGCATGTCGAAGGAACTGCGCCTGGGCAACCTCGAAGCTCAGCGTGACTGGGGCTTTGCAGGCGATTATGTGGAAGCCATGTGGTTGATGCTCCAGCAGGATCATCCCGATAGCTATGTCATCGGTACGGGTGAAACCCATTCCGTGCGCGAGTTTTGCGAAATTGCCTTCTCACGTGCCGGCCTGGATTACAAAGAGTTCGTGGTGCAGGATGAAAAATTCTATCGCCCCGCCGAAGTGGACCTGTTGATCTCAGACCCTTCCAGAGCGCGAACGGAATTGAAGTGGGAGCCTGCGGTCTCTTTCAATGACCTGGTCACCATGATGGTGGATTCGGATCTGGCGCGGCTGAAAAAGGGATAGACCCTTTCCATTGGTTCTATGAATAGTATTCCGCTCGGTCTCTTGCGTAGAATGCAAGGTCGTAATATTGAAACCAGTTCTGAACCACAGAGACACGAAGACACTGAGGAAAGATCAAAAAAACTCCGTGCCTCTGTGCCTCCGTGGTTAAGTTTTTCGGCTTTTACAAGAAAAGATTGGCGATCCTGGGCGCCGGGGTTGCTTGCGATCCTAGGGGTGATTTTATATGTAGCGCAGGCATGGCGTTACGCACATACCACTATCCCCGGCTTGGATGAAGGCTCCTATCTTTTCAAGGGATATCTTTATCTGCACGGCGTGTACGAACCTTTCGAGCCTTATGGTCCGTTGACCAATAAGGCTCCTTTTGCATTTTTGATCCCCGGCTTTGCTGAATATATTTTCGGTGCTGGTCTGCGCACCGGGCGCTTTTTCATGATCTTCCTCGGCTTGCTTGCCATTTTGGGGACGTGGATCACCGCCCGCCGCTGGGCTGGGAATTGGTTTGCGACGGCCACAGTTTGGGCGTATGCGCTCGCGCCGACGGTGATCAAGATCCACGCCATCACTGCTTCTGAGGTCATCATTGCCTGCATGCTGGCATGGATGTGCGTTTTCATTCTTGCGGAGGAGCGTCCTATTTGGCAGATCGTGGCGGGGTCGATTCTCGGCGCGCTGGCCGTGTTGACGCGTCAGAACATGGTCGTGGTATTGCCTTTGCTCGTTCTGTACGTCTTTTGGCAGCACGGCAAACAAAAAGGAATCGTTTCTTTTGCGGCCGCCTCGGCTATCTTTCTCGCAGTCCACATTTATTACTGGCCCAATATCCTCACCATTTGGGCGCCGTGGCTCCCCGATGGCCTCACGCCTTTCCTGAATCCGTTTCGCCTGCCGAAGGAAGCGGTTCCCGTTTGGGATCCATCCATCGATTTTTGGAATCGGACGATCGCCTTCTTTCAGGGAATCCGCTACCATTTCATTCCCGCCGCTGGGAGTATTTTTGCGCTGATGGTTTTGCGCATCCCACGTGACTGGAAAACTGTCCCTGCCATGCGAGCGGCTTTGTTCCTCGCCCTGACATATTTCATCCTCTTCGCCATGCACGGTTGGGCGGCGGTGGCGAGTCAATACGAGAGTTATAGTTGTGTCTATTGCTTTACGCCATACCTGTCGTTTTTCGATCCGCTGGGGATTCTTTTTACGGTGATCGTCCTCTCGCATTTGGCGAATCGAACTCCATCCCGTTGGATTCTGCTTCTCGGCGCAGCGACCCTGCTCACCCTTTCGACAGGATTCGGATTTTCATCCTTCGACAGCCTCAGCCGATTTTTCCTCGATCTCCCTGTTCCGCGCATGAGCGGCGGACAATTTCTGCCGGGCACGACCACCCTGTTGGCGTTCATCACCAACAAATTCGGCACGGAATTGATTTGGGTCAAGCGATATATTTCTGCGGCACTGGGTTTGCTGGTGGGGCTTGCGGTCCTGTTGATGGCAGGCATTCTCACGCGCCGCATGAAGGATTCTCAAGCCCGCCCGGGATTTGCCTTCGTTTTGCTCAACCTGTCCATTGCAATGGGGTTGATCCTTTCTCCGCTGCTGCATGTGGGTGGCCGCGGCATTGACTGTGAAACGGATATGCTGGTTGCCAATGAGCAGGTCGGCGCTCACCTTGCAAGTTTCATCCCCGCGGATAGTCTGGTATATTGGGACGGCGGATTGTCCTTTACCCCGATGGTGTATGTTCCGCAGGCGCGCGTTTTCCCGGCGCAGATCAATGATGGCTATTCCTACCGCATCGGCGGTGATGCCGATACGCTGGCCCGTTTCAGTCACTGGAACACCGAGTTGAAGGAAGAATGGAAAGCCAGTGCCGATATTTTCATCATTCAAGCCAAACGCTACACGCTCTGGAAGGATTTTCTGAATCCGAAAGAGTTTGAAGAGTACCCCAAACCACCCGTGGCCCCCTCCTGCGAGGATGGGTCTGAACTAAGGATATTTCACAGGTTGCCATGAATCTTTCCCTCGTAACTCCAGTCTATAACGAGCAGGATAACCTGCCGCTTTTGTTCGAAGCCATTAACAAGGTCATGCCCACAATGAATCGCACATGGGAAGTGATTTTGGTGGATGATGGCAGTCAGGATAACAGCCTGGCTGTTTTGAACGAATACGCCAAAAAAGACCCCGCCCATGTGCGTGTGATCTCGTTCCGCCGCAACTTCGGGCAGACCGCGGCCATTGCCGCCGGGCTTGATTATGCCCAGGGCGAGATCATCGTTTTGTTGGATGCCGATATGCAGAACGACCCCGCCGACATCCCGATGATGCTTGCCAAACTGGACGAAGGCTATGACCTCGTCAGCGGTTGGCGCAAGAGCCGCAAAGACAATGCCATTACCCGCAATTTTCCATCGATGATCGCCAATCGCATCATTTCGCGTGTGACCGGGGTGCATTTGCACGATTATGGCTGCACGCTCAAAGCCTATCGCCGCGATGTGCTTGAAGGCTTCCGCTTGTATGGCGAAATGCACCGCTTCATTCCGGTCTATGCCCATTCGGTCGGCGCGAAGATCACCGAGATGGCGGTCAATCATCACCCGCGCAAGCATGGCAAAACCAAATACGGCCTGGAGCGGACCGCGAAAGTTGTACTCGATCTGTTCACCGTGAAATTCCTGATCTCCTATTCCTCGAAGCCCATTTATCTGTTTGGCGGTGCGGGCGGATTCCTCATGGTGGTCAGCGCCATCATCATGTTATATCTTTTTGTGCGCCGCATTTTCTTTTTGGTCGCCATTGCCACCTCGCCGCTGCTTCAAATGAGCGCGATGTTCTTCATCCTCGGGTTTCAATCCATTTTGCTGGGCCTGATCGCGGAGCTGCTGGTCCGCACCTATCATGAGTCACAGCGCAAGCCCACCTATACCATCCGCACCATGATCAACCTGGAGCAGGACCCGCGTGATTAACTGGCTCAGCAAAAACCGCCAGACCGTTGCGCGCGGATTCGGCAGTGTTCTGGCGTTGGTGCTTCTGGCGGTGTTGATCCAGGAGCAGGGGGATGGTGAATTGTTTTCCGCCTTCCGCCGTGTTTCACCGGGGTATTTCGGGCTGGCGCTTGTTGTTTTGCTCGTTTCGCGGTTGTTTGCCATTTTGCGCTGGCATATCCTGCTGCGTTCAGCGGGTGTGAAGATTTCCTTTCTGCGTTCCGTCGAATTGACATTTACCGGCAATTTCTCTTCCAATTTTTTGCCGACCACCATCGGCGGGGATGTGGTGCGCTTGACCGGCGCCATGCAGCTTGGGTATGACCGCGCCATTTGCCTCGCCTCGCTCGTTGTGGACCGTTTGGTGGGGATGGCGGGAATGGCATTGGCCCTTCCCTTTGGGCTGGTTCCGCTTTTCGCGCTTTCGAGCGGCGCGGCTCAATCTGCTGCATTTTCCGCGCTCCTCCAAAAAGGCATGGACTTTGTCCGCCGCACGTTCGAATCGCTTTCAATCTGGCTGAAGAAACCCTCCGCTTTGTTTGGGTCCCTGCTCGCTACGCTGGGCAATCAGGCTTTCATTTATTTGATGGTCTATTTTCTGTTGTTGGGCATCGGTCACCGCCTTTCGTTCTGGCTGGTGGCGGGCATGTACACCCTCTCTTATTTCGTGACCCTGATTCCCATTTCCATCAACGGCCTCGGCGTGCAGGAACTTTCGATGACGTTTTTGCTCACCAGCCTCGGCGGGCTGACCGAATCAGAAAGTGCCACGGTGGCTGTGCTGGTGCGCATCATTTTTCTCATCACCAGCCTGCCAGGTGCATACTTCCTGCCATCCATCCTTGCGGCAATGAACAGCAAGGAAGTTGACGAAAGATAAACCTGATATCGGAGTCGCGGATCTCACTCCGCCCGATTTTTGAACTACACAGGTCTGCTTCCGCAATGAAACCAACCTCCCCGAAAATCTTCTGGCAAACATTCATCACCGCCACCATTCTCCTGAGCGGACTGGCCATCTACCAGACCGTTCAGCGTGTGGCTGAGTTGGAGATCACCCTCTGGCGTTCCAAATGGATTTTGCTGGTGGGTTTGTTTGCATTGAACATTTTTGCGGGTGCGTTCGTGCTGCGACAACTCTCCAGCGATCGCGCTTCCTTCTTGACCGAAAAACTGGTTGCCATCCCGCAAAGCAGACTCAACCCGTTGGCTGGGTTTGTGTTGCTCGCCTTCGGCTTCTCTCTGGTTTGGGTGGTTCGCCTCTTTTTCTTTGGAAATATCCTTCCGCAAATTGCACCCATTTTCTGGGTCTTTCTTTGGGCAAGCCTGTTGCAGGCGTTCGGCCTGAAATTGCTGACAGGCAAAGACTGGTCTGTGCTTTTTGCGGTGATCGTGCTTGTGCAGGGAGTGGTCTATCAAACCTTTGGCCACCTGACCATCGTCTCGGCGTATCCATTTTCCATCGGCTATTCTGAAGCGGGACGGCATTATTACGCTTCGTTGTTCTTTGCAAAATCGCTGTACGGAACGGAACTCGCGCTTCCGTTTTTGCATCCCACACGCTATTTTTTGATGTCGCTTCCATTCCTGGTGGACGGTTTGCCGCTTTGGGTACATCGCCTCTGGCAATCGCTGTTGTGGATCGGCCTGACCGCAGCATCTTCCGTGTTTTTGATTCGCCGCTTAAACCTCAAAGGGTGGATGCGATTCGCGCTCACCGCGTGGGCGTTCGTGTATTTTTTTCAAGGCGCAGTGTACTATCACCTGCAGGTCTGTGTCATTTTAATTCTGGCGGGTGTTTCAACAAAACATCCGTGGCGTTCGTTGCTCTTCATCGTCCTTGCTTCGTTGTGGGCGGGGGCGAGCCGTGTGAACTGGTTTCCCGTCCCTGCGATGCTGGCGATCGCGATCTACCTGCTTGAAACGCCGCTCGAAGGGAAGGGCTGGCGTTACTGGCTGACTCCATTCCTGTGGGGCGTCTGCGGACTTGCTGCCGCGTTCGCTGCGCAGTTTGCATACATCGCCATTTCAGGCAATGCCGATGCACGTAATTTCGGTTCCAGTTTTACTTCTGATTTGATTTGGAGCCGCCTGCTTCCGAATGAAACCTTCCCAATGGGGATTTTATTGGGAATTGCGATCGTCTCTGCGCCGTTGATCTTTGCGTTCATTCAAATGATCCGTGGAAGGCTTTCTCATTTGCATCTGCTGCGCTGGCTGGCGCTGGCTTCATTGCTCTTTGTGCTTTTTGCTGGCGGCATGATCGTCAGCGTGAAGATCGGCGGCGGCGCAGATTTGCACAACATGGATGCCTTCCTTGTGATGCTGGCGTTGATCGTCACGACCTTCATCGGTGGTCAGGTGGCAGGGGAGCGCGGAGCGAATCCTGTTTGGGGGCTGAGTCATTGGTCGGTAACGGTGGCAGCTTTCCTGGTCCCGCTTGGATTCGCGCTGCCTCAAATAGGATTCTTCCAAAGCTACGATTCAAACCTTGTCGAAGCGGATATCCGTATGTTGCAGACATCCGCAAAAGAGGCACAGGGTGAAATCCTGCTTGTCACTGAACGTCAGTTGTTGATCTTCGATGAGTTGAAAAATATTCCGCTCGTGCCCGAATACGAACAGATGGAATTGATGGAGATGGCGATGTCTGGCAATCGCGATTATCTTGAAAAGTTTTACTCCGACTTGCAAGGCCATCGCTTTGCCATCATTATCGCCGAGGAGCAAAAATTTACACTGCAAAAACAGGGCGCCTTCATCGAGGAGAACAACGCCTGGGTGCGTTTCATCGGCACGCCGATTCTATGCGCCTACAAACCTGTTGAGACTCTTTCTTCAACCAATATTCAAATTTTTATTCCGCGCGAAAACAACGCTGATTGTAAAGATCCATTTTTGAAATAAACCCTCATCATCCGCTTCCATCCGTTTATCCGTTGCTATAATCCGCTATCAAAATGCACATTCTGCTCATCAACAGCGAGTATCCACCCATCGGCGGCGGCGCAGGCAATGCCAGCGCCAACCTGGCTCGTTGCCTCGTTGTGCTGGGTCACAAGGTCACAGTGCTCACGGCTCGCTTCGAGGACCAGCCTCATTTGGAAACCCGCGATGGCGTGACGATTCACCGCGTCTTATCTTTGCGCCGCAGACAGGATCGCTCGACTGCTTTTGAGCAATTGACCTTCATCGCCTCCGCTTCTTTCTGGAGCTTGAACTGGATTCCGCAAAACAAGCCGAACGCCACCTTGGCATTTTTCGGCGTGCCCTCGGGCGCAGTTGCCTGGCTTTTGAAAAAACTTTTCCACATTCCGTACATTGTCTCCCTGCGCGGCGGAGACGTGCCTGGCTTCCGCCCCTATGATTTCAAGACCTTTCATAAAATGGTTGGACCATTTTTGCGCGTCATCTGGCATCAAGCGGACTCGGTCATTGCCAACAGCAACGGACTGCGTGACCTCGCGCTCGCATTTGACTCGTCCATCGAGATTCCCATCATCCCCAACGGCGTGGACGGGAATCAATACAGGAACGAATCGCGTGACTGGGCTCCCGCCCGCCTGTTTTCCGTTGGGCGCATCGTCCATCAAAAAGGACTCGACCTCGGCTTGCGCGCCCTTGCCCAACTCAAAGACCTCGACTGGCATTGGAATATCGCGGGTGACGGTCCGCAGTTGGATGCGCTCAAATCGCTGGCAAACGAACTCGGACTCAGCGACCGTGTCACCTTTCTCGGTTGGCAATCTCGCGCCGAATTGACTCAGTGGTATCATCGCTCGAACCTGTTCCTGTTCCCCTCGCGGCATGAAGGCATGCCCAACGCCGTGCTCGAAGCCATGTCCAGCGGATTGCCCGTGGTGGCGACGAGAATCGCAGGCAGCGAAGAGCTTGTCCTCGACGGCGAAACGGGCTTGCTGGTCACAACCGAGAACGTGACCGAACTGCGTGACGCCCTGCGAATCATATTGACCGATTCCGCCTTGCGCGAAAAAATGGGCACAGCCTCGCGCCTGCACGTCGAACAAAATTACACCTGGCAAAAAGTCGCGGAACAGTATCAACTCGCTCTGAAAAAATCCACCGACCTTTGACCTGCAACTTTCAACTTGTAACCTTCAACCTTAAACCTGGAACCCCGAAACCATGTGCGGCATCTGCGGACTCTCCCACTCAACCAACCAAAAACCTGAGCGCTCCCTGCTCGAAAAAATGAACTCCGCCATCGCGCACCGCGGACCCGACAGCGACGGCTTTCACACCGACGCGGGCGTGGGTCTCGCCATGCGCCGACTCGCCATCATCGATGTCAGCGGCGGCGACCAGCCGATTGCCAACGAAGATGAATCCGTGTGGATCGTTTTCAACGGCGAATGCTACAACTACCCCGAAATGCGCGCCGAACTCGAACGGCGCGGACATCGCCTCGCGACCAAAACCGACACCGAATGCATCGTCCACTTTTACGAAGACGAAGGCGATGACTGCATCAAACGTTTGCGCGGCATGTTTGCGTTTGCGTTGTGGGATGATAAACGCAAAAAACTTTTGCTCGGTCGTGACCGCCTCGGCAAGAAGCCGATGTATTACACCATTCAAAACGGCACCATTTATTTCGGCTCCGAACTCAGCGCCATTCTCGCCGCGCTTCCGCACAAGCCCGAAATTAACCTCGAAGCCATTGACCTGTACCTCAGCCTGCAATACATTCCCGATCCGCATACGGCGTATCAGGGCATTTACAAACTTCCGCCCGCGCATACCCTCGTTTGGGAAAACGGCGCGGCGCGCATTCAAAAATATTGGGACTACAACTATCTTCCCAAACACACCGCCAGCGAAGATGAACTCATCGAAGAACTGCGCGCCCGCCTGCGTGACGCGGTCAAGATGCGCCTGCTCAGTGAACGTCCGCTCGGGGCGCATCTCAGCGGCGGCATCGACTCGAGCATCATCGTCGCGCTCATGTCCGAGTTTGCCAGCGGACCTGTCAAAACGTATTCGGCAGGTTTCGAGGAACAGAATTTCACCGAGCTTCCCTACGCCCGCGCCGTCGCGCAAAAATACTCCACCGACCATCACGAATTCACGCTGACCTACGGCGACATCCCCGCCACGCTTGAAAAGATCGCCTATCACTTCGGCGAGCCGTTTGCCGATGCCTCCGCCATTCCGCTCTATCACCTCTCCGTGATGACTCGCGAGCATGTCACTGTTGCGTTAAATGGGGATGGCGGCGATGAGGACTTCGCGGGCTATCAACGCTACTGGCTGGATGGATTTGCCAACGCCTACGCCCGCGCGCCTCGTTTCTTAACCCGCAGCCTGATCCCGTCCATTGCAAATTTTCTCCCCGATAATTCCGACCGCCCCGTGGGGCAGAGTCTCATCAACGGCATCAAGCGCCTCGAACAGATTCCCGAAATTGACCGCCGCGCCAGCATCCTGCGCTGGGGATCGTACTTCTCGCCGCGTCAACGCTCTGCCTTGTGGAAACCTGAATTCCGATTCGATTCTGCCAATGCCCAAAATTTACTGGCAAAGCAATTTGACTCCGCTCAAGGCTCCTACCTCGACAAGACTCTCTACACCGACCTGCACACCTATCTTCCTGGCGATCTGCTAGTCAAAGCAGACCGCATGACGATGGCAGCCTCCCTCGAAGGACGCTCGCCTTTCCTCGATCATGAGATCGTGGAGTGGTCTGCCCGTTTGCCCGACCATCTCAAGGTCAAAGGAAGAAGCGGAAAATATCTGCTTAAGAAGGCGTTTGCCAAAGAGTTGCCTGATGCCATTAAAGGCCGCGGCAAACAGGGATTCGGAATCCCCGTCAGCGCCTGGTTCCGTGGACCGCTGTATGATTGGTCGAAGCAGATGTTATTGGGGCAGGGTAGTTCATTGCATCAGTGGTTCGATGCAGGTGTATTGGCGAAACTCATCGACGAACACAAATCCGCCCGTGTGGATCATGGCAAGCGGCTGTATGCGTTGTCCATGCTGGCGGTGTGGGCGAACTCGTTGTAGCATGACCGACTCCCCAAAAAAAATCCCGTTCTGGAACATCGCCAAGATCATCCTCGCGTTGATCCTGGTCTGGTTTGTTTTATCCAAAACCGATCTGACCCAACTCTACGCCCTGCGTGAACGGATCTCCCTGCCGTGGCTTGCGGCGGTGATCGTTCTGTATTTTTCCCTGACTTTACTCAAAGCCCTGCAATATTATTTCCTCATCGGCCGCCGCGTGGATTATCCGCAGGTGTTGAATATCGTTGTGGTGCAAAACGCCATTTCGAATTTCATTGCTACGAGCGCGGGCATCGCGTCGTATCTTGCTTTGTTTCGCGTCGAGCAGGGAGTCAAAGTCAGCCGCGCCGCGCTGGCATTTCTCCTCGCCAAAGTCGGTGACCTGATCTCGATCTGGCTGTTCATGCTGGTTTCCAGTTTGCTCGTCTGGCCGCTGGTGGATTCATTTCATAGCCTGATACTTCTTTCTCTATCTTTCATTGGCGCTGCGATTCTTGGCTTTTTTGCAGCAGTTTTCTTGCGCCAAAAATTTGTTTCCATTCTGGCTTGGTTTGTGGAAAAACTAAAACTGTCGCGGCTGGGTTTTGTCAACAAGTTGATGGATTTGCTCTCCACTCTTGCCGAGCAGGAGCATGGATTTGTCTTTCGCATGGTCGGCACGGGCATTGCGTTCTCGCTGATCTACATGGCCGTCACCATGCTGTGGCTGTACGCCAGCCTGCAAACCTTTTCTTTCGATGTTCAGTTTTTACAAGTTGTTTTCGTCAATATCTTCATGCAGTTGATCTCGTATCTGCCCATTCAAGTCTTCGGCGGCTTGGGCGTCAACGAAACGACATCGCTGTATCTCTATAGCATTTTCAACTTCCCTCAGACCAAACTAGCCGCAGTGCTGATCGGCACACGCCTGCTTTTCTATCTGACAAACCTTGCGGTGCTGTTATACTTGCCCGTGCATACTTTGTTTTTTAGCCGTTCCGCGCAAAAACAATAGACATCCCCATCCGTTTGTCCGCTTCTCAATCCGCTTTATGCAAACTGCCTCCCCAAAAAATATCATTCAATTATTTACCATAGGCTTAGTTTCAAGTATCGTTTTTGCTTTCCTTGAAATCAAAGCCCTGTGGACTCCCGATCAAATTTGGAATAAATTGCTCACGCCGCTTGGCGTGGCTGCAATCGTTGTTTACATTCTTTTTGCCATTGCAGGAATCACCGTCCTCTTTTTGAGCTTGTGGAATCCAACCCCGCTTCGTGCATTTGCTCAAAAAATGAAGAAACTTCGCTGGTTGGTTGCTTTTGTCGCAATTGGATTCGTTACCTGGATTTATCTCTTCTCCCCGTGGCAGATGACTCTCACCATGCCGTGGACTCAATTCATCGTCGCCGCGGCTCTCGCCCGACTGTTGGCCTGGTGCTTCGTCCCCGAACAGGATCAGCCCTTCGGCTGGAGTGACCTCGCACTGGCATTCAGCATCTTCCTTTATCCGCGCATTGTGCAGGAAGTGCGCCAATATTTCCCCGCGCCGCTTCTCACACGGGGATCCATTGCAGTGGGGTTTGCTTTTCAATTTGCATTGCTCGCTGTCTTGTATGAATCAGTAGGAAAGACCCTGCTTGCAAAATTGATCGAGCTTCGCTCTCGTCTCGAACCTGTCCGTTTGATTTTGGCGGCTTTGTTTTTACTGGCTCCGTTTGTCTATCGCTACTCCACTGGCCCGAAGGAATTCATTTTATATTTCAACATCCGCTTCATGGTGGTGTTGATCGCTTTATGGTTTGCTGCGTATCTGCTTTGCAAAGATTCGAGCCGACTCATTTCGCCCGAGTCATTCGGCGTTGCTGCTGGCTGGCTGGTGCTTGTCTCTGCCATTACGCGCTCACTCCTGCTCGTTGTGGACGATCCCTTCGGCCTGTACTGGTCTGAAGGCAATCGTTTGTACGATTACTCGCTCGTCTTCGGACAGGATTTATACAACTACACGGGCCGTATTCCCGACCCATACAACACACCCGGGCGCTACGGCCTGTGGGGAGTGCTCTACCTTTGGCAGGGACTTCCCATCTGGGCGCATCGTTTGTGGAATGTCGCCTTGCTCACTATCCCCTCTTTTGTGCTGGCTTGGGCGTTGACTAAAAAACTATCCCCATCCTTTTTGCGGCAGATGGTTTTTCTTTGGGTCACGGCTTTCTTTATTTTGCTTGCGCCTTTGCATCCGCCTTTCATGATCATGACGGTCATCGTGGCCTTGTTCATTTTCCACCCGTCGCCATATGTGCGCGGCGCTTCGCTTGTAGCCGCCAGCCTTTACGCTGGCATCAGCCGCTGGACCTGGGTCTTCGCACCCGGTGCGTGGGGCGCATTGACCGATTTGCTTTTGTTTTATCCGAAACGCGAAGGCAACTGGTTCAAGCGTTTGCTTCCAACAATTTTGATGGCTGTGCTCGGTGCTGTCCCTGGATTTTTGCTGAACATTGGAAATTTTCTTGGATACACAACGGGAGAGAACACTACCGCGCAACAGCCTTTGCTTTGGTATCGCCTCCTGCCTAACCTGACTCTTGGTCCGGGTATCGTGTTGTTGATCCTGCTGACGACGGGTCCGCTGTTGGTGCTGTTGGCTTACAAAATGTCCACCCGCCAGTGGAAATTGGATGGATTTCAATTGCTGGCTGTGTGGGGCGCGTTGATCGGTTTCTTTACCATCGGCTTAGTCATCAGCACCAAGATCGGCGGCGGCGGTGACTTGCACAACCTTGATATGTACATCGGCACACTCATCGTGGTGACCATGCTTGGGTTGACCGGGCAGGTTGAGGGTCAGGATGTGAGGCGTTGGTCTTCATCCGCATTGACGATGCTATGCCTGCTTGCCATTCTTCCAATCTATCCATTCACGCCATTTCATCCATCTGCTGGATCGCATGCCTGGCTCGACCTGCCCACACGCGAGGATACCGACAAGGCTTTGAAGGTTATCAATGATGCCGTTGGAAATTATTCCGAACTTGGCGAAGTGTTGTTCATGGACCAGCGCCAGTTGTTGACCTTCGGTTATGTGAAGGCGATTCCGTTTGTGCCTGAGTTTGAAAAGAAATACATGATGGATCAGGCGCTGGCTTCGAATGAAGTGTATTTCCGCCCGTATTATCAAGACCTTGCGGACAGGCGTTTTGCGTTGATCGTGACCGAACCGCTCAAAGTGGGGTTGAAGGAAGAGGGCGGTGTGTTTTCTGAGGAAAATGATCTGTGGGTCAAGTGGGTCTCTGCGCCGACGTTATGCTTTTATGAACAAATCCACACCGATAAAACCGTGGGTATCGAACTGCTCGTGCCGCGTGAAAACCCCGTCGGCTGTGAAAAATATTTGAAATAGGTGGTCTTTTGAATCTATCTTATTTGCTTCCACGCGTCTTGCGTCACTTCATGCCTGAGTCGGTGGCACGCTTTTTGTTGAAACGCCGCTGGATCATTCGCCCTGGATTGGAATCGAGTGACCCGTTTGCCGCAGTTGAACAATACATGGCTGGGATATCCGCCAGCGGAAAATCCTTGATCGGGAAGCGGGTGCTCGTCTTTGGATATGGCGGCCGTTTTGCAGTAGGCGTGGAATTGCTGCGGCGCGGCGCGGCGCATGTGGTGCTGTGCGATCATTTCGTGCTGCTTGACAGGGAACGTAATTTGGAATTGCTCCCTGAATACACGGAATATCTCGTGGCTGAAAATGACAACGTAAGGCCGCGTGCAGAATATATCACCATGCTGCACGGGGATATTCGTGAAGAGTCCATTCAGAAGCAGGTCGCTGAAGTGGATGTCGTTTTGAGTACATCGGTGTACGAACATTTGGATGACGTCAAAGGCATCACACAGGCCCTGGCGAAATTGACCGCGCCCAACGGATTCCATCTGCATTTCGTGGACCTGCGCGATCATTTTTTCAAATATCCCTTCGAGATGCTTACTTTTTCCGAGAGTGTGTGGCGGAATTTCCTCAACCCGACGAGTAATTTGAATCGGTTTCGCTTGAATAATTATCGGGATGTGTTCGATACGTATTTTCAAAAGGTAGAAATCAGGATTTTGGAACGCCTTGAGAGCGAATTTCGCGCCGCCCGTTCACGCATCCGCCCTGAATTTCTCACTGGCGATGAAACTGTTGATTCGGTAGGCTTGATTCAAGTCATTGCTGAAGTGAAAAAGTAGTGATGGTTTCAACGGCTACTGCTTTACTGAGTTGGAGATATTTATAATGCAACAACGATTTGCCAGTTTCGTCAGTCGAAACGAAAAGCTTATTCCCGTCTTTATCTTTTTACTTTTTCTCGCTGCTTCCGTCCCAGGCGTGAATTGGGGCGTGCCTGCGCTTTGGAATCCCGATGAAATGATCTGGCGTGTGGATAGCGCCCTGCGCGGCGAGATCATCTTCGACGAGACCGAGCCCGATTTCAATTATCCGTCGCTTCCAAAATACGTGATGTTTGGCATCGGCAAGATCGTGTATGGCATGGGAGGCACGCCTTCCGATTTTTATATTTCGGCGCGCGTGTTTTCTGCTTTGTTGGGCGCGGTGGCTGGTGTACTTGTCTATTTCATGGCGCGTACCATCGGCATGGATGTGTTGACTTCCGCGCTGGCTGGCCTGCTGTATGTTTCCAGCGGTGTGGCGGCGGCCAATGGACGTTTCGCACACAATGACCTGTATTTGCAGTTGTTTTCCGTTCTTTGCGTTTATTTCGTGATCAAGTATCAATTTACAAAAGCGCGGCTGTGGTTGTACGGTTCATTCTTTTCGGTGGGGCTGGCGGCTTCGAGTAAATTTACGGGCGGCAGTTTGCTGCTTGTGCCATTGTTCGTGTTTGTTTTCATGAATTGGAGCGAGGTTCGCAAGAACTGGCTGCAATCGTTCGAAATGCTGTTCATCGGTGGTGCGCTCAGTTTTGGCGGGTACATCCTTGGTACGCCCAAGGCGCTGTTGTGGATGGCGTATTATTTCAAGCGCGTCATTCCCGCATTACAGCGTTACCCGCAATATGGATTCAACTCAGGCACGCCCATCGGGTTGTTCGGTCAATGGCCCGTCTTTGAAGACGCAGTGGGAACCTTTGCCTACTATATTTTTATTCTGTGTTTCATTTGGTTCGCAGCCAAATTGATTCTGTGGAAGCTCGGCAAACTGCAAATGGACGAAACGCAGGCGCAGGCGATCATGATCCTCGCTGCCACGGTCCTTTTATTCGACCTGCCGTTCATGATCTCGATCAATTACATCCCGCGCTACTTCATTCCGTTTGTGCCGTTCCTGTCCATTATGGGCGCGCTTTTCATCAAAGAGATCGTTGAAATTGCGAAAGCCAAAAACTGGAAATATGTTCCGCAGGTTGTTTCTATTTTGCTGGTTGTGGGTATCACCTATTCCATGCTGCGGCTGGCGAGTACGGCCCTGCTTTTCATGAACGACGCGCGCATGCCTGCCAGCGAATTCGTCGCGGATCTGCCCGGCGAAGGCAAGACCATCGAATACACTCTGTATCCGCCCATTGTGAACAAAAAGCAATTTGCGAAAGCCTATAACTATCCTGTTTTCTTTTTGAAGTATCCCACCGATGTTGTCCCCACAGGCGGACGATACGAATACAATCAAGGCGAGGCGGGATTAATAGACCGCGAAACCGACTACCTGATTATTGATACGCTTACCTATGGGCGACTCTACACCGAATCCGTGTGTGTGACCAACCCCGTGGAATGTGATTTCTTCAAGCGTCTTGTTGCTGGTGAAATAAAAACCTTCCGCCTGATGAAGGAATTCACCTACACCCTCCCACCCTGGCTGCCAGATATCTCCCTTTCGGCGGTCAACCCCGAGGTCCGCATCTACGAACGGGTCCGTTAAAAACGACAGTCACCTTCGCGTAGAGGGTGACTGTCGTTTTTTTTATCACTTCACAAAATTCCCCACCGTATATACCGACCCGGCAATGGGTGGCGTGCTCTGCATGTGGATGACATGTCCCTTCGAAAATGCCTTGTGTGCGGCTTCTTCGATTTCCTTCTCGGTCGAGAAATGTTCATCACGGATATTGTGCCCGAGCAGGCGGAACATGAACACCATGAACGGTTTTTCAACGGGCGTTCCATAAACCATCTGCCCGCCAGGTTTCAGCACGCGGTTCACTTCCACAAATGCCTGTTTCAATTCAGCGGGCTTGAGGTGTTCCAAAATGCTGACCAACAGCACCGTGTCGAAGAAATTATCCTGATACGGCATCTTCAACACATCGCCTTTTTCCAGAAACAGCGGAATCCCCGTCGGCTCAAATACAGACTGAACAGCGTGGATATCCGCCGTCAAGTCAATGCCGTGGATTTCCTTGTACATATCGTGCAGGTTGGGGAAGGCCAATCCCGTGCCGAATCCGACTTCCAGCACGCGTTCGCCGCCCGTGCATTCGCCCAGCGCCAATTCCACGCGCTGACGGTACATTTTTCCAAAGACGGGCCAGTAATAATATTTGATCGGGTCGTATTGATTGACGCCTTTGTATTGTGAGGCGGGGAGTAATTTTAGTTTTGGGGGCATGCTTTTTCCTGTTTTTTGTTTTAAGTCCCATGATTTTACCCGAATATTATAAGCTGTCTGAAATGGTGGTCGAAGGACGTACCGCAACCGCCAATGACCTGCCAATCTCTATTGATATAATCCTCTTGAAACCTTTTTGTGGAGCATTGCCTTTATGTCTGTTTCATCAGACCCGTCTGTTCAAAAAAAATGGATCGCCCTCTTCGCTGTGTGGATCCTGCACGGCGTTGTTGCCCTGTGGCAATTTCTGTCCCTGCCCTCGGAGGGATTGTCTGTTCAACGCATGGGGATGCTCGGGTTGTTATTGGCCTGGATTATCTTCGCCGTGTTCCTGGCTTTCTCAGCCCTTCGACAAATCCGCTGGCTGAATGATCTTCTTGTCAAAATCAACAGACCCTCCACAAGAGATGCTGTTTTCATCACCTCCGTTCTGGTTTTATTTATCCGCATCAGTTTGATGTTTCTGCTTGGGCTGGCTGCCCAAACTCCAGAGTTTCGTTACGGAGCCTATGCCGAACGCCTGTCGCCGTTTTTGGATCTGCTGGCTTTTGTCGCGTTCGAGATCGCCGCGCTGAATTTGTTCTTTGTCTTTCGGGAGGGGAGTGAATATGTCGGGTTGATTAAGTCCATTTCGGCGAAACTGTTCATCGGTCTGGGCTTGATCGGGGTTGTGGTCCTCTATATTTCAAAAACCGACATGGGCATCGCTCCCATTTACAAAGGTGATTGGGCGCGCGGACTTCCCGCCGTGCCATTGCTCGAATGGCAGATTTTGCTTGCCGTGTTGTTTTGCATCGGCACAGTCCTTGCCGAAGTGGATGGACGCCTGCTGAAAATTCCCCGCCTCGATCTGTGGATCGCTCTTGCGGTCTGGGTCGCCACGGTTGGCTTGTGGCTGAGTCAACCCACCGTGCCGAATGCCTCGGCCCTCGAACCGCGCGAGCCGAATTACGAAATCTACCCATTCATTGACGCGCACACCTACGACAAATTCGCCCAATCCGTTTTGATCGGCAACGGGTTCGGCCCCAACGAAATTCCCCAGCGTCCGCTTTACATCGTCTTTCTGGTTTTCATGCATACGGTCGTCGGGCAGAATTACGAAAATGTCATTGCGCTCCAAACTTTGTTCTTCGCTGCGTTCCCCGTTGTGTTGTATCTGTTCGGTAAAGAATTTTTCGGGCGGCCTGTCGGCATTTCGCTGGCTTTGCTTGCGGCCTTGCGCGATTTCACCTCGAATCTGGTTTCGCCCATCACGGGCAACATCAGTTATTCAAAACTGTATCTCTCCGAAATCCCGACCGCGATCTGTCTTATTTTGTTTTTGCTCATCGGCATCCGTTGGATCAAATCGGGTTTCCCTCTCTATCTCGGTTTTCTGCTTGGCGGCGTATTGGGCATTGGCATGTTGAATCGCACGCAGGTGGTTGTGGCGTTGCCTGTTTTGCTTTTCTTCGCGTTCATTCTCCAGCCGAAAAAACTTCTTTCCATTATCAAGGGCACGCTTCCAATGCTGGCGGTGATCGCGCTGATCGTTGCTCCATGGCTGTGGCGCAACTGGCAGATGACAGGCAAGATCATCTTCGATAACCCCGCCTCGCAAACCGCCAACCTCGCCCTGCGTTACAACCGCCTCAACGGCGAAGATGTGGACATTCTGCAAAAGCCAGGCGAATCCAATTCCGAGTACAACGACCGCATGGTGGCGATGGCGAATCATGCCATGTCGGTTAATTCGCAAGGCATTTTCAAGGCAATCGCAAGTTCATTTATCAATCACGGCATCAACAACATTTTGCTTTTCCCGCTCCGCAACGACCTCGCATCTCCTGCTGAACTCCTCACCCCAACCACGCCGTTCTGGCAGCAATGGGAAGGCCGCCCCAACTTCTCGCAATCGCTTTTGCTCGCGTTCTATGTTTTTCTTTTTTCGCTCGGCGTCGCCACCGCCTGTCAGCGCAACGGCTGGCTTGGCCTTCTGCCGCTCATGGTCAACCTCGCCTACAACCTGTGGACCTCCATCGCCCTGCTCTCCGGTCAACGCTTCATGCTTTCGATGGATTGGTCCATTGCCATGTATGATTTACTCGGCCTCTTTGCATTGCTCAGTATCTTTTTCTATGCCCTCGAAAACGGACGCGCCAAAATCCTCAAGTGGTACGAGATGAATGCGGTTTCAAGTTCTCCAATTATCCAAAACAAAAAATGGCCGCAATATGTATTTGCAGGCTTGATGTTTTTCGCCGTGGGCGCATCCCTGCCTTTGAGTGAGATGTCTTTCCCGCAGAGATACCCGCCCCTCGATCAGAATCAGCCCGCTGACCTGACTCTCCTCTCAAGCCTCGCTCAAGCGGACCTCGAACCTGCTTGCCAAAAACTGGCAGAATCCAACGGGTTGGAGATCGTGCGCGGACGTGCGTTGTATCCACGCTTCTACGCAGCAGGTGACGGCGAAACCTTCACCGATTCCGCTGGCTACAAAAAAGTGGACGAAGGCAGGCTGGTGTTTGATCTGCTCGGTCAAAGAAATCATCGCGTGATCTTCCCCATGAGCCAATCCCCTGAATTTTTCCCCAACGCATCCGATGTGACTATCTGGTTCGATAAAAACGAATCTCCCTGGTTCGTTTTGGTTGAACAGGGAGATTCTCAAAGGTTTTATGTTTCGGATGCTGTTTGTAAGTAACGCATTGTCGGGGTGCGACGCACTCTCTGTTTACACAAACTTAATTCGTCTTCGCCGCAAAGGCCACCATTCTAAAAAGCAGAATGCCATGCTTCCAGCGTGAGATATTGGTGGTGCCGTAGGTGCGGTCGCGGTAGCGGATGGGGAGATCGATAATTTTGCGGTTTAATTTTGCCGCGCCGAAGATCAGGTCAAAATCGCCGAAGGGATCGAAATCGCCAAAATAGGAACGGTTGGCCGCGATCTTTTCGTAATCTTCGCGCCACATCACTTTTGTGCCGCATAACGTGTCTTTGATCGGCTGTCCCAGCAGCCACGAGAATGCCATGCTGAATAACTTGTTGCCGATGAAGTTCAGCGTGCGCATGGCTTCCTTTTCCATTGGATACACCAGACGAACCCCATTGATGAATTCGCCCTTGCCCGATGCGATGGCTTCATAGAATCGCGGCAGGTCTTCGGGTGGGACGGTGAGGTCCGCGTCGAGGATCATGAGGATATCGCCAGTGGCTTTCTCGAAGCCGAGTCGTACTGCGTCGGCTTTGCCAATGCCCGTTTGTTGAAAGACCATGCTCGGGGTTAAAGGGTGAAGCGGAATTTCATCCTGAATCGTTTGGAAGGTGTTATCGCGCGAATGTCCTTCGACGAAGATCAGTTCGGTCTTTGATCCCATCTTGGGCAGGCGCTCGAAAATATTTTTGATGTTGCCCGCTTCGTTGCGCGCGGCGACGATCACGGAAACACTCGGATTCTTCGCAGGCGTTGCTGCGGGACGCGCGATCACAAAATTGGACAGCGCAAAATCGCGGAACGGCCAGAGCTTGACGAGGTAACGATCCGCGAGGCCGCCGAGGGGCAGGGGCCAAAGCACCTCGCGCATGGGACGGATGCTCTCGAAGCCCGCGAGGCGCAGCATGTTGTCCACGTCTTCGGGGGTGAGCCAGTTTTGGTTGAGCATGGGCGCAGCGAGGTTGAGGCTTTGCGCAATCGTCAGCGGAAGCTGCCAGACATGGCTGTAAAAATTGAGAAGCAGGCGCGTGTGCGGCGTGCAGAATTTTTTCACCTGTTCAAGCGCGCGCTGCACATCCCACAGGTCGTTGACTGAGTCTGAGAAGATGATCACATCGAAGGTGCCTTCGAGGCTGGAAAGATCGTGCGCGTCAAGTTGGTGATATTCGATTTCGGGATGGCGGGCTTTGGCGCGCGCGATCATCTCGGGTGAGAAATCCACGCCGACGCCGTGCGAGGGTTGCAGGTGCGCGATGAGACTGCCCGCGCCGCAGCCGATTTCAAGGATGCGCTGGTTGGGGTTGACAAGGTATTTGTAGATCTGGATCAAGCGGCGGTGATACCAGCGCCCGAGCCCTGCCCAATGATCGCGTTTCTTCGCGACCTTGTCCCAGTGGGCGATGCGGGTTTTCTGGTATTCCATGCCTGCTTCATCGAAAAGTGGAGTTGTTTTCATGGCGGGGTGATTGTCCTGTGAGTCTTTATTTTGAGTTTGAACAATTAATTGCAGCACATTGAAACATGCGAGACATATGATTCTGAGTTATAATTCAGTCACTGAATTTTGGAATTATAAATCATGAGTGTTGAATCAACAAACGAAGAACTCCGTGAATTAACCCTGCTCGAACAGATCGAGAGTGATCCCGATGTCAACCAGTCCACGCTTGCCACACAGTTGGGCGTGGCGGTGGGCACGGTCAATTGGCATTTAAAGCGGCTCATCGCCAAAGGCGCCGTCAAGGTTTCGCGCGCCGAGCGCAAGAAACTGCGCTACATCATCACCCCCGAAGGCCTCGCCCTGCGCGCCCGCCTCGCGGTGAATTTTGTCGAGCAGTCTTTTTCGGTGTATCGCCGCACCCGTCAGCGCGTGAAGGATCACGTGGCAAAACTGCGCCATGCGGGCTATGACCGCGTGCGCATCGTCGGCTCGGGTGACGTGGCCGATATTTGCAAGCTCACCTGTCTCGAACAGGGCATTTCCGTTGTCAACGACAAGTCGGCGCCCTCGCTCGTTTTGGATGGATACAAAATTAGATTGGAGGGATTGGAATGACCGACCGTCATGTGTTGATCACGGGGGGCGCGGGATATATCGGTTCCATCCTGACCTCGGAACTGCTGCGCCAAAATTACAGAGTCAGCATCTTGGACAGTCTACTGTTCGGCGGCGAAAGCATTGTCCCTTTTTTGAATCATCCCAACTTTCACTTTGTCAAAACCGATGTGACTGAAAAGCGCGCCGTCAAGGATGCGATCAAAAAAGACTGGCAGAAACCCGATTCGGTCATTCACCTCGCGGGCATCGTCGGTTTTCCAGCCTGTCAGGCTGTGGGGAAGCAGGTGGCGTGGAAGTACAATGTCGAGGCCACGAAAATGGTCTTTGAGCAGTCAGCAGATTTGGGCGTGGAACGATTCGTGTTCGCATCCACGTACAGCAACTATGGGCTGAGCCCCGATGGAAAGCCAGTCAACGAAGAGACCCCGCTAAATCCGCAATCGCTGTATGCCGAGACCAAGATCGCCGCAGAGGAATTTTTACTCGCACAAAAAGATGCAGCCATTGCGCCGTTGTTGTTCCGCTTTGCCACGCTGTACGGAATTTCTCCGCGTACGCGTTTTGATTTGATCGTCAATCAATTCGTGCTCGATGCATTTACAAAACGTTTCCTCATCATCTATCAGCGCGGATATTCGCGCTCGTTCGTTCACATCCGCGATGTGGTGCGCGGCGTGATCATGGGCCTCGAAGCCGAAAAGGCAAAGGTGCGCGGACAGGTTTTCAATTTGGGAACCGATCATGGCAATTACTCCAAGGATGATATTGTGCGCCTCGTTTTGAAACGCATGCCCGAAACCGTGGTCGAATACAAAGACCTGACCTTCGGCGGCGACATGCGCGATATCACCGTATCGTTCGAGAAGATCAGAAATGTGCTCGGCTTCGAAACGACTTTGGATGTGGACGACGGCGTGCGCGAAGTGCTGTTCGCGCTGAAATCTGGCCTGATCCGCAACCCGACAGATGACCGTTATCGCAATGCTCAATTCATTGTTCAATAAATGGAGATAAACATGGCAGAGAATTTTTGGCAAAACAAAAAAGTGATCGTCACTGGCGGAGCGGGCTTTTTGGGCTCGTTCGTCATTGAAAAGCTGAAGCAGCGCGGCGCGACCGATATCTTCATTCCGCGCATTGAGAATTACAACCTTGTTGACCCCAACGATATCAAACGCCTGTATGCCGATACACTTGTTGGCGTTGACCCGAAGAACGTGGTCGTCATCCATCTCGCCGCCAACGTGGGCGGTATCGGCGCGAACCGCGAACACCCCGCCGACTTTTTCTACGATAACCTGATGATGGGCGTGGAACTGATGCATCAGGCGTACAAGAACGGCATTGGCAAATTCGTGGCGATTGGTACTGTGTGCGCCTACCCCAAGTTCACACCTGTCCCGTTCAAAGAAGATGACTTGTGGATCGGTTATCCCGAAGAGACCAACGCGCCTTACGGTCTCGCCAAGAAGATGATGCTCGTGCAGGCTCAGGCATATCGCCAGCAATACGGTTTCAACGCCATTTTCCTTTTGCCGGTGAATCTGTATGGTCCGCGCGATAATTTCAACCTCGCGACCTCGCATGTGATTCCCGCCCTCATTCGCAAGGCGGTTGAAGCAGGTGAACGCGGCGAAAGGGAATTGCTTGCTTGGGGAGATGGTTCTCCCACCCGCGAATTCCTCTACGTCGAAGATGCCGCCGATGGCATTGTCACTGCCGCTGAAAAATACAACGGCGACCTGCCCGTCAACCTCGGCTCTGGTTACGAGATCTCCATCAAAGACCTGACGGAGATGGTTGCCAAGCTCACAGACTTTCAGGGCAATATCGTCTGGCAGACAGACAAACCCAACGGTCAGCCCCGCCGTGGACTGGACGTTTCCCGTGCAAAAGAACTTTTCGGTTGGGGTGCGCAAGTTTCCTTCGAAGAAGGTATGCGCCGCACCATTGAATGGTTCAAGGCGAACCGAGACAAAATTAAATAAGTTGCGGGTGACAAGTTGAAGGTTAAAAGTAAAACCGACCTTCAACTTTCAACTTTCAACCTTAAACCTTATGACCGAACTTACCAAACACGAACCTCACACCATTTACATTAAGCCATCCAAAGGTCTTGCGGCGCTGAATCTGCGTGACCTGTGGATCTACCGTGAATTAATCTTCTTCATGGTCTGGCGCGATGTGAAGGTGAAATATAAGCAAACCCTTTTAGGAATGGCCTGGGCTGTCATTCAGCCGTTGATGACCATGCTGGTCTTTACCTTTTTGTTCGACAAGGTGGCCAAGCTTCCCACAGAAGGAATCCCCTATCCTGTTTTTTCATTCACAGCTTTACTGCCATGGGGATTGTTCGTCACTGCGCTTAACCAGGGCAGCCGTTCACTTGTGGCGCATAATAACATGGTGACGAAGATCTACTTTCCGCGCCTGATTCTGCCCATGTCGGCAGTCTTTTCAGGGTTGGTTGACTTTGCGATTGCCTTCGTTATTCTGGTGGCCTTGATGTTTTACTATCAAGTCACCCCTGCGTGGAATTTGCTTTGGACGCTTCCGCTTTTTCTTTTGCTTGCGATCGTGACCGCGCTTGGTGTTGCCCTTTGGCTTTCAGCGATCAATGTGCAATATCGTGACGTAAACCAAGCCCTCCCGTTTCTGACTCAGTTTTGGCTGTTTGCCACCCCCGTGGCATATTCCGCCACTGTGATCTCTGCGAAATGGCAGGTCTTATACTTTCTGAACCCAATGGCGGGTGTGGTCAACGGGTTTCGCTGGTCATTGCTCGGCATTGGCAATGGCCCTGATATTACGCTTTGGGTTTCAACGGGTATTTCGATATTGATTTTTGTTTCTGGCCTTTTCTATTTTAGAAGCATGGAAAAGACTTTTGCGGATACGATCTAATGACAACAGCAATCAGCGTAAAGAACATTGGCAAGCAATATAAGATCGGCGCGGCGGAGACGAAGTTCCGCTACAACATGCTCCGTGATGTGATCGTGGATACGGTCTCTGCGCCCATTCGTCTGGCAAAGGCGATGATCGGCAGGTCAGACCGTCGCTTGAACCAGAATTATGTCTGGGCGTTGAAGGATGTCTCCTTCGACCTTGAGGAAGGCAAAGTGCTTGGCATTGTGGGACGCAACGGCGCGGGCAAGTCCACGCTGTTGAAGATACTCTCCCGAGTCACGGAGCCGACCACGGGTACCGTATCTGTGCGCGGACGGGTTGGCTCGCTGCTCGAAGTTGGGACGGGTTTCCACCCTGAGTTGACGGGGCGCGAGAACATCTACATGAATGGCGCCATCCTCGGGATGCGCCGCTCTGAAATTGATTCCAAGTTCGATGAGATCGTAGATTTCTCCGAAGTCACGCAATACATTGATACCCCTGTCAAACGCTATTCGTCAGGCATGTATTTGCGCCTTGCGTTCGCGGTGGCGGCGCACCTTGAACCTGAAATTTTGGTCGTGGATGAAGTGCTCGCGGTGGGTGATGCCGAATTCCAGAAGAAATGTCTCGGCAAGATGGGTGACGTTGCCCAGCAGGGACGTACGGTTTTGTTTGTCAGTCACAATATGTCCGCGATTTTGCGGCTTACGCAGGAAGCGATTGTCTTGAACAAAGGTCAGCTCATCATGCGCGGACCGACTCAGGAAGCCGTGGACTATTATTTGTCATCGGGGCAATCGCAGGCAGGCGAGCGCACTTGGGAGGCAGATGAGGTTCCAGCGGCGAGTGCTCCTTTTGCGCCGATCAGCTTGAAGATTAAAGAAAGAGGCGGGAAGATCGTGGATACAGTCCGCTCCACGGAACCTGTCACCGTTGAGTTTGAATACAAGCTCAGTTCCCCCGTCACAGGCCTGCGTGTTGGACTTTACGTCGGCACCATGCGCGGCGAGTACGTTTTTACATCGTTTGATACTGACAGCCCCGCACTCTACGAAAAGTTTGACACTCGCAGCGCGGGCCGCTACATCAGCCGTGCGGAGATCCCTGCGGATATGTTTAACGAAAGTCGTTACACCGTTGGCGTGAATGCGAGCTCTTTCGGTGTGCGCCGTTACTTCATGGACGAGAATGCGTTGGCTTTCAATGTTGATATCTCTGGCGCACCTGGTACACAATGGGCAGAGCCGCGTGTGGGACCTGTGCGGCCAAGACTTGCGTGGAAAATCGAAAAGATTGGATAGAAGGTAATTAGTAATTGGTGATTCGTAATTGCCAGTTATCGTTTACCCATTACCCCCATGAATAAAAACCTCCGAGAACTTTTGGGCGACCTGCCCTTCACTGCCGAAATTGACTGGATGCTTCGGTCAAAGAATCGTCCACGCAAAGATCATTTCAATTTGGATCGTTTACAAAAATCACTGCCAGCAGCAGTTGAAGTTGTGAAACCATTTGCGGAAAGCGCGACGCCAGGAAAAAAAGTTTTGTTCTTTGCCACGCTCCATTATTGGATCGAGCAATCTGCATATCTTGGCTTGGTGCTCGCTGGCATGGGGCACGATGTGACGTTGTTGACCCTGCCTTATTCCGAATGGCATAAGCAAAAGGATAAATTTACCCAACGTCAGCGTGTGCTTCATACTTATGATGCGCTTGCATGCCTCTCGCCGTTGGTGAAGCACGTTTCGATGCTGGATATGCAATCGTCATCTCTTGCCACGCACGGGACTCTGCGTGCGGTTCGGCATGATGATCTGCCAGAAAAGATATTGGCTGATATCAAAGAGGTTTCTCTTTGGGATGTGCAATACACCCTGATGCGCGAAGAAGTGGATATGAACGACGCAGGGGACAAAGCCTTGTATGACCTGCGCATCGAACGCAACACCTTTGCTGCCAAAGCCGCGCTTCAATTCATGCAGACGGAAAAGCCCGATGTGGTTTTGATCCCGAACGGCTTGATCCTCGAAATGGGAATTGTCTTTCGTGTGGCACGCCACCTTGGCATTGATGCGGTCACCTACGAATTCAACGACCAGCGCGAACAGATCTGGCTGGCGCAAAATTCCTCCATCATGCAGCAGGAGACGGATTATCTCGTTGATGCGCGCTGTTCACAGCCAATGACCGATGAAATGTTCGAGCGTGTGGCAGACCTTGAAAATGCCCGCCGTGGCGCTCGTGTGTGGGGTAAATCAAAACGCCTCTGGCAGTATGTCTCTTCGCAAGGGGCGGCAGAGACTCGCAAGATGCTGAACCTTGATGACCGCCCTGTGGTGATGCTTGCCGCGAATGTGCTTGGTGACAGCCTCACGCTGGGACGCGATATCTTTGCCGCTTCAATGACCGAGTGGATCACGAAGACCGTTCAATATTTTGCCAAGCGGACGGATGTGCAAATGGTCATCCGTGTGCATCCTGGCGAGAAGTTGGTGCCGCAAGCCAAGTCAATGGGGACGGTTGTGAAAGAAGCTTTGCCAGAACTTCCCAGCCACATCCATGTCATTGGCGCGTTGGACAAGGTCAACACCTACGACTTGATCGAGATCGCAGATGTCGGTCTGGCGTACACCACCACAGTCGGGCTTGAAACCACGATGAACGGACGCCCCGTCATTTCTTGCGGGCGGACTCATTACCGCGGACGCGGCATCACCATCGACCCGAATACCTGGGATGAATATTATGCGGCACTCGAAAAAGTTTTGAGCGACATCCCCGCTCATCAAATGACTGAAAAGCAGATCGAGTTCGCGTGGAATTATGCCTACCGATTTTTCTTCGAGTACCCGCGTCCCTTCCCCTGGCGTTTGATGAACTTCTGGGACGACCTTGCCGAGCATCCACTGGAAAGTGTGTTGAGCGAAGAAGGCATGGCGCAATTCAAGGACACCTTTGACTTTCTGGTGGGTGAGCCGTTTAGCTGGAGATAATGTAAAGGCACAGCGACGCTGTGCCCCAACAGGATAATAGATGACAAACGAAACCAAACAAAAAGTACGCGAGTTCTACGACGAGATCGGCTGGATGCAGGAAGATGACGGCAATTATCAGAATGCCCGTTATGAAGACCTGCGCCCCGTCTCGCGCGAATACATCCACAAGACACGCCTGCGCGTGATGAATGGATTGATTCCCACGGGGCGGTTCATGCTGGACGCGGGCTCTGGTCCTGTCCAATATGAAGAGTACAAGACCTATTCAGCGGGCTACGAAAAGCGCGTCTGCCTCGACATCTCCATTCAAGCCCTGCGTGAAGCTCGCACCCGTATCGGCGATCACGGCTTGTTCGTGGTTGGTGACCTTGCCAACCTGCCCTTCAAAAAAGACGCCTTCGACGGCGCGGTCTCGATGCATGCCATCCATCACCTTGCTTTGCCTGAACATCCGCGCGCGTATGCCGAGGTCCATCGTGTGCTTGCGCCTGGTCGCACCGCCGCCATCGTCAACGGGTGGAGTGACCCGCTCATCAGCCGCATAGCAGAACCGTTCATCGGTCTGCTGCGCAAAGTCACAGGGCGCGATGCGAAGAAGAAAAAGGAATGGTTGAGCGAGGATGCCCCCGCGGGAACCTTCGTTGAAAAAATGTCCCCCGCCTGGCTCAAGCGCGAGATCGGCTCGAAGATGACCATCGAACTCAAACCCTGGCGCGGACTCAGCACCCGCATCCTGCGCAACTTCGTTCGTCCCTTTGGCGGGCGCGCGTTTTTGAAATTTGTATTCTGGCTCGAAGGTGTCTTTCCGAAATTCTTCGCTGAGAACGGGCAGTATCCTTTGATCGTTGTAAAGAAATAAAATGCAAAGATTTACCGACCAACAATATCTCACCAAAGACCAGTACAAGGATTCCAAGAACCTCGATGCGCGAATCGCGATCCATCAAAAGTTCAGCACGAATCCGCAGGGTTGGCACAGCTGGGTGTTCGATCAACTTCTTCAACTCCCGGCGGATGCAAATATTTTGGAATTGGGATGCGGCCCGGCCTACCTTTGGCAGGAAAACGCGGACCGAATTCCCGCGAACTGGACCATTACCCTCACCGATCTTTCCGACGGGATGCTTGATTCAGCCTGGCGGAATCTGGTCGTTACGGGACGCAGTTTCAAGTTCGAAGGAATCGACGCGCAGTCCATTCCTTATGCCGATGGAACCTTCGATACGGTCATCGCCAACCACATGCTTTATCATGTCCCTGACCGTAAAAAGGCCTTGACCGAGATCAAGCGCGTGCTCAAGAATGGCGGCTGTTTGATTGCCACCACGGTCGGTGCGAATCACATGAAGGAAATGTACGGCTGGCTGCGGCGCGTGAACAAGAATCCGCGCCCCGATATGTTTACCAATCCGTTCACCCTCGAAAGCGGACTTGCCCAATTGCAAGAGGTTTTTCCGAACGTGGAAAAATCACAATATGCAGATAACCTGCGCGTCACAGAGCTTGAACCATTGATGAATTACATCCGCTCCTCCATTTCCGCCGAGGATATTTCCGCGCCTGAATTTGAAACGCTTGAAAAAGAACTCTCCGCTGTGCTGAAAAAAGACGGCGAGATATTTATTTCGAAAGACTCTGGCTTGTTCAAAGTCTTGAAGTGATATGTAGGTCAGGCTTCCAGCCTGACATGTAACTGGAAAACATAAATATTGACGGGTTGAAAACCCGCCCTACCGATATCAAGGAGAAATCATGGATTGGAAAAATCAAGTTGTGCTCGTTACCGGTGGAACAGGCTCGTTCGGCAAGAAGTTCACAAAGATACTGCTGGAAGAAAAACAGCCGAAGAAGGTCATCATCTTCAGCCGCGACGAGTTGAAGCAGCACGAAATGCAGGTGGGTGGATTCAACGACCCGCGCCTGCGTTATTTCATTGGCGATGTGCGTGACCGCGAGAGACTCGTCCGCGCCATGCATGGGGTGGATATCGTCGTCCATGCGGCGGCGCTCAAGCAGGTGCCTGCCTGCGAGTACAACCCGATGGAAGCCATCAAGACCAACATCATGGGCACGGCCAATGTGGTCGAAGCCGCGTTGGATGCGGGCGTCAAAAAAGTGTTGACGGTCAGCACCGACAAGGCGGTCAGCCCGGCGAATCTATATGGGGCCACCAAGTTGGCCGCCGAAAAACTGACGATTCAAAGCAACGCCTATGCCGGGGGTTCAGCAACCAGATTTTCGTGCGTCCGATACGGGAACGTCGTCGGTTCGCGCGGCTCGGTCGTTCCGTTATTCCTCAAGCAGCGCAGCGGCGGCAAGATCACCATCACAGATGACCGCATGACCCGCTTCTGGCTGTCGCTCGATCAGGGTGTGCGATTCGTCATTGATTGCATCGAACAGATGGAAGGCGGTGAAGTGTTCGTCCCGAAGATCCCCAGCACAAAGGTCGTGGACCTTGCGCGCGCCATCGCCCCCGATGCTGAGATCAATATCATCGGTATTCGCCCCGGCGAGAAGCTGCATGAGATGCTCATCTCTGAAGATGAAGCCCGCCACACCATCGAGCTCGAGCGGATGTTCGTCGTCCAACCTGCCGAAGCCACCTGGTTCGGCTACTCATGGAAGGACAAGGGCAGTGAATTAAAGGAAGGTTATTACTATTCAAGCGACAACAACATGGAGTGGCTTGATATTGAAGGTATCAAGAAATATATCGCGCCTTTCGAAGAGTTATTCCTTCAAGGCAAACTCGAAGGATAACAAAATGGCAGGCAGCAAGTTTCAGATAACATGTTTTTGAAACCTGATGCCTGAAACCTGGAATCTGAAACATGAAAATCCTCATCACCGGTGCAAGCGGATTACTCGGAATCAATCTCGCGCAGGAAACCATGCATGCGCACGAAATCACAGGCGTAGACCGCGGCAAACTGGTTCATGCCCCATTTCCTATCTTGAAAGCCGACTTGCTTGCCCCCGGTGCAGTGGATTTCATCATCGAAACCGCCCGCCCCGATTGGGTCATCAATTGTGCCGCGCTCGCCAACCTAGAAGAGTGTGAAAACAATCCCGAACTTGCCCGCCGCCTGAACACCGACATGCCCGCGCAGCTCGCGAAAGCCTGCAAATCACATGGCATCGCCTTCGTCCATATCTCCACCGATGCCGTCTTTGATGGAACCTCGATCGCCTTCTACAAGGAAGAGGACGAGCCCAATCCGCTGAGCCTGTATTCCAAAACCAAACTCGAAGGCGAACGTGCCGTCTTTGCCGAAGATCCCAACGCCATCATCACCCGCGTCAACTTTTATGGCTGGAGCCTCACGGGCCGCCGCAGCCTCGCCGAATTCTTCTTCCACAACCTCACCCACAACAAAAGCATGAGCGGTTTTACTGATGTTAAATTCTGTCCCATGCTTGTCAACGACACCGCCCGCACCCTCGTCAAAATGCTCCAAAAGGGACTGAACGGTCTGTATCATCTTGTTGGTCCGCAAGCCATGAGCAAGTACCAGTTTGGAGTTGAGATCGCCCGCAAATTCGGCCTGCGCGACGGCGAGATCTCCCCGAAATCTATCAACACCTCCAGCCTCAACGCCCGCCGTTCCAACAACTTATGCCTGTCTATCAACAAGATATCCACAGATTTGGGCGAGGTTTTACCCGAGTTCTCCACAGGACTGAACGAGTTTTACACACAATATCAGCAAGGTTACCCACAGAAAATCCATAGTTATCAATAGGTTTTGCGCAGGTTTTCCGCCGTTTTCCCTAACTTATCCACAGGTCTCCCCCCGAAAACGGCCAGTTTTCCACAGAAAACCCGCTAATTCACCTCAAAAACGAGGCTTTTCTCGAAAGTTATCCACAGAATCCACATAGTTATCCACAGGATATATCCACAGAAAACCCACTGTTTCATGGAAGTTTTCCACAAAAAGCATTTTCCACCCGTATTTTTGACCCTGCCATCCAAACATGACTCAACCCGTATCCCGCTTCGCCCTTCCCGAAACTTGGTCCACCTCAAAAGGCATAATCAGCGCCTGACAGTGTGTGCCGCGCCAAACGAGCGGAACTCCCTTGTTTAATGAGAGAAGCCGCTGGTGAAGACAAGTAAGGTGTGACGCACCTTTCCAAATTAAGGAAACACTATGCATAACCATATGCCTCCGAAGTATGTTTGTCCATTTTGTTCACTGGTTCAGGGCAGGGAAGACCCTCAAAATCAGTTAAAACAAACAGATATTGTTTTTCAGACAGCTGACGTAACGGCTTTCATAGCGACGAGAAAGTACCCCAAAAATCAAGGTCATGTGCTTGTCATTCCCAATGAGCACTTCGAAAATATTTACGACCTGCCATTGGATATTTCACCGAAGATCCACGCGCTCGCCAGAGAGATCGCACTGGCTATGAAAGCGGAATATCACTGCGATGGGATCATGCTTCGTCAACACAATGAACCCGCAGGCGACCAGAACATCTGGCATTATCATCTGCATGTGATCCCGCGTTATCACAATGATGACCTTCACAACGCTCAAAAGATCCTGTTTGAAGTGGATGAACGCGCCAGATATGCACAGAAGTTAAGAAATTGGTTTGCAAGGTCTGAAAAATAACCCATGGCTCTTGAACTTCTCAAATCCAAAACTGGACGAACCCTCATCGAATCCCACCGTGGGATCGAAGCGGATGTGCCCGAAAATTCCTGGCCCGCGATCAAAATGGGACATGAAATGGGCGCGGACCTGCTCGAAGTGGATGTTCAAATGAGCAGCGATGGCGTTCCATTTTTGCGCCATAATTACCAACTGCCTGACGGGCGCTGGTGCGCTCAATTGCCGTGGCGCGAATTGAAGAATGTCAAAATTGATGGAGAGCCTTTTCCGCTGCTTGAGGATGTCCTCGTTTGGGCGCGGGAGACTGATGCAAAGTTATCTCTGGATGTCAAAACCTTTTTTAGGCCCGAGGGAAGTTTAACAAAAGAAGTCGTCCGCTTGCTCGAAAGGACAAGCACAAAAGACAATGTGCTGTTGTTATATTTTGACCATCAGGAATTGCTTCAAACAAAACTTGTGCATCCCGAATTGACAGTTCGCGCCCTGCTTACTGGAAGAATTGTGGATTACGCCGGGTATCTTCGAAAGATCAACGCCGATGGCGTCAGCGTCTCTTATGGGATGCTTCGCCCGGTGGATATTGAGCAGATCCATTCGATGGGCGCTGCCGTGGCCCTAATAGAATATTGGGATCAACACAGCGAATTGTTTCAACAGGTTGATATTGACATGCTTTCATGCGGCAACCCTGTGGAAGCCAGGAAAATTTTGGGTCATCAGTAAATTCATTTCTCAAAAGGAGAAACTCATGGAAATCAAATTCGGAAAACACACCATTGGTTTGAACCACCCCACCTACTTCATTGCGGACATCGCCGCCAATCACGATGGTGACATGGATCGCGCCAAGGAACTGATCCGCCTTGCCAAAGAAGCAGGTGCTGACGCCGCCAAATTCCAGAATTTCGACGCGCCGAAGATCGTTTCGGATTATGGCTTCAAATCCATGAATGGCGGACAGGTCAGTCATCAGGCTTCGTGGAAAAAGTCTGTGTTCGAGGTGTACAAAGGCGCGTCCATTCCATTTGAGTGGTCGATGACTCTGGTTGAAGAATGCAACGAAGTCGGCATTGACTATTTCTCCTCGCCCTACGATTTCGAAGCCATTGACTTCCTCGACCAATATGTGGAAGTGTACAAAGCTGGCTCCGGTGAAATTGACTGGATCGAAGCGCTCGAACGCATGGCTGGCAAGGGCAAGCCCTTCTTCGTTGCCACAGGTGCATCTACCATCGGCGAGGTGCAAAAGGCCGTCCACGCGATTTTAAAATTGAATAAACAGCTTGTGCTGATGCAGTGCAACACCAATTACACTGCCAGTCCCAATAACTATGACCATTTGCATCTGAATGTGCTGAAGACCTACGCAGCCATGTTCCCCGATGTCATTCTGGGCCTCTCCGACCATACCCATTCCGTCGCGCCAGTCCTTGGCGCGGTGACATTGGGTGCGCGCGTCATCGAACGCCACTTTACCGACAGCAACGACCGCGAAGGTCCCGATCACAAGTTTGCGATGAACCCCGAAAACTGGGCGAAGATGGTCGAAGAGACACGTCTGCTCGAACGCTCGCTGGGCAGTTCCGATAAATTTATCGCCGACAACGAGCAGGAAACACAGATCGTCCAGCGCCGCTGTCTGCGTGCCGCGCGTGAAATCAAAGCAGGTGAGACCTTCACTCGGGACATGATCGACGTGCTGCGCCCCGCCACCCCCGGCGCGATCAAACCCGACCAGATCGAAAATGTCCTCGGCACAAAAGCATTGAAAGATATGCCCCTCGGCAAAGAACTGCGCTGGACGGATTTGGGCGCGTAGAAAAGTTTGCAAGTTGGCAGGTTGAAAAGTTGGAATGTTGAACCTTCGAACCTGTAAACCTTCAAACCTGACACCTGAAACATGAAACTCATCTACTTCTCCCTCGGCTACTCCACCCATGATTACCGCTTCCTGAAAGCCATTTCAGATGGCGGGCATGAAGTATTCTTTGTTCAATTGGAGGGAAATCAACGGCAAGTGGAATCGCGGTTGGTGCCTGAAAATGTAAATCAGGTCATTTGGAAGGGCGGACGTGAGCCATTCAAATGGAGCAACCTTGCCAAGCTGGTTCGCGATTTTCGGCGTTTGGTCAAAGAGATTCAGCCCGACCTCATTCATGCTGGCCCGATCCAAACTTGTGCGTTCATCGCGATCTTGAGCGGCTTTCGTCCCGTCCTCACCATGTCGTGGGGATTTGACCTGATGGACGATGTCCACAAAAATAAATGGTGGGAGTGGGTCACTGGTTACACCTTGAAACGTTCCACGTTCTTCATCAGCGATGCGAATGTAACGCGTGACATGGCTGTGAAGTATGGAATGAACCCTGAAAAAACAATCGTCTTCCCCTGGGGCGTTGACCTTGATCATTTTAGAATGAAGAATGCGGAAGTTGGAACAGAGCAAGAAGGATTTGTTTTGTTTTGTAATCGCTCATGGGAAACGCGCTATGGTGTGGATGTGCTGGCGCGCGCATTTGTAAAAGTGACGCAAGAGCGCGAAGATGTCCGCTTGATTCTGCTTGGCGGTGGTTCGCAGGGCGCAGGCATTCGCAGAATTTTACAGAGCGGCGGGGTTGAAGAATACGTCACATTTGGCGGGCAGATTTCACAAACCGACCTGCCACGCTGGTATCATATGGCTGATTTGTACATTTCGCCTTCGCATGTGGATGGCTCGTCTGTTTCGCTGATGGAGGCGCTGGCTTGCGGGCTGCCTTGTCTGGTTTCGGATATCCCTGCCAACAAGGAATGGGTCTTTGAAAATGAAAACGGCTGGTTGTTCCGCGATGGGGACGCGAATGACCTTGCCGAAAAGATTCTGGCGGCGATCTCTCAAAGGGAGAAACTGCCCGAGATCGGCAGATCAAGCCGCAGGTCGGCAGAGATGCGCGCGGATTGGAAAAAGAATGCCGAAGCGTTGATGAATGTCTATCGAAGTCTCGGAGGAAAAAATGCTCAATAAAAAAGATTTGCTCGATGGTTTTGGAAAAATAAAAATTGAAAGTGACACGATCGTTGTGCATACGTCGTATAAATCGCTGGGCGGCGTGGAGGGCGGCGTGGATACGGTGATCGACGTGATGCAGGAGTTGGTGGGGAAGGACGGCACGGTGCTGTTCCCCGCTTTTAATTTTCAATCGTGGACGGAGACGCATTATTTCGACGTGATGGAGACGCCCTCGAAAATGGGCATGATCACCGAACAGGCGCGCCTCAGACCTAACGCAAAGCGGACTCCGCATCCGATCTACAGTTTCTCCGCTTTGGGCAAACGCGCCGACGAATTTTCGAAGACCGAAGATGTGGAAGCCTATGGGCCGAACTCGGCGTTTGCGTTATTTCATAAATTGAACGCCACCATCATCAGCATCGGACTCGATTTCAATAACTCCTTTTCGATGCATCATTATATTGAATACAATGTCGGTTGCGATTACCGCCGCATCAAGGAATTTGCAGGTATTTACATGGGCTATGACCGTGTGCCGCAGGTGAAGACGTATACGATGTTTGTACGTACCCATGATCGCGTGAAGACATATATTGTGCCTGGGATGAACGATCTTTTGCATGCGGGTGTGATTAAAGAGATTCAAGTCGGTGCGGCGAAAGTTCATCACCTGACCGCCAATGAATTCTTTGATAACATGTCTGTCATTGTGCGCGAACATCCTGAGAAGCTGCATTATGTTGAAGAGCCGAAGTATTAATGATTGGTAATTGGTAAATAGTAATTCGTTGGTCGAGTATCCGCGAAGCGGCGCATCAAGACCAACAGGCTAACAAGGAAACTGGTATGAAACCCTACACCTCCCTCAAATCCATCCTCGCTGAGTTCTTTCCGTTGCATCGCACCCTTGCCTCTGACGACCATGACAAGACATTGGAAATCGTCGGCTCGTACATGCCCGATTCGTCGAATTACACCATCGAAACCTACACTCCACTCGAAAAAGCGTGGACGTGGCAGGTGCCTGAACGCTATGTCGTGCATGAAGCGTATTTGGAGATTGAAGGCGGTGAGCGTGTAGTGGATTTCAAAAACAATCCGCTGCATATCGTTTCGTATTCCCTGCCCGTGGACAAAACGCTTTCGTTCGAAGAACTTCAGCCGCATTTGTATTTCAACGAGAAACGTCCGCATACCATTCCATGGGTATTCAAATATTACGACCGCGATTGGGGTTTCTGCCTGCCGAAGAATGTCTTCGATAAACTTCCACGTGATAAAAAATATCGCGCAGTGATCAAATCTGAATTCGTCACCGATCCGAAGCAGGGATTCAAAATGGCAACCGCGGTCATCCACCCCGAAGGCGGACCAAGCGCTTCGGCGGGTGAGATCATCGTGCAGGCGCATACCTGTCACCCGCATCAGGCCAATGACGATGGCGCAGGTGTGGTTAGCACCATTGAACTGGCGCGCCGCCTCGCGGAAAAGCCGTTGCCCGCTGGCTCGATGAGCGTCCGTTTTTGGTTCGGGCCTGAGACCATCGGCACGATTGTCTATCTCTCACACAACGAACATTTGATTCAAAATCTGCGCGGCGGCATCTTCATGGAAATGACAGGCAACAAGAACAAGATCGCCTGGCATCATACCCGTCAGCATACGCATCTGCTTGACCGCATCACCAATTTCATTATCAGCAAATCTGCGCATGATGAACGCGATTTCGCCGCGGCCCCCGCGAATGACGAACGCGTCATCAACGGGCCTGGTGTGAACGTGCCGTGCATCTCGATCAACCGCTGGCCCTATGACGAGTATCACACCACCGATGATAATCTCGACATCATGCATGATGATATGCTGGTCGGCGCTGCGGAAACAGCGGAAGAGATCATTCGTATGTACGCCAGCAACTATATTCCCAAACGCACCTTCCGCGGACCTGTGTTCCTCAGCGGCAATGGTCTCTGGGTGGATTGGCGTGAGAACTGGGCGCTCAACCGCGCCATCGAAAAGATCATGATGCGCTTCGAAGGCGAGTTGTCCGTTTTTGAAATCGCTGAGCAGGTCGGGCTTGATTACTGGATGGTGCGCGATTACATCGAAAAATTCCGTGCGAAGGGATTTGTCGATGCGCTGCCGATCCCATCCGAGGCGCAAAGTGCGTAGCGGCACAGCGCCGCTGTGTCCCTGCAAAAAATTATGAAACCCAAAGTAGTTGCCATCATTCAAGGACGCATGTCCTCCTCGCGTTTGCCGGGGAAGATCCTTGCTGACATTGCAGGTCAGCCGATGTTGACCCGTGTCTTCACGCGGACTTCGCGGGCGACGACTCTTGACGAAGTCATTTTCGCCACGACGACAGACGCCTCTGACGACCCCGTAGCTGAGTACTGCGACTTTAGCGGCATTCCCTTCACCCGTGGCAACCTGTTCGATGTGTTGGATAGATATTATCAAGCCGCCAAAGATGCCAAAGCCGATGTGGTTGTCCGCATCACGGCAGATTGCCCAGTCATTGACCCTGAATTGATCGATAACGTGGTCAATGCTTTGCTCGAAGATGAATATGACTTTGCCTGCAACCGTCTACCGCCTCCATGGACGAGAACGTATCCCATCGGTTTGGATGTGGAGGCTTGCACTTTCAAGGCTTTGAAGAAAGCCTGGAAGGAAGCCAAGGAACCCCAGCACCGCGAACATGCCATGCCGTATTTCTATGAAGGTGTGCAACTGACAACCGTTAACCGCCAACTGCAAACTGGCACCTCTCCACGCGGATTCAACATTGCCCTCCTTCATCACACCACCGATTTCGGTGATTACCGTTGGACAGTGGACACCCCCGAAGATTTGGAATTCATGCGACAAGTCTACGCCCGCTTTGATGGACGGGATGACTTCACATGGAAGGAAGTTTTGGATTTGGTTCATGACAACCCTGAACTTCCAAAGATCAATGCCGATGTGCAGCATAAGACTCTTAAAGACATTGATAAAAGGGCTTTAAAGAGTTAGAAAGTTGGCAGGTTGGAAAGTCTACAAGTTCAAACCTGCGAACCTTCCAACCTGTAAACCTGTAAATTGACCATGCCACTGATTACACTCTTTTCCGCCCCCAAACCTTTTACCAATCCGCACATTGCGATGATTCAGCGTAACGCCATCACATCGTGGACTCTGCTCCCCGATGTAGAGGTCATTTTGCTTGGCGAGGAAGCAGGCCTTGCTGAAATCGCAAAAGAACTGGGCGTGAAGCATTTGCCCGCTGTTGCCCGTAATGCGAACGGCACACCGCTGATCTCGTCCATGTTTCAATTGGCGCGGGAGAACTCGAACAGCGACCTGCTCTGCATCATCAATGCAGATATGATCCTCATGCCTGATTTTGTTGAGAATGCAAAACAGGCGGCAAGGTTGAAGGAAAAGTTCGTGCTGTTGAGCCAACGCTGGGATTATGACATCACGTCGCCGCTTGATTTTTCCGCAGGGTGGGAGTCTGGGCTGAGGGAATCTGTCAGAAAACAGAATCAGCTTCACCGCCCCGCTGGAAGCGATTTTTTCCTTTTCCCAAAACCCTGCTATAACGACATCCCAAATTTCATCATTGGCCGCGCAGGCTGGGATAATTGGATGATCTACAAAGCCCGCCGCGAGAATTGGCCTGTGATCGATTGCACGCCTTCGGTGATGATCGTGCATCAGAATCACGATTACAGTCATCTGCCTGGGGGCAGGTCGCATTACGATCATCCCGATACGAATGAGAACATCCGCCTTGCGGGCGGGCAGGCGAATATCCGTTATACGATTTTGGATTCAACGCATCAATTGGTGGATGAAAAACTAACGCGCCCGAAGATGACATCGCTGCGCTTCACACGCCGCCTTGAGTTGATGTTGCGTTCTATTTTCTTTTTTCTCCCCGAAGCCATGATCGAAAATATTGCCCGCCCGAAGCGATGGCAAAAACGATTTAAGAAATTATTCAAATGAGTTGAAGGCTGAAAGCCTTGCTCGAACCTTGAACCTTAAACTTGAAACCTGGAACCCAAAATGCGAAAAGGTCAAAACCCCGCCAAGTTCGTCAAAGATGTTGCCCGCCCCGAGCGGATCACAGTTGCATTGTTGAATTACATCCCCTTCCTGAGCGGATTTTATGCCGAGACTTTGGATGTGTTGAAGGTCTCGCTGGAATCCATGCGCAAGGATGCAGGCCTGCCATTTGACCTGATGGTCTTCGATAATGGCTCTTGCGAAGAAGTGCGTGAGTTTTTGATTCAGGAAAAGGAAGAGGGACGGATTCAATATTTGATCCTCTCTGAAAAGAACATGGGCAAGGGCGGCGCGTGGAATGTGATGCTGGCAGGCGCACCCGGTGAGATCATTGCGTACACCGATAGTGATGTTTTGTTTTCGCCGACATGGCTCTCGCGTTCGGTGGAGTTGCTTGAAACTTTTCCGAACGTTGGCATGGTGACGGCGCGCCCATACCGTACTTCACCAGAGTTTTATGAAGGCACGTTGAAATGGGCGAAAGAAAATGCCCAACTTGATGAAGGTCAATTCATTCCGTGGGAAACCTTTCTTGAATTCAATCTATCGCTTGGGCAGACCGAGGAAGAAAATAAAAAGGTTTATGCCGAGACAAGGGATTGGCGCATCCAATACAAAGGTGTGACCGCGCTTGCGGGGGCAAGTCACTGGCAGTTCACAGCGTATAAATCCACACTTCAGCAATTTCTGCCTTTTGACATGGACAAGCCGATGGGGCAGGTGCGTCAGTTGGATAAGCGTATGAATGACGCGGGTCTGCTGCGCTTGATGGTCAGTGATCCGCTGGCGATGAATATGTCTAATACATTGGGTTATTTGCGCGGAGAGTTGGGGAAGGGAAAAGAAAGAGGAAGGAAGAAAGAAGGGGTGGGTAGGCGTATGTTGGAATTGCCGCCCATTAAGAAGATGTTGTTGGCAATGTATAACAAGATCTTCAGTTGGTATTATTCGTAACAATCCAAAGTTTCTAAAACGGCGCTTTTATCTTGGACCATAAAACCACCTGATTACGCCCATTGTATTTTGCGTGATACAAGGCTTTATCAGCAGATTCAAGTATCAGCGCCTCATATTGGCCATGGGTTGGGAATTCTGATATGCCAGCTGAAACTGTAATCGAGATTACGTGGCGATCTACATAGATCAGGGCGTTTTGAATGGAAACACGCAGGCGGTCTGCAATGAGAAAGGCATCCTGTTCTTTTGTGTTTGGAAATGCCACCAGGAATTCCTCGCCCCCGTAACGGCAGACAATATCACCTGTGCGGGTAAATTCTGCAAGATGATCGGCAAGGTCTCTTAATACAAAGTCACCGGCAGCATGACCGTACGTGTCATTGACATGTTTAAAATGGTCGATGTCCAGTAATAGAAATGAAACAGGATACCGCTCACGCATGGCGCGGGATAATTCGCGGTTCAAGGTTTCCTTTAGGTAGTGACGGTTGTGGAGCTTTGTAAGCGGGTCGCGAATGGCCTGCTCGCGCAAGTCAGATTGTAGCGCCTGGATTTCGCTCATTTGCTCTTCCAGTTTGTCGTAGGCTTCGCGTAATTTCACTTCTGATTCTTTTTGGGCGGTGACATCCTCTTTGATGGCAATGTAATTGACAATGGTTCCATCATTGTCGATGACAGGTGCGATGATCTCAACCTCGCAATAGGGGTCGCCATTCTTCTTTTTGTTCCAGACCTCACCCCGCCAGACCTTGCCAGACCGAACGGTATTCCACATTTCCTCATAGGCTTCCAGAGATGTGTTGCCCGATTGAACCATGCGCGGATTCTTTCCGATTACTTCATCCAGCCCATACCCGGTCAACTTTGTGAAATGCGGATTAACATACTCAATGTTACCCTGAAGGTTGGTGATCAGTACAGAGACCGGGCTTTGCTCCACAGCTTTGTGTAATTGTAAGAGTCTTAGTTCCGTTTGCTTGCGTTCGGTGATATCGCGCAGAATGATCATCCTGCCGATCTGCCCTTTGGGCCATTCATCATGCACAGGGGAAAGCAGCGCGTCATAATATCGCTGGTCGTCAATGTTGAGCTCGAATTTGACCTCTTTCTCCGGTGCCTCTGCCAACTCTGCGCCAGAGCGCGGGAAAACATCCCCCAGCTTTTTGCCGAGCAAAGCATTTTCGGTACTGCCAAGAATCTCCGCCGCCGAGTGGTTGATGTCAATGATGCGGTTCTTCATATCGAGCGCGATCAAGCCATCGCTCAGGTTGTTGATCAATTTGTTGCGGGCAATGGGATTAATATCCAATAATTTCTGTCCAGATAGAGCCCATAAAACGAACACATTGGTAAAAGCAGAGGTTGAAGAAGTCCAATCTACTCCTGGCACGTCAAACAGATCAATGTTGTAAGCGACATTCAAAAAGATATGTATGAGAAATGCGGTTATCAGCAATCGTGCCTGGCGTTTGATGATATTTGATCCTCGAAAAGAAGCGATGACGAACAGGGTCATGCAGATCAATGCATGTGAATACCCCGTGATCACTGTAAGAGCAAATGCAGGTCCATGCACGAATAGAACCACGTTATTTGCCTGTGGGATGAAGTCTTTCCATATCAACCCATGCCATTGATTGGTGGATGCCAGCAACGCATGGGAGAGAACATGAAGTACAGCAATGGCTTTCATCCATTTTTTCTCTGCAATGTGTTCGTAGCCCGCGAAGCATAAGGCAAACAACAGTAAAAATGCTTCCGCCGTCCTGTATCCCCATGCGTCCAAAACGGCGAAGAAAATTTTCAGTGACAGCGGTTTTGCCGCATACCCGAGTGTGACCATTACTCCCCAAAAAGCCAGACTGGCTGTGAATAGGCTGAAGTAATAACCAGACCGCTCCTGCCTGTGCCGCCAGGCGATGGAGGTATTGATTGCGAGCACCACGGTTGAAATAAAACACGATATGACAATGGGGGTGATCATGAACATATGGAAAGTTTACGTCTTTTAAAATCAAAAATCAATCCCCACCTCCTCGTGCTAAAATACAAGCGCTGTAATCAAACATGTTTGCATTGCTGGTGTGCAAATGAAGAAATCAATGGAGCAAACCCATGACTACAAAATCAAAATCAGATGTCCTCATCATCGGCGGCGGACCCGTTGGGTTAAGCTGCGCGTATTATCTTTTGAAATCGGGGCGCAAGGTAACCATCCTTGATGCAAATGAGATTGGCAAAGGCAGCGGATCGGGCAATGCGGGGCATGTGGTGCCGAGTCATATCATTCCGCTGGCGGCACCGGGGGTGGTAGCCTCCGCGCTTAAGTGGATGCTCGACCCCGCGCACAGTCCCTTTAGCATGAAGGTCAGCCTCGACCCGAAATATCTCATGTGGCTGCTGCAATTTGTGCTGGCCTGCAGTGAAGCGAACGTCCAGCGCGGAATTCCGCCGTTGAACAGCCTCGGTCAACTGAGCGCGAAGAACTTTGCCCAGATGATCGCCGAGGAAAAATTCGATTGTCATTATCAGGAGAAGGGTCTGCTGTTTTTATATAAAACCGAGGCGGCCTTCAGCGGCGGAAAGCACGAAGGCGATTTGATGCAGAAGCATGGTATCCCTGTCAGTGTGTATGACAAGACCAAAGTACATGAAGTTGAGCCTGCCGCATTGGACGATGTCATCGGCGGCGTGCATTTCACGGGCGATTCGCACATGAACCCTGCTTTATTTCTCAAAATGCTCAGTGACCGAGTCCGTGCGATGGGGGCGGAGATGTATGAGAATACGCCTGTCACTGGGTTTGAATCGGCGCAGGGAAAAGTTCGGGTTGTAAGAACAGCCGTCGGTGAGTTCGAAGCGGATCATGTCATTCTCGCCGCAGGTGCGTTGACTCCATCCATGGCGCGCGATCTGAAATTGAATATCCCCATCCAGCCCGCGCGCGGATACAGCCTGACCATGTCTGCGACGAAGCAAATGCCGCGCCATGCGTTGATCCTCGGTGAGCGGCGTGTGGCGGTTTCGCCGATGGATGACCTGCTGCGCTTTACAGGCCGACTTGAAGTTGGCAACGGCAGTATGACGCCCGATCCGCGTTGGATTCAACGGATCGAAAATTCCGCGCGTGAATATCTCCGTATCGATGAAAAACTCGATATCAAAGAGACTTGGGCAGGCCTGCGCCCGACGACTCCCGACGGTGTGCCGATCATTGGACGTTCCCCGAATCATTCCAACCTTGTGCTTGCCACGGGCCATGCTATGCTTGGTCTGTCCCTTGGGCCTGGTACGGGGCAGGTGGTGGCGGAACTGATCAATGGGAAAAAGACGGAATTCGATCTAAGTCCGCTGCGGCTGGAGAGATTTTAGGAAAAGAAAGAAGAAAGAGGAAAGAATGTAGCGTCGTCTAATCGCTGCTCAGGTTGTAAGAAGTAAAAACATCCCTTGCTCGGGGGTAGGGTTTTGGGGGGCGGGCGTCGGGACTGGGTTGATGTCCTATCTCTTAACTATATTGATGGTATAGAAAAAGGCTCCCACTTTATTTTCGCTTATTACTCTTTACCAATTAACAATTCCTTTGAATTCCTCCCTCGTTTTTATCTTCATCACCATCTTCGTAGACATGCTTGGCTATGGCATCATGCTGCCGTTGCTTCCATTCTTCGTGCAGGCACAGGATGGCGGCGCGGCGATTGCAGGTGCGTTGAGTTCGTTGTATGCATCTGCTCAATTGTTTGCAGGACCCGTTCTCGGCGCACTCTCTGACCGTTATGGGCGGCGACCTGTTTTGTTGATCTGTCTGCTTGGCACATCGATGGGATATCTCATGCTTGGGCTGGCGGGTTCGCTTCCGCTGGTTTTCCTTGCCGTGTTGATAGATGGCCTGACAGGCGGAAACCTCACTACTGCCTACGCTTATATCGCAGATGTGACCACCACCGAGAATCGTGCGCGCGGGATGGGCATGGTCGGTGCGGCTTTCGGTTTGGGATTAATGGCTGGCCCTGCATTGGGCGGATTGTTGAGCCGATACGGTTTGTATGTACCTGCGTTCATAGCTTCTGCAATTGCGTTGAGCAATGTTATCTTTGGATATTTTGTGCTGCCCGAATCGCTTCCGCTTGAAAAACGCGAGATCAAACCTGTTTTTCAAGGGTTCAATTTCGGCAATCAATTTATGAGTCTTTTCAAACAGGTTAACGTTCAAAAGCTTCTCGTCGCGATGTTCCTGCTCAACCTCGCTTTTGCAGGTCTGCAATCCAACTTCCCACTCTATTCCAACTTCCGCTTTCATTGGACGCCCACGCAAAATAGTTTTTTCTATCTTTATGTTGGCGTATGCGCCGTTTTCATTCAGGGATTTTTATTCGGCAAACTCCAGCCGCGCTTCGGTGAAAAACGCCTCACTATCTTCGGTCTCACGCTCATGGCAATTGGTCTCGCTGGCATGGCACTCGCCCCCGCCGCCTGGATGCTCTATCCCGCCGTCACCATCGTTGCGTTGGGCACAGGCACAAGCATCCCGTCGCTGACTGCGCTGGTTTCATTGCGCGTCTCCGAAAGCGAGCAGGGACGCCTGATGGGAGGCACGCAAACCTTGCTCAGCCTCACCAACATCTTCGGACCCATGCTCGCGGGCATTTCATTCGAAGTCATCGCCTTCTCTGCGCCATATTGGATTGGGAGCGTATTTGCTTTGATTGCTTTGGGTGTTGCGAATATGTCATTGCGGAATCCAATTCTGAATCCTGAAATCTGACTTCAGAATTTTGAACGCATCACACTCACCGCAGCCTGAATCCCGTTTTCTCGATTCAACTCGGCGCTGACGGTTTTTGCTCTCGCCCGCATGGACTCATCTGTCAATGCTTGTGTGATGGCTTGCGCCAGATTTTCTGAATTCAATTTTCTCTGGGGGATTGGCCTCGGCCCAACGCCGATTTTATGAATCCGCTCGCCCCAAAAGAATTGATCAATTGCCAATGGCAGTGTGACCGTTGGAATCCCCGCATGCAAACTTGCAGAAGTTGTCCCCGCCCCGCCGTGATGGACAGCGACTTTCACGTGACGATACAACCAGTCATGCGACGCATACTCAATCGGGAAAATATTTTTTGACTTGATTTCGCCATGCCATTTGGCGGGGATAGTTAGAACCGCCTGTGCGTTTGCGCGGTGCAATGCTTCTTCGAGCATCGGCAAATATCCGCGCGTGCCTGGGGAGCCGAATCCGATGGCGATGGGGTTGGGGGAAGAATCGATAAATCGTTGCAGGTCTAACTTGTCAACTTGTTTACCTGTCAACTCGTCTTTTCTCCAATACCCCGTAATCACCTGCTTGTCATTCCAATCTTTTGGGCGCGAAACGATCTGTTCGCTGAATCCGTTCAGGGTGAGGGGTTGATTTGAATCAGCCCGAAGTGAAGGATCAAGCCAGTGAGCGGCACCCAGCCCAAAGTCTGCGTGACGCGTGTGGTTGATCTCTCGGCGCCACGAAAGCCACGTGGCTTGAGTCACTGCCCAATGGGTGAACCAGTTTCCGATCCCCAAAAAAGAAGAGCGAAACGGCAAAAGCGCGGATGGAAACTCGCGGGTGGGCATGAGCGGCTGCAGCACGGCGCGGACAGCAGGGATGCCAAGCCCTTCGGCGATGTGTGCGCCCCATAGGGTCGGCAAGCCGTGGATGAGGATGTCGGAGCCGCGGCAGGCTTCGGCGGCGGTGTGCAGCATGCGCCGATACAGTGGACGGGCTTGCCTGATAAATTTTTGCGTGGCGCGGATGGAGCGGATGGGATTTGTGCCGAGGGTCATCGGCGTGGAGTCACCTTGCTCAACGAGCAAATCGGAGGGATTGCCTTCGAAGGGTGCGAAGGTGAGATTGCTTTGTTGAACGAGATCCACAAAACCAAGCGGAGCAGCAATGCGGACCTGATAGCCAGCATCCAGCAAGCCTTCGCCGAGCGCGATGTAGGGCAACACATCACCGCGTGTGCCGCTGGTTAAGAGAGTGATTGTTTTTGGCATTGTGAACCGCAAATAAAATTTCACCGCAGCCCAAAGGGCAATAAGTCGCAGAGGGCACAGAGAAAATCATAAAAGCTCCGCGCACTCCGCGACTCTGCGGTTTAGGTTTTTATATCGTATTGTCCGCGATGGAAAGAAAGGCTATGTGTTTTCTTCGTCATGCGTGTCGATGTGACCTGGTTTTTCCTTGCCGAGTTCGAGCGAGCGTTGATAGGCCGCCCACACGGCGCGTGAGATGGCGGTGCGGAAACCTGCTTTTTCAAGATAATACAAAGCCTCCGCCGAAGTGCCGCCCGGGGATGTGACTTGATTCCGCAGTGTGGCGGGGTGCCTGCTCGCGCCTTGATAATACGATGCCGAGCCTTTGATGGTTTGCAAAACAAGCTGTTCGGCAATGCGGCGCGGGAAGCCCATGTGAACACCCGCGTCGATCAATGCTTCGGTGAAAAGGAAGACGTATGCAGGGCCGGAACCCGAAAGCGCGGTGGCCATATCGAGATAGGATTCATCTTCGACGAAGACTTCCTCGCCCAGTGCGCCGAGGATGGAACGGGTCATTTCCTGCTGTTCGTCGGTCACTTCTTTGGAGGCGGTCCATACGGTGATGCCTTCGCCGATCTGTCCCGGTGTGTTTGGCATGGAGCGGACAATGGTTTTATGTTTCAGCCCACTGCTGATCTTCTTGATCGTCGCGCCCGCGATAATGGATAACACCAGCGCATCGGGGCGGATGCCTTTGAGACCCTTCATCACTTCGGTAAGGCGCTGCGGTTTGACCGAGAGCACGACCACGTCCGCTTCGTGAATGGCGGCGGCATTATCGGTCGTGGCTTTGATTCCGTACTTCTTGTTCAATTCCACGCCCCGTTCTTCGCGCGGACCAGAGGCGGTGATGTTTTTTGCATCGGCAAGTTTTTTGGCGCAGCAGGCCTGCGATCATGGCTTCGGCCATCACACCGGGACCGATGAAGGCGATTTTCTTTTTTAGCATGGGAGTCTCCTGAAATGAAGAAAGAGGTAAGAAGAAAGAAGTGAAAAGTGAGTCTATGGAAAAACGGGAATAGGTTTCGCCTGCCAGTGATTGGCCAGTTCCAGGGCTTCTTCGGCGGCGGCGTACATTTTTTCCTGGAATTCTTTTGAGTATTGATATTTTACTGCGGCTTCGATGAATTCATCTTCGTCGATCAATTCGGCGGGTTTGGGGAGGTATCTTGAAACATCCAGTTCGTGGTCTTTGAAACTCATGATCCCATCTTGGATTTCGGGCGGTGAGGCGATGTTGATATAAATATGAAACAGTTCGCCTTCAGGTTCGAAGATCTCAAGCAGATTGTAGTTTTTGTCGAACCAGTAATAGGAGCGGTAATGATGGCGGATCGGAGTATCTTCGCCTTTGATATTGAACACCGAGGAACCAGCAGGTGCAATTGTAACAATCGAGTCTGTTGATACAGACTCGATTGTGGCTTGCCAGCTTCGATATACGGTTCCGTCCGTTTTGCAGGCGCGGACTTGAATTCTTTCGCCGATTTTCATCCTGTAAAATATCCCAGCGCGGTGCGTAATCGTTCTTCCACTTCTTTGGGCGCATCCTTCGGCAGGGATTGGATCGCGGCTTGCGCTTCGATGACGGAGTATCCCAGCGAGGTGAGTGCGGCGAGGACTTCACTATCGTAATCGGCCATGGCGGCGATTCTACCGAGCGCGTCGGTGGGTTTGAGTTTGTCTTTCAGGTGCAGCGCCATTTTTTGCGCGGTCTTTTTGCCAACGCCGGGCACACTGCTGAGCAGGTCGGCTTCATCGGCGAAGATGGCGCGTTGGATGGCGTCAATGGTGAGGGTGGAGAGGACGGATAATGCCACTTTCGGGCCGACCCCGTCCACACCGAGGAGGATGTTGAACAGGTCGCGGTCGGCTTGTGATTCGAATCCGTACAAGGTCAGCGCATCTTCGCGGACGACGAGATGGGTGAACATAAAAAGAATTTCGCCAGCCTTGGCATTGGTCCGCAATGGGGCAGGGACAAAGACTCGCATGCCCACACCGCCGACTTCGACGATGATGGCGTTCTCTTCGATTTGGGAGATTTCTCCGCGCAGGGTTGCTATCATGTTTGTATTTTACCGTATTGTGGATGTAGGGGCACAGCGCCGCTGTGCCTTGTGTATAGGGACACGGCAGCGCCGTGTCCCTACTCGTATCGTTTTGTATTTAAATGTGTGATGGCGATGGCGAGGGCATCGGCGGCATCGTCGGGTTTGGGGATGGAATCCAATTGCAAGAGCGCGCGCACCATTTCCTGCACCTGGCGTTTTTCTGCGGAGCCGTAGCCAGCGACGGCTTGTTTCACTTCGTTGGGGGTGTATTCAAAGGGTTCGATGCCTGCTTTTTGCAAACAGAGCATGATGACGCCGCGTGCCTGTCCCACTGCGAGGGCGGTTGTGACATTTTTGGAGAAGAATAATTTTTCGACCGCGGCGGTCTCAGGCTTGTGTTTTTTCAACAACTTGTTGAGATCGTCGAATAACATTTCGAGGCGCGCGGGCGGGGTCGCTTCTTTTGGAGTGGAGATAATGCCAAAGGAAACAGCGACCAGTTCCCCGTCGGGCATGAGGCGCACGAGTCCGTATCCAGTTGTGGCGGTGCCGGGGTCAATTCCGAGGGCGAGGGTCATTAAATAATGTAGGGACACAGCGCCGCTGTGTCCCTACCATGATTTCGATTACGCAGCTTCGAGTGCGGCGAGGGCTTCGTCTGGAAACCTTCACGTTGTGGAAGACATCCTGCACGTCGTCGAGTTCTTCGATGGCGTCAACCATCTTCATGAACTTCAAGGTTGATTCGACATCGAGTTCGATTTCCTGCTTGGCGACCATGCGCAAGCCCGCTTCTTCGGGATGCACATTGGCTTTTTGTAACGCATCGGCGATGGTTTTGAAAGCGTCAACGGGACCATAAATATCAACCGTTTCGCCGCCGTCCACCACATCATCGGCGCCCGCTTCGATGCCAAGCTCGAAGGCCTTGTCGTAGGAAAGCTGGCTGGCGGGGAAGGCGAAATAGGATTTGCGGTCAAACTGCCAGCCGACTGCGCCCGGCTCGGCCATGTTGCCGCCCGATTTGCTGAAAGCGTGGCGAATATCGGGGACGGTGCGGTTGCGGTTATCGGTGACGCAGGTGACCATGAGCGCCGAGCCGTGCGGACCGTAGCCTTCGAAGGTGATCTCTTCGAACGTGGTGCCGTCTTTGTCTTCACCTGCACCGCGTTTGATGGCGCGTTCGATATTATCCTTGGGCATGTTTTCTGCGCGGGCCTTATCCCAGGCGAGGCGCAGACGGAAGTTTGAATCTACATCACTGCCACCTTCGCGTGCGGCGATGGTGAGTTCACGGGCGAGCCGTGTAAAGATGGCGCCGCGTTTTGCGTCGGCAACACCTTTCTTTCGTTTAATCGTTGACCATTTTGAATGACCTGACATTGCGGAAGCTCCTTACAAGATCTTAATTTCGAAAAAATTATACCACCCCGTGTGCGGGGCCACCCCGCTTACGGGGCTATGCAAAAAACCCGACACCCATTGCGCGCGGCCCTGCATGCACCACGATGGCGGGAGGCAGTTCATAGATTGGGATCTGGGAAACGCTGACCCGCGACTGTAATTCGGCGACGAGAACCTGCGCTTCGTTCTCCGCCTCAACCTGAATCACACATAAATGAGCAGAGTCTCCGCCCGGGCATTGCTCTGCCACAACCTCCACGAGCCGTGCCAGCGCGCGTTTTTTGGTCCGCTGCTGCTCAAAGGATTCGACCTGTCCATTTTTGACCTGCAAAATGGGTTTGATCTCCAGCAATTCCGCCAGCAGACGCTTCGCCCCGCCGATTCGACCGCCTTTGGCGAGGTATTCAAGCGTATCCACGAGGAAATACAGCCGCCCACGGGGAATCAAGTCGTTGAGTTTTGCTACGATTTCACTGGCAGATTCACCCGCTTTGGCCATGTCATCGGCCAACAGCACCAGCGAACCGAGATTGCACGAGATGGTCTGCGTATCCACCACGTGGATATCAACCCCTGCGAAATCCTGCGCGGCTGTCTCCGCCGAGCGGACCGTTCCGCTGGCTTTGCCCGTCGGCGCAACGACGATCACGCTTTCGCCATTTTCCTGCGCCTGCTTGAAAATGGGCACGTATAAAGACGGTTCAGGTGCGGCCGTTTTCGGCAAAACGGACGACGCCTTCAGCCGTTGCAGGAACATGGCTGTGTCCATTTCCTGGCTGTCGTGAAAAGACTCTTCTCCAAAGGTGACAACTTGGGGGATCAACGCTATTCCCCGCGCTTCGAGCATGGCGCGCGGCAATCCGCAGGTGGTATCGGCAACGATAATGGTCATGAGGTTCCTCCTGCTTTATTGTATGCCGATTAAGTCGTGCGGAATATATGCTTTTTATCCCCTTTTTGATTGAGTAATTACGATTGCTGAACGATTTGTTGAGTGGGCATGGACTCTACTTGGGAGTAGGAAAAACTCGAAGCCAGAAAAATACTTGACGCGAATCGTGCTGCAGACTCCCACACGTCAGTTGCACGCTTTGTTAGACGGTGTTCATAGTTTACAACTGTACAATGAGACTTCCCCATCTGGATATTGGACTGTCTTGATGAACTCCCAGCCCAAACGTTCCAAGATGCCTGCTGCTTTAACAGTTGTTGCAGAAATCGTCGAATATCCTTGTTCATGAGCTAATTTCATACCTGCTCGAACCAATTCTGTACCAATACCATGACCTCGATAAGACTCCACGACGTATAAGCCACCTAATTCAGGTTGGCGCTCTGGCAATGTTTCAGCTTCGCTCTCCCGTAGGACAATTGTGCCAACAAGCTCATTGGACTCAAAAGCAACAAGCCGAGAGGGGAGACTGTTGCGGGAAATATCTTCAAGAAAATCTTTCATCATATCTTCGTCTGACCAGTTTGCAAAATAATCCGACCATTGGTCACGGAACCATTTTGTCAATGTAGGTATGGTATCGAGATGATCTACAAGGAAATCAATAGTAATCATATTCTTCTTCAATTATTCTTCATAAGTTTGCGAGTCCAGCCGCCCAACGGTTTGCGTTGACCTGCGCTGGGGCGGGGACGGCGAAGCCGTCCAGCCAGAAAAATGCTGAGGCGTAGAAAACTGCTTGAGGTTTGCGCAGAATCCCCAGCGTCAAGTGCACGCTGTGTTGGCTGGCTTTGTGCAAGACACTGTGCCTTGTGCCAGAATCTAATTAGAAACCTTGGATGCCGTCCAATCAAATTTTTTTATTCCTTGACAACTACCACTGGTTGCGACATATTCTATTGTGCCTGATGCTTTTTGGGCAGATAAAAATGTGCCCCAAAAATTATAAGCCGTCCCATCTGTCTTTGAACCATCATACGCAATTGTGAAAGAATCGCTCTTGATCGGGTAGGTGGGAGGAATACCTAGTGCTTCTGCTGTAGGATTTATATTAACTTCTACATTAGTCTCGAAATTTCTAGTGCAATTTTGACCTTCCCAATTACCTTGAACTTTCAATGCGGTGATTCCATTATGAGCAACAGTGAAAGTGACTTCAAAACCTTGCGAGGTTGTTCCTTTCCAGTTTCCATCGTAATCCATACCGTTTGTTAGAAATTCAGGAGTGTTATTCGATGCAGGTATCTCTTTACTAAGAATCCTTGACACACTCTGGCACGCCAAAGAAAAGACAAGAAATACAGCCAATATGAGGTATGAAACAAATCGTTTTTGAAAGGACATTTAATTTTCCATGTATCTGTGAAGTCGGTTTTGAAATATACGTTGCCAGCCAACGGCTTGCATTGACAGGCGCTGGGGTGGGGACGGCGACGCCGTCCAGCCAGAAAAGGGCTAAGGCGTAGAAAACCGCCTGACGTGAAGCGTGCCGCAGAATCCCCAGCATCAGATGCACGCTTTGTTAGCCCCGTTTTGGGGGAATAGAATTGAATAATTCTTCTTGATAGTACACCATTTCTATTCGAAAGAAATCTGAAAGTAAATAATTATTAATTTGCCTAACACATTAAATTTTGTCCACAAAAACCATTACGAATGAGAATCCATACACCAAGAATAAAAAATAAAACAACTGTTACCGCCTTGAATAACAAATTAATTCCTTGCCGCGAGGTAATCTGATTTTTGTTGAGCAAAATATTTTTTTCTGGAAAACCAGTAGCTTTGACGAAAATATTACGGGTGAATTTCCAATATGGAGCAGACCATCTAATGCCAAGTAGCGCGCCATGTATTATCATGAAAAATGAGATGCCTGCTGCAAGTGCTGATGCATCTAGTAGTATTATGATACCCATGAGACGTAGTAGGCTCTTTGAAATGTCAGCCTTTTGAAGGTTATCCAGTTTTTGTTCTGAGTTGTTCATTGTTCCTACGCAATAAAGCGAACACTAAGCAATGACTCAAGGTTGGCTTCAAATAATTTCTGCAACTCACGTTCATTCTTGAAGCTAGATGGCTTAATTTGTTGAACATTATTTTGTTTCAATTGATATAGTGGCATATGTCCGTCCTTATCTATAAATCAATTATAAACCTATAAGTGTAAGGCAGCGCCCGCCCTGCGCCGCCTTACACTTATTACTCTTTACTTATTACTGCTCTTCTAGATCACACCCAACTTCCTCTCCACCGTCTTGAACGCCTCAAGCCTTTTGTGGGGGGGGACCCAAGGGGGGGGGGGGGGGGCCACCGGGGGGGGGGGGGGGGGGGGGGGGGGGGGGGGGGGGGCCGGCGGGGGGGGGGGGGGCGGTTTGAGACTCGTCGCAATCACAGATTGAATCTGTGCTGTATTGTATGGTTATGGCGTCCATCCCGGCGAATCGCAGGTGGCTATATCCCCGCTCTGCAGACCGTCCTTGAGCGCCAACTGCCGCTGCTCGGACGATCCATGGGTCCATGACTCGGGTGAGACGTAGCCCTGTGTCTCACGCTGGATGCGGTCATCGCCAACGGAAGCTGCGGCGTCTAGAGCCTGGATAATATCCTGATCCGTCAACTGAGTCAGGTAACCGGTTTCGGTGGCGTGGAAGAGCCAGACACCGGCCAGACAATCAGCCTGGAGTTCAGTCTCGACTGCTTCACTCCCTGGCCCTGTGGCGTTCGAGCTACCCGACAGTGCACCAAGCAGGTTTTGCACGTGATGGCCATATTCATGCGCGAGCACATACGCTTCGGCGAACGAACCGCCCTGAGCACCAAAGCGCGTCTGTAGTTCGTTGAAAAAGTCGAGGTCCAGATAGACCTTCTGGTCTCTCGGACAGTAGAACGGTCCCGTTGCGGCGCTGGCGTATCCACAAGCCGCCTCTGTTGCCTCTGTGAAAAGGACTGTATCGGCCTGTGTGTACTGGCCTCCACCTTGGGCAAATTCGTCGGCCCAAAAAGCTTGGATGCTATTGACGAAGCCTACGATGCGACAGTCCTCGCGTTCATTTGCATCTGCCCCTGTCTGGCATTCCGCCTGCAGGTCGTTGCTTCCACCTGCGCTTTCAGTTGAAAATGGTACTTGCTGCCCCAGCATCAGTACTCGTCAAACCAGTAAGGTCCACGCCAAACAGCATTGCGACTACCACAATGATCAGGCCAAGTCCGCCGCCTCCCACAGCAATTGTCCTGCCTCTTCCCCGGCCACGCCGATCCTCCACCTGAGTGGGATCCAAGCGGGATTTATCGTTGAATGACATTTTTTCATCCTTTCATCTGAGCTTCTCCAGTGCGAGAAACTGACGCACCAAAGCCCCAGATTGTTATGTACTATTGTTTAATGAGTTGTGCCCTTGATCCACATAGAGTTACCTCATGTAAAAGTGTAACGTGTGTGGCGCAAACTATTCTACTAGCCTTGAATTCATCATACGCCGAACACTCCCCAATCGCACCCATCGACCGGGGAGTGTTGAACTCCACCACTTGGGGGAGTTCAACAGAAGAAATTCGCGTTAAAGGTTTTCTGACCTGGAAAAACCATGCTCGTAAGCACGACTTGACTCGCAAGCCCAACTTGTGTTTATACAGCAATCTTGCCGCTTAACACCCTTTTAGGATAAACAGCCTATATTTACAGTCCGTTCCCAGATTATCCGTCACCTATAAAACAACAAAGACCGCAAATCACTATGCGGTCTTTGTTGTTTTACTCGCTACTTGTTGCTTTTTACTTATCACTACTCTTCTAAATCACACCTAATTTCTTCCCAACACTCTTGAACGCTTCCAATCCTTTATCCAGATCATCCTTTGCATGTGCGGCAGAGATCATCACGCGGATTCTCGCCTTGCCCTGCGGCACGGTTGGGAAGCCGAGCGCCATGGCGAATACACCCGCGTCAAATAACTCGCGGCTGAATTGCTGGGCCAGCGGCGCTTCGCCGAGCATAATGGGAGTAATTGGTGTTTCGGTAACGCCTGTGTTGAATCCGAGATTCTTCATTTCGGCTTTGAAATATTTGGCGTTTTCCCAAAGTTTATCCACCAGTTGCGTGGAATCTTCAAGCAAATCCACTGCCGCCAGACAGGCCGCCGCATCAGGCACAGTCACCGCAGAGGAGAACAGGAACGGGCGTCCACGCTGGCGCAGCCATTCGATGATGACCGATTTGCCCGCCACGATTCCGCCGACCACACCAAAAGCCTTCGACATCGTGCCGACTTCCACATCCACTTTGCCGTGCAGGCCGAAGTGATCCACGATGCCGCGTCCGCCTTTGCCGAGCACGCCTTCGCCGTGCGCGTCATCCACCATTAATAAGATATCGTATTTCTTCGCCACTTCATAAATATCGGGCAGGGGAGCGATGTCACCGTCCATGCTGAAGACGCCGTCGGTCACGATCAACGCGCGGCGATATTGACTCAAGTTCGCCTTGATCTGTTCTTCCAACGATTTCACGTCATTGTGATCATACGGAATGATCTTCGCGCCAGACAAACGCGCGCCATCGATGATCGATGCGTGATTCAATCTGTCTGAGAAGATCACATCTTCTTTTCCAACCAGTACGGGGATGGTTGCTAAATTTGCAGTAAAGCCCGACTGGAACGTGATCGCCGCTTCCACGCCTTTGAACTGCGCAAGACGTTTTTCCAGTTCAACATGCAAGGTCATCGTCCCTGCGATCGAGCGGACAGCAGCAGGCCCAACGCCCATTTCCTCTGTCGCTTTTTTCGCAGCAGCCGTCAGCGCGGGATGATTCGCCAATCCCAGATAATTATTCGAGCAGAAGTTCAATACTTTTTTTCCATCCACGGTCAGCCATGCGCCTTGCGGCGAACCGATGGTGCGGATGTTGTTGTACAGCCCCTGCGATTTCAAATTATCGATCTCTTGCTGGATCCAATCAGTTTTAGACATTTTTTCTCCTTTTTGGAAATGCAATTTCATTATAGCGATTTAACAAAAAATGGAGGTCATAATTTCGTTATGACATCCATTTACTCTTTGACCTCTGCAAGCAATCCCAACTCGGCAAGTTCCGCCATTACTTTTTGGATGGCTCCGCTTTTGACAATCACCGCCGTCGGGCTTAAGACTTCGCCCAGATATTTCCCCGCCTTCGATTTGCGAATCTCTTCCATAATCTCGGGCTTGGTGACTCTTAGCAAAAGCAGACTCTCCACCCGGGCTTCGATGCCGTTCGTGTCCCAGCGTTTGAGCGCCTTCACCAGCGCAGGCGGAACATTTCCATTGGTGTATTTCACCAGCAGGGCAAGCAGTTGTTCGGCTTTCAATCCCTGCTCGTTGGCATGTTTTAGCGATTGCGCAGAAACGTGATAAATATATTCGCCGCCTTTTTCCTCATCCCATTCACAAAACCGCGCAAGTTGATAACGCACCGCGCGCGAGAAAAATCGTGAAATAGTAATCCTTCCATTGGAAGAAACAATAATCTTTCCTTCAACCTTCAAACCTTCAACTTTCAACCCATTCACCCGAAACGCCGAAAATTCCTTCCCTTCCTCGGGCGAAGCCAGATCCACTTTTCCCAGCCAGTGCAGGGTTTGGATGAAATACTTGACCAGCGCGCCATCCACCTGATCCCAGTAGGCGAATCCGCGCAGGTATTGACCGTCTGATTCGCGTTTGATGAACCACGAGTCATAATCGCCAGCGGGGCGTTGAAAATCGGGGTATTTTGTTTTGATGTCGCGCAAAAATGCGGGCAGGCTCCACCACTTGTCCTGTGGAATATCGTTCACCAGATTCATCAGGAATTCGCGGGTCACCTGCGGTTGATTGCTCCATTCGCCTTCGCAGATGATCCCTGGAATCAGTCGCAGTTCGTCGAAGATGTTTGATTCAAACCAAGCTTTGTATAGAATGTTTAATGCTTCAACGCGTGATGCGCCGAGAAAGGCTTTCACCGCCTCAGGCTGCAGGGTATCTTTTTTTATGAGATTGGAGGCTGTGAGCAATTCTTGCAGGCCATGCTTCAAGTGTGCTTTACTTTCGTCGCCAATACGCAATGCAGCGAGGTGAGTAGTCGCATCATCCAGAATGTGATCGGTAGCGGGGATTTCGAATGCTTTTTCAACGGGGGTGGCGGGACGACCAATCGGTTCACCGCGCGGCGCTGCGGATGGCTGCTGGTCGTCGGTCTCTTCTGCGGCAAGCATTTCGATGACCTCAAGCAGGTCATCGGGAATGTAGGCGAATTCCTGCGAGCCTTTGCTTGAGTCGAAAAATGCCTTGGCGAGGAGTCCGCGATAAAAGAGATGTTCTGCAGGGGAGGATGGTTTTAGGTGCGGGCGTTCCCTGTCTCGTTTGGCGGCGCCCATGCCGCGAATGTCACCGTGCGCGCGGGTGAAGGCGGCCCATTCCATTTTGCCGTTGCCAGCAAGGATGGCGTCCAGTGCGGCGCGTGCTTCAGGGGAGAGAATGTCAATTGTTTCAGTGACAGCTTCCAGGTCCAGCAAAGAAGCGGAGAGTTCTTCGGCGGCTGAATCCAGATCCTGTGATTCGAGTTCAAGTCCCCATAGATCCGCCACGATGCGAAGATGTCCGATATCGTGTTTAAGAAAGGTTTGATAAAGGGTTGGCATTTCCACTTTCCACTTTCCATATTCTAAAGTAGAAAGTGGAAAGTGGCGAGTGATTAACCGTGAACTACTTTTAAAGCCTGCGGTAATATTTCGACACTGACCTTGTGCAGGTTGCTGCCAAAGCTGGTGAAGATCTCGCCATCGGCATGAATGTAAAGCGGAAGGTCTGAAGCGATGTTGAATTTTTTGAATTCGCCCATGCGGATCTGTTTGAAACGCATGTGTGTGCCATTCATGAATTCGGGCACGAGGCGGAACATCATGCCGCGTGAAACTTTGTTGACGGTGAGGAATTCCATTTTGCCATCATCGTTCTTTGAGTTGGGCGAGAGCATAAAACCGCCGCCTTCACGCGGACCATTGCACAGGGTGAGCATGATCACGCTTTCCTCCCACTTCTCGTTTTCTGTTTCGATTTGCATTCTGGCTGGGTTGTGATTTAGGAGGATGGTTTGAATCACCGCCGTGAGATACATGAGAAAACCTTTGACGATGGGCAGTTTATGCGAGCGGATGGTGACAACGGCGTCGAAGCCGATACCGAGGGTGTTATCGAAATATTCCTTGCGGTTGTGTTCGTCGATCATCTGGCCGATGTCGATGCTTTGGATGGTTTCGGCTTTGAGTGCGTGGGCCAGCGCGTGCGCCGATTTTTGAGTGATGCCCATCGAGTAGGCGAAGTCGTTGCCTGAACCGATGGGAACAACGCCCATGATGGGACGTTTTTCCATGGGGACTTGCATGAGGCCGTTCATTACTTCATGCACCGTGCCGTCGCCGCCCATGGCGATGACGAGGTCATAGCCTTCTTCAGCGGCTTGTCTGGCGAGTTCGATGGCGTGGGTGGGATACACCGTTCCGCTCCATGTCAGTTCGCCTTTGAATTCCTGCGCGATGGGGCGCAGGTCGTTTGCGGTTTTCCAGGCACGTCCCATATCTGCCATGGGGTTGAGGATGAGTTTTACTTTGCGGGGCATACGGTCTCCCAGATTTGGATTTATCAATATAACCCCGTGTTCATCCATTTGGTTGCAAAAGATCGGTCAATTAAACAAAATAACCACGAGACACGGGCGTTGCTTTGTCTTCGTGGTTATTTTACATTTTTCAAGTGTAGGAATTATTCCACTTGTTTTCTGGGAATTGTGATGGGGTCCAGTGGGCCTGTGGCGACTTTGGCAACCGAATATTGGCCGCGATGATGTTTCTTGGCCTGATACAAGGCAGCGTCTGCCGCGCGGAGCAGGTCGCCTGCGGTTTTTGAGTGGGTCGGGTAAATGGCGATCCCGGCGGTGATCCCAAGCTGGATCGTTTTGTTTTCCATGAACGAAGGTTTATAGCCTTTGACAAGGTCTATGATCTTTTGCGTGACCCGTTCCGCCATTTCCTGATCGGCTTCGCGGGTGATCAAGGTGAGTTCATCGCCGCCGTAGCGGGCAAGGAAATCGGTGGGGCGTATATTTTCGGCAAGGTGATTGAAAAGGGAATATAACAATTCATCGCCGATCACATGCCCAAAGGTGTCGTTGACTGTTTTGAAGCCATCCAGATCCATCATCACCACGGAGAACATTGTGTTCATTCGTCTGGCATAGCGGATCTCTTCCTGAAGGCGCTCGTCCAATGCGCGGCGATTGGGCAGGCCGGTGACGCTGTCTGTATTGGCTTGCGCCGCAACTTGTTGATGCAGGCTGGCATTGGAGATGGCCACAGCCGCCTGGTCTGCCAGCAAACCGATCAGGCGCAGTTCAGCGCGTGTAAATCCACCAGCAATCGAACGGGAAAGATTCATCACCCCGACGATGGATTTATTGAATTTGAGCGGAACGCCGATGATCGATCCGCTCCAGTCTTGAGGGCTTTTTTCATATAGCGGGTGGTTGGTGATATCTTCCACGATAATGGGAACGCCGCTGCCGACCACCGTTGCCGTGAGTCCTTCTTTGCGCGGCATGCTGATGGGCATGTTCTTTGACCCTTCCGCAGTCAATGACGATCCGAATTCCAGTTTTCCATGGGAGTATAAAAAGATGTGGGCGGCACGCGCATTTTTTACGAGCCGCATGGCTTCGGCCACCACCGTGTCCAGCACGGTTTGCAGGTCGAGGCTGGAGGTTACATTCAGGCTGAGTTTTTTTAACGAGTCGAGTTCGTCGATCTGCTGTTTTACCGCAGCCATCAACGCATGCCGTGAAATGATCTCTTGTGTAAAAGCTGTGGAAGATGATTCGTCCTTGCCTTGTTTGGACGGCCCCAAATCAGCCACTTCCACCAGCACCTGAATCAATTTGAAAATCCCCTCTTTTTCTTCTTCCGCGATCGAGTCATCCTGCTTGATGATCTCACGCGCACGGTGAAAGATGTTTTTTTGCCTTTCGGTTATTCCGGCCATAATGACTACCTTTTTATCATATCGGCTGGCGGAGGACAACCGACCTTTTGTACTGGAATTCGCGGATTGATTCCACGTTTTCCTATACATGTCAGCGAGATCACATTGAGGGTGAGGGAATGATGTGCTTTGAAATGACCGCCAATATTCCGATTATATAGCCTTTTTTGCTCATAATTGGATTGTGTTAGAATAACATCCATACTGTTTTAATGAGGCATCTCGTGTCCAACTCACCCAAGCCTGCTCAAGCAACACCACTGAATCCACGCCGACGGGGGATCATCGTCGGCGCATCCGATGGAATGGGGGCCACTCTGGCCCATAAACTGGTAAAAGAAGGTTATACACTTGCCCTGATCGCCCGTCGAGAAGAAAAACTCTCCAGCCTGTGTGCGGAGATCAATACCGCCGAAGGTGAAACCCGTGCGCTGGCATATGTGCATGACGTGGCGAACTATGATGAAGTTCCTGATCTGTTGCGCAAGATCGTTGCGGACCTCGGCGGATTGGATCTTGTTGTTTTCATGGCTGGCGTAAATTTCCCTCCTGGCTTGAACAACTATAACTTCGAAGGCGACCGCAAGATGATCGAAGTCAATCTCATCGGCGCAATGGCCTGGCTCAGCCCGGTGGCTGAAATGTTCCAAAACGCAAAGGCAGGACAGATCGTGGGAATTTCCTCCGTGGCAGGCGACCGTGGACGTATCGGCAACCCTGGTTACAACACTTCCAAAGCCGGGTTGACCACTTATCTTGAGGCGCTCCGCAACCGATTGACACGTCACGGCGTGAATGTATTAACCGTCAAGCCTGGTTTCGTCAAAACAGAAATGATCAAGGCCGCGCAGGGGGGCACACCCTTTGCGATCTCTCCCGAACAAGCCGCTGAGGATATTTATAAAGCCATGCGCAAGCGGAAGCAATTGATCTACACCGCATCCATCTGGCGCTGGATCATGCTTGTCATCCAACATGTGCCATCGGTGATCTTCCGCCGAATGTCGTTTTAACCGATCTTAGACCCTAAAGGTTTCAAAACTTTTAGGGTCTCTGTATGAAAATCAAAATGCAAAAAACCTTCACTCAACTCGAAAACTTTGGGCATTCGCTCAAAGCCCCATCCTATCTCATCAAACCCCAAAACGCCGAAGATATTTATGAAGCCTTCCGCTTCGCGAAGAAGATGGGCCTCACTGTCGCTGCGCGCGGCGGCGGACGCAGTTATAACGACGCCGCGTTGAACGGCGGCGGCATCGTGCTGGATACTTCAGGGATGAACCAGATTCTCGAATGGGAACCAGCTACAGGTCAGGTACGATGCGAGCCCGGCGTCACGCTTGAACAGTTGTGGCAGAAGGTCCTGCCGGATAGCTGGTGGCCTCCCGTCGTCTCTGGAACCATGAAGACAACCCTGGGCGGATGCCTTGCGGCAAACATCCACGGAAAAAACAATTTCAAAATGGGCCCGATCGGCGACCATGTGGTGGAGTTCACTGCGGTGCTGCCCACGGGTGCAGAAGTCATTTGCTCTCCCAAAAAGAACGGCGACTTGTTTTACTCAATGATCAGCGGGTTGGGGATGCTCGGCATTTTCACTTCGATCACTTTGCAAATGAAGAAGGTGTATTCAGGGCTGCTCGAAGTACACGCATGGCCCACCCGCAACTTAAAAGAACACCTTGCTCTAATCGAAGATAACGCGCCGAGCTACGATTACATCGTCGGCTGGCTCGATACCATCACCATCGGCCACGGACAAATTCACGCAACGAATTATCTGCATGAAGGCGATGACCCAAATCCGCAGGAGACCATCAAACTTGAAAATCAAAACCTGCCGAGCCGTTTGTTTGGCGTAATGCCAAAATCACTGCTGCATTATTTTATGACGCCCTTTGTGAACGATCTCGGCTGGTGGGGCGTCAACACGGCAAAATATATCGCCAGTTTACGCAGGCACACATTCCGCCAGCCTCATGCGGCTTTTCACTTTTTATTGGATTATGTGCCGGATTGGGAACGCTCCATGGGACGCGGCGGATTGATCCAATATCAGTCCTTCCTGCCAAAAGAAACCGCGCTTCAAGCCTGGACCGAAGTGCTGGCTCTGACCAAAAAGCAGGGACTTCCCTCTTACCTTGGTGTGACCAAACGCCACCGCCCCGACAACTTCCTGCTCACCCACGCCACGGATGGTTTCTCCCTTGCGATGGATTTCAAAGTGACAGATGCCCGCCGAGCAAGACTCCGCTCCATGCTGCTGGAATGTGACAAGATCGTGCTTGCCAACGGCGGACGGTTCTACTTCGCAAAGAACAGCGAAACCACCGCAGAAACCGCCCTCGCATTTTACGGCCAGGAAACGGTGGATAAATTCAAGAAATTGAAAAAACGCTGTGACCCGAACGGGCTGCTGGAATCGGATCTGTATCGAAGAATTTTTGGATAATACATGTAGGGGCGAGGTCACCTCGCCCCTACGGAATTTAATGGTATGAAACTCGACATTATTGATTTGGGATTGATCGAATACGAACGTGCCTGGAAATTACAGGACGAATACGCGGCGGAAATTGCAGAGGGGAAACGCCCGCCGACACTTTTGCTGCTCGAACATCCCCATGTATACACATTCGGACGAAAAGGCCATGCGGAGAATCTGCTGTGGGGCGAAGAACAGCTAAAGCAAAAAGGGATTTCCACACATTGGGTGGATCGCGGCGGCGATGTCACTTATCACGGGCCTGGACAATTGGTTGGGTATCCTCTCATTCCGCTTGGCAGGGTTAATCACGATAGCAAGCTTCCAGATGCAGATTATGTCGGTTACATCCGCAAGTTGGAGAAAACTCTCATCGTGGCGCTGGCGCATTTTGGGATCGCGACAGGTCAACGGTCAGGTTTGACCGGGGTTTGGATTCAGGCAGATGTCCATTCGCGTTGCCCGCGCTGTTCGCCGGAAGATCGGAAAAAGCCAGCCAAGATCGCCGCGATCGGTGTCAAGGTGGATGTGCGCGGCGTTTCACGTCATGGCTTTGCGTTGAATGTGAATCCAGATATGGAATATTGGGATGGCATCATTGCCTGCGGGTTAAGTGAACCCGTGGTCTCGCTTGCTGATCTGCTTCCCTCGGTCCCTTCAATGGAAAGTGTGAAAGCCGTGGTCACAACTGCGTTTCGTGAAATATTTGAAGAAAAATAAGACCGAATGATTCGCGGGGAAAAACTGGCACTTTCGTGCGATTGGATGACCTTCCGACCGTACTGTAAAATCGAGTGCGATTCTAAAGAAAAGAGGTGTCATGGCTTTTCAACAAAGAACAAAATTCACGCGCAGGGATTTTCTAAAACTGGGCGGCTCGCTTGCAACTGCGTCACTGCTTGCGGCTTGTCAACCCAATGCAGAAACCCCTGTGCCAACTTCTCCTGTCAGCAGCAGTGGCGATGTCTCTTTGCCAGAGCCTTCCATTTCACTGCCGCCTGTTCCGCTGGCCGTGCTGGCGCTTGGACGCATGAGTTTTGGCATTCGCCCTGGCGATATCGAAGCTTTCAATGCGCTGGGCGGCAATGATGACGAACGCCTGCGCGCTTATGTGCAGCAGCAATTGAATCCAGATTCGATCGACGACAGCGATTTCGAATCGCGTTACAACGCGGCTGGTTTTCAAGCCCTGCATAAATCACATGAGCAACTGTATTCGGAACACATTGCCAATAATGCCTACGACCCCAACGATGATGCATATTGGGAGTGGTACAGCCTGCCCACCTACGAACTCGTGGATGCGACTCTCCTGCGGGCTGTGCACAGCAAAAAACAGCTTGCTGAAATGCTCGCGGACTTCTGGCACAACCATTTCAATATTTTCTTCTGGCAGGACGATGGCGTGCCGCTGCTGGTTTCATATAACCGCGACGTACTGCGCAAGCACATGCTTGGAAATTTCCGCCAGATGCTTGAAGCGGTGGCGACCCATCCTTCGATGCTGTATTACTTGAATCAAAACAACAGTTCCGATGCGGGCCCGAATGAAAATTTTGCGCGCGAACTCTTTGAGCTTCACACTCTCGGCGCTGAAAATTATCTGGGTGTGCGCGACCCGAACACAGTCGAGAAGGATGCGAACGGCGTTTCAGTCGGCTATGTTGATAACGATGTCTACGAAGCCGCGCGCTGTCTCACAGGCTGGCGCATTGATGACGATCTCGGCGAGTGGGAGGATGGTATCGAGAAAACGGGCAACTTTATTTTTTACAAACCCTGGCATGACCGCTTCAATAAACTCGTGCTTGGTAAATATATTCCCGCCGATCAACCCGATATGCAGGATGGAAAAGATGTATTGGACTTGCTCGCTTATCACCCTGGCACAGCCCGCCATATTGCGCGGAAACTTTGCCGCCGCTTCATCTCTGACCTGCCATCTGATTCTGTTGTAGCGGCAGCGGCCGCCACCTTTACAGAATTCCGCGACGCGCCCGATCAGTTGAAGCGCGTCATGGAAACCATTCTGCTTTCCGATGAATTCAAGCAAAGTTGGGGGCAGAAGATCAAGCGTCCGTTTGAAGCGTGTATTTCCATCATGCGAGCATTGAACTCGGACTTCACCCGCATCCCCGGCGGCGTTGCATGGATGCTCAGCCTGATGGGACAGCCTCTCTTCGAACGCCGTTCTCCCGATGGATATCCCGATGTGAAGGAAGCTTGGGCAAATTCCATGTCGCTGTTGTATCGCTGGAACTTTGCCGTGGGCATCGCCGAAAACTGGTTGAATGATGACGATACGGGGCTGAAGATCCAAACGGATGTGTATAACCAGACGCCGCCTGAAATTCGCACCGCCGAAGCCCTTGCCGATTTCTGGATCAACCGCATCCTTGGCCGACCTCTTTCTGATGCTGACAGGAATGCCGTCATTGCTGTGATGGCACAGGAATACGGCACGCAGGAGTCTTTGCCCGATGATCACGTGGGATATGTTCTACCTGCCATGATCGAAGTGATTTTGATGAGCCCGGATTTTCAATGGAAGTAGGAAAGTATGCCCGTACCTAAGATCTCCCGCAGACAATTTTTACAAGGCTGTTCTGCAGCCATTGCATCCATGGCTGGAGCGCGCCTGACAAACCTCGCTTTTGCAAAACAGGATAATCCATCCGATACATTGGTTGTCGTTTTTTTGCGCGGCGGCTGGGATGCGCTCAATGTCGTTCCGCCGTTGCAGGGCGATGACCGCGGCTTTTATGAAAAGGCCCGCCCCGATATCAAGATCTCCGATTTGCTTACCCTCAATGACCAGTTTGGTTTGCATCCCGCGCTGGCTCCACTGCACGAGTTATATCAGGCAGGCAAAATGGGCGTCGTCCATGCGGTGGGACTGGATCACGATACCCGCAGTCATTTCGATGCGCAGGAATATATTGAGCTGGGGACGCCCGGGTCGAAGAATACAACCTCAGGTTGGATCACCCGTCATTTGCAGGAAACAGGCGTCTCATCCATTTTGCCCGTTGTCTCAACAGCGGGTCAACCCACATCCCTGTTGAATTTCGTGCCGACTGTGAATGTGAATTCCCCGTCCGATTTTTCGCAGTGGGGAAATGACTTGCTGGCTTCCCAGCAAACCGCCTTGCGCCAAATGTATCAGGGCGAATCCCTGCTGCATCGCGCCGGTGCGCGCACATTGGATGCGTTGAATATTGTCAGCCCGCTGGTGAATCAGGAATATCAACCATCGAACGGCGCATTTTACAATGACGATGAACTCGGTCAGCAGTTGAAGACCATTGCCCGTATGATCAAACTGGAAGCAGGTCTGCGCGTGGCAGCCGTTGACTTTGGCGGCTGGGATACGCATGAATATGAAACGGATGGCAACGGCGGTTACATCGGCGATCTGCTGGGCCAGCTTGCCTCCGGTCTCTCCAATTTTTATCTCGACCTTGATTCTGGCTATACCGATCGTTTATCTGTGGTCGTGATCAGTGAGTTTGGACGACGACTTGTGCAAAACGAATCCTATGGCACCGATCACGGTCACGGCTCGGTGATGCTGGCACTTGGTGGCAATGTCAATGGCGGGCAGGTTTATGGGAAATGGCCGGGCTTGAACAATGACCAGTTGTACGACCATGCCGATCTGGCGGTTACTACCGATTACCGTCAGATATTAAGTGAACTGTTATCGACCCGCCTGGGGAATTCAAATATCGAATCGGTATTCCCGGGCTTTTCTGGAAACTACGATCCGTTGGGATTATTCAGATAAACCAAAACAAAAAATCGGCGGATGCTCCGCCGATTTTTTGTTTTCATCATGCCAATGAATTTACTGACTGATGTCGTTGACGTAATCAACCGCACCTGAACATGCGCCCACAAGGAATGGCGAAACGTTTTCCCATGTCAGCTCAAGTTCTGAACCGAGAGCATAGGTGAGCGCTTCTGCCAGACAGCCGCCGCCCGCATTGTAATTGACCAGTGTGAATTTCCATAAATTCTCATAAGAGGCCACTTCACCTGCTGTCTGGCCTGTGTAATTTTCAATGACCTGTCCGGCCTGTTCACAGTTGGCGATCATTGTGTGAGCGAACACACCCACCGAATAATTTGCCTGCGGCAGGTCGATCCGCAATGGACAGTTTTCACAAGTCGCATTTACGCTTCCAACCAACGCGCGGCGCAACTGAAGCCGCTCTTCTTCCTGAATGTGAATGTAGCCGTTGCCGCATGTTTCTTCGGATAAAACGAACGGGCAGAACTGCTCGTAAAAGGAACTGTTCCAGAACAGGGTGGTATCTGCTCCGTCTTCTGTGAGTTGACCAAGCCCCGCATCATCCATCCCCTGATAATTGCCCGGCCAGAACTGGCTTTCTCTTGCGAAAAGATTTTTCAACAACCGCGCAGGGACAGAGGTCTGTTCTGCGGTGGTCAGGATCAAGTCATCGAATTGGTTTTGCCATTCGGTCACTGCCGGGCGCGCCAATTCAAGCCCACATTGATTCGCTCCGCCGCCGGGAGCCAGCCCGCCGTCTGCGCAGGAACTGGCATCCACCACTCCCTGTTGGATCAGGTTCGCGGCGAGATAAGTATAGGGAATATCACTGCTGAGTTCTTCGCTAAGCTTGGGTGTGGTCAACCATGTAGGGGCTCCACCGATCGGCGGGAATACTTTCCATGCGCCGGAGCAGGTGGCAACAGCTTCACCTGTCCATTGGGTTGAGATCACATCGGCATACCAATACAATTGATCGGGGTCGCCTTCATCCACCTTTTGAACTCGGACCATTGCGCTGTAAATGAGACTGCTATCCCCATAACTTGAAAATGCCCAAAACTCAACCTTCGCCCCATCTTCATCTGTGGACGGGATTTCGAATTTGCATGTATCTGTTCCGTCGCAGTTGAAGGATGCGCCGTCATAGGTCCCTTCAATACGGATAATGCTTTCCCCCGGCAACGGTTCCTGGCCGGTAATGACCAGAGTTGGGGCGATCTCACATATATTTGTAGAGGTGCTTAGGACTGGTTCACAGCCTTCGAGGGAGACCCAGGCAGCGGCGGGTTCAAGCTCCGCGGGGACTTCCTTTTCTGCAGGATAATTTCTAACGGGGGAGATATAAAAACCTGTACAGGTTCTTTTATTGGTCGCCATGCAGGGTTTTTGCACGATCCATTTTTCGTAGATCGTCTCGCCGCAATCCCGGTATACTTCGCCTGGAAGCGGCATGCCTTCATGGTCGGTGATAAGAGAGCAGAGGGGAACTTGATCTTTCCAGGTGGCCAGATACCATTCGTAGGCGGTGTATTGAACTGAGATGAAAGTGTAGCGGTCTGGGCCGGGAGGGGGATTGGCGGAGGCGGGCTTAAACCCAGTGCCGAGCGCCTCGGAAATGTCACGCGTAAAAACCGCGCCCGAGCAGGCGATGGTCAGGGCAAGCAGAAGGAGCATCCAGCGTCGCGCCATATTGGTCAAAAAAGTAGAGTCCGCTTACATTATAAGCGGACTCTACTTTCTGTGGTTATTACTTTTTCGTTGCTTTTGGTTTGTCGGTTTGCATGGATTCGAGGGTCTCGATATCCCGCAGGATGTTGTTGTTGCGGATGTACAAACTGGCTACATAGATGCCCATGGTGATGAAGGAGATCGCAAAGCCTGCGATCATGTAGACTGAAGTATCGGGTGTGGGTTCCATAAAATTCTCCGTTTACATTGAAACTTTGAGTTTGAGTTGTTCGACCTTTTCTTCCATATTCCCGAGGCGGAGACGATGCCAGATCAGGTCAATGAAAATGACGGTAAAGGCGAAAAGGGCGAAGAAGAAGGCGACGCGCATATCGGGGGTCATGCTCATTTTTTCCTGGTTCGCATTGGCCGCGCCGATGACGACGGGATGAATGGAGCGGAATAAACGGATGACCATGAATGTGACCGGTGCGCTGACTCCGCCCAGCAGGGTGTATACCGCGCCAAAGCGGGCGCGTCTTTCGGGGTCGTCGATGCCCTGGCGGAGCATGAAGTAGGCGATGTAGATCAGCTCGGTGATGGCGGCTGTGGTCAGGCGCGGATCCCAGGTCCACCAGGTGTTCCAGGCGGGACGAGCCCAAATGGAACCGAGAACAATCGTCAGGAAGAAAAAGACCGTACTTACTTCCACGGCTGCGACCTCGAAACGGTCCCATTTCATATCCTTGGTGATGAGATAAATAATGCCTGAACCCGCTGCAAGGATGAAGCCCAACAGGCCCACCCAGGCTGTGCCGATGTGGAAATAGAAGACGCGTTGCACAGCTCCCATGACCAGCTCGGTGGGGGCGAAGAAGAGCGCGAGGTAGGTGGATATTGCCAGCACCAAAATGGATGCAATATCGAGGACTTTAAGTGCAGTTGGTTTTGCTTGCATGGAGACTCCTTAATAAAATTTGCGATCGTATCGCTGATTTGTTGACTAGCTGAATCATTCACTCTTCCACGACAAAATCGAAGACCATGAAGGCCACGGCGATGAAGACGATGTCATAGACGATAAGAATGTTCAACGGGGTGAGGACTTCTGCAAATTCCGCGCCAGCCAGCAGCCCGTTACTTGCTTTGACAGATGCCAGCAGAACGGGAACGGCGATTGGGAATAACAGGATGGGGAGCAGGACATCGCGTGTGCGGGTTTGTACCGCCATTGCGGAAAGCAATGTGCCAACGGCTGTGTAGCCGATGGAGCCAAGCAGAATCACGCCGAGCAGGTCGAGCCGAAACAGGTTGACGTTGTACAACATGCTATACACGGGAAGGACAATCGCTTCCACGATGAGCATAAAAGCGAGGTTGCTGATGGCTTTGCCAAAATAAATGGCGGAGCGATCCACGGGGGCAAGCAGGAGGCCATCGATGCAGCCGCGGTCTTTTTCAACAGACATGGAACGATTGAGGCCGAGCGTGCCCGCAAAAGCGAATGTGGTCCACAACACGCCTGCAGTGACAGATTGCCGCACCTTGATATCCAATTCCAGTGCGAAGTTGAAGATCAGGATGACGAGCAGGGAGAAGACCAGCATGGCGGAGATCAACTCGCGCGAGCGGAATTCTGCGGCAAGGTCTTTTTGTACGATTGCCAGCGTGGCTTTGAGAAGGGATGGGGAGGATCGTTTCATGATTCCAGTGATTGTTTGTAGAAAGCCAGCAGGTTGGTTGTTTTGAGATCATCGCGTGTGGCGGATGTTGCGATCACGCCGCGGGAGAGAATATCGAAGCGGGTGGCAAGGTCTTCAGCGCGGGCGAGGTCGTGCGAGGTCATCACCACGGTGCGGCCTTTTGCCGCAACCGAGCGCAGCACTTCATCCAGCATTTCGGAGGCATCCTGGTCGAGGCCTGTGTAAGGCTCATCGAACAGCATCACTTCCGGGTCATGCAGGACCGCGCGCCCAATGGCGAGTCGCTGCTGCATTCCGCGGGAGAATGCACCGACGAGATCCTTGCGCCGATGTTCCAGACCGACCATTTCCAAAACTTCCGTGAGGCGCTGCTCCTGATCTTCGATGCCGTACATTCGCGCATAAAATCGCAGGTTTTCCTCGGCGGTCAGGTCGGGGTAAAGCAATGGAAGATGCGAGACCACTCCCAGCCGCGCGCGGACCTGGGCCGCTTCGTGGGGAAGTTTGTAGCCTGCCACCTGCACTTCACCCATGGATGGGCGGGAAAGGGAAGAAAGGATTCTCAGAAAGGTGGTCTTGCCTGCGCCGTTCGGACCGAGGAGCGCCACGAATTCGCCGGGCTCAACATGAAAATCGAGTCCGCGCAGGATGACTTTGAGCCCAAAACGTTTGACGAGTTTTTTTACTTCGATCATGTGAATGTAGGTTCATGTTACAGGTTGAAGGTTCAATGTTTAACTTGCAGCCTTCAACCTGTAACGTTCAACCTTCCGTTATTTCTGTCTCTTCAAGGCGTTCTTTAATTCATTGCGCCGCTGCTTGTAGGCTTCGTCAGACATTTTGCCTGAGCGGTGCAGGTCATCGAGTGCGATGATGGCATCCATGACGGATTCGGTATCTTCGAATTCGTCATCCCCTTCTTCCATTTCTTCTTCGGCTTTCTTGCGGTCGCGGATGTACAACCATGCGCCCGCGATGATCAGCACGATGCCGAAGGCACCCACGCCAATCAGAAGGGTCTGGTTTTGTGTGAGGTCGGCATTGGCCGTTGTGGATGTGGAAGGTTCGCCGCTGATGGTGAATTCAACACTTTCACCCTTTTGCAAACCAGTGGCAGAGTAAACGTGGAAGCTCATGGTCTCCAGGTTTTGCAAGCCTTCATCGGTCAATGTCTTGCCTTCGGCGTCCATGCCTTCGGGCAGGAACAGGGAGATGCTTTCAATCGTCAGCAGGGCGGGCTGGATGACCGTGATCTCTTTGGCCTTTGGTACCGAAGCGAATGAGATCAAGCCGTAGGGCAATTCACTGGGCGGCATGGCGAAACCGTCTGCGGTGGGCATGAAGGCGGCGGAATTCTGCGCGGCTTCGTAGCCAAGACCTTCAGCGCCTTCAGGGAAGGCGATGAACGGCACCACCTGATCGGCACCCATGTTGATAATGATGGTCTTGTTGCCGGTGTTGGTGATCGAGTATACGGTGAATATCTGTGCGGCATCGGTGTTGGCAACGTCAAAATACATTTGAGCCGAGTCGATCTTCAATTCTGAAAGATCATCTGTGGTTGCGTAAATGGTGAGGGGCGGCAGGACCAGTTCTGTCATGCCCGCTTCCACGACCGCGAAATCGGTTTGATAGCTGATGCCGTCGAATTCCATCTCGGCCACATAGATCTGACCTTCGGGAATCTCAACATCTGTGAAGGCGTAGGAACCATCTGCGTTGACGGTCGTGTCGAACGAGGCGATCTCCTGCGGGCCGGTGCTTGGGTCGCCGCCGTGTTCGAAGGAGCGCAATTTGACCGTGAGATTGGATGGCAATGCCGCACCTGTTTGATTGTCGACGGTGCCGCTCACGTTGCCAAATGTGGATGTGAAAGCGCTATCCGCTTCTGGCGTCACTTGGGCCTGCTCGGTGCCATCGGGTGTGATCTCAGCGGACGGAGTCCCTGCTTCGGCGCTGACGGGAGTCTCGGTAACAGAGACAGGTGTCGGCTGGGCAGGAGGCGCGGCGAAGATCAAAGTCCGCAGGTAGGCGGCAACGGCGAGGGCTTCTTCGTCGCTGAAATCCTTCCCAAATGCGGGGACTTCGCCTGATCCGTTTTTGATGATCTGAACCAGATCGTTTTCAGAAAGCGCCGACATCTTTTCGATGTCGCTGAAATATTTGGCACAGTCGGCGCACTTCTCGTTGAAAAGTGACTGGCCGAGGTCAGCCTGTTCGGATGAAATGTGGAGCGTGAATGCGTAATAGACCACGTTCCAGCGTTCCTGATCGTTCAGGCTGGAGAAGGGCGGCATGAATCGCTCGAGGTTGCCTTGTGTGACTTGTGTATACCAGGCGGAGGGCAAGGCCTTGCTGGCGACTTCAGGCAGACCAATGGCGGCGACTGTGACGGGTAATTCCTTGCCTTGCGGGCCATCACCCAGGCCGGCATCACCATGACAGGGCGCGCATTTTTCCATATAGATGATCGCGCCGCTGTGAATATCGGGGTTGCTTGCGGGGTAGAGCGGTCCCAATGTGGGCATTGGGGTGGGAGTGGCATACCCGGGCGGGGGGGTGACATCGGCCGCGAGTGTGAAGTTACATGCGGTAAGTAAAATTGCGACTGCAGTGATAATGATAAGGTGACGAAGTTTCATTTATTTCCTCGGTTGAACGCTAAACGTATAACGTTCAACGTTAGTTCAAAGATTTTCCGCATGAAGGACAGAATTTATCTGCGACCAGCACGGGCTTGCCGCATTTCGGGCAGAACCCTGCGGATTTGCTCTTGTGGGTTTTGCGGCGTTCGGCGATCATGGTTTCAATATCGTCGTCGCTGTCTGCAAGGGCGGCGGGATTTGCCGATGAATCGGCGCGGCCTGCGGCGGTTGCCTTTTCAATACGCGCTTCGGCATTGATCGCTGAAGATGAGACGGGCGCGAGCTCGTCGAGTTTTCGAAGGATGTCGGCGCCTTTTTGCAAAAGGGCCGCGCGTTGTTCGGGATATTCCCCATCGGGGATTTTGCCGAGATTGAAATCGAAATCAAGTTCCTGCAGCGAGTTGATCACGCGGTCACGTTCCGCTTTGAGCGTGGAGGTTTGATGTGTTTCTCCATTGCGCAGGCGGCGTGCGCGCGCAGTGAAGGGCGCGTACAGATAGGCGAACACAACAACGATGACTGCCAGTACCAGAAAGATTGAGCCTAATTCCATGATTGAGTTCCCCTATTCAATGCTTTGAATGGCGGATTTGATTTCATCCACTGAAACAAAGGGGCCGATTTTTACGTGACGTAAAACACCTTCGCGGTCGATGATGTAGGTTTCAGGCACGCCCATCTGACGGTTCAAAATGCTTGAAATGGTGGATTGCAGGTCGGGCGCATTGGGGAAGGTGATATTGAACTTGGTCAGGTATTCGTTCGCGCCAGCGGGAGTATCCACATAATCCACGCCGATGAAGACCACGTCGTCCGCATCCTTGTAGAATTGCCAGGCTTCCTCCAACTCGGCGGCTTCCTGTTCGCAGGGTTTGCACCACGAAGCCCAAATGTTGATCACAACGACCTTGCCTTGCAGGTCGGAGAGTTTCATCTGTGTCTTGTCTTTGTATTCGTAGCCTTCGTAATACACGATGTCGAAATCGGGCACGGGCTCGCCGATCTCGGCCATGGGGTTGCGGGCGCGGTTCAAGCCAAAACCGACCAGGGCAAGCAGACCCACGAGAAAGGTCCAAATGGTCACTTGTGCCCAAACTGGCACACCGCGTTTGATATTCGTTGTTTCTTCGGTCATAACATTCTCCAAAATTCCCTCTCCGCCCTTCTCCCATTTTGAGAGAAGGGCAGGGGATGAGGGGGATTTATTTTTGCTTCTTCAATTCTTCTTCGAGACGTGCCACATAATCATCTTTTGCGGGCGACGAATCGCCTCCAACTTCGCCCGTGCCTGTTGACTCAGCAACGGGCTTGGTCGTCCACTGTTTCATCGAGCGGAGCAGGATGACGGCGCCCAAAAGGATGATGGCGGGCGGCAGGAGGTAGATCAACCAGTAGAAGCCCTTCTTCGGAGGCTCAGCCAGCACACGGGCGCCATATTGCGCTTCGAAATACTTGAGAATCTCCTCTTCAGATTTGCCTTCGGAAAGCATCACACGGATCTGTTCGCGCCAATCCTTGCAGGCTTCGGTCGGGCAGACATCGAGCGGGGTGCTTTCGCAAACGGGGCAATAGAGCTGGCTGGCGATCGCATTCACTTCATCATCAGTAGGCGGGGTGGTATCCTGTGCAAATGAAACGCCGGTAAACAGAATGGCCATTAAAAATGCAAAGGTGAAAGAATAAAAAAACTTTTTCATCGATAGCTCCGGGAAGTTGCAGGTTGACAGCTTTTTTAGCCTGCAACCTGCAACTGGTAACCTTTAACTTTTTATCAATCAGCCGCGCTGGTCTGTTTCGAACTGCGCGCAACTCCGCTTCGCGCGGGTTCCTCTGCCGGGTCGCGGTCTGGCCACGCTGCAAAAATGATGCCGACCATGAAAGCGAGGCTGCCGATCCATAACCAGTTCACCAGCGGATTGACATACACTTTGAATGTCGCACCGGCGTTGGAGACAGGCTGCCAGTCCACGAGCAGGACGTACAAATCATCGTTGAGCGTGGAGCGATTGCCGGGGATGGTCATATTTTGCTGTGAGTCGAAGTAGTAATCGATGCGGGGATTCAACTCGCCAATATATTCGCCGTCTTTATATACATCCACTACGGCGCGGGTGTAATTCACGCCTTCGCCGCGGTCGTCCCAGGAAGCCAGTTCCTTGTATTGGAGTGTGTATCCTGAAATGTTTAGCTGTTCATCTTTTGCCAGAGATCCCTGGGTGGAAGTTTGGAACAGTTCGATGCCGAGGATGCCGATCGCCATCAACATCATGCTGATGTGGATGATGTATCCGCCGTAGCGGCGGCGATTGCGGCCCATCAGGCGGGAGAGTGAGGTGAGGAAGTTTTCCTTTTGCGCCCTCTGCCTTGCACGCGCGGCACGCCAGAATTCCTGAAGCGTGACGAAGATCACCAGCGCGATCAGGAAGAAGCCCACCAGCGCGATGATGTTTTTAGTATAGGTTACAAACAGGATGCCCGTTACGACCACAGCCGCAACAGCCGATTTCCACATGGAGCGGCCGAGCGTCTGTAGTGTGGAATGTCCCCAAGCTGAAAGCGGAGCGACACCCATGAGGAACATCAAAGCGGCGAAGAGCGGCGCGGTGGCACGTTCATAGAATGGAGGACCAACGGTCACTTTCTGACCTGTGAACAGTTCGGAGATCAACGGGAAGATCACGCCCCAGAAGCAGACGACGAGCACGCTCATGAAAAGCAGGTTGTTGAGCAGGAACAATGCTTCACGCGAAAGCATGGATTTCATTTCGGTTTCGCCGCGCAAATCGGGCCAGCGCCAGATGACCAGCGCGATGGATACGATCAGGGAGATGGAAACAAATCCCATGAACAACGGGCCGATCGGGCTGTTGGCAAAAGCATGGACGGAGGAAAGCACACCCGAGCGCGTGAGGAAGGTGCCGAATATCACGAGCGCATAAGTGAGAATGACGAGGATCATGTTCCAGTGTTTGAGCAGACCGCGTTTTTCCTGGATCATCACAGAATGCAGGAAGGCTGTGCCAGTAAGCCATGGCATGAAGGCCGCGATCTCAACAGGGTCCCAGCCCCAATAACCGCCCCAGCCCAAGACATCGTATGCCCAGCGTCCGCCGAGCACGAGGCCGAAGGAGAGGAAGAGCCAGGCCCACAAAGACCAGCGGCGGGTGAGGCGGATCCAGCGGTCGTCGGTGCGGCCCGTGATGAGCGCAGCCATGGCGAAGGCATAGGGGATCACGTAGGAGACGAAGCCAAGATAAAGCATCGGCGGATGAATGACCATGCCCGGGTGGCGCAGGAGCGGGTTCAATCCATTTCCGTCGTCAGCGGTGAAGAGAGTCGCATTCAAAGGCGCGAACAAATGCGGTTCCACATTTCCGCCGACCAGCCAGAAGCGCGTGAACGGATTTTCGTAGAAGGCCACCATGCCGACGAAGAAGACCAGCGTGGTGGAGCAGATCACGATCACCCACGGCAGGAATTCAATGTCGCGGTCCCATTTGCGGATGGTGACTGCGGAAGCGAATGCCGAAAGCAGCCACGACCAGAAAAGGAGCGAGCCAGCCTGTCCACCCCACCAGGCTGTGACCTTGAGGTAGGTCGGCATACTGCGGCTGGTCACTTCGTAAACAAAGGAGACTTCAAAGTGGTTGTTGACCAGCAGGTAGACCAGCGCAGCGGCTGAAAGGGAAAGCAGGGGAAATGTGAGTAGCATGGCGCGTCTTGCACTTTCCACCATCGAGGCGGATTTGTTTGTAGCGCCGTAGATCGCCGCAAAAATACTGTAAATTGCGACGAGGAAACTTACCAATAAAACACCGTATCCAAATTCTACGAACATAAGATTTCCTTTTGCTTTAAAGTGGATCCTGAAATTATCCTTTAGAAACAAAACCTGACAGGCATCCACCCGTCAGGCTGTTCTTTTAATTCGTTGCGGCCTGTTCTGGCACCGCTTCTTCATACTTGGTGGGACATTTGAGCAGCAATTCGTCAGCATAGAAAACACCATCACTGCCAAGTTTACCCGTCATGATGGCTTGTGCCTCTCCGCGGAGCAGGTCGGGTTTGGGTCCTACGTACACAACCTTGATGCGCTGGCGGCTTGGGTCGCTCACGGCTTCCTTCAATACGACAGCCAGCCCGCCCATCGCTTCGATCTCGGCGTTGTCACCGGCGACGTGCGCCACTTCAAAGGATAGGGTGAGTGTTTCCGAGTCGTATTGGATGGTGTCACCAAGCACAGCACCTGAAAGGCGGACGCTCTTATCGACTGCGGCGGCGCCTTCAGCGTGGATTTCGTCCACAGTTAAAAAGTACTCTGCGCTTGCCTGTGTGGATGAGAAGATCAGGTATACCACTGCTGCAAGAATGAGCATGCCCCCGAGAAAGAATTTGGTTTTTTGCATAGGTTCCTCCGAATGAATCTATTGTCGGTCAGACGATCAAGATTCGTTGAATTGAAAAAATAGGAATATAACAATCTATATCCATTTTACATGAGGAGATTAAACGACCCTTAGTTTTAAGGACTGATGGATGTCATGAATCTTTCCCGAATTTGTCTTATTTGGATGTGATATTTTATCGATGCCTCAAACCCATTTTAATGGTTGGTTTTTTCCTCGAATACAAAGGTACTATCGCAGAGCAAAACCAGTTAATGATATAGTTTGAAAACGCGGATGAGTGTAAAAAATCACCCCATTCGTGACCAAAAACGAGATACCACCACAGCAAGGAGTTGGAAATATGCGAATAAAAACGACCCTGTTACTTTTATTGCTACTGGCAGTTGTCGCCCCCATACAGACCGCATTTGCTGCACCGCGTGCTGATGTGCAGGACGACCAGGTCACATTTGACTTTCCCAACACAGCCACCTTTTCTGCGACGATCAAATCCGATTCCAATATCACCTCGATCACATTGGAATACGGCAATGAACAGCAGACCTGCGGCGAAGTGATCGCGAAAGCCTTTCCGCAGTTTGATCCGTCGACCACCGTTCAAGCCGAGTGGACCTGGGATATGCGGCAGAGCGGCTCGCTTCCGCCTGGGTCGAAAATATGGTGGCGCTGGCATTATAAAGACGAATCTGGCGCGGAGTTCGTAAGTGAAGAAAAATCCGCCATCTGGCTGGATGATGTGCATAACTGGCAAACCATCTCCAGCGATGACCTGCGCGTGCATTGGTATGAGAACGACGAAGCCTTCGCGCAGACCATGCTTGATGCGGGTACGGAAGGTCTGCGCCGCAACAAAGATCAGGCAGGTCTCACCATCGATGTCCCTGTTGATATTTATGTGTATCCGAATTACGACGACATGCGCGATGCCATTCTCTACGAACCATCATGGACAGGCGGCATGGCTTTTTCGGATCACAATATCGTCATCATGGGCGTCTCCGCCTCCGATTCCACTTGGGATAAAAACACGGTGATCCATGAGCTCACCCATGTGCTTGTCGGTCACTTCACCTTCTCCTGCATTGGCACCGTGCCAACCTGGTTGAACGAAGGTCTGGCCATGTTCAGCGAAGGCGACCTGGATTCCCACATGCAAAACCAGCTTGATGAAGCCATCAAAAACGATACCCTGCTCACCGTCCGCTCGTTGAATGGCGGCTTCTCCGAATTGCCCGATAAGGCCAATCTTTCCTACAGCCAATCGCACAGCATCGTCAATTTTCTGATCGACACCTATGGGCAGGATAAGATGACCGAAATGCTCACCGCCCTGCGCGATGCCAAGCCGATCGATGATGCTCTGGTCGAAGTTTATGGATTCGACACCGATGGTTTGGAAGACGAATGGAGACAGGCGATCGGGGCCGCGCCTCGGGCTGTTTCTGCACTACCGACAGCCCAGCCAACCCCGACATTTATCCCCACCTACGTGCCCGTTTCGGGAGCGCCGCTTGCGGTAACGCCCACTCCGTACGTCATCCCCACCTCATCATTTAACGATACCAATGGCTCGGACCCCGTTACAAGCGGTCCGCCCATTGCGTTGACCATTATTCTGGTTTGTGTCTGCGGCGTTATGCTGCTTCTCATTCTGGTCATCATTCTTGGGGTTGTCCTCCGCTCGCAGAATCAAAAGGCAGGCAAAAATGGCTAATACCTTTCTTTTCAATCACAATGGGAAACAAAAGAATTCCCTTGTAGATCATCACCAGCCTTCGTGGATGAAACTGTTCTTCATCTTTCTTGTTCTAGTGCTCATTTTGTCTGCGAGTGCAAGAGATGCCCTTGCATTTCAGATCGACATTCCGCTCGATCAGGCGCTGGTGTACAGCGGCGGCGAATCCACGAATCTGCGCGATTATGATCCCGCCACCACGTATAGTTCAGGCGATAAACTCGTCTTCAGCGGACTGGTCGCTTTTGACCCGCATCTCAACCTCACGCCTGACATCGCCGAAACTTGGGATGTCAGCGACGACGGTACGGTTTACACCTTTCATCTTCGCGCGAATGCGAAATTCCATGACAATCGCCCTGTCACTGCCAACGATGTGGTCTATTCATGGGAACGGGCTGTCAGCCCCCAGCTTGCGTCAGACACGGCATTGACCTATCTCGGTGATATCGTCGGTGTGCGTGAAATGGCGGCAGGGCAGGCGGAACACATCAGCGGATTGAAAGTCATCGATGACCTTACTTTGCAGGTCACGATCGATGCGCCCAAACCGTATTTCCTGTTGAAGCTCACGTATCCCACAGCCTTCGTTGTGGATCAATCGAATGTGGAAAGCGGCGAAGACTGGGTGCGCACACCGAACGGAACGGGACCGTATCGGCTTTCTGAATGGCGTTCCAACGAATATAAAGTCTATGAAGCGAATGCGGATTTTTATCTCGGTGCGCCGTCCATTCCCTACGTGGTCGTCAAGTTATATGCAGGCGATAGCCTGCGTCTGTATGAGACTGGCGATATCGATGTGGCGGGTGTGGGACTCTACAACGTTGACCGAATGCTCGATCCCGAAGAACCGCTTCATAATCAACTGGTGACGGGTGTCAATCTTTGCACGGGTTATGTGGTTTTTGATACCACCCAGCCGCCTTTTGACGACGTCAACGTGCGTAAGGCATTTTCGATGGCTTTCGACCGTCAGCGATATATCGATGTCGTTTTGCGTGGACGGGCGTTGCCTGCCATCGGTCCCTTCCCGCCTGGCCTGCCTGGATTCAATTATCAATTGAAAGGTCTGCCCTACGATCCGCAGCAGGCGCGTGAGTTACTCAAGCAATCCAAATATGGCGGACCCGAAGGATTGCCTCCCATCGTTTACACCGACGGCGGCATCGGCAGTTATGTCAGTTCTGATGTGGCTGCGATGGCGGAGATGTGGGAGCAAAACCTCGGCGTGACTCTCACCGTGGAAAATATCGAATACAACTATTACAACGAGCAGATCTATTCAGGGAATCACGGTCAGATCTTTGGCGGCGGCTGGTGTGCCGATTATCCCGACCCCGAGAATTTTGCCGATGTATTGTTTCACAGCGGGTCGAATCAAAATAACAGCGGCTACTCAAACCCCGTATTGGATGCCCTGCTCGAACAGGCGCGCATTGAACAGGATGTGACCAAACGCATCGGGATGTATCAGCAAGCCGAGCAAATGATCGTAGACGATGCCCCCGTGCTGTTCACCACGCATTCGCTTTCCTATGAATTGGTACAGCCTTACGTGAAGGGGTATGTATTTACGCCGATCGCTGTTCCACTTGAAAGATATTTGTGGCTGGAAGGGAAATAGTTTTCTTCTTCTTTCCTCTTTCTTGCCTATTGATGGAAGAAGAAAGAGGAAAGAAGGTTCATCTACTTTGCCTGGACAAAAAACTCCACCGTATCGATTGCGGACCTGAGGCTGGATACGGCGAAATTGAATTTTAGACTCCCCCCGGGCTGCAACGCTCCGCCTTCCCAGCGTTTGACTCCAACCACCTGACCCAATTTATCGTACGCAACAGCCGCCACCCAAACCTGTGTGGCGGCTGACGATTCTGCGGGCAAAAGAATTTCTCCGCTGAGTTGCGCAGTGAAACCGTCCCAGTCAATTTTGGCGATGGTATTGTTCAAGGTTGCTTTGAGATAACGCGGCGGATTTGCGCTCAATTGAATGGCACTCAACACCTGCACCTGCGGATTTGCTCCCAGCGGGGCGGGTGTGTTTGGAAAAAAGACATAGACAGGCATGGATGAATTTGGCGGGATGATGTCCAATGGCGTGAATGCGATGGCGCTGGTATTTGGGTCGAGGGTGATTCTGGCGGAGAGGTTTTCAAGAAAGCCAGCCGTGTCGTTTTGAATCAAGGCAAAACACCACAGGCCGTTGTCTGCTGTCGGGTGGCAAATGCTTTGGGTGACAGGAGCAGGCGCGGGCGTCGGCGTTGAAGCGTCGACTGAGGTGAGGGAACTGCCTGGGATGAGGAGATTTGTCCCCACGCTCATGCTGTTCGGAGAGACATCTGGATTCGCTGTCCGCAGATCATCCTGTGTGACCTTGAATTTTTCGGCAAGTTCGCTGAAGGTGTCGCCTTGCTGAATGATGTAAATGAAAGGGGTTGCGGTTGGGACGATGGTGTTGATGATGACGATGGCGTTCGGTGTGGAGGTGCTTTCGGGCGTGCGGGTAAGGTACGGTTGAAGCGGGCCGTCTGATGGTTGACCATTTGAAGAAGCACATGCGCCGAGAAGCAAAGCGCAAAAGAACAGTGTTTTTCGCATGGGATGATTATAATGGAGTAAACAAAGTGACAGTCAGTTGTGAGGCGGCGTCACTTAAAACTATGGAGGCACAGTGAAGTACCGTCATCTTGGCAAAACAGGCATTCAGGTAAGTGAGCTTTCGTTTGGCTCGTGGGTTACATTCAGCAATCAGGCAGATGTGAAAGCTGCCGTGGATATGATGGCCGCTGCGTATGATGCGGGTGTGAATTTTTTTGATAACGCCGAAGTCTATGCGGGTGGAAAATCGGAAGAGGTGATGGGGAAGGCTCTCAAAGAGTTAAACTGGCGCAGGAGCAGTTACCTGGTTTCGACGAAATTCTTCTGGGGGCTGCATGACGGCGTGAACGAAAAGAACACGCTCAATCGCAAGCGCCTTATCGAAGGCATTCGCGGATCACTCGAAAGATTACAGCTCGAGTACGTGGATCTGATCTATTGTCACCGCCCCGATAAAACCACACCCATCGAAGAAACCGTGTGGGCCATGCACAACATCATCGAACGCGGACAAGCTTTGTATTGGGGAACTTCGGAGTGGGCGGCTTCGGAGATCATTGAAGCGATCCAGATCGCGGAACGTCACCATTTGCACAAGCCTGCCATGGAGCAGCCGCAGTACAACATGTTCGTCCGCAACCGCATGGAAGGCGATTACGAACGTTTCTACAAGGAATACAATTACGGCTCCACCATTTGGAGTCCGCTGGCTTCAGGGTTGTTGACTGGTAAATATAAAGGCGGCATTCCCAAAGACAGCCGCGGCGCGCTTAAGGGGTATGACTGGCTTCAAAATCACTTGACCGACAAGCAGAAGCTTGCAAAGGTAAATGCGCTGGAGCCGATCACAAAAGAACTTGATTGCACACTTTCACAACTTGCACTGGCGTGGTGTGTGAAGAATCCGTTCGTGAGCACGGTCATCACGGGCGCGAGCCGCGTGGAACAGGTTCACGAGAACATGAAGGCCGCCGATGTGATCGAAAAGATCACACCCGAGATCATGGCAAGAATTGACGAGATCTTCGAGATCAAGAAAGACGAAGACGACGATTAAAAAGCAAAGGCGGAGCATCACGCTCCGCCTTTTTCATTTTCTACATTGTAGGGGCACAGCGCCGCTGTGCCCCTACGTTTACACCTGCGTAAAATAATTTTCTTCAACCTGCTGCCAGGTCTCTTCGCGCAGTTTCATATACTTCGTCAGCAAAGGGTGGACGCGCGACATCTCTTCATAGATCTTTTGCGCCACACGGCGGATCGAAAAATGCGCGTTCGCCGCACTGCGCAACTGACAGAACGCGAACGCCTCACGCAAATTGAATTGCGCCAGCACACGGCGATTGAATCCATTGGGGACAATGTACTGCGCGACATCGGGGTTGAACGCATATAACTTTTCGTACATTTCACTTGCCGACTGCATCGCCGCTTCATACTTTAACCCGAAGCCTGCTTCTGTTACGAGAAGCGGAATCGTGTACCCAAGCCGGGTCGTCAGCCGCTGCGGGGTCTGGGTCATCATGCGGTGACGTTTGAACTCGGCATACGCGCCCTGATCCATGACGAGATCGAAGGTGTAGGTGGCGTATTCCAGTTCGCGCAGAGGAACATCATATTTTCCGAGTTTTCCAAGCAGGGCCTCGGCAAGCTGCTCGCGTTCCTTTTTCTTCAGCGCTTTGACGTAAGCCAGCGCTTCTGCATATGGCATTTCATTGAAACGATACAAAGCGGCGGCGAGGATATTCTTTTCGCCGTCTTTGTCGAAATTAATTAATTTGCACCAGTCTGTTTGAACGTTTCCAATTTCCGATTTCCAATTTGCGATCTCCGCAGTCGTTTCAACAAGATACGGCACCACATCCGCATACTTGACCAGAGTGGGCGTTTCGGCCTTCGACACTTCCTTTACCTTTTCGCCGATCTGGCGCACTTCGGCAAGCGGATGCGAGAGCATTTTACGGATGACCATTTCGATGACACGGGCGTTGGCGGTCATGCCCACGTTGGCGTTGGCGGCGGCAGGCAGGATGAAGCGGCATCGGTCCACGTATTGCGAGCGGATACGACGGTCGTAGGCTTCATCCGATTCGTTTTCGCGGCGTGGAGATCTGCCGAGGATGAGATTCTTCACAGGGTCGAGCGACTCAGCATAGGTCGAGAAAAGGAGGCGCACGGTTTGGATGAATTCATCGCGCAGCGGATGCCCGTCCAGTTCTGGAGGAATGGTGAAATCATCTGAGCCCCACTTTTGGTAACGCGTGGATTTTTCAGTATACGATGCAAGGCGGCTGCTTTCGATGGTTTCGATGGCGATGCGCGAAACGTTTTCGAAAGCAAGGTGCAATACTGCATGTTCGGCGACGGAGGCATGTCCGTACCCGACGACCCATTTCTCATGGAACTGCGCGGATTTTTCATCGCTCAACTCTGATGCAATCTCGCGGAATGATTCAGGCGCGCGCGAGGTTTTCGCAAAAGCCACGGCAATCGTTTCAGGGCTGAGCGCGCGCGGGGATAGCAGGTAAATTTCTCGTTCGGGCATTGGTTCTCCTGTAATTGTTTCGCGCTGAGCGGAGTGAGGACATGTTCTTTGTCCGAACGCAGCCGAAGCGCAGGGGATATAAACATCAACTTTACCGTGATGACTGTCCTGCGACTTCGCCGTGAAGTGCGTGGCTCCGCTCAGGACGGATAGCTTTCATAAAAAAGCGACCAGCAGACTTTGCTGATCGCTGGGTATTTTATCTTAAACAAGACCTTATCCCATTTGGAGTTTCAATGGCGCCCCACCTATCAGATGCAGGTGGATGTGGAAGACGGTCTGGCCTGCATGCGCATTGGTGTTGACGACCAGACGATATCCGTCTTCGGCGATGCCTTCCTGCGCGGCGATTTTCTTTGCCGCGATAAAGAGATGACCGATCAGCGGTTCATCGTCAACGATCAACATGTTGACCGACTCAATGTGTTTGTTCGGCACGATCAAGACATGGGTGGGCGCGGCGGGGTTGATATCGCGGAAGGCTGTCACCTGCTCGTCGCGATACACGATGGTGCCGGGGATATCGCCCTTGATGATCTTACAGAAAAGGCAGTCAGAAGACATGGGAAACCTCCAATGGATTTTAAAGTAACAAATCAGGCTATGGCGTTGGCATCGGGCCGTAGGTGTCGGCGCAAACAATGTCGTAGTATTCCAATTCCACTTCTTTATTTGCCTTTGCGTAGGCGCTGGCTTCATTGCCTGTGACACGAACTGCATCAATGGCATTCAGGATCTGGTCAGGCCAGTAGCGCGGCAGGGTCATCAACGGGTCATTGATCTGGCCTTCGGGGATGTAGGTGGGGCGCTCGGGGTCGACTTCATTTGCGAGGGGAACCCAGTTGTACATCACAGGTCCGCGCGCGTTGGCGGTGAATCCAAGCTGGTAACCAAGCTGCCGCGCCGCTTCCACGGGGCGCATGCCAAATCCGCCGCCAGGCCAGATGATCGCGATCGGATTTTTATTGTACAACTTTACGAATGCGGTGATCGGGTTCTCAAGTTCACGCTGGATCACCGTCTTGGATGAATCATCTGAAAGCACCGTGCCGGGGATCATGCCCTGCGCCTGATGGTCCACCCAGCCTTCGTTTTCCAGCGCGATGTTATCCTGCCATAAATATTCGGGCGCGTCTGGATTGCTGACCCAGCCGTTGACCACGACCCATTTCCAGCGGTCGTAATATTCGCGATAGTTGCGGGTCAGGTCGTCAGCCTGCTGGCTGTCGTTTTGGATGATGACCACCGAACGCTGGGGGATTTTGACGTTTCTTTCCATGAACGCCAGCAATTCTTTCGTGTTGATCGCTTGGAATCCCTGTTCGTGAAGCTGTTCCATGATCCTGTCGAAATCTTCCATGAGGATGTCGTTGAACATGACGATCATGACCACAGTGCCGGGTTCCGCACTAAGTGGATTCCATTTATTGTGCAGGTACTGACAAGCATCTTCAATGTAGGTGTGAGGCGTATCCAGCGGATTCAAATGGGCCGACTGGAACACGGCGGGCAATGCGGGTGGTGTGCGCGGCGGCACCTGGGTTCTCTCACTGGTTTGAGCGAGGGCTGTATCGGTGGAGCTGATGCTTTGTGCGTCTGTTCCGGGAGCGGAAGTAAAGGGCTCACAGGAGATCAGAATGAATACGATGATAAGGATGGTGCCAAGGCGGTAAAGTATGGTTCTGACTAAATCAGGATTTGTTTTCATGTGTACTTTATTGTAAACGAAATTCGGACAAGGCGTATCGTACCGACGGGGAAACTGATTCGGTTATCGATCGGCAGAGTCAGCGTATGTAACATTTATGTCGCGGTTCGTTTTTATTGCGCGGGCGGAATAGGGCCGTAAGTCGGCGCGCAAACGATATCGTAGTATTCAAGCTCGGTGGCCTTGTTTTGCTCGGCATAAGCTGCGGCCTGTTCGCTGATCTGGCGGACGTTGTCCAACTCGCCGCGGGCGTTAATATCGGCATAGCGCGGAATGGTCATCAGCGGATTGCCAGTGGGTGTTTCTGGAATCGCGTAGGGATTCGACGCATTGTAGGCATCGGCCTGCGGAATCCAGTTGTACATAACCGGTCCGCGTGGGTTGACGGTGAAGCCCAGTTGATAACCCAATTGCGGGGCCAGTTCCACGGCGCGGCGTGAGAATCCGCCGCCTGGCCAAATGTAGGCGATGGGCGTCTTGTTCATATATTTCTGGATGGAGGTCATTGCGCCGCTTAATTCGGCGGTGATGTATTCGTCGGTGGATGAATCGGTGATGGGGGTGTTGTGGATGTAGCCGTGCGATTCGTAATCCACCCAGCCTTCGGCGGAGAGGGCGGCGTTTTCCGCCCATAGGTCGGGGCGTTCATCGAGGCCGATGTAAGCATTGACCACGGGCCAGCCCCAATCTTCGAAATAACCGCGGAAATGAGTGTTGAATTTCTCGGCGTAGGCGCGGTCATCCACGATCAATAGGACAGAGCGCGGGGGAATCTTTGCGTTGTTGTACATGAAATCGGCCATTTGCTGCATGTTGATCGCCTGAAACCCAAATTCATGCAGGTCGTTCATCATCTGTCTGAAATCTTTTCCTGATATTTTCAGCAGTTGAGACGAGGCGGCATCCTGGTCAATGGCATGGATCATGATCGGCATCACCACAGTCCCAGGCGCGGCATTGTTCGGATTCCATTTGCTTTGCAGGTACGTGCAGGTATCCGCTACATAGGTGCGCGGGAGGTCTTCGGGTTTGAGGATGGGGGATTGATAAATGGATGGTAACGCAGGCGGCGTACGCGGAACTGTCGCAGTGGGGATGGGGGTATCCGTGGGCGCAGGTGTTTGGGAGGGAATGCTGATCTGTGCAAGTGCCGTTTGGAATGCGGCTGTTTGAATGGCGTTTGTATCAGTGGTGGGGGCTGCGGGTTGGCATCCTGCCAGTAGCAGGGCAAGCAGACAAAGTTAAGGATGAAGCGGTTTGTTAATCGTAATTGGTGGTTGGATTTCATGGGCTGGATTTTACCTGAAAAAGAGACGCCTGCTTGTGCAAACGTCTCACTGTTCACTACTCTCTACTCTCTAATTTACTCATCACTTTTGCCTGAGATGAAATCTTCCACCTTCTGATGGGCGACCTCATCTTTAAATTGCTTGGGTGGTGTCTTGAAGAAATAAGATGATGGGCCGACGATGGGGCCCGCCAGTTCGCGGTCGAGTGCGATCTTGGCACAGCGCACGGCGTCGATCATTACACCAGCCGAGTTGGGACTGTCCCACACTTCGAGTTTGAGTTCGAGGTTAAGCGGCACGTTGCCGAAGGTGGTTCCTTCCATGCGGATGTAGCACCACTTGCGATCGGTGAGCCAGGGGACGTGGTCGCTGGGACCGACATGGACGTTGTCCTTGCCAATGTCGTAGGGAACCATGCTGGTGACGGCGTTGGTCTTGGAAATTTTCTTACTTTCGAGACGTTCGCGTTCAAGCATGTTGAGGAAGTCGGTATTGCCGCCGAAATTGAGTTGATAGGTGCGATCGATCTTCACGCCTCGATCTACGAATAAGCTGGTCAGCACACGATGAACGATCGTCGCCCCGACCTGACTCTTGATGTCGTCGCCGAGGATGGGCAGACCCGCATCTTCAAAACGCTTGCCCCAATATTCAGACGAAGCAATGAATACAGGAATGCCATTGACGAACGCGCAGCCCGCTTCGAGGATCTGTTCCACATACCATTTGGTTGCCATTTCCGAGCCAACGGGCAGGAAGTTGATGACCACATCGGTCTTGGTTTCCTTGAGTAGTTTGGCGATATCTGCGGTGGAGCCGGGGGCCTTTGTGATGACTTCGCTCAAATATTTACCGAGCCCGTCATGGGTCATGCCGCGTACAACGGGTACGCCAAGGTGCGGGACATCTGCGAATTTGTAGGTGTTATTTGGCTCAGCAAAGATGGCTTCTGAAAGATCCTTGCCTACTTTGGTGGCATTGATGTCGATCGCCAGGGTGAATTCGATGTCACGGACGTGATATTCGCCAAGCTGGGTGTGCATGATGCCGGGGATGGTTTCATCCTCTTTTGCGTTCTTGTAAAACTGGACGCCCTGCACAAGCGAAGAAGCGCAATTTCCCACGCCAATAATCGCGACGCGTACTTTTTTGTTTGCCATGGATTTATTCTCCTTTTCGTTGTTTTAATTACAATTTCCTTAAGCCTCTGTTTACCTTCCACTACAGATAGACCTGTGAAGTATAATCTTACTGTAAGGTATGTAGGTAAATATGACCATGGATCAAGTGAATCTGCTTGCAAGACTTTTGGACGTTACGCGCAACCTCAGCACGATGGTTGATCTTGACGCGTATTTGCAGTCCATCCTTTCAGCGGCGACCGAACTGACCGGCAGCGAAACCGCATCCCTGATGGAATACGATGAAGCGACGCAGGAATTCTTTTTCAGGTTCGTGCCGTGGTTTCATCGTGATCTGATTAAAGATGCCCGTGTGCCACTTAATGGGAGCGCCGCTGGCTGGTCGCTTCTGCATTCCAGACCGCTGATCATCAATGACGTCAGGAACGATGAGCGTCATTTCAATAAAGTGGATGAGATGGCGAATTTTGTTACTCGCTCCATGCTGGTCGTGCCGCTTCTTTTACATGGCAAGCCGATGGGGGTGTTCGAGGTCATCAACAAGGCAGACGATATTCATTATACCGATGAAGACATCCTGGTCATGGAAACGCTGGCTTCGCTGGCCACCACTGCCATGCAGAATAACCTGCTTGAAAATAGCATTCAATCCTCCCAAAACGAATCGCGCGACCTCGACCGCTTGAAGAATGAATTCATCGCGATCACTTCGCATGAACTTCGCACGCCGCTTGGCTTGATCCTCGGGCACTCCACGTTTTTGCGTGAACTGGTCGGTAACGAATATCAGGAGCAGGTGGATGCCATTATCCGCAATGCCTCCAAATTAAAAGAGATCATCGAAAGCCTTTCGAGCGTGGATAATTATCAAACAGGCGGCGCAAGTCTCCGCTCCCGCAAGGTTTCGATGAGCCGTGTCATCGAAGATGTCATCGCTTCGTTCCGCGATATCGCAAAACATAAAGGCGTTGCCCTGAAAGCGGAATTGGATCGCAATCAGGAATTGCTGGTAGATGCGGATGGCAGTAAGATCGCGATCGTGTTGAGCAACCTGGTGAAAAATGCGGTCACGTTCACGAATGAGGGCGGACACATCACCGTGCGTGGCAGCCTCGACTCCAGTTTTGTGAAAGTGATCGTTGAAGATGATGGCGTGGGAATCCCCCCCCGCGATCTGCCGCATATCTTCGAACGTTTCTATCAAGTTGAATCCCATCTCACGCGCAGGCACGGCGGAATGGGGCTGGGCTTGTCCGTTGCGAAGGTCATGATCGAGATGCACGGCGGGCGCATCTGGGCTGAAAGCCTGGAAGGTCTGGGCAGCAAATTCACCTTTCTTTTGCCGCTTCAACCAAAATCGAACGAGCCCGAGCCCGTCCAGCCGTTCGTCGAGTAAAAATAGATCATATGAATTTCCCAATCCCGTCAAATCAGTTGACGGGATTTTGATTCCTTTGATACACTCGCCCTCATTAAATCGCGAAGGAAAATTTATGCAAAGCATTAACGAACAATTTGAGTTGATCCGCCAATCTGCCACGGTTGCCATGGCAGACCGTATCCTTGCATTAAAAGCCAGCGGAAAAAATATAGTCGGCTTGCAAGTGGGCGATCCCGATTTTGGGACTCATCCCGCAATTGCAGAAACTGCCTTCAAAGCGATGCAAGCCGGGCTGACTCATTACGGCCCCTCGCGCGGCTACCCTGACCTGCGAGCTGCTGTTGCAAACAAACTGATTCGCGACGAAGGCATCACCTACGACCCCGCCTCCGAAATTCTCATCACACATGGCGGCATCCACGCGTATTATCTCGCCATGCAATCCATTCTCAATCCTGGGGATGATGTTTTGGTTCCCGACCCTTCATGGGCGACTCATTCCAACATGGCCATCATGCTGCGTGGAAATGTGATCCGCGTCCCTGCCCCCGCCGAAAATGGATTCATCCCCTTCTTCGACTCATGGCTGAAAGCTTTGACTCCCAAAACCCGGGTCATCGTGCTGAACTATCCATCCAACCCGACGGGCGCATATCCCACCCGCGAGTATCTGCAAAAACTGCAAGACTTTGCAAAAGAACATAACCTGTGGATCGTCAGCGATGAAGTGTATGGAAGTTTATATTATGAAGAACGTCCCACCTCCGCAGCGGCGATTGACGGCGCGAAAGAGCGCACCCTCATCGTGAACAGCTTGTCCAAATCCTATGCGATGACGGGGTGGCGCGTTGGTTTCCTCGCTGCGCCCGCACACATTATTGAGAACGCCTTGAAAGCAGGGCAAAACTCCATTACCTGTGTAGCGCCCTTCATTCAAAAAGCCGCCGCCTTTGCATTGACCGACCCTGCCATGCAGGACGTCACTGCTGAAATGCGCGCAGGGTATGCCCGCCGCCGTGAATTGGTGATTCGCCTCTCGCATGAATTGGAATGTGAAAAAGTAAAAGTGATTCCCCCGCAGGGAGCTTTCTATTTCTTCCTCGATCTGCGTGCCTTGAAAATGTCATCGGTGGAAATGTGTGAAAAGATTTTGGATGAAGTTGGCGTGGGACTCGTACCTGGCTCGGCATTCGGCGAATATGGCGAAGGCTTCATCCGCATGACGATCGCCGCTTCTGATGAAGATGTGGAAGCTGGGTTTCGGAAGATCGTGGAGTGGGCGGAAAAGCGACAAGATTTTAAGGAGAGACTATGAAAGTATCATTCCAGGGCGAACCCGGCGCGTATTCCGAGCAGGCTGTCTTTAATTATTTTGGGAAAGTTGAAACTGTCCCGTGTGAATCGTTCGATGTGATGTTTGATTCAGTTGTCAGCGGCGTAAGCGATGCGGCACTGGCTCCCATTGAAAATTCTTTGGCGGGCAGTATCCATCAAAATTATGATCTGCTCCTGCGGCATGACCTGCATATTGTGGGGGAGTACTTCCTGCGCGTGCAGCATTGTCTCATCACCAATCCGGGTGTAAAGATGGAAGATATCAAGAAGGCGATCAGCCATCCGCAGGCGTTGGGACAGTGTGCTGCGTATCTGCGTTCGCATGGAATCAAAGCGGAGCAGGTCTACGACACGGCGGGCAGTGTGAAGATGCTCAAAGAGTCAGGTGCGCGGGATGTGGCGGCCATTGCGTCGAAGCGGGCGGCTGAGTTGTACGGAATGCAAATTCTGCAGGAAGGTATCGAAGACAACCCGGAAAACTATACGCGTTTTCTCGCTGTCGGACGAGAAGCAATTGTCCCTGCGGGTGAGGCGAAGACTTCCATTGTGTTCACGCTGAAAAATGTCCCCGGTTCGTTGTTCAAAGCCATGTCAGTTTTTGCTTTGCGCGATCTTGACCTGACGAAGATCGAATCGCGTCCGTTGCAGGGGAGTCCGTGGGAGTATTTGTTTTACATTGATTTCATCGGTGCAGTGCATGAAGAAGCCACCAGGCGGGCTCTCGATCATTTGGGCGAATATGCAGTGATGTTGCGCGTATTGGGTTCATACCCGAGATTCAAAGGGTAGTTGTACATAAGGGGGATGTTCTAAACCTTCTAATTCAGACCATTTTTATCTTGACAAAAAAGAATATTTGTTCTAAAATTTACCTAAATAAGTAACCGAATAGTTACACATAGGTAAACATGAGAAGAGATGTTTTTCAGGCAATCGCAGACCCGAACCGCAGGGCTATTTTGGGCTTGCTGGCTCAACAAAGGCTCACCCTTAACGGTGTCGCTGAGAATTTTCGTATCAGCCGACCTGCTGTTTCGCGCCATATCAAGATATTGAAGGAGTGTGGGTTGGTGGTTGTCATCCCACAAGGACGCGAGAGATATGTCGAAGCGCGTTTTGATAAGTTAGGCGAAGTAGCCGATTGGATCGAACAGTACCGTCAATTATGGGAAGCGCGGTTCGACCGATTGGATGACCTTTTAGAAAAAATGAAACAGGAGAAGAAAAATGCCCTCAAAAAATAAAGTCACAGTGAATGCCGAACCCGGCAAGCAGGAACTCTTTATCACCCGCGAGTTCGATGCTCCGCGAGAATTGGTTTACCGGGCACATATCGACCCGAAGTTGTACATCCAATGGCTTGGACCGCATGGCTATGAGATGATCCTCGAAACCTTTGAGCCGGTCAGTGGCGGAAAGTATCGCTACATTCACAAGGACACACATGGGAACGAATTTGGTTTTCATGGCACATTCCATGAAATGTCTGAGGAGTTGATGATTCAGACTTTTGAGTTTGAAGGTCTCCCCGAACGCGGACATGTTGTGCTTGACACTATGCGGTTGGAAGAATTACCCGGCAATCGCACTCGGATCACGATTCAATCGGTATATCAGTCGGTGGAAGATCGTGATGGAATGGTGCAATCAGGCATGGAAACAGGTGTCCGCGAAGGATATGAACGGTTGGATGATATTTTGGCAGAGGCGAAAAAGTAAATTCTGTTTCCATAAAGAAACAGCGGAGAATAAAAAATGAGTAGCTTAAAAGTAGATCAAATTTCATCCACAAGCTCGTTGTTGGCAATCGGCATATCAGTTGCGGTTTTGGTATTGCTTGTCAGTTTGCACATCCTCAGCCCGGAATTTAACCCAGCCTGGCGCATGGTCAGTGAATATGCAAATGGAAAATATCCAACGATATTGTCGGCGATGTTCTTTTTATGGGGCGCAGCTTCATGGGCATTGGCTTATACACTTTGGCCGCATCTGCAAACAACGGCTGGAAAGATTGGGCTGCTTTTTCTCGTCCTGGCAGGGATTGGCGAGGCGATGGCAGCCGTATTTGACATAAATCACAAGCTGCACGGTTTATCGGCGATGATCGGAATACCGAGCCTTTCCATTGCCGCCATGTTGATCAGTGTCGCTCTTGTCCGAACAGAATCATGGTCCATTGCAAGGAATTCCCTATTGTGGACAGCGAACCTGACGTGGGTGAGCATTCTTCTGATGGCAATCGCTTTCGCCGTCATGATGGCAACGTATGCTCAGGTTGGTGGTGACATGTCTGCAAGTGCTGAAGTTGTGACGACATTGCCTGAGGGTGTCATTGCGCTGGTGGGGTGGGCGAACCGCTTCTTGATCGTTGTGTATTGTGCATGGGTGATGACAGTTGCCTGGTATGCGATCAAATTGAATCAATAAAAATTTGGACTACAATTCAAATTAGACTATTCGTGTCTGTTTATTAGTAAAAAGGAGAAACCATGCGAAAACTGATCGTACATCAATTCATTTCTTTAGACGGTGTCATCCAAGCCCCCGGCGGCGTGGATGAAGATACCGATGGCGGCTTCTCTCACGGCGGCTGGACCATTCCCTTTTGGCACGACGACATCGGCATGCGCTTCTCGCAAGCCATGGAAACTGCCGATACTCTTTTGCTCGGGCGCAAAACCTGGAAGACCCACGGCGATGCGTTTGAACCCATGCCGCCCGAAGAAAATCCATTTGGCAATGTCAAAAAATATGTAGTTTCCACCACGCTGAAATCGGCGGCGGCTTGGAGCAACTCCACCATTATCAGCAGCAATGTGGTCGAAGAAGTGCGCAAACTCAAGAACCAACCCGGCAAAAATATTTTGCTCGATGGCAGCAGCGTGCTCGTTCATACCCTCATCGAAAATGATCTGGTGGATGAATTGGTCTTGCATGTCTATCCATTGATATTGGGCAGCGGCAAGAAATTATTTCCGGATGGCAAGTACGTCAAGCTGAAGTTGATCGAATCCGCGCCTCTTCCTACGGGTGTGCTGTATCAGCGCTACGAGCCTGTTCGCTAGCTGACGGTTGACCAGCCATGAATGCAGACATATTCCTCAAACGATTAAAGGCGCTGCGTTCGCCAGCAGTGGCGAAATCTCATGGCCATCTTGCGTCGAATGAGGACGATGCCATTTTGGGCATCCGCATGGGACAGGTCTTTGCGCTCGCGAAAGAGTTCATGGACATGCCGCTTGATGAAGTGGAAACGATGCTTGAAAGTCCGTTCCATGAAATGCGGGTCGGCGCGGTCAGCATTATGGATTTTCAAGCGCGCAGCAAAAAGACGACCGAAGTCCGTCGCAAAGAATTATTCGATCTTTACATCCGACGGCATGACCGTATCAACACCTGGGACTTGGTTGACCGCAGCGCGATCCATGTGGTTGGTGGTTACTTGTTCGAGAAACCGCGCAAGGTTTTGTATAAACTGGCAAAGTCCAAAAAGATGCCCGAGCGCCGCACGCCATTGTCAGCACGCTTTATTTCATTGGCAAAGGTGATGTGGAAGATGCCTTCAAACTGGCAGAGATCATGCTCCACGACAAAGAGGATCTGATCCACAAGGCAAATGGGTGGGCGCTGCGTTTTGCAGGCGACAAAGACCGAAAGAAGTTGCTTCACTTTTTAGATAAACATGCAGCCACCATGCCCCGTGTGACCTTGCGTTATGCATTGGAACATTTCGATAAAAAACTGCGCGATCACTACATGAGTTTGAAAGATAAACAGCAAGGAGAACGCCTATGAAATTCACATCCATCAATGAATATATTTCGACCCTTCCTGAAAATGCGCAGAAGGCGATGGGGGAGATCATTGCGGCGATCAAGGATGTGGTCCCTGATGCGGAGGAACATATCAGTTACAACATGCCTGCCTTCAAGGTGAACGGCGAGTACTTCGTCCATTTTTCAGCGTGGAAAAATCACATTGGAATGTATCCAATTCCGGCGGGGAATGAAGCGTTCCAAAAGCAGATCGAGCAATATCGCTCGGCAAAGAGTTCGCTTAATTTCCCTCTCGATAAGCCGATGCCCATCAAATTGATCGAGAAGGTTATTAAGTTCAGGATCGCAGAAAATCTAAAAAGTGCCAAAGTGAAAAGTAAATAATAAAAGGAGATTTTAAAATGAAAAAAGTTACCCCGTTTTTATGGTACGACGATCCCCAAGCAGAAGAGGCGGTGAATTTTTACGTCTCGATTTTTAAGAACTCTAAGGTGCTAAGCGTTAACCGCAAACCCGACGGCAACGCGTGGACTGTTTCGTTTGAGTTGGATGGGGTAGAGTACATGGCGCTGAATGGCGGACCAATGTTTAAATTCACCGAAGCATTTTCGATGTATGTCAACTGCGAAGATCAAGACGAAGTGGATTATTTCTGGAGCAAGTTGTCTGCAATTCCTGAAGCGGAATCTTGTGGGTGGTGTAAGGATAAATGGGGCTTGTCGTGGCAGATCGTCCCGAAGCAGTTGGGCGATTACATTGGCGGACCTGACCCGGTCAAAGCCGAGCGAGGCATGCAAGCCATGCTACAAATGCGCAAGCTCATCATCGCAGATTTGAAAAAGGCGTACGACGGCGAGTGATGCGATCTCTACGGATCTTTTTGAACTTTCTTACGTTCATCATCCCACAGTTTTGCAAATCGTTCAAAGGCATCTGCAATGATCTCCAGCTCACTTTCGGAGTAACCTGAGATCAATTCGTCTTGCGCTTTTCTCGCCGACTCAAACCATGACGCAGCTTTTTCAGAACTCGATTGCAAAGGTGCGATCAAAGTTCCGCGGCGGTCATTGGGATTGGGTCGGCGTTCAATTAAGCCCGCCTTTTCGAGCCGATCCAGCATGGCTGTCGTTGCGCCAGAAGTGAGGCCTGTAAACCTGGAAAGTTCAGAGGGGGTGGCAATGCCTTTTTGGAATAGAAGCCTGAGACATTCCATGTCGGTTACGTTGAGTCCCGCCCATTCACTCATGGCGTTTCGGAAGAGTGTCAGATTAACGCCATAATCCCTGACTGCCATGAGGGCTCGTTTTTTCAGATCTGTCTTTGTCGGTTTGGTCATAGAAATATACCCTTGACATTACCTTTATTTTGAAGTATCTTTATTATAAAGATAAATTTGTTTTTATGCAAGTGTCAAAATAACCCAAAGTCAGATAAGGAGATTCTTATGAGCCCAAAGACAGAAACGAAAAAGACCACCAAGACAACTGGTGCAGGATTTACAGCCGACGAAAAAGCCGCAATGAAGGCTCGCGCCCAGGAGTTGAAAGCAGAAGCACGTGCAGGCAAAGATAGGGCAGAAGGTGAAAAAGCCATCCTTGCGGCGATCAGTGGGATGAAAGACTCAACGGATCGTTCATTGGGTAAGCGGATTCATGAGATCGTTACTGCTGCTGCGCCAGAGCTCATGCCGAAGACTTGGTATGGCATGCCTGCTTATGCCAATGAGGAAGGCAAGGTCATTTGTTTCTTTCAGGCGGCGAGCAAGTTTGGTGTGCGGTATGCAACCTTTGGCTTCCAACCTGATGCGAAACTGGATGAAGGAAATATGTGGGCTGCCGCCTTCGCGCTGATTAAGTTGACCGCCACCGAAGAGGCAAAGATTGCCACGCTCGTTAAAAAATCGGTGAGTTGAGTTTGAAAACAAGTGCGAATCCTCTAGGCTCTTAAAATCGTTCTGGAGAGACATCATGAAATTTTTGCTTACCTCAGCAGGTATCAAGAATGCAAGTATCCATAAAGCGTTGGTCGATCTGTTGGGCAAACCGATTGCCGAGTCCAGCGCCCTTTGCATTCCCACTGCCATATATCCTTTCTCCGTCGGACCTTCAATGGCCTACCGTTTCATCAGCGGATTAGGTCCCAGCCCCCTGACCGAATTGGGTTGGAAATCGTTGGGCGTGCTAGAGCTCACGGCCCTACCCAGCATCAAGAGAGAGAATTGGGTCACTCCTGTCGAGGAGGCTGATGCCCTGTTGGTGTTTGGCGGCGATGTCCTGTATCTGTGCCGCTGGATGCGAGAGTCTGGACTGGCAGAACTCCTGCCGTCGCTGCGCAAGACGGTCTACGTGGGGGTGAGCGCTGGCAGTATGGTGACGGCTCCTATTTTTGGAGAGACGTACGATGACCCCAATGCGCCCTTTGTCATCGAGAAGGGGCTGGGACTGGTTGACTTTGCGTTGCTTCCGCACCTGGATCACGAGAACCACCCCGAAAGTTCCACGGCCAAAGTAGAAAGAATGGCTGCCAAGGTACCAGTGCCGACCTACGGGATTGACGATCAGACCGCCATCAAAGTGGTTGATGGCGTCGCCGAAGTTATTTCTGAGGGACATTGGAAACGGTTTATGCCCCAATAGAGCAGTGAGTTGAGAATCCGTTTTTGTCTTGACTGTTTAGAATAAATGTTCTAAAATTGATACGAATTGTCATCTTGGGTGGGTGAAAGCCTTGCTTTTACCCACCCACTGCGTTAATGTTCTGCAAAGAATACAGAGGAGAGACTATGCCGCAGGAATATATCGAAATTCGCGGCGCACGTGAGAATAATTTAAAGAATGTCTCGCTGCGCATCCCCAAACGAAAGATCACTATTTTCACAGGCGTTTCAGGTTCGGGTAAATCGTCCATCGTGTTCGATACGATTGCCACCGAGTCACAGCGCCTGCTCAATGAAAACTTCAGCATGTTCGTGCGGAATTTTTTGCCGAAGTATTCCCAGCCTGATGCGGACGCCATTGAGAATTTGAGCATGTCCATTGTGGTGGATCAGAAGCGGATGGGCGGCGGTTCACACTCGACCGTTGGCACGATCACCGACATCAACACGATCCTGCGCATGATGTTTTCGCGCATCGGGCAGCCGCATGTAGGGCCCACCAACGTATTCGGTTTCAACGACCCGCAAGGGATGTGCCCGAACTGCAACGGACTTGGTCGCAAACTGGACGTGGACATGGATAAGTTTTTGGATACGTCCAAATCATTGAATGAGGGTGCGATTCTGTTTCCTGAATACGCCGTGGAAAGTTGGGGCTGGAGTAATGTAATCAATACGGGTTTATTCGACCCTGATAAGAAAATATCCAAATACACCCAGAAGGAATTGAACGACCTTTTATATAGCGAACCCATCAAGGTCAAGACCAAGATGGGGGCAAAAGACTTCAACATAACCTACGAAGGCATTATCAACCGCTTTACCAACAAGTACATCAAGCAGGATCTAAAAACCAAGTCCGAGCGGACTCAAAAGTCGGTGGAGCCTTTCATGACAATGGGGCCTTGTTCTGAATGCAACGGTGCGCGGTTGAACCAGACCGTCCTGAAATGCAAGATCAATGGCTACAACATCGCCGACCTGACGAGCATGGAAATCCCTGAATTGATCGAAGCTGTGAAGGGAATCAAAATGCCTGCCGCCGAGCCAATGGTGCGGACGCTTCTCGAACGATTGGGAGAACTTGTAGATATTGGGCTGGAGTATCTCAGCCTCAACCGCGAGACAGATACGTTATCGGGCGGCGAGTCACAGCGCGTGAAGGTGGTCAAACATCTCGGCAGCAGCCTGACCGATGTGACGTACATCTTCGATGAGCCGAGCATTGGCTTGCATCCACGGGATGTGCATCGCATGAACGAGTTGTTGCAGAAACTGCGCGACAAGGGCAACACGGTCATCGTCGTGGAGCATGACCCCGATGTGATCAAAGTGGCAGACCATGTCGTGGATGTGGGGCCGCTTGCAGGTCCGCATGGAGGCGAGATCGTTTACGAAGGCAGTTATGCAAACCTGCTCAAAGCGGACACGATCACGGGCAGGCACATGAAGCAATCCATCCCGTTGAAAGAGTCGTTCCGCACACCGACGGGTAAACTGCCGATCAAGAATGCGAAGGTCAACAATTTGCAAAATGTCAGCGTGAACATTCCAACGGGCGTGCTGACCGTGATCACAGGCGTGGCAGGGTCTGGGAAAAGTTCGCTCATCAATGAAGTTTTCCAACTCCAACATCCCGATGCGATCGTGATCGATCAATCTGCGGTGGGAGTCAACAGCCGTTCCAATCCCGCTACATATACAGGCATTCTGGACGATGTCCGCAAGGCGTTTGCTTCGGCGAACAAGGTGCAGGCTTCGCTGTTCAGTTTCAACTCGAAGGGCGCGTGTGAAAACTGTCAGGGACTGGGTGTGGTCTTCACCGAGTTGTCATTTTTCGATAGTGTGAAATCACCCTGCGAGGTCTGCGGCGGCAAACGCTTCAAAGACGAAGTGCTGGCATACAAGCTCAATGGCAAATCCATCAGCGATGTGCTGGCGATGAACGTGGAACAGGCGCTCGAATATTTTGAGCTCAAGGAAGTTGTCAAAAAATTGCAAGCCATGAGCGATGTAGGTTTGGATTATTTGAGTCTGGGGCAGCCTCTGAGTACTTTATCTGGCGGTGAATGTCAGCGCATCAAACTCGCCAGCGAGCTGCACAAAAAAGGAAGCATCTACATCATGGATGAGCCGACCACTGGCTTGCACATGTCCGATATCGGTCACCTCATGCAAGTCATTGACCGCCTTGTGGATACGGGCAACACGGTCGTTGTCATTGAGCACAATTTGCACGTCATCAAGAATGCCGATTGGATCATTGATATGGGACCCGAAGGCGGCAGCAAAGGCGGCAAGGTTATGTTCGAAGGAACGCCCAAAGAATTATTGAAAGCGAAGCAATCGCTTACGAGTGAGTATTTGAAGAACTAGAAATCATCAGCAATGTCATCCTGAGCGATAGCGAAGGATCTCTACTTTGCTGTAAGAGACTCTTCGGTCGCAAAGGACGCTCCCTCAGAGTGACATGAAAATTTTACAGACCAACTTTAGAAATAAGGAGAGAAAAATGAATATCAAATCCCACCCAACATCTCAAATTGTTCCTTCAATTTCAGAGCTGCGCGCGCTCTTCAACGGACGGGTCATCGCCCCTGATGACCCGCGCTATGAACAGGCGCGCACCGTTTTCTACGGCGGCATTGACCGTCACCCCGCGGCAATCGTTCGAGTGGCAGATGCGGGCGATGTCTCTCGTCTTGTGTCTGTGGCGCGCGAGGCTGGGATCGAGCTTGCCATCCGCAGCGGCGGACACAGCAACGCAGGTCACAGCACCACCGAAGGCGGCATCGTCCTTGATCTTTCAGCGATGAAGGATCTGCAAATCAATGTTCAGGATAAAACTGCCTGGGCTGAAGCTGGATTGACCGCTGGCGAGTATGTTGCTCAAACAGCGGCGCACGGTCTCACCACAGGCTTTGGCGATACAGGCACGGTCGGTCTTGGCGGCATCACGCTGGGCGGCGGTGTCGGTTATCTCGTGCGCAAGCATGGCCTCACAATTGACAACCTGTTGGCCGCCGAGGTTGTGACCGCCGATGGTCAACTCCTGCATGTGGATGATCAGAATCATCCCGATCTATTTTGGGCGATCCGCGGCGGCGGCGGAAACTTTGGCGTCGCAACCCGCTTCAAATTCCAATTGCATGAACTGGATAAAGTACTGGGCGGGATGCTTTGCCTGCCTGCAACTGCGGACACTATCGCCTCTTTCATCGCCGAAGCTGATTCTGCTCCGAACGAACTTTCCACCATCCTGAACATTATGACCGCGCCGCCCATGCCGTTCCTTCCAGCAGATGTGCATGGCAAGGTGATCATCATGGCGATGATGGTTTATGCTGGCGATATAGAAGTGGGGGAGCAGGTCATTTCCAAATTCCGTTCCATCGCCACACCCTATGCGGATATGATCCGCCCGATGACCTACTCTGAAATGTTCCCTCCCGAAGAAGGCGGTGATTATCACCCCCTCGCAGTGGGACGCACCATGTTTATTGACCATGTCACCCGTTCTGAAGCGGAGATGATCTTGAATCGCCTTCAGAGTTCGAATGCCTCAATGGCTGTGACCCAGCTGCGGGTATTGGGAGGCGCGATGTCCCGCGTTCCAGCAGATGCAACAGCGTTCGCCCATCGCAATTCGCGGATCATGGTCAACCTTGCCGCGTTGTATGAAAAGCCCGATGAAAAGGAAATCCATGAAGCCTGGGTGACGGAGTTCGCTGCGGCTCTGCGCCAAAGTGATAATGGTGCATACGTCAACTTCCTTGCGGATGTGGACGAAGCACAAGTCCGCGCCGCGTATCCAAACGGCGCATGGGAGCGGCTCGCCGCCATCAAAGCCCGCTACGACCCTGATAACTTTTTCCACCTCAATCAGAATATCCCGCCAAAGAAATAAAAGAGCATAGCTCTTAAATTTATAAATTATATTAAGGAGAGTGAACCATGAATGTGGAACCCAAATTGGAACATCGTACGGAACAACCTTATGTTGCAGTCCGCGCACAGGTGGGGATACCCTTTGGCGAGGTGCTTGGAGGATTTTGGGATGAAGCAAATGCCTTTTTAGCTAGCAAGGGATTAACACCTTCTGGCCCGCCTTTTATTCGCTATCTCACGACAGATATGGATAAAAAGCTGGATATAGAAGTTGGCTTTCCTGTTGCAAGTAGGGTGGATGGAAATGACCGCATTACAACAGGCGTATTTCCCGAAGGGCAGTATGCTGTATTCTTATATTTTGGACATTACGAAAACCTAGTGGCTGTGACTGCTGAATTTCTGGCTTGGGCAGAAAAAAATAATATTACGTGGCAAACTACAATAAAAGATGGAGTTGAATGGTGGGCGGGACGAATTGAATGGTATCCTACTGACCCAGATACTGAGCCAGACCCGCAAAAGTGGCAGACAGAACTTGCATTTTTGGTTAAATAAAAATACGTAGGAACCTGTATGAAACAAGACAATCAAAATAAAATTGATTTTCCGAAAATTGGAGCGCCAGCCACACGCGCGTTGGAAGCGGCTGGATATACCCGCCTTGAGCAGTTGACCAAAATTTCTGAAGCGGAGTTAGGTCAATTGCATGGGATGGGGCCCAAGGCGCTTGGCATATTGCGCGAGACGCTTAAGCAAAAAGGATTGTCGTTTAAGGCAGGCTCGGCGAACGACACGCCGAAAAAGAAGAAGGGATCGCCCGTCAGCCGCACGGATAAGGTGGATGAATTCCTCGAGAATCTCAGTCACCCGCTCAAGGCGGAGATAGAGGCGGTGCGTTCCATCATCAAAGGTGTGAATAAAGATATCAATGAAGAAATTAAATGGAAGGCTCCATCCTTCAATTACAAAGGCGAGTATTTGGTGACCTTTAACTTGCGGGATGAAAAGCGTGTTCATCTTGTGTTTCATAATCCGATGATTGCGAAGGTGAAGAGCGAATTGTTGGAAGGGGATTACAAAGACAGGCGCATGGCTTATTTTACAGACATGAAGGATGTGAAGGCGAAGAAGGCCTTGCTGGAAAAGGCGTTGAAAGAGTTGATTAAGTTGCAGAAATAAGGAGAAATTATTAATGGCGCTGACTCCCTCACAAGAGATCGACAAATTTATAAACGACCTCACCGATTGGCGCGGAACGTGGATCAAGAAATTCCGCGCCATGATCCTGAAAACTGCTCCCGAAGTTTCTGAAGGTTGGAAGTGGGGTGTTCCTGTGTGGACGCTTAAAGGCAATGTGGTTGCTTCAGGAGTTTTCAAAGATCATGTGAAACTTAATTTTTTCAAAGGTGCATCCCTGCCTGACCCGAAAAAATTATTCAACGCAGGCTTGGAAGCCAAAGCCACACGCGCCATTGATATTGCTGAAGGTGATAAGGTTGATGAGGCGGCACTTAAGGATCTCATCCGTGCTGCGGTTGACTTCAACGGTTCTGGCGGCAAGAAGAAATACCAGTAGGAGAACGTAAAGTAAAGGTGCCTATGGATAAAACGATCCGTACACATTTGGATAATATCCGCTCGGACGATGGCCAGATTCAATTCAAAGCCTATGATTATTTAATGAAAGAGACCGAGCAGCCTGTGGATTGGGCATACGAGGCGTGGGACGAAATTGTGGAAGGGTTGACGCACAAGGATAACCACGTCCGTGCGATCACGTCGCAAATCTTGACGCATCTTGCGAAGAGCGACCCCAAAGGCAGGATCTTCAAGGACTATGAAAAATTACTCAATGTAACGAAAGATGAACGCTTCGTCACGGCGCGGCATTGCATGCAGTCGTTGTGGAACGTGGGAGTGGTTGGCAAGAAGCATCAAAAGCTTTATTTGGATGGGATGGAAAAACGATTTAAGGAATGTTCTGCTGAAAAGAACGGGCATTTGATCCGTTATGATATTTTGGTTTCGATGCGAAATGTGTATAACGAAGTCGGGGATGAATCGATTCGGGAAAAAGCGCAGGCGTTGATCGCCTCTGAAAAAGATGTGAAGAACCAAAAGAAGTGTGCAGGAGTTTGGAAGAAATGAAGATCCATTTAGTTGATGGCACGTATGAATTGTTCCGCGCTCATTTCGGCGCGCCGCCGAAGAAATCTCTCAGCGGACAGGAAGTCGGCGCAACGCTCGGACTCATTCGAAGCATGATGTTGCTGTTAAACGATCCCGAAGTGACACATGTTGCGGTTGCCTTCGACCATGTGATCGAGTCGTTTCGCAACAAGATGTATGCGGGCTACAAATCAAGTGAAGGTGTTGACCCAGTTATCTTGAATCAATTTCCGCTGGCTGAGGCGGCGGTCAAAGCCTTGGGGTTGGTGACCTGGCCCATGGTCAAGTTTGAAGCGGACGACGCGATTGCTGCGGCAGTGGCGAAGTTCAAGAAGATCAAGTCGGTGGAGCAGGTTGTCATCTGTTCGGTGGATAAGGATCTGACGCAAATGGTGGAGCGTGACAAAGTCGTTTGTTGGGACCGCCGCCGCGAAATTGTTTTGGATGAAAAAGGTGTGATTGAAAAATTTGGTGTCAGCCCTGAATCCATTCCTGATTTTCTTGCATTGGTAGGTGACTCTGCTGATGGCTACCCAGGCATTCAAGGTTGGGGAGAGAAGTCTACTTCGACAGTGTTGGCGAAGTACAAGCATATTGAGGCAATTCCCAACGACCCGAATAAATTAGGTCTGGGTCTTGGTCGTGCTACGACCTTGCTGGAGAATCTAAAAAACAATTACAAAGATGCTTTGTTGTTCAGAGAATTATCCACCCTGCGTACGGATGTGCCGATAAAGGAAAGTCTCGCAGACTTGAAATGGCTGGGAGCAACTTCTAAATTGAAGAAGGTGTGTCTAGAGCTGGGGAGTGAGAGTATTCTGGAACGGATAAAACGCTGGCATTAATCGTTTGCAGAAAAGGGGTACCCGAATGGGTACTCTTTTGAAATTGCCCGCAGAAACTATTGACTCATTTCGTTTTTCGATTAGAATACCGCCCAATATGTACAGTACCTTGTTTACAGTCTTTGCATTGCCTCGTACCCGTCGTCCTGAGCCCACTTCTTTGAGAAGGTTGGGAGTTTTTTGTTTTGACGGGTGAAGCGAACGCAATAGTGCGCTAAGCGAAAGCACAAGTCAATCCAAAACGGCCATCCTTCATCGGATGGCCGTTTTTATTTTCCCCTCACCCTAACCCTTTCCCAGAGGGAGAGGGAATCAAATACCAGGAGTAAAAATGAACCCGCAATCAAAACCGCAAGTGAAGAAAGTTGTCCTCGCCTATTCAGGCGGACTGGACACATCCGTGATCGTGCCGTGGTTGAAAGAGAACTACGGCTGTGAAGTCGTCTGCTTTTGTGCAGACGTGGGGCAGGGCGATGAAGACATGCGCGGACTCGAACAGAAAGCCATCAACAGCGGCGCGAGTCAGTGCATTATCCATGACATGAAAGAAGAGTTTGCTGCTGAATATCTTTTTCCAATGCTGAAAGCGGGGGCGGTTTATGAACACAAGTATTTATTGGGCACATCGGTGGCCCGTCCATTAATTGCAAAACATCTTGTTGATGTAGCTCACGAAGTTGGCGCGGATGCGATCGCGCACGGCGCAACTGGCAAGGGGAACGATCAGGTTCGTTTTGAATTAACCGTCATGGCGCTTGACCCACGCCTCAAGATCATCGCTCCGTGGCGCGAGTGGAATATCCGCTCCCGCGAAGATGCGATTGCGATGGCGGCAAAATATAACATTCCCGTCACCGCCACCATCAAATCCATTTACAGCCGCGACTCAAATCTCTGGCATCTTTCGCACGAAGGCGGTCTGCTCGAAGACCCGTGGAATGAACCCGAAGAATCCATGTTCCAGCTTTCCACTTCGCCAGAGAATGCACCTGAGCAGGGCGAGTATGTTGAGATCGAATTTGAAAGCGGTAATCCGATTGCAGTAAATGGTGAAAAACTTTCTGCTGCAAAAATTGTGGAAACACTCAATGTCATCGGCGGCGCGCACGGCATTGGCCGCGTTGACCTTGTTGAGAATCGCCTCGTCGGTATGAAATCTCATGGCGTGTATGAAACTCCTGGCGGCACCATTTTGCTGTATGCGCATCGCGAACTCGAGTCACTTGTGCTGGATCGCGAGACCATGCACTTCAAAGAAATGGTCGCTGTGAAATATGCCGAGGTCACGTACAACGGTTTGTGGTTCACGCCGTTGCGCGAGGCAATTGATGCCTTTGTCAATTCCACGCAGGGCCCTGTCACGGGTCTCGTGCGCCTCAAACTTTACAAGGGCAACATCATCACCGCTGGCAAGAAATCTCCGTTCAGTTTGTATCGCGAAGATTTCGCCACCTTCGGCGAAGAGGATGTCTACGATCAGAGTCACGCCGAGGGTTTCATTCGCCTCTATGGCCTCAGCATGAAAGTCCGCGCGATGAATGGGCTGCCTGTTTCAGGTTTGGATATGCCGAAGCCTGATTATTCGAAATTCAAGAAAAGTAAAAGGGGAATAGTATCCATGACGACAAGGAGTCCATGACCCTCTGGGGCGGACGCTTTTCTACCAAATTAAACGATCAAGCCTGGGACTTGAATTCATCCCTGCCTGTTGACCAGCGCATGGCCATTCAGGATGTGGATGGTTCCATCGCGTGGGCGAATGCGTTGCACAAAGCAAATATTCTTTTGGATGAAGAACACGCCTCGATCTCGCTCGGGCTTGATACCGTCAAAAAAGAATTCGCTTCGGGACAGTTTTCCTTCGTCCCCTCCGACGAAGATATCCACACCGCCGTCGAGCGCCGCCTCACCGAGTTGATCGGTGTGACCGCAGGCAAACTCCACACGGGACGCAGCCGCAACGATCAAGTCGCCACCGATTTCAGATTGTGGATGTTACAAGCCATTCCCGAATTAGATTCTGCATTCCGCATTCTGCAATCTGCATTGCTCGCGCAGGCCGAACTCGCAGGCGAGACCATCATGCCTGGCTACACTCATCTGCAGCGCGCCCAGCCAATTCTGCTTTCGCATTGGTGGCTGAGTCACTATCATCCGCTCGAACGTGACCGTGAGAGACTCACTGATTTAGTGAAACGAGTTTCAATTTTGCCTCTCGGTTCTGGCGCACTCGCTGGCACACCCGTCCCTGTGGACCGCGCCGCGTTGGCTGAGTCACTTGGCTTTGCAGTCGCTTCCCAAAACAGCCTCGACTCTGTTTCAGACAGAGACTTCGCCGCCGAGTTTTTATTCTGCGCCACGATGACAGGCATTCACCTGAGCAAACTCTCGGAGCAAATTGTCTTGTACACCAGCGCCGAGTTTGGCTTCTTCGAACTTTCGGACGCCTTCTCAACGGGTTCAAGCCTCATGCCGCAGAAAAAGAATCCTGATGTGTTTGAACTGACACGCGGCAAGGCTGGCACACTCATTGGAATGCTGACAGGCTTGCTCGCCACGCTCAAAGGCTTGCCATCTACCTACGATAAAGATTTACAGGAAGATAAAGCGCCTGTCTTTGCGGCAACTGATACGTTACTTGCAATTCTGCCAGTCATCGCTGGCGCTTTGCAGACGATCACTGTCAAGCCGCAACGCATGCGAAACGCAATTGACTCGTTCATGATGGCAACTGACCTGGCGGATTATCTGGTTGAAAAAGGAATTCCGTTTCGAGAGACTCACGCGATAGCAGGAAAAGCTGTCCGCGAGGCGGGGGAGAAAAATGTCGGGATGGAGGAACTGTCACTCGAAGCGTATCAGGCACTCTGTCCGGCGTTTGAAGCGGATGTGTATCAGGTCTTCGACCCGATGAAATCCGTCGAAAAAAGAAATGCGATTGGCGGCACGAGTCTCCAATCTGTAAAAAATCAAATTAAACAAATCAAAGGAGAATAAAAATGTCTACTGTTACTTGCCCTGAATGTGAAGCTGAAATTACGTTGGATGCTGGCACCGAAGTTGGTGAGATCATCGTCTGCTCTGATTGCGGTGTTGATCTCGAAGTGACTTCCATTGAACCTGCCGCTGTGCAACTCGCGCCCATGGAACAGGAAGATTGGGGAGAATAACGGAAAGCGGAAGGCGGAATGCAGAAAAATCTGCCTTCTGCTTTCCGCCTTCTCTTGGATGATTCTTATGCAAAAGAGATTAAAGATCGGCGTTCTTTATTCGCGTGTGCGTGTGGAAGAAAAATGGATTTTCGCAGCGATGGAAAAACGCGGCATTGATTATGAACGACTCGATGACCGCGCGATTTCATTTGACTTGGAAAACCCTGAACCGTGGCGCGCGTTTGATGCGGTATTGGAACGCAGTATCAGCTACACCAGCGGATTGTATGCCCTGCGATTGTTGAACTCATTTGGCGTGCCGACGGTGAACACAGCGGCGGTGGCAGAAGTGTGCGGCGACAAGTTGACCACGTCTGCGATGCTGGCGAAGGCGGGCGTACCGCAGCCACGCAATGTGGTGGCATTTACGCCCGAAGCCGCGTTGGATGCGATCGAAGCATTTGGTTATCCTGTTGTGTTGAAACCTGTTGTCGGTTCATGGGGCCGACTGCTGGCGAAGATCAACGACCGCGATGCAGCAGAGGCGGTACTTGAACACAAGTCCACGCTTGGGTCGGTGCAGCATTCTGTTTTCTACATTCAGGAATTCATCAAGAAGCCTGGGCGTGACATCCGCGCGATTGTGATCGGTGACCGTGTGTTGACGGCGATGTATCGCAAGTCGGAACATTGGATCACGAACACGGCGCGCGGCGGGGAAGGGGAGTTGTGTCCCATCACGCCTGAGATCGAAGAAATGTGCTTGAAAGCAACTGCGGCTGTTGGCGGCGGTGTGCTGGCCGTGGACTTGATCGAACATACCGAGCGCGGTTATCTTGTCAACGAGATCAATCACACGATGGAGTTCCACACCATGCAGCCTGTGAGCGGCATTGATATTGCGGGTGAGATCGTGGAATACACGGTGAAAGCGGCGAAGAGCAGTGAAAAGTAATCAGTGAACAGTAGACAGTGGAAAGTTGAACAACTGAAAACTGATCACTGGTTTTATGAGGAGCAATTATTGATGACTACAGTTTCTATTATTGGCGGTTCGGGGTATGGGGGTGGAGAATTATTGCGTTTGTTGTTGGGTCATCCCAATGTGGAGATCAAGCAGGTGACGTCACGCTCGCGGGTGGGTGAGTATGTGTATCAGACTCATCCCAACTTGCGAAAGAAGACGCAGTTGAAATTCAGCGATCCTTCGCAGTTGGAGCCCGTGGATGTGTTGTTCCTCGCCCAGCCGCATGGACAGGCGCAGAAGAATATTGAAGAATATGCCAAACTTGGCACAAAAATCATTGACCTCGCGGCGGACTTCCGTCTGCGGGATGCGGCGTTTTATGAAAAATGGTACGGCGAAGCTCATGCCGCGCCAGAGTGGTTGAGCAAGTTTGTGTATGGCTTGCCTGAACTTCATCGCGAAGAGATTTCCAAAGCCAGTTACATCAGCGGGGTGGGATGCAATGCCACGGCGAGCAACCTTGCGCTGCTGCCGTTGGTCAAAGCGGATTTGATCGATCTGTCTGCTCCAGTCATTATTGAAATTAAAGTTGGTTCATCCGAGGGCGGTGCGGAAGGGAATTCTGGTTCACTGCATGCGGAGCGCGCGAATGTGATCCGCACGTTCTCAGCGTTTGGTCATCGTCACACGGCGGAAGTGATTCAGGAAATGGGCGTGAAAGATGTTTCGCTGACCATGACCGCTGTGGACATTGTCCGCGGGGTGTTGGCGACGGCTCATGCCAAGGTCAAGCCTGGTGTGGCGACAAAAGATTTGTGGAAAGCTTATAGAGCGGTGGCGAACGAAAATCCGTTCGTGCGGGTGGTGAAGGAACAGCGTGGAATTTACCGTGTGCCTGAGCCGAAGATCTTGGCTGGCTCGAACTATGCCGATCTCGGCTTTGAACTGGACGAGAGCAACGGTCATATCGTGGCGATGTGCGCGATTGATAATCTGATGAAGGGCGCGTCTGGTACGGCGGTGCAGTGTATGAATTTGATGATGGGATGGGATGAAACTCTGGGGTTGGAATTCGCAGGGTTGCATCCGATTTTAAAGATGAAAGAAGATGAATTCGAAAGTTCGGTCCACTATCGTCTTGATGGAGAAACTTATGGCTGAATCGATTACTGTTGTAAAACTTGGCGGCACGGAAGGTGTGGATTTTTCTGCGATCTGTGCGGACGCAGTGGAATTGTTGAAGCAAGGCAAAAGACTTGTCTTTGTGCATGGCGGTTCGGCAGAGGCGAATGCGCTTGGTGAAGGACTTGGCACTCCGCCGAAGATGATCACTTCGCCTTCGGGATACACATCTCGCTACACTGACCGCAAGACGCTGGAAATCTTTTTGATGGCGGTGAATGGCAAGGTCAATTCGCTGCTGACCGAACAGTTGCAGATGATGGGAGTCAACGCGTTTGGGCTGTGCGGACTCGATGGCAAGTTGATGCAAGCCACGCGCAAAGAGTCTGTGCAGAGCATTGAGAATGGCAAGCGCAAAATTATCCGCGATGATTACACGGGGAAGATCGATACCGTGAATAGTGAACTGCTTTTGATGCTGCTCAATGCTGGATACATGCCCGTGATCGCGCCTGTGGCTGTCAGTGAAAAAGGCGAGGCGTTGAATGTGGATGCAGACCGCGCGGCGGCGATGGTTGCGTCCGCGCTGAAGGCGGAGAATCTTTTGTTGCTCACAGCGGTGCCTGGGCTGATGAAAAATTTCCCAGACGAGTCCACTCTCATTCGGCAGCTGCCGCAGAGTCAACTGGCGGCGGCGAGTGAAGCGGCGCAGGGTCGCATGAAGAAGAAAGTCCTCGGCGCGGAGGAAGCGTTGAAGGGCGGCGTGAGTCGCGTCATCATCGCGGACGGAAGAATTCAAAATCCAATCTCAAATGCTTTGGCAGGAAATGGAACGGTGATCGAATGAACGCACAGCAAATAATCGATACTGAAAACAAACATACCTCTGGCGTGTATGCCAAGCAGACATTGACCATCGTGCGCGGACAAGGCGCTTCGTTGTTCGATGTGAACGGCGTGGAATATTTGGATTGCTCGTCGGGACATGGCGTTGCGAACCTCGGTCATGCTCACCCGAAAATTGCGGAGGCGCTCTACAAGCAGGCGAATACGCTGATTACTTTGTTTGAGTCATTTCCCAATGACCAGCGCGCGCAGTTGATGGAAAAGATCACGGCGTTGGTTCCTGGCTTGGACAGAGTCTTCTTCTGCAACTCAGGGACAGAGGCTGTGGAGGCGGCGTTCAAGTTTGCGCGCATTTCCACGGGACGCAAGAATTTCATTGCCGCGATGCGCGCGTTTCATGGACGGACATATGGCTCGCTTTCGGCGACGTTCAATAAAAAATATCGTGAAGGTTTTGAACCGCTTTTGCCTGGGGTTTCGCATGTTTCATACAACAATATCGAAGCGTTGGATAAAGCTGTGAACGAAGAAACCGCCGCTGTGATCTTGGAAGTGGTGCAAGGCGAAGGCGGCGTGTACCCTGCAAGTTTGGAATACATCCAAGCTGCGCGGCGGATCTGCGATGAGCGCGGCGCGTTGTTGATCGTGGATGAAATTCAAACGGGCTTTGGGCGCACGGGCAAGATGTTTGCAGTTCAACATTATGGTGTGACTCCCGATTTGCTGACCTGCGCAAAGTCACTGGCGGGCGGCGTGCCGATGGGCGCAGTGTTGATCGGTGCGAACATCAAGAACCTTGTGCCTGGTGTGCATGGCTCGACCTTTGGCGGGAATCCGCTTTCGTGTGCGGCGGCAAATGCGGCGCTGGATGTCATCCTCGGCGAAGATTTGCCTGGTCAGGCGGCGGCGAAGGGTGCGTATTTGATGGAGAAGTTGAAGAAGATCGAATCGCCCAATATCCGTGAGGTGCGTGGAATTGGTTTGATGATCGGCATTGAAATGAAGCAGAAGGTCACGCCGTATATCAAGACGCTGCAAGAGAAAAAGATCATCGCCTTGAATGCGGGCATGACGGTGATCCGTTTGTTGCCGCCACTGGTGATCACGTATGAGCAGATCGATCATCTGGTGGATGTGTTGACGGAAGTGCTAACCAGTGAAATGCAGAATGCTGAATAATGAATGATGAATTTGAAACCCTAATCGGACTTGTTTCTCAATATAGCCCATCGGGACAGGAACGCGGCGCGGTGGAATGGCTTGTGGCGCGGATGAAGTCACTGGGCTATGACGATGCTTTTATTGATGAGGCTGGCAATGCTGTCGGTGTGATGGGGAAGGGGACGAAGCAGGTTGTGCTGCTGGGTCACATTGATACGGTGCCTGGAGAAATTTCTGTCCGTGTTCTGTAGGGGCGACTCATGAGTCGCCCTTGCTGTATGGCCGTGGCTCGGTGGATGCGAAAGGTCCGCTGGCGAGTTTTGTGGATGCGGTGGCAAAGGTCGGTGCGAAGGATGGCTGGCAGTTTGTTGTGATCGGCGCGGTTGAAGAAGAGCGTAATTCGGAAGGCGCAAGATTTGTCGCAACACAATACAAGCCTGATTTTGCGATCATCGGTGAGCCCAATCAATGGGACAGAATGGCACTTGGATACAAAGGCAGCGCGTGGGCGAATGTGACGGTCAAACGCGGGCAGGCTCACACAGCGAGCGGTGAAGAGACTGCGGCGGAAGCGGCTGTGGAAGTCTGGCTGAAGATCAAGGCATATGTGGATTCGTTCAATGCTGATAAGCCAAAGGTGTTTGATAAATTATTGCTCACTTTGCGCGGCATGGATTCGGACTCAAATGATTTTGAACAATGGGCAAGGCTGAAGGTTGGTGTCCGCTTGCCCGTGGAAGTTTCGCCAGAAGATTGGTATCAAATATTAAACGAGACCCTAAGGGTTTCAGAAACCCTTAGGGTCTTGATCGAGCCCGTTGGATTCGCCATCCCTGCGTGGGGGTGTGAGAAAAATACTCAGCTAGTACGAAGCTTCTTAAGCGGAATCAGGTCACAGGGCGGGGAGCCGCGTTTCGTCTATAAAACGGGAACCGCTGATCTGAACATCGTCGCTCCTGTATGGAAATGTCCTGCTGTGGTGTATGGTCCAGGTGATTCAGCGTTGGATCATACGCCGGATGAACATATTTCGTTGGAGGATTATTCCAGGGCTGTTCAGGTGCTTTCAAGTGCGTTGAGCAGGTTGACAGAATAATACTGAGATGGGTTGCATCTTGCGAGAAAAATGATATTCTATGATTTGATCATATTCAAGAAAGGATGCGTGTCATGGAGTATCGAAGATTGGGCTGTTCTGGAGTGCTGGTTTCACCGTTGTGTTTGGGAACATTGAACTTTGGCGGAGCAACCACTGAAAAAGATTCCTTTGAGATCATGCGTAGGGCGGTGGATGGTGGAATTAATTTTTTCGATACGGCAAATGTTTATTACATGGGGGAGGGTGAGCGTATTGTAGGAAGATTCTTGAAAGAACATCGTTTGCATGATCAGGTTTTCCTGGCGACAAAGGTTTTTCATCGGATGGGGGATCTTCCCAATGATGGTGGCGCGACCCGTTATCACATCATCAAGGCTTGTGAAGATTCGTTGCAGCGTTTACAGACCGACCACGTTGATCTTTATCAACTTCATCGTCCGCCGTTGGCACATTCGCAGGAGGAAGCGCTGCGGGCTTTTGATGATCTGATTCGTGCGGGGAAGGTCCGTTATATTGGCTGTTCCACGCATCCCGCCTGGATGGTCATGGAGTCGCTCTCCATCAGTGAGAAGGCTGGACTGAATCGATATATCAGTGAACAACCTCCCTATAATCTGCTGGATCGCCGTATCGAGAATGAACTTGTCCCATTGTGCCGAAAATATGACCTGGCGATTGTTCCATACTCGCCGTTGGCGGTGGGTGTGTTGGCAGGGCGTTATCCGCAAACCGGGAATTATCCTGAAGGTTCGCGCGCGCAACTCTGGGATAAGAGTATGAGCGATTCACGCATCACTCAACGCGGGATCGATGTTGCAAATGCGGTGGGTAAAATGGCTGAGGAACGCGGACTGACCTCTTCACAACTGGCCCTGTTATGGACGAAAGATCAACCCGGTATCACCGCTCCCATCATTGGTCCGCGTACGCTTGCTCATCTCGAGGATGCGCTCGTTGTTATGGATAAAACTTTGGATGAAGCAGATCGGCCATTGTTCGATGAGCTTGTGCATCCGGGGAATGCCGTTTCAGATTTTCATAATAATAACGAGTGGATGAAGGCGCGTGTCAATTCCTGATAAAATGACCGAACACTCCTATAAAGTGTAAAAACGAAACGGGTCACGCTTTTAGCGTGACCCGTTTATTATTCGGTTACCAAATGACAGGCTGTGTAATGTCCGGGGGCAACCTCACGCCATTTTGGAACTTCGGTCTTGCAGCGGTCCACTGCGATGGGACAGCGCGGATGGAATCTGCATCCTGAAGGCGGGTTGATCGGGCTGGGAACATCGCCCACCAAAATGGTGCGTTGACGTGCGCGTTCTTTACGCGGGTCAGGCAGCGGCACAGCAGAAAGTAAAGCCTGTGTGTAGGGATGGCGGGGCTTTTCGTAAAGTTCATCCCGTTCAGCGGTTTCGACCATCACGCCCAGATACATCACTGCGACGCGGTCACAAATATGCCGCACCATACTCAGGTCATGTGCCACGAAAAGATAGGTCAGTCCAAGATGGTCTTGTAATTTTTCGAGCAGGTTGACCACCTGTGCTTGGATGGAAACATCCAGTGCGGAAATGGGTTCATCGCACACGATGAAGAGCGGATCAGAAGCAAGCGCGCGTGCAATGCCGATGCGCTGGCGCTGCCCGCCTGAAAATTCATGTGGGAAGCGGTTCATGTGACGTACATTCAAGCCCACCAGTTCAAGCAATTCCTTTACGCGGTCATCGCGTTCCTTTTGACTCGCCAGCAATTTGTGCACACGTAATGGCTCGCTGATGATCGCGTTTACCGTCCAACGCGGATTTAATGAAGCGTATGGGTCTTGAAAGATCATCTGTGCTTTGCGGCGGATCTGCATCAATTCAGCGCCCGTGGATTCGTGCACGCTGAGATTGTCAATGATCGATCTGCCTGAAGTAGCGGGATACAATCCCAGCAGCGTGCGGCCAACCGTGGTCTTGCCGCATCCGCTTTCACCGACGAGGCCGAGCGTTTCCCCTTTTTGAATCTCAAACGAAACACCATCCACTGCGCGCACAGCGCCGACCACTCGGTCGAAAATGACCCCGCTGGTGATCGGGAAATGTTTGGTCAATTCTTCAACGCGTACCAATGGCCCGGTCATCGCAAGCCTCCTGTTTTTACATCCACCCAGCAGGCGGCCTTATGCTTCCCTTCCACGATTTGCAGCAGCGGATTTTCACGCACGCAGCGATCCTGTACGAATTCGCAGCGCGGCGCGAAAGGACACCCAACAGGCTCGGCCAATAAATTTGGCGGTGCACCTTGAATTGACTTCAAACTCTTTTCACGTCGGCGGTCTGCGCGCGGCAGGGCTTGCAATAGAGCAATTGTGTATGGGTGCAGCGGATTATCGTAAAGGTCATCCACATCGGCTTCCTCAACGATGAAGCCAGCATACATGACGATCACACGATCTGCCATACCTGCGACCACGCCGAGGTCATGCGTGATCCAGATCATTGCCATACCCACATCCTGTTTCAAACGTTTGGCAAGCTCAATGATCTGTGCTTGAATGGTGACATCCAGTGCGGTCGTTGGTTCATCTGCAATCAACAGGCTGGGTGTGCAAGCCAGAGCCATCGCGATCATCACGCGCTGTCGCATACCGCCCGAAAACTGATGTGGATAATCATAAAGACGCTTCGTCGCATCGGGGATGCCCACCCAATCCAAAAGCGTGATCGCCCGCTCGCGGCATTGCTCCGGGGTCATGGGGGTATGCGTGCGCAGGGTCTCGGTCAACTGACGGCCAATGGTCAATACAGGATTGAGACTAGTCATCGGATCCTGAAATATCATCGCGATTTCTTTACCGCGGATGTGTTCCATCGCATCTTCACTTAACTCGAGCAGTTTCCTGTCACGATACGTCACTTCACCGCTGACGATTTTCCCAGGCGGCATCGCGATCAGCCGCAGAATCGACATCATCGTCACCGATTTCCCGCATCCGCTCTCACCGACGACAGCCAGCGTTTCACCTTCATTTAAAGAGAACGAAACACCATTGACCGCATAAATCGTCCCTTCCGGTGTGTGAAAGCGGGTTCTCAGGTCTTTTACTTCAAGAAAAACATGTTGTTCTTGGCTCATGGCTATACCGTCCGACTACGTGGATCGAGCGCATCGCGCAAGCCATCACCGAGAAAATTGATGCTGATGGTAATCAGAACGATCAACAAACCAGGGAAGAGCCACAGCCAATAGGCCGATTCGATGTATCGATAGGCGTTCTCCAGCATATTACCCCATGTGGCGGTTGGCGCGCGCACGCCCATGCCAAGGAAGCTGACATAGGCTTCAAGCGAGATCGCGCCTGCCACACCCAACGTCGCAGAGACAACGATCGGCGCGATGCTATTGGGGAGAATGTGCTTGAAGATGATCTCCCAGCTGGGTGTACCGGTGGCGCGTGCCGCGAGGATGAACTCGCGTTCTTTAATGGAAAGAAACTCTGCGCGAACGATGCGGGCGAGATAAGGCCAGCTCGTCAGCCCGATGATGAAAACGATGACGACCACACTTCCGCTCAAAGTGCGGCCAAGGATATTTATGTTGGGAAGCTGGCCTGAGAAGAACTTCGACATAACGATCAACAAAAGCAGCTGTGGCATATTGAGCATGGCTTCGGTGAAGCGCATCAGGATGCTGTCAATCCTGCCGCCGAAATACCCAGCAAGCGCGCCGATCAGAATGCCGATCATCACTTCGACGAATGCGGCTGTAATTCCGATCGCGATCGAGATCTGGCCGCCATAAATGGTGCGCGCGAGAATATCGCGCCCAACAGTGTCGGTGCCGAAGGGATGCGCCGCGCTGGGCGGCTGCAAACGCTCTTTTGTATTCGTGAAATTGGAATACTTTTCGGTGAAAAGAACGCGCCGCCGAACGAATACAAGGTGAGCAAAACCAAAACAACAGCGCCGAAGATCGCCATTTTGTGTCGGCGAAATCTGCGCCATGTGAGGTTGGCTAGCGTAAGCGGCGGAGCTTCAACTTCCGCGACAAGCAATTGATTGGGGAGATCTTCTGAGATGGTCATGGTGCTCCTTAATCAAAGCGGATGCGCGGGTCGAGCCACGCATATACGATATCGGTAATGATCTGAAATATCACCACGGAAACTGCGATCAGCATCAGAATGCCCATGACAACGGGCGTATCTCCACGGTCGATCCCGTCGATGAATAACCGACCCATTCCGGGCCAGGCAAAGATGCGTTCCGTCACAACGGCACCCCCGAGTAGCAGGGGCAGGTCCAGCCCCACGATGGTGACGATCGGCAGGGATGCATTCTTAAGCGCATGGATGAAAGTGATCTCGCGCTTGGGCAGGCCCTTCGAACGCGCCGTGCGGATGTAATCCTGTCCCAGCACCTCGAGCATGGTGCTGCGGATATAACGGCTGTAGGCTGCAAAGCTGATGAATGCAATGCTGAATACGGGCAGGATCATATGCAGGATGATCTGACCGGTCGTTTTTCCGATCTTCGGGTCGAACATTCCCACGGTTGGCAGGTGAGGCAGGCCCCAGCGCTGGAAGTTGATCGAGAAGATGTACATAGTGGAAAGTGCCACAAAAAAGATCGGCATGGAATATCCGATGAATAAAATCCCGGTAAGAATATTATCGAACAATGAATACTGACGAAGCGCTGAAAAAATTCCCACCAGCAACGCGCCCAGCACGATCACAAATTCTGCTGTAAGCATGAGGATCAATGTGTTTGGCAGACGCTCAAAAATGACCGTTGTAACGGGTCTGCCGGTTTGAACAATGGATGTCCCGAAATCGCCCCGTAGGACGCCCTGCCGTTTCCCCTGAGTCTCTGCCGTGCCATCCCCATCGAGATCGACCTTGGTCCAGTCATTGCCGATCAGCCAGTACAAATATTGAATGTAGACGGGTTTGTCGAGGCCAAGCTGACGGGTGAGGCGTGCGCGGTCTTCGGGCCTTGTTGGCGTGCGTCCGCCCATAGTGGCTAGCGGGTCGGTGGCGTTTTGCATCAAGACGAACAGGATCAAACTAATAACAAGTAATAAAGGAATGGCTTGTAACAAGCGACGGACAATGTATCTTGTCATTGAGTTCTCCTTCAAAAAGAGAGGGGTTCTGTAAGAATGGATTTTTACAGAACCCCTCCGGTATTTTACTTGATTATTTTATTGCTGGATGTCCCATTCAATGATGTTGTAGAACGGGGTCGCGCCGGAAACCTTGACATTGGTCAGGCGGGAGTTGATCGCCCAAATGTCGGGATCCCAGTAAATGCCGATGAAGTAGGCCTGATCGAAGATCAACTTCGAGATCTCATGGAAGGTCGCTTCGCGGGCAGCGGCATCCACCTGGGAGCTTTCCTGAGCAAAGAGGGCTTCAAGGTCGGTGTCGCAGACGGCCTGCCAGTTGCTGCCATCGGGGGCTTCATCTGTGGGGATCTGATCGCAGTACCACTCGGAGACATGAGGGTCAGGATATTGAGTAACGGTCGAGTATTCAAAAATATCGAGATCGCCTGTTGCTGCAGGGCCGCCTTCTGCATACCCATCGAAGAAGTTTTCGGCGTTGATCAATTCAGTGCCGATGCCCACTTCGAGTAGTTGTTGTTGGAATACCGCTTGGATCTCTTTGCGAATCTCGCGGGTAGTGGTTCCGTACTTGAGGACGAGTTCAACGCCATCCTTGTCGCGGGTTCCATCGCCGTTACTGTCGGTCCAGCCAGCGGCATCAAGGAGTTCATTTGCCTTGGCAGGATCGTAAGGATAAGGCTCGATGGACGGATCGACGAACGGGGTGTTATCCCAATAGGTCGCTGCCACGCCGGTGCGCCCGAGCAACAGGTCGTTGACGAGGGATTCGCGATCGGTTGCATATGCGATCGCCTGACGGACGCCTTGTTCTTTCAAGGCAGGGTGTCCCTTATCGCCGAGGTTGATGTACAAGCCTTCATTGTAGCCAGAGAAGGCGGTGAACATTTGAGTGCCTGCTTCTTCCAGGGTTGGGATATCTGAATAGGCGATGAAAGTGCCGAGGTCGCCTTCGCCTGATTGAAGGGCCGCGATCTGGGAAGCATCATCCGGTACGAAGCGGATAAAGATCTCGTCCAGTTTGGGGCGGCCAAGCCAGTAACTGTCGTTGGCGACAAAGCGGGCAAATGAACCAGCTTCCCATTCCGCAAAGTTGAAGGGACCGCAGCCTACCATTGGAGTGCGGTTATATTCGGCGGCGTTCAGGTTGCCATCGGCTTCAAAGACGGGTTGCAAAACATGCTTGGGAATGATGCCTTTCCAGAGAGTCGCGGCCCACGGGGCGAAGACTTCATTGAATGTCACCACAACAGTTTGCGGGTCTTCAGCGACGACGCTTTCCATCTGGTCGTAGGGGCTCTGCGACGCGACCGTGTTGTTGGGATCCATGTACATTTCGTAGGTGAAGACAAAGTCGTCGGCAGTGATCGGAGTGCCGTCAGACCAGACAATGTCATCGCGCAGTTTGAATGTGATGGTACGGCCATCTTCTGAAATGCCGCCATTTTCGGTGGTGGGCAGTTCAGTCACCAGTACAGGCACGGGCGCATTCTGATCGTCGTAGGTCCATGCGTAGCAGCTCCACAGCTGGTAGGTGATGGCTGTGAACCACTGGTTGGTATACAGCGGATTCAAGTTGTCGAATTCCTGGGTGAAGATGAAGGTGGCAACCTTCTTGTCAGCAGCAGGAGCCTCGGTGGCGGCAGGGGCCTCCGCAGGGGCCTCGGTTGCGTCACTGCCAGTCGGTGCTTCAGTGGCAGCTGGACCACCGCCGCATGCTGTTAACAGCAGTGTGGCAATGACCATCGCGAAAAAAATGGACTTCAAGTGTTTCATTTCTTCTTCTCCTTTTTTGATTTGATGCACATCTGAATAACTTCAGACGCTGCTCACTTCATGGTGTCGTGCGTGGTTCTGCCAATACCAACACTCAATAAAGAAAAATATACCGTACCTGGGAGTTGCCCTGCCTTGTGTGATTGCGATCCTGTGCTCTCACATCAATATGATACCGCGTTTGGCTTTATATGGCACGATTGTTCTTGTTTAACTCTTTCTGTAAAGGGGTGAGATCGAACAGATCTGCGCAGAAGATGTTTAATGCGGTTCGCATATAATAAATGATCGCTTCATTGATAATAGAGGAAGTTGACTGTAGGTTTCCAAGGAGTGAAATTATGATCGAAAAATTATCTTCACGATTTTATGGGCGGGTGGGATATTTACTGGTATTGGTGGCTGTGCTCAATTTTGGATACCCGCTGACGCTGTACATGGGCGGGCTGGGGAACTTGCTCTTCCTGCTGGCGTATACATTGATGTTCGTCATCGGTGTTCTGGTGACTAGTGAGGATAAAAAACATTTCATTCAAACCAGCATCGCGGCTGTAGTGTGGATGGTTTGTGCGGTCGTTTCGTTTTTTGCCCCATCGTCAGATTCTGCGACGATTATTTCACAGGTGGCGATCATCCCTGCGCAGTTGCTCATGACCATTGCCTTGCTGCGTTATATCTACACGTCCAAAGTGGTGAATGCGAATGTGATGATGACTGCCATCACGGTTTACATTTTTATTGCCGCCATGTTCACGCCGCTGTATGTCATTGTCAGCCGATTGGATGTGAATGCCTTCGTAGATAATGGATTGGGCGTCGCACCGCAGTGGCAGCAGTTGGTGTATTTTAGCTTTGTCACGCTCGCCACACTCGGTTATGGCGATGTGCTGCCGCTGAATGCGTGGGCGCGATCACTGGCGACGGTAGAGGGCATGCTGGGGGTGTTGTACATTGCTCTCATCATGGGAAGATTGATCGGGGTGTACTCTCAAGAAAGAGATTAAGAGCGAAGCGCCTGATCCAAATCCCAGAGAATATCTTCGATATCTTCCAAGCCAATCGACAGGCGAATGAAATCAGGGCTGACGCCTGCGGCGGTTTGTTCTTCGTCGGAGAGTTGGCTGTGGGTGGTGCTGGCGGGATGGATCGCCAAAGAGCGTGTGTCGCCAATGTTGGCGACGTGGCTGAAGAGTTGCAGGTTGTCGATGAATTTCGCGCCCGCCTCTCTGCCGCCCTTTACGCCGAATCCCATGACCGCACCTGTTCCAAGCGGAAGATATTTTTTTGCGCGTTCATAATGGGGGTGACTGGCAAGACCTGCGTACGAAACCCATTTCACATTGGGATGACTTTCAAGAAATTCGGCAACCTGTTGTGCATTTTGCACATGACGTTCCATGCGCAGGGAGAGGGTATCGAGTCCTTGCAGGAGGAACCACGAAGCGATGGGTTGCTGCACGGTGCCGAAATCACGCAGGATGCCTGAACGCGCTTTGGAGATAAACGCCAGCGGACCAAAGTCATCGGCGTAGACAACGTCATGGTAGGCAGTATCAGGCTCGGTGAAGTTTTTGAAGCGCCCGCTCTTCCTCCAATTGAACTTGCCGCCATCCACGATGATTCCGCCCATGGTGGTGCCGTGCCCGCCGATGAATTTCGTCGTAGAGTGGGTGATGATGTCCGCGCCCCATTCGAAGGGACGACAGAGGTATGGCGTGGCGAAGGTGTTGTCGATCATCAGCGGGATGCCGTGCTCGTGCGCGATCTTTGAAACTTCGTCGAAGGGGAAGATGTTGCCGAGCGGGTTGCTGATGGTTTCGCCGTAGATTATTTTTGTGTTTGGTTGAATGGCGCGGCGAAAATTTTCTGGGTCGCTGGGGTCAACCAATGTGACGTTGATGCCAAGTTTCGGAAATGTGGATTTGAACTGTGTGACCGTGCCGCCATACAGTGTGGATGTGGAAACGATGTGGTCGCCTGCTTCGCAAATGGTGAGGATGGCAGTGGCTTGCGCGGCATGACCCGAACCAACTTCCACGGCGCCAACGCCGCCTTCGAGGGATGCAATGCGTTTCTCAAATACGTTGCTCGTGGGGTTCGAGATGCGCGTGTAAATGTTGCCGCTCTCTTGTAGCGCAAAGAGTCTCGCGGCGCGGTCTGTGCTTTGCAGGTCGTAGGCAGTGGTTTGGTAAATGGGAACGGCGCGGCTGCCCGTGGCGGGGTCGGGAGTGTAGCCTTCGTGCAGTTGACGTGTGTTGAATCCGAACTTGCGGGGTGAGGTCATTTATTTCTCTTTGGAATTTCATTTGGGTCGAACGGCGTGGACTGATAAACGTAATAGTTCAGCCAGTTCGCGTACAGCAAGTTGGCATGCCCGCGCCAGCGGACGTTGGGCATTTTGCTCGGGTCGTCGTTGGGATAATAATTTTTCGGGACGTGAATGGGCAATCCCTTGTTCACATCGCGGTCATATTCACCCTTGAGGGTGAGCGGGTCATATTCAGAGTGACCCGTGATGTAAAGATTGCGTCCGTCTTTGTCACTGACGATGTACACGCCTGCGTCCTCTGATTCAGCAAGGATCTGTAACTCGGAATGCTTCTCAATATCTTCGCGGCGGATTTCGGTGTGACGGGAGTGCGGGGCGAGGAAAATGTCATCGAAGCCGCGCATCAGGCTTTCGGTCCGATTTAAGAGGCGGTGCTCAAAGACGCCGAACATCTTGCGGGGCAGGTCATATTTTGGAATCCCGTATTTGTGATACAAGCCCGCCTGCGCTCCCCAGCAAATATGAAATGTGGATTCGACATTCGTCTCCGACCAATCCATGATCTGGGTGAGTTCCTTCCAGTAATCCACTTCCTCAAAAGGCATCTGCTCCACAGGCGCGCCAGTGATGATGAGTCCATCAAATTTTTGATCCTTCACATCATCGAAAGTCACATAATGCTCAAGCAAGTGATCGGCGTCGGTGTTCTTGGATTCATGCGTGGCAGTGTTGAGTAAGGTGACTTCCACCTGTAATGCCGAATTGGAAAGCAGGCGCAGGATCTGTGTTTCAGTAGAAATCTTGGTAGGCATCAAGTTCAGAATGGCAACACGCAAAGCGCGGATGTCCTGATGAATGGCGCGGTCTTCGTCCATGACGAAGATGTTCTCGTTTTCGAGAGTGGTTCGAGCGGGGAGGGTGGAAGGAATTTTTACGGGCATGGGTTTTAAAGGATAAAGGCGGAAGGATGAAGGATGAATTTTCATTCATTCCTTTCATCCCTCATCCTTCATAATTCATCCTTAAGAATTTAAAGCCTGCTCCAGATCCCACTTGATGTCTTCGAAGTCTTCGAGACCAATGCTCAAGCGGATGAAATCGGGGCTGACGCCAGCGGAGACTTGCTGCTCTTCGCTGAGCTGACTGTGCGTAGTGGTGGCGGGGTGAATGGCGAGACTGCGCGCATCACCGACATTGGCAAGGTGGCTGAAGAGTTGCAGGCTTTCGATGAACTTCCTGCCAGCTTCTGCGCCGCCTTTGATTCCAAATCCGAGAATTGCGCCTGCGCCCTTGGGAAGATACTTCTTGGCGCGAGCGTAATCGGGATGGCTCTTGAGGCCAGGGTATTTGACCCAGCTAACTTTGGGATGAGCCTCAAGATATTCGGCAACGGCTTGCGTGTTCTGCACATGACGGTCAATGCGCAGGTTGAGGGTTTCGAGTCCGAGCAGGGTCTGCCATGCGTTGAACGGAGATTGGCAGGCGCCGAGGTCGCGCAGAACTTGCACACGCGCTTTGATCGCAAACGGGGGAAGTCCCGCGGCGGCGATGGAGGAATACACGAGGCCATGATACGAAGGATCGGGCGTGTTGAAATTCTCAAACTTGCCGTTGCTCCAATCGTAGTTGCCGCCGTCCACGATGATGCCGCCGATGGATGTGCCATTGCCCGTGATGAACTTGGTGGTCGAGTGGGTGATGACGTGCGCGCCCCATTCGAACGGGCGGAAAAGATACGGAGTGGCAAAGGTGTTGTCGATGAACAAGATCAGTTTGTGCTTGTTCGCGATCTCGGATACTTCTTCAAACGGGAAGACGGAAATATCGGGATTGCCGAGAGTCTCACCGTAAATAATTTTCGTGTTCGGCTGAATGGCCGCTTCAAAATTCTTCGGGTCGCTTGGGTCAACAAAAGTGACATTGATCCCCAGCTTGGGCAGGGTGTAGGCGAACTGGTTGTACGTGCCGCCATACAAACGGGATGACGAAACGATATGGTCGCCTGCGCTGCACAAAGTGAAAATTGCCTGTGCCTGTGCGGCATGTCCAGAGCTTGCGGCCAGAGCGGCAACGCCGCCTTCGAGTGCTGCAATGCGCTGTTCAAGCACATCGGTGGTCGGGTTCATCAAGCGGGTGTAAATATTTCCCAACTCTTTGAGCGCGAACAAATTCGCGGCATGTTCAGTGTTCTTGAACTGATAGCTCGTTGTTTGGTACAACGGCACGGCGCGGCTGCCAGTGGTGGCATCTGGTGAATAGCCTGCATGTAACTGGCGGGTTGCGAAACCTAACTTGCGATCTTTGATTGTGGACATTTGAGTTATCTCCTCTTGAATAATGTTTACCCGCCCTTCAGAAGAGTTAATTTTTGTGCTTACGTAAGCACTTAAAAAAATAACCTCTTCTGAAAGTACAAGAAGAGGTATACGTCTATACCGTCCTCTCATCTTCCAGATATGAATGACGTTTTGCTGTCATTCCTATTTGCCGAATTTGGCACCATAACTTTTGTTTGGTTGCCGAAGCTTCAAAGGGTCGGTCCCTCAGCTTCTCTGGATAAGAGCGAATATTTAATTTCGCCGTTTATATCACGGCGTTTGTGAATGTGTCAAGCGATTGAACGGATTAACGTGTTACCCGTTTGGGTACTCTTTATAAAAGATTTTCATTCACAAGCAGTTCCGCATTGTAAATGGATGCACCCGCCGCGCCGCGAATCGTGTTGTGTGAAAGCACAACGAATTTAAGATCAAGGATTGGATCTCGCCTCACGCGGCCGACCACTGTCGTCATGCCTTTGCCTGTTAATCGGTCGAGTCTTGGCTGAGGACGATCCGCCTCATCCTTAACCTCGATAACTGGTTTGGGCGTCGAAGGCAAATTCCTCGCTGACGGTTTTGCTGCATAGTCGCGTAACGCCTGAATCGCAACTTCTGGCTCAACGGGCTTATCCAATGCCACACTCGCGCAAACGGTGTGACCATCGATCACTGCCACGCGATTTGTATGCGCGCTGAATTGAATATCAGCCATGTCAATTTTGCTTTCGTTGAATTTGCCGAGCATCTTGCGCGGTTCCCATTCCACTTTTTCTTCTTCGCCGCCATTGCCCACGTTGGGGATGACATTGTCCATGATGTCGAGCGAAGGCACGCCAGGGTAACCCGCACCTGAAAGCGCCTGCAACGAAACCATGAATACTTTCTTCACGCCAAAGGACTCATCCAATGCCTTGAGCGCAATTGTGAGTCCTGTGCTCGTGCAATTGGGATTCGTGACAATGCATCCGCTCCAGCCATTGTTCTTGCGCTGCTGCTTGACCAGTTGAATATGCTCTGCGTTGATCTCAGGCAGCAACAATGGCACATCCTCACCACGACGATACGATGACGCATTCGAGCAAACCGCCGCGCCTGCTTTTGCGAAGGCAGGTTCGAGTTCATTGGCAATTTCTGTGTGCAATGCAGAGAAAACGATCTTCGCCTGCACCGCATCCGTATTGGCAGGGACAACGATCATATCCCGCGCATACGCAGGCATGGGGTCATCCAACACCCAGCGGGCGGCTTTGGAATATGGCTGTCCAACGGAACGGTCCGATGCGGCGAGTGCCACCACCTTGAACCACGGATGATTATCGAGCAAAGAAATAAAACGCTGGCCGACAGAACCTGTCGCGCCGAGAATTGCTACGGGGATTTGAGATTGGGACATGCGGACTCCTAGTGTTTGAAAGTTTGAATGTTTAAAGGTTTGAAGGTTTTGTAACGTTCTAACGTGCAAACTTGTTAACTTGCAACAATAAGTTCATGCAACGCCTTGACCGCATTTTCCGTATCCACCGCATCAACAACGAGAGAGATGGACACTTCTGAAGAACCCTGCGCAATGGCGAGGACGTTCACGCCGTCATTGCCGAGTTTGCTGAATACTCTGCCCGAAACCCCAGGCGTGTGACGCATCCCTGCGCCGACGACTGTGATGATGGATACATCTTCCGTGGCCCAGACGCGGTCAATGTCATCGTCTTCGATCTCGGCGGCGAAGGCTTTTTCAAGGGACGATAACACAGTGGGGGCGAGCTCCGAAGGCACAGCAAAACAAATGGACTGTTCCGAAGATGCCTGTGTGATGAGCGGAACGCTGGTGCCTGTGGATGCGACCGCTCCAAACGCACGCGCCGCCACACCAGGGACACCCAGCATACCGCGCCCTTCAATGGTGATCAATCTCTGCTTGCGGATAGCTGTTACAGCTTTGATGACTTTCCCTTCCACCTTGCCGTTGCTTTTTACGCCAGCGATCAGCCGCGTGCCAGGGTGAGATGGATTGAACGTGTTGCAGATGCGCAAGCCAATGCCCGCATCCAACACGGGGCGAATGGTTTTGGGGTGCAGAACCTTCGCGCCATAATAAGCAAGTTCTGCGATTTCGCTGTAGTTGATCTCAGGCAGCGTCACCGCTTCTGGCACAATGCGCGGATCGGTGGTCATCACGCCATCCACATCCGTCCAGATCCAGACATCGTCTGCGGGGAGTACAGCGCCGATGATGGCTGCAGAATAGTCCGAGCCGCCGCGTCCGAGCGTGGTGATGGCGCCTTCGGGTGTTGCGCCGATAAAACCAGTTGTGATCGGGATAATTCCTTCGTCCATTAATGGATTTAATAGCCCCCGTGTTTTTTCGGTTGTTGCTTTGAAATCGGGATGTGCATTTTGGTAATGCGCGTTGGTGACCACGAACTCGGTGGATACAATGGCTTTCGCTTTTATCCCAGCATCATTCACGACCGCACCCAACAAGTAAACACTCATTCGTTCACCAAGCGAGGCAACCGCATCCATTGCCCGCGGACTGGCTTCACCGAGAACAGCAATCGCTTTGCACAGATCCACAAGCGAGAGGATCAGCGCGTTGATCTCGGCTTTCGTCTGCTCGCGGAGTTTTTCATTTTTGATGAGCGCATCGGCGGCGGCGAAGTGTTTTTCTCTCAGCGCAGATTCTGCTGCTGGAAGTGAATCAACTTTCCCGTGCGAAGCGGAGGCGGCAGAGTCCAATAGCAGATTCGTCACGCCAGACATGGCAGATGTCACAACGACGACTCGATCCCAATCCTTTTTTGCATCCCGAATGATCTGAATTGCGCTTACGAGTGCTTCCGCTGATCCGACGGATGTTCCTCCAAATTTCATGATGAGTGTTTTTTGTTCTGGCATGTTCTTCTCCTTTATGTTTTCCCTCTCCTCTCGGGAGAGGGACAGGGGATGAGGTCAAGATAACAAAAACGCCCCGCGTTTCCGCGAGGCGTTGTGTGTTTCGAGATAACCTGTTTTGTCGGTTACTTCTATCCAAGCACTAACGCCTCGCGGTGGGTACCGGAGGTGGTAGTGGTCATGGTCATGTAGAAGTGGGCCGAGTTCATATTGGGCGGTATTCTATGCGATGGAGTGTGATTGGTCAAGGGTGAAATTACACTTGTAAGAAATTCCATGCCGCGATGGTCAATATGATAGGCACGATGGTCAAAAAGATTTTTTTGTGTCATAATGTGCCAGCCGCATGTATCCAAAGGAACGTGACGGCGAAAAAATCAATCAAGCCGAAATCGCGTGCATATCAGGGGCGCGAGCACGCAAACCGGACTCTACCTTTATCGGAGGGTACCATGTCAACTGTTACACCAGTCTCAACCAGCACGTCACGTAAAAAGGTGACCACGCTTACGTTCCGTCAAAAAAAGGAACGCGGCGAACCGATCACCATGCTTACCGCTTATGACTATCCCACTGCAATGGCGATGGACAGGGCAGGTATTGATTCCATCCTCGTGGGCGATTCGCTTGCGATGGTGGTATTGGGCTACGAAAATACATTACCCGTTACGATGGAAGAAATGCTTCATCACGCGCGGGCTGTGGCTCGCGGCGCGAAATCAGCTTTGCTTGTCGGTGACATGCCATTCATGTCATATCAAGTTTCAGCAGAGGAAGCGCTTCGAAATGCGGGCCGCTTTTTACAACAGGGCGGTATGGATGCGGTCAAACTTGAAGGCGGACGCGAACGTGCCGATGCTGTCCGCGCGATCGTTGGGGCGGGTATTCCTGTGATGGGGCATATCGGCCTTACGCCGCAATCTGTGCATCAGCTTGGCGGATTCCGCGCACAGGGCAAAACTGCTTCTGCGGCGAAACGTCTGCTTGAAGATGCAAAAATTTTGGAAGGTGCTGGCGCGTTCAGCCTCGTACTCGAATCGGTTCCTGCGCGGCTGGCTGAGGTGATTTCCAAACAGATATCAATTCCAACCATTGGCATCGGCGCGGGCGTGGGCTGTGACGGTCAGGTACTGGTCACGCATGACCTGCTTGGGTTGTTCGACCGCTTCACGCCGAAGTTCGTCAAGCAATATGCAAACTTCCACGCGGAGATGAACAAGGCGTTCACAGAATATGTAGACGATGTCGAAACAAAACGATTCCCTGCGGTTGAACACACGGTTGAAATGAGGGATGAAGAGTGGAATGCTTTTCAGGAAGAGATCAAATGAAACAGGATATTCTTCTGGTTGGCACAGGCGCACTCGCCACTCTCTTTGCGGCGCGGTTGAGCGAAGCGGGTCATGGTGTGCATATGCTGGGCACCTGGAAAAAGGGACTTGCCGAATTGAAACAGCACGGCGCGCGAATGGTTGACGCAAATGGGAACGAGCGCGCATTTCAAGTCCACGCCACGGATGATCCGCGCGAGGTGAGCGGCGCAAAGTTTGCGATCGTCCTTGTCAAATCATGGCAGACTGCACGCGTGGCGAGACAGTTGAAAGAATCCCTGGCGTCGGATGGACATGCGCTCACGCTTCAAAATGGACTCGGTAATCTTGAAACGCTCGCACTGGACTTGGGAATGGGTCGGGTTTCAATGGGCGTGACCACCACTGGAGCAACGTTGGTTGGTCCGGGCTTGGTGAGAGCAGGCGGAGAGGGAGTCATCTCTATTGAGCAGAATCAGGCTCTCGGTCCGTTGGAAACGGCTCTTCGTTCGTCCAATTTCAACTTGCAGATCGTTGCTGATGCGCAATCTTTGATTTGGGGCAAACTCGTCATCAACGCGGCCATCAACCCGTTGACCGCGCTGCTGCAAGTGCCAAACGGTGAATTGCTTTCGCACCCCAAGGCCCGCAGAATGATGGGCGAGCTGGCGCGCGAAACTGCCGAAGTCGCCGAGGCGGAGCATGTTGATCTGCCGTTCAGCAACCCTGTCAGCGCCGCCGAGGATGTTGCGCGCAAAACGGCGACGAATCTTTCGTCCATGTTTCAGGATGTGCGGCGCGGCGCACCGACCGAGATCGACGCAATTTGCGGCGCGGTGATGAAAAAAGGACAGATGCACGGCATCCGCACGCCATATAACAAAGCCTGCTGGACCATGGTGCGGGCTTCAGTAAGCCATGCTTTGAACTAATAAGGGTGTTGCACCCCCGATAAAAAGGGTGACTTTCATCCATAATAGTTTGTGATTTCGTTTCTGTCCGCTGTTTCTTGCGCATGGTAAGATAAAAGAAACTCTTATTGTTGGAGGTTTCTTCCATGCGCAAGTTTCTGTACCTAATAATATTGGGGATTCTTTTTGTATTCCCAGCTTCTGCCTTTGCCCAATCAGATCTCAAACTCGCAAATGTAAGCGTACAGCTGTGGCCCGAATATGACCAACCCAGCATGCTGGTCATCACCGATTTTGAAGTGCCCGCCATCACCGCTTTGCCGGTGAGCATCACATTCCGCATTCCCAAGGATGCGAATCTGATCGCCGTGGCAACCTACTCGGCAGACGGCGCTCTCACCAATGCCATATTCGAAGGCCCGAAGGATGATGGTGAATGGCAGTCCTTCACCCTTTCATTGGATTCAACCGCGGGGCGTTTTGAATATTATCAACCGCTTTCCTTCAATGGCAACCAGAGGATCTTTTCCTATCTTTGGGATGGCTCGTATGCTGTGGATGCTTTCGCGATCCGTGTGCTTGAGCCTTTCGATACCACTTCCCTCAAGACTGTACCCGCATTGGATTCCATTTCGCAGGAAAGCAATCTCAAGTATTACGAAGGTGTGTCCACCTCGCTGGCCAGCGGCGAACAATTCACATTGAGTCTTGATTACGAAAAGACCACCGATACGCTAATCGTCGATACGCAGGGCGTACAGCCCTCCGCGCCCGTGGATGAAAACACCCCTGGCCGTGTCTCGTTGAGCAATTCCCTGCCTTACATTATCGGCGGGCTGGGTGTGATCATGATCGTAGGCGGAGTTGTTTACTACTGGCAGTCAGGCCGTCGTTCGACGGGCGGCAAATCGCGGAAGCGCTCCCGTGCTCACACGGATGAGCAGGAAAGCGGCGAAGAAACATATTGTCCGCAATGCGGCGCGCGTTCAAAAGCAGGTGACCGTTTCTGCCGAACTTGCGGCGCGAGGCTGCGACATCAGGAAGAATAAATCATGAGACCCTAAAGGTTTTCCAAAGAACCTTTAGGGTCTTGTACATAAAAACATATGAACCAGGATCCTTTGATTGTCATCTACTTTGTGTATGGCCTTGCGTTTTTCAGCATGGGCTTGTTGGTGGCAATGGAAGGTGGACGTTCCACCGATGCGCGTTTGCGCATGGCACTGCGTCCGCTGGCGGGGTTTGGGCTTGTCCACGCGGCGCATGAATGGATGGAAATGTTCAATGTCATGGGACATTTCAATGAGATCGTTTCGGCAATTTACCCGCTTGTTGCTTTATCGATTTTAGCTTTCTCTTTTCTATCGTTGGCTGCATTTGGTGCATATCTTGTGCTGGGGAGTGAATCCACCTGGCGGGTGAGTCTCATCATTCCGCTTGCGCTGGAAGCCATCTGGGTCTACGGCCTGCTGACTTTCAAAGGTATTTATCCCATTGAAGACATGTACGTCATTGCCGATGTGTGGACGCGGTATTCCATCGCCATCCCTGCGGGATTGCTGGCGGCGGCCGGGCTGGTGGTGCAGCAGCGTGCGTTTCGCCGCGCCGGGCTGGTCAGCTTTGGGCGCGACAGTCTGTGGGCTTCGGTTGCATTCGGTTGGTATAGCCTTGTGGGGCAGATCTTTACCGCGCCGAGTCATCTGGCTCCATCCACTTTTTTGAATTCAACATTATTTCTCGATATCTTTGGGTTTCCCGTTCAGTTATTGCGCGCTGTCACCGCCATGTTTGCCTCGGTGTTCGTCATTCGTTTCTTACGCGCCTTCCAGGTGGAAAGCGATCACAAGATCGCCGAACTGCAGGAGGCGCGCTTGCACGAGTCTCAAAACCGTGAACAATTACGCGGAGAATTATTCCGCAAGGTGGTGGGAGCTCAGGAATCGGAACGTCAGCGCATTGCCCGTGATTTGCACGATGAAACGGGGCAGTCACTTACCGCCATCGGCATGGGCTTGCGCGGACTTTCAGATGAAACCAACGAAAAGAAGAAGAATGCGACTCTGGGACAATTGCAATCGCTTACCTCGGACGCATTGAAGGAATTACAGCGCATCATTGCGGACCTTCGGCCTGCTCATCTCGATGACCTGGGCTTGTCCGCCACTTTGAGATGGTACGCTACGCGCGTCCACGAGTTGACTTCGATTCATGTGCGAGTCGACATTGCCGGTGATGAACCCGCGCTCGATGATGCGGTGAAGATCACCATCTTCCGCATCATGCAGGAAGCACTGAACAACATCATCAAGCATGCCGATGCCACAAATGTAAATGTCCATTTGGATTATCACGAAAACAAGATCAAAATATTTATCCGCGATAATGGCCGCGGCTTCGATATGGATGCGGTGCAAAGCCGCATCGGGCGCACCTCCCTGGGGTTGGCGGGAATGGAGGAACGCGCCATGCTGTTGGGAGGCGCGGTGGATGTCCGCTCGCGCCCGAACTACGGTACGGAAGTTGAAGCGGTGATCCCTTATCATTTGAAAAAGGTGGAGGGCAGTTAAGTATGACACGTTTATTGTTGGTGGATGACCATGCTGTGGTCCGTTCGGGGTTGAAAATGTTGCTGAGCGGCCACGAAGAAATGGAAATTGTCGGTGAGGCAGGTTCTGCGGCAGAAGCAATGCTAGAGGCCGAGCGGACGAACCCCGATGTCATTCTCATGGATATTGGGCTGCCCGATAAAACGGGCATCGAAGCCACGCGCGACATTAAAAAGAAATTCCCCGATGTGAAGATCGTGGCCTTGACCATTCACGAAGACGAGGAATATTTCTTCCAGATGCTTGATGCGGGCGCTTCAGGATATGTGCCCAAGCGCGCCGCGCCTGATGAGTTGATCACAGCCATTCGCGCGGCGGCTGCGGGAGAGGTGTATTTATATCCCTCCATGGCAAAACTGCTTGTGCGCGATTACCTGAATGCCGAGCGCCCCGCCGAGGAAAAGTTGAATCTTGATGGCTTGACCGATCGAGAACGCGAAGTACTTACTCATTTGGCCGAAGGCGCAGGGAATGATGAGATTGCTGAGGCCCTCGTTATCAGCCCGAAGACCGTGGAACGTCACCGCGAAAATATCATGCGGAAACTGAATTTGCATTCCCGCTCCGAATTGGTCCGATACGCGATCCGCAAGGGGATTATCAAGGCGTGATGTTTTGATCTCCTGAAAACTATCTGCTCTATAGAAATTATTTGTATTGAAACCAATCCAGCTTTCCTAACCTGAATTGTCGGGTTCAACGACGGGTCACCCTTTTGTGGGTGGCCCGTCGTTTTTAAGTGGGGAGAATCCCCCACCGGGGTGGGGAATGTGTGGGGTGTTGTCCACAGGTTTGGGGTGGGAAAGATGCGTGAGTCCTGCATCCAAGATGGGGGGCGAGCCGAATTTACTTTCCTTTAATGTAAGCGTATCCTGTAGTCAAGATAAAGATAAAGAAACAGAAAGGAGAATGCCATGAACGGTTCAGAAATCATCTTATTGCTCTTCGTCGTCCGCCTCGTGATCCCGTTTGGAGTGCTGTTGCTGGTTGGCGAATGGCTTCGTCGTAAAGAATCAAATTACTGGCTTAAATGAGGTTGCTATGAATACCACACTTGCTTTTGTTATAGGCGTTTTTCTCCGCTTGATCGTGCCTCTGACCGTGACCGCCCTGGTCGTTTTTTTGCTTCACAGGCTGGATGTACGCTGGCAGGCGGAAGCCGAGAAGGAACGCGCTGCGCTGGTAAAAAACAATATGCCGTGCTGGAAGGAAGAGGGTCTTTCCATCGACGAGATCATGGTGCGTGCCGCCAAAGATGAACAGCCCTGCTGGCAGACTCATCGTTTGGCGAACGGGTATTTGCGGGAAGCCTGCCTCGATTGTGAGGTTTTCCTTGCCGCACCCGCGCCCGCTGCCAAACATATCAATGCCCACGTTTAATAAGGAGATGTAAAAATGTTTTCGCGTTTCGAGAAAGCCCTGATTGCCTTGATGTTCGCCCTCGTGTTTGCGGGCGTAACCCTTGTTGCTGTTTCCGCACAGGATGTGACTCCTCCCCCTGCCCAGGAGGAAAATGGTGACTGCGCCGAATGCCACGAAGACTCGCAAATGAGCTGGCAGAACGGCCCGCACGGAAACGCCAAGTCTGATCCGATCTTCGTGGCTGCCTGGACGGAACAAGGCCAACCCGGTGCCTGTCTGACCTGTCACGTGACAGGCTACGATGAAGCCACCGGTACCTGGAAGGAAGACGGCGTGACCTGCGCAGCCTGCCATAAGGATGAAGGCGGCGATCACCCGAAGACCTCCATGACCGTGGACCCCACTTCCAATACCTGCGGCACATGCCACACCGATACCCGCTTTATTGCTGAAGAATCCTGGCAGGGCAGCGCCCACTACCAGAACGGCATGGACTGCTCCTCCTGCCATGACCCCCACAACGCTTCCTTGAAGATCACGATCGATTTGAAAGATCCGAATGCTGTCAATGATGCCTCCCGCCTGTGCATTAGCTGCCATGAAGAAGCCAGCATGAACTTCCCGTATTCGACGCACAGCCAGCAGGATATTACCTGTATCGACTGCCACCTTGAACATTTGGAAAACTCCAACAAAGAGATCCACTCAGTTCCCGATCATTCATTCAAGGCCAGCATCAAGACCTGCACCACCTGCCACGCAGAGCAAATGCATGCAGCCGGCGATGTGGCTTCGACCAAGGAAGTTTCCAGTATTTCAGTAACGGAACCTACCGCTGAGCCGACCCCCGCAGTAGAAATGTCCTCCATCATGCCTGAACCGACTCCTGTTTCCCCGATCGGTTACGCAGGTTTGGCCGCTCTAATCGGTCTTGCCGCTGGCATGGTTCTTGCTCCCTGGCTTGAGCGCTGGTATCGCCTGATCGTGAAAAAATCAGAGGAGACCCACCATGACTGAGAATAATTTCAATCGTCGTGATTTCATCAAGCTCTCTGCTGTTGGACTCGCAGTAGCGGCTGGAACACGTATCATCCAGGAAGCGGGAGCTTCCAGGTGCCGCAAAAGGCGAGCATCAGTGGGTGATGGTGATTGACCAATCCAAATGCACAGGTTGTGATCAATGCAATCTGGCCTGCCATGCCCATAACGACATCAATCCCGAATTGCAATGGACAAAGGTTCTCGATGCGGGCGAACTCAATGGCGAAAAGGTGTACCTGCCCCGCCCATGTATGCAATGTGAACATGCTCCCTGTGTGGAAGTCTGCCCTGTGGGCGCCTCCTACTACCGTGATGACGGTATCGTGATGATGGACTACGACAAATGCATCGGCTGCCGCTATTGCATGGTCGCCTGCCCGTACGATGCGCGCGTCTTCAACTGGAAGGAATTTACCGGGGAAAACCCCGCCGTGCCCGAATGGGGCGAACCCGAGGTGGATCGTCGTCCGCGCGGTGTGCCGGAGAAATGTTCCTTCTGCTACAACCGTATCGATCGCGGCATGTCTGTTGGTCTCGTCCCTGGTGTGGATGCGGAAGCAACCCCGGCCTGCGTGGTCACCTGCCCGACGGGCGCTCGCATTTTCGGCGATCTGAATGACCCTCATTCAAATGTCAGCCTGGTCTTGAAGAAGCACCCGTCCTATCGTCTGCGCGAAAACTTGGGAACCAATCCACGTGTTTATTACCTGCCCGTAAGAGAAGACGGCGTTGTGGAGGACTAACATGAAAATCATCTTTAAAACCATTCGCGAAAACATCTTTACCCCGTGGGGGTTGTGGCTGAGCTTTCTCGGTGTGCTGTTGGCTACAGCGCTGGTGGCAGGCCTCTCGGTCTTCTGGTTCGGCCTTTCCATCACCAACCTCACCGACATCGTCCCCTGGGGTCTGTGGATCACGATCGATCTTTCCTCCATTGCCGTGGCGGCAGGTGCGTTCAGCCTTTGCGCGATCGTTTATCTCTTTGGCTTCAAACGCTATGAGCCCATTGCGCGCACAGCCACCTTCATCGGCTTCACGGGGTACAGCATGGCCATGATGGCTCTTCTACTCGACATTGGCCGCCCCGACCGTTTCTGGAAATCCTTTGTGTATTGGAATACACACTCCCTGCTTTGGGAAGTGACAATGTGCGTAGGCCTGTACTTTACTGTGCTCGTCTTTGAAGTGATGCCCATCGTGGCCTCCTTTGAATGGCTGCGCAAGAAATTCCCGCGCATTGCCGAAAAGATGGAACACATGCATCATTATGCTCCCGTGCTTGCCATCCTCGGCTTGGGTCTTTCGAGCCTGCATCAATCTTCCCTTGGCGCGGTGTACGGCGTTATCAAGGCCCGCCCTATTTGGTACAAGCCTGAGATGTCTGTTATGTTCATGTTCACGGCCATCCTCGGCGGTGTTGCACTGACCCTTTTCGCCTCGATGCTAGCCGCCCGCCTAACCCCAAAAGCCAAAGTGAATGACATCCTTGTTGAGCGTGTCTCACAGGTCCTCGGTTATATGATGATCGCTTATCTGTACTGGCGCTTCTGGGATTGGCTGGCTCAAACCTATACCTACGAACCTGGACGTACCGAAGCCTTCAAATTGCTCACCAGCGGGACTCTCTCCTTCAACTTCTGGTTCGGCGAGATGTTATTCGGCGCGCTCATCCCGACCATCATCCTGCTCTACAAACCCACACGTTTATCTCCCTTCTGGCGGATGCTTGGCCTGGCGATGATCGTGGGCGGCGTGGTTGCCTTCCGTTTCGATACGAATATCGTCGGTTTCCTCACCGTCATTTCCTACCTGCCCGGCGAAGCCATGATTTCCTACACCTCCTACTCACCGTCTCTGGTTGAATGGGCGGCTGGGCTTGGAATCATTGCCTTTGGCCTGCTGGCTTTCTCCATCGGTGTGAAGTATCTGCGGGTGGTGGATCACCGCCTGACCAGCGAAGAGTATGAAACCGTTCATGTCATGGCTGATGATGCTATAAAAGCATAATCTGGGTGCGTTCGCACTCGTGGAAACAAAAAAGAGTCATCCAAACGGATGACTCTTTTTTGTTTATCTGTTTGTCTAGTTTTCGGGTGTGCCCGCAATGATCCAGTTGATCACATTAGTCAGCTCATCGAGGGTGAAATTCGCGAAGTGGTCAACCGACTGGACTTGAACGAGCAGGCTGTTCGTGGGATCGCTGGCGATGATCCCGGGCCGTTCTCGCTGCCCTTCATAATGGCGGCATATGTGGAAAGGTCAAGGCCTTCAGGAGCCGCATCGCCTTCGGTATGGCATCCCGTGCATTTGACGGTGAATAACGTCCCGATGTAATTTTCATAGGTCGGTTCACCGGTCAACACGGGCACTTCCAACTCGGGCTCTGGCGGAGGTAGCTGACTCTTGATGATCTCGCGCAAGGCAGGAGCATCAAAGCCCGCGTAAGTGAATACGTTTCCGTGGCAGGCGCTGTTGGAACAGAACGAGGTGTTGCTTGTGCCGCCCGGGTCTTTTGTATTGTGGCAGTTCGAACAGGATGGACCCAGCGTCTGATTATGCATGCTGATCCAGTTCGGGTTGAGATGGGTCTCGGGCTCGGGTCCGCGGCTGATCTCAATGCGGGTGACGAAGTCATCGGCATTGGCGGTCACAGGGATCGCATGACACACATTGCACTCCAGGCGTATTGCCTCATTTTCAGCATTTAGATGTTTGCCGTCGTGGCAGCGGAAACAACCGGGCGCATCGATGTGGCCGAGATTGTTTGGGTAGGTCTCCCAGTCAATCTTCTGGTCATGGAAGACGGTGCGGTCGTAAATGGCCTGAATTTCAACGATGGCCTGTTGGATCTTTTCGCCGTTCTGGCTGTATACATCGAATAGGTTGCGTTTGTACTCTTCTTCAATATCGGCGATGGCTTTTACCGCTTCATCACGTGTCGCATATTTCGTGGTGAGCGCTTCAACCGCCTTCTGTCGGATAAATGGAATGGACGGGTCAATCAGGCCATTCGACATCGATTGATCCACAGATTTGGACGGTTCCTTGAAGTTGTGGGTCACACGGTTGTGACAGGTCACGCAGTCCATTTGTTTGAGCTGACTTTCGTCAATGGTAGACGGATCGAAACCTGATTCAACGTCGGTATATTCGGTGAAGGTGCCATCATCGTTGTACACGCGCACATAAGGAATGGTCTGGCTTAGTTCATCGTCGGAATAGTACTGAACCTTGCTTGTAATATGCCAGTGGATACCACGTGCGTTTCCCTCGCGGGCATCACCGCCGCCGGTCTTCATGATCAGGTATACGCTTGAAGCGGTATTCTCACGATCGCTGGCGAAATGATTGATCTGGCGCAGGCTGTCATCGGAGAAGGTTTCAGGGCGATGACATTTTTCACAGGTATCGAGGGAGGGGCGCAGGGCCTTTGCACGAATGGGGTACTCGTAAAGCTTGAATACCTCATAGTAGGTTTCCTTGATGCCCTGAGTCTTGCGCATGGCTTGGTCAATAAAGGAGGCACGGCCGATATGGCATTCTTCGCAGGTAACATTCGCATGCGGAGACTCTTTATAAACCACATCCTGTGGTGGCATGGTATGACAAGCCGTACCGCAGAACTCAGGCGAGTTTGTATATTCCCAGGTGTGAATACCGCCGAATGTGACCCCAATGAAAAGAAGGATCAAAACCGCATAGGGGAGAATCAGAACCCAGCCAGGAGAGCCGGGGGCGGGATGAAAAAATTTTGAAATCCGTTCGCGTAGCTTCATTGTTCCTCCAAAAAATCGGACCCTAAAGGTTCAGCGCCTTTAGGGTCCGATTAAATTACGGCTGAGGTGCCTGCTGAGGTGAGTAGATCTCAGATTCGGTCAGCGGGGTGATGGTGGTGAGGGCGGTTTCTTCAGCGTTGATAAAGCCAAAGATTCCAGCGAGCATGCCGAGGGTCACAATGGCGGCGATGGGGTAGTAGATCATCTTTCGTTTGCGCAGCGTTGCAGCGTCGGGACGTCGGTCAGTGATACCGGCTTTCATATCCGCGAGTTCGAGAGGATGTTCATGGAGCATTTCCGCTTCGGTTTGTTTGCCGGTAAACATGGCTTTATTGAAGCGTTTGATATGCACGCCATACATGTGCCAGATGATGATAGCAAGTACCGCGAGAACGGCTTCGCCGCCATGCGCAGCTTTAGCTGCAGGTACGAATTGACCGGGCAGGTACTGAGTGGCGGTGATGGGATTCCACATCAGGAAGCCTGTCATACCCATTACCGCAGCGCCCCACACAAAAGCCCAATATTCCATCTTCTCTTCAAAGGTGTAACGACCCATTTGTGGGTAGGTCTTTGCGAAGCCGATGTTATAAAGCAGAGCCTGAATTCCATCTTTTGCATCCTGAAGGGATGGAAGCATGGACATCTGGTCGCGTAATACGAAGACGCTATAGCCCATGACGAGGATATGCCAGGCTGTGCCGAACATCATGACAATGGCGGCGATGTGATGGATGGTGCGCAAGTTTTCAATACCGCCAAGCGTGTTCAGAATGGAAACCGCCACCGGATGCCCCGAGAATTTTTGTGCAAGCCCTGTGATGCCCAGCAGGGTGAAAGAAAGCATCATCACCCAGTGCTCGATGCGGCGCGCAATGGGAAAGCGCAGGTAGAGATTGGTAGATGACTGGCTCATGAGTGCTTGACTCCTTTGACGCGATTGATGATGCGTCGGTAGATATCGGTAATAATAAACACGATCATGCCTCCCAATACGGCAGGAATGAAGAATTTATAAAAGAGGTTGACGTAATATACGAGCGGGAAATTCTCCGGGCTGGGTTCGTAGTGGCTCATCCAGGCATCGGGGAAGTTGGAGGTGGCGTCCGGGTGACAGCGCTGGCATTTTCCCAGTAAGTTGTCTTTCAGGGCAATGCCTGTAGTCGGGTCATCCACCTTGGAGATGTTGTGTACGCCGTGACAGTCAGTACAGACCGGCTTGTTGGTGGGCTGGCCCGGGAATTCCTCTTCAAAGAGTTTGACCGTGGTGCCGTGAAAATCTGCCACGTAGGAATTGAGCACATTCGTGGAGATCTTATATTTATCCATGATCTCTGCATCGGTATGGCAGTTGGCGCACAGGAAGGGTGTGCTGTTTCTGAACGAGACCGTGGTGGGGTCTTGAATATCGTGCACACCGTGGCAGTCGATACAGGTGGGCACGTCAGTATTGCCTTCCTCGGTCAGTGCGTTTCCGTGTACGCTGGTCTTGTACTGGTCGTAAATGGTGCTATGACATTGGGCGCAGGTTTCAGGGATGTGCAGGCGGGCAGAGGCGGTGAGCTCACCACTGGTCTTGCCGGTCAGGCGAGATTGTGTGTGCGGGTTATGGCAGTCCATACAGACTGCGGCATTCTTATTGCCTTCATCGAAGGCGATCTGATGTACGCTGTTGTGCGCCTTGTTGTATTGCTCTTCGTGGCATTCCTTGCAGGTATCCAGGAAACCCAGTGTGAAGTCGCGCACGTTTTTTACTTTTACATCAGGATGGGGATAATCGCTGATGTTCGAGTGACAGTCGACACAGGCGATTCCTTCTTCGCCGTGAACTGACAGCCCAAATTGAGTTGGGTTTATGGTGACGGGAAGAGACTCGTTGCCGAGAGTGAGATCTACGCCTTCCTCCTGATGACAGGCGAGGCAGAAATCATTTGAGGGCTTATCATCTTGATGGGATGGTGCGGCCTGGGCGGGGGTGGTGAGAGAAATCAGGGCGAAAAGAAAAAGCCCAATTCCGAGCAACAGGCTAACGGTCCAGAGATGACGCGGGCGGAGTGGTTTTCTAAAATCCATTACATGCTCCTATTAAAGGAAGTTTTGTCCGATTATAGCCCGAATAAAATGTGTCATGGGGCAATTGCCCCATATTGTAAGAGAGGTCATCACGGGAATAAAGTGCTGAATATCACTGTTTTGGTGTGATTAACAAGGGATTTAAAAAAAGATGGCGAACATTGCTGTCCGCCATCTTTTTTAATACTTGAAATTACTTTACTGAGCGGGGGCCGGAACTTCCGGGCGTGTGTAGGTGGTCACATCGCCGCCCAAGCTTTCGATCGAGTCGATCAAGAACTGGATGACGTATTTCGGATTGTGAACGAACGCGCCTGGATCCTTCTCAGCGTATTGATAGTTGAAGGCGGCCTTGACGAGGGTGGGTGTCCAGAAGCCGTTGTAGCGGACATTGGCGCCGTCTTTTTGATCGGGCTTGCCATCTTTGTCGGCATCGGTGAAGAAGTAGGGGTTGGTGTGACCATCGTAGACGATGGGCATGCCAGCGGTTTCAGCATACTTCTGGATTTCAACGTAGAGGGCATCCTTCAAGGTCTGGATTTCGCCAGCAATACCTTCGGTCACATCGCCGTCGCCGTCATAGTCCACATCGCTTTCGCGAATGGCCAACGGATCGGTGGTGTCGTGACAGGTTTCGCAGGATTCAACCTTGGGTTCGAGGGCGTGAACATCGTGACAGTCCTGGCACTTGTTCATCTTGCCTTCTTCGTCGGCATGCATGTTCTGGCCAAGATATTCCTTGCCTTCGTACTGGTAGGCACCCTTGGCATCGTTGCCGAAGATGGTAGCGCCAGCCGCAAAGTAGTGGATGTTCTTGAAACGGATCTTGGCGTCAACTGTGTCCGGCATCCTTGCCTTTGAGGGCGTTGTTCATGCTGGTTGTGGATTCACGGCCTTGGTGACATTCGAGAAGATCCCAATCGCGGAAGGGCATGGTGTCGCCAGCAAAGTGGCCAGCATCAGTGCGGGCAAGTTTGTGGTGTCACCGCCGAGGTCGGCGATCGAGTCGAAGAGCAATTGGACGATGTACTTGTTGCCGTGGGCATACGCACCGGGATCCTTCAGGGATACCTGGTAGTTGTAAGCGGCTTTGAGCAAGCGGGGCGTCCAGTTGGGGTAGGCTTTGCCGTCGGCACCCATGAAGTAGGGGTAGGTGGCTGCATCATACTTGATCTCAGCGCCAGCAGTCCCTGCGGCGTACTTGGTGATCTCGGCCATAAGGGCTTCCTGCAGGCCTTCGATTTCATAGTACATGCCTTCTTCAGCGTTTCCATCACCATCGTAATCGGGGGTGGAGGAAACCATGCGGATGTTCTTGAGATCATCCACAGAGGCAACACCTTCATGGCAGGTCGCGCACTGTTCAACCTTCACTTCGAGAGTGTGGGGGTTGTGACAACCGGTGCAGGAATCATAGCCTTCGACGTGGGTATTCTTGGAGTCGTAGCCCATGCCATCATATTCATAACCGCCGTGGGTCATGCCACCGTAAAGGGTGGCCGCTGCGGCATAGTAGTGAACATTACGGAAGCCGAGAACGACATCTTTGCCCTGGTCATCTTTTACAGGAGCGGGCACAGCGTCGGGATCAACGTTCTCACCGAACTTGGCGATGAGGCCGTCAACACTGACCTTGGACTCACGTCCCTGATGACATTCCATACAACGGACATCATCACCGGCTTTGATCTCTACGCCGGAGGGGAATACCACGGTTGTCTTGGAAATGGTACCAGCATTGTGGCAAGCCACGCACTGAATACCTTGGGCTTCAGCGGCGGGAACTGCCGCATCAACTTTGCCGGCTTCAGAGCCGTCGAGGCCGAGGAAATCCTGGTAGCCAGCGCTGGAATGGCACTTGGCACAGGTGGTGGGCACACCATCAGGATTTTCAGCTGCGTCATCCCAGTGACGGAATGGTTCGCCAGCTACGTCATTGTGACCGGAACCTTGCCAATCAGCCAAGTAGGGGGTTTCTGGCAATGGGGCGGTTGCCGGGGCCTCGGTTGCTTCAGGGGCCGGTGCGCTGGTGGGTGTGCCGCCGCAAGCCGCTAAAATAGCGCCGACAACAATCATCACACCGAGCAATACTAACATTTTCTTGAAGTTCATTTTGCATTCTCCTTTATCAAAGTTTGAAAACCTGATCTGAATATTTCTATCTGATTTCTGCGAAGCCTCCTTTAGTGAAATAAAGCTCAATCTATACATGGGCATTTCGAGCAAATACCTCCGAATTCTATGTTCTTTGAAGATTAAAGACAAGTTAATTTGCGCCATAGTGCACGTGACTTATGTCACTTGTAAATGTAAGCTTGAAATTGTCGCTTTCGGAAGTTGTCAATCTGTTTCGGGTAATAAGGCGACAGTGCAGTTTTGTCGGTACCCTCACAAGAATGATAAGCGGGTTAATTGACGCAATGTCACCTTGCATGTATAATTTTCACCTAGTCATCCATGGATGGCGAATATAGAGGATATATGGCCCTGCGTGGAAATTTACGTGATTTTACGATTACACAATTACTTAATCTGATAAATCTTGCCAGCAAAACCGGGACCCTGATTTTGGATGGTCCTTCAGAGCAGGCCTATGTTTCCTTTCGTGAAGGGAAGCTTGCCTATGCCCGCATCGGCAAGGAAGATGGAAGCCTTGCCCTGGTTTTACACAAGGCAAACAAGATTAATGTGAATCAATACCGCGCTATAGCGGACCGGGCAGGCCAGATGACCGATAAGGAACTTGGCCTGCTTCTTATTAATGCTGGTTATGTCACCCAGGAAGATATTCTGCTGAATTTGCAGGGATATTTCACCGAGGTGGTACGAAAGCTTTTCACATGGGTGGAGGGAATCTTCCGCTTCGAGAATGAAATGCTTCCGCCGGATGACCGTATCAACGTCAGGCTTGACCTCGAAAACATTATTATCGAAGGCTCGCGACAACTGCGCGAATTGGAACAGTTGCAAGATGAAATTCCCAGCCTCGATATGGCGCTAAAGTTTACCGAACGTCCGCTCACCAACGTGAACTTGAGTATTGAAGAGTGGAAAGTGGTTAAGTTCGTTGACCCAAAGAATACAATGCGCCAGATTGCCAGCACAAACAAATTGAGTGACCTCGATATCCGCAGGATCGTTTATGGTTTGTTGCAGGCGGGTCTGGTTGAATTGGCGCGCCCGCAAGGCACGGTTCCTCCGCCAAACCCGAAGCAATTCCCGGTGCAGAATAAAGAAGAACAGAAATCGTTGATCAATAAATTGATTGGCCGCATTCGAACAATGTAATCATCAGGGCTAGAAGGACAGAAATTATGCAAACGGTCAAAATGGTAGTGACAGGTCCATTCAGCGCTGGCAAGACTCAGTTTATCCAGTCTGTCAGCGAAATTGATGTAGTTGCCACAGAACGCAGGATCTCTTCCGATGAAGAGCGCTCCGTAAAATCTGCCACCACAGTGGCAATGGATTTCGGCCGCATCACGGTGGACGAAGACCTGGTATTGTATCTATTCGGCACACCGGGCCAAAAGCGCTTCGACTTCATGTGGGAGATCCTTTCGGAAGGCATGCTCGGATTCATCGTCATGGTGGATAGCACCCGCCCTGAAACTTTCCGCGAAGCGCGTTCGATTCTTGAAACTTTTCGCGCATATGCCCCTACACCCTTTGTAGTTGCAGCCAATAAACAGGATGTGGATGATGCCTGGGACCTTGAGGATGTACGCCATGCCTTGCGCCTTGACGGTGAAACAAAATTATTACCCTGTGTGGCAACGAATCGCGATACTGTCAAAACGGTTTTGCTGGAGTTGTTGTATAGCATCCTAAAAGAAATGGACTCCGAAAAATAGGGTCAGGTGTATCCTTGCTGTGTCTTCAATTACTACTGATCAGGGAATAGTTCATTATGAGGTTTACGGGCGGGGACGCCCGGTAATTCTGTTGCATGGGTATCAAGGTTCATGGGGGTTATGGCAGCAGACCATGGGTTATCTGGGTGCCTTTTATCGCACCTATGCCTTGGATTTTTGGGGGTTTGGAGAATCCGGTACAAAACGTGAGACATATGCTGTAAAAGATTTTGTCGGTTTGGTCAACCAGTTCATGGAGCAGTTGGGAATTATCCGCGCCCCGCTGGTGGGGCATAGCATGGGGGGGACGGTCAGTTTGTTGACCGCCATGCAATACCCGGAACGGGTCGAAAAAGTGGTTGTGATCGGTTCGCCCATTTCAGGCTCTTCCCTGTATTTTTTCCCGCGTGTATTCGGATACCGCGCGTTTGGCTGGCTTACTTATCACAATTTATGGATTTATAAATCCTTCTATCGCATCCTTGCTCCCTACTATTCAAAAGATAAACATTGGGCTGAAATGATGGACCGGGATGTATCCCGGACCACATTGGAAGCTTTCTTTGCCAGCATCGGCTCATTAAGACGGACGGATCTACGCCCCAGCCTTCATACCATACAGGTGCCGGTGATGGGCATGTATGGTGATAATGATATCGTGGTGAATCCAAACCAATGGAAGCCGCTGCAGGAAGGCGTATCGAAGGCTCGTATTGAGCGATTTCCAAAAGCGGGACATTTCATCATGTTGGATGAACCGCTTGAGTTCACCCAAAAACTAAAATCATTCCTGGATCAAGAGAATCCGACTTCATGAGTCCGCAGTATTACTATCCTCAGAAAATGGGGAGACTCATCCTGCAGGGCATGGAGGAGGTTATGGGCACGAGTGGGGTGAATACCGTGCTTCATCTTGGCTCCCTTGACAGTATTATTGAAAATTACCCAACGACCAGTTCTGAGCGTACCTTCTCCTTTGAGACGGTCAGCGCGCTTCAGGCTTCCCTTGAAAAAGTTTATGGTCCGCGCGGCGGGCGGGGAGTGGCACTGCGTGTGGGTCGTTCTTCATTCCGATATGGATTAAAAGAATACGGATCCATGCTCGGGTTGACTGAGATGGCTTTCCGCCTCCTGCCTCTCCCGACAAAGCTGCGCACCGGCGCAAGAGTGTTTGCTGACCTGTTCAACAAGCACTCTGATCAGAAGGTTCGCGTGGACGAATCAGAAAATAAAATCTATTGGATCATCGAGCACTGTCCGCTTTGCTGGGAAAGAACGGCGGATGAGGCGATTTGCCACCTGGCAGTTGGGGTATTGCAAGAGGCGTTATATTGGCTCAGCGGGGGGAAAGTATTTAGCGTTGAAGAAACCGCCTGCGTCGCCCGTGGCGACGAAACCTGTACCATAGTTATAGACCAAACTCCACTTTCATAAACGGCAAAAGCCATGTTTAACAGTTTTGTTGGACGGGCATTTTGCCACATACTTTGATTTATAATCATACATTATGCTGAAAGTTGTCCTGCATGCCCAAAATCAGATCATGCCGTTTTGTGAACCGGCGCGCGAATTGCGCATCCAAAACTCCCCTCTTTGGCTGCATCAGCGCAACTTACTTGCCCCGTATGTAACACGCGAAATGGAGTTGAAACAGGGCGAACGCCTACAGCCTGTGCGCGAACAGGCCATCGTCTATCGCGATAATCTCTTCTTCGATAAATACTATATCCAGGCATTTATGGATCAGGCAATCAAACTTAACAAGCCTGTGCGGGCTGCGTTCCGTTCAGATGACCCTGCCTTCCGTGAACATGCTCTGCCGCTTTCAACGTCCTATACCCCTGCGGGGAGTTTATACCTTGCGGATTTGTGGTATTACCCTAATGGCCCCGTGGCTGGTGCGGAACCACTTGTCATTGATATGCAGGCGCGCGAGATTGGGTATTACCATGTGCCGACCTATATGGGCGACCGCAGCGGCGACCTCGTCTTTCAGGTGCCATTGCGCGCAATGATGGCGATCGATTCTTGGGTGCATGTCTTCATTGCAGATATGGTGTTCGGTCAGTTTGCTACAGGTGCACGTTATGAAAAAAAGGCTAACGATGAACTTTCCTTCAAACTTAAGATCTTCAGCAAGGCAATTTATGAAGGACGCCAGGTATTGGAGTGTTCTGAAGTTGTCAAAGTTGGTAAAAACTGTGTGATCGACCCAAGCGTCGTCATTCACGGCCCCGCGACCATTGGAGATAATGTCACCATCAATGCGGGCGCCGTGATCGATAACAGCATTATTGGAAACAATGTCAATATTTCACAGGATGTGCAGGTCATGCTTTCAGTGGTGGGGGATGGGGCATTCCTTCCCTTCCGTGCCTCACTCTTCATGACCACCATCATGGAAAACAGCATGTTGGCGCAAAATACCTGTTTGCAAATGTGCGTGATCGGTAGAAATACATTCATCGGTGCAGGCTCCACATGGACCGATTACAACCTCATCCCTGCTCCAATTCGTGCCCGCGATGGCAACGGAAAATTGAGCCTGTCCAACCGCCCGGTGATGGGTGGCTGTGTGGGTCATAATTGCCGCATCGGCTCGGGTATGATCGTTTACCCGGCGCGCACCATCGAATCGGATGTGGTGTTGGCGGCTTCCAAGGAACGGCGTGTGATTGACCGGGATATCACGTTCGAGGATAGCGACCACCACAATCTCAAACTTGCTCACCTTCATCAAACCCCATATCATATGCAATCAAAAGGTGACTTGGAGTCGTGGTAAACGGCCATCAAGCACCGTCGAGATAAAATGGATAGTTTTGCATTCATCATTCACCCCATCGATCCCAAGCGAGACGTCAGCCGAAAGTTCCCATTTCTAGGCCGTGTATTGAGTGAGAGACAGATCGACTTTTTTTCCACCTTTTTTCCGCCGGTTTACATCTCGGAAATCGAAGGAATCACCTCACAGGCGACCGGCAAGACCATTAAAGGCTGGTTCCTTGCATGTCCGTATACTCCAAGGCGCATGATGGAGTTGCCTGAGCGCACAGTCTATCGTAAAATTATCCAGACCGGGCACATGGCTGAAAGACTTGGAGCCAATATTCTCGGCCTAGGTGCCTTCACCTCTGTGGTGGGGGACGCAGGCGTGACCATCGCAAACAAACTCGAAATTCCCGTAACCACGGGCGATTCCTTTACCGTGGCAATGGCCGTACAAGCTATTCGGGATGCGGCGCACGTGATGGACATTAAAATGGAAAGCGCGACAGTGGCAGTAGTAGGCGCGACTGGCGCGATCGGCCGGGTCTGCGCTGAACTGCTGGCTGGTGAAGCGGCACGGGTTTTACTCGTGGCCCGGGATGAGAAAAAACTCGAAGGATTGCGGGACCGGCTCAAGGTCCACGCAAGAAGCGAGTTGGTCATCAGCACCAAAATGGATGTTTTGAAGGACGCAGAATTGATCTTAACGGTTACCAGTTCCATCCATGACGTCATCCGCCCGGAGCATTTACAGCCGGGTAGTGTGGTGTGCGATGTGGCCCGCCCCCGTGATGTTTCTGCAATGGTTGCGGCGGCGAGAGATGATATATTAGTGATTGACGGCGGAATGGTTGATGTGCCTGGCGCCGTAAATTTCCATTTCAACTTCGGCTTTCCTGATGGAAAGGCGTATGCTTGCATGGCTGAGACCATCGCTCTTGCTTTGGAAGGCCGCTTTGAAGATTACACCGTTGGCAAGGATATTACGTTGGAACGTGTACAGGATATCACCGCGATCGCAGAACGACACGGCTTTCGCATGAGTGGTTTCAGATCGTTCGAGCGCGAAGTAACCAATGAACAGATTGAAGCCGTTCGACAAAACGCCCGCAAAGGGTTACGACGTGCTTAAAGGAGGCTCAACATGGGAAATGCCCGGCTTTTGGTAGTGGAAGATGATGTTGATATCGCCAATATGCTCAAGATCTACTTCACGAGTCTGCAGTATGACGTGGATGTAGCAAATCGCGGCCGTGATGCTCTGGATAAGACAAAGCAGGTTCTGCCGCACCTGATCGTATTGGATATTATGTTGCCGGATATCGACGGTTATGAGGTGTGCCGCAATTTGCGGACGAGCACCCGTACCAGTCATATCCCGGTGATTTTCCTTACCCAAAAAGATGAACGCAGCGATAAATTACAGGGCCTTGAATTGGGCGCGGATGATTACATCACCAAACCTTTTGATATCGAGGAATTGAAACTGCGCGTACAGGGTGCCATTCGACGCTCGGAACGCGAGAGCCTCACCGACCCGCGCTCCGGCCTGCCTGCAGGAAGGCTCATCGAAGAACAACTGCGCCGCATCATTCGCGAGAAGGATTGGGCATTGCTGGATGTGCGTGTCAACAACTTTGAAGCCTTCAAGGATGTGTACGGCTTTGTGGCTGGCGATGATGTTGTGCGTTTTGCCGCGATGATGATCGGCGAAGTTGTAGACGAGTTGGGTACCACGAGCGATTTTATCGGTCACGCTGGAGGCGACAACTTCATTATCATCACAACAAATGAAGCCGCCCCGAACATTCGCACAAGATTGAAAGACCGCTTTGCCAGCGAGGTGCAAAGTCACTACAACTTTATCGACCGCCAGCAGGGTTTTATTCAAGCCCCGAAAGCTGAAGGGGGAGTGGAGAAGGTCGGGTTTATGTATTTATCTGCGGGATTGGTTTCGCCGAGCCTTCAATCCTTCGCAGATATTCGAGAGATCACTGAACTTGCGGCTGAAGCACGGCGACAGGATACCGCTGCCACTTCTGCTGCCTGATAGAAGCGAGCGTTTTCATGTCTTCCGGGTTGGGTTTAAACCTGTTAATTGCCGGGCTAGTTTTTGGAGCACTGGTCTGGGTGATTTTGCGGGTTTTATCGCGCACCCCGTCCGCTGCTCCGCAGGTTGTTGCTCCCAACTCATTTACAGTCCCCGAATCGTCAAATTCAAATGACGCCATCATTATTCTCGCGCCCGGTGGGCGGGTGGAATACATAAGTGCGCTGGCCCGCACTTATTTTGATTTGCGCGAGAACGAGCCCTATGATCTTGAACGTCTTTCACGACGTGTTCGTCCATCGGATGATTTTTTGGATCTGTGCGTAACTTCAGGATATAAGCGCCTTTCCATTAATGGCAAACTTGTTGAAGTGGCCTCTTATGAAGTTCCGGGCACATACCCCGTAATGCTCATTTCCCTGCGTGGCAAAGAGTTTGCTCCAGCGCTGGAACAAAATGACGGCGCATCGGAAGAGATTCTGCGTGTGGTGACGGAGTTCAGTCAAAGTATCGCCGCCAGCCTTGACCTTGAAACCACGGCGCAATCTATTTTGGATAACGTCAGCCGTCTTGTGCCCTCCGATATCCTTGAATTGAAATTATGGAATGCTGAGGACCAGGCCCTGGTCCTTTATCGTTCTCAAAATGCCAACCCGGGTTCCAATGGACCGGCACGTGTGACCGCGTCTTATTTTGGAAGCCTGACAAACCGATTGATCGAAAGCCGTGCCCCCATTCTGTTTGGGGATGTGCGTTCCCGTTCTGAATTTGAGACGAATGGAGAAGTGCTTCCCATCCAATCCTATTTGGGAATCCCGCTTCTGGCGGGGGGAGAGCTGGTCGGCTCACTCGAAGCTGGTCAAACGGGAAGCGGGGCGTTTGGCCAGTATGATCTTAATCTGCTGTTATTGGTTTCGGGACAGGCAGCGGTTGCGATCCGTAATGCGAGACTATATGTAAATGAACAGAAACGCGCGTCGGAACTCGCCGGTCTCGCGAATCTAAATCAGACACTTGGCACTGTCCGCGATATGCAGGAGCTATTCACCCGGCTCGTGAATAGCGTGGCGCCTTTGTTCCCTGCCGAGATCGTGGGTTTTCTGCTATATGATGAAGAGAAGCATACGATGGAAGGGAAATCTCCCTTCCACGGTTTGCCTGCTCACCTGGTTGAGATCTATCGTGTGGCCGTCCCTGCTGAAAGCCTTGCTGAGAAGGTGATCGCTGGGCAGCAGCCCATCCTCACCTTAAATGCCTCCACAGACGAGAACTGGCGTACGCTGGGCCTTTCTGATATTGCGATGGCGGCCAGTTTGCGTGATATTGCCTTGGTTCCTTTGCTTTCCTCCGGGCGCACACTCGGATATTTGCAGATCGGCCATCACACCCGCGGCACATCCAGCTTCGGTATGGACGAGATCCGCTTGATGAACATCGTTGCCAATCAGGCGGCGGCGATCATTGAGAACGTGCTGCTGGTTCAGCAGGCACGCGGACGTGCCCAACGTTCCGATGCACTTCGCCGCATTGCCAGCCTTTCAGGTTCGTCTGCCACACTTGAAGAGATCCTCAAATTCTCGATTCGGGAATTGTCGAATCTGTTTCAGGCGGATGCAGGTGCAATTTTCCTGATGGACGAATCGCGCGGCGAATTGCGTTTGAGGCGCGAATCCACATTTGGATTGCCGAAGGACATCAGCAGTTCTTTCATCCAGATTTTTATGGATGACCCCAACTATCGTTCCACAGTTTCGGGAAGCCAGAAACCATTTATCTCCGGACATCTCAGTACCGATAGAAGAATACTCACGGTCTATCGTCCGTTGACGACCACGCTTTCGCTCGAGTCGGCCATTGTCGTTCCTTTGATCGTGCGTGATCGCAGCATTGGCGAATTGATGCTGGGAAGTTTCAAACCCGACTATTTCAATTCATATGATCTTCAAGTGATAGCTACGGCGGCAGGGCAGCTTGCCACAGCCGTGGAATCATCTAGCCTGTTGAATCAAACCGATGACTTTTTACGCCGCCGAGTGGATCAACTTTCGGCGGTCACACGCATCGGCAGAGAATTGGGCGCATCGCTTGATATTAACCATCTGCTCAAGACTATTCATGATGAAAGCTTGCATATCGTGCAGGCAACCTGTTCATCTGTCTTCCTTTTCCATCAAAATGGCGACCCAGCCGGTACGGAAGTTGAGCTTTTTGCTGGGTGTGGCGAACGTGAATTGTCTGCGATCGAGCAGGATGTGTTAATGACCCGCGAACCCAGACTCATTGCAGACTTTTCGCAAGGAGAGCATCCACAGCCGCATGCCGGGGTTCGCTCCGCCCTGATCGCACCGATCACTTATCAGGCGCGACTGATAGGGTTGATCAGTTTGCATTCGAATAAACTCAATGCCTTTTCAGCCGGTGACATTGAACTTGCACAAATTCTGGCGGTACAAGCTGGAATCTCATTAAGCAATGCGCAACGTTATCAATCTGAAAAGAGAAGCGCTGAATTGATGCGCCGCCGCTCAGATACACTTGTGCGCCTTACCGATGTAAGCTACAGCCTTGGCAACGATCAACCGCTTGACCAGGCTCTCCAGATCATCGCACGCGGCATTCGAGATTCAACTCCATTCCGTGTAGTCTTGATGAGCATGGTGGAAACAGAGACCGGCATGCTGCGCCGTCTGACCGCTGTTGGTATTCCGCGTGAAACGCTGAATGAATTGCTGGTTCGCAAGCAGCCTTTGGCAAGTGTTCAGCAGCTCATGAAGCCTGATTTTAAGATCAGCCGTTCCTATTTCATCCCCATTGACCAATCGCCTGTGGTTCCTTCTGATGTGCACATGGTCACGTTGGATGTGACTACTGCCTCTGATAAGCTACCCAATGCCTGGGATCCGGATGATGCCCTGCTTGTTCCGCTTGAAGATGCTGATGGGCAGATCGTCGGCTTGATCAGTTTGGATGACCCATCCAATGGTCTGCGCCCGGACCATGCCACCATCGAATCCGTGGAGGTCTTTGCCGCGCAGGCTGCACTGCTGATCAGTAATACTTTGCGTCAGAGCGAATTGCGCATGCGCATTGATTCGCTTTCTTCTGGTTTGCAGCGCCAACAAAAACTGATCGACATTACCCAGAACGACCTGCCCATTTTGCTCCATAAGGACCTTGAGCAAACCATCTCTCTTTACAACCTCGATCAGCGTGCCCAACGTGTGCGAGCCGGTCTTGCCATTACCAAATCCGTCAGCCGTCAGTTGGATGCGACTTCAGCGCTCAGTGCATTGGGCCGCGAAACACTGACCCAGTTGGGAATGTCGATCGCGCTTGTCGCTGAGAATACTTCGGACGGTCCGCGCCTGATCCATGTGCTCGGCAGTCTGCCGCGCTCCACCAATGTGGAATCCCTGTTCGGTCAGCGCAATCCGTTGCGCGCCTGCCTGCAGACTGGAAATCCCATTCTCATTTCCAGCCTCGATGAGAACGATGAATGGCGTGACGCCACGTTGTTGACCTCACTGCGCGCGAAAAGTGTGATCTGTTTGCCGGTGCTTGTTGAAAATAAAACTGTGGCAGCCATGCTTGCCATCAGCCACGAAGCGCTGCCGGATTTCAATGATGAAGACAACAAGGTATACCTGCAGATCTCACAACAGGCATCGCTTATTCTGCAAAATATTTCACTGCTCAGCCAGACGCGCCGACGTCTTGATGAGGTGAATCTACTGCTTGATTTCAGCCGCCAGCTTTCGGGTATGGATCCGGATGCGATCGTCAAATCTCTGCTTGATAGTTCCATTCGTGTTCTTCAACATGCGCATGCAGGTGTGGCACTGGTTTGGAATCAACAAACTGAATTGCTTGTGCCGCGCGCCGCTTCAGGCTATGCCGATAACACCAGCATGACGGCGATCAGCTATCGTCAGGGTGAGGCTTTGCCCGGCACTGTCTTTATGAACAAATCCGCGCGCCGAATTGACGAAGTTAATTTCGTGCGCGATTACAACTTAAGCCCTGAAAACCTCGCGCTGTATCGTCAAGCCACTGGTGGACGTCTGCCCGTTTCGAGCTTGTTGGTTCCCATTGGGACAGCGGAACAGAATTTGGGCCTGCTGGTGTTGGATAACTTCAATGCCACATCCGCTTTCTCACATGAAGATGAAGCCCTGCTGCTTTCGCTTACACAACAGATCGCGCTCTCACTCGATAACGTCCGTTTGGTGCAGGCAACGCAGGAACGCGCCGGGCAATTGCACGCCTTGAACAATGCTGCCGCATCTCTGACTTCCAGTTTGCGCAGCGACGAATTGATAAGCTCCCTGCTCGATCAGCTTGTTCCCATCATTCCCTACGACACGGCTACACTGTGGCTGCGTGAAAAAGATCGCCTCGCGGTCGTTTCTGCCCGCGGCTTCCCCGACACGGAAGAACGACTTGGTTTGTCTGTAGCAGTTCAAGATAGCGCCCTCTTTAAGGAAATGGCGCAGACCGGCCAACCCATCCTTATCAATGACGTGCGCGAAGATTCGCGCTTTATGCCCGTGGAAGCTCCACGCCTTTCGTGGCTTGGAATTCCCATGATCTCCAAAGGTGAAATGGTGGGCGTGCTTGCTGTTGAAAAGTGGCAAGCGCACTATTACACCCGCGACCAGATGCAAGTCAGCCTTACTTTTGCAAGTCAATCGGCTGTATCGCTGGATAACGCCCGCCTGTACGAAGACAGCGTCAGCCGCGCCACCGAACTCGACCAACGCTCACAACGTCTTGCCACACTGAACCGTTTTGCGTCCGCACTCACAGGTTTGTTGGATACGGAACAGATTCTGAATTTGACCGCCAACGAATTGCTCAAGGGATTGGGCGCACGGCGCGTCTCTGTTGTGACCTTTGAACGGGGCGGGGCGTACTGGAAAGTTTCCGCCCCTCGAACACGCATCAAACTCCCCCGTCCCTTGCCGGATTCGCCCATCTTTAGTCGCTTGCGTGAATCCCTTGGCATCTTCAATACAGATGATGCCCGCAACGAACCTGATCTCGTGCCGCTCGCCGAAATGCTCGGCGAGAATACCACTGCTCTTTTGGTTTTGCCCCTCGCAAGCGGACAGAATCTCTCGGCGCTTGTTTTCGCTCAAATGACGGGTGAAGCACGTTTCGGTTTTAACGAACTTGAGATCGCAAAGACCATCACCAATCAGGCCACCGTGGCCCTTGAAAACGCCCGCCTGTTCCAACTTTCTGTACGCACGGCGGATCGCTTCTCCATTCTTAATGAAACCAGTTCCCTCGTGAATTCGAGCCTGAATCCGGAAGACGTTTACATGGCGGCTCGTAAGGCGGCTGAGCGTCTCGTACCTTTGGACTCATTTGTCATCACACTGCTCGACGTGGAAAAGAATGAGATCGAGCCTGCCTACATGGTGGATCGCGGTAGACGTATCATGGCGGAACGTGTTCCGTTTGGAAAAGGGATGAGCAGCCAGGTGATTGCAAGCGGCAAACCCATCCTCACTTCCACGCTTGAGCAGGCCTCCAGCATGAATACAGTGCAGGCTGGTGAAGGGGATGATGAAGAGACCCGATCCATTGTGGCAGTGCCCATGGCGCTGGGTGGTAAGACACTCGGCATGCTTTCTGCTCAGAGTTATCAGGAAGGTATGTACACCGAAGAGGATGTACAGATCCTCGGAACACTGGCCAATCAGGTTATCGTCGCCATTCAAAACGGACGTTTGTTTGCCGAAACGCAGAGTCTCGCCTCCCAGTTTGAAAAGCGCGTTATCGAACGCACGGAACAGTTGCAGCGCGAGCAGCAAAATACTGAAACCCTCCTGCGCATTCTCACAGAAGTGTCCTCCAGCCTTGACTTGGACCGTGCCCTTAACCGTACATTGTCATTGCTAAACGAAGCCATCGGAGCGGAACAAGGTACCATTATGCTCCTGCATGCCGAGGACAATCTTTTGCATTATCGCGCAGGTTATGGTTATCTTTCAGATCGCAACGATGCCAGTGGACGAGGCTTTACCTTGAAGGTCGGTGAAGGTCTTGCTGGTTGGGTTGTCCAGAATCGTGAAGCGGTCTTGATAGACGACCTCCATCTTGACCCGCGTTGGGTGCGGAGCTCTGCTTCCGGCCTCGATCATCGCAGCGCCATCGTAGCCCCCATGCAAGTGGGTGAGGATGTGATCGGCGTGCTTATGGTATTCCAGCGGGCCACCAGTTTCTTTAGCTCGGAAATGCTCAACCTTGTGAGGGCCATCGGTGGTCAGGTGGCGGTTGCCATCAACAACGCGCATCTGTATGAATTGATCCGCGATCAGGCTGAAAGACTCGGCGTCATGCTTCGCAAAGAACAGGAAGATGCCAGCCGCTCGCAAGCCATCCTCGAAGCTGTTGCAGATGGCGTGCTCGTCACGGGCGCCGACAATCACATCACCTTCGTCAACTCCTCCACGGAGCGTATTCTTGCACTCGACGAAGCGCGTCTGCTCGGCAATCCGCTTGATGTCTTCGGCGGCTTGTTCGGAAAAGCCGCAAGCACATGGATGGAGACCATCCGCCGCTGGTCGGAAGATCCGTCTTCCTATCTGTCCGGTGATACGTATGCCGAGCAATTGGAACTTGAAAATGAGCGCATCGCGCTGGTCCACCTTGCGCCTGTGATCTTGCAAAACGATTTCCTTGGCACCGTGTCCATCTTCCGCGATATTACGCATGAAGTGGAAGTGGACCGCCTGAAATCTGAATTCGTGGCGACGGTGAGCCATGAACTTCGTACGCCCATGACAGCCATCAAAGGCTACGTGGACATTCTGACAATGGGTGCGGCTGGTGCCCTCACCGAAAACCAGCTGCACTTCCTCGATATTGTCCGCAACAATATCGAACGCCTTAATATTCTGGTCAATGACCTGCTGGATATTTCCCGCATCGAAGCAGGACGCGTCACGCTCAATCCGCAATCGGTTAATCTGCGCGAGATCGCAGAGGATGTCATCGCTGAAGCGCTGCGCCGCTCGCAGAATGAAGAAAAACCCATGGCGCTTTCCCTTGATGCCCCTGCAAAGATGCCTCAGGTTATGGGTGATAGTGATCGTGTCCGTCAGATCATTGGCAACCTTGTGGATAATGCGTTCAATTACACACCCAGCAATGGAACCATCCGCGTGAACATTCAACGGAAAGAGAATGAAATTCAGGTGGATGTTCAGGATAACGGTGTGGGCATTGCTCCACAGGATCAGGCGCGTATCTTTGATCGTTTCTTCCGCGGCGAGCATCCGCTCGTTCTTGCGACGCCCGGAACTGGTTTGGGACTACCCATCGTTCGTCAGCTGGTTGAAATGCACAGCGGACGTATCTGGATGACAAGCACAGGTGTGCCAGGTGAAGGAAGTACATTCTCCTTCACACTGCCCATCGTACATAATGGAGTTTGAATGGCAAGGATTTTAATAGCAGAAGATGAACCAGATATTCGCGAGCTCGTCGCTTTTACCCTGCGTTTTGCGGGGCATGAGGTGACAGCTACATCCAATGGCGAAGAGGCATTGCATCAGGCTTCCCAGATCATTCCCGATATCATCATCATGGATGTACGCATGCCTCGAATGACCGGCTACGATGCATGCCGCGCCATGAAGGCCGACCCCATCCTGAAGGATATTCCCGTTGTTTTTCTCTCAGCCAAAGGACAGGACTCTGAGATCCAAACTGGATTGGATGCGGGTGCGGAGGAATACCTGCTTAAACCTTTTGCCCCCGACCAGCTTTCTGAACGTGTGAAGGTAATTCTTTCAAAATTCGGAAAATGATGATTCAATGAGCGCAATTATTCTCGACGGTTCGATGGTGCATTACGAGGCATTGGGACGCGGACGCCCCATTGTCTTTCTGCACGATTGGGTCGGCTCATGGCGTTACTGGGTTAATGCCATGCAGGTCGCATCCACATCTTTCCGCGCGTATGCGCTCGACCTCTTCGGGTTTGGTGATACCTCCCGCGACCCGTTGCGCTATTCACTCGATAAGCAGTCCGAACTTGTCAATCGCTTCCTGCAGGAAATGGGTATCGGCAAAGTGGCGCTGGTGGGTCATGGCCTCGGCGCGCTCGTTGGTTTTTCCTACCTCAAACAATTCCCAACGACGGTCGATCGCATGATGGCGATCAATTGTCCGCTTGAATATGATTCGATCAATTCGCGCATGCGGACCGCCACCATGCCCGAGTTGGTGGAATGGCTGGCAGGACGTACCCCCGAAGCAACATCTGCGCTTTCAGATGCGGCCAAAGCGGACCCTCAAGCTGTTTCTGCTTCGATGGCTGCTCTGCAGGGAAATAATGTCTTCGCAGGAATCCGTGATCTGGGTGTGCCGTGCTTGTTCGCTTATGGTCCTGAAGACCCCGCCATCAGCATGCCCACACAGGATCGCACAGATTCGTTCCCGATGCACATGCATCAGGTCAATCTCGACGGTTCGGGACATTTCCCAATGGTGGACAACCCTGTTCAATTCAACCGCCTGATGACCGACTTCCTCGCACTCGACTCCGGCGCAAGCCCGCGCGACCTGCAATTGAAAGAGGAATGGAAACGCAGAGTGCGTTAGAAAGTTTATGCTCAAAAGCAAAATGCCCCGATGGAAACTCGGGGCATTTTTATTGCGCTTATCGGTTTATTTTTTTCTCGTCACCCACAACCCGATCAACAAACCGACCAAGCCGAGCAGCATCACATTGCCAACGCCATCGCCAACGGAGGGATACAGTGTATTCAAAGACCCGATCGGTGTTTGCACGTTTTGAATGCCCGTGAAGCCGCTTGCGTTTTCTTCAAACATGTCCACGCGGTTGATAATCTTGCCATAAGCATTTGTCACCATCGACACGCCTTCGCCCGTTTGGCGGAAGATGCTCATGCCATTCTCCACGGCGCGGAAGGTTGCCATGCCCGCGTGAATGTCTTTCACTTCGAGCCAATCATTCGATGGGACGAAGAGCAAGTCCACATTCTGTTCGCCAGCTTGCTTGACCGCATTCGGGAAGTCAGCGTCCCAACAGATGACGGCGCTGAGTTTGCCGTAGGGCGTGTCAATCGTTTGTAGAATGCCGTCACCTTTGAGCGAGCCTTCAAAATCATTGCCGCCATATTTGACATGCGTCAGCACGATCTCGCCGTTCGGGTCAATGATGTGGACTTTGTTTTCAGCAGGTTGTTTGCCGAGGTCGAAGACAGGCAGCACGATGTAAATATTTTTTTCTTTGGCAATTGCAGAAGCATCGGCGATGAGTTTTTCAACCTGCTCCGAAGATCCCATGCCCGCGCCTTCCTGCAGGACGACGATGTTCGCGCCTTCGTCTGCCAATATGCGGATTTGATTTAGTTCATCCGCGTGCAGGTCGGAGATTGCCGCTTCGCGCTCCGCGCCCGCCGAGAATTGAGTCATCACTTCGATCAGTTTCCCCGCTGGGAGCGAGAAGCCCGCGATCTGGGCGGTGTGCGTCGGTTGGGCAGGGAGCAGAGTCCGCCCGAGGCTGAGAGAAAGGATGAGGGCGAGCGCCCCAGCAAAAGTCCAGGAAAGAGGCGCGGGTTTTTTATCCCAAAAGTGATTGATAAGGCTGGCGAACCAACTCATTACAAAGGTCACGCCCCATAGCCCTGTCACTGAGGCGATCTGCATGGCGGGCAGAAAATCTCTTTGGGAGTATGCCATTGCGCCGAAGGTTCCGAAGGGACTGCCGCTGGCGGAGAAGAAATCCATGGCGGTGTTGGCGATGGGGAAGATGAGCGTGAGCCAGGCGGTGCTGCCGAAGCGGCGATAGTAGATGCGGTCAATGACGTAGGGCAGCAAGCCGAGCGGCGTGGTGAGTAGGAAGAAACCGACTTCGGCAAGCGGATGTATTTTGGACATGAAGGTTGCGCCCTGCCATGAGATGATGGTGGGGATGGCGGAGACAACCCAGAGCAGAAGGAAGTTGCGCCCTGCCTTGTCGCTGTCGCGGAAGAAGCGGATGATGAAGATGGGTACGATCCATGCCGCGAGCGGGATGTTCCATTTGCCGCCGATGAATAAGCCGAGGATGGCAGCGAGTGCGAGATAGAGATAGCGTTTGTTCATGTGGGTCTCCTGTGTAGTGATTGGTAATTAGTAATTGGTGATAGTCGCTATTGTATGGATTTACCCCTCTCGCCACATCGTCCATTCAGAGCGAAAGCGGACATTGTCCGTTCGGACAATATGCCCAGGAGCGTGTCACGAGTAGAATAGGCGTATGGAACAAAACTCAAGTAAGGCTGCCTTTATTTCCTATCCCTTCTACATCTTTATTTCCCTCTTGATCGGGGCGATTGCGGTTATCGCGATACGCGATCTGTGGAATTCAAGTTCGCTGATCTACACTGCGATTTTTTCACTTCTATTCCTTCTTCACATTGCATTGTTCTGGTCGAATACACGGCAGGATGAAAATTCGCGCTGGTGGTTCTTTTATTATCCCGCTCAGGTTGTTTTGATCGTTGCGATGGTGAACCAGCCATTCGCAAGCGACATCAACCTGACTTTGTTGGGTTCATCCATTCTTTGTTTGATCGGCGAGTCACTGGGGCTGTGGGGCAACACGCGCCGTGCCTTGTATTTGGGGATTTTCCTTTTTATCTTTATGGTGGTCATGCTGTATTTCGCGGTCGGGCGCGATAGATTGCCGCTTGCCCTATCCAGTATGTTGGTGAATGGCGGGTTTATTGTGCTGTTGATGGTGATGTTCAATCAGCAACTCGCCGAGCGCCAAAAAGCCGAAGAACTTGCAGAGAGCCTTGAAAGCGCGAATGCAAAACTTGCCGCTTCTGCCGCCAAGATCGAATCGCTGACCTTGCAGAATGAACGTCAACGCATGGCGCGGGAGTTGCACGACACACTCGCGCAAGGTGTGGCGGGACTCGTCTTGCAGCTCGAAGCGGTGAAAGCGCACCTTGCGTCCAACCGCAATGAACGCGCATCAGCCATCGTTGAGCAGTCGCTCACACGCGCACGGAGCACCCTTGCTGAATCCCGCGCGGCAATTGATGATTTACGCGCGGCTTCCACAGATGTCTCCGACTCGGTTCGTGAAAAACTTGAACGCTTCACACAAGCGACGGGCATTCCCTGTGAATTGGAAATCTCTGTAAACGAGAATCAACTTGCCCTTGAAATAACGAATCATGCCCTCAATATCTTGAACGAATCTCTGACCAACATCGCCCGTCACGCACAGGCGACTCAAGTGAAAGTTGTGTTTGCAATTCAGGATAAAAATCTACAACTCGAAGTTCGCGACAATGGAAAAGGTTTTGATGTGAATAAAAATACGAGCGGACATTATGGGCTGGTCGGGATGCATGAACGTGCGCGGCTGACAGGCGGGATGCTTTCTATTAAATCAAATCAAAGCGGTACGAGTGTTCAATTTATCGTGGGGAGGTCGTAATGATCCGCGTGATGATCACGGATGACCATCTCATCGTCCGCGAGGGGTTGCGGCTGATCCTTGAAACGGCTGATGATATCGAAGTCGTCGGTGAAGCGGTGGATGGCGCAGAGTGTCTTGAACTCGCCGCGAAATTAAATCCCCAGGTCATTCTGATGGATCTGCAAATGCCGCGCATGGACGGCATCACCGCCATCGAGCATCTGCGAAAAGATTTTCCCGAAATCGCCATCGTCATTCTCACTACCTACAACGAAGATGATTTGATGATCCGCGGTTTGCAATCTGGCGCGCGCGGATATTTGCTCAAAGACTCGAGCCGCGAAAATTTATTGGATGCGATCCACGCCGCCGCGAAAGGCGAGACTTTGCTCAAGCCTGAGATCCTCGCCCGCGTGCTCGCGCCTCAGGCGCAGGGGAAGCCTGCGGCTACAACCCAAACCGAATCCACGCTGACAGAGCGCGAACTCGAAGTGCTGCAATCCGCAGCGAGAGGCGAGCGCAACAAAGAGATCGCTTACAAATTGGGCATCACCGAGCGGACGGTCAAAGCCCACCTGCAAAGCATCTATCAAAAATTTGGTGTCGATTCCCGCGCTGCGGCTGTGGCAGTCGCTGCACAAAAGGGATTGCTGGGAATTTAAACAAAGAAGCCTCCCGAATTTTCGGGAGGCTTCTTTGTTTCTGCTGGCGGATTATTCCCCGCCACCACCCATGGCGAAGTTGATGATAATACCCAAAACGATGCCGCCGATCCAGATGTACATCGGGGTCTTGAGCTTGAGGTCTTCATTCTTCATGTTTTGAAGACCCCAGATGAAGGTGTAGAGCATGCAAATGAAACCCAAAATGCCCTTCAGCAGACCTTCCTTCTGGAACAACTTGATCAGAACCCAGATGCCTGCAATGAAAGCAAGGAGCCGGGGGTTTTAGCGATCATTCATGCGGATATAAACCCATTCCCGTCAAAAAGGATGCCTCCACTTTCGCAGTTATGAGCCGCGTACTGCAAAGACGTTGATGGCCTGATTTTTCCCTTTGAAAATGATCTTCCCAAGGTCTTCCACTTTGATGTCTTCGGGCAGAGATTCGCGGGTGTAGTTATCGATAAGCAGGGGATGCAGAGCTTCCTTGGTGTATTCTTCAATTCTTGAGGCGACATTCACAGTATCGCCGATGCAGGTGTAAATGGCGCGTGTTTGCGTGCCTGTATATCCCGCCACCATTTGACCCGTGGCAATGCCGATCCCAATGCGGATCTGCATTTTCCCCTGTGCCAGTTGGTTTTGATTGAACACCTTCAATTGTTCGAGCATTTGCAGGGCGGCGCGTACGGCCTTTTCAGAATGGTCTTCAAAAAAGATGGGCGCGCCGAAGACAGCCATTAACCCATCGCCGACCACTTGGTTGACCGTGCCGCCGTTATTCGTAATGGCATCGAACATCAAGCTGAAATATTGGTTGAGCAGGTCAATGGATTCAGACGGCTCCTGATTTTCTGCAATGGTAGTGAACGAGCGAATATCGGCGAACATAATGCTGGCTTTCACCTGTTTGCCTCCGAGCGAAAAGCCCGAGCGCAGCAATTGTTCGGCCACTTCCTTCGTTGCGAAGGTTCTAAACAAACGCCGCTGCTCATCGCGCAGACGTTTCTTTTCGAGGCTGGCATTTACCCGCGCGCGCAGCAGGATCGGGTTGACAGGCTTTGTCAGGTAATCTTCCGCGCCGAGTTCGACGCACTTGACCACGGCATCCAACTCTTCCATCGCTGAAGTCATGATGATGGGGATCTGCCGAAGGTCCACATCATTCAGGCAGGCTTCGAGCACCTCAAAGCCGTCCATCTCGGGCATCTCAATATCAAGCAGCATCAGGTCGAACACGCCCGTGCGGAATTTTTCCAAACCCTCCCTGCCGTTTTCAGCAGTCTCTACAACATGCCCCTGTTGTTCAAGACTGCGCGAAAGCACCATGCGGTTGACCTTGTTGTCATCCACGATAAGCAAATGGGCGGGACTTGAAGATACGGTCATCAATTTACCTCAATCCATCCAATTGACCCCTGACTTGTTCAAACGCATCCTGCAGGACCTCAAGCCTGTTCCCGATTTCGAGGACATTCTCCCGCCCGAGCATTTCCAACTCGCGAGCCAGCCCTGCAAGACTGGTTGCGCCAAATGTCGCCGCATTCGATTTGAGCGAATGCGCCGCACGCCGAAACGAATCGGCATCCTGCGCAGCCAGCGCATTCTTCATGGTCGTGATCTGACCTGGCGTATCTTCCAAAAAAGTGTCGATCAATTCACCGATAAAATCCGCTCCCGCGGCTTCCTTCAATGCATTAAATGTATTCATATCTATGACAGACATGTTTCTCCAGTTTTTGTAGTCTCTGCATATGAGGCAGGTTGCAGCCCCGTCAGTTCTTCAGGGGCATGAAAGTTTGTGTTCGAAAAATTAACCGACTCTTCTCGCCTTGAGCAGCGCATCCACCAGCTCCGCCACGCGGATGGGCTTGGGGATGTAGTGGTTCATGCCCGCGGTCATGCACATCTCGCGATCACCCTGCATGGCATTTGCGGTCAGCCCGATGATGAAGGGACGTTTGGTTACCCAGCGCGCCACGATCTGACGGGTGGCTTCGAGGCCGTCCATTTCGGGCATTTGCACATCCATCAAGATCACATCGTATGGCTGACGTTCAAGTGACTGGATGGTTTCGATCCCATTTGAGGCCACATCTGCGCGGTAGCCCATTTGCTCGAGCAGGCGCAGCGCAAGCTTTTGATTGACGGCGTTATCCTCGGCGAGGAGAATGCTAAGCGGATGCCGCACAGCCATCTGCGGGTCAGGTTTGAAGCGCCCGACCGTGGGAGGTTCCTCATAAGCCGAAGGCTTGAAGAAGAGTCCGACCAATGTATCGAACAGCTGCGATTGTTTGATCGGTTTGGTGAGATAGGCAGCGAAGATGTTGTTTTCATCGCCCGCTTCACGCCGACCGAGGGAACTGAACAGCACCAACGGGAATTTTGTCTTGCTGCGAATCTTCTTTGCCAGTTCGAGGCCGTCCATTTCGGGCATGTGCATGTCGAGAATGGCCACGTCGAATCTTTCACCGTCTTCGATCCATTGCAGGGCGGTGATGGGGGAATCGGTTTCGCGGGAGGTCATGCCCCATTTGGCGGTCTGCACGTTGAGGATGTAACGATTGGTGGCGTTGTCATCCACGATGAGCACGTGTTTGTTTTGAAGCTCAGGTTGGATGCCCGCATAATAACGTTTTTGGGTGGGCGGTAATTCTGCAACTTCTGCTTTGACCGTGAAGTAGAACGTGGAGCCCTTGCCCATGCCTTCACTGGTGGCCCACATGGTGCCGCCCATCATTTCAGCGAGATGTTTGCTGATGGCCAGCCCAAGACCCGTGCCGCCATATTTGCGCGTGGTGGATGAGTCGGCCTGCGAGAATGATTGAAAGAGTCGGCTCATGCCGTCTTTCGAAAGGCCGATGCCCGTATCGCGGACGGAGAAATTGAGGAGCGCCTTTTCCTGTGTGCCGCCGTTCTTGTAGCGCTGACTGGAAACCGTCAGCACCACTTCACCTTTCTCGGTGAATTTGACCGCGTTGCTGAGCAGGTTGGTGATGATCTGACGCAGGCGGGTCACATCGCCGACGATGGCGGGAGGAATTTCGCCTTCGAAAATGTAGGCGAGGTCGATTCCCTTTTCGACGGCGCGCGCAGAGACCAGGTCCAGTGATGATTCGACGCAGTCGCGCAATTCGAACGGCTGATGTTCGATATCCATGCGGCCCGCTTCGATCTTGGAGAAATCCAAAATATCGTTGATGATGGCAAGCAGGGCATCGCCCGAGTTGCGGATGGTTTCAGCGTAGTCGCGTTGTTCGTTGTCGAGTTTGGTATCGAGCAGGAGTCCGCTCATGCCGATGACGGCATTCATCGGGGTGCGGATCTCGTGACTCATGGTCGCAAGGAAGGAACTCTTGGCTTCGTTAGCTTGTTCGGCAGCGGCGCGGGCGATGCGGGCATCTTCGAAGAGACGCGCATTCTGGATGGCCGTTGCCATGCTGGATGCGATGGATTCCATCAACGTGATAATGGATTCATCGTAGGCGTTTTCATGCTCGAAGTTTTGAATGGTGATGCCGCCGATGAGGTCCCTGCCGACCACCATCGGGACCATGATGACCGATTTTGGAATTTCGTTGAGTGCGGTCATATTCGCGCCGAAGCGTTTCCACAGCGCAGGCGATTGGCGGTTGATGACCAGCGATTTGCCGAGCATGGACGATTTGATGGTGAAATCGTTGATGGGGAATGAAGCCGTTTGAATGCGTTCGTTCTTGCGGGTGACGTAGTGCGCGGTGACAGAGCGGGACTCGGGGTCGAATAAACCGATGCCCACGTTATCTTCCATGACCAGTTCGCGGATCTTGTCACCGACGCGCTCGATAATGGTTTGCACATCCAGTTGCTGGGTGAGCACCTGCGCGATATTGTTGAGGATTTCCAACTGTGCGGCGCGGCGTTTGGTTTCCTTGAGCAGGCGTTGGGTCTCATCGAAGAGGCGCGCGTTTTCGATGGTGACGCTCAACGAATTGGCGATGGTGGTAAGCAGGCGCACATCGGCTTCACTGAAGGCTTCTTCATGTTCGAGGTTTTGCAGAGAGACCACGCCGCGCACTTCGTTCGCCACCATCATCGGGATCCACATGCCAGACCGCACGACCACATCGCCTGGATTTGTGCCAAGCAGCATTGAATTGTATTTTTGCGAAAGCTCTTCGAAATTGCGGTTGGCGATGATAGGCTTGCCCGTGCGGATCACATGACCGCTGAAGCCGCCCATGCCGTCCTTCAAAACCAGCGGTTCCTGATAAAACCGCTCGCCGTTCTCGATGATATAGGGGAAGTGGGTGATGTTGGTGGCCTTGTCGTACATGGTCAGTACAACGGTTTGGGCATCGAAGATCTTTTGAATCTGGCTGCCGACATCATCGTAGATGGTTTGAATATCGAGCTTGGGGTCGAGCCCCGAGATCATATTATTGATGATGGAAAGCTCGTTGGCACGTTTGTTGATGAAGTCGAACAGGCTGGCATTTTGAATGGCGATGGCCGCCTGCATTGAGAGCCGTTTCAGGAAATCAAGGTCCACTTCAACAAAGGGATTGCCGCCATTGCGCCAGACCGCCATCATGCCGCCGACCTTGTCGCCTGTCAGCAGGGGAGCCACCATCAGGCGTTCCTCGGTCTCGACCGGTGTGCCTGGAATTTGTATGGTGCGCGGGTCGTGATTGGTATCGTTGATGAACTCGCCCTGCCCAAGCTGTGCAAGGGTGCCGATGATGCCCTGACCCAGATAAATGGTATCCACTTTGATCTCTGCGGCGATCTCGCCTTCGGCGGCAATCGCTTGAAAATAGGAACCATCGCCCTGCGGCAGATAAATGGCGCTGGTGGAAGCCGAGAGCAGGTCACGCGCATGATGGGCGATCTTATCCATCACATCCTTCAATTCAAGCGTGGATGAAATATCGCGCCCCACGTCATTGAGCACGGAGCTTTCCCGCGCACGCCGCTCCGCTTCGTTGAGCAGGCGCTGAGTCTCGTCGAAGAGGCGGGCATTTTCCAGCGCGATTGCCATCGAGTTGGCCAGAGTCTGCAGCAGGCGCAGGTCTGATTCCCTGAACGCGTTTTCTCTATCCACATTTTGCAGGGAGATGACGCCTTTCACCCGATTTCCCACCAGCATGGGCACATCCATGCGCGATTGAATATCCTCCCCGCCGCCGAGGATGATGGAGCGTGTGCCGATCAGGCGTTCCTCTTCATCGGGCATGTTCGAATTAATGATGACAGGCTGGCGGGTACGAATGACATACCCTGAAATTCCGCTGGGGGGCAGGGACTCCTGATCGAGACGTTTTCCTTTTTCGCTCAGGTATGGGAAATGACAGAGATTTTTTTCCGCGTCATAGGAAACGATCATCACGGTCTGTACATCGAAGATGCCTGCGATCTTTTCCCCGACCAACTCGTGGATCATATCGACATCAAGTTTGGAGGCGAGTTTCGCCTGCACGCTGTTGACGATCTCCAACTCGGCGCCGCGCTGGGTGCTTTCTTCCAGCAAACGCTGGGTTTCATTAAAGAGACGCGAATTTTCAATGGCAATGGAGGCCTGGTCTGCGAACAATTGCAGCAGGCGCAGTTCGGAATTGGCGAAGGTACGCGGATCGGAGAAGTGAATATTCATCACACCGACCACACGATGACGGAATTTGAGCGGCAGACCGATCAACGACCCTGTCCACTTTGATGGTGAACCCATGTAAAGCGGATGCGTGCGCATGTCTTCCACCAGCACGATCTCGCCCGTCCTCGCCACGATATCGGTTAATCCGCCGGGGCGCGGCTTTGAAACAGGCACGTCTTTGATATCCCCATTGGCAATGGCCGTGCCGAAGACCAGCTCTTCATTTTCATACAGGAACAAGTTGATATTCTCGATGCTCGGCATCAACTCGGATGTGTTTTGCAGGATCGAATCCAATACTGTGGAATATTCCAGATTCGATGACAGGTCGATGCTGGCCCTGCGGATCGCCTCAAGCTCGGCGTTGTGCTGTTCGGTTTCCTTGAGCAGGCGCTGGGTCTCATTCAGCAGGCGCGCATTTTCCAGCGCCGCGCTCATCGAGCTTGCCAGAGTCTCCAGCAGGCGCACATCGGATGGGCTGAACGAATTCTCGCGGTCCATGTTTTGCAGCGAGATCACACCGCGCACTTCATCGGCGGCGACCAGCGGCACATACAAAGCCGACTTGGGGATCAGCGGTCCCAGCACAAGCCGCGCGCCGTATTCCTGCATCTGTTCCCCGACCTTGTCATTGAACAGGAAGGTCTTTTTCACCCGCACGAGCGTCTTCATGAAATCGCTCATCGGGGCGGGGTCCAAATGTTCCCTGCCAAAACGGTCGATGTAATAATTGAAATATTGGATTTCGGTTTTCAGGTCGAACGACGCAATGATGGTCGTTTGCGCGCCGAAGAGGTCATGGATCTTATCCCCCACAAGCTCATATACCGCCTGCAATTCCAATTTGGAGGCGAGGCCGTCCTGCACGCTTTTGATGATCGCAAGCTCAGCTTCGCGCTGTTCCAACTCTTTGCGGATGCGCGCACTCGAAACTGATTTTGGAGCAGCAGCGGCGGACTTTTTCTTTAGCGGTTTTGGCGTTGCTTTTTTATTTTTTTCGGCTTTGGGCATGCGCACCTCTAAGATGGAATTCAGTTTACATACGGGCGGGAAAATCGTCAATAGCGGAAATAAAACAAACAGGCGATTCAGCCTGTTTGTCATCGTTTTGAAATGGATTTTGCGCCTCGGACTCAGGGTGGGCCTGCTCCTGTCATCCAACCAGAATCAGCCCTGATGGAGCGCGAAAACGACGTTCTAAAAATACTTGGCGTACGCCTCGCCCAGCAGCTTTTCCAGATACGGCTTGACCTGCCAGAACGACTTCAAATTTCGATATTCCTCCACCCAGCGCGGATCGCCGGGCGGGGTGGTTTTCATGGAGCGGATCATCAGATTCTTGCCCGTATGCTCGATGGGGACGAACTGCGTCACATCGGTGCGGTAGCCCATGATGCGCAGCATGGTGGCGCGGAAGGTGTCTGTCAGAATATCGCCCATGCGCTCGAACAAAATGCCGTGATGGAAAACAGGCAGCATCTGACTCGGTGTCGGCGCATGAGACAACTGTTCCTGCAATTCGTGTTGACAACACGGCGCACAGACAATGACCTTGCTCTCCCATTGAATGCCTTTGGCGAGCGCATCGTCGGTGGCGGTATCGCAGGCGTGCAGGGCGAGGATGACATTCGGTTTCACTTCGGGTTCGTACTCTGCGATATAGCCGACCTCGAATGACAATCTATCCCAGCCCATGGCGGCAGCGGTTTGTTGATGGCGTTCGATCAACTCGGCTTTTACATCCACACCTGTTACGTGGACATCGAGCTCCAGAATATTTCGCAGATAATAATAGACGGCGAAGGTGAGGTGGGCACTGCCACAGCCGAAGTCCACTACATTAACGGGCGACCCGCTCCAGGCGTCGAAGGATGCGGTCTCATCCAATAGTCGCAAAAACTCGTTGATCTGTTTGTGCTTGCGCTGCATATCCGCTTTGATGCGGCCATCCTTCGTCATGATTCCGACAGCCTCCAAAAATGGACGCGCGTTTTCATCGGAAAGGATGCGGTGCTTCTCGCGGTTGTGCGCCAGATTCACAGGCACGGGCACGGCGGCAGGTTTGAATTCGTTGACGATGGGCTTGCCCTTCTTCGAAACATTGACCTGCACATTGCCCGCGTTGCTCTCTACAAAAATATTTCGGAAGGGCAGGGCCAGCAGTTCATCTACTCTGGCTTTGGCTTGTTTGAAGGGGTAATTTTGGGTGGTGTCTTTTTTTTCGTCGAAATACGAGAATTGCAATTGAACCTCGCCCTGAATTTCAACAGGGCGCACGATGACCTTTTCCCACTGGATGGAAAAGCCCTTTTGCCCGCCGCTAAAAGTTGCGCGGACAAAGGTCTCACGGGCGAGGATGCGTTCTCGAATCAGTTGCTTGAAATCGTCCATGCGGCGAAGTATATCATTTGCGCAAACTCAAATAAAAAGGCGGCTGTTAAGCCGCCAGATATCCCCTCTTAAACCTGCCCATCCTTCCAATCCTTATACTTGTGCAGATCCTGTTCGACCAATATCAAACATGCGCCCATCACCGCCACATCGTCCAGTTGACCGATGATAGGCAGCATATCGGGCATCATGTCGAATGGATTGAACACATAGATCAGTGTGAAGACGATCGAAGCGATCGACCCGTATGGGATTTGACGATACGCCCCCGCCCAGTAATCCTTGACGATGGCGATCAGCAGTTTGCCATCTTCTACGAACCGCGCCAGCGGACCTTTGGCGCTGAATTTCCTTTGTATCTCTTCAGACCTGCTGATCACTTTTTCAACGTCTTTTGGTGTAACGTTTTGCGCCCCATCTTTTATATACTCTTCGCTCGGTTTGTTCAACATCGCGACTTGCTCCTTTTCACTCTGCGGACTCTATGAGAGTGATGTGATTTCATTGTATCAAAAGAGGGGACTAAAGCAAAACCCGCCTGTTCGTCTGTTACAGAGATCGTTGACTCCGCAGCCCTTGCACGATGACATCATCCAGCTCGAGTACAAACTCTGTCGAACTCTCGATCAGGGCAATGATCGCCTCGCGCGGACCCTGTTTCCACTCGTCACTGCCGTAAAAGGCATCCTGACTTTGCTGGCGATGGGCGAGGCTGTCGTATCTGCGGATAAGGTAGTAGGAGTTGTCATCGTGGGCGGATGGACCGAAATCAACCACGTCCACGTTCCAGCGTTTCAGCATGGGACCAGACTGTTCAACAACGAGTTGATGAAACTTGTCACGGCTTGCTGGTTTCAGAGCATACGAGCGGAACTCAACCAGGTGCTTCATTTTTTATCATTGCTCCTTGTTGTTTTTATTTTATCAGTTGCTTCAGTTTGTGCCCGTTTGTAAATCCGCCCCACTCGTCCTCCTCCAAATGGGACATGATGATTTCACAAAATTTGCATACGTTTTTTTGTCCCATTTGGGGAGGTGCCCGAAGGGCGGAGGGGGCTGCCCGTTGACCAAATCCCTGTGCCAATCAGCATCTTTTTTCGTGCATGGATTCTTGCCGAATCAAACGGCATCCATTTACACCATGAATCTGTTTAAAGGATACTTTTTTGAATTCACTTTATCGAAACTTTATATTTACTTTGTCCATACAACGGCGTGTGATTCTTGATTCCCTTCAACGCCCCCTTGCCCCGCAATTTGTCCGTGATCATTAATGGAGTTGGCGGAAGTAAAAGAACCTCCCAATGTATCTAATTGGAACATTTTGTTTTTTTGCCAAAGAACAGCCATGGATATTATTCCGTCATCGCTCTGCCCGACAATTTGCCCGCGCTCATTAATATCAATTGCTGCACTGTGGGAGCCGCCTGGCAATGTTCCCAGATCAGTCATAACTCCTCTTTCCCATAAGAAAGCGTGATGCTCTCCAGTTGCAGTCGTGCTGCCACCAACGATTTGTCCCTTTTCATTTATATCTTCAGGATGTGTGAGGTCTCCTCCCAGAGATCCCAGGTCTTTCATGACGCCCTTATACCAAATAAATGCATGACTGCTGCCTGTATGCGTATCTCCGTAATACCCTAGAATCTGGCCTTTGTTATTAATGGCAACAGGGAAATAATCCGAGGATTCGTCCAATGTGCCAATGTCTATCATCACGCCCTTTTGCCAAAGAAATACGTGATTGGCCCCTGTCGCAGTCTCGCTGGTGCCAACAATTTGTCCCTTGTTATTAATTGCCATAGCATCGCTGTTTGCGCCGCCTAATGTCCCAAGGTCTGTCATGGTCCCCCTGCTAAACATAAACGCATGAACTTCACCTGATGCAGAGTCGCTGGCGCCAACGATCACCCCGTTCTCATTAATATCGTTAGCCCAACTGATGGCGCCGCCGGGAAAGGTTCCCAGGTTGGTTATGGTGTCATCTTCCCAAAGGAAAGCTCCTCCCGCATCAGCAGAACTGTATCCAACGACTTGACCGCGATTATTAATTCCCCTTGCTTCTGTTTCGCCATTCTCGGTCAGGGATCCTAAATCTGTCATTGTTCCATTTCGCCAGATGAATGAGTGGCTTATTTCTTCTGCAGTAACACTCGTGCCTATGACGTCTCCTCGATTGTTGTTTGCAAATGCATAGCCAAATGGCCCGCCCAAAGTACCCAGATCGATTACGGAATATCCCTGATGGAGGGCATGTGCAGGCTGAAATGTGGTCAGAATTAATACCAATACTACGACCAGAGTCAGTTTATTTGCAGTTTGTTTCATGATTTATCTCCTTGAATTGTATGAAGAATTTGATGAATGAAGTTTTAGGTTTTTTTAATATTCCATTACCCTCCTGAAATAAAGTTTGTACTGTTTGTTTTAAGTTCCCCAGTCCGTTAATTTTCAGACGGAGATGCTATTGTGGACTGACAATCCTCAATGTTGTTATTGCATCATTATCTGCAAGAAGCAAGGGCGCTTTCTCGTGGTTGCCCGCCGCAAGCAAGCTGGCGTTAACTTCTTTTATTGTGTATACGCCGGTTGGAGTTAGTAAATAAATTTGACATTGTTTTTTTTAGCGACAATGGGAACTCAGCGGTTAATTTCATTTTATCAATAAATCCACCTGCTATCATTACAAAATTGATCGAAGTCTTTCGTGTATTTTCGTCTTCGATCCCTCCCGGGGTTCCTCCGTACATACTCCCATCACCCAGGTTGGAACTGAAAATGGTTACCGTGCCTGCGCCGAGCCCAATATCCATTACAACGGCATAGGGGACATTGCTTTCTGGCTGGAAAGCAATGCCCAAACCTTCGGACTTGGTTGTGAAACAAGTTTTTTTATTAATATCACACCTCCCTTTCCTCATCCTCCCGTGCCACCTCTCCGCGTTCCATCTTCCTCCTCAAATTCTCAGGCCACGCGGATACATCTTCCGAAGGCAAGAACGTTAGGCTTGCGCCGTGCTGAGTGAGAATATCGCGCGTGCGACAATTGAGCACGGCCTTGGCTGCGTTGATACCCGATTGGGTCACGCCTGCCACGCCGTGACTGAGCGTACTCGCGCCGCACATATATAAACCTTCGAACTCGGTGCGCGGCGAGAAGGCCCACGGGCCCACCTGTTGCGGCGATTTCTCGATGCCGTATAAATTTCCGCGCGTGGCGTTGAGATAATGTTCATTCGTCAGCGGCGTGCCGAGGCTGTAAAACACAATGTGCTTGCTCAAGCCAGGCACGTGCTTCTCCAGTCCGCGCACCATGCGCCACGCCAGGTCTTCCTTCATCGCTTCGTAGTCCGCGGGGCGCGAACCGTATTTCGTATGCGCAAATTGCTCGAAGGCCTCATAGCCCACAAACGCGAACGACTCGCAGGTGTGATGTCCCGAGTGCATTTTCGACGGGTCTTTCAACGTGGTCGCGGTCAGGAACATGCCAGGCGGAGTCTCATCTTTCAAGACAGCATCGGTTAATCCATCGGAATAAATTTTGTCCACATCGGCGTGGTCGTAGAACCAGTAATTGCCCGAGTCGAGTCCTGCTGCGCGCAGATCCATATCGGTGGCGAAGAACAGGCTTAGGCAAGAAGTCGAATATCGGACGGAATCAACTTTCCGCTTGAGTCGAGGCGAGAGCTTTTCCTTCCCAATTAATTGACCGAACGTTATCTCAGGGTCCGCATTGGAAATTACAACATCCGAACGGATCTCTTCGCCGCTGTCCAATTCCACGCCGATAACTTTTTTCTGCTCGACGAGAATCCGCTTCACCCTACACTGAAGCCTGATCTCGCCACCAGACTTTTTCAGCGCCCTGACAAATGCGCGCGGCAAAGCGAACGCCCCGCCCAGCGGATAATATCCGCCGTTGAAATAATGATGCGTAATGCCCGCATGGACGAAGGCCGAAACCTTCGAGGGCGGCATGCCATGATCGCCAGATTGCGCCGCCAGCACGCCGCGCAAAATAGGATCGCTAACGTGGGCGTTGATCAAATCCGCGCCTGTGGCACGCATCCACTTAAGAATGGATGGCGCACTCGTCACCGCTTTTAGTGGATCGCTCAACTTGCCAATGTTCGAAAGCGATTCCATCATGTTGGTTAAATCAGCGAAATAAGAATCAATTCCCTTTGCTTCATGCGGAAAATGACTCTTCAGTCGTTCAATTAAATTTTCCTTGCCTTTGGGAAAATCCACGCGTTGATCACCGATGACCACATGATCGTAGCCATCAGGATTAAGTTCGCAGAAGGTCAGGTCTTGCGACACGCCAAGCCCATCATAAATCCGACGCAGTCCGCCGCCCTCTTCCAACGACCCGATGTAATGCACGCCCGGGCTAAAGCGATAGCCTTCGAGCGTGAACGAATGAGTCCAGCCACCGGGCCTGTCGTGCTGTTCGAGCACGATCACTTTTTTGCCAGCCTGTGCGAGTGCAACGGCGGCGGTGAGACCGCCTGCGCCTGAGCCGATGATGATTGCGTCGTAGTTCATGGTGTCCTCCATATGGTGTTCGGCAGGCTAAAGCCCGGCCTCAGTTCGTGGAAGTCCGCTAAAGCGGACTCGGCTGGTAGCCCAAGGGCTTTCATTCTGAGGAAGGACTTCGTCGTGCTAACTTGTCTTCTCCTCCAAATCAATTTTCCGCGCCACATAATTTTCATAATCAGGTACCAGTCTGTCGTACAGACTATCCATGAGTGGAGAGGAGATCATGAAATCTGCGGAAGCTCGGTTGTTGGCAATGGGGATATTCCACACAACCGCCATACGCAACAACGCCTTCACATCGGGGTCATGCGGCTGAGGTTCCAGCGGGTCCCAGAAAAAGATGAGGAAATCGATTTTGTTTTCCACGATCTTCGCACCGATCTGTTGGTCGCCGCCGAGCGGTCCGCTTTTGAGTTTGGTGATCTTGAAACCAAGTTCTTTTTCCAGTAGTTTCCCCGTTGTGCCTGTTGCATAAATCTGATGATGCGATAGCAGCACGCTGTTGAATTTTGCCCATTCCAACAGGTCACGTTTCATGTTGTCATGTGCCACAAGGGCGATCTTCTTGTCGTGCTCCATTGGGATTTTCTTATGAGGCATACTGCTCCTATTTGTGTGGGAAACACGGTGGTTGAGTAGCCCCGAATGCTTTTTGAGGGGCGTACCGCGAAGTCCCCGTAGGGGGAAACCACCAGTGTTTACTCATTCGTCATCAATTTGACGTAGATCTCCTCCAGCGCCGATTCACGCATGGACAAGTCCATCAGCGTCCACTTGTTGGCAGAGACAGTTTCGAGCATGCCAGCGATCGCGTCCACTTCGGCGGTGCGGAAGATGTAATTGCCGTTGACCTGCTCGTAGTCCAGTTTCTGGTCCGCGTGGAAGATGACCTGATATTCACGCTTGCCCAATCTCGCGCGGATGGCGTCCATCGTGTCTAGGATGAGCAGTTTGCCGTTCTTGATGATCGCTACGCGGTCGCAAATGGTTTCAACATGAAAGAGATTATGTGCGCTCAACAGAATGGTCTTGCCTTCGCGGCGCAGGGTTTTGAGATAATTGATAATGAAGAACGAGGTCAACGGATCAAGCCCGGAGTTGGGTTCATCCAAAATCAACAGGTCGGGGTCGTGGAGCAGCGCGCGTGCGATGGCGGTCTTGCGCTTCATCCCTTTGGAAAATTCGCCCGTCAGTTTCTTTGTCTCGTGCAAGTCCAGCGAATTGAGAAGCGCGTCAATCCGTGTCAATGCCTTTTGGCGCGGCATTTGATACAGCTCGGAGAAGAACAGCAAATACTGCTGGGCGGTCATCGCCTCATACAGCGGACTTTCCTCAGGCAGGTAGCCGATCTTCTGTTTGATCTTCGCGCTGCCTTTTTGAATGTCCTCTCCCATGACCCGCACAATTCCCTCAGTCGGTTCGATCAGCCCCGCGATCATTTTCATGGTGGTGCTTTTCCCTGCCCCGTTATGCCCAATGATCCCGACGATCTCGCCCGCATGAATTTGTAAGTTCAGCTCATGAACGACTGTAGTATTATCGTAGCGCTTGGTGACATTTTCGATGGTTATCATGCTGTAATTTTATCTCAAAGTGTCATGCTGAGCGGAGCGAAGCATCTCTACCTCTGTAGGCCGAGACTCTTCGCTGTCGCGAAGGGTGACAAATTATTAAAGAGTAGATCATGAATCAAATCCTTGTGATTGCATGGCGTGAAGTCACGCGCCTGCGTAAACGTTTTGGCGGCGGAGCGAGTCCGCTGGCGGTGGTGGCGTTACTGGTCGTGCTGGGTCTGTCCGCTTATTATTTGCGCGATACGGTTTCGCTTGGCAGCGGCTTGTATCGCGTTGGTGTTTCTGGTGATGTGCCTGCCATCAGTGACAGCCGCTTTGCCGTGATGGAAGTGGATGCAGAGCAGGGTCAAACTTTGCTCGAACAAAAAGTGATTGATGTATTCATTGACGGCTCGCAGGTTTATTCACGCGCGGATGACAAGTCACAGTTTGCTGTGCGTGCCTTGAAGCAATACATGGAAAAGCAGGAACTGATCCGCGTGGGCAATTCCTTCGCAAACGCGGACGCGTTCCCTCTGCGGGTGGCGATCAACTATCTCGGAGCCGCCGAGCAGGCCGCAGCGCAGAATGACGCGGGCGGAGCGCTTCCCATAACAACGCCCGAGGAAGTCATCATCCCGTCCCTCACGCCGCCTCCCGCGCCGTTCACACAAGTCCTCGTGGCGCTGCTTTACATCATGCCGATCACCTTCATCAGCATTTTTTTCACCAGCAGTTTTATGGATGAAAAAATGAACCGCCGCCTGACGATTTTGCTGTCCGCGCCTGTGACTCCCTTTCAGATTATTTTTGGCAAGATGCTGCCCTACGCGATCTTCGCCCTCGCTTCAACCGTGCTGATAGCTGCTCTGACCAAAACGAACATTCTCCTCGCTCTGGCCATTTTCGCGCCGACCACGTTGTTCATCTTCGCGATCTATTTGATGGTGCCGCTGTTTTACCGCACGTTCAAAGACACGACCTTTATCGCGATGCTCGTGACTACGTTGACAACGGCCTATCTTGTATTCCCCGCCATGTTCACCAACGTAAATGACCTTGCGTATATTTCGCCGCTGGCGTTGGCTGTGAAAATGTACCGCAACGAGCCGTTTGGCTGGCGCGAATATTTGTTCCCGTCCCTGCCGATGGCGGCGATCTTTGGGCTTGCCATGTTCGCAGGCACGCGCCTGCTGAACGAAGAATTTTTGATGGGCTACAAGCCGCTCACGCGCAAGCTCAGCGACGCGATCTATTTGATGATGGCTCACTCGAAGCCGTACATCGCCGTGCCGTTGTGGAGTTTGATCACCATCCCCGTTGTGTATATGACGCAGATCGTTTTCCTTGCGTTTGCGACCAACCTGCCCGTGGGGTTGATCCTCGGCTTTACGCTTTTCGCATCCGCCTTGATCGAGGAGGTGGTCAAGACGGTTGGCATTGTGGCGCTGGCCGAGCATGGCGCGGTGAAGACATGGCGTGAGATCATCGGTCTTTCATTTTTATCTGCTTTGGGATTTTTGATCGGCGAGAAACTCTTGCTGCTGGTTTCGATCAGCATGGTGTCACAGGCTCCGGTTGCGGGCGCGTTGTTTGGCGCGGGGCTGCTCCTGTTCATCCCGCTGATCGCGCATTTCGTTTTCTCGACCATCATCACCGTGCTGCGGACGAAGTTGAGATTTCCCTATTGGCTGGCTTTGGGGATCGGAACCATTGTGCATTTTATTTATAACGTGTATGTGCTGAGAGGTGGAATGTGATCGCCCCGTTTTTTGCAGTTGTCAAAAAGGAATTGGCCTCGGTCATCCGTGACCGTACCATTATCATCTCGATCTTGATCCAGTTGTTTATCGCTTCATTTTCATCGGCCTTGCTGTTGGGAATGCTCTCGCTGTATGACTCGGATACGATCATGAACTTCGGCGGCGCGGGGATCAAGATCGGAGTGGTGAATTCATCGGATAACACACTGGCTTCGTTGATGAGTGAGCGTGGATTAACGGTTATTCAGTACGCTACATTGACCGAGGCTCAGGCCGCATTTTTTAACAATGAAGTCAGCGCGGTGGTGGATACCCCTGTGGATGCAAATGGAATTACAGAGATCAAGCTATACCTTCCAGATATGGATGCGATCAGCTCGCTGATCCGCATGGTGATCCAGGAGCCGCTCAAACAATACGAGAATTACCTGCGCGGGCAAAAGGGAATTGAAGTCCGCTATACGGACTTGAAAGGCAAGCCTTCGACCTCTTATGAGTTCGTGTACTCGGTGCTCATCCCCATGCTGATGTTCTTTCCCGCCTTCGTCTCTGGCAGCATGTCTGTAGACTCGCTGACCGAAGAAGTGGAAAATAAAACTCTACAAACGTTACTCTCCACACCGTTGAGCATCAATGGGATGGTGAGCGCGAAGATTTTGGCATCGGTGATCCTGTCCTTTGTGCAGGCTGTTGCGTGGATTGCTTTGCTGCAAATGAATGACATCGTCATTCAAAACACGGGCTGGATCCTTTTGCTGGCAGCCATCATTGCAGGTATCACATCCACGGCGGCGATGTTGGGTGCGGTGATGCTGCAAGACCGTGAACGCTCGCAATTCATTTACTCGCTTTTGCTATTGGCTGGTGCTGGGATCAGCACCTTATTAAACACATCGCCAATCACGGCGTTGTCACGCTTGGCGATTGGCGATGCTTATACAAGTGGATGGAACGTGGCGGTCTTTGCGGTATTTCTCGCCGCGCTGTATTTCCTGTTGGCCAAAATGTCGCGCAGGCTGCTTGCCTAGTTCGATCATCTTTTAGCGATTTCAACTGGATCCTTAGCGCAAAGGCGCTGAAATTTTTACTCAGACAGCATCTTTTCGTATACCATAAACTCTCGCAGCACTTCAGGAACGATCCATGCATATTCTTCGCGCAGGGGACCCTCCAGTCTGGAGATGGTCAAATGCCACGAGAGCGTCTTGACGATGGCTGCCACAGGCTTGGAGAGGCGATAGGCTGTTAGCAACGCATCCTTCGACGCGAATTTCTGCCATGGTTCCAGATAGCGATCCAACAGGGAGGCCATTTCGGGAGTGAAGGAATAATCGTCCAAGTTGAGAGCGATCTCGACGCTGACGAACAGGGTGCGAAGCGATACAAAGGGATGGGTCACGCTGGCATCGCCCCAATCGAAGAAGGTGATGCGCCCATCTTTGAGCAGGATATTGCCGTCATGGAAGTCACCGTGGTTCAGTGATTCGGGAATCCCAAAGGAAGATAGGTCCGCGCAGATCTGTTCGAGGCGCGGCTTCAGTTCTTTTAATTGCTGAAACTCTGTAGGGGTCAGCCCTTTTTCCTGGCCGATCATCAAACTGGCTTCATCCGCAAGCAATTCTGTATATCGGGTTGGCAGCAGGGCAAGCCGATGGTCTGGAATCCCCATTGTCAGCATCTCAGAGATGTGCTCGGCAAGTCCGATCTGTAATTCGGCATAGCGGGTGATGACTGGTTCCCACGGCGTGATGTCTTTTGTTGGACGGATGGAGGTGCGCAGTTGTTCGCCGCCATCGCGCATCAGCATCCAGCCGCGTGATGGTTCCGCGCTCACGATGTCGGGCAGGCAATCGGGGAACCACTCAGCCATTCTTTGGGTCAATGCGATTTCATGGACCGTTTCGGCTGCGGTGGCTTTGAAGAACAACATTCCTTCGCTGGATGGGACGCGCATCACCGTGGACCATGCATAGGCATGCGGCTGTTCGATCTCGCCTGTCAGTTCAATTGAATTTCGCTTTGCCTCAGACCGGATCCAGTCATGGGCTTGTTTTTGCCATTCGGGGGTGTGCCAGAGAAGTTGAGGTTGGGTCGTCATTTTGATCTCTTTCTAAACAGGCGCTTTATCAGGCCGACCTCAATCAGCGCCTTGTCATTTCTGCAGTGCGCCCAGCGCCGCGCCGACGATGCCCGCATCGTTCAATAATTGCGCAGCGACAACGGGTGTGTCAATGGTGAGCAGGGGCAGGAATTTTGTAGAGTCTTTGCTGATACCACCGCCAACGATAAAAAGGTCGGGCCAGAAAAGTTTTTCCATCGTATTCAAATATCTATTCAGTCGTTTTGCGTATTTTTTCCATGAAAGTTTGTCACGTTCGCGGGCAAATGCCGAGGCGCGGAACTCCGCGTCCTGGCCGTTGATTTCGAGGTGGCCAAATTCCGTGTTGGGGAGCAGTTGTCCGCGGTAAAAGATCGCGGTGCCGATTCCCGTCCCGAGGGTGATCATGATAACGGTCCCGGATTGACCGCGCCCCGCACCGATGGTCATTTCTGCCAGGCCTGCCGCATCCGCATCGTTGATCATGGTGCATTCACATCCTGTAACTTTGGTGAAAAGCTCATCTGCATTGAGACCGACCCATTTTTCTGAAACATTGGCCGCCATCATCGCCACGCCGCTTTTGATCGGGGCGGGAAAGCCGATACCGATCTTGCCCTTCCAATCGAAGGACTGCGCGATTTGCTTGACTACTTCCGCAATGGGTTCGGGCTCGCCTTTTTTAGGGGTCTTGATGCGGATGCGCTCTGCGAGAAGTTGGCCCTTTTTCGTGTCAACTGGCGCGCCTTTGATGCCTGATCCGCCTACGTCAATTCCGAGGATTTGCATGATTTGTTCCTGCCTTTGAATTTGTGATGGTGGGGATTTAATCACATATGTCTGGCAAAGACAATGTTAATCCAAATTCCCATTTTTTCTTCTCGCACTCTTACCAGTGTGATTCTGGCTCTGGCAATCATATCCATAAAAAAGCGTTGAGACCCTGTTCAGTTACGGTTTGCACGATCCGCTCGCAGATTTTCAGTCCTCTGTTGCCATTTGTCAGAATAACGATCCCATTTCCTGTTTTTGGGTTTCCGAACATGAAGTTCTCAAAACAGCCGTTCTCACCCCAATGCCAGAAGCAGGTTTCACTGTCGATCTTTTCAAGCCCGATCCCGATTCCCCAGGAGAGCAGACTGTTCAATTGATGTTGGGATTTGAGCATGTGCCCGGCGATTTCGTTTTTCGGTTCAAGAAAACGAAGCATGAATTGGGCGTATTCGGGTGCCGTGGTTAACAAACTGCCAGCCACATTGGGGATCATGTTGTTAGGCAGGGGCGATAGATTCGCGTGAACCTGCGGCAGGGCTTCGACAAAATCCTGATACAACCAGCTATCCAACGCCTTATTCTTTTGCGCGGCGATTTCCAACAATTTTCGACCCTGCCATGCGTTCCACGGATTGGCTTTTTGTCCGCGGTCACGATGCCCCATGCTGATCATCGCTTCGTGCTCCGCCCGCCAAATATAGGTGCTGTTGGTCATTCCAAACGGGCGCAGGACCCGTTTCTGTAAAAACGATTCAATGCTTTGACCAGTGATCTGTTCGATAACACGTTGTACGTAGAAGAAGCCCTCGCCTGAATAGGAGAAGCCCGTGCCTGGCTCGAATTCAAATTCAAATTTGTCTTCGATGTCAAAACGCCAGTTTTGCAGGCCTGATGTATGTGTCAGCGCCTGACGTGTCGTGATAAGTTTGAGTTGAGGGATCTCGTCCGCTTCGGGCAGGGGAAGATAATCGTGCAGAGGTTTATCGAGGTCTAGTTTGCCCTCTTGTTTCAAGGTTAGAACTCCATAGGTAAATACTGGCTTGCTCAGAGACGCAGCTTGAAAAAGCGTATTTTCGGTGATCGGCTCTTCTTTTGTTTCTGAATTTTTCACGCCAATGGCTTGGGTGGATATCACCTGACGGTCTTTGATGATACTGAATACCAATCCCGGTACACCGGCTGTTTCCATAAATTCCAAAAGTTTTTCGGTCGGTATTGTAGATGCTTGCATGTTTGATTCTCCCGGTAAATTTAATGAACATCCATTCCTGTCAAAACGCTACTACATTTATAGGTAATGCTTGAATTGTACGTCCTTCGTATCCTGTCATGGTTTTGGCCATGCACAGTGAATTATAGATGGCTTCTTCGGTGGCTTCAATGACAGCTTGAAACAAAGGTGACATCCCCATGTTGGGTACTTCAGGATATGCCCAAATTTTCCCGCGCCGCTCCGCCGTTCTGCGCACTTCCTCCGCCGTGGAAAACGCGATGACATAATCTCCCGACCCATCGCTCATGGAGGCACCCGTCCGTGCGAGGCCTGCCAGTCCGCGTTTGGCGAGGCGCTTGAGGTTACGGTCGGAGAGCGGCGCATCGGTGGCGACGATGATCATGATTGAACCATCGGCGCTGCTGTCATCGAGTTTGTTTTTCAAATAATATTGACCGAGGTTTTGCCCAACAGGCACACCATTCATTTGCAGCACGCCGCCGAAATTGGATTGCACCAACACGCCCACCATATGTCCGCCGAGGTTCTGCGGCAGCACACGCGAACTCGTACCTATGCCGCCCTTCCACCCAAAGCAGATCGTCCCCGTGCCCGCGCCGACGTTGCCTTCGCTGACTTCTCCACCCTTTGCGCTTTCGATCGCCTGGATGACATGCTCTTTTGTGACTGTGATCTTGCGGATATTATTCAACGTCCCATCATTGGTCTCACCCACGACGGGATTGACGCTTCGCACTTCGCTGTTGCCTGCCTGCTCCAACGTGAACAGGATCAGCGCCTCGGCAGCGTGTGGCACAGCCAGCGTATTCGTCAAAACGATGGGTGTTTCGATCTCACCGAGTTCCTCGATCTGTGTTGACCCCATAAGTTTACCGAATCCATTTCCCACGACCGCCCCCGCAGGGACTTTCTCCTGATACAGATTCCCAGCATGCGGCAGGATGGCGGTCACACCTGTGCGAATGTCCACGCCTTCGAGCAGAGTGACTTGCCCGATTTTCACTCCCCCTACATCGGTGATGGCATTCCACCTGCCAGTGGGTAGAATGCCCGGGGCGATTCCCAATTCCCGTGCGCGTTTGCGATTTTCCATTTATGCCTTCGTCGCCATTAACGTGACCCGATACTCACCCGCTTCGATCTTTTCCTCCAAATTGACGGGATAGGGCAGCACAGAGATCACTCGGATCAAATAGCCCTCATATTCAATGCGGTCTTGCATTCCTTCAAATTCCATCTCGGGCGTGCGGCCTTGATAGTCTGTAAAGGTTCGCAGGGTGATTTCCATCGGCTCTTCGTTACCCGCTTGCACCGTCACCGCAATGGACACAGGTCCGCTTTCGGCGCAGGTGACTTCGCTCGGGCAGCGACCATCTTCGGTCACACCGACCAGTTTCACGGTCAGGGTTGAAGCGCTGACCGTGGCGGATTGACCCGCAGCCAGTGTGAACTCCTCTCCTTCGGCAGGAGTCAGATTCGGCAGGGGAGTCGCCGCCTGACAGGCCGAGGTGAGAAGAAATAAAAACATGAACAAGATGTTTTGAATTTTCAACATGGGGTTCTCCGTTTCGCTCTGGTTGGCTGACGGAGATTATAAATCTCCCATCGCGCCTTCGATGAATATAGGATATAAGAGCCACAGCAACTTAATCCACCGCGTTCCGTAGAAAATACTGATCTCTGGATACGTTTTCGTGCCAAAACAGTACTCTGCGGCTATTGACCTATTGAAAATCAAATAGTATTATCCACTTATTAGTAGTAAAACTTGTCATTATCAGGACAGGGAAATCAAAAAATCATTCAGAGGATGTCATGCAGTTAAAAATTCAAAATCTTGGCAAACAATATAAACGCGATTTCTGGGGCTTGAAGGACTTCTCCCTTGAGATCAAACCCGGTATTTTAGGATTGCTCGGCCCGAACGGTGCGGGCAAATCCACCTTCATGCGGATGCTGGCAACCATCACCAAGCCGACCGACGGCAGTATTAAATGGAACGACGTGGATATCGTCAAACAGCCCGACACCCTGCGTGATGTGCTGGGATATTTGCCGCAGGATTTCGGCGTGTACCCGAATTTGACCGCAGTGGAATTCCTCGAATACATGGCCGCCATCAAGGGACTCGATTCGGTCACCGCAAAGAGGCGCATCGACGAATTGCTTCAATTGACTAATCTTGTGCAGGCCGCGAAGCGTCCGCTGGGTGGATATTCGGGCGGCATGAAACAGCGCGTGGGCATCGCCCAGGCTTTGCTCAACGACCCGCAGCTGCTCATCGTGGATGAACCCACCGTCGGGTTGGATCCCGAAGAGAGAGTCCGCTTCAGGAATTTGCTCTCAGATTTATCGGGAGAAAGAATCGTTATTTTATCCACACACATCGTTTCAGATGTGGAAGCGACCGCCACGCATATCGCGCTTGTCAACAAAGGAAAGCTTTTGCGTGAGGCTGCGCCTGAAAACCTGCTCAGCGAACTCGAAAATAAAGTTTGGGAATGGACCATTCACAGCGATGACCTGCCCGCGTTGAAGCAAAAGCACATCATCAGTGGCACGATCCGCAGAAGTGATGGGGTGCAGGTGCGTGTGGTGAGCGAGACCAAACCCGATGCTAACGCCCAAAATGTTTCGCCGAATCTCGAAGATGCTTATCTCTTTTTCATCGGCGGTAAATAATGAAATCGGCACGCATCATCTATCATCTTGCCCGCGCCGATTTCTTCGAGCGTGTGCGCCGTTATAGTTTTCTCGTGATGCTGGGGCTGGTGGTTTTTCTCGGTTATCAAACCGCTATCGGTAACATGGCACTCGAGTTGGGACAGTATCGCGGCGAATTCAATTCCGCCTGGGTCGGTGCGATGATGTCATTGATCGGCACATTTTTTATCGGCTGGTTCGGCTTCTATCTCGTCAAAGGCTCGGTGGCACGTGACCGCGAAACGGGCGTCGGTCAGATCATGGCGACCACGCCGCTCACCCGTCCGCTGTATTTGCTGGGCAAATGGCTGAGCAACTTCGCCGTGTTGATGGCGATGGTCGGCGTACTTGCGCTGGCAGGTATCGTCATTCAATTGCTACAGGGCGAAAACACACAGATCCAATTGTTCGCTTTTCTTGACCCGTTCGTTTTCATCGTTATGCCGCTCATGGCGCTTGTGGCCGCGCTGGCTGTCTTGTTCGAGTCGATCTCGTTTTTGCAGGGCGGCTTTGGCAACATCGTTTACTTTTTCGCGTTCATCATGTTCGTGCCGCTCTTCATGGAAAACGATACGCTGAGCCAATATCCCGCTTTCGAACCGATGGGGCTGGGCCTGTTATCAGGTGAAATGGGCAGGGCTGTCAGCGCGATCCACCCCGATTATGACGGCAGCTTCACCCTCGGCGGCGGCATTGTGGAACAGGCCACCACCACCTTCGTCTGGAACGGCATCGCCTGGACGCCCGAATATATCTTTGCGCGATTCTCTTTGATCGTTCTTGCCGTCGGCTTGATTTTCCTCGCCGCGCTTTTCTTCGACCGCTTCGACCCATCGCGCTCAAAACCGCGCAAAGCGCGTTCCGCTTCTTCCTCCGAACCGACGCCTGCTTCAACATCCCAGGCATTGCCTGTGCCGCATCTGACTCCGCTTAACAAGTCTGCGAATCGATTTAGCTTCTTCACCGTTCTCATTGCTGAATTGAAACTCCTGCTTAAAGGACAGCGCTGGTGGTGGTACGTTGTCGCACTTGGAATCATCGTCGCCTGCGTTGCGAATCCCTCTACTGTTGTACGCGAGATTGTTTTGCCCATCGCCTGGGTCTGGCCCATTTTGATCTGGTCCTCCATCGGCAACCGCGAAATCCACAACAACGTCCAGCAGTTGACCTTCTCTTCGGCTTCCCCGTTGTGGCGGCAGGTCCCGTCGCAATGGCTGGCTGGGTTGATCGTCACCTTGCTCGTCAGCATCGGCGCCATCTTCCGCTTCATCATGGACGGTGACACCGTCGGCTTGCTCGCCTTACTTTCAGGTGCGATCTTCATCCCATCGCTTGCCCTCGCCTCAGGCGTGTGGAGCGGAACCAGCAAGCTCTTCGAAATTCTCTATATGGTCATCTGGTACATCGGCCCGCTCAACAAAGTCCCCGAGTTGGATTACATCGGCTCCCACAGCAACGGCCGCCCTGAATTCTTCATTCCGTTTTCGATTGCGTTGATCGCCTTCGCCATCTTCGGCAGGGCCAGACAACTGCGGAATTAGCTTCAATAAAAAATCCCGAGACTTGTCTCGGGATTTTTATTTTTACTTCCAAATATGGCCGTATCCGTACTCGCCTTCGATCAGCTTCCCTTCGGCGAAGCGTTGGAATCGGAACGGGGTGATGTCCACGGTTTTTGGTTTGCCATCCAGGATCAATTCCACCATGCTTGCGCCCGCGGCGGGGGAGGTCTTGAAACCTGTGCCGCTCAAACCGCACGCGAGATAGAACCCATCAGGTCCTGCCGCGCTGTAGATGGAACGCTGATCGGGGGTAATGCCATCGCGTCCCACATGGATTGAATGCAATCCACTCTCTTCGATCTTCGGAATGCGCTGAACCATCGCGTCAATAAGTTTATCCACGAAAGTAGGTGTGGGAGTCTGGTCTTCGGCGTCGGGCGCTTCGCCGCGCAGAGATTCGTCCTCGCCCGCGGCAAGGATCAGCGCGCTGCCTTCGGGGCGGAAATAGCAATTAATGACATCATCGATCACCGCAGGGAATTTACCCAATGAAGGCGGGCGATGCAGGAACGCCACATCATGTGTCCATGTAACCAGCGGTACATCCACACCTGCCAGCGCCGCAACATGCTTTGCCCAAGGCCCCGCCGCATTGATGATGATCGGCGCAGCGAAATCGCCTTTTGTAGTACTGACTCCCGTTACTTTTCCGCCCGCTGTATGAATGGCCGTCACTTCGCAGTTTTGGATCAACGTAGCCCCGTTCCGCTTGGCAGAATCAAGAAATGAATTCGTAGTCAGTGTGGCATCGGCATAACCAGAATCGGGCTCATAGGCGGCGTAATCGAAATGCTCCGTCACAAGATCGGGGAAAAGCTTTTTCACTTCCGCCGCTGAAATGACCGACGTATTAATTCCGATCTTCTGCTGGTTGGCAACGTTGCCGCGCAATTTATCTTCATGTTCGCGTTTGGCAACCTGCAAAAAACCCGTGTTAATAAATCCACATTCCCCACCCACGCGTTCCTTCCAATTGCCGAAATAATTTTTGTAACTGGCGAAGGTCAATTCTGATTCTGCGGCGAGGTCGTAATGCATGCGCACAAGTCCGCTGGAGTGGCCCGTCGCTCCCGAAGCCGTGACCTTGCGTTCGAGGATGGCGGTTTGAAGTCCGCGCTCGGCGAGGTGAAAGGCAATGCTTGCGCCCATTACCCCAGCACCGATAACAATGGCATCGTAGGTTTGCGTCATGTGAGTTTCCTTTTAATGAATTCCGCCCATTATAACCTTTGGGTCGGGATGTCCGGCGCGATAACTCATGACAAACATTACATTCACAAACTTGAATGTGTTGCTATAATATATTCAAATTTACGAATATGAAAAAACAATCCATTACTCAAATTTCAGAACAAATTTCCGTGCCGCTTGCCGCCATTTCCGCACCGCAGCGCATTGCCATTTTGCTTGCCATTGGCACTGGCGAAGCCTGTGTTTGTCACCTCGAAACCGCGCTGGGTTGGCGGCAGGCCTACATCTCCCAACATCTGATGGCTCTTCGCAAAGCCGATATTTTGCAGGATAGACGCGAAGGCCGTTACGTTTTTTATAAATTAAGAAACGCCTCTTTTCTGGACCTGATCACTGCCTCAGCGGCACTAAGCGGGCTCGCCGCTGAATCAGTTTCAACGCTTGTCAATACCCGTGCGTATCCGTCATGTGAATGTCCGCAATGTGCGCCTGTATTGATTCCCGCGAACAGCTTATAAGGAAACAATGACCACTCTTTCATCCCCATCGCCTGCTCAATCCCACAAAAATCTCCCACTTTATGTTTTTCTCACCACCTTGCTTTGGCTGATCGCTTACAACGTCATCCAACCTCTCGCAGATTGGGTTTCCTATACGGCCTTTGGACTTGCGCGCGACTCGCGCTTTGGCGAATCACTGGCGTTCTTCCTCTATGATGTACCAAAGATTTTGCTCCTGCTGTCAGGCATGGTCTTTGCCATTTCCATCATTCGCACATTTTTCAGCCCGGAGCGCACTCGTGCCATGCTTGGCGGAAAACGTGAAGGGATTGGAAATGTCTTTGCAGCCTTGCTTGGCATTGTCACGCCCTTTTGTTCATGCTCTGCCGTTCCGCTCTTCATCGGCTTTGTGGAATCAGGCATTCCGCTCGGCGTGACGTTTTCCTTCCTCATCGCCGCGCCCACGATCAACGAAGTGGCTGTCATCATGTTGTTCGGTCTATTCGGCTGGAAAGTCGCCGCACTTTACGTCACATCTGGGTTGGTCATCGCCATTCTGGCAGGCATAGTGATCGGCCGCCTCAAAATGGAGCGCTACGTGGAGGACTTCGTCTGGCAGATCAAAAGCGGGGCAGGGCAGGTGCTGGATGAAAAATTGACCTGGAACGACCGCATTGAACGGGCTTGGGAATCTGTCAAAGAGATCGTTGGCAAGGTCTGGTTGTATGTGGTCATTGGGATCGCTGTCGGGGCGGGGATTCATGGGTATGTGCCTGAGAGTGCGCTGGTTGGGATCATGGGCAAACAAGCCTGGTGGTCTGTCCCTGCGGCGGTCTTGCTCGGCATCCCGTTGTATTCAAATGCTGCGGGCATCATTCCCATTGTGAGCGCATTGATGGAAAAAGGCGCATCCCTTGGAACCGTGCTGGCTTTCATGATGGCTGTCGTTGGGCTAAGCCTGCCAGAGACGATCATCCTGCGCCGCGTACTTAAACCGCAGCTGATCGCCGTCTTCATCGGTGTCATTGCCGTTGCGATCATTTTCACGGGCTATCTTTTCAATATCATTTTGTAATAGGAGTAAACATGTTAACCATCAAAGTTCTTGGCTCGGGCTGTGCCAACTGCAAACGCGTTGAGCAGATCGTACATAAAGTTGTGCAAGAAATGACCTTGGAAGCCGAAGTCATCAAAGTGACCGAATATCCTGAGATCATGAAATACAACATCATGTCCACACCCGGGCTGGTCATCAATGAAAAGATCGTTTCCACAGGACGAATTCCAACGCCAGCCGAAGTGACAACCTGGCTGGCTGACGCTATGGAAAAGGCATAAAACCTACCCAAAGCACGGAGTGTTGCAGGCATGGCCAAAATACAATACGCACAGGTTGATGAACATGGAAGGATCGTTCTGCCATCTCATCTTGCCAGCGAGTTGGGCATTGCCCCTGGCGATGAAATACGGGTGGAGCCAAATGGTCACGGCCTGCACATTCACTCCTCCATCATGAGCCTCAAACGGGTTTATGTGGAGGTGACCAACAAATGCAATCTGAATTGCAGTACCTGCATGCGCAACGTTTGGGATGTGAAATATGGGCGCATGTCGGATGAAACTTTTAAGCACATCCTTTTGAGCTTTCAAAGCCAGCCGAATAAACCTGAATTATTCCTGGGCGGCTATGGTGAACCGCTTTCTCATCCCCATATTCTGGAAATGATAGAACAAGCCAAAGGGCTTGGCCACCGTGTGTCGTTAATTACCAACGGGATCCTATTAACTGAACAAGTCATCCGCAAATTGATCGACCTCAAGCTGGATATGCTTTGGGTTTCATTGGACGGTGCTTCGCCGGAATGTTATGTCGATGTCCGTTTGGGAGACGCCCTGCCGACTGTTATCGAAAACCTGAAGCAGCTTCAATTGCAAAGGTATCAGACCTTTGGCGCTTCCAATTGGGCCGGATACCCAAAGCTTGGGATAGCCTTCGTCGCCATGCAGCGCAACATCCATGACCTGGGTGCTGTGGTTCGATTGGGGAGCAGGCTCGGCGCAGTGGAATTCTCCATCAGCAACGTGCTGGCGCATAATACCGAACTGCTCCATGAAAATTTATACATGCATTCCATGAGCATGGTGGTGGGGCAGGAGATCAGACCATTGGTCCACATGCCGCTGATGGATATTCAACCTCGAACGATCAAAGCCCTGTCAGATGTGCAGAAAGACATGAACCGGCTCGAACTCTCTGGCAGTCTCTTGAATCAAAATACAGACCAATGTCCTTTTGTTGAGCGCGGAAGTCTGGCAGTTCGCTGGGATGGCAAAGTGAGTCCGTGCCTGCCGTTACTTTACACGCACACGCATTTTCTGGATGAGCGGGAACGCACATCGAAAGAATATTTTGTCGGCGATATTCAAGAGACAGACCTGCTGCGCATCTGGAATAACGGCGATTACAAAGACTTGAGAAAGCGAATTCAGGATTTTGATTTTTCACCCTGCGCGTTCTGTAACAGCTGTGAAATGGCGAATGGAAATTTGGAAGATTGTTTTGGCAATATCCAGCCGACATGCGGCGGCTGCCTCTGGGCGCGTGGATTGATCCGCTGCCCGTAGTATTCATCTTCTTAACAAGACGATAACAATTAATATTTTATGGATGTGATAAAACGTTAGAAAAATTGTATGGAGATGACCATGAAAAAGGTTTTATTTTTATGCACTGGAAATTCCTGCCGTTCGCAATTGGCGGAGGCGATTGTCAATGCGCGGATGGGGGATATGTGGCAGGCAGTCAGCGCGGGAACAAAACCTGCGGGCTACATCCACCCCAAGGCGTTGGAAGCTCTGTCAGAAATCGGGATACAGCACACGGGTAGTTCGAAGCGAGTAGATGAATTCCAGGGCGTGGACTTTGACCTTGTCGTGACGGTTTGTGATTCGGCGGCAGAAGAATGTCCCGTTTGGCTTGGAAAAGGAAAGCGTGTACACCACAGTTTCCCTGACCCTGCGAAAGCCGAGGGGACGGATGAGGAAGTGATGGAAGTTTTTCGCGCAGTGCGCGATGATATAGAAAAAGAAATGATCGCTTTGCTCAAGACATATTCTTAATATGGAGGCTCTTGTGACACAGGAAAAAAGTACGACCAAAAAATTATCAACCCTTGATCGCTATCTGACCTTGTGGATTTTCCTCGCAATGGCAGTTGGCGTGGGTATTGGTTTTGTTATGCCGGCAACGGTGGCTGCGTTCAATCGTGCTGTTTCAGTTGGGACGACGAATATCCCGATTGCGATCGGCCTGATCCTGATGATGTATCCGCCGTTGGCGAAAGTCCGCTACGATGAGTTGGGCGATGTGTTCCGTAACTGGAAAATTCTCGGTCTCTCGCTCGTGCAAAATTGGGTGATCGGTCCGATTTTGATGTTCGTTCTTGCGATCGTATTCTTGCGCGGTTACCCTGAATACATGACGGGACTCATCCTCATTGGTCTTGCGCGCTGTATTGCGATGGTCATCGTATGGAATGAGCTGGCGAAGGGTGATAACGAATATGCGGCGGGGCTGGTGGCATTCAACAGTATCTTTCAGGTCTTGTTTTACAGCGTGTATGCCTACGTGTTCATCACGGTCCTGCCGACATGGTTCGGTATGACAGGCAATATCGTGAACATCACCATCGGTGAGATCGCAAAAAGCGTCTTCATCTATCTGGGCATTCCATTCATCGCGGGATTTTTCACGCGCTTCTTCCTTGTCCGCGCGAAGGGCAAGGATTGGTATCACAAGGTCTTTATTCCCAAGATCAGCCCGTTGACGTTGATCGCGCTGTTGTTCACCATCGTGGTCATGTTCTCGCTCAAGGGTGATGTGATCGTGGAACTGCCTCTCGATGTGGTGCGGATAGCTGTTCCTTTGCTGATCTATTTCGTGATCATGTTTTTGGTCAGCTTCTTCATGGGCAAATCCATCGGCGCGGATTATTCCAAGACGACGACGCTCTCCTTCACTGCTGCCAGTAACAATTTTGAGTTGGCGATTGCGGTAGCGGTGGCGGTCTTTGGCATTAACTCTGGCGCTGCTTTTGCCGCTGTCATCGGGCCGTTGATCGAAGTGCCAGTGATGATCGGGCTGGTCAATGTGGCGTTCTTCTTCCAGAAGAGATATTTTGGCGGGGCGATGGTCCCTGCGCCTGCCAAATGAATATTGGGTCGTATCAGGGGAAATAAATAAAGAGGAACAGCGGTCAACTTTCAGTTAGGTTGACCGCTGTTTTGCGATTTGAGTTGCTTCGTGTGTTTCGGATTCATTCGTGAAATGACGCTTAAGTTTCAGTAGCGGATTTTCGAGAATGTTCCAGGTCAGTAATGCCAGCAGGGATGTGATGACAACTGTCAGCGCGCTGTAGGCGACGTAGTATTCCCATCCGCGAACTTTGGCTTTAACCATGATGTCGAGCAGGGTCAGCGCCACGGGCATATGGAATAGATACATTGAGTAGCTATATTTGCCGAAGAAGACCAGACCGCCATTTGCGAAAATTTTTCGGATGAGCGAGGTCTCTGTGCCGCTGGTGAGGAAAACGATCATCGCGGCGGAGGAAAATGCAAGCAGGGTATATCCGATGGTGCCAAGCGGAATGTTTCTGTAAAGCGGATGCGGCCCCGCAGGGCTGGCGATAAATGCCAGATACAGGAACAGGATCATCGTCACAATGGAGGCGGGCAGCGCCAAGCGTTTGACCGTTGCCTGCCAGTTTGTGGGCGTGATGAAGAAGATGGCGGTCAATGCGCCCAGCGCCAATCCTTCGAGACGGGTGAAGGTGTTGTAGAAAAAGATGACGGGCAATTGTTCCGAATCGGGCGAGAGCAGAGTGGCCACGGTGCGCACCAGCAGGGAGAGGATGACGATGCCCGCGCTGATCCACGTCAGTAATTTTTGATTCGTCATGCGTACGATGGCGGGCCAGATCAAATAGAACTGTTCTTCAATGGCTAACGACCAGGTAACGCTCAAATAAGCAGAGGGATAAATCGAGAACAGGTACAACCAATTCTGTTGATAAAGCAGGAAGGTTGGCAAATAGGGGATGGTGGTGTCGGCTGTCTTTGCCACGGCGGGGACGAATTTCACTGCGATGAGGAACAGGGCGAGCGCCGCATAGTACAGCGGAAAAATGCGCAGCACCCGCCGCGCATAGAAGTTCTTGTAATAATTTTTTTCGTCTTTGGCTTTCAACAAAATGGATGTGATCAGGAAGCCCGAAAGCACAAAGAAAATATCCACGCCCATCCAGCCGACCAGTGACAGGCGCGTGATGAAATGCAAAAAGCCGTTGGCGGTGAAATAATCGGCTCGTTTTAGAACATGATGCGCGATGACAAGCAGGATCGCGATGCCTCGCAATCCATCCAATTCCTTCGAGCGGTCATTCATGAGGCCGCTGTCTTCCCGGTCAATTCGTCATATTTTTTGCGGACTTCACGAATATCATCCCACATTTGGGCTTTGGGTGAGCCAGGCTCTTTGGATGGATTTCGCAGTAGATAGGATGGGTGAAAGATCGGCATGATCCAGCGGCCCTGAAGCTCGGTCCATTTTCCGCGCAGGGAGGTGATGCCTGTCTTGCGCAGAATGGAATAGCTGGCCACGTTTCCCGTCAGCAGCATTACGAACGGATCAATCAGTCGGATGATCTCAAAAACATACGGGCGATAAAAATCGGTTTCGGTATCGGTGGGTTTGCGGAAATTCTTTCCATCCTCACCGGGCGGCATGCGAAAAACGGAATTGGTGATGTACACATCCTGCTCAGGGTCGAAGTTCGCGGCTTGCAGGATCTTATCAAGCATCTGGCCTGCGCGCCCCACAAAAGGCTTTCCCTGAATATTTTCCTCGGGTCCCGGCGCTTCACCGATGATCAACAATTTGGCCTTCGGATTTCCGCGGCTGATGACGATATTGGTACCAGCCTTTGCCAGCGGATCGTCACTCATGCGTTTCATTGCGCTGAATAATTCTTCGAGCGATGAATATTGTTTTGCGCCTGTGCTGGATGGATCAGATTGAGACATAAGCGGTTTCCTTATGAAAGAGGATATAAGCCCGATTCTACCTCATGAGCATCTTTGCTACGATCTCTTTGAAAACCTTCGCCGCCACCATCTCGGTCACATTCAAGGGATCCCGTGTTGGGTTCAACTCCACCACATCCGCGCCGATAATGTTTGACTGCAGTGACTGGATCACGCTCAATGCCTCACGTGTGGAAAGCCCGCCCGGCTCCCAATGCGAAATGCCGGGCGCAAATGCAGGGTCAAGGCAATCCATGTCAAAGGTGATATAAAGCGGTGAATCGAAATTTATGTTGAAAACATCCTGCCAATTTTTCATCGTCAGCACTTCCACGCCGAAGCGATTCGCCTGTTCGCGTTGATGTCCGTTGATGGTGCGAATGCCCACCTGCACCAGGCGTTTCGCCAAACCCGCTTCCATGATCCGCGCGAACGGGCTGGCATGTGAATGCGGATTATCTTCAAAGTTATCGTACAAGTCGGGGTGGGCATCGAAATGCAAAATGCTCAAATTCGGATGAGCTTTCGCAGCCGCCTTCACCAGCGGATATGTGACCGAATGATCACCGCCGAATGCCATGACCTTCAACCCCGCTTCATACAATCGACCTGCGGCCTGCTCGGTCTCAATGGGCATATCCGCCTGCGACGGTGTGATGTCGCCAGCATCCGCGAAGATACTATCCGCACCGAGATAGGTTTCATCTTCCGTCCACTGATTGGACGAGTCGCAGAAAAACGCCTCACGGATCCGTTGCGGAGCCAGCGCCGCACCACGCATGTAGGATGAGTTTTCATCGAATGCGACGCCCAACAAACCAATGCGTGTGTTTTGTTGGGGGAAGGGACGGAATGTTCTCATGGTTTAGACCTTTTTCGGCAGAATTCGTTTCTTGTATGCTCATTTTACTCAACAAATCGCTTGTAGGCATCGTACCCATGAAGGCAAGAACGGCAATCTATTCGCTTTCCGCCTGGTAGACAGTTTTTCGACTTGGAAAAGCTTTTCAGACAGCCAAATCGCTCCCAAAACGGTTATGACATTTGATTATTAAACCGGGAAGAACTACCTAATTGAAATCAGTTTGTAAATCTGTATACTAATACAAATTGCCTTGCATTTTTGCAAGGTTGTTGAGTCAATTGGCTGCGATGATTCAGGGATCTAATTTGGTCGCTTTACCTTCATGCTCCGAAAGTAGCATGCATGGAAGGGAATATCCTTGAGGAGCAAATAGCGAAACCGGCCTAATGGTTGGTTTTTTTGTTTTCAGACATTAACTATCCTTTATGTTCTAAATAGGTGGAGGCATGATGAACAATCGATTCCAAGCTCGTGTGTTTTCTTGCATTGCGATATTAAGTATGCTGTTTAGTGCTTTAGGAATACCAGCGCAAAGCGTGCTGGCTGCCCCTGCTGGAACAGCCTTGCAATTCAATGGTACGAATCAACATGTTACATTTGGAAACACCCGCTCTATTCCAGGTACACTGACGGGTACTCCTGCTTGGAATACATTAGCCAACTCCAGACTGGGCAGTTCATCGTTATCATTTAATGGAACCAGTCAGTATGTGACGTTTGGTGCCGCGCCAGAATTAGGTGTTACAAACTTTACCCTCGAAACCTGGTTTTATTGGCAGGGCGGTGGAACAACTGGAACCACAGGCGGGGGAGGTCTGACCGCGGTTTATCCTTTAATTACCAAGGGACGTAATGAGGCCGACGGTAGCAACGTGGATGCGAATTATTATCTTGGGATTCAGGGCGGAAAACTGGCGGCTGATTTTGAGGATGCCGCCACGGGGGCGAATCACCCCATTATCGGGTTGACCACGATAACCACAAACGCATGGCATCATGCCGCGGTAAGTTACGATAGTGTCAGTGCAGTATGGACCTTATACCTGGACGGTGTCCCAGATGGAACATCGGATCTAGGCACCAATGTCCTCCCACGTTCCGACAGCATACAGCATGCTGCCATCGGTTCTGCATTGACTTCCACTGGTGTGCCCGCAGGATATTTTCAAGGAAGGTTGGATGAAGCGCGTGTATGGAATGTCGTTCGTACACAGGCCGAGATCCAGTCAGGTATGAATTCTGAAATCTTAACTCCAACCAGTGGGCTGATTGGTCGTTGGGGTTTAAATGACGGATCGGGTACAACCGCAAGTAACCTGAATCGATTGGGAGTAACATCTTTTACACTCGAAGCCTGGGTAAAGCGCGCTGCCGGTGGACTTACCATGAGCACAGGCACGAACGGCTTTGACGGGGGCGGTGGTCGACCGAATGGTATTTACCCCGTCCTCACCAAAGGCATGGGGGAGGGGGAGAATCCGGCCAACTTGAACACAAACTATTTCATGGGAATCACCGCCGATGGGTTTGTAGGCGTGGATTTTGAAGATACTGCTGGAGGCGCAAATCATCCAGCTTGGGGAACTACGTTGGTCCCCGTCGGTGAGTGGCATCATATTGCGGTTACTTATACAGGTTCCTGTTGGTCAATCTATCTTGATGGCAATCTTGATGCATTAAATGCCGCTGTTGTGGCATGCCCAAATGCGACTCCGGAATCCACCAGTTACCAGCATCCCGGTTTGGCGGCCGGGATAAATTCTGCCGGTGTGCTTGGCGCAGGATTCTTTGCCGGTACAATCGATGAGGCTCGAGTCTGGAATCGTGCATTACCTCAAAATGAAATTCAAACAAACAGGTTTGTTGAACTCGCCAGCGGCAGCGGCTTGCTTGCGCGTTGGGGGTTAAATGAAGGCACGGGTACGATTGTCAATGATTCAGCCATCCCCACTGCGGAGAATGGCACACTGGTAAATGGCCCAACCTGGGTAACAGGATTTCCGGATAATATCCCTCCTGCTGCGCCGACGGGTTTAACTGCCAGTTCATATAGTAGAAACGTCAACCTGTCCTGGACGGCCAGTTCTGATTCTGACTTTGCCGGGTACAACTTATACCGGGGCACAATCGCGGGGGGGCCATATACAAAGGTCAATGTTTCTCTGCTGACTTCATTAACTTATCTGGATGCAGGCCTGACCAATGACACAACCTACTATTATGTCCTGCGGGCGGTTGATACATCCGCTAATGAGTCGGTTGATTCCGCGGAAGTGGATGTAACGCCTTCTCTTGCTCAAGGGGCGGCACTGCAATTTAATGGAAGCAATCAATACGTTACGTTTGGAACGGGCAATTCCCTTGCGTCGCCTGTTTATACGATCGAAACCTGGTTTAAACGCACAGGTGCAGGGGTTGGCGTCACGACCGGCGGCGGTGGAATTACATCTGCCATTCCTTTGATCACAAAGGGAACGTCGGAAAGCGAAGCTGCTGCTGCGGATATTAACTATTTCCTGGGTATTGATGCGTCCTCTGCTGTGCTGGTGGCCGATTTTGAAGAGGGTGCAGGCGGGGCTGCTCCAAGCCTGAATCATCCGATCTCAGGAACAACGGTCATCGTGAACAATACCTGGTACCACGCCGCAATGACATATGACGGGACAACATTGCGGATCTACCTGAACGGGGTTTTGGAAAATTCGTTAACAGTGGGTCAGCCCGTTGCCAGTGCAACGACTTCCCCAACTGCCTTTGCAACTTCCATTCGTTCCAATGGCACTACCATTCAGGGATATTTTGCTGGGGTCATGGATGAGCCTCGTATCTGGAATCGCGCTCTGACCCTTTCAGAGATCCAAACAAATATCAATTCGCAATTGACAAGCGGAAGCGGCTTGAGCGCGCGTTGGAGCATGGATGAAGGCGCCGGTGCTGCGATTGCCAGCTCTGTTGGTACGTTTAATGGCACACTGACGAATAATCCACTTTGGGTTTCTGGTGCGCCATTCAATATCGTCATCGGCGCACCTATCGCGCCAGCAGGATTAAATGCCACAGCGACATCCGGTTCCAACATCAACCTGACATGGACGGATAACTCGAATAACGAAACCAGCTTTGAGATCGAGCGCGGAAGCGATGCGGCTGGTCCATTCAGCGCATTGACCAGTGTTGGCACCAACATAACCACTCATGCAGATGGAACCGCCAGCCCGCTTACACAGTATTGTTACCGCGTGCGCGCAGTGAGCGGAGGCGGACAGTCTGCTTATAGCAATGTGTCGTGTGCAAACACTCCGGCAGAAGGCGGAAAGGCGCTGAAACTCGGCAATGCCAGCGCTTATGTGGTTTTCCCGACTTCATCCAGCTTGAATACGCCTGCCTATACCATCGAAACCTGGTTCCGCCGAGATGGAACCGGTATCGCAACCACCACCGGCGCCAACGGGACTTTTATTGAGCCCATGATCGCAAAAGGTACCGCCGAAGTGGAAAACGCCACTGCGGATATCAATTACATCTTTGGCATCAACCCAGGCGGGAATACACTGTGTGCAGACTTTGAAGAAGCCGCCTCCGGCACAACCCCCGGTCTGAACCATCCCATTTGCGGAACGACAGCGATCCAAAACGGGGTTTGGTATCACGCCGCTGCAACCTATGATGGAACAACCTGGCATTTATATTTGAATGGAATGCCCGAAGCATCCTTAACCGTGAGCCAGCCAGCCAACGATGTGAATATCGCCCCCGTTTCACTTGGCACATCCATTCAATCGGATGGCGCCACAACCCAGGGATTCTTCAACGGCACCCTGGAAGAGGTGCGTATTTGGAATTACGTGCGTACCCCGTCGGAAATCCTTGCCACGATCAATGCTCAACTCACCACGGCGCAGGCCGGGTTGATCGCCCGCTGGGGCTTGAATCAAGATACCGGTACGGCTATTAATGGATCTGCAGGAACAAGCGTGAATGGCACGATCAACGACAGCGGTTACAGTTGGGTTACGCCGGGCGCACCGTTCAATATCAATTTCAGCATTCCCGCCGCACCCAGTGGATTAAATGCCGCCGCCTCCTTTGGCAATCAAGTTGACCTCACCTGGACGGATAATTCAAGCAATGAGGTTGGTTTTGAGATCGAGCGCGGGACGAATATTGCCGGGCCGTTCAGTTATGTGGCAACCGCGGGGTTAAACGCCACCTCCTACTCCGATGGCACTGCCCTGCCGCTCACGCAGTATTGTTACCGTGTGCGTGCGATCAATGCAGGTGGACAATCCGCTTATAGCAGCGTTTCCTGTGCCACCACATTGACGGAAAGTGGCGCGGCTTTGAAGTTAGGCAGTGCAAATGCTTATACAAAATTTGCGAATTCGGCCAGCCTGAATTCCAGCACCTTCACGCTCGAAACCTGGTTCCGTCGCGATGGCGCGGGCACAGGCACTGATACGGGGACAGGCGGCATTGCCTCCGCGATTCCTTTGATCACCAAGGGCACAGCCGAAGCTGAAAATGCAAACGCCGACATCAATTATTTCCTCGGCATCGACTCTGCTACCAATACATTATGTGCAGACTTTGAAGAAGCCGCATCTGGAGCCGCGCCCAGCCAGAACCATCCTGTTTGTGGAACGACTCCCATTGTCAATGGAACCTGGTATCACGCCGCAGCCACATACGATGGCACAACTTGGAAGCTGTATCTCAATGGCCTGTTGGAAGCATCGCTGGTGGTGGGTCAGCCTGCGAATGCAGTGGGTATTCCCCCGGTTGCCTTGGGTACTTCCATTGAGTCAAATGGAAACACCACGCAGGGATATTTCAATGGCTCGCTGGATGAAGTGAGAATATGGAATTATCCACGCACCTTGGCGGAGATTCAAGGTAATGCCAATGCGCAGATTTCAACCGCCCAAACCGGCTTGCTTGCGCGCTGGAGCCTGAATGAAGATGCCGGTACAAGTGTCCATGGCTCGGCGGGTACCACAGTGAATGGTTCGGTATTTGGAAGCGGCTACAGTTGGATCACTCCCGGGGCTCCATTTGATCTCGTGCTTGTAGCGCCTGCTGACCCCACGGGGTTGACCGCCACTTCGTCATCGTCTTATCAGGTCGATCTCACGTGGACGGATAACTCAAATAACGAGACCAGCTTCGAGGTTGAGATCGGAAGCGCTGTTGCGGGTCCGTTCAGCCCATTGACCACGCTTGGTCAAAACGTCACTACAGTTGCAGATACAAATGTTTTCCCTGCCATCCAGTATTGCTATCGCGTACGTGCCACGAATGCCGTTGGTCCATCAGGTTATAGCAACGTCTCTTGCGTTACCACGCTTGCTGAAAATGCAAGCGCATTGGATTTTGGCACCGCGCATTCCTACGTTACTTTTGGCGATGCCAATACCCTCGACATGGCGCAATTCACACTTGAGGGCTGGTTCCGCCGCGATGGAACTGGCGCGTCAAATACAACAGGCACGGGCGGCATTCCCAATGCGATCCCGCTCATCTCCAACGGTGCTCCTGAAGCTGAAAATAGCAACGTGGATGTGAATTATCTTTTGTGCATTGATGATGCTTTGGATGTACTCTGTGCTGATTTTGAAGAAGGCGCAGGTGGCGGTCAATTGGGATTGAATCACCCGGTTTATGGAACCACAACAATTCAAAACGGAGTTTGGTACCACGCGGCCGTCACTTATGATGGAAGCCGCTGGAAACTTTATTTGAACGGTAATCTTGAAGCGGATGTGTTGGTGGGTCAGCCCGTTAACGCCGCGAATAACTCTGCCACTGCTCTGGCAACCATGCTCACATCCACCAACACGGCAAATGGATTCTTCGACGGCGCCATGGATGAGGTTCGTATTTGGAATACAGCCCGCAGTCAGGCGCAGATCATGAGCGATGTGAATAATCAGATCAGTTCTCCAGTGAGCGGGTTGGTTGCGCGCTGGGGATTGAATGAAGGAAGTGGGGCAGTGGTGGGCGGTACCGCTGGAACGACGATCACGGGAACCGTAACCGGCAGCGGATATAGCTGGATCACGCCCGGCGCGCCGTTCAATGCCACCTTCAACACGGCTCCAAACGCCCCGACGCTTGTCAGCCCGGCCGATAACAGTACCGGCACTTCGACATCTCCCACCTTGTCTGTGGATGTCTCCGACCCCGATGGCGGCAATCTGACCGTGCAGTTTTACGGACGCCCGGTAAATTCAGCACCTGGCGCTGATTTCTCCATCATCGCGATTCCGGATACCCAGTATTACACCAGTGCGTTAAACGGCGGGACTCCCGCAATCATGGATACGCAAACCCAGTGGGTCGTGAATAACAAGGCGGCCTACAACATTCAGTTTGTGACCCAATTGGGTGACTGCACGGAGCACGGCGACCAATTCATCGTTGAATGGCAGCGTGCCGACCAGTTCTTCCAAACGATCGAAAACCCGCTTACGACAGGTTTACCGTATGGAATGCCGTATGGCATTGCCCCCGGAAATCATGACCAGACCCCGATCGGTACGCCTTCCGGCACGACGCTATACAACCAATTCTTTGGCGAATCACGCTTCCTTGGCCGTGACTATTATGGCGGTCATTATGGAACTAAAAACGATAATCATTATGAATTGTTCAGCGCCAGCGGCATGGACTTCATCGTGATCCACCTCGAATATGATACATCTGCCAATGCCGCAGTGCTGAACTGGGCTGATAACCTGTTACAGACCTACAGCACACGCCGCGCTATTGTAGTGACCCACTGGCTCATCAATGGCGGCAATAATGCCTCTTTCAGTTCGCAGGGACAGGCCATCTACAATGCGTTGAAAGATAACCCCAACCTGTTCCTCATGCTGGGCGGACACGTCCCAAGCCCTGCCGAAGGCCAGCGTTCAGATACCTTTAACGGTCATACCGTTTACAGCCTGATGTCTGATTATCAGGGACGTACGGCTGGCGGCAATGGCTGGCTGCGTATTATTACCATCTCGCCCTCCAGCAATAACATTCAGGTGAAGACCTACTCGCCGTGGTTAAATCAGTTTGAAGCCGATGCAGACAGTCAGTTCAACCTGACGGCCGACCTGGTCAATTCCTACCAGTTGATCGGAACAGATACGGTGCCTTCCGGTGGAACCGCCAGCGTTACCTGGCCAAACTTGAATAACAATACCGAGTATGAATGGTACGCAGTTGTAAGCGACGGAATCGCATCTACAACCGGGCCAACATGGAGTACTACAACTGAGGAGCCAGCAAATGTTCCTCCGACCATCACCGGCCAGAATCCGCTTTCCACAAATGAAGATGCTTCATTGAATATCACATTGGGTAATTTGACGGTAACCGATCCTGATAATACCTACCCAGCCGATTTCTCGCTCACCGTGCAAAACGGCGCGAATTACACCGTTGCCGGAACGACCATCACCCCGGCGTTGAATTTCAACGGCACGCTGACAGTGCCTGTCGTCGTCAACGATGGGACGGATAACAGTAATGCCTTCAACTTGAGCGTTACCGTTAATCCTGTTAATGATGCGCCGGTCATTACTGGACAAACCCCGCTTTCTACAAATGAAGATACGGCTTTGACGATTACTCTGGCGAACCTGATTGTCTCGGATGTTGACAATACCTACCCAACCGGATTCAGCCTCACGGTCCAGAGCGGGGCGAATTACACATTCGTTGGCAATACCATCACCCCGGCCGCAAACTTCACCGGCACGTTGACCGTTCCAGTGGTGGTGAATGATGGAACGGCCAATAGTGTTCCATTCAATCTGACCGTGACAGTGACTCCAGTCAATGATGCGCCGGTCATCACCGGGCAAAATCCGCTTTCCACAAATGAAGACACTGCATTGACCATTGTGCTTGCCAACCTGATCGTCGCGGATGTGGACAATACCTATCCAACCGGATTCAGCCTCACGGTGCAGAGTGGGACGAATTACACAGTGGCTGGGACAACCATTACCCCATCTACAAACTTCATCGGTACGCTCACTGTGCCGGTGCTCGTCAATGACGGTACAGCAAACAGCAATGTCTTCAACCTGACGGTTACCGTCAATACGCAGAACGATGCGCCGCAAGTGACAAACCCGGGAGCGCAGACAAGCGCGGAAGGGGAAGTCGTTTCACTACAAGTCATTGCCACAGATGCGGATATTCCAGCCGACACTTTGACCTACAGTGCGGCCAACCTGCCTTATGGATTAAGCATCAACACAACCTCGGGCCTGATCAGCGGAACACTGACGTATCGTGCCGCGGCAACCAGCCCATACAATGTGACCGTCACTGTGAACGATGGGACAACAGCTTCTCCTGCGAATTTCACTTGGACAGTTTCACAAGCCGCTTCAGGTTTATGCGCGAATGATCCAGCGCTCGTCGGATGTTGGCCGATGGAAGAGGGGAACGGGACGTTCATCATTGATGCAACCACCTTTGGCAATGACGGCAGCATCACCGGCGGCCCGACCTGGGTCACCGGCATGAATGGCCTCGCATTGGATTTGAGCGGCACCGGCCAATATGCCATGGTTCCAGACAACAATAGTTTGGACATTGCATCCAATCGAATCACCCTGTCTGCCTGGATCAAGCCGGAGAAGGTCGCAACCCAAAATATCATCAAGAAGACCACGGGCACAACCACCGCCAATGGCTATGAACTTTCTCTTTCCGCGGCGGGAAAGGTCTTCATGCGCTTGAATGGCAACGTTAACTACCGCATAGATTCTCTCGCTTCATATCCATCTGATGGAAATACATGGATGCATGTGGCCACTACTTATGATGGCACAACCCTGAGAATGTACATCAATGGCGTCCTCGATAATACGAAGGCGGCGACTCTTACGATTGCGCCCAATGCAACGAATCTGGGCGTTGGTGCCGAGCCTACTTTCATCAATCTGTATCAGGGATTGTTGGATGATGTGCGTGTTTACAACCGCGAACTCAGCCTTGCAGAGATTCAGGTTCTCTTTGGCAACAGCCAGCCGACCACCAGCGGTATTGCGGCAGTGAACGTCAACGAAGATGCGGTCGACACATCCATTGACCTGTGGCAGTCGTTTGCCGATGCCGAAGATGCAGACGGCGCGATGACATACACCATCACAGGCAATACCAACGCGGCGCTCTTCACCTCCGCCAATATCAACGCGAATCAAAATCTGGTTCTCGATTATGCGCCGAATGTGTTCGGTACTTCCAATATCACCATCCGCGCTACAGATACGGGCGGAATGTTTGTCGAGACGACATTCATGGTTACGGTTGCTTCGGTCAACGATGCGCCGATCATCACCGGCCAGGACCCGCTCGCCACAGACGAAAACACCGCGCTGACGATTACGCTGACAGACTTGAATGTCGCAGATGTGGATAACACTTACCCAAGCGGGTTCACGCTCACCGTTTTGAGCGGCACGGATTATACGTTTGCGGGGAATACGATCACGCCCGCATTGAACTTCAACGGCGCTTTGACCGTACCGGTCAAAGTCAACGATGGCACAAACGACAGCAATACCTTCAATCTGACTGTCACCGTTAACGTGGTCAATACCTCGCCGGTGATCACAGGGCAGAATCCACTTGCAACGAACGAAGACGCCGCCCTGCTCATCGCTTTCACGGACCTGCTCGTCACAGATACAGATAACACCTACCCGACCGATTTCTCGCTCACCGTGCAAAACGGCGCGAATTACACCGTTGCCGGAACGACCATCACCCCGGCTGCCAACTTCAATGGCGCGCTTACGGTTCCAGTAAAAGTCAATGACGGCACGGCTGACAGCAATACATTCAACCTGACGGTTATGGTGAATCCCGCCAACGATGCGCCGAACGTTACCAACCCGGGCGGTCAAACCAATGCCGAAGGTGCAACGGTCTCATTACAGATCGTCGCCAGTGACGTTGAAAACAACACGTTGACATACAGCGCGTTGAATTTACCAACCGGGTTGAGCATTAATCCAATCAACGGCTCGATCAACGGCGCGGTGGATTACACTGCCTCAGCGTCGAGTCCATTCAACGTAACAGTAACAGTTTCGGACGGAGTCGGAGGCGTGACTTCCGTCAACTTCACATGGACGATCACGGATGCCATTCCGCCTGCCAGCGGTTTGGTCTGCGCGGATCTTACATCCAAACCCACCACGGCATCTACGGGTGAAAAACCGCAATCCAAAGTCTGGCAGCATGACGGCATATGGTGGGCGGTCTTCCCGACCAATGTTTCGGGTGCCTCCTCAGCCGGTACATGGCTGTGGAGATTGCAAGGTACGACATGGGTTGAAGAACTCAAACTCTCAACCGCCACGAACACCAAAGCCGATGTGAAGACGGCCGGGGATGTTGCGCACATTCTGCTGTATGCAGGGACAACGACCCAGCTTGTTTCGGCTGAATATAATGGCGCTTCCTACGTGACCTGGAGCGGGCGCGCGGCTCCGGCGGGCATTTCCCTCGCGAACAGTGAGATCGCTACGATCGAAATTGACTCCACTGGCCGCATGTGGCTCGCCTCTGAAAATGATGCAACCGGGCAGATTGTTGCCTATTACAGCGATTCACCTTACAGCGCGTGGAGCGCGCCGATCACGATTGCAACGGGCGTGAATAACGACGACATTTCAACCATCATCGCCCTGCCTTCCAATCAGATCGGTATTCTGTGGTCGAATCAGAACACACAACGATATGGTTTCCGCCTGCACAACGATGGCGCAGCGCCCGGCACATGGATTGCGGATGAAGTACCCGCTTCACAGTCGGCGCAAAATGTGGGCCTCGGCATGGCAGATGATCACATGCACATGACCGTCGCTTCTGATGGAACGATCTATGCTGTGGTCAAGACCAGCTACGACACAGCAGGTTATCCCAAGATTGCCCTGCTTGTCCGCAGACCCGCTGGAACCTGGGACAACCTTTATAACATTGACGATGCGGGCACTCGCGCCACGCTTATGCTCGATGAAGTCAATGGATATCTCACAGTTTTATATACTTCCGCCGAAGGCTACAACCCGATGGTGTACAAGCAATCCACGATCTCGCCGATTGCTTTTGGAAATCGTACCACCCTGAATGCCGGTGCGTTCAACGATGCTTCCGGCAGCAAGGGCAATTACACCAGTGAATTGGTGACCATCTTTTCCAGCGCCACGCAGGTGGCTGGTGAGATCTGTGCGCCTGTTCCATCCATTGGCGCGGACCTGTCGATCACGAAGACCGACACGGTTACATCTGTCCGCCCAACAGATATCGTCTCCTACTCGATCGTTGTTCGAAACAATGGGCCGCAGGCGGTGATCGGTGCGAGCGTGCAGGATACCCTGTCCTCGGCATTTGCATCCGCAGCATGGACGTGTACCGGTGCAAGCGGAGGCACATGCTCCGCGAGCGGCACAGGCAGTATCAATGACCTGGCCGATCTGCCTGTCGGTGCAAGTGTGACATACACACTCAACGCACAAATCAGCAATGCCGCCAGCGGCAGCTTTACAAACACTGCCACTGTTGCAGTTCCTTCGGGCATGACTGACCCATTAACAGTGAACAACTCAGCCAGCGACACGAACAGCATCATCGCCACAACCGTCGCCTGCGAAAACGACCCAACCCTCGTTGGCTGCTGGCCGATGGAGGAGGGGAGCGGCACGAGCATCATCGATGGTTCTGCCTACTTCAATGACGGCGCAACCGTCAACGGCGCGGCATGGGTGACCGGCCATACAGGCTTGGCTCTCGATTTGAATGGAACCAGCCAATATGTGGCGATTCCTGACGACCCGACGCTTGATCTTACCAACCAGCTCACCATCTCCCTGTGGATCCGCCCGGAACAACAAGCCACACAGGATTTGATCAAGAAGGCGATCAATGGCGGAACGAATGGATATGAAGTGGCTCTTGCCACCAATCAACCGTCTTCACCGGCACCGAGTAAGGTATTTGTCCGCTTCAATCAATTAACCAGCGGAGATACATACCGCGTCAATTCCATTACCGACTATCCGTTTGATGGAACGACCTGGATGCATGTGGCCGCTACTTATGATGGCACCACCATCAAGCTGTATATCAATGGCGTACTCGAATCCAGTCTGCCCGCCAGCTTTACTGTCGCTGTAAACAACCTGCCGCTGACGATTGGCGCTCAAAGCAATAACTCCCGTTACTTTATGGGCGGCATGGATGAGGTCCGCGTTTACAACCGCTCACTGACCGTTGACGAGATTCAGGCATTGGCCGGGATCGCTCCATTGAGCGTGAGCAAGACCGGTACGGGAACTGGTACGATTACAAGCGCACCGGCTGGAATTAACTGCGGCGCGGCCTGTACATATAACTTCCCGCGCAATACATCTGTCGTATTGACTGCCGCACCGACCCTTGGTTCCACCTTCACCGGCTGGAGCGGCGCAGGATGCTCAGGTACAGGCACATGCACCGTCACGATGGATGCAGCAAAATCGGTCATTGCCAACTTTGACCTGACCGAATACACACTCACGATCACGAGCGACCATGGAACGGTTGCGAAGAACCCGGATAAGGCCACCTACCATTATGGAGACTCTGTCCAATTGACAGCCACACCTGCCGTGGGCTGGGCCTTCACGAATTGGAGCGGTGGCGTAACAGGAATCTCCAACCCCGTTTCGCTAACGATCAACGGCAATACGTCGGTCACCGCAAATTACACCCAGATCGAATACAGCCTCACGATCAATACGATCGGCGATGGTTCAGTGGCAACTGACATTTCCGGTCCATATCATCATGGCGACCTTGTCGAACTCACGGCAACCCCAGCCGCAGGCTGGACATTTGCGAACTGGTCAGGCGATGCAGCAGGTTTGGTAAATCCAATCTCAATAACGATGGATGCGAACAAAACCGTCACTGCGTTGTTCACACAGAATGAATACACACTGACTATTGTCAGCGCGCACGGCACAGTGACCAAATCGCCGGACCAGCCAACCTATCATCTCGGCGACATTGTTAACCTCACCGCTACCCCAGATACAGGCTGGAACTTTATTGGCTGGAGCGGCAGCCTGACCGATACCATCAATCCAGTCGATCTGACAATCACAGGTAATGTGGCTGTCACAGCCAATTATTCGCAGGATGAATACACATTAACGATCGTCAGCAGCCACGGAACCGTGACAAAGACCCCGGATCAGGCAACCTATCATCTTGGTGATGTCATCACTCTAGATGTGACGGCTGCCCCGGGTTGGACGTTCACAGATTGGACGCCAGCGTTGACCAACAATGAGGTCACGATCAATGGCAATACAACAGTTACCGCGAACTACAGTCAGAACGAGTACACATTAACTGTCAGCACCCTTGGCAACGGTACGGTTTCAAGAAATAACAACGGTCCATACCATTATGGCGATGTTGTCCAACTGACGGCCGCGCCCGATACCAAATGGGTCTTCTCCACATGGAGCGGCGATATGAACGGCTCGGCCAATCCTGCCTTTATCACCATGGATGGAAATAAAGCCGTTACCGCCACATTTACATTCGTGAACACCGCTCCCATTGCCGCAAATGATGCCTATGTCACAGATGAGGATATGCAATTGAATGTGCCTGCTGATGGTGTGTTGGGCAATGACAACGATTTGGACGGCGATGCCCTGACTGTGATCTTGGTCAATGATGTTCAGGATGGTTCCCTTACTCTGAATGCCGATGGCTCCTTTATCTACACTCCGTCTCAGGATTTCCACGGCAGTGACTCTTTCACCTACAAGACCAATGACGGCCTCCTTGATAGCAATGTGGTTACAGTGACGCTTACGATCAATTCGGTCAACGATGCTCCGGATGCGAATCCTCAATCCGTCAGTGTCGCTGAAGATAGCTCTGTTGGAATTACCCTGAGCGGCAGTGATGTCGATGGCGATCCATTGACATTCAGCCTTGTCACCCCGCCGGTTGATGGAACATTGAGCGGCATAATTCCGAACCTGACCTACACTCCCAATCCAAATTTCAACGGTGGTGATGGCTTTGTCTTTGAGGTCAGTGACGGGGAATTTACAAGTCAGGCGACGATAACGATCACGGTCGATCCGCTCAACGATGCGCCTGATGCTGTTGCCGATACTTATGCGACCGCTGAGAATACAATGCTGGATGTGCCAGCTGCGGGCGTGCTCGGCAACGACCTTGACCTGGATGGCGATCCACTAACCGTTTCACTCGTCACAGATGTGACACAGGGTTCGCTTACCCTCAATTCGGACGGCTCATTTACTTATACGCCGGATTCGGGTTTTAGCGGAGAGGATACATTCACTTATCAGGTGGATGACGGTAATGCTGTGGATCAGGCAATCGTTACGATCAAAGTTAACCTGGTCAACGTAGCCCCGTCTGCTGTAATAGACTCTTACACTGCCGATGAAGATACGCAGTTGGTGGTGCCAGCATCTGGTGTGCTTGGTAATGACACAGATGCCGATCTTGATACACTGACAGCGATCAAAGTCAGCGACCCGGCTCACGGCATATTGAATTTCAATTCGGATGGTTCCTTCACCTACCTTCCCGCCGCAAACTGGCACGGGATTGATGGCTTTACCTACAAAGTATCGGATGGCTTGGTGGAGAGTAACGTTGCCGATGTGACCCTCACGGTCTCGGCGGTCAATGATGACCCGATTGCGGATCCCCAGACTCTGACGATGAACGAAGATACGTTGAGGTCGATCACACTTACCGGCGCTGACGTGGACGGCGATACATTGACCTATGCCGTTGGCATTTCCCCAGCCCATGGCAGTTTGAGCGGAACCGCCCCGAGCCTGACATATACACCTGCCGCAGATTACAACGGCACTGACAGTTTCACATTCATTGTCAATGATGGGCAGGCGAGTGCTGAGGCGTTGGTGAATATAAACATTGTTGCAGTCAATGATGCGCCAGTTTGCCAACCTGTTGCCATAAACACAGCGGAGGATACGTCCGCCACATCCAGTCCTGATTGCATGGATGTTGACAATGCAAGCCTGTCCTATCAAGTTGTAACGCCTGCCCAGCACGGATCTGCTTTCGTCAGCGGCGGGTTGTTGAATTACTCTCCTGCTGCAAATTACAGCGGCAATGACAGCTTCACCTACCGGGCCAGTGACGGTGTGCTTAACAGTGCAGACGTATTGGTTTCAGTCACGATTACATCAGTCAATGATGCTCCGCTGGCGGCCAATGACGTCGCCGTGACAGACCAGGATGTGCCGGTCATCATCAATGTATTGGATAATGACGAAGACATTGATGGCGATGTGCTTTCCATTTTTGACGTTGCCATGCCTGCCAATGGAATTGCCGTCATCAACCCAGATGGGACGATAACCTATACACCCAATGCTGGGTGGTTCGGAACCGACACATTCATATACACCATTTCAGATCCGAATGAAGCTGTATCCAGCGCAACAGTGACTGTCAATGTCTCACAAGTTGGGTATAAGTTGAAAATTGTTGTAACTGGCAGCGGATCGGTTACTAGGTCGCCTAATAAGGCCATCTATCAGGAAGGCGAAGTGGTTGAGTTGACGGCCATTCCTGCCACAGGCGAAAGTTTTATAAACTGGAGCGGAGATTTGAGCGGGAGTACGAATCCCATTTCGATCACCATGGACAGTGACAAATCCGTCAAAGCCGCTTTCACAAGTCCGGTTGTTGAGCCGCCCAAAGAACCGATATTTGACGACGTTCCTTTCAGTTACTGGGCAAATAATGAAATTGAGCGTTTATATTTGGCGGGCATTACGGCCGGTTGTGATACAAATCCGTTGATCTACTGCCCTGAACAGGAAGTTACTCGTGCACAAATGGCGATCTTTATCCTGCGCGGGGTGCATGGCAAGTCGTATGTCCCGCCTGCTGCCACGGGCACCGTATTTACTGATGTCCCCACAGATTATTGGGCTGCCGACTGGATCGAGCAGTTGGCAGAAGAAGGCATTACAGTCGGGTGCGGTAACGGAAACTATTGTCCGGGAAGTGCCATCACTCGCGCGGAAATGTCCATCTTCCTGTTGCGCTCGAAATTTGGCAACACCCACACCCCGCCGCCAGCCACTGGTACGACCTTCAACGATGTCCCTGCCGATTACTGGGCAGCAAGCTGGATCGAACAACTGGCATTTATGGAGATCACCAGCGGCTGCGGTAATGGAAACTTCTGTCCGGAGGGTCTGGTCACCCGTGCTGAGATGGCGGTCTTTTTAGTGAAGACCTTCGAAATACCATAACCAGTTAGAGAAGTAAAAAGCCGCCCAAATTTTTTGGGCGGCTTTTTACTTTATGAAACGATCAGATGGCAGTGTTAATATTTTTACCCTCCAGTTGTTTCTAATGTTGCTTGTAATGAATATCCGACAGTAATCGCAATCGTTCCGTGGCCACTTCGGGTGTGATATCACGTTGCGGCATGGCGAGCATTTCGTAGCCGACCATAAATTTGCGGACGGTGGCCGAGCGCAGCAGCGGCGGATAAAAATGCGCGTGCAGAGTCCATTCGGGATGCGGTTGTCCATCGGCGGGGGCTTGATGGAATCCCATTGAATAGGGGAATGAGATCTCAAACAAATTGTCGTATCTTGTCGTGACCTGTTTGAAGACTTCGGCCAATGCAGAGACTTCCACCGATGACAGTTCCTTCAACGAAGCGGATGCGCGATGCGCGCTCACAAGCACCTCGAACGGCCACACCGCCCAAAAAGGGACCAACGCTGTGAAATGGTCGTTGGAGAATAAGATGCGGTCTTTTTGCTTGTGTTCTTCTTTTATATAATCCACCAGCAATGGACTGTTGTTCTTGTTGAAATATTCCGTTTGCGTGGCAAGCTCTTTGACAATTTCATTCGGCAGTTGGGACTGTGACCAAAGCTGGCTGTGCGGGTGCGGATTGGAACATCCCATCATCGCGCCTTTGTTTTCAAAGACCTGCACATATTTGATGTAATCCAATTCGGCAAGTTTTGCGGATTCATTTGTCCATGTGTTGAGCACGTTTTCGATGACGGGCAATTCGAGTTCGGGCAATGTCAGGTCGTGGCGGGGGGAGAAACAAACTACCAGACACTTCCCCTGTTCGGGAGCAGAGACAAGCAACGGGTGGGATGAGGCGGGAAGCGTCTTCTTCTGGAGCATCTGGCAGCAGGGAAGCAAAGTCGTTGTTGAAGACGTAGGTGCCAGCATAATCCGAATTGAAAACGCCGCCAGCGCGTTCGTTGCGCGGACAGAGATAGCAGGTGGGGTCGTAGGTGGGGAGGGTTTCGGGGGAAAGTTTTTCGACCTGCCCAAGCCAGGGACGTTTGGCGCGGTGCGGCGAGACGAGCACCCATTCACCCGTGAGGGCGTTATAGCGGCGGTGTGGATTGTTCAACATGGTTATTCCTTCTCAAAAATGATTTCTATCCATTCAAGGATTTCTTGATTTTGGGTTTGTTGGAGCTTGATTTCTATTCGGCTGTTTGAACAGGCAACTTTTGTTTTCGTTGCGCGTCCGCTGAAATAATGCTCGATGATGGTTGCGCTGTTGTGAAGCGCAGTATGGCTGATTGTACAACCGCCATCGCCAAATGGGACGATGCCGAGGTGAGTAGATTCTGAAATGCCATCATCGGTCAGGGATGCGACGACCAGTGTGACATCGGTGTGAAGGATGTCTTTGTAATTTTTCGGCGCGGGCTTTCCATCGAGATTGTGAGTGCGGAGTGCGAGCAGGACGGTCTTGTCGTTTTCGATGCGTTCCCACGAGGGAGAAAAGCCAGCGCGCAAACCGCCCTGCCATTTTGCATGGACGGGATACGTTTGGAAAACAACTTGATTGCGTGCAATGGCGGCGAGCCCGTTGAATTTTGCAATGACTTCGTCTGTGGGCATGCCGCCGCTTTCATCGCCATCAAAGCAATGCAGGGAGCCGAGTGTGCCAGAGGCGATGGTGTCGAACCAAATATCGGGCGCGGATTCCCATTCGTAGCCTGAGGAACTGTAGGTGGGCATGCCGAGTTCGCCGCACAGGCTGCTGAAGAAGACGCGGCGATTGGTTTCGAGGTCGTAATCGCCGATGCAGTAGACGAGGTCATCGGGGCTGTGTAAATCGTAATGCTCAATCAACAGCGGCGAGAGGCCGTAGTACATGATGACGAGGTCTGGGTTTTCTTCTTTCATTGCGCCAATCACAACTTCCAATCCTTTTTGGAGAAGGCGTTCGCCTGCAAAGTTCATGTCCGCGGGGGCGGCGACATCGAGCGAGGGGAGTTCGTAGCCAAAGTCAAATTTGATGAGGTCAGGTTTGTAGCGGCGGACAAACTCTTTGGCGCGTTCGCTCAAAACTTTTTGGACGATGGGTTGTGTGACATCGTAGATTCCGTAACGGGAGGTTTGATGGTCGAGCCAGAGCGGTTTGCCTGCGGGCGTTTGCAGGAGATTGGATTCGTCCAAGCCGAGGGCGGCGGGATTTTGACAGCGCAGGAATGCCGCCCACAAGCCGATGAAATATCCCTGCCCGCGAATGTCATCCAATAAATTTTCAAAATGCGGGAAGCGTTCGGCGTCGTGTTTCAGCTCGCCGTATTGACCTTCCCATTTGTCGTCAATCACAAACGTGCGAGCCTTCATGCCAGAGCGTTGAAGTTTGCTGAAAATGTCTCTGACGATTTCTTCGGTCAACTCTTCGGGAGTTCATCGCCTTGGATGATTCAACTCCCCATGTGTTGAATTGCGGCGCGAGCATCACATCTTTTTTCTTTTGCGAAATATTTTTTGGCGCAATGATTTTTTCACGTTGAAGAATTTTGTAATAACTGCGAATGGCTTCGTGATAATTCTCGCCGAACGCAATCAAAAACGAAAAGCCAAGTTTGTTTGGCTTGTGCTTCCAAATGTCGCTGCGAAGATTCAACACAGGGCTGATTCCAATCTCGCGAATCTCCAAACGGAAATCGCCTTGCGGCAATTCGGCGAGTCCCCAACATGCCGCGCCCGATTGCAGCGCCTTCGCGCCGATGGCGTTCCATTTGTCCGATGTGTTGAAGGTGCAAAAATAATGCGCGGGCAATCCCCATTGCTGCGTGAGCCCAGGGCCGCGCATGGCGCCAGAGCCGAGCACCGTCGTCACCGAAAGCCGCGAATGCAAATCCACCACGGGGTTGATGGATGTGCTCATGCACAAGCCAGGCACCACCGCGTAATGGCTGTACATCGAAGGCTTGTATGCGCCGCCGTCCATTTCGGGGAAGTAAATAATTTGAGCGATGTCACTGTCCACGGGGGATTCGAGCAGAAGCGGTTCGAGGGAGATAAAGTCCATTTGGAAGAACCAGCTCACAGTTAAGCGCGATGCGTTTTTTGTCGCCTGGTAGATGATGGAAATGCGGTCATTCTTAATCTGATAACTGGTCGTTGAGTCGAGAAACATTTCCGCCCCGATAATGAGCGGCTTGTGTTTCGCGCGAGAGATGAGCCGCAGATTCGCATCGTATAGGTTGAAGATGTCAGTCTCGGCGTCCCATTCCCATGCGTAGGTGGGGGAGGTGACGTGGATTTTGTGCTGGTTTTCGTTGATTTTGACCATTTGGAGAAATTGCCTCTTGACAAAGTATTGTCGTTCTTGTAAACTAATGTTACCGTTCACATGAACGGTAACATTATACAAACCCCCACAAGAAATGTCAAATTCTCACCCAACCCTTCGTGATGTTGCCCGTTTAGCTGGTGTTTCACACCAGACCGTTTCGCGCGTGATCAATGGGAGTGAGGATGTTCTTCCCGAAACCCGCGCGACCGTGGAAGCCGCGATTGAGCAGTTAGGATACCGCCCGAACGCGATTGCCCGTTCGATGGCGCGCGGCCAGACGCACACGTTAGCTTGCATTTCCCCCAATTTGACAGATTACACCTTTGCCAGCGTTATCGAAGGCGCTGAAGTGGAAGCCCGACAGCATGATTATTTCATGCTGTCTTCGTCTGCTACTGATCCGAAGGCGTTTCAAGCGTTAGTGGATGAATTGGTGGGGCACCGCCGAGTGGATGGGTTGATCGTCATCAATCCGTATTCCGATGACCGCTTTTTACATATCCCTGAGAATTTTCCTGTGGTATTCGTGGGTGCGCGTTCCCATGAAAAGGAAATTTGCTCTGTTTCATTGGATGATGAAAAAGTGGCGTATGAAGCTACCCGTCATTTGATCTCGCTGGGTCATACCAACATTGCGCTTGTTACTGGTCCCATGGAAGAGGATTGTTCGCAGGACCGCGCAGAAGGATACCGTCGTGCCTTGCAAGAGGCTGGCATTGCATACGATGAATCCAAGGTGCTGGAAGGGGACTGGTCGGCTTCATCTGGTCAGCGCGCTTTGCTTTCCTTTGTTGAAAGTGGAAATGTGCCAACAGCAGTGTTTGCGCAAAATGACCGCATGGCGTTGGGTGTGCTGCGTGCAGCGCGTGATGTGAATTTAAAAGTCCCTTCACAACTGGCGGTCATCGGCGTGGACGATATGCCGCTGTCCTCTTATTTTGATCCGCCTCTCACCACCATGCAGCAGGATATGCCGCTCATTGGGCAGGAAGCCACCCGCATGTTGTTGGAGATCATCCAAAAGAAAACCCCGGCAGTGCGCGAGTTGAAATTATCGGCACAGTTGGTGATTCGACAATCAACATCTGATAAAGGAGGTGATTCCTAGTTCACAGCAACCTTTGACGAAAACAGTTTTTTGCAAGTCTATCGCTCTTAAATATTCAAGGAGAAGAATAAATGAAGAACAATATGTTTTTGAAGGCTCTCAGCCTTTTCGTAGTTGCATCGTTCATCTTGACCGCTTGTGGTGCCCCAGCTACTGAGGCTCCTGCTGCGACTGAAGCCCCAGAGGCTACCGAAGCTCCCGCAATGACTGAAGCGCCTGCCGCAACCGAAGCACCTGCCGCAGAAGATGTTGAAATCCGCTGGCGCACCCGCCCTGACAATCAGGAAGAAATTGACGTCTATAGCCAGATCAGCACTGATTTGGATTCCGAACTTGATGGCATTACCCTCACCTACGAACCCGGTGGTTCCGAAGGCGCGAACTATCAAGATCAATTGAAGGCTGAAATTGCAGCCGGCACCGCTCCCGATGTCTTCTGGATCCCCGGAACCGATGTTGCCGATTTTGCAACCCGTGGTTTGATCTTGAACGCCTCTGACCTCGCTGCTGGATCTGATTTCAACGTTGACGATTTCTATGCCGGCCCGATGTTCCATCTCACCTACAATCCTGAGACCGGCGCTTCCGGCGCTGACTCTGGTGCGCTGTGGGGTATTCCTCGCGATGTGTCCACATTCGCTCTCTACTTGAACATGGACTTGATCAACGAAGCTGGCGCTCCCGATCCCCGTGAACTCGCTGCCAACGGCGAATGGACCTGGGATGCCTTCCTCGATGTAGCTCAGAAGACCCGCGCTCTCGGCTCCGATGTGTACGGTTACGGTGCGAGCGCCTGGTGGGGTCCTTATGGTGTTTGGTTGAACGCTTCCGGCGGCGGCTTCTTCACTGAAGACCGCGCTGCCTGCGCCCTCAACACCGAAGAGTCCCTCTCCGGTCTCGATTTCCAACGCTCTCTCTATCAGGATTTTGATGTCGCCACTCCGTATGGCGAAGATCCTGAGCCGACCTTCCGCGCTGGCAAAGTTGCCATGTTCCAGAATGGTCGTTGGGCTACCCCCGGCGTCCGCACTGTGGACTTTGAATGGGATGTTGTTGAACTTCCCGCTGGCCCAAGCGGTACCGCTGGTAACTGGTTGTTCTGGGGCGCTTATGTGATCAATGCCAATACCGAACATCCTGAAGAAGCCTGGGCCCTCGCTCAAGCTCTCACTACCGCTCAGACCCAGGGCAAGATCTCCGCTCTCGGCGCCAACATCCCCAGCCGTGTAAGCCAGGAAGCTCTCGATGCCTTCCTCACCTTCACACCTCCTGCCAACAATCAGGCTTTCTTGAACGGTATCGCCGCTGGCGCCAACCCGACCGCTGAAGGTCCATTGTGGGCTGGTTCCTGGCCTGAATATGACAAGATCATGGGCCCGGCCATCCAGGGTGTGTTGACTGGTGCAACCTCCGTTGAAGATTTCGGCGCGACCATCTGCGACGAAGCCAACAAGGTCTTCAACCAGTAACTTGTAAGATGAACGAAGTGGCAGGCAAAATATATTTTGCCTGCCACTCTTTTTTAGGAATAGAAAGAAATCCCCAAGCTACAAAGCCATTTGTGATTTCGTGATTTTTTTGTATGACCCATCCGTGCTGGCCTGATCCGTGGAGATGTGAACCAATGACCGCTTATTCACAAGTAGACCCAAAAACGAATCTCGTTTTACGCATCCATTTCTTCTGGCGTATTCTATTTGCCATACTTGCTGCCGCTGGTGCGGTCTATATTTGGGTAGGTGGGATGGAAACCGCCCTTTGGCAAAAGATATTGATCTCCGTTGCTCTGGCAATGGCCTCCATTTTCAGCGCGATCGGCGCCGTTCAGATCTCGCGACGCAATCACAGCGGCAGGATGATCTCATTGGTCCTGGACTATCTCGCATTCGTTGTCTGTTTTGTTCTCATGCTAAACACAGGCGAGATATTCATTGGTATTGATGCACTTGCCGAAACATTCCCGAAGGGCATTCCTTACTTGGGGATCACAGTCGTCGGTTATTTCCTGAGCATCATGGATGAATACCTCCCGCAGAAAAAACAGACATCCGAAAATAGTTTGAAAGTCGTTGGCCGCTGGGTGATGCTGGCAGGTTTTGCGATCTTCCTTCTGCAAGTGGATGCCATCAACGGCATCATTTATTTCCTTGGCAAGCTCGTTCAACCGATGGGAATTGCATCTGTGATCGGTGCCGTTATTTTCGGCATATCCATCTGGTCGATGATGCGGGACAATGTGTCTCAGGCTCTGCATGCGAAGACCGACCATGAACAGGTCATCAACGGATGGCTGTTCCTTTCTCCAAACCTGCTGGGCTTTCTCATCTTCTTTGCGGGTCCGCTCATCCTTTCGTTCTATTTTTCCTTCACAGATTCAGATGCCTTCAACACGCCCAATTGGATCGGCTTCGAAAATTACGCGAAGATCCTCAACGTCCGTTTTGCATGGCTTTCCACCCCGGATCAATTTGCCCGCGAAGTTGTGGATATCAAAGTCTATGATGAAGTAGGCCGCTTTTTGATCGGGGATGGCGGGATCTTATTTGCCGCCGCCGATAAATTTTTCTGGCTCGCGCTTCGCAACACTCTTGTCTTTGTGCTGTTCGCTGTTCCTTTGAGTGTGATCCCCGCTTTGGTATTGTCGAACGTCTTGAATAGCAAGCTGCCCGGTATGAAGTTTTACCGTGCCATTTATTTCATGCCGAGTATCGCCGCAGTCGTAGGTATTTCTCTCGTTTGGCAGTGGCTGTACAACGCCACGGTGGGATACATCAACTACTTCATCACGGTGGGGATCGAGTTCTGGAATAACCTCTTCAACCTCGCCGTCGTTGACCCGAAGATCCAATGGGTCTCAGACGAAAAGACAGCCTTGCTTTCCATCATTATCATTGCCGCCTGGCAGACCATGGGATTCAACACCGTGCTCTTCCTCGCTGGCTTGCAAAACATCCCCGGTGAATTGTACGAAGCCGCCACAGTGGACGGTGCAGGCGCATGGGACAAGTTCTGGAGCATTACTCTCCCCATGCTTGCCCCGACGACTTTTTATGTCGTGTCCACCACAACCATTCAAGCTATGCAGGTCTTCGAGCAGGTCTTCATTTTGATGAATCCAGCCGAGGGGCCGAACAACTCCACGATCACCTTGGTGCTTTATTTGTATCGCAGCGGTTTCCAGAATTTCCAGCAGGGCTACGCCTCTGCAATTGCGTGGGTATTGTTCATCGTCATCTTTGGTATTACGTTGGTTCAGTTCCAACGCCAGCGCCAATCGAGCATTTACGAAAGCTAAACAGGAGCAGACATGAAAATTCAATCCTATCGTTTTCTACAGTTCCTGAATAAATTCCTTGTTTACTTTGTCCTCACCTTTTTTGCGCTGGTGATGATCTTCCCGTTCGCGTACATGCTCGCCACGTCCTTCAAAATTCCCGCGGACACATTCCGTTATCCGCCGCGCATGCTGCCCCGCAACCCGGAGACCATTGTTGTGGACGGCTACGATGAACCGCTTCCACTTTACTTTGTGGATGTGGACGGCGTGCAGAAGGAATATGCACTTGCCCAGAGCAATATCAAAGTTGGCACCTACGCCCCGGCTGACAATCTAACGGCCACCGTTGAGCGCTATCTCACAGAGGTGAAACCGACTGGCGGAGCGACGAACCAGCAAAAAGTGGAAGTGAACGGAGAGATGGAAAAACTCTTCGATGTCGAAGTGGATGGTCAGATCATCCCAATGATTTTGGTCAGCCAGACCACAGTGGGTGAGTTCGTGGACCCGCAGAACCCAGAGAATAAAGTTTTTCAAAACGTCCGTTTGAGCGAACCGGTGGAAACTTTTGGCGGGCATCCCGAGAACTACACCGAAGTCATTGAACTGAATAACATGGCCCGCGCGCTTACCAATACAGCGCTGGTGACCATCCTCGTGGTGGTGGGACAATTACTCACTTCGGTTGTCGGCGGCTATGCCTTTGCACGCCTGCGATTCCCCTGGGCGTGACACGGTCTTCGTCTTTTATCTTGGTACGATCATGATTCCCTTTGTCATGCTCATCGTTCCCTTGTATCAACTCATGGTGCTCATCGGTTGGACGAATCGCCTCGCCGCCCTCATCATCCCGTGGATATTCTCTGCGTACGGCACGTTCCTCATGCGCCAACACTTCATCACCTTCCCCAAGGAAATTGAAGAAGCCGCATTGTTGGACGGTGCATCACGCCTCCAGATCCTGTGGCAAATTCTCATCCCTGCCAGTGTGCCAGCTTTGGCAACGCAAGCCACCTTCACATTCCTGTACGCGTGGAATTCCTTCTTCTGGCCGCTGGTCATCATCAATGTAGGCAACGAGAAGAATCATGTGCTCACCCTCGCGCTCAACGTGCTGCGCGGACGTGCATCCGATACGCCGAATCTCATTCTGGCAGGCGCAGCAATTGCCATTGTCCCGCCGCTGATCGTCTTCATCCTCGGTCAACGCTTCTTTGTAGAGAGCGTAGCCAGCAGCGGTGTCAAAGGATAGTAAAATCCAGGTTCACAAAGCCTGACCGTTTGGATAATAGACCGTGGACGATGGACAATAGACCGTAGTCTGCTGTCCATCGTCCACGGTCATCTCATGCAATCATTTTAATTTCAAGGAGAACGTGCATCATGTTACAGAAAAAGGATGGCCGATACGAGGTATACGGAAACCCCATCACAGAACGCCAAACCCGCGCAGCAGATCAATGGAAGGCCATGCTGGCGAAGAAATTCAATTACGACCCCAATGAAAAATTCAACCTTACCGTCGAAGACCATCCTTACGATTCAGGTATCTTTGGCCTCAAGAATATCGTCCGCAATGGAAATGGCAAGCCGCTCGATAAAAAGAACGGCGTCATCGTCAGCACCATCCGCATGGGATTTGGTCACTACCGCATCGCCATGGCGGGTGTCTCTGCGGCAAAGGCAATGGGCTTCACTCCGTACTGGCTCGATCTGCTCGGCATCCCCGGCATCAGCACGGACGTGATCAACTGGTGCAATACCAACTACAGCAAATATTCGCGCATCTCACAGCGTTATCCGTGGTTCGATAAATACGTGTGGGAATCTCTCACCACGGGCGAACCAACTCTCCCCGGGTTGGACGCGCTCTTCAATTACATGACCAGCACCTGGCCGTGGCGCTTCCTCAAGACCGAAGTCAAAGATTACAAGATGAGCGAACTGTTCAATAATCTTTACGGCGCGCTTCCATCGGATATGCCCACGCTCACCTCCCACATGTGGACAGCGATGGGCGCTGTCGCGGGCGGCATGACCAACGTGGTGGACATGATGTTCGACAACTGGCCGATGGCTTTCCAACTCACCGAAGGCGCCAAGCACGCGGTTCAATCTCCGTCAGGCTATTACGGCTTCCGTGCCATGCGCGGATTTGACGACAAAGGCAAAGTCCTCAAGCCCGTCCCGCAGGACGCGCTCTTCTTCACAGGTCATCACGTGGACCATGAACTCGTCGAGAACATCGAAGTCGATTGTGCAGATCGCATCACCCGCATGAATGCAAAAGAACCCCGCCGCTTCCTCGTCACGATGGGCGGCGCTGGCGCGCAGCGTGAACTCTTCAAAGCCATCATCGAACACGCTGTCCCAATGATCGAGAAAGACCAGATCGCGCTCTTCATCAACCTCGGCGACCACAAAGACAATTGGGTTTGGCTGCAGGAACAACTTGCTCACCACAAAGACCTGATCAACACGCACTTCACGTGGGAAGACACCAAAGAATTCACAGACAGCATTCGCAAGAAGCCCGCGCACGGTCTGCACATCTTCCTGCACGACAATACCTTCCACGCGGTCTATGCCACCAACTATCTCATGCGCGTCATGGATGTGATGATCACCAAGCCCAGCGAACTCGCCTTCTATCCCGTCCCCAAAATTTTCAACGCCCGCGTCGGCGGCCATGAAATGTGGGGCGCCATCCGCGGCGCAGAGATCGGCGACAGCACCGTCGAAACCCGCACCATTCCGCAGACCCTGCAAGCCATCGACCTCCTCACCGAAGCCGATGACCTGCTCGCCATGTTCTGCGATTGCATCGTCAAGAACAAAAGCATCGGCATCTACGACGGCGCGTATAAGAGCGTTGAACTCGCCACGGGTAAAAAATTCAAAAGATAAAGAATCGATATAAACATGATCCGCCCCGAAATTATTCTTTCGGGGCTGGTTTTTCTTAATAACTCAGCTTATGCAATGTCGTTCTGCCGCCCGCGTTCAATTACGTTACCCGTCTACGGTAGACTTTGAACTTCGGGCATCTTTGTCAGCACCACGCGTGAGAGAACCAGAGAACAAATTGCGAACAGGGTCATTGCGAACCCCAATCCCATTTTTTCACCGAGTGCACCGATCATCAAATTGCCGAACGGTGCGAAACCAAAAAAGGTCAGCGTATATAACCCCATGACCCGTCCGCGAAAGCTATCTTCCACACGGGTTTGAAGCAGGGTATTGATGGTGGTGAATTGGACCATGAAGCCAATCCCCAGACCAAATGCCAGCAAAAGCGAAAGCGGATAGATGCTCACGAAAGCAAATGCGATTAGGATCAGCGGAAACGCAATGTTGGTAATGACCAATAACTTTCCGCGCCTGCCATGGCTTACTTGATTCGCCAACAGCAAGGCTCCCATGACTGCACCCAATCCAGACGCTGTATTTACCCAACCATAGGCGATCGCTCCCTGATGAAGAGTCTTCTCTACGAATGCGGGCAGGATCGTGAAATAGGAAACACCAAATATACTGAAGACCAGCGAGAGCAGGATCAATGCGGCGATCTCACGGGTGCCAGCCGCATAGCGCAAGCCGCTGACCAATTGCTGCCACGGCGAAGTGGTCTGTTGTCGGCGTTGATGCGGAGGGAGTTTCATGAGCCATAATCCGGTAAGCACTGCAAAAAAGGAAATTCCATTCAATGTAAAGCACCAGGCTGCGCCGATCACCGCCAGCATCATCCCCGCGATCGCTGGCCCGATGACGCGTGCACTGTTGAACATCATCGAATTCAAGGCGATGGCATTCGGAAGATCCTTTTTTCCCACCATCTCAGGAACAAATGCCTGACGCGCCGGGGCATCGAAGGCATTGACCACGCCCAATAGGGCGGCCAGAATAATCACATGCCACTCTTGAACCACATTTGAAAATGTCAGGGCTGCCAATGCAAACGCCAGAATCATCGCGCCGGATTGCGTCATCATCAACAGGTTGCGGCGTGATACACGGTCCACCACCACGCCGCCCCACGGCGAAATGATCAGCGTGGGAATTGCCGAAGCAAAAGCAACCAGTCCCAGGGTCAACTCTGAATGACCGAGTTGATACACCACCCAACCCTGCGCAATGACCTGCATCCATGTGCCGATATTCGAGATCAACTGTCCGCCAAAATACAATTGATAATTTCGATGCCGCATGGCCACGAAGGTTGTATTGCCATCCGAGGGCGGGGGAGAACTCGAGAGGATCGGTTCAACGGGTTTGGCGGTATCTTCAATGATGGGCTTTCTCATGATTTCACGTACTCCTAAAACTATTCCATGGTTGATGGTTCGTTTTCAATTCATTTGAAGATGACATTGTATCCCCGAATGTGGATGCCGAAATACGGCCCGATCGTGACGAACCTTGGGCCTGCTTCTGCCCAAAGTGCAGAGTCTCCCCGATACAATGACGGTTATGTCCTGGAATTCTGGTAATCCCTTTTTATAGCCAGGAACAAAATGAGTAGTTTTACGCAAGTGATTTAAGTACCGGAACGATTGAGGTAAACTTCTCGTATGACTATACTGTAGATAAGAAAAACGAAAAGGCAAACCTGCCTAAAGGCAGGGACGCAAAGTCATGGGTCTAACGTCACGCAAGTGACCATGACCGCCAGGCCGCCGAATACCACAAGAAACCTCACGTGATTATTTGACCTGGCTTAACATAAGCTAGGTTTTTTAATCAAATGGCTTGATCGTTTTTCAAAAACGCTGTTCGCTTCATTAGTGCAGACCCGATGAGAATCGGATTTGTCAAAAGGAGATAAGCCATGTTTCGCAATTTCAAAATTCTGTTGATCGTTCTTGTCGTAATCGTCGCCGCGGGAAGCGTGTACGCTTTCGCTGCAGCGAATACCGTACCAGACAGCGCCGCGGGGTACAAGGCAAATGTAATTCCTGGTTACACAGTAACCAATATCGTATATGATCTGGATACGACCAACCCGACCCTGGTTGACGCGATCACCTTCGACGTCGCCCCCAGCAGCGGGACAGTTATTGCTGCCATAGCAAAACTTCAGACCGCAACAGGCGGCGCCTGGACAGATTGCACCCTCGTAGCTGGTGTCGCCCCGTCCATGGAAGTTACCTGCACCTATGGCGCTCTCGACCTCATTGATGTTACCGCACTGAACATTGTCGCCAGCAGCACCCTCGACCCGTAATATCCGTATGACACTGACATTTGAATAGCTCATTATGAAGATAGGGTCTGGCCTTGCCAGGCCTTATCTTCATAAATACAATAAACGAACTTTCAAATTCACACCTGCTCCTGTAATCATCTTATGAAACAAACCCAGCGCTGGTCATCCATTTTCTTCAATCTCATCCTGTTTGTGGGACTTATATTTTTTTGGATTACTTTCGCCCCGACCAAAATTGGTGGACAGGCATCCTACGTAATGGTGAATGGCATCAGCATGGAGCCAAACTACCATACCGGTGACCTAGTCATTGTTCGCAGGGCAAAAACATACCAAATTGGTGACGTTGTCACTTATCGCGATGCAGAAATGGGCGCATATGTGATTCACCGTATCGTTGGCGTTGAGCAGGGACATTTCGTAATAAAAGGCGATAATAATTCGTGGATTGATGCATCCCAGCCCACCTCTGAAGAGATCATCGGCAAACAATTGGTTTACGTGCCGAAAGCGGGTTTGGCAATGCAGTGGCTTCGCAAACCCCTTAACCTGTCACTCACCATTGTTTTACTGGGAGGTGTTTTTATGTCCAGTCTGATAATCAAACCATCAAAAGGCAAAATGGGAAAGAATGGAACATCAATCGGGTTAGGTGGAATGCTTGAGGGCATGCTATACCTGCTGGGGACCCTGTTTATCGGGTTTCTTGGCTTGGCCATTTTTGCATTCACCCGGCCAGCCACGCGTACGGCAGATACCATTCCGTATCAACAGGATGGTATCTACTCCTATACTGCGACTGGATCCCCCGGAGTTTATGACACGGGGATGGTACGCAGCGGGGAACCTGTTTTCCCCCGACTGGCATGTTTTCTCAATATTGGGCTTGCCTATAATATTACGGGGAATCAGCTTCAAAGTTTATCGGGCAGCCAGCAAATGTTTGCACGGATCATAGATCAGCCGAGCGGCTGGCAGCGTACCATCCCATTACTTCCACAAACAGCATTCAGCAGTAATCCATATTTCAGTACGGCCACCTTGGATATTTGTCAATTGGAAACATTAGTAAATTTGGTTGAAAAAGAAACAGGGCTGCGCACAAACTCTTATACCGTTGAAATCGTTACAAACATTGCCTTCACTGCTGTCGTTTCAGGACAAGTGATCTCTGACACATTTGACCCCACACTTGCTTTCAAGTATGACAAAGTGCATCTCTATCTTGCCAATACGAATGATGAAATAGACCCCATGCGCATAACGAAAGAGGGTCTTGCAAATAGCTCCAGCATGCAAGCCAGTACTTTGTCCTTGCTGGGATGGGAGACTACAGTTGACTTTATTCGCTTATTTTCCCTGCTTGGATTAGGAATTTCATTTAGTGGGCTTGCCATCATGGGTCTGTCCATCTTTAATATGACCCGTCAAAACGAAGAGGCGCTCATTCGCTTACGCTACGGCTCAATGATAGTGGACGTTCACGAAAAAAGCCTGGAATTTACCTCCGCCTTGATCGATGTCACCAGTATGGATAATCTTGCCAAACTTGCCGAACGACAGGGGACCATGATTCTTCACATGACCCGCAATTTCCTGCATTATTATTTTGTGCAGGATAATAGGGTGACATATCGCTACGTGATCAGCATGGGGAGGAAGGGTATCGTCGAAAACGAGTCGAGCCACGATGAGGCATTAAGAACTGCTCCTGATCTTGAACAATATAACCTGCCTTTGAAAGAACCTGTACAGCTAAAAATGCAAAGGCATTGGACGAATGTCCATAGAAAGAATGGTAGAAGGCCAAAACCAATTCAAAATGAGGTGTTGGAGCCTGCTGTCAATTACGGGAAAAATACGATTCGGGAGAATTGGTCAATTGCTGAAAAAGAACCTGAATATGTCATTCATACAGGTGAAATTGAATTTGTGATGACTCAGCCGGAGACGGAAATGTTACGAAAGATCAAGTTGTAAAAACCTTCCTTGCTTGATTTTTTGAAATTCATTTCATCTGCCGAAGAGATGAGCGCGCAGGTTGAAGAAGTCACTGCTTCGGCTCAATCACTGATGGAGATGGCCAAGTCATTGCAGGGGACCGTACAGCAATTCAATCTTGGAGAAGCGATGACACCCGCATAGTTTTTGGACGAATTACCACCCGCGTCAAACCCGACCTGCAACCTGCCGCTGAAAAAAATGCCTGTTCCTCCCCGACGGTGTATCAGTGCTGCACATTTTTATCGTGTTTCTTTTTAAGCTCACTTCAATATTTCTTTTACAATTGCTTCGAGTGGGTTGTCTTTGGTAAAGATTTTTGCTGACTTAATTTCTTTCGAAGTTAATTTCTCTTTCAATTCAGCGGCCATTTTTTCAGCGCGGACTCTTGTTTCCTGCATGATAGCAGGATGATCAATGCAGATCAGAAGCAGTTGGAGGGCATACTGATGATCCGCGTGTTTTGCATGCGCGCTGGCAATGCCAACGATCGCTTCCATGGCGGTGATCATTCCATGGGTTTCCATCGAGAGCCGCAGGGACTCGTGCCAAAGGTGTTTGGCTTCTGAATCATTTCCCAGGGCAAATGTGCTTTGCCCCATTTCCGAAAGAAGTCGTGCCATATCCCAACGGGCACCAAGTTCGGTGAAGATCTGCAGACTCGAGCGGAACAAGCCGAGCGCTTCCGCGTGTTTTCCCTGTGCCTGTTCCACCAGCCCCAATCCGCGATATGAATTTGCTAATCCCGTACGATCTCCAATTGAACTATTGATCGCCAGGCTTTCTTCCAATGCTGCGTAAGCATCATCGTATTTACGTGCCGCCATCGCGCCCAGGCTTAGCGAGGTGAGTCCAAACGCAGTGAATCGCTGGTCGCCTGTTTTGCGCCACGCTTCCACAGCGGATTGAAATTGTTTGTGAATGTCATTTGCTGTGCCTGTCATAAGGTTGATGCCAACCACCTCAGTCAGGCATAAAGCTTCATACCATTGATCGTTAATATCCCTGGCAATTTGTAGCCCTTCCATGAATAGTTTCGATGAGCCAACAAGATCACCTGTAATGATCGTGATGATTCCCATGAAGGTCACCGCTTCCACTAGAATCCGAGGCTCATTTATGGAACGCAGAATTTCAAGACTGCGGGTAAGCATGGTATGTGCTTGTTCATATTTTCCCATCCGAAATGCGAATAGCGAACGGGATGTAAGCACATGCGCCAACGCCACCTGCTCCGTTCTGGAAAGCGATGACTTCGTTTCCAAAACATCCTTCACCCGCCCGAGATAATCCAATCCTTCCTGTGCCCAGCCCAATGTATCCAAAAATGTCGAATAGGCGCGCATGGTCATTTCGATCAATGCAAATTCTTTGTGGGCAAGCGCCCATTCCAACGCACTGCGGATATTGTCAACATCGGCGATCAATTCAGCAAGAGCTTCGCGCTGGATGGAACTTCGCAAAGGCACATCCTGTTGACTCAAGAAAGCCATGAAATATTGACCGTGACGAGCCGCCGCTTCTTTCTTAACTTTAGGATGGTTCTCCAATTCTTCAAGAGTGTACTGTCTGATAATTTCGTGCAGATCGTACCGCCCTGTCCCGCTTCGTCGGATCAATGATTTTGTGACCAACGCCGAGAGCGCGGGAAGAGTCGCATTTGCAACCTGCTGCGCCGCCTCGCGCGAGAATCCTCCCTGAAAAATAGAAAGCCGAAGTAAAACGTTTTGCTCTTCTTCGGGGAGCAATTTCCATGAATGGTCGAAGACTGCGCGCATGGAGCGGTGACGTGGCGGCAGATCCTTTGCAGAGACAGATAGAAAATCCAAGCCACGCTCAATCTCTTTTGCAATTTCATCGCAAGTGAGAGTCCGCACCCAGGCTGCGGCGAGTTCGATTCCCAACGGCATTCCATTCACCAACTGACAGATGCGGACAATGGCAGGATAATCTTCTGTCGTGGCGTCGAAACCCACATGGGCACGGCGGGCACGCTGCAAGAACAACTCCACAGATGTACCTTCCATGTCCGCGTTTTCAGGGATGGGCAAGCCGTGAACTTCAAATATCCATTCACCTTGCAAGCCCAATGATTCGCGGGATGTGACCAGTAGTTTTACTCTGGCCGCATGTGCCAGCAATTCAGCAAATAGATCGGTAACTGAAGAATCGCCAAGTAGATGTTCGAGATTATCGGCAAGCAGAAGGATATTCTTTTCTTTGAGATAGTTGAACAGTTGTAATTTGGGGTGTAGAGAACTTTCACCCTGCAACATAAAGCCAATCGAATCAGCGATGACGGGGACAACAAAACGGGATGACTGGATCGGTGCAAGTGGGATGAAGTAAACGCCATCTGCAAAATCAGCCTGGCATTGTGATGCAGTTTCTATTGCAAGCCGAGTCTTGCCAATGCCGCCTGGACCAACAATGGTCAACATGCGGCATTGCGGGTCGTTCAGCGTCTTGCTGAGTTCGTCCACTTCATGCTGACGACCGATCAATGGTGTCGGTAAAACGGGGAGATTGACGTGAGGTGAAGAAGCGGCTTGGGCTGGGGAAATGTTTGGGTGGGCAACCCGCTTCGATACGGGAGAGAGGCGTTCCGTCGTCAATTGACCGCGCGCTACTTTGATAAATGTCCCCCGCTCATCCAATGGAATATCCAGACAGTTTGCGATCAGTTCGGCGATCTGCATGGAAGGTCGGCGCTCGCCGTCTTCGATCTTGCGAAGCATGGCGACAGAACAGCCGACGCGATTTGAAAACTCCTCGCGTGTGAGTTTGCGATCAGTACGCTGTCCACGAAGCCATTCGCCAAATGTATCCATGTAAAAAAATTGTATCACTTTTTGTAACACTGAATTGTTACCTGCAAAGCCTGCGCGGGATGTTTAATGTGGGCATGAAAAAGACTTCACTTCAAACCAAACCTTATATGCTCAACGATGGAGAACAAAGATTTGAGTCGTTGGGAGTGCTGGTCAGTATTATGGCGAGCACAGAACAGACAGGAGGTGCATTTAACCTATTCAATATATTGCTCCCGCTTGGATACGAAACGCCGCTTCACATCCACTACGCAGAAGATGTGGCGATCCATGTTTTGGAAGGCGCACTTGATATTTTTTGGGGCGATGAAAAACAACGTGCAGAAGTTGGATCGTTTTTCTTCCAGCCGCGCGGCACACCGCATGGGTTTCGTGTGATTGGAACAGCGCACGCGCGAATATCGTACATGACCGTCCCATCAGGTTTTGATGAATTCGTTATCGCATGCGGCAAGCCTTTTAATGATCTTGAAGCGATGATGCTGGAAGCTCGCTACAAAATAGAAACCTTGGGTTCGTTACCCGCTTTAGATAAGGAGAAAAAATGAGTACTTTTTGGAAATGGACAAAGAAGATGCTGACTGGTTTGTTGATACTTATTTTAGGTTTGAGTGCGTTGACCTACGCTGCAGGCATGTACGCAAAATCGAAACTCACGCGCGAGAATTTGCCATCTGGTCAATTGACCGATGTCGGCGGCTACACCATGCACTTGTATTGCATGGGAGAAGGCAGCCCAACTGTGATCCTTGAAGCGGGCTTGAATGACTTCCATGTAAGTTGGTCAAAGGTGCAAGCGGAGATCGCAAAGGATACGCGAGTCTGCTCGTATGACAGGGCAGGCCTGGGTTGGAGTGAGGCGAGTCCTCATCCACGCACGAGCGCGGTTATGGCGGAGGAACTTCACACCCTGCTGACGAACAGCGGTATCGAAGGTCCCTACATTTTGGTGGGACATTCCTTCGGCGGGATCATCGTGCGCCTCTTTGCACAGAGCTATCCCGATGAAGTGGCAGGCATGGTTCTGGTGGATTCCGCTCATGAGGAGCAGGTATCGCGCATGCCACATCTAAAAGATTCTGCGGATGAGTTCATCGGTCAGTTCCGCACATTATCCGCAATGAGTTCATTCGGGTTGATGGCAATCTCACCTGCGACCATCCCAAACCGCGGCTTCCCTGATGAAGCGTACAAACAGTATCAGGCGGTTTTGGCAACCACGAATTACTTCAATGCTTCCATTGCTGAGTCAACCGCTTTCTATTCCAACATATCCCCAACGAACACCTCAGAGTTGGGTGACCTGCCGCTAATCGTTTTGAGCCACGGCCTCCCTGATCCAGGCAGTGATGATGACGTGTTCGAGCAAGAATGGACAAAAATGCAGAGTGAGTTGGCAAACTTGTCCTCAAACAGTAGGCAGATCATCGCCGCGCAAAGCGGACATTACATCCAATTGGATGAACCGAACCTGGTCATTGACGCTATTCGTGAACTGGTTGAATCTAAATAATAGAAAAGTAAAAGGAGTATCTCATGTTTGCTGGACATTTAGCCGCTGGTTTGGTTCTCAAGAAAATGGAACGCCGCATCAATTTAGGTTGGTTGTTCTTCGCTGCCCTGTTCCATGATTTTCTACTCGGTATTCTTGTTCTGCTGGGATTGGAGCAGATCCACATCCCTGCGAACTTCGCGCAGACGCACTATCTCACATTCACGTTCCCGTACTCGCATGGACTTGCGGCCTCAATTATCTGGTCAGCGCTTGCATTCGGAATCACGTACGCCGTCCTGCCGCGCTGGACATACAAAGAGCGCAGTCAGGCGGGATGGGTAATCGCTCTGACCGTGTTCTCCCATTTCGTTTTGGATTGGTTCGTGCACATCCCTGAAATGCCTTTGCTCGGGGAAAACTCTATGAAGATCGGGCTGAGTTTGTGGAACAATCTTCCGCTCGCCATCGTACTGGAAACTGCTCTTGTCATCTTTGGCTTTATTTTCTACCTCATCACGGTCAAGCCAAAGACAAACCTCGCCCGCTACGGCATCGCCGCCCTGATGATCTTGATCACCACCTTGACCGTCACGGGACAGTTATTCGCCGATACGCCTCCGCCTGCCAACGGCGCCGCCATGTCATGGATTTTCCAACCGTTCCTGATCTGCGGTCTGGCGTATTGGTTCGATAAAAAGGAGGTATGAGAACAAATAGCCTCGTTTCTTTCTTGTAGCACCATATTGAAAATTTTATTCGTTGAATATTTTATATAAGGAGTTTAACAATGACTACTTCGGTTCTATCAACTAACAAAACCAGCTTCAGTTCACTTGTTGAGAGGTATCAAACCCTGATTATTTTCCTGCTTGTACTTGGATTGACCTGGCCATTCATGATCTGGGATGCTCTCGCCTCACATAATGTTTTGCCATTCCGCTTGCCGATTCCAGTGATGCTTATGCAGGCGTATATGCCAACTCTCGCAGCAGTGATCGTCGTTGGGATAACCAAAGGCAAGGCAGGGATCCGTGCTTTATTTTCAAAGCTTTTTATCGCCCGCGTTGGATTCAGGTGGTACGCCTTTTCCATCTTTGTTATTGCAGCGATATGCATTGCGGCCGTCCTGCTTGGCAACCAATTTGGACCTTCTCCTGCGCTTCCGATACTGTCTACTGAAATGCCTTCTGTCCCAATCGCATTGTTGCTCAATATCACGGTCATGTTCATAGTTCGTGGCATCCTCAATGGCGAAGAACTCGCCTGGCGCGGTTCCGCCCTGCCACAACTGCAATCTAAATATAACGCGCTGGTGTCCAGTGTGATTCTCAGCGTGCCATTTACTTTGTTCCACCTGCCGCTGTTTTTCGACCCCGCAATGAACATGGGCCCATTTACCAGCTTTGCAATTCGAGCCGTCGCTCTGACTATCCTATTCACATGGATCTACAACAACACCCGTGGAAGTGTCCTGTTGGCTTATTTTATGCACGCTGCTTTCAATACATGGACGAATGTCTTCTCGATCGAAACTGCTGACAATCATTTCCAGGATTGGATGATGACCGTCGTGATGGTAATCGTTGCTGCTATTGTGGTTGCCGTATCTGGTGCAGAAAACCTTTCACGGACAAATACAAGAATTCAAGAATAAAAAATATCACCAAAGGTGGCAGTCACGATACATGTGACTGCCACTAAATGAAAGGCAAGTCATGAAAAGGCGAACCATGTTGATATCACTTTCAATCCTTCTACTCATTATCATTTTGAGTTTATACACCTTCGCTCCTCATCCGCCAGCCACGCCGAAGCAGGCAGCGAATATCACAGAATTGGAAACCTATTTAAATCAATTGGTTGCTTCAGGCAACCCGCCTGGATTATCGGCTGTCGTAGTCAAAGATGGCGAAGTCGTCTACAACAAAGCCTTCGGCTTTGCCGATGGTCCGCGCAATATCAAAGCCACGCCCGATACCGTCTATCACTGGTGGTCAATGACCAAGATCCCCACCGCCATTGCCATCATGCAATTGCAGGAACAGGGCAACCTTAATCTCGATGATGAGGTTACGAAACATTTGGCGTGGTTCGAGGTGAATTACCCATCAAACACCAGTCCTGCCATCACCATTCGTAACTTGCTGCAACATACTTCAGGTCTGCCCGATCCCATCCCTGCCATGATCGGCTGGGTGCATTACAACGATGTAACGTTCAACCAAACCGAGGTGCTGAAAAAATATTTACCTGAATTCAACACTTTGAAATTCGAGCCAGGCACAAAGGCTGTTTACGGTAATTTGAATTACATGGTGCTGGGAGCGGTCATTGAGGCTGTCTCTGGTCAAAGCTACGAGACTTACATCACAGAAAATATTTTGCAGCCGCTTGGCATGTCGCAAACAAGTTTTATTTATTCACGTGCAATGGCTGAACACGAGGCTGCTGGCACGCTGCCTGTCATCCACTTTTTTACACCGCTCCTGCCAACCCTGTTGGACACGAATACACTCATCCGCGAGCGGGATGGAAAAATGCTTTGGATGAATCGAGTTTACATTGATGCGACTCCATCCACAGGTTTGATTGGATCCGCGCCTGATGCGGCAAAGTTGATGATGGCGTATCTTAATCGCGTCACACCTAACGGACAGTTGATCCTGCTTCCTGAATCAATCTCCACGCTGACGAATACCGCTCCGCTCGATGGCCGTGGACTTGGTTGGGCGGTTGGCGAATCCAATGGCAAGCGCTACCTTGAACACGGTGGCGGTGGACCGGGCTTCGCCGCGATCATGCGCCTTTATCCCGATGACAGGTTGGGCATCGCCATCCTTTCGAATGGAACAGATCTGGACCGCGACGGGCTTGCTGATTTAATAAAAAGTTTAAAATGGTAAATAAAGCGAAGGAAGAAATCCGATGATGTCCTTGGAGATTTTTCCACACACTTAGTTCGGAAAAGATTGTGCTAGTTTTTGTCCAAAGATTCGCACCCAGCCATGCTCAATCTCTTGTATAAAGTACGCAGAAAAAACTTTATTAGGTATTGAAAAGGAGAGAATATGAAAATATGGTCTACGAGAGTTTTTATTGGTTTGCTGATTCTGATTTTTTCATTCTCGCAGCTTCCCGTTGCGTCGGCGTCTTCCGTAAACGCCTCGAAAGTGGAAGAGATCGACACCTTCGTGAACAACCAGATGAAACGCCACGGAATCCCCGGACTGGCATTGGCCCTGGTTGATGGCGACAAGGTGATCTTTATGAAAGGCTATGGAAAGGCCGACCAAACGGGTCGCCCCATCACTCCGCAAACGCCATTTATTTTAGCCTCAGTGAGCAAGCCGTTGACTGCCGTGGCAATTATGCAATTGGTTGATGCGGGTCAGGTTGAGCTTGATGTCCCCGTGCAAAAATATCTGCCAGAGTTTCGAGTGGCTGACTTGACCGCATCGGGCCAGATCACAGTGCGCCATCTCTTGCTCCACACCAGCGGTATCCCCGCCACGGCCTGCGACACAAAAATAAACGCCAAAACCATTGAAGAATATGTGGCCGAACTTCAAACTGTAAAACTCGACGCGCCTGTTGGCACACGCCACAGCTATTGCAGCGGCAACTACAACGTGCTTGGCCGCATCATCGAAGTTGTCTCTGGCCAATCCTTTGGCGAATATATGCAGGAACATATTTTTGCGCCGCTTGATATGAAGCAGAGTTTCACCTCCGAGCAGGAAGCCCAGCAGGCTGGATTGGCTCAAGGGTATCAGTGGTTATTCGGGCTGTCTGTGCCAACGCACCATCCCTACAATCCTTCGCAGCTTCCTTCAGGCTATATCATCTCGAGCGCTGAAGACATGAGTCACTTCCTCATCTCGCAACTCAATGACGGTCAATATGCCGATACAAACTTACTGTCCGCGAATAGCGTTGCGGCTATGCAAGTAGAGGGAACGAAACGTGGTGAGAATGGCGGGTATGGATTTGGCTGGGTCATTGCGCCAGTGGGCGATGTGCCAGCCATCTGGCACGATGGTGTCAATGTCAATTTCCATTCGTTGCTGCTCATGCAGCCCGAAACAAAGCGCGGTGCGGTCGTGCTGATGAATTCATTCGGCATTGTTGCTTATGAAGGTGCATACAGGGAGATCGAAGAAGGCATTGCTCGGATGCTTGCTGATCTTGAACCCGCGCCTACGTCAACCCGTTTGGGGACTGTCTATTTGATGATCGATACCCTACTGGCGGGACTCCTTGCCATTGTGCTATTCCCACTTTTGCGGATGCGCTTCTGGCGCCGCTGGTTGCTGGTACAGCGACAGGAGAATCGTCTGCCCTTGATCAGAGTCAGCTTGCGGGCGGCGTGGGAGATCGGCTTTGCACTAGCGTTCCTGATTGGTATCCGCGTGGTCATCGTCACAGGTCTTGGCGCTCAATCATGGGTTGAAGTCCTGACCGTCTTCCCCGACTTTGTTTTGTGGATCTGGGTATTTGCGCTGACTATGTTGTTAACAGGAGTGATCCGCATGAAGCTGATTCTGCAAACACGGCAAGCCATCGTTGGTGACGATAACCCAGCTGCGAAAGCATCTGCGATCTAAAGTACGCACATTTGTACAATGTCCATATTGCTGTTTGTGTCAGCTGTTGTGGTTGCGTGGAGTGTAAGCCGGAAGAATACGATTTTATCGAACAAATACTTATAAAAATCATCCACTTTTAGGGCCTCTACAAGCAGGCATGATTTTTCAAAATTATGCCTGCTGAAAAAGGTAGACTGTAGTTTATCGGGGGAGATAATGGGCGATTTCTCTTGTTCGGGGAAAATGCCATTTTTTCGGATGTTCGTTTTATAATTATTATATGTCTACATCAATTTTAGCTACTAAACTTTATACCCCTCCGCCTCGGGCTAAAATTGTCCTTCGCTCTCGCCTGATCGAACAACTGAACATGGGTCTCCGTTCTGGCCGCAGACTGACCCTCATCTCTGCTCCTGCGGGTTTTGGCAAAACGACGCTGGTCAGCGAATGGGTCGCGGATTGCGGACGACCAACCGCCTGGCTATCATTGGATGAAGAGGATGGCGACCTCACCCGCTTTTTTATTTACTTTATCTCTGCTTTGCAGACGATTGCACCAAATATTGGGGAAGAGGCGCTGGGTGTGCTTCAAACCCCTCAACCACCGCCAATCGAATCGATTCTGACAACTCTGCTAAATGAGGTCATAGCAGTCACGGACAATTTCATTTTCGTTCTTGATGATTACCACATGCTTGATTCCAAAGCGATTGATAATGCTCTCAATTTTCTGGTCGATCACCAGCCGCCACAATTGCATTTGGTTATTACCACTCGTGAGGATCCAAATCTGCCTTTGGCTCGGTTGCGAGTTCGCAATCAATTGACCGAATTGCGCGTTACAGATTTGCGCTTTATTCCGTCCGAAGCCGCCGAATTTCTCAACCAGGTGATGGATCTTAATCTTTCGACGGAAGAGGTTTCTGCATTGGAAATCCGCACCGAAGGCTGGATCGCGGGACTGCAATTAGCCGTACTTTCGATGCAAGGCCGCCAGGATGTTCATGGATTCATCCATGCATTCGCAGGAGACCACCGCTATATTGTGGATTATCTGGTTGAAGAGGTCCTGAGGCGCCAGCCCGAATCGATTCGAAACTTCCTACTCCAGACTGCCATCCTTGACCGATTGAATGGCCCGTTGTGCGATGCCGTTACTGACCAGTTGGGGGGCAAAGAGCGATTGGAAACATTGCAGCGGGGTAATTTCTTCCTTATCCCGCTGGATGACAAGCGTCACTGGTATCGCTATCACCATCTTTTTGCCGATGTGCTTCGTATGCATTTGATGACGGAGCAACCCGATCAAATCCCTATTCTTCATCGATGTGCAAGTGAATGGTACGAGCAGAATGGTTCCACACCCGAAGCGATTCACCATGCCCTTGCCGCTCAGGATTTCGAGCGAGCGGCAAACCTGATCGAACGAGCCGTACCGGAAGCGCGGAGAAATAGACAGGAGACTCAGCTGCTAAACTGGCTTAAGGCGATCCCTGACGAAGTGCTCCAGTACAGACCTGTGCTCAGCGTTCACTATGCAGGCACGCTGCTGCAAACGGGTCAGCTTGACGGTGTTGAGGTCCGCCTGCGCAATGCCGAACGATGGCTGGATATGCCAGCGGATACTCAAGTGCAACCTGTTTACGTGGATAAAGAGGATTTTCAGCGTCTGCCCGGCTTGGTTTCCATGTATCATGCCGCGATTGCCCTGACTCAAGGTGATGTGGCAAATACCATGAAACATGCCCAGCAGGTGCTTGAGTTGGCGCGTGAGAATGACGATCTCCTACGCGGGTCAGCATCATCTCTGCTAGGACTGGCATTTTGGACAAACGGCGATCTTGAGACAGCGTACCAGATGTTCTCTAAAGGGATGGCTTATTTGCAGAAAGTTGGATTCATCTCAGATGTGATCGGCGGCTCGGTTACTCTGGCGGATTTACAGATCACGCAAGGTCATTTACACGAGGCAATGAGTATCTACGAGCGCGGATTGCAGCTCGCGACAAAGCAGCAGGATGCGTCAGTTTTGCGAGGCGCGGCAGACATGCATGTAGGAATGAGCGGGCTCTACTATGAGCGTAATGAGTTAAATATCGCCGAGCAACACCTTTTGAAAAGCAAGGAGCTTGGTGAACTTAACGGATTACCGAAAAACCCATATCGTTGGCGTGTTGCCATGGCTCAAATGCAAGAAGTTCAGGGTGATCTGGACGGCGCGCTTGACCTGCTTGATGAGGCAGAAAGCCTATATGTGGGCGACTTTTCCCCCAACGTCCGCCCAACATCAGCGTTGAAGGCGCGAGTATGGGTCAAGCAAGGCGAGTTGGAAAAGGCTCTTGATTGGGCGCGTGAACGGAAGCTGTCCATTGAGGAAGAGCCCAGCTATCTGCGGGAGTTCGAGCAAATCACATTTGTCAGGATTCTGCTGTCTCAATATCAGGGTAACCATTTAATCAGTTTGCTTCACGACGCGCTGGGCTTACTGGAGCGCCTCTTGAAAGCGGCAGATGAAGGTGGCAGGATCGGAAGTGTGATCGAAATCCTGATCTTGCAGGCACTCGCTCATCAAGTGCAAGAGGATAGGCCTGCTGCTCTTATATCCCTGGAGCGTGCCCTGAAACTGTCTGAGCCTGAAGGCTATATGCGAATATTCCTGGCTGAAGGCTCTAGCATGGCAGAATTAATTCATGATATGGATGCACGCGGAATCCTGCCGAACTACACACGCAAGCTGTTATCTGCATTTGAAGTGGAAGATCAAGGCTTGGATGTAGAAACGCCTCCTTCCGCTGAACCAGCTTCATCGTCCCTGATCGAGGCGCTCAGTCAGCGTGAGTTGGATCTCCTCCGCTTGTTCAAAACCGAATTGTCGGGTCCCGAGATCGCACAGGAACTTGTCATCGCATTGAGTACAGTTCGGACGCATACAAAGAGCATTTACAACAAACTCAACGTCAATAGCCGTCGAGCGGCTGTAAAAAAGGCAATTGAACTCGGCTTGATATAAGCCTGAAACTCACAAAATCCCAAACCCCGCCAGAGAAATGTGGCGGGGTTTTCGATTCTCCCCACACCAAATCCCCACATCTGGGGAAGACAACTCCCCACATTGATTTGTATATTGTCTTCAACCGAACCCAAACAGGCGACGACGCCGGGTGTCCACCTCAGACACTTATCTTATCGGTTCAAAAAGGAGACAAATATGAATACCAGGTCTGAAGTATCGATATTAAGGCTCTACATGTTGCGAGCGATGTATGCGTTCATGGCTATTGGGTTGGCAATCTATAAATTGCCCGCGATTTTCAACCCTCCTGCAAACTTGTCGACCATGGGCAGCGTTGTGCTCAGTGTGCTCGCTGGGCTGGCGCTCTTGGCAGGGGTAGGAATTCATCGCCCACTCAAGATGCTGCCACTGCTGTTCTTCGAGTTTCTGTGGAAGGCTGTCTGGGTTCTGGCGTTCGCGCTTCCCCAATGGTCTGCCGGGCAGTTAGCTCCGGACGCTCAAGAGGTACTGATCAACAACCTCGTGGGTATTGTGTTGGTTCCACTTGTGATGCCCTGGGGTTATGTCTTCAATCATTACCTGAAGGCGCCCGGCGATCCGTGGAGGAAGTAGATATCCCGAAATTCGAAACCTATTTTATGAATTCAAAAGGAGAAAAATAAATGAACGCCAAAGGAAAGAATTCGATCAAAGAGAGCAAGACAAAAATGACCGCATCCACTCTCATGCGGCTGGCAGGTTTATCGGCAATGCTGGCAGGACTATGCATGGTCATCATGGGGTTGTTTCATCCCGTGAACATCCCTGAAGCCGTTACCACTACCACCTGGGTGAATGTCCACATCGCCGCGACTGCCATGAGCTTCTTTGGACTGTTTGGCATGGCAGGGCTGTATGCCCGGCAGGCAGAAAAGTCCGGTTGGCTGGGGCTGACGGGCTTTGTCTTGATGAGCCTCTGGTTTGGGATCGTTATGCCCTTTTCCTTCATGGAAGCATTTATCCTGCCTCGTCTTGCCACTGTACTACCGGAGTTTGTGGCAGGCTTCCTTGGGATGTTTACCGGCGTCCCCAGCAAAGTTGAACTCGGAATCCTCCCAACACTGTGGAATCTATCAGGACCCATGTTTATCCTGGGACCCCTACTGTTTGGAATTGCTACGTTCCGTGCCGGTGTCCTGCCTCGCTGGGCGGGTGGTCTGCTTGCCTTTGGCGCCTTGTTAATTCCCGTAGGCGCAATGGTCCCTGCAGAGTACCAACCTGAGGTCGCATTGCTGACGATCGCATTGGCTTTGACGTGGCTGGGATACGCGCTCTTTTCCGAACGCCGCGAGAGATCATCGGAAGTCGTGCCGGGCAAGGTAAGCTCGCAGCTTAGCCAAACCGAAGCCAAGTAAATTCGCGAGAGACATTACACAAGGGACAAGCGCCGTAGGATTGCTTGTCCCTTGTGTACTTAATTGCCACCTAATCGATCGTTCCCGTCCTCCATAAATCCCCACCCGAAATCCCCACATCTGGGGAAGACATCTCCCCACATTGATTTGTATATTGTCATCAATCAAACCCAAACAGGCAGCGATGCCGGGTATCAACCCTAACACTTATCTTACTGGTTCTAAAGGAGACAAAATGAAAGTGACAACCCCGAAACTCATCCGTTGGGCAGGTTTATCCGCCGTGGTGGCAGGGATTATTTTCACGGCTATTCAGCCGACCCATCCATCTATCAATACCAGCACATTCATCATCATCACTTCCTTCAAGACCTCCATCTCAATCTTTGGTCTGCTCGGTATTACAGGGCTCTACGCCAGACAAGTGGAAGAAACCGGCTGGCTGGGTTTGGCTGGCTATCTTCTGCTAACCACCTATTATGCAGTTCAGATGTGCATTTCATTCATCGAACCCACAATCCTGCCGCTGTTGACGACCGTAGCGCCGACGTTTGTGGAAAGCGCATTGCAGTTGTCAGGTGGGACTGGGGAACCAACGAACCTTGGCGGACTCACAACAGTATATTCCCTCGCATCGATACTGTATGTCCTCGGCTCCCTGTTCTTTGGCATTGCTATGTTCCGCGCTCGCATCCTGCCGCGCGGGGCGGCTGCCCTGTTTGCCTTATCAGGACCTTTGGCGGGCACCATGTTCACGCTGCTTCCTTATCAGCTCGTCCAGTTGACATCGATACCGATAGGAGGTGCTATGGTCTGGCTGGGGTACGCCCTCTTTTCCGAACGACGAGAGAAACTGTCTGAATCCTTGCTTGATCAGAGAATCGTTTCACAGGAACCAGGCAGTGTCGCCTGAGTACCAATAAATATTTCCAAGGAGTTTAAGATGAAAGCGATCATTCAAACTAACGGTCAAATGAAAGTACCCACGAGAAAAACCCGTACCCCGTGGTGGGTGCCCGCAGGACTGATCTTACTCAGTGTAATTCCGTTGACTTTGGCGCGATCCGCTTGAACGAATTGGCAAGCGGCGCGGAAATCACCCCAGCAAACGCACGCTTCTTTGCCTCTCCCTCGCCTGTGGTCATCCATATTATTGCAGCTCCGCGATCTATGCCTTACTGGGCGCATTCCAGTTCGTGAGCCGCCTCTGGCAGCGCGGAATCAAATGGCACCGCTGGGTTGGGCGGCTTCTGGTTCCATTTGGTCTTCTGGTTGGGCTTTCAGGGGTATGGATGACCTTGTTTATCCCTGCCCGGAAGGCGCAAGCAACCTGCTGTATGCCTTTCGGCTCCTTTTTGGATCTGGCATGGTTCTGTCGATCATCCTGGGATACCTCTCGATCCTGCGGAAGGATGTTGATCAACACCTAGCTTGGATGACACGCGCCTATGCAATTGGGCTGGGCGCAGGTACGCAGGTATTCACGGGATGGTCGGTGCACTGATCTTTGGCAAAGTGAATGAGTTTGAAAATGCATTGCTGATGGGCGCAGCCTGGGTGATCAATCTTGCCGTGGCTGAATGGAGCATCCGCAAGGATTCAATTAAACAAACCCGCACAGTACAAATGTAGTTATTGGTATCAAGTTCAATTAATATTTTCAAAAATAAGGAGTCTAAAATGAAAGCAATTGTAGCAACCCAATATGGTGGTCCTGAAGTTCTTCAACTCAAAGAGATCGAGAAACCGACACCCAAAGACAATGAAATCTTGATCAAAGTCCACGCGACCACCGTCACCGCCGCGGATTTTCGAATGCGAAGTTTTACCGTCCCTGCCGCAGTATGGATCCCCGCCCGCCTTGCGTTGGGCATCACAAAACCCAGACAACCGATCTTCGGCTCTGAACTTTCCGGCGTAGTGGAAGCGGTCGGCAAAGACGTAACCCGTTTCAAGGTTGGTGACCAGGTATTCGCATCCACCCTCACAGAGAATTTTGGCGGCTACGCCGAATATAAATGTCTGCCTGAAAAGGCGATGGTGGCGATAAAACCAGCCAATATAACCTATAAAGAAGCCGCAGCCCTTCCAATTGGTGCGACCACAGCATTGCGCATGCTTCGGAAAGGAAATACGCTGGCAGGCGTGCGCGGACAAAAAGTCCTGATCTATGGCGCATCTGGAAGTGTCGGCACGTACGCTATACAGTTGGCAAAACATTTCGGAGCAGAAGTGACCGGGGTTTGCAGTACCGCCAATCTGGGCATGGTGAAATCGCTGGGTGCCGATCACGTCATCGATTACACAAAAGAGGATTTTTCATCCAGAGAAGAGCGATATGACGTTATCTTTGATACCCTTGCAAAATTCCCGAAATCGAAAGCATCGAAGATTCTCGCGCCGAACGGGACCTTCGTAACGATGTCCGATCTCAGCACGAAAGAGGGCATGGAAAACCTGGTCTTCATCAAAGAGCTGATCGAGGCAGGCAAGCTCAAAGTTGTCATCGACCGATGCTATCCACTGGAAGACATGGTCGAGGCACACCGCTACGTTGATGCAGGACACAAAAAGGGTAATGTTGTCATCTCAGTGGGGCAAAATAATGACAGATGAACAAAAATCAAAACCCGAAGCGAATCAACAGACGGTCTATCAACTCAAGATCAAAGGGCATTTGGGGCCACAACGGATGAAATGGTTTGAAGGATTGACGGTCACTTTGGAGGAAGATGGCAATACCCTTTTAAGTGGAATCATGGTTGATCAGTCTGCATTGCATGGAGTATTAAAAAAAATTCGTGACTTAGGAATGCCATTGCTTGCTGTGAACCAGGTTGAACCCAAACATGTAGAGATGAAAATATCAACCAATTCAGTTAAGCAGAAACGTTCAAAAAAGGAGAAAAAATGATGAAATGGATTGTTTGGATAATGATTGTTGTGGTAATACTGGCTTATGGGCTCGTACACTATGCTATGTCAACAGCGTTAAGAACCGAGAACCCTGTGGGATTTGAAATAATTCAAATCCCTGATGCGGACGGACATTCCTTTCCCGCCGGTGTGTGGTATCCAACTCAGGTACAACCTAAGCCAACGACAATGTTAAGCATCGTGCTGATGGATGTAGCTCGCAATGCCCCAATTTCAGGACATGCTTTGCCATTGGTAGTCATCTCGCATGGAAACAGCGGCGGGCCTGCAAGCCATGCCGACTTAGCCCTTGCCCTTGCGAACGACGGCTATATAGTCGCAGCTCCCATGCACAGCGGTGATAACTATGCTGACCAAAGCGCTGTTGATTCACTGTCCTGGTTGAGTGGGCGCACCAAAGAACTCCATATTACCGTCGACTATATGCTCAAGAATTGGCGAGGTCATGACCGCATCAACCCGGAACGCATCGGCGCTTTTGGTTTCTCTGCGGGCGCATTCACGGTATTGACTGCCGTCGGCGCTCAGCCAGACCTTCGCATCATAGCGAAACATTGTGTCGAGTCGCCTGAGCTTGTTTGCGATCTGCTGCGTTCCGTCAATTCTCCTTACCTGAATACCGATACGCCAACGATGGGAGATGCTTTTTTGCCCGACTTGAGAATTAAGGCGGCGGTCGTGGCGGCACCAGGTTTGGGATTCACAATGGTTCCGAATGGACTTGACAATGTGCGTGTGCCAATTCAACTTTGGGGCGCCGACAACGATATCAATGTTCCGTATGCCACAAATACTAAGCTGGTTCGCGAAGCGCTTGGCTCCAGGGTTGAGTTTCATTCTGTTCCTGGCGCTGCCCATTTCTCGTTTCTCACACCCTGCGGCCTTCTGGCGCCTCCCGAAATATGCTCGGATCAAGGACAATTCGACAGGAAAGCCTTCCATAAGAATATGAATGCTAGCATCATAGCGTTCTTTGAAAAAATTATGAAAAATCCGTGATACACAAATGGATTCATAAGTCTTGTGTTGCCTTCCGATTACTGCGCGGGCACTCTAGCTTTAGCCTTGCATTCTTTATGAAAAAAGAGTTAGCCGTACAGTCTAATCACAGTTAGACATAAACAATTAAGAAAAGGTATCTCATGAATAGTCAGGCCCTCTCCCTCATTAGCGCAATCCTGATCGGACTTGGCGCAACACTCACCACCGACTTATGGGCATTGTTTCTCAAACGCGCCTTTAAGATAGCAGCGCCCAATTACTGTCTAGTTGGGCGCTGGCTCCGACACATGTCGGATGGAACTTTTAGGCATTCAAATATTGCATCTGCACCACAAAAAAGCGCAGAATGCTTGGTTGGATGGATCGCCCACTATATAATTGGCATCACGTTCGCCATCGCTTTTGTTGCATTGGCAGGTAACAGCTGGCTTCAGCATCCGACGCTGATTCTCGCACTCACCTTCGGGGTCGGAACGGTTCTAATGCCATTTTTCATCATGCAGCCTGCATTTGGGCTCGGGTTTGCTGCATCAAAGACGTCAAATCCGACGCAGGCGAGACTTCGCAGCTTGATGAATCATACTGCGTTTGGTATCGGTCTTTATCTGTTCGGGTTGCTAATCAACTGGTTGTTACATGTGTATGCTTAACAAAGGTGTCTTATGTCGATTAATCCATTTCTGAATTCTGAACGCCAGTTACGCAATGGCTGGTGGATCCTTATCTTTTTTCTTGTACTTGCTTCGATCTTGATGCCAGCTTTACTGGTTGCGCAACAAAACTCCATGGATGTCTCCATTGGGCTGCAAGCCGTTATCATTGTGATTGCTTCATGGATTTGTCAATTGCTGCGACGGAAATCATTGACTGAGCTGCTGGGAAAATTCAATATGCGTTGGCTCAAGGAATTTTGCCTGGGCGGCCTGACTGGTGCGGCGCTCATGCTTGTCCCCGCACTCATCATGTGGTTTTTGGGCTGGGTTCATTGGCAATGGAATCCCATAGGATTCTCAACTCTAATGTCAATTGTGCTGCTCTTTGTAGGAGTTGCAGCGGCAGAAGAGTTGTTGTTTCGGGGATTCATTTTTCAACGCCTCATCGCTGGTCTCGGCCAATGGCCAGCTCAATTGATATTGGCAGGGTATTTCTTGCTCACACATTTGAATAATCCGGGCATGACGGGGGATGTCAAAATTTTGGCGAGTATTAATATTTTTATTGCGTCGCTCATGTTTGGAGTAGCCTTCATTCGTACCAAAAGCCTGGCCATGCCGCTTGGTCTGCATTTTATGGCGAATTTGACACAAGGAGGTGTACTTGGTTTTGGCGTGAGTGGTACAGACCAGTCGGGCTTATTAAAACCTGTCTTTAATGAAGTTCCAGAATGGTTGACTGGTGGTCAATTTGGACTCGAAGCCAGTGTTCTTGGCTTGGTTTGCGTTGTGATTACATTTATACTGATCCAGAGATGGGACATACCAAAGGGTATTGATCCATAGCTGAAATAAAATCTCATACACGCTCCTCTACGTGATATACCGTGGACCTAAACTAATACCTGTATACATGATCTTCGGACGGCACCGCAAAGCCCGCTCTCAAGAATGCGCTGTGGGCACACTTCCTGCTAAATTTCCCCACACCTGTATCGGACTCTTCTTTCCTTTTTCAATCATGGAATTGGGAGAATTCGGAGTTCTGCCGTAGCGCCTTGTATGGAGTAAAATGTTTAAGGTTGCGGAGAATAAATATGCCATACAAAGTTTTCTTTGTTGAAGATGAGATCATTACCCGCGAAGGAATTCGCGATAATGTGGATTGGCAAGCTGGAGGATTTGAATTTTGTGGTGAAGCTGCTGACGGGGAAATGGCTTTGCCGCTCTTGCGCATGGCCCAGCCCGATGTATTGATTACGGATATCAAGATGCCTTTTATGGATGGCCTGCAGCTCAGTAAAATAGTAAGGGAACGCATGCCCTGGGTAAAAATAATCATTCTCAGCGGCCATGATGAATTTGAATATGCTCAGGAAGCTATTAAACTAGGAGTTACAGATTATCTCTTAAAACCTGTCACAGTTCAAAAACTGCAAAATATCCTTCAGAAACTTACCCTGCAGTTGGATCAGGAAAGAAAAGAAAAAGAAAATCTAAAAAAACTTCAGGAACAGGTGGAAGAAAACCAGGCCATACTTCGTGAGAGGCTTCTGTTTAAATTGGTGGTGAGCGCAATTTCCCCTACAGAGGCCATCGAGAAGGGACAGATACTGGGAATTGACCTGATCGCCAGATGTTATTTGATCGTGATCTTGAAAATTGAACTGGATGATCGTACGGAAAATTATGATTATGACGAATACCAGCAGGTTCAATCTGCTGTCATCAAGTTGGCTGAAAAAAATCCAGATATCTTTGTGCTAAAAAGGGATTGGGGCGACCTGATCTTGATGATGAAAGGAAGTACACCGGAATATCTCGAAGAGGAGCGTGATCTACTCCTTGAAGAAATCGAGCAGGTAGTTGCTAAGACCCGCTATAAGGTAACCAGCGGAGTAGGGGGCTCCAAAAAACGGATTGCCGATATATACCAGTCATTTGTAGAAGCATTGGCGAATATAGAATATGTTGCCAGTGAAAATAAAACTGAGTTACACCAGGCTGTTGAGCGGGCGGAATTGCTCAAAGTGGATAAATTGGCAGTTGAAAATTACCTGCGTCATGGCGTAAAAGACGAGTTTACCGAGTTCTTTAATGCTTATATTCGGCCATTGGGTGAAACTGCGTTGAGATCAAATCTGATCAAAAACTATATTTTCGTGGATGTTGTTTTGGCCACCGCCAAATTAGTGAACGAGCTGGGTGGGGATGTTGACGATGTGATACCGGAGTTGAATTCCATTGAAATGACCATGTCGTCCATCAAAACGATCGATCAGTTGCAGGAACAAACTTGTAATATCCTTTCCAGTGCGCTGGCCTATCGTGACAGCAAACCTAACGGGCAATATAAAACCCTGATCCGCCAGGCGAAGGAATATATCGAACACCATTACACAAATCCAGAACTGACACTTAACGATGTGGCTTCGCAGGCAAACCTGAGTGCGAGTCACTTTAGTGTTGTATTTAGCCAGGAAACCCATCAAACCTTCAAGGAATACCTGACTGAGATCCGTATCAACAAGGCAAAAGAATTGCTGCGTATGACCGCATTAAGGTCGGCCGATATCGCTTATCAGGTGGGTTATAACGACCCCCATTATTTCAGTTCGGTCTTCAAAAAAAATACAGGTTTCTCACCCATTGAATTTCGGTCACAAATTTAGGATCTTTTGCAGGAGAAAAACGTGGCTCAAAAAACAACAACGCCTGGGTTTAGACAATTTTTGACCAGAATTGGCGTGCAGGCAAATGCAACCAGCAGATCCCCCCGTAAATTTTTAGGGCGGCTGGCCGATTTTCTTGCCGGGCTTAATCTATCCATCCGCGTAAAGATTTTGGTCGCCCTTTGTATCGTCATTTTTTTGATGGGAACCACCAATGTCGTCTCCATGCTGCAAGCGCTAAACTATAGCCGTCAGTACGACGCCATTATCACTAACATTACCACCGCTAACAGCATCAGTGGCAGCATCAAGCCAGATATCGATAATGAAATGTGGAAGATCGTCTCCGGGAAGGTTAAATTTTCAGAGGGAAAGCAATACGAAATCATTGACAATGTAAACGCCAAAGTTCGCTGGATGATGGACAATACCGATTCTCAACGAGCCAGGGTGAAACTGGATTTGATCCTTAGAACTTTGCAATCGCTGGAGGAATATGTCGACCAGATGGGTGACAAGATTGCCCATAACAGCACTGCCGCAGAGAACGAGGCAGTGTTGGAGAACATCCGCTTTGCAACATCGGTGATGGAAGAAGTCGTCCAGAACTATGTGCTGTATGAAGTAAATCGTACAGAAAGCCAGTATCAATTGATGCGGGAAAGCTATGTGCGCTGGCAAATCTTTTCCATCATTTTGATCTTTAGCGCCGTGGGCTTTTCAGTGGTAGCCGCCTGGAGTTTATCCCGCAGTATTTACACACCCATAAAAAAACTGCACGATGTCACCACTACCATCACCAAAAATGATTTGGAAGCGTTAATGACCAGTGATAATGTGGATGAAATCACCGAACTCGGTATGAGTTTCAACATTATGATCGGCAAGATCAAAGAATTGTTGGATTCCAAGATCAAGGAACAAGAAAACCTAAAGAAAGCTGAACTGCGCGCGCTCCAGGCCCAGATCAACCCCCATTTTCTATATAACACCCTGGATACGATCATCTGGATGGCCGAATCCAAGAAGACCGATCAGGTGGTCAAGATCGTCACTGCATTATCGAATTTCTTTCGGATCAGCTTGAGCAAAGGCATGGATTGGATCACCATTGGCGAAGAGGTGGAACGTATCAAAAGTTACTTGACGATTCAGAAGATGCGTTATCGCGATATCCTTGATTTCAAAATAGAAGTGGATGAAGATGTCGCCGGGAACACAATCCTAAAACTCCTGCTTCAGCCGCTGGTGGAAAATGCCCTGTATCATGGCATCAAAAACAAACGTCAGCGCGGCATGATTAACGTGCGTGCAAGGCGCAAGGGGGAGAATGAGATCCTACTTGAAGTGGAAGATGATGGCATTGGGTTTACGCCGGAAAAGCTTGCTCAATTGCGTGCCGAACTGGATGAAGATCAGAGTGATATAAAATTGGAAAGCGGTTTCGGGCTTGGCAACGTTAATAAGCGCATCAGGCTATATTATGGCGAGCCCTATGGTCTCACCGTTCAAAGTGAATATACGAGCGGTACTTGTGTAACTTTGGTGATCCCAGCCAAAATGGAGGAAGCTCCCAACAAGGAAGACCCTGCCAACGGTCAGGATTAAGAACCGCGGCAGAAAGATTCGAGGAGCACTTTTGATGAAGATCTCACACATCCTGATTTTATGTACGCTTTTCGCCTCCAGTCTTGGACCTGTGGCCTGTATTCAACGACCCGATTCATTATCTACCCTGCTGCCTGATTCAAATTCAAATGCCAGGCTTGAGAAAAAATATGAAGATTTGATCGTCGGTTATGCCCAACTTGGAGCTGAAAGTGAATGGCGCGCTGCAAACACCATATCCATAAAAGAAACTGCCGAACAATTGGGGGTCGAGTTGCGTTTCCTGGATGCACAGCAAAAACAGGACAATCAGATCGAGGCAGTGCGAAAGCTCATCATCCAAAAAGTGGATATCATTGGTATCTCACCCATTGTTGAAACAGGCTGGGAGGAAGTTTTTCAGGAGGCAAAAAATGCCGGTATTCCGATCATCCTTGTGGATCGACGCGCGGATGTGCCGGAAGACTTCTATGTATCCTATCTGGGTTCCGATTTTCTTGAAGAAGGCCGCAAAGCTGCGCGGATTATGGCAGATCTGGTAAATGAGAAAGCAAGCATTGTCGAGTTGGTGGGTACGATTGGCTCTGCCCCCGCAAATGATCGTTATTTGGGTTTTCGAGAAATACTAAAAGAGTATCCCCAGATGCATATTATCGATTCGGAGTCAGGTGACTTTACCCGTGCGCGCGGCAGGGAAGTTATGGCGGCATTCCTGAAAAAGTACGGAAATGAAATTACGGCGGTGTATGCTCATAATGATGATATGGCGCTGGGAGCCATCGATGCCATCGAAGAGTATGGACTCAACCCTGGTCAGGATATCAAGATTGTTTCCATAGATGCTGCGCGAGGCGCGTTTGAGGCGATGATCGCAGGTAAATTAAATGCCACGGTCGAATGCAACCCCCTGCTCGGTCCACAATTTTTCGAACTTGCCCTGAAAGTGGTCAACGGCCAGCCCATCCCCAAGTGGGTACCCTCTATTGAGGGTATTTTCTTCCCTGAAGATGCCAGCGAGATTTTACCCACCCGCAAATACTAAAAGCTGCCTAAATCGAAAGAAAATTAACTCTTTTCGAAAAAAATCTGCCATTCAATTGAATGGCAGATTTTTTTATTTGATTGAACCATAAAAAACCAACTTTTTCCTAATAAGAAACTATGGAGATTAGTACCCAAAAGGGTTATTCTGTTAATAACATGTTATCGATAACACAATAGGACAATCCCTTGATTCTATCTGATCGAAGAAAACGTGTCACCATTAAAGATGTAGCGCTGGCGGCGGGTGTTTCCACCCAAACGGTTTCGCGCGTGATGAACAAGTTTTCGTACGTATCTGAGAAAACGCGTCAACGGGTTGAAGCAGTGGTTGAGCAATTAGCCTATCACCCCAGTGCCCTTGCGCGGAGCTTAAGTCAGCAGCGCAGTTTTATGTTGGGAATTGTCACATTCGGGTTGAAATATATTGGCCCATCACGCACCATCAATGGCATCGCCGACAAAGCAGACGAACTGGGCTACATGCTCTTGATGAAGGAAATTGATAAATTTAGCACAACAAGCATAGACGAGGTAATCGATTCTTTGCTTGCCCGACAAGTGGACGGGATCTTATGGGTGGCGCCCGAGATTGGGGACAATCACAGCTGGGTTGAAGAACAGAAATCCAAAATTACCGTGCCGATATTGTTCCTGGCTATGAAACCGCGCGATAGTATTTCGAGCGTGTCCACGGATAACTTTCAAGGCGCAGTGATGGCGGTACAGCATTTGTTGAGCTGTGGGCGGAAAAGGATCGGGCACATATCAGGTCCAGTGAGTTGGTGGGAGGCCGATGAACGCAAACGCGGCTGGCAAGAGACCCTAAATTCTGTTGGATTTGATACTTCGGAATATCGTTGTGCGGAAGGCAACTGGTCCTCTGCCAGCGGAGAACAGGCTTTTGGTCAATTGATGCAAAAATTCCCAGATTTGGATGCTGTCTTTGTTGCCAATGACCAGATGTCCCTGGGTGTGCTGCGCGAAGCGATCCGACGGGGAATCCGCGTGCCGGAGCAGTTGGCAGTCATTGGCTTCGATAATATTCCTGAATCCGCTTATTTTTATCCTTCACTAACTACCATTTATCAAGATCTCCAGCTACTCGGTGAGCAAGCGGTCCAAATCATCGTGGAGATGATCCAGGCACGACAGGAAAACCGGTCTGTGATGGCACGATCAAGGTTTATTCAACCCAGCCTTGTTGTTCGTGAAAGTTCGAGATGCGTTTGATCATATTTCGTCAAATTGAGCAGGTGAAGATATGTGCGTGAATGAAAAGGAGGTGTATTGAAAGAGATAATGAAATTAAAAAGAGAAGTGCTCGCTTATTGATTGGCGTCTCCAAGCAAGCACTTCAGGGAAAAGATGCCCATCTGAGAAAGGCACTCACCCGTGCCCCAATTATAGTGTAAGAAAACCTCCGCAAGGAGGAGCACATTGATCCATTAAGGAGAGAAGATCATGTTTAAGAAATTAGCTTTTCTGATCGTACTTGCTTCCATGATTTTGACCGCATGTCAGCCCGCAGTTGTTGCTACAGAAGCCCCTGTGGTAGATGCTCCCGCTGCAACTGAAGCCCCTGTTGAAGCTCCCGTCGCCACCGAAGCACCAGCCAAGGTTTGGACGTATGCTGATATGACCGTCGGTTTCCTACAGACTGGTTCCGAGGGTGGTTGGCGCGCTGCGAACACTGCTTCCTTTAAGGAAACTGCTGAGCAATTGGGCCTTAACCTCAAGTTCTATGATTCACAAAATGATCTGGCCAAACAAGTTGCTGGCTTCCAACAATTCATCGAAGATCCCGAAGTTGACGTGATCATCATGTCACCTCTTGAAGTTACCGGTTGGGAACAGGTTCTGAAAGATGCTGCAGCCGCTGGCAAACCTGTCATTCTTTCAGACCGCCGCATCGACGGTTTTGAAGATCTGTATGTCACTTTCATCGGCGCCGACTTCGTTGAAGAAGGCCGCAAAGCCGGTACTGAAATGTGCAAACTGCTTGAAGGCAGTGAAAAGAAGAACGTCTGGGAATTGGTTGGTAACGTAGGTGCCGCTCCCGCCATTGACCGCGGAAAAGGTTTCCGTGAGACAGCTGAAGCATGCGGTATCACCGTAGTCAACAGCCAGACCGCTAACTGGAGCGTTGTCGAAGGCAAGCAGGTCACTGAAGCCTGGTTGAAAGAAAGCAAGGACGTCCAGGGCATCTTCGGTCAGAACGATGAAATGGCATTTGGTGCCATCGAAGCCCTCAAGGAAGCTGGTCTCGTACCCGCAGTAGATGTCAAGATCATTTCTGTAGATGCCACTGCTGGCGCTTTCCAAGCCATGCTTGACGGCACCCTGAATGTGACCGTGGAATGCAATCCGCTGCTCGCCCCGCAGGTTTACGAAGCTGCGCTCGCTGCCCTGAATGGCGAGACACTTCCCAAGTGGATTCCCTCCCAGGAAAGTGTGTTCTACATGGTCGACCCGAATTTGAAGGATATTGCAGCTGGTCGCAAGTACTAAAATTTTGAATCTCATCTGCTAAATCTTGGGGAATTGCAGATCAGACCCAGATACATATTGATTGGGAAGCGAAGTTTTCTTCGCTTCCCAATCGGTCAAAAATTTTATTTACAAAAGGCAGGCAGGCATGTCTGAGGTAGATCAAAATATACTTAGTATGGAAGGCATCAGCAAGACCTTCCCGGGCGTGCAAGCGCTGGATGATGTAAGTTTGTCTCTCAAAAAAGGTGAGATCCTCTGCCTGGTTGGAGAAAATGGCGCGGGAAAGTCCACCTTGATGAAAGTATTAACCGGGGTGGACAAGCCCGATTCGGGCAGAATAATTTTAGATGGTAAAGAGATTCAGACGAAATCTCCACAACATGCCCAATCTCTGGGTATTAGCACCGTGTATCAGGAAGTCAATCTGTGCACCAATTTAACGGTCGCAGAAAACATTTTGCTCGGGCGTGAGCCTCAAAAAATGAGGCGCATTGACTGGACCAAAATGAATGCATTGGCCAGCGACACCCTGAAACGCCTGCTGGGTGTCGACATCGACGTCACGAAGTCATTGGGATCTTACACAGTGGCCATTCAGCAGATGGTGGCGATTGCGCGCGCGCTTTATATCGAATCTGCAAAAATACTCATTCTGGATGAACCCACCTCCAGTCTCGATGTTAATGAAACGGAACAACTCTTCAAGGTGATGCGCAAGTTAAAAAACGAAGGTGTGGGTATCATTTTCATCACCCACTTTATCGGTCAGATCTACGAAATTTCTGACAGGATCACGGTCTTGCGGAATGGGAAACTGGTTGGGACTTATGAAACAAGCGCGATCACACGCGTTGGATTAATCTCAAAAATGATCGGCCGTAGTCTGGCCGAGTTCGACGAAATGACAAAAATAAAACTGGAAAGCAGCAAGCATATTAGAAGTGAAGCGTTATTGCAAGCCAAAGAATTTGGCTTGACCGGTGCCATTCAACCCTTTAATCTGGATTTACATGCCGGGGAAGTCGTCGGCCTGGCAGGACTTCTCGGTTCGGGGCGAACGGAGACTGCCAGCATTTTGTTCGGTTCCGACAAAGCCGACACAGGTTCCATTTCGATGAACGGCTCTGTCGTTCAGGATTATTCTCCGCTAAGTTCGATCAAACGCGGTGTTGCCCTCTGCCCGGAAGATCGCAAAGCGGCAGGGATTGTAGATGACCTGTCGGTAAGAGAAAATATCATTCTTGCCATTCAAGCCAGCAAGGGTTGGTTCAAATATTTGAGTTTGCCTGAACAATATGAAATTGCAGAGAAGTATATTAAATTACTTAGTATCGCCACTCCCTCCGCAGATCAACCCGTCAAAAACCTAAGTGGCGGGAATCAGCAAAAGGTGATTCTGGCACGCTGGCTCGCAATCAACCCACAAATACTCATTCTGGACGAACCCACACGTGGAATTGACGTAGGCACCAAAGCCGAAATCCAAAAGCTGGTGCTGTCGTTTGCAGAAGATGGCAAAGCATGCGTGTTTATTTCCTCCGAATTGGAAGAAGTGTTACGCACAAGCCATCGCATTGTAGTTTTGCGTGAACGCGAGAAAGTCGCTGAATTTTCCGGTGAGGTGGATGAGAACACGATCATCCAAGCGATTGCAGGGAGTGAAGCATGAAAAAGCCTACCAAACAAACAATCACGTGGAGAAGGATCACAGAGAACAGACTCTTCTTTCCCATCGTGGCTTTAACACTGATCCTGCTCTTTGATTTTATTTTTATTCCCGGTTTCTTTGCCATTGAAAATAGAGAGGGGAACCTGCACGGAAGTCTGATCGATATCTTCCGAAATGGCTCGACAGTAATGATCCTGGCGATTGGTATGACGCTGGTCATTGCAACTGGTGGTGTGGATCTATCTGTTGGCGCAACGATGGCAATTGCCGCTTCGGTGGCGGGAATTTTGATGAATCCATCCGCGCTAAAGAATGAAGTGTTTTTCGTTACAGATCCCAACTACACATTTCAACCGCTTTGGCTGGTAATCATCGCGGCCCTGGCCATCTCCCTCATCTGCGGATTATGGAATGGGGTGCTGGTTGCCTATATGAGGATTCAGCCGATGGTGGCGACGTTGATCTTGATGATCTCCGGACGCGGGATCGCACAGTTAATTACAAACGGTCTTCGGGTGCAGATCACCTACAAGCCGTATGCATTTATCGGGCAGGGCTGGGTCATATTGCCGTTTTCACTCTATCTGGTGGCCATTGTATTCGCCATCACCTGGTTCATAACTCGTAAAACCGCAATCGGCATGTTCATCGAATCAGTTGGAATCAACTTCCGCTCCAGCTATTTCAGCGGAATTGATGAGAAGAAGATCAAGTTGCTGGTTTATACATTTTGCGGTTTTTGCGCGGGCATTGCCGGTTTGGTCGCAAGCTCAAACATCAAGACATCCGATGCGAATAACATCGGTCTCACCACAGAATTGGATGCGATCCTGGCCGTGGTGATTGGTGGAACCTCCATGGCTGGTGGGCGATTCTCCCTGCTTGCCAGTATGGTTGGAGCTTTAGTAATGCAGGCCATTACCCAATCCATGTATGCAATTGGCGTACCCGCGTTTGCTCTCCAGGCGATCAAAGCCGTGGTTGTTATCTTTGTGATTCTGCTTTATTCAGACCAGGTCAAAGGTTTTGTACGAAAGATCAGCGCGCCGAAAAAAGAGGTTTAGCCATGTTACGAATGCTAGGTAATTTTTTCTCCAGGAATCGTAAGTTCATCCCATTAATGTCCACGGCTTTGCTGGCCCTGGTTGCTTATGGAATTGGCGCTTACTTTTTCGTCGGCATGCGAAACCCACAGGTGTTTTTTAATCTATTTCGAAATACTTCCTACCTCCTGATCAGCGGTATTGGGATGACCTTTGTCATTTTGACGGGCGGCATTGACCTTTCCGTCAGCGGTGTGGTGGCCCTAACAACAGTTGCCTCCGCGGTCCTCCTTCGCGAAGGTTGGAACGCCTGGGTGGTGGTTCTGCTCATGCTGGCAATGGGAATGACCCTGGGTGCGACCATGGGTAGCTTTATCACCTACCTGAAGGTTCAGCCATTTATCGCCACACTGGCAGGCATGTGGTTTGCCCGTGGAATGTGTTTCTTTATCAGCGATGATGCGGTGACCATTGACAATCCCGTTTTTCAAATCCTTGGCAAGACAAAAATATTGATCCCGGGGCTGAAAGAGTTGGCCGATCAACAGGGAACTTCAGCGCCCTATATTTCCATCCCTGTTATTGTTGCGTTTACCCTGTTGGTTATTGCAATGTTTATTGCTCACTACACTAGATTTGGCCGAACGGTTTATGCCATTGGCGGCAACGAAGGCAGGAACGAACAGTCTGCCCGTCTAATGGGTTTGCCTGTAAATCGAACCAAAATGCTGGTGTACACCTTCAATGGATTTTGCTCTGCTCTGGCTGGTCTTTCGTTTAGTTTGTTCGTTTCCTCCGGACATGGTTTGTATGCACCAGGCTTGGAATTGGAAGTCATTGCCTCGGTCGTAATGGGTGGAACCATGCTGACAGGTGGTTCCGGATACGTGTTCGGGACATTCTTCGGGGTTTTGGTTCTTGCTGTGACTCAGGCGCTGATTCAGTTCATTGGATCCCTAAGTTCCTGGTGGACAAAGATCGTCATCGGCATTCTTACGCTTACTTTTATTGGCGTTCAAACAGTATTGGCAAATCGAAAAAGTGGCAAAGTTGCTCAAACTACTCAGGCATTGGTGGCGGTCCGCCGCAGACAGCAAAGGCTTGTACTTGGAATTGGCTTGTTCGTTATCCTGGCTGGGGCAGCCATCTTCTCTGTCTCCAAATTCAGAAGCGCCTCCTCGAACCAAGCTGTAGCTGATACCCAGTGTGTCGTGGCACCATTCCGTGAAGATGAAGCCGCGAATCTTGTGGAAGATGGTGCAGTCATCGTCTATCACCGCACAGCCGGTCCTCAATGCGTGGATGAGTTGTTTGCGATCTATCCCGATGGCCGCATTACAGGGAGTGATGGTGTCAAAAAGGTGGAGAAACAGATTGCTCCTGAAGAAGTGGAACAGTTACTCATTGCCATTAGTGTTGATCACCAATGGTTCACGAATGAGATATACAGCACATATCTTAATCCATGCAGACAGTGTTTTGCGCACTACATCGATATTTCATACAATGGCCAGGCAAAATCTGCAACTGGCGTGGATGGCACGACGGCAATGCCGCCAGGCTACGCATTCGCCCTGGCTGAGATTAGACCCCTGCTCCCGGAAATTAATCCTGCCCCTTAGCGGCTATGGTTTCTGATATTTCTTATACTAAATGAAGTGGTTTTGTTCGATGCAACAATAGATCATCCAAGGAGAAGGAAAGATGACATTTAGAAAGATACTAATTCCAGCCCTCCTGGCTTATGTTTTTTTTAGCTTTGCCTGCGTATATATTGTATTGCCGGAAGGTCTGGAAACTCCGGAAGTAGTTGTGGAAGGTGCCGAGCTAAAAGCATGGAATGCGGTGGTAACGAATGTGGGCAAGTCCGATTCAGGAGATTTGCACATCGAGTTTACGATACGGAACGATACTGGTGATTGGAGTACGATGCGGGCTCTACCAGAAAAGCCCGCTGTGCTTACCACCAGTGATGGAAAATCTACAAATTGTGACACGGTATTTGTTGGGACTGGCGGACACCGTCTGGCGCCAGGTTTCCAAACCCGCGGGTACACTACCGGCAAGAAAGATGATCTAAAAACCCAGCTTATTTATGTCGAGTGTAAAGGCGCAATAGCGGATGCAGGCTCCAAGCTCTCGATCGAATATGCAAGCTTCGGAGGTATTTTGGATGATTACGATCCAGAGGCCAATAAAACCGAGGGAGTATTGGAACTAAATCTTGATGAGGTTGTTACAGACTTACAGTATCCAATCGCAGTGCCAGTTGAAGGTTTGATTCAAGATACAGGAGTAAGCATAACCGCACTTAGTGATAATGTTGTTAATCTCCTCGATGTTCAACGCACAGATACGGGTTTCCAGTTTACATGGCAAAACTTCAACCCAACGAAGTTTCCCCTAAAAACGCACCTCGGAACTCCGCCAGTCATCGGCGCTGATGGCATTATTTATGGCTTTTACGAATCCCTGGATATTGTGCCTATCCCAATCACTCCTCCAAATGAAAAAGTGGAATGGACAACGGAAGTTGCGGTTCCGAAAGATGTTACAGGATTTTACATTTTACTTAGTGTAGAGTCTAATAAACCACGCACTTATGTAAACTACCTTGTTGACATCAGCGATAAATAGATGGCTGTTATCATGAAAAAAAGATTTAATAAGAACTTTTTATTGCCCCTTCTTGGAGCCAGATTGATTTTTCTAATTCTTACCTTAGTAGCATCCTCCTGCGCGCCTGTTCAGGAGGATGCTACTAACACCCCTGCCACACCGACAATGGTCATTACGCCCGCTGCCGCAACTCCAGAATGGTTCGATATGGAGTTGATTGATGTGCAGACCGGCGAAACATTCACCATGAACGATTATGCGGGAAAGGTGGTCCTGCTTGAAACGATGGCAATCTGGTGTCCGAATTGCATTGTTCAAGGCAATGAAATAAGAAACCTTCATAAAGCTCTCGGAAATCCAGACGACCTGATCTCAGTCAGCCTGGATGTCGATGTAAATGAAGACAATGCTGCACTCAAAGAATATGCGTATGGATATGGTTTTGACTGGCATTTTGCGATTGCTCCATTGGAGGTTGCCCGCGCTTTGGGGAATTTATATACTGCGCAGTACTTAAATCCACCGCTCGCCCCCATGCTGATCATTGATCGTAAAGGCGATGTTCATCATCTCGAATATGGCATCAAAGATGCCGCTACTCTCCAGGCAGCTGTTGAACCTTATCTGGAAAAGTAATTAATGATGCTTGATCTGGCGGTTACATCATTACTGCTTGGCTTATTAACAACGACCAGTCCGTGTATATTACCGCTTTACCCAGGCTTCCTCGCTTACCTGGGCGGGCAAAGTGAGCTTGGTAGACAAAAATATTTTCTGGGGTTGTTTGTGCTTGCCGGGGTGTTAAGCATGATGATCGCCCTCGGCGGCCTGATCGCATTGCTGGCAGTTCCCGTTGGCAGTATTCTGCTTTACATCATCCCGCTTGCAGACCTTTTGATCTTTCTCCTTGGAATTCTACTCCTGCTTAATTTCAACCCATTTAAAACACTTCCCCAAATTCAACTGCCTTTATTCCGACACCCGTACGGTAATGCTTATGTGTACGGTTTACTTTATGGCCCAATTGCGCTTCCCTGTTCTGGCCCGATGGTCGTCAGCATCTTTGCTCTATCATTCACAACCGCGGAAGTATTTGGACAACTTTGGACTTTCCTCTGGTTTGGTTTGGGACTTGGCTTACCCCTTTTGATACTCTCATTTCTCTCAGCTGCTCTTCAACGCCGGTTGACCATGCTGTTCGCCCGTCATACCAGGATTATTAATCTCTTTGGTGGTCTGCTTCTGATTGGAGTGGCACTATATGACCTGGCTAAGAATTGGGAATTACTGAAGCTGTTTTTCAAGAGTTGAATACTATCTCACCATGATTTTTAGGTGATACAGCAGCGTTTCCATCAGTGCGGAGATGGGGCATCTCTTTGCTATCAGCCAGATCTGCAATGGTACGGGATAAATTCAGTCGACTTACCACCGCTCGCATCAAGCTCTGACCTTCAGCCTGTAACTGACAAAATCGCCGCACCTCCCCGATGAACGTGTCTGCGCTGCAAATAGAATCTGTTGAACCAATGCAGCATTGATTTTGAATATTTACTACAGCTTGGGCTTGCTTGATCAAGATGATGATTGAGTAGAAAATGAAATCCTTCATCGTTGACCGTTTTAGGGATCGGGGTGGGGGTTACTGTCATTACCGCCTTGGGAACACTTGCTGATGGATTTCAGGCGGCTATAGTTCAATGATGCAGGGCACCAAAGCGGACATGGTGCTCAGCCAGATACCATGGATGTCAGTTACAGCGCTGTCAACGAGAAAATCGGAGCAGAACTTGCCATCATGTCGGAAGTCGAATCTGTTACCGGTATGCTTCAGGGATTGGTACAGACGGAAAGCGAGCCATTCTTTATCGTTTTTGGTTATCCTGAAAAAAGGCCTGACAATACTTAAAGGGGTAAATCGCTGTTTTTATCAAAAGCGTGTGCAATGTGGCTGTACAAGATTAATCTCCAATCACAACAAACTAGAGTATACTGATTTTAGTAGACTACACCGTCTACGGTTGGAAGACTCATTTCTGCCAGGTGCGTTACGAAACCCTTGTATAGTAACTTTCCGCGGCGCTTCTTAATTCCACTCGCATACGCGAGATGACTCCCATACCCAATTACATAATTAATACAAGCCAGAATGTGTTGAATAAGTGTTTTAGTATTTAATCAACCGTATATGGCGCAGGAAAGAATCGAAGGGATTGACCATGTTCGATACTATTCTCGTCCCGTTGGATGGCTCCCAGCTGGCTGACTGTGTTCTGCCTCATGCTGCCGCTATTGCCAGTTCTTTTGACGCGGAGATCACACTGCTTCGAGTCCTGGAAAAAAATCAGGCGGGCACATCAGCGCAATTGTTTGATCTGGTTAACTGGCAGATCAATAAAACAAGGGCCTCCCTTTACCTTGAAAAGACAAAGGCGTGTTTTCAGGAATCAAGTATTAAGGTGCAAATGAAAGTAATGGAAGGCCTGGCGGCAGAGGGGATAACTGAATATGCCCAAAGCCAGGATATGAAGTTGATCATTATAAGCAGCCATGGACGGAATGGCTTGACTCAGTGGGGCATCAGCGGGATCACGCAAAAAGTCATTTTAAGTGCAAAAACTTCCCTGCTCATTGTTCGGGCACATCAATATGGAGCACGCCCTGAAAAATTATCGGCAGCGCCGGGATACCGCCACATCCTTGTCCCGCTGGATGGATCTCAACGGGCGGAAAATGTTCTGCCAATCATCACGCAATTGGCTGGTTTTTATAAATCACATATTCATCTTGTTCAAGTGATACAAACACCGGAGATGGCGCGCCAAATGCCCCCATCTCGCGAAGATGTCGATCTATCTAATCGCGTTATTGCGCGCAATCGAGAGGAAGCGGAAAGCTATCTTGAACAGTTGAAGGCACGTTCGTATCTTGATGGTATTACGGTTCATAACCATCTCATTACCAGCGACAATGCGGCTGTTGCCTTGCACCAACTCGCAGATTTGGAACAGATCGATCTAACAGCGCTCAGTGCACACGGGTATTCAGGAAATCATCAATGGCCGTACGGCAGCATGGTCAATAACTTCATCATGTATGGCAAGTCACCTTTGCTCATTGTACAGGACCTGCCTGGCAAGCAGGAGTCGATGACTTCTGAGCAGTCTATCGAACGTATAGAGCGATAACAAATGCAGATTGCACCGCAAATTATCCCCCCCGCACCAGTCAATTCAGACGTAGATAGTCGATTGAGAGATTTTGCACATCACCTGGCGAGAACTCATGAAATAGTTCAAATTCCTGCAAGACCTCAACGTAAGTCAGGGTGGAATACTGCAAAAACATTCCCCATTCAGAAAACTGATCTGTTGGAATATTTGCAAAGCTGGGAGCTGGCTTTGCGAAACGCGAATGCAGTTTTCAAATCTGTGCCGGCAAAGGATTTCCTATCGAGCAAATCATCTCGTGCAGGCGAATGGATGCTGGACAATTTTTATGTCGTAAAACAAACCCTGCGTCAAATTGAAGAGGATTTGCCAGTCAGCTTTCTCAATCAGCTTCCGAAACTAAGCGGAACGCCGCTGCAGGGTCACACACGAATTTTTGCGCTGGCCCGCGAATGGATCGAATACAGTCAGAGCCAGATCGATTTGGATCAATTCACCGATTTTGTGCTGGATTATCAACAGATTTCCCCATTGATGATCGGTGAATTGTGGGCGCTGCCAATTATGCTGCGTATTGGAATCCTGGAGCAGCTTGTCCACGCAACAACTGAAATAACTGGCGTGACTGCGCCAAAAAGTTTGGGAAAAGTCTCGAGCCAATTTGCCTCCCAGAAACCGGGGAATGAAACCATTGTTGCAAACTGTTTCCTCAGTTTGCGCATGCTTTCCGCCGCAGACTGGAAAGACTTTTTTGAGCAGACCAGCAAGGTGGAAAAGATTTTACGGAACGACCCCGCCAGGGTTTATCCAAACATGGATTTTGACACCCGCAATAGTTATCGCGCTGTCATTGAAGAACTGGCGCGCTTTTCAAACTTTAGCGAAGAAGAGGTTGCCCTTACCGCTGTTGAACTCGCTCACAATGCAGACGAAAATGCGCCAATACGAAAATCTCATGTTGGCTTTTATCTTCGCGATATGGGACGTTCAATGTTGGAAAGCAGCATTAACTACGAACCCGGAGCAGGCATTCGCATGCGGCGCATCCCGTTCGCATTCCCAACCGCCACTTATATAGGAAGTATTGTCATTCTTGCCATATTGTTCGTTGCAGGATTGCTTGGCTATGCCTTGCTTTCAGGTGGTTCGGATGCTCAACTCATTATTGTCGGTATCCTTGGTGTTGGGCTGGCTCTTGAGTCTTCCGTCACACTTGTGCACTGGGTTGTGACTCACCGCATCAAACCACAAAGCCTGCCGCGAATGGATTTTTCGGAGAATATTGCGCCCGGTAACCGCACCATGGTGGTTGTTCCAACCTTGTTGGAAAGCGCGGATGAGCTCAACCATCTTCTGCAGGAATTGGAGCTTTATTATCTGTCCAACCCCGATCCGCAGTTAACCTATGCCTTGCTGACCGACTTCGGTGATGCCCCAGCGGAAGACATGCCGGAAGACGCACAGTTGCTTGCGCTGGCAAGCGTTGGCATAGAAAACCTAAATAAAAAATACACCCCAACAACACCTTTTTATTTGTTTCACCGTCAACGCCAATGGAATCCATCTGAAGGGGTGTGGATGGGATGGGAACGTAAACGCGGCAAGCTTGCAGATTTCAATCGCCTGCTGCTTAACCTTGGCGGGACTGCCTACACAACTCAGGTTGGCGATGCGAGTATTTTGCCTGAGATCAAATATGTGATCACTCTCGATGCAGATACCTCTCTGCCGCAGGGAAGCGCGAATCGGCTGATCGCTACGCTGGCACATCCGCTTAACCATGCCGAATTTGCAGCTGACGGACGCTCGGTTGTTGCTGGCTATACCGTGTTGCAACCGCGCGTCGCGATTAAGCCGACAAGCGCAAACCGCTCGCTTTTTTCACAGATATTTGCCGGGAACACCGGGTTCGACCTGTATTCCTTCGCTGTTTCAGATGTGTATCAGGACCTGTTTGGGGAAGGCAGTTATGTTGGCAAAGGCATTTATGATGTGGCGGCCTTCGAACGCAGCTTGGCAGGCCAGGTACGCCAGAATACCCTCCTCAGCCATGACCTTTTCGAAGGAATCTACGGACGCGCTGCGCTGGTCACGGATATCACACTATATGAAGAATATCCCTGGCGCTATATGGTGTACGCCCGCCGTCTGCGCCGTTGGATTCGAGGCGATTGGCAATTACTCCCCTGGCTGCTTCCCATTGTCCATGTTGAAAAAGGGATCGCGCCCAACCGCCTGTCGCTGATCAACATCTGGAAGATTTTCGACAACCTGCGGCGCAGTCTTCTGCCGCCTACGGTATTGACACTTCTTGTTTCAGGATGGTTGTTCCTGCCCGGTTCACCGTTGGTCTGGACTTTGCTGGCATTGTTTCCCTCGATATTGCCCATTGCAATGCAGCTTTTTCAAGACACCACACACCATCTGCGTGGCCGCCTGCCGCTTAAACAACTTTTCAAATCAGCACAACCGTCAATCACACGCTGGGCGCTTGCCATTTTCCTTCTCCCTTATGAAGCCTTGCTTATGCTGGGTGCGATCGCCACAACATTGACCCGTCTGCTCATTGCCCGGAAAAACCTGTTGCAATGGACGACGGCGGCCAATACGGCTCGTTCATTTGGATTGAACGCCCGTTATGAAACCCTGAATGAAATGGCGGCTTCGTTGGTGCTCACTGTATTGGTGGGAATCGCTGTCGTAATTCTCAATCCATTGTCGCTTTGGGTGGCGCTGCCTTTTCTTACCGCCTGGCTTGTCGCTCCGCTAATAGCAAACAGGATCAGCCAGCCTGTTACACACTTATCCCCCCCACTCTCAGAGACTCAACTCAAACAGGTTCGTCGATTGGCGCGTCGTACCTGGGCATTTTTTGAACAATTTGCAGGACCCAACGATCACTGGCTGCCGCCCGACCATTTTCAAGAGACACCGCGCGGGAGTGTGGCGCACTATACCACGCCAACCAATATCGGTCTGTTCCTGGTATCCACATTGTCGGCGTACGATTTGGGATATCTGGGACTGGTCGAGTTGGCAGTTCGTTTGAACTCAACCTTCGAAGGAATGGATAAGCTGGAGCATTATCGCGGGCATTTATTAAATTGGTATGACTCGCAAACCCTGACAGCGCTCCCGCCTCGTTATATCTCCACGGTGGATAGCGGTAACCTGGCTGCCTGCCTGATCACACTTAAGCAGGGCTGTTTAAAATTGGCAGAAGCGCCAGTGTTGGGCGATAAACAATGGCAGGGTCTGCTTGCCATTCTGGATATTCTGGCAGAAACATTACAAGGGCTGGAAAAGAACAACCCGCACGCTTCACATGAGTCCTTTGACGTTGAATTGACAGCCATTTATGACCGCATCAGCGCAATTCAGAATCAGCCCGCAGCGTGGAAAATGAATCTCGACTGGCTCTCAGGCGAGGGTTGGAAAAGAGTCTCGCTTCGTTTAATGGACCTGTTGGAGAGTCATCCCAATCTAAAATCCGAATCCCTGAAAGATCTCCAGCATTATCTCGATCTGCTGCATCATCAATTACATGACATGCAGCGCAGTTTGGAATTATTCGCGCCCTGGCTTGGACGTTTGGATACGCCGCCTGCATTACAAGCGGGCATGCAAGCGCATGCCTGGCAAAGTTTTCTTGATAGCCTGCCTGCTGAACTTCCCACACTTGGAGAAACGGCTGAGGTATACACACGTATCCAAACCACATTGCAGGATCTACAAACACAGCAACAGGATGATGCGGCGCGTGAGTGGTGTAAAAAAATGGAGGCGGATGTCTCGTCGGCACGTATGACAGCCATGGTCTTGCTGATCGGTTTTCAGAAACTGTCAGAGCAGGCCGATGCCGTTGTGGCAAATATGGATTTCCGCTTTTTATTTGATGAACGACGGCAGGTTTTTCATATCGGCTATAACGCCAGCACTGAGCGGCTCGACCCGAGCTACTATGATCTACTTGCATCCGAAGCACGTATTGCCAGCCTGATCGCAATTGCCAAAGGCGACGTGCCGCAAAGCCATTGGCAGCATCTCGGACGCCCCGTGACGAAGATTGATGGCAGGCAGATTCTGCTTTCATGGAGCGGTACCATGTTCGAATATCTGATGCCGACCCTTTTCGTCAGAAACTATAACGGGACATTTCTCTCAGATAGCTGTTATGCCGCGCTGGATGCGCAGATAAATTACGGCAAGGAATTGCAAATGCCATGGGGGGTCTCGGAATCAGGTTATTTTGCATTCGATGCCAACCAGAATTATCAGTATCAAGCCTTTGGGGTGCCTGATCTGGGTTACAAACGTGAACTCAATGACAACCTGGTGGTGGCTCCCTATGCTTCATTGATCGGGCTTTCGTTACAGCCGCAGGCGGTGCTCGAAAATATGGCACATCTGGAAAAACTGAATATGCTCGGGCGTTTTGGCTTTTACGAATCGCTTGATTACACCAAATCTCGGCTTCCAGTTGGGCAGACACATGCAACTGTACAGTCTTATATGGCTCACCATCAAGGCATGATCCTGGTGGCGGCTTGCAACTATTTATTGGAAGATGTGATGGTGCAGCGTTTCCACGCCGACGAACATATTCACAGTGTGGAGTTGCTGCTTCAAGAAAAGATCCCGCAAAACCCGCCGATCGAATATCCGCACCCCGATGACCCCGTGGACCTTCCCGATGAGATGGCACGTCCCGTTAATAGCGAACCCTGGCGCGTTCCAGTGGATAGCCCCATTCCGCAAGTGCATGTACTTTCACAAGGTGATACCAGCTTATTGATCACGAACGCCGGTGGCGGGTTTAGCCAGTGGCGTGAGTTTGCCTTGACACGCTGGCACGCCGACACTACCCTCGATCAGTGGGGCACATGGATCTATTTACAAGACCGCGAAAATGGCGCGCTCTGGTCTGTCACCTGTCAACCGGCTGGGTGCTCACCTGAAACTCAGGAAGTATTGTTTTACCCGCACAAGGTTGAATTTCAGCGTTCAGACAATGGAATTTCCCTGCGCACAGGAATCACCATTAGTACAGACGGTGTTGAGATTCGACGGGTGAACATCCTGAATGACAGCGATCATCCCAGACGGTTGCAATTGACCAGCTATGGTGAAGTGGTGCTGGCGGCCCAGGCCTCAGACCATCGTCACCCGGCTTTCAACAAACTCTTCATTGAAAGCGAATATCTTCCGCAGGAGAACGCACTTGTATTTGAACGCCGTCCGCGTTCCGCAGATGAAAAACCGATCGTGTTGATCCATGCCATGGTCATTGAAGCCGGGCGTAAAGTGACCGGTGGGTATGAAAGTGATCGTGCCAAATTCCTGGGCAGGTCGCAGACAATGCACAACCCGCAAATGCTGCGGGATATAAATCGTCCGCGTGCCGGCACCAGCGGCGGGACACTCGACCCAATCTTCTCCCTGACTCAAAATATTGACCTGAAGCCGCACGCAAAAACAAGGGTCACATTCCTGACCTTTGCGGCTTCCACACGCGCCGAAGCTTTGGGTAAATTATCGCAATATCGAAACGGGCAATCCATTCACCGTGCATTTGATGACGCCCGCTCTCGCAGTGAACGCGAATTACTGGAACTCGGGCTGAACTCCTATGCCGTCGAAAATATCCAACGCCTGTACTCAGCCTTGATCCATCCCACAGGTGCATTGCGCGCTGCTCCGCACATCCTGGCACAAAACGAAAAAGGCCAATCCGATCTATGGGCTTTCGGAATCTCAGGTGACTATCCCATCATGTTGGTGCGTGTTCGCGATGGCGAATTGGAATTGCTCCGCGAGGCTTTGCAGGCATTTACTTTTTGGCGCAGCCGCCATGTCACAGTAAACCTGGTTATTTTGAACGATCAAGATACAGGCTATGCCCTCGACCTGCACAATGCCATCCAGCGCCAGATCCAACGCATGGGCGCCGATGCCTCGCTCAATCAGCGTGATGGCATCTTTGTGCTGCGCACTGACCAGCTTCCACGTGCCAATCAGATTCTTTTTGAAACAGTAGCGGGTGTTATTTTGGATGAAAAAGGCGGGACGCTTGCCGACCACGCCCTGCGTTTGACCGTCCAATCTACACGCCTGCCGCTGTTCACCGCCTCACTCTCACCGACGCATGATCCTGAATCGACGCCTTCCCTTGCCCTGCCAGAGAATCTGTTGACCCATGATATCCATCGCAATGGCTTCGGCGGATTTAGCCGTGACGGACGGGAATACATGATTCACCTTAAACCTGGTCAGCACACACCGCATCCTTGGGTGAACATCATCGCCAATCCACAATTTGGGTTTCTGGTATCTGAAGCAGGTTCTGGCTGCACCTGGGCGGAGAACAGCGGCGAGAATCGCCTGACGCCCTGGCGCAATGACCCTGTCACCGACATGCCGGGGGAGGCGCTTTATATACGTGATGAAGAGACCGGGCGGGTCTGGTCACCCACGCCCATGCCTGCCGGTGAAGAAACGGTACATGTGATCCGCCACGGAGCGGGATATTCGATCTTTGAAAGTCAGAGTCACGGCTTGAATCAAAATTTGCGTCTGTTCGCTGCGCCAAATGCGCCGGTCAAGATCGTACATTTACGTTTGAAAAATCTTTGGGACCGCTCGCGGCGTATCACTGTTACCTATTATGCTGAATGGGTGCTGGGAACCATGCGAGACATCCATCAGGCGCATATCATGCCGGAGTTCGACGCTGACAAAAACGCATTACTCGCTGCGAACCGTTTCAACGGTGAATTCGGCGAACGCGTGGCATTCCTGGCTTCCAATAAAAAACCGCACGGTGTGACCACCGACCGCACCGAATTTCTGGGGCGGCTGGGAACCTTGCGTGCGCCTGCTGCCCTAGGGCGGATTGGGCTGGCAAGCGCAGTGAATGCCGGGCTTGATCCCTGTGCCGCCATCCAATTGCACATTGACCTGGCCCCGGGCGCCACAGAAGAAGTATTCTTCCTGCTTGGCGAAGGAGCAAGCCGCGCCGAAAGCCTTGCATTGATCGGCGAGATCCGATCTGTGGAACAGGTCGAAGCGATCTGGCAGGCTGTCCAAACACACTGGGATGACATCCTGAATACCATCGTTGTTGAAACTCCCGATCCTGATATGGATCTCATGCTCAACCGCTGGCTGCAATATCAAACTCTTGCATGCCGCTTGTGGGGCCGCACTGGTTTGTATCAATCGAGCGGGGCATTTGGTTTCCGCGATCAGCTTCAGGATGTGATGGCCCTGTTGAATACCCGCCCGGATATTACACGCGCACAGATCCTGGAAGCGGCGCGGCATCAATTTGAGGCTGGCGATGTGCTGCATTGGTGGAATCCACCTGCGGGTCGCGGGGTTCGTACTCGTTTTTCAGATGATCTGCTTTGGCTGCCGTATGTCACAGCGGAGTACGTGTCTGTGACCGGCGATTCATCCATTTTGAGTGAGAGCATTCCTTTTCTAAAAGGTGAAACACTCAGGCCCGAAGAAATGGAACGGTATACCCAGTTTGAAACCACGAGCAAGGATTTTTCACTTTACGAGCATTGTCGGCGGGCGCTGGAGAAGGGCACGACTACAGGTGCGCATGGCCTGCCGCTCATGGGCGGCGGTGACTGGAACGACGGCATGAATCGAGTGGGCATGGACGGACGCGGCGAGAGCATCTGGCTGGGCTGGTTCCTGCATACGACCCTTACACGTTTTGCGGCCCTGGCTGAGTTGATGACAGATGATCCCGAGTTTTATCTTCAACAAGCTGAGAAATTATCTCAGGCGCTTGAAGCCCATGCCTGGGATGGCGACTGGTACTTGCGTGCCTTTTATGACGATGGCTCGCCATTGGGCTCACGCGAAAACATGGAATGTCAGATCGATTCGATCGCGCAGTCGTGGGCGGTATTGTCGGGAGCGGCAGACCCCGCACGAGCCATGCAAGCGATGGAAGCTGTTAACAGCAGATTGGTAAAACAGGCCGAGCAAATGATCTTGTTGTTTACCCCGCCTTTCGATAAGTCGGCGCGCGACCCTGGCTATATCAAAGGTTATTTGCCGGGTGTGCGCGAAAATGGCGGGCAGTATACCCACGCAGCGATCTGGACGGCATGGGCATACGCAAAACTCGGGCAGGGAGACCGGGCGGGGGAGTTGTTCCGTTTGTTGAATCCCATCAACCATTCCGATACGCCAGAGAAGGCGGCACGTTACAAAGTGGAACCCTACGTGATCGCCGCCGATATCTACGGTGTGCCCCCGCATACCGGTAAAGGCGGCTGGACGTGGTACACCGGCTCTTCCGGTTGGATGTACCGACTGGGTATTGAAGCGATCCTCGGCATTACGAGGGCCGGTGGAACGCTCAATGTCAATCCCTGTATTCCGCGCGATTGGACAGGCTTCAAAGTGGATTATCGCTTCGGCGGCACGCATTACAAGATCAGCGTGGAGAACCCACAAGGCCGTAACCAGGGCGTTCGTCAAATCGTTTTGGATGGGAATTTGCTGCAAGATGGGTCGATTCCCCTCGCAGATGACGGTCAGCCGCACGAGGTGCGGATCGTGATGGGATAAAAGGATTGTTTCCGCAGTATGATGGAATTGTAGGATTCGATATGCGCGAAACAGAGTTTCAGGCTTTTCCAGTCACTTAATTTACAAGTAGTAGAGGTAATATGCAACAGAGCCAAAAAAATCCAAAGGAACAAGATGACCAGGGGAATAACAACCCGGCGCTGAGCAAAGTGATCGAGAAGAATATCCGCACGATCATTCATCTGCGGACAAAGGCCACTCGCGAGCGGAACATACAAGACCGCATGGCGGACGCCGTTACTTCTTTTTCTGGGCGGATGGTTTTCGTTTATGTGCATATTCTATGGTTCGGGATATGGATACTGCTTAATACCGGCTGGTTCGGTGTGCGCGGCTTTGACCCGTTCCCCTATGGGCTTCTGACCATGGTCGTCTCTCTGGAAGCGATCTTTCTTTCGACATTTGTGCTTATCAGCCAAAATCGTTTGAGCGAAGAGACCGAACGCCGCGCTGACCTGGCCCTGCACATCGGCTTGTTGACCGAGCATGAATTGACGCGTGTGTTGCAAATGCTGGATGTGATACAGGAAAAGATGGGGATCGTAGACCACGAGAACAGCGATCTGGCCGACCTTGAAATGGAAACCAAGCCGGAGGATGTATTGGCTGAGATCCATCGGCTGCAAGCCATTGAGGCCGAGAAAAGGCAGGCTTCGTATGAGTAAATTTCCCGACAGACGGATCAATGCAGAAGCAGAATATCGAAACATCTTTGAAGCCGCAAGCGACGGGTTGGTGATCTATGACATCGAGAAGGCTGTGATAGTTGAAGCCAACCCGGCCGCTTGCAGTATGCATGGCTACACTCATGAGGAATTTATTGGATTGAATCCGCGTGTCTTTATCATCCCGGAAAACCTTGTTCTGTTCATGGAACATGTCCATATGGTTGAGACGGACAATACCTTCGAGGCGCTTGTCGTTCACTTGCACAAGGATGGCACACCATTCCATGCCGAAGTAAGCAGGTCGAGCATCTATTATCAGGGCAGGCCGTGCCTGTTGAGCGTCATCCGGGATGTCAGTCAGCGTATCCAAACTGAAAATTCACTCAGCGGACAAGTGGAAGCCAGAATGCGCGAACAGGCGACCCTGCTTGCCATCTCTCACACGCTGGCATTCACGCTGGAACTCCAACCGGGCTTGATCCTCGACCAGTTGCGTGAGATCATCGAATATGAGCATGCCGGGCTTTTCTCATTTGAGGATCCCCATCTGATCACCCTTGCCATGCGCGGTACAAAGCAATTGGAGAAATCCGCGCCGATCCATATCCATTTGAACAACCCCGAGACCCTGACCATGTTGTTCAATAATCATCGCCCGATTCGAATCGTCAATATCTGGAGTGACCATCCTAATTCACTATTTCTGCGTTCACTTCTGAACGATGGAAGTGCCATATTGCTCGATGGAATGCAGTCATGGATGTGGGTGCCGCTGGCGGTAAGAAGCCGCATTGTTGGCGGTATCGGCGTGGCGCACGGAAAACAAAATCACTTCACAGCACATCATGCAGACCTGGCGCTCAGTGTGGCGAATCAAGCGGCCATCACCATGGTCAATGCGGAGCTATACGGGCATGCACAGGCGCTCGCGGTATTGGAAGAACGCCAGCGTTTGGCACGCAACCTGCACGATGCCATCAACCAATCCCTGTTCTCTGCGGGCTTGATCGCCGAGGTGCTTCCGCGTTTGTGGGAGCGTGATCAACAGGAGGCGCGCAAGTCTCTTGGGGACCTGCGCCGATTGACACGCGGCGCCCAGGCCGAGATGCGCTCGTTGTTGGCCGAGCTGCGTCCGACTACATTGACCGATTCAAGCCTTGGCGAGTTGTTAACCCTTTTGGGGAATGCACACTCAGGCCGCACGAACACCCCAGTGGAAGTTATCGCGACTGGAGAGTTCACTCCACCTGCCGAAGTTCAAGTAGCCTTCTATCGTGTGTGTCAGGAGGCGCTTTATAACATTGCCAAACATGCCAACGCCAGCGCGGTGGAGATCATCCTGCATCAGAGTGAAAGCATGCTTGATTTGCGCATTCGGGATAACGGTCAGGGTTTTGAACCGATGCATCAAGTTGCAGGTCACTATGGGCTGAGCATCATGCGTGAGCGTGCAGAAGCCGTCGGAGCCGTGTTATCCGTCAACAGCCAGCCTGATCAGGGGACTGAAATTTCCATTTATTGGAAAAATCCCAACAAAAAGGAATCCTTATGAATTTACCTCCATCCAATCCCATTCGAGTAATGATCGTTGACGACCACATGATGGTCCGCCGGGGGCTTGCTACTTTTTTGAAGGTCTTTGACGACCTGGAACTGTCTGGCGAGGCAGAGAACGGCGAAGCTGCCATTCAACTCTGCGCCAGGGTGCAGCCCGATGTGATCCTTATGGATATGGTCATGCCGATCATGGACGGGGCCGCTGCGACGCGCGTCATTCGGCAGCAATTCCCGCAAGTGCAGGTGATCGCGTTGACCAGCTTTAAGGAAGGCGAGTTGATCAAGAATGCATTGGAGGCTGGGGCGATCGGTTATTTGCTCAAGGATGTCACTGCGGATGATCTGGTTCGTGCCATTCGCGCCGCCCAGCGCGGACGTGTCACGCTCTCCCCGGAAGCTGCTCAAATTCTAGTGGAGACAGCCAACCTGCCGCCAGTGCCCGGCGGTGACCTGACGGAACGTGAGCGGGAGGTGCTGGTCTTGATGATCGAGGGCTTGAACAACACCCAGATCGCGGGCAGGCTGACCGTCAGCCCATCCACGATCAAATCGCATGTCAGTAATATTCTTTCGAAGTTGGGGGTTGCGAGCCGCACCGAAGCGGTGACGCTCGCATTGCGAAACAAAATCGTTTAAGGCTGAACAGCGGCTTCATGTTTCTTCTCCCCCAAGTGGGGGAGAAGAAAACTCCCCAACTGATGGATGAGGTTGGGGAGTTTTCTTTGTAAAATTAAGTGCTGAGATTTGTATTTGCAGTTTTGAGGGAAAAATCAGTTTTGTGGAGTGGAAAACCATGCAAACATTGGAAGATTCGGAGCTTCGTTACCGACGCCTGTTTGAAGCGGCCCAGGATGGGATCTTAATTCTAAACGCCGAGACAGGCATGATTGAGGATGTCAATCCGTATCTGATCAAGATGCTGGGCTATTCACGCGAAGAGTTTGTTGAAAAGAAACTGTGGGAAGTGGGCGCATTCAGGGATATTGAGGCCAGCAAGGAGGCATTTGAAGCCTTACAGGCCAATGAATACATTCGCTATGAAGACCTGCCGCTAAAGGCGAAGGATGGGAGTTTGGTGCAGGTGGAATTCGTCAGTAATGTCTATATGGCGGGCAGTCAAAAGATCATTCAATGCAATATTCGTGATATTACCGACCGCAAGCAGGCGGAGGAAAGAATTCGCCAACTTAATGTTGACCTTGAAAGGCGCGTGGCGGAACGCACGATGGAACTGGTCTACGCCAACCAGGTTAAGGATGAATTCCTGGCCAATATGAGCCATGAATTACGCACACCGCTTAGCGGCATTTTGGGTTTCTCCGAGTCGCTGATGGCAGGCGTGTACGGCGAACTGGTGAGCAGGCAGGATTACGCCGTGCAAATGATCCGCTCCAGCGGCGAACATCTATTGGAATTGATCAACGATATTTTGGATATCTCCAGGATCGAGGCGGGTAAATTCGATTTTCGCCTTGAAGAGGTGGAAGTAAATCAAATTTGCCATGCAAGCCTGGCTTTTATCAGACAGTTGGCAAATAAAAAATCAATTATGGTGGAATATACGATCTCTGAAGACGCGATAATGATCTTTGCAGACCCAAGGCGGCTCAAGCAGGTGCTTATCAACCTGCTGAACAACGCCGTGAAGTTCACCCCTGCAAAAGGCAGGGTCATACTTGATGTGCAGGCAAGTGCCGAAGAAAGCCTGATGCGCTTTTCCATCCAGGATACGGGCATCGGCATCGCTCCCGAAGACCTCCCGAAATTATTTCATCCTTTCGTACAGTTGGATGGCGGCCTGTCTCGTCAATATGAGGGCACTGGGCTGGGCCTTGCGCTGGTGAAGAAAATGGTTGAATTACATGATGGCAGGGTTGAAGTGCGAAGCGAGCCCGGCAGGGGCAGCCGTTTTACCGTTGTGCTGCCGTGGAGCGCGGGAATGCAGGCGCTCAACGACCGTGACTTGGTCGAGAGCAGTGTTGAACCATATGCTGTTGCCCCGCTTGTGCCTTTGAGAATTCGCGGAAAAATTTTGCTTGCGGAAGATCACGAAACCAATGTGCTTGTCACCAGGGATTATCTGGAAAACCGCGGATATCAGGTCTTTATTGCCCGCAGTGGAAGGGAGGTGCTTTCAAAGGTGGAGGAGTTCACCCCCGATATTATTTTGATGGATATTCAGATGCCAGACCTGAACGGCATTGACACAACCCGCCGCCTCCGTGCCGACCCGCGGTTTGCCACTCTTCCAATCATCGCGCTCACCGCCTTTGCCATGCTCGGCGACCGCGAACGCTGTCTTGAAGCCGGTATGAATGAATATGTGAGCAAACCATTTAAGCTGAAGGAGTTGGAACGCATGATGGAACGGTTTTTGAATTTCTCCGATTGATGCTGGAATTTCACGATACTCACCCTACGCAGTGTCGTTCTGAGCGGAGCGACACTTGCGTTGCACGGCAGTGCAATGAGAACCTCTAAAATTGTCTCAGAGACCCTTCGCTATCGCTCAGGGAATCACTATTTGGACGTATCACGATATACGGAATTGAAAAGTAATTTGGCCCGGACCCTCCCCCAGGTGACGGAGAGAGATTCTCCCCAGCCGATGGATGCGGCGGGGTCGGATAGGTTGTATGATGAGCATATGACCCGCATTTATATCTCTAATGCACGACCCGAAGAAAGCTCTGCACTTCGCCTGATCCTTCTTGATCAAAAGATGGAGGTGGTTGGCGAAGCTTCCGACTGGATCACCACGGTCGTTCAAGTGCCGATCAATCACGTGGAAATGCTGCTGGTGGATTGGGATGTACTCCCGATCAATTCACCCGATGCAGCGCTGGGTGCGCTTCGAAAAGCCTGTCCCTCTGTGTTGGTGGTTATCCTGATCAGCCATTTGGATTCTCAAAAGCAAGCCGCGCTCTCGGTCGTGGCGGATATGTTTATCAACAAAAGTGAAACGCCTGAACGCATGGCTGAACAGTTGCAAGTTGTTGCCATGAGCATTCCCAACCGATGACAATGTCTGCGGGGAATTTTATCAAGCTTCGATATTTGTTAATTCAATTTCACGTCTGGAGTATATAAATGAAAAAAAGATTTTCCATCTTTGACTTTAAGCTGTTTAAGTATCTCAGGCGGCTCGTTGGCAACGAGTACCCGGATAGCAAGTCTAAATTGAAAAAGAACAAGGTTGTGGTTGAAGACAATCTCCGCTGGCAGGATGATGGCGGACCGGTGGTGGAGGTTGCCAAGCCAGCCGAAGCGGACGAAAAGGATTCGTTAAAGAAAGAATAAGGGAAAACTGCTTAAAGAGATCATTGGTATCAGCTTTGGATTGAATGAGATATTGGGCATCCGCTGTGCTCCCCCAAGTGGTGGAGAAGCATTCTCCCCGTTCGATGGATGCGGCAGGAGGGGAGGTGTTGTAGCATTAATATAAATTCTAAGAAGGACTGGCGTGCAAGACGAAGTTTTCGATCGACTTGTCAGCAACTATGATATTCAAAAAGAAACCCCAACCAGAAACAACGAACAACCCCATACCCACCTCCACACCTGCCAAAGAAAACAAGCTGGATGAAGCGCTCGCAGTCGATATCAGGCTGCCTAAAAATATTTATACCGACCATGAGCGCAAACACATCACATTGAAGGAATCGGAGTCCCGCTATCGCCGACTCTTCGAGACTGCCAAAGACGGCATCCTGATCCTGGATGGGGACACGGGGCGGATCATGGATGCCAATCCATTCCTTCAGGATATGTTGGGGTACTCTGAAAAGGAGTTGATCGGCAGGGCGCTATGGGAGATCGGTGCGGTCAAAGATATCCCTGCCAGTCAGGCGGCCATGCGGGAGCTGCAAAAGAACGAGTACATCCGTTATGAAGATATCCCCTTGCAGACCAAGGCGGGAGATCGCAAACACGTGGAGTTCGTCAGCAATGTTTACCTGGTAGACGGCTGGCGGGTGATCCAATGCAATATCCGCGACATCACGGATCGCAAACGCGCTGAAGCTCAGGTGCTGGCAACAAACGATAAATTAACGGCTTTGGTGAACGAACTTCAATGGCGCGACAAACAAATGCAGTTAATGAATCGCATGAATGAATTGCTGCAATCCTGTATTACGCGGGATGAAGCCTTTCGTGTCATTACTCTCTCTGCCGCTGATTTATTTCCCGGGCACAATGGCAGCCTCGCGATCCTGCCCAGCAGGAATGAGAATCTGGTCGTGGTGGCCCGCTGGGGAGAAGAGCTCATTATGGAGCCCATTTTCTCCCTGGATGATTGTTGGTCACTGCGCCTCGGTAAGATCCATGAAGTGATCGATTGGGAGGCGGGACTGTTGTGTAACCATTTCATTCATCCACCGCAGGGCGGCTACTTTTGTCTGCCTCTGACCGTGCAGGGCGAAACACTGGGAGTGTTGTCTTTAATCGATAATACGGTTCAAAAAGGCGAGCATCCACCTGGCCTAAAGCAGCTGGCTGTAACCGTGAGTGAAACGATCAAGCTGTCTCTCTCCAACTTAAGGCTGCGCGATGAATTGCGCCAGCAGGCGATTCAAGACCCGCTGACCGGCCTGTTCAATCGCCGTTACCTGGATGAGACCCTGCCGCGCGAGTTGAATAGAGCACAGCGGCTGAACTCCCCATTGTGTGTGGTGATGCTCGACATTGATGGGTTCAAACAATTCAACGATTCTTTTGGGCATGGCCCAGGCGATTCGTTGTTGTGCGAGTTTGCAAGCGTATTGCGCGAACACCTGCGCAAAAGCGACATCTCATGCCGCTATGGGGGAGATGAGTTTGTACTTGTCATGCCCGATTCATCCATTGTGGATACACAGCAGCGGGTGGAACAGATCCGCGTATTGTTGGAGGAACTTCAGCATATTCAAGGCGGTCAGCAATCCCTGGAGACAATCACCTTGTCGGCCGGTATCGCGTATATGCCCGATCACGGCACGACTGAAATCGATCTAATGAAGGCGGCTGATGAGGCCATGTATAGGGCCAAACAGGAAGGGCGTAATCGTGTGGTTGTTTACCAGAAACCATCCCAATCAATGGAATTGGCAGCGGCCCTTGGCTGATCCAGGAGCCGTTAAGAACAGGATAAACAACCAATGACAACAGATGAATATGATCTGATCGTGATCGGCGCAGGCGGCGCGGGCAGCACGGCTGCCGGAAATGCGGCAGAAATGGGCAAGCATGTTGCGCTGATCGAACGCGATAAATTGGGCGGTACGTGTCTCAACTATGGGTGTGATCCAACAAAAACACTTTTACACACAGCTTCAGTGTTTTACCATGCAAGCCATGCCTCCGGACTTGGGTTACGCATCTCACAGGCTAAAGTTGATTGGGAAGCGGTGCAAGCTCATGTTCGGCAGGTACAGGAAACCATTCGCGGCGGCACACTCGAACAGGCTAGTGCGGGTATTGCGGCACAAGGTATTGACCTGTTTATGGGTGAAGCGATGTTTACGTCACCGCATGAGATCAGGGTGAATGGCGTGACTTTGCGCAGCAAGCGATTCGTGATCGCAACAGGCACAGTTGCCATGATCCCCGAGATAGATGGACTATCGAAAGCCGGTTACATCACCAACGTTGAAGCCGTGTCTTTGCCTGAACTGCCGAAACGTCTGGTGGTCATCGGCGGTGGTCCAATTGGCCTGGAGTTCGCGCAAATGTTCAGCCGCCTTGGCGCACAAGTGACGGTACTTGAACGCGGTGAACAGCCTCTGCCGCGCGAAGATCCTGAGCTCGCCATGTTGTTATGTTCGCAGCTTACTGCGGAAGGCATCCGCCTGGAATTTGGTGCCGAGATGCGCTGTGGGGATATCGATGAGCATGGAAAGCATATCCACCTCCACGGCAAGGATGGGAAGAAAGAAGATCTTACAGCTGATCAACTATTGATTGCGGTCGGGAGGAAACCGGCACTGGACAAACTCAATCTTGAAGCGGCCGGTGTCCAATATACTGAAGATGGTGTTACGACCGACGCAACCTTGCGCACGAATGTGCCGCATATCTGGGCAGCCGGTGACATTACCAGCAAATATCAGTTTACACATGTCGCCTCTGACCAGGGCAAACTGGTTGCGCATAACGTCTTTGCCCGCAAGCCAAAAGAATTTGACGACCGAGTCATACCCTGGGTGACATTTACCGATCCTGAACTTGCGCGAGTCGGCATGCTGGAGGCAGACTTGAAGGAGGCAAAGATCGAGTACCGTGTGGGGCGTGCATATTTCAACAAACTCGACCGTGCGATTGCCAACAATCAAACCTTCGGCAGCGTAAAGCTCCTGGCTGATATGGATGGAAACATACTCGGTGGGCATATTCTCAGCGCGAACGCAGGCGAGTTGATTGCGCCCATCATCTATGCAATGCGATTTGGTCTGACGGCTAAGAAGATGGCTGGCGCGATGCTGCCATATCCAACGATGGCTGAAGCGGTGCGTTGGGCGGCATCCCAACTTTAAACCGGCACGAAATTTTGCACGATCGCCGATCCGTTGAAGGCGTCGTTTGTCAATTGGTATCAATGATTCATATTATGCAAGGAGAAATCTCATGAAAAAGCAGGCAGGTTTGTGGATCGACCATCGGAAGGCTGTGATCGTACTGATCACCGACGAGGGGGAGGAAGTAAAGAAGATCATATCGGGCATGGAAAAGCATGTCCGTTTTACAGGGGGCGACGGATCAGAAGAAGGTTCATCGGAGGATGTGCGTGATCGTCAGTTTGGAAATCATCTAAACAGTTACTACGATGAGGTCATTGCTGTTGTTCGTAACTCAGACGCCATTCAGATCTTTGGGCCAGGCGAAGCCAAGGGCGAGCTGGAGAAACGGCTGAAGAACGAGGGACTTAAAGACGAGGCCCTTTCCGTCGAAACTATGGATAAGATGACGGACCGCCAGATCTCTGCAAAAGTCCGGGAACATTTTTCGACATAAAAAAATATTTGAAGCTGCATCCTGAGGAGTACGCATGAATAAACCTGGAACGATACCCATAAAGCTGATCGCCGTTATGCAGATCCTTGCGGTCACTTTGCTTGCGGCCTGCGCTGCCAGCGTCCCGACTACTGTATGCCATGCTACGGGTGACTCGGCAAACCCGTATGAAGAGATCACTGTTACCAGTGCTGAATTGAATGAGCATATTGGGCATCCGAACGATATCAACCCTGCACCGGCAGGAGGCTGCCCCGCAAGCGTGGTCGTGGTCATTGACGGCAAGATCACCATTTGCCATGCCACCAGCAGCGAGGCCAAGCCTTATAACGAAATCACCATAAGCGTGAATGGTTTAAATGGTCATGGCGATCATGAAGGCGATCTCATCCCAATGCCGGAGGCGGGCTGCCCGACGGCCGCGGCTGCGATCAGTGATGACACGATCACCATCTGCCATGCCACGAGCAGTGAAAAGAATCCTTATAACGAGATCACGGTAAGCATTAACGGGTTGAATGGCCACAATAGCCATACGGGCGATATCATCCCTGCACCAGAGGGCGGCTGCCCAACGACACGTCCGTAGTTCGTTCCAACCAAGCCCAACCTGAAACATGGCTCGCCCCGAAATTGATCTTTCGCGGGCGGGTTTTTTGTTTCTTCAAACGGCATCCGCTGTGCTCCCCCAACTGGTGGAGAAACACCCACCCCGTTCGATGGATGTAATAAGAGGATGTTTCTTGTATGATGGGTTATAGAGCAAATTGCTCAGACAGGAGAAAGTTCATGTTATATACCATTGTCGTAATTCTCGTAGTCCTATGGTTGCTTGGCTTTTTAGGCGCGAATATCAGTCCGAGTTTTCCGTCTACAGGCGGTTGGATTCACTCTCTGCTCGTCATTGCGGTCATTCTCGTTATTCTGAACCTGATGGGAATTATATAATCCCGTGTTCGTTGAAAATTACGGGCAGCCCCAGACAAGCCTGCCCATGTATGTGAAAGAAAAGAAAGGATAACCCCATGATTTACACAGTCATTGTAGTTCTAATCGTTTTGTTCTTAATTGGTTACTTGCGATAAGCCAACAGCCGAAGCCGTAACTTTACGGGAGAACTTTTTAGATCGTAACCAACCCATCCATGTGCAAGGCTAATTGTTGTGATACTCACAGCAATTAGCCTTGTCATTCAGCCTCTGGTAACGCCAGAATTGCGAGGAAGATGCTGTATGCCGCCATAACGAGACGAGCGCATGGCAGCAGGAGGAAAATAATTGAAAACTGAGAACAAACTTGACCTTTCCGTCTCCATGCTGCGAGCCAGCATCCTCGCTATCTTTATCATGGTCCCCATCGCAGTTTTGCAATTCAGTCTGTTTAATATATTGAACCATATGACGGAAATAACGGTCACACTTAACCTCATGGGAATCCTTCTTTTTGGAATTATCGTGCTCGCAAGTGTTGTGGCGCACGAACTGATCCACGGGTTGACGTGGGTCGCGGCGGGGAAAAAGCCATTCTCGGCGGTGAAGTTCGGGATTGACTGGAAGACTCTGACTCCCTTTGCCCATTTGATGGAACCCATTGAGGTTAACGTATACAGGATCGGCGGAATCATGCCCGGCCTTGTTTTGGGAATTCTTCCTTTTTTTCTCAGCCTGATAACAGGCAATAACGGCCTTTTGTGGTTTAGCATTCTCCAAACAGCGGCCGCAAGCGGAGACTGGGTGATTCTGTTGATGCTGCGTAATGTGAAGAATGGAACCCTGGTCGAAGATCATCCGACCCGGGCAGGTTGTTATTCCTACATCTCCCAATGAGCGCGAGATCAATTGTAGTTTGAAAGTAAACACCGATTCTCAGGCAGGAGTAATTTAGAGGAGATTTAAAAACATGAATGATTCAATTCTCGCGACAGCCGCAATCACCATCAATGCCCCCGTAACCAAAGTGTGGGAGGCGTTGGTCACGCCGAGTCTTATCAAGAAATATCTACTTGGCACTGAAGTTATAACCGACTGGCAGGAAGGCAGCCCGATCACATACAAAGGCGTATGGGAAGGCAAGCCGTACAAGGATAAGGGGAAAATTTTGGAGGTGGAACCAGGCAGGCTTTTGGTTTCCACTTTCTGGAGCTCACTGGCAGGCGAGCCTGACCTCCCAGAATACTATAAAACCATTCGTTATAACCTGTACGTTGAAGGTAATGATACGATCCTGACCATCACTCAGGATAAAAATAAAACACAGGATGAGGCCGGCAATTCCGAGTTGAACTGGAAAGCGGTTCTCGCTGAAATGAAAAAGCTGATCGAAAGCTGATCGGTACGGTCGGATCCTGGCGTTATACCCATTGCTCATAATTTACTCAACGGACGAATGCGGCGAAAATACTTGTTAAAAGACTAAACGAAGTTAAGGCAGTAATCATGAAAAAAATGCAAGATTCAGAGCTTCGCTATCGCCGCCTGTTCGAGGCCGCCCAGGATGGCATCTTAATTCTGGATGCCAAAACGGGAATGATCGAAGATGTCAATCCATTTTTGATAAAAATGCTGGGGTATTCGCGTGAAGAGTTCATAAAAAAGAAACTCTGGGAAGTGGGTGCGTTCAGGGATATTGAAGCCAGTCAGGATGCCTTTGAGGCATTGCAGATGAACGAATATATCCGCTATGAAGACCTGCCGCTCAAAACGAAAGATGGACGGCTCATACAGGTGGAATTCGTCAGCAATGTATATCTGGTGGGAAATGAAAAAGTGATCCAATGTAATATCCGTGACATCACCAAGCGCTGGCAGGCAGAGGAGGCGTTGCGGAAGAATGGCGAATTACTCCACGCCGTCTTGAATAGCGCTCCCATCACGATCTTTGCAACCGACAGCAAGGGTGTGTTTACTCTCCACGAAGGCAGCGGCCTGCAGCGGGTTGGAATGAAGCGCGGCGAGAATGTCGGCGAATCAGCTTTCGAACTTTTCCACTCTCTACCGGTTACTGAGCCCTCCGGTAATGTCACGACTGGAGAAGAGGTTCTTAAGCGTGTCTTTAGCGGCGAAACTGTTGCGGGTATCACCGAACTAAAGGGCATATATTTTGATAACCGGTTTGCGCCCATCCTGGATGCAGTGGGAAATTTGGCAGGCCTGGTGGGTGTTGCAACAGATATTACCGAAAGCAAACAGGCGGGGGCAAGAATTCGACGGCAGCTTGAACATCTGACTGCCTTGAGCGCCATTGACCGCGTGATCGCAGCGAATTTTGATATAAAACTTAGCCTCTCGGAGATCCTCACTCATGTGAGAGGTGAACTTGAGGTTGATGCGGCTGATATTTTGATCCTGAACCCGAGTTTACAAATGTTGGAATATGGTGCTGATAGCGGTTTTCGTAACAGGGTTATTCAAAGTACACAGGTTCGTTTGGGTGAAGGCTATGCGGGACGCGTGGCTTTGGAACGTCAGTTTGTTCGGGTCAGACATTTGGATGAGGATTCGGATCATTTACTGTTGACCAAAGTCTTGCGAGACGAGGGTTTCGTGTGTTACTTCGGCGTTCCGCTCATTTCCAAGGGACAGGTGAAAGGTGTGCTGGAAGTTTTCCATCGCAGTGAACTTGAGCCTGACGCAGAATGGTTTGATTTTTTCAGCACTCTGGCTGGGCAAACGGCAATCGCATTGGAGAATGCCATGCTGTTTGAGAGTCAGCAGCGCTCGAATCAGGAACTGACTCTGGCATACGATGCCACGATCGAAGGCTGGTCGCGCGCGCTGGACTTGCGTGACAAGGAAACTGAAGGACATTCCAAACGAGTGACAGAGAGAGCAGTAAAGCTGGCACGTACATTCGGTTTGAGCGAGACGGAACTGATACAAGTCCGTTGGGGAGCGTTGCTTCATGATATTGGCAAGATGGGTGTTCCAGATAGCATCCTGCTCAAGCCTGATTCTCTAACAGAAGAAGAATGGATGGTAATGAAAAAACACCCAATTTTCGCTTATGAGCTGCTCGCTCCTGTTCGTTATCTGAGGCTGGCCCTGGATATTCCTTATTGTCATCATGAAAGGTGGGATGGCAGCGGTTATCCGCGGAGCCTGGCAGGGGAGCAGATTCCATTAACGGCACGCATTTTTGCAGTGGTCGACGTGCAGGATGCGCTACTCTCAGACCGCCCATACCGTACTGCATGGACGGTCGATAAAGTACGCAAGCATATCCGTACTTTATCAGGAACCCACTTTGACCCACAGGTTGTGGAAGCATTTTTGAATGTTGATTCCTAAAGCTTGAAACGTGCAGGTAGTAGATAGGTAGTAGATAGGCAGAACATCCTGTGCCAGCGAATAAAGCCAGATGCATATGCACCTCCCCCAAGTGGCGGAGATGCACATTCCCCAGCCGATGGATGTGGCTGGGGAATGTGCATTCTATAATGATAAAGAGTACAAATAAGGAGAAATAATGCCCAAGAAATCAGAGGCCGATAAGGCACACAAGTCACATAAACCGCAAATGGCGGATTCCCGTGGACAAGATCACGCTCAAAAACAAGGCCAAGGCGGGCCGCACGATAATAGAGATAGTCACCCGAAAAAGAATCGTGACATAAAACGGGCCATCGACCGTGAAGAAGATGATACGGCCGATAAGATTGGAAAACTGGATAATGGCACGAAACCGAAGAATGGGTGTCTTCCGAAGTTGTTTATGCTGTTCCTGCCGATTATGGTAACGGGAGCATATTTTTTCCTCAGATCATAAAATGACTGAGGTCGATCACAAGCCAATAAAAAGGAGTATTTCCATGTCAGTAGCAAAAGTAAGTGAAATCATCGTCTCTTCTCCCAAGAGTTTTGATGATGCAATAACGATGGGTATTGCACGCGCTCAAAAGACACTTCGGAATCTTAAGTCTGCATGGGTCGAGAGCCAACAGATCAAGCTGGACGACAAGGGACAAATTACAGAATACCGGGTTCAGTTAAAAGTCACTTTCATTATCGACGACTGACCGAGAAGCATTTCATTCAAGCCCTGACATATCAAATGGCAGGGCTTATGTGTTCAACACCAGTTGCCTAGGAGAAGAAAATGATCAACTTTCTTATTTGGATCATCGCAGGGGCATTCGTCGGCTGGGTAGCCAGCCTCATTATGAAGACCAATAATCGGCAGGGTTTGATCGCCGATATTTTCGTCGGTATCGTCGGCGCGTTTGTAGGCGGTTACTTCCTAAGTCCACTTTTCAACGTCAGTACGATCAATGAAGGAAACTTTAGCATCCCAGCCCTGTTGGTGTCGCTGGGTGGTGCCATCATTTTGCTGGCCATCTCCAAGCTATTTCGCAACATAGGCGGGTTTCTTTTGATGGTCATTATCCTGCTGCTCATCTATATCTATGTCACCTGCTGGCCGATGGAATTGGGTTCGGCATTTTGCACAAGTGTAAAAGCATTGCCTTTCCTGCAATAATGTTCCTTTTGGCCTGGGTGCGATACAAATAAACGAATGACAATGATAACGTTTTTTAACTGGAGGATGTATCATGAAAGGTTTTATAAAGAACATCGAAGATATTTCCATCAAGAATGAAGAATTTCGGCAGGTGCTCTATACAGCCGAGAACATTCAGCTTGTGGTCATGTCGTTAAAGCCCAAGGAAGAGATCGGGATGGAAATACACGAACTGGATCAGTTCTTTCGCGTGGAGGAGGGAACAGGTGAGGCGCTGCTTGAGGGGATTCGCACAAATATCAGCGCGGGCTTTGCCGTGCTCGTTCCTGCAGGAACGAATCACAACATCATCAATACGGGGAGTGTTCCACTGAAACTTTATACCCTCTATGCCCCTCCGAATCATAGAGACGGCGTTGTCCACCATACCCGCACCGAAGCGGAGAAGGACAATGAGCACTTTGACGGAAAAACGACAGAGTAAAAGCCCAACGATATATGGCTGTATATAAAAAGCTATATTCCCCCCCAAGTGGCGGAGACAAACACACCCCGGTCGATGGATGCGACCGGGGTGTGTTCATTGTAGGATGAATGCATGACCCGCGTATATGTAGCCGATGCAAAACCCGAAGAACGTTCCGCCCTGCGGCTGCTCGTGATCGACCTGAAAATGGAGATGGCTGGTGAAGCCGCCGATTGGTTGACCACATTGGCCCAGGTGCCAGTGAGCCGTACTGACATGTTGTTGGTGGATTGGGATCTACTTCCCGATTCCCCCGGTATTGCTCTGGACGCACTCCGAAAGGTATGCCCGACAGCGCTGGTCATTGTCCTCATTAGTCATTTGGAGGCACGTCAGCAAGCTGCGCTCTCCGCCGGGGCCGATGCATTTATCAGTAAAGGCGAAACGCCTGAACGTGTGGCTGAACGCCTGCGCGCAGTTGCAGCCGCCGTACCTAATAAATCGCCCCATCTGACCAAATGAGTTACGAAACCGGCGCATTCACAGCTGTCTCGAGCGCCGGCGAAAATTGAGACAGCTTTTGTAAACGATCAAAAGGAGAATCAAATGAACCAGGATGTAATGGAAGGCAAGTGGAAGCAAATGAAAGGCGAGGCCAAGGCATGGTGGGGCAAACTCACCGATGATGACCTCGACCGGGCAGCTGGCAAATTCGAAGTCCTTGCCGGTTTGCTTCAGGAAAAGTATGGCTATACCCGTGAGGCCGCGGCCAGTGAGATCGACAAGCGCGTAACGGAGTATGAAGCCAAATTGAAGAAGAATACCGTCCCCGCCGCTAAATAAGCGAATTTATTCTGCACCCCTTCCACTCTGGAAGGGATGCAGACCCGCCGATATCGTCATTCATATACTATATAGTAACAAATAAAAAGGATAAAAACATGAACATTATCATCTATCTTATTGCTGGAGCGATCGTTGGCTATATTGCCAGCAGGATCATGCATACAAATTCACAACAGGGTACGCTGCTTGACATCGTGGTAGGCGTCATCGGCGCGTTCATTGCTGGTTACTTTATCAGCCCATTGTTGGGTATCGGAACCATTAACGACGCTGTGACCCTCCCAACCATGTTGGTGACCCTCGTCGGCGCAGTTATTCTGCTATGGATTGTCAAAGCCGTTCGTCGCTAATAAAGCGATACCGGTTATTTAACTCAAGTTAATAGAGTAGATGGTCAGGGGCATCATACACTCCTGACCATCATTATTTATCGCAAACTGGATTTACACAGGCGAGAACGACCGCTCATTTAAATAATCGAGCCATGTTTAGAAAGAAGATTTGAAATGTCAAACGAAAATAGAATGTCAGAAGTAAGAACGTCACAAAACGAACCAGGACGAGAACAGCGCATCTTCTCTTTTAAAGCGACTCAATTGGTTTGGCTGTTATTCGGAATTCTTGAGGCTCTGATCGCGCTCCGCATCGGACTTAAGTTGATCGGGGCCAACCCCGAGAGCCCGATCGTAGCCCTGATCTATGGATTTACCTACTTGTTCCTGTTCCCATTTGAGGGACTGGTCGGCTCACCCGGATCTGGCAACATGGTGCTTGAACTTTCCTCCATGTTCGCGATGCTGATTTACGGTCTGATCGCATGGGCCATGGAAAGAATAATCTGGTTGATCTTCTACCGTCCGCGCGGCCCAGTGGTGGCAGTTACTGAAACCACGACCAGTGAGAACCATACCACGCGCTAAATAACAGAGGCAGAAATGAATACCCCTCTTCCTTCGGAAGGTTCTAAAAAACGGCAATCGGGCGTTTTTCTAGCCAGCCAGCTTGTTTTCAATGGCATCCTACAATGGCTGACTAGTTTCATTCGACTGACGGAAGAGGAACAAAAGGATGCTGGTATTTATTTGGGGTACCAATACCCTGAATAAATACCAGCACGATTTCCAATATAGGCACTTTTTATACTTAGACAACAAGGAGAAAAACATAATGGACAACGAATATCAAGTCCCCGAACACCGTAAGAGCAACTTTTTTAGCGTTTTGGTCGGTATGCTGATCGGCAGCCTGGCTGGCGCTGTCACCATGCTGCTGCTGGCTCCCCAATCCGGCGAAGACACCAGATCGCAGATCCAGGAAAAAGGCATTGAACTGCGCGATCGAACCACTGCGATGGTGGAAGATGCAATGGCGCAAATGCGCCAGGATAGAAATCTGTTAACCATTGGCGGAAAGCGGAAGGCAAAAGAATTATTGCAGCAAGGCCAAACACTGGTCGTTGAGCAATTGGATCGCGTTTCCGACGCTGCACAAGCAGGGAAAAAGGCAATCCAAAGCTCCTCAGGCTTATAACAGCACATGATGATGCTGTAGGAAATGCGATGAGCCAATGGCTGCGATCTTTATGGACAGCAACCTCATCCGTATGAATTCAAAGGAGAATAAAAATGAATATGGATAGATGGAAATGGATATTGCTCGGAATCTTTTTAATCATCACAGGCCTCGGCCTGCTTGGCATCGGCCTTGGCGCAATATTTAACGTCATCGCGGGAATCTGCGCGCTGATCGCCGGTATTTTATTCATAATCAACCGCTAACTCCAATATTCCTCTAAAGAGCACAATCTCAAACCGGGAGACCAGCTCTTTAGAGGAATTGTACTATTTCCAAAAACGGGAGCAAAATCTTGAAAACACCCCGGGAAATCAACACCGGGTGAAGGAAGGCTTCATGCTTGAATTGACGATCCTGATCCTGACAGTGCAATGGTTTCTCAGCTTGTTTGGCCAGTCAGCCTTTCCGTCCATGCCCCACACAGGCGGATTTATCTACACACTGTCTGTCCTGATCATCGGCCTGATACTTATGAAATTTATTTTTCGTTTATAGCACCCGCCTTTATCCTCCAAAGATATTTATTATTGTAGTTTTTTATCAATGTCACAAAGAAAGGAATGAATATGTTTTCAGCACAGATACAAAAAGCACATGAATTTTCCCGATGTGAAGACCGAAACCAGACGGCAGGCCATGGCGAGCCCCTCAGCCCAGATCAAAAAACGGATGAAACCACCAGGGAAGCCATTTTACACGCCCTGTGGGACGATGAAATTTTGCGCACAATGGATTATCACGAATTTGATGTTCACGTCAAAAATCGGGTCGTTTATCTGGATGGTCATATTGTGAATTCGTCCGGTCAAAACAGAATCATAAATGCCATTGAGACCATTCCGGGTGTTCTCGAAATAAGGAATAACCTTATTCTGGATGACAAACTCACCCTCGAAGTAGCCGCATTGCTTGGACAGTTGGAACATGTTTATCGATGCAAGTTCTTTACCGGAGCCTCGCATGGGGTGGTGTCCATTAACGGCATTGTGGATAAGGAAAACATAAAAATGCTGGCAGAAATGTGCGCAGCCAGTCATCCTAACGTTCGTGGTGTGATCAATAATTTGCGAGTTTTGGGAAACGATTTGCAGTCCCCAAACCAGCCTTTCCAACAACCCACCATAGGAGAGACGATCTATTTTCTTGACGGGGTTGCCGGGGTTGTAAAGCAGGTAATTCTGAATCCGAACAATCGGCGTGTAATTGCGATGACCGTTCAAGGTAAACCCATTGATCAACAGCAGGAAACCAAATCGTTGGCCGATGGCACATCACAGTCTCAAGAACGGCTGATTGTCATACGTATGAGTACGGTCCGCTATATAACCAGAATCTCAGGGTTTTTGCGCATTGGCAGCAAAGAAAGAAATCGATACCTGGACTTTGACCCGAGTCGGTTCATTCCCCCAAGCAATGACTGGACTCCGCCATATCCGTATTGCTCCGAAGATGTGCTAATCCCCATTAAATACAAGAATGTAGCAGATACTCAAGCAGAAAATGAGCCTCAATTGCTGCCCTTTGGAGCGGTTTTGGAGGATGCTTCGGTCAGGGAACAATACTTTGCAACTGATAGTTTTGGCTTGTAGGACCGAGCAATGCAAGAGCCAGAATTGAACTCAAAATACCACTCTCAACTCATTTTAGTTGCGAATTTAAAATACTCTAAAGGAATAAGAAAATGACAGCCCCAACCATGATCGAAATAAGTAAATTTGCCATTCCCGCTTCTGATGCTCAAATCGAACGCACGGCATTGGCGCTCGAAGAAAATAACATCCATGTCATTGTTACTGAGAACGGCGTAGATGCAAAGAAGGCGCTATTTAAATTAATACCTGACAATGCAGAAGTGTTTACAGCCAGTTCGGTCACGCTAAAAACCCTGGGGATAAGCGAAGAAATAGACAGTTCCGGTCACTATGATTCCGTGCGGGCAAAACTGACATTAATGGATCGCAAAACTCAAAAACGTGAAATGGAGAAGATGGGGGCAACGCCTGAATACATGGTTGGAAGTGTTCATGCAGTGACAGAAAATGGCCATGTCATTATTGCTTCAAATACCGGCAGCCAGCTGGCGGGTTATGTTTCCGCGGCTGCCCACATCATTTGGGTGGTCGGCACTCAGAAAATCGTCCCAACCTTTGAAGACGGTATGGAGCGTCTTGAAGAATATACTTTTCCGTTGGAAAACGCACGCGCACTCCAGGCATATGGTGTCGGAAGCAACATCAACAAGTTATTGATCGTCAATAAAGAATATATGTCTGGCCGTACGACGATCATTTTTGTAAAAGAAAACCTGGGGTTTTAGTGTTGAAAAATTCCAGGTTCGAACCTTTTGTTTTGCGCAGGAGATAAACAATGTATGCACTCGTATATCACGGACCGGAACAACGTTCCTATGAAGAGAAACCCATGCCCATTATCCGGGAACCTACTGATGCCATTGTCAGGATCACAAAGACGACCATCTGTGGAACGGATCTTCATATTATGAAAGGGGATGTGCCCACTGTGACGGAAGGCCGCATCCTGGGCCACGAAGGTGTGGGCATCATCGAGAAGATCGGCGAAAACGTTTCAAATTTTCGCGTTGGCGATCATGTTCTGATTTCATGCATTAGTTCCTGTGGAAGGTGTACGAACTGTAAAAAGGGCATGTATTCTCATTGCGAGAACGGCGGCGGTTGGATTCTTGGGAATCTCATTGATGGAACCCAGGCTGAATATGTCCGCATTCCATTTGCAGATAACAGCCTGTATTCGATCCCGGCTGGCGCCGATGAAGAAGCGCTGGTCATGTTGAGCGATATTTTCCCGACAGGGTTCGAATGCGGCGTTTTGAACGGGGAGATAAAGCCCGGTGATACAGTGGCAATTATCGGGGCGGGACCGATCGGGCTGGCTACCCTGTTGACGGCCCAGTTTTATTCGCCAGCGGCGGTCATTATGGTCGACAATGACGACAATCGTCTTGAAGTCGCAAAGAAATTTGGCGCAACACTGGTGTTTCACAACGACCTTGGCAATGCTGCCGAAAAGATCATGGCAGTGACTTCCAATCGAGGTGTGGATGTTGCGATAGAAGCCATTGGGATCCCGGCGAGCTTCGACATTTGCCAGGAAATCGTCGCAGCAGGCGGTCATATTGCGAATGTTGGCGTACATGGCAAGCCTGTTCAGCTAAACCTGGATAAACTCTGGGCAAAAAATATTAAATTAACAACCGGCCTGGTTGACACCGTCACAACTCCCCTGCTTTTGAAAACAGTAATTTCAGGAAAGCTCCAGCCGAAGCATTTAATCACCCACCATTTTATGCTGGATCAAGTCATGCAAGCCTACGACACATTTGGAGAAGCGATGCATGAAGAGGCATTAAAAGTGATTATTACAAACGGTGTCATGTTCAATGATGTCAAGCAGAGCTATGATACTTTTGGCAAACCAATATTGGACGGGCGGCCACTCAAAGAAGAACTGACTGCCAATGACAGCCCGGGTGGATAAAGATGAAAAGTAAATTTCCTTCGCTGGATAGACAGCGGATGCATCGTAGAGATTTCGACAAAATGTTCCAGATGGCAGGAATCCGATCGAATAAAACCAGGATCGAGCTGGAAAGCATTTTACGCTGGGAGGACGATGGCGGGATTATTATTGAATTGAAAACCTCGGCCATGAAATTACTTTCCAATCCGTCCGTTTTTTTACATGCAAATGATTCACACAAATGATCCTCACCGGATTGAACGGGACTCGCTTGGTGAAGTCCGCATCCCGGCAGGTGCCCTCTATGGAGCCCAAACCCAGCGTGCCATTGAGAATTTTCCCATTTCTGGCTTGAAGCCCCGTCAGGCATTTATCTGGTCCATGGGGATGATTAAAAGAGCGGCTGCCGAGGTAAACCAGGAGTTGGGACTGCTGGAAGTGGATAAGGCAGACGCCATTATCCTTGCCGCGCAGGAAGTTATCGATGGAAAGTTGAATGAGCAGTTTCTTGTCGATCCATTTCAGGCGGGTGCAGGGACGAGTCATCACATGAACATCAATGAGGTGATCGCGAATCGCGCCACACAACTCATGGGTGGAAATTTGGGGGAATACAGAGTCCACCCCAATGACCATGTCAATATGGCTCAATCCACTAATGATGTTATCCCGACCGCGATTCGATTGGGATGTTTGTGGCGTCTGGATGAGCTTCTCGCCACCTTGAAAGACCTGACCAATGCCCTGAAGATAAAGGCCGATGAATTCGATGACATTCTCAAATCAGGCCGTACCCATTTGCAGGATGCCGTTCCGATTCGATTGGGACAGGAATTCAGCGCATATTCCAGAGCAGTTGAGAGGGATGCAGACCGAATCTTATATGCTGCTGAAGGGTTGAGACGACTCGGAATTGGTGGAACAGCTGTCGGGTCTGGGTTGAACGCGCATCCTGAATATCGGTACAAGATGGTTGAACGGTTATCCAAATTAACAGGCTTTCCCCTAAACGCATCTGATAATTTATTTGAATCAATGCAATCGATGGCAGACGCATCCGCTTTCTCTGCGTCAATGAGAACGCTTGCGTTAACGCTCATCCGCATTGCTAATGATTTTCGTTTACTTTCTTCAGGACCAGCAACCGGTTTGGATGAAATCCGCTTACCGGCAGTACAGCCAGGTTCAAGCATTATGCCGGGCAAGGTTAACCCGGTCATGGCCGAGATGCTTGCTATGACAATGTTTCAGGTGATTGGCTGCGACACGACCATCGCATTGGCTGCTCAAGCCGGGCAGCTTGAATTAAATGTGATGATGCCGGTTATTGCGTATAACCTTTTTGAGATGATGCAAATAACGATCGGCGCTGTGCGGACGTTCACGGAGCGGTCGGTTAGCGGCCTGACCGCAAACCGGGCGAAGGCGGAAAATTGGCTGGCACAAAACCCGATTGTGGTGACAGCGCTGAATCCGTTGATCGGCTACCGCCAGGGTGCCGAACTGGTCAAGGAGGCGGCTGCGCGCGGTTTAACGATTCGCAGTATTGCCATCGAAAAGGCAATGGCTGGCACGCTTAAACGTATCGATAATGGACAGTCAGTTTCCGTTGAAGAAATAGAAACTGTGTTGGATGATCTTCGACGATTGACATAAAGCAGCGCACGTGATCTACATCTCCCCCAAGTGACGGAGGCCAATATCCCCCAATTTACGGATGTCTCTGAATCATGTTTATTGCATACTGATTTATAAGATTATTCACTGCAGGATGAATTCTCATGGCTGGTATTTTGCCGTGGATCAGTCTGACATCTTGTTGTTAAAACCAGATAATTTATTACGGAGGTACAGAATGGAAATTCCTTTGAACGCTCAGGTTGAGTGCACAGATGGTGTCTGCGGGCACTCAGTATACGTGCTGATAAATCCGATCATTGATCAGGTGACCTTTTTGATCGTAAAAGAGGATACGCCTCCCAACACAGAGTATATGGTGCCGGTGGAGTTTGTAGCTGAAACCATTGTTAATACAATTCGACTGAGCTGCGATCTGGCAAGGTTGAGAACGATGGACCCGTTTGTCCAAACGGAGTTTATTCAGGAGAAAGCTCTGGATTATGCAGGATATGGTGGCGGAATATCTGGAATGGGCTCATTTTATTACATGCCCTACATTACCTCCGAAGTGAGCGTGCAAGTGCCTGTGGAGCATCAACAAATTCCGCTGGGTGAACTGGCCGTACACCGTGGTACACGAGTTGAAGCTACAGATGGTCACGTTGGGCACGTTGATGAATTTGTGGTTAACAAGGTGGATGGATCGATCACCCATTTGGTAATGCGAGAAGGGCATCTGTGGGGACAAAAGGATGTGATTATTCCCCTCTCTGCCTTGGGTGAGACTCGTGAGGATACCGTATTCCTGAATCTCGACAAACAACAAATCGAATCCCTGCCCGCTTTTCCAGTAAGCAGGCGCTGGTCTTAAGAGTTAATAGAGAAAAATCCTATGTTACCAATCGGTGATGATAATTCCTCACGCAGAACTGTTCCGCTGGTCGCGTATGCCTTAATCGTTTTAAATGTCCTTTTCTTCCTGGTGGAGATGAGCGGCGGCGACGCCTTTATTATGAAGTGGGCTTTCGTTCCCAGTCGTTTTCTTGCCGACCCCATTGGGGATTTTCCAACACTTTTCACTTCCATGTTCATGCATGCCGGGTGGCTTCACCTGGGAGGCAACATGCTTTATCTATGGATCTTTGGTGATAATGTTGAAGATCGTTTCGGACATGCCAAGTTTACGATTTTCTATCTGCTCTGCGGATTTGGAGCAACTTTTGCCCAACTTGCATTCAGCCTCGGATCGAACGTGCCGAATTTGGGCGCATCGGGAGCCATTGCCGGGGTGCTCGGCGCCTACGTTTTGATGTTCCCACAGGGAAGAGTCAGAGTATTACAAGGCCAGCAGGTGATTCAAGTCCCTGCACTGATCGTCATTGGGTTTTGGATCGTTCTGCAACTGTTTAGCAGCATCGGTTCAATCGCAAATACTGCAGACACGGGCGGCGTGGCTTATATGGCACACGTCGGAGGATTTGTCTCAGGGTTTGTGCTGACCTTCCTGTTTGGAGGAAATACGAATCGATTGACAAGTTAGATATAACAGCAGGCTGAATATGGAGAATCATTCCCCTTTGCAACCATACGATTGGACATTCCGCAGGGTCGTATGGGCCACTTTAGTGCTTATGTCCGTCGTTTTTGGTTTCTGGCTCCTGTATCGCTTTAACCAGGTCGTTTTCAGTTTGTTTATCGCCATTGTAATGGGGACAGTCATCAGGCCAGTTGTGGCATGGTTATATCAGCGAGGTTTTTCTCGCATAGCAGGAGTCATTCTTGTTTATCTGGTTTTGCTGATCCTGGTTGCAGGCTTTTTATTCACGCTATCTCCACTACTCATCGAACAAAGCACAACGATTGCCGCTGCTGCGCCGGGTTATTACCAAAGTTTGATCCTGTGGATGGGAAATTACCCCAATCCATTCGTTGTGCGGTTGGGTGAATTTCTCCCAGTTGTACTGCCAAGTTTGAGTACAACCCCACAAACAGGACAAGATGTGATGGTTTCGGCTGGACAGGCAATGGGCTATATATCATTGGCTGCCAAATTTATGTTCACAGCCATCGTTATTCTTGTACTTGCTTTCCATTGGACGCTGGATGGTCCTCGAATCATCCAGTCCTTTTTGCTGCTGATACCACAAGACAAACGTGAAAATATAAGAGAACTGATTTCCGCCATGGAGACGAAGGTTGGCTTTTTTATCGCAGGACAAGGCATTCTTTGCCTTGTTATCGGTGTCATGGCGCTGGCTGCATACCTGATCATCGGCTTGCCGAATGCCTTGATCCTGGCACTTGTAGCAGGCATTATGGAAGCGGTTCCCATGGTCGGTCCGCTACTTGGGGCTATTCCCGCAGCGCTGGTCGCATTATCCATTGCGCCTGACAAGCTGATTTGGGTTATCGTCACAACAGTCATTATTCAGCAATTGGAGAACAGCTTGTTGGTGCCGCGCGTCATGAAAAAAGCGGTGGGGGTTAATCCATTTGTAACATTACTGGCGCTTTTTGCCTTTAGCTCTTTTTTTGGAATCGCTGGAGCGCTTATGGCAATTCCCATGGCGGCCATTATTCAACTCATACTCAATCACTTTGTTTTTCACCCAACAACAACGGAACCAGATATCTCAGATGGGCGTGATTATTCAAGCCGCCTGCGCTATGAAGCACAGGAACTCGCTCAGGATCTGCGCAAACAAGCGCGGCTCAAAAAAAGAGGCTCAGACTTGAGCGTTAAGCAGATCGACCTGGTAATGGATGAGATCGAAACGATAACAACAGACCTTGACACCTTGCTAACTCAAAGTGAAAACACATCGGATGTACCATGATCAAGCATTTGGCAATGGTTGGGACGGCAATTTTGGCAACACTACTTTCACTTGTGGTGTTGTGGCAGTTCCGCACGGTGGTTGGCTACGTTCTGATCTCGCTCGCCCTTGCTGCAACCGCCCGTCCGTTGATCATGGATTGGATCAAGCGCAGTTTCATGATGCGCCTGGTGATGATATTTGTCTACATTATTATTGCAGTCAGCCTCGTTTTTATTGTTTTCCTGGTTGGTAGATTTGCAATCGGCGATATTCAACAATTGGCACAAACCCTGTCAGTCCAGGGAGCCTGGATGCTGCCACCGTGGCTGGAGGGTACTTCATTCCAGCACACATTGGTTGAATGGTTGCCAACCCCCGACAAGCTCTTTGAAGCGCTTACGGGTGAACAAGGTCAGTTTGTATTACCCGCCGTGATCGGCTTTACTGAAGGGATTGGGGGAGTCTTGAGTGGTCTGTTTCTCGTTCTGTTCTTGAGCATCTACTGGAGTAGCAATCAAATTCATTTTGAAAGGCTCTGGTTGTCGCTGCTTCCATCTGAGCAACGCAAACATGCACGGGGAATTTGGCGAACGATCGAGTCTGATCTTGGTACTTATATACGCAGCGAAATAATTCAAAGTCTTCTTGCCGCGATATTTCTAGGCATTGGATATTGGCTGCTTGGGTCTCAATATCCATTCCTGTTGGCGCTGATTGGCGCGCTGATATGGCTGATTCCCGTGGTAGGCGCAGTTGTTGCTGTCATCCCACCCCTTGTCATTGGCCTGTTGACGAGCGTGAACCTTAGCTTGTTTACGGCGCTTTATACAATGGTTGTCTTGGTTGTCATACAAATTTGGGTTGAACCACGTCTTTTTAAACGCAATTGGGATAATCCAATTTTGACTCTGGTCATATTGTTAGCGATGGCAGATGCGTTTGGTCTGCCCGGAGTCATTGCGGCGCCACCGCTGTCCGCTATATGCCAGATTTTGTGGAATCTGCTAATCAGCAATCGCCTTGCTGCGGGAGCCGCAATTCAGGTTTCAGATCTCAAAGAGCGACAGGCTCGCTTGCAAGTCACCATAGGTGAGATGAGTGAGCCGCCTCCGCCATTGGTAACCAGCAGTATGGAACGGTTATCTGCCTTGCTTGAAAAAGCCGAGCCGGTTTTGCAAGTATCCAATCCGTTATCAGCGAAACAGGCCTTCCCATTTCCATAAAATCTTAAAGTGTAAATAGAAGTCATCTCCAAAGGAATGCTGGGGAAATGTGTTGGGAAGATTTCATTTTGTAAAAACAGTGGCCTTGTAAGAATCTCCCCCAACCGGCGGAGACAAACACTCTCCAGCCGATGGATGCGGCTGGAGAGTGTTTTGTTTATGATGAGTTAATCAGCCGCATATTTTTGGCTGACAATTTTGTCTATGCTTATTCATGCGAAAAATATTCAGGTCTCTTGAACGCATTGATCTGTTTGCAGTCGATATGAATAAATCACAAGGAGATTAATCATGAAGATGAAGATTATGTTTATTTTAAATGCCAGCCTGATCGTATTGTTGGCAGGTGCTTGCAGTATGTTAAATCAAACACCCAAACAGCCTGCGCCGACGCCGACTACCGTGGTGATGCCTACTACGGGCATGCAATACTATTTTGTTACCAGTAAACTTTTGGTGCCAACAACTCAAGAGCAGATCCAAACCTTCTCGCTGAATGTGGACGAGGATTCCCAGAAAAAACCCGATAACAAGTTCGGGGAGTTGATTACCTTGCTGACAACTGCAGCCCCAACCCTTGAATTGCAGTCAACACTGGATCAGGCAGTTACCACCGGGCAGGTGGTCTCGCTTCATCTGGTTCAAGCAGACGATTTCATGAATGACCAGAATGTTTCATGGTCCATATTCCTGGGACAAAAAACTCAAGCGGCGCCTGTTTTCGATGGTACTGACAAATTTACACTTGACTCAGCCACGCCCAACAACTCGCCGATTATTGGTGCGCTTACGAATGGTCACTTTGTAGGTGGACCTGGCAAGGCGCAAATCCAGATCCTGTTACTGGGCGAGCAGGTTGAGGTAAGGCTGATCGGGGTACGTCTCGAAGCAGACTTTAGCACAAGTGGATGCGTCGACGGAAAAATTGGTGGTGGTATCACCGTCGATGAGTTTCGCAGCAATCTTCTCCCGGCGATTGCCGATGGTCTTAATCAAATGATCAAGGCGGATAAGGGATCTACGAATACCCTTCTGCAGGCATTCGACGCAGATAATAATGGTTCCATTACCACCCAGGAACTTGAGAACAATCCTCTGCTCATGCTGGCGGTCTCTCCAGATCTTGACTTGCTCGATGCGTCTGGCAATTTCAGTCCGAATCAAGATGGCGTGAAAGACTCTTATTCAGTGGGCTTGGGTTTTACATGCGTCCCTGCTACATTTACTGCACCAGAGAAATAATCTCAATCCCCTGAAATCAGTTCAATAGCTGATTTCAACTTTCTCCCCCAAATGGCGGAGAAAAACACTCTCCAGCCGATGGATGTGACTGGAGAGTGTTAATTGTATGATGAATTGTAGACCAAATCAGCTAAATAAGGAGAAATCTCATGCTTACCTGGATCATTGTAATTCTGCTCATACTATGGTTGCTCGGATATTTTGGCCCGAATTTGTATTCCGGTATTCCACGCACGGGGAATGTTTTACACATTCTGCTGGTTATTGTGGTCATCCTCATCATTTTGAGGGTACTGGGAATCGGATAAGGCTGTATTCGTTGAAGTGAAGAGGGGCGGCCGACAGGCTGCCTCTCTTTCTGAACGAAAAACTAAGAAAAACTCATGGAGGAGAACTGTTATGAGAAAGTGTAATGAAGTAATGACGAAAAATCCTGTCTGTTGCCTGCCAAGTGATCTGGTGACGGAAGCGGCGGAATTGATGAAGAGCAAGCATGTCGGTTCCATCCCAGTCATTGAAAATGAACAGACGAAAAGGCTCGTTGGCATCGTAACAGATCGCGATCTAACCTTACGGATCGTTGCTGAAGGGCTTGATGCCAAATCCACCAAGGTAGAGACTGTGATGACACGCAAGGTGGTAACCTGCCTTGCCGAAGATGACCTGCAAAAGGCACTGGATGCAATGTCTGAGAACCAACTGCGCCGTATTCCGATCGTAGATGATGACCATAAGATTCTGGGGATTATTGCCCAGGCCGATGTGGCAACACGGTTTAATCATCCTAAAAAAACTGGTGCGATGGTGAAGGAAATTTCGCAAGCCGATGGGGTGTGAAAAGTTGTTTACGATAAATACGGTTGATGATAAAAGAGGTATGAAATGTCGAACAAAAGAATGAGCAAGACCCAGTTCGTGACCACCCTCGCTGAGAAGAGCGGCCTAAATAAGAAACAAGCCTCGTCGGCGCTCGAGACGATTAACTCGATGATCGCCCAGGAACTTGGCAAGCAAGGACCGGGCGAGGTCCTTATCCCCGGCTTGCTTAAACTGAACGTCGTTGAGAAACCTGCCACGCGCAAGCATGAAGGTGTCAATCCTTTTACCAAAGAGCCGATGATCTATAAGGCAAAGGCGGCCCATAAGGTGATAAAGGTGCGGCTTCTCAAAGCACTGAAAGATGCCGTATAAGTTCCTGGCAGCCTTTTATTTTGCTGGATTGGAAAATTAGTATGAATGCTATGCGCCGCGGTTCACATGTTGCCTCTGTTTTGGTGTTGACATTATTGATGTTAATTTTGGCTGCATGTGCTGGAGTGACAACAACACCGGTAGCAGGGCAGGAAATGTTGCTGTCCACACCGTTAATAGAAAACATCCCCTGCGTGGCATGCGCTGAAGCCACCCTGATAGCACAAACCCAGGTAAAGATTAATGAAAATAATCAAGCGGCAGCCAACGCCGAGGTTGTGCGTGCCAACGCGCAGGCGACATTCAATGCGGCCAATGCAACATTAAATGCGGTTCAGACCCAGGAACAAAACAACGCCAATGTCATTGCGGCTCAAATAGCAGCTACTGCCGAAATTGTGCGTGCTCAGGCACTTGCCACCCTAAATTCGGCTGGGGCTACACAGAACGCTGCACTACAACAGGATGCAATTCGGCAAACCCAGGCACAATACGATCTGCAAGTAATACAGGTTGCAGGAACACAAAGTGCGAACGCTGTAATGACTCAGCAGGGGAAGAACGATCTGGCCGCAGGCACTCAAACTGCAATTGCCAATAACATCGCAACACAAACCCAGATTGCTGCCTCCACCGCGCAATGGTATGTGGAACAAACACGCCAGCGTGAAGAGCAAAGGCAGGGTCCCATCGACTTTTTATGGATGTGGTGCCTTCCGACCTTTATCGTGCTTCTGGCAGGTTTTGCTCTTTGGGGCTTCTGGCGCTGGCTAAGGATTCAACAAGCCAACCAGCGGATTCTGGAAAATCCCGTTGGCAAACTTCCGCCTCCGCCAACTGAATTCGTAAATCATCGTCACGCATTGCCGTATGTGGAAAGCGATATCATCGAAAATGTTTCTCAACTTACGACACCGGACAATGAAGTGCACGAATGGCTTGATGATGTCAAGAACACATTGCTCGATGGCGAAGACAAGGATGAAGATGATAACCGAGACAATTGAGCCTCAATATTTCGATCGAAAAATACGGCAGATCAGGACGCAGGTCTCAACAGTTTTAAATAAATGGGGTTTGTTGCCGCGGTTTAAACGCTGGCGGCTGGCGCAAGACCCCGATACTGGGATGATTGTTCTGTTTGGCATTCTCAATAATGGATATATTGCCAGGCATACGACAATCCCATTTGGTAACTACTTCGATCCGCGCCTGTTGCACGATCTTGCAAATGAGCTGCAATTACAAGTGGTGTCTTGCAACAGTGATGGTCTTCGATACGCCTTTATTCTGGATCGTGGACAGCTGGGCAAATTACCAACGCACATAGATTATCCCTTTATCGATAATGGCAAGCTTTCCGTTCGGGTTGTTTATGACCATGCGCCGGAACCTGTGCGTGTTTCACCTGAAGACGCCGCAGCGGTGGATGAACGTACATTTGTGCGGCAAGTTGCGAGCGCATTCCTAAAAGTTTTTGACGATATAAAGCTAAGGGATGAGGCCACCCTGCAGCTTTCCGCGCAAAACCCGCCTGATATTGTGATCATAGATGAAGACGAATTCAATAAGCGGGTTGCAGAGCACGAAGCCAACCGACAAAGGATCAAACGGATTGGCAAGTTACTGGACGAGACTGCCGGACTTCCTCAGCATCTCCGCCAGAAAAAATAAACCTGTATTTCAATGATTTCAAACCAAGGAGAAACAAATGGGACGCAAAGGTGTAAGTAAACGTAAGCCGAAACAAAGCAACACAATTTCCAAAGATAAGGCGGGCATTCCCTCCAATACACGCCTGGGTGAGATCTCGCCTGTACAGTCTCTGATAAAAAACAATGAGGCGGCTCATAATAGGGGAAATTTGGACACTACCAATGGGTCGAAGCATAAAAATAAAAAGGGAAAATAACTGACCGAGCGCATTGGTTATGTTTATCGTTTCAAGCAATCTCAAGGAGAATAAATGAAGTTGAATCTGCTCTTTATAGCCATGGATATTCTCACTCTTCTAGCCTATCCCATTGTGTTTATTTACGCGAGAGTGCGTCTGATTTTAAAGCCGAAGTTGAGTACTGTTGTAGCCGAGTAATTGGCACATAGTCCGGTCCTGCGGGTATACAGAGCCAGTAGTATTTTAAAGAAAGGTAAGTATGCGTATTGAAAAGCTCAGTTTTCCAGACCAGCAAGTGCTTTGCGTGTTCCCCCGCAAACACTCAGATTTGGAAGAAGTGGCATCTGAACTGTGTTTAGAGGCGAATTATCCTGTTATTGTTTTGATCGGTGGCGGGATTGACGAACAGCAGGCTGTCGTAACTAAGAAAGCCATCCAGACCATCTCCGTAGTCGCAGAAGATATGCATGCTTTAATCATCTGCGGTGGGACAGATATGGGGGTGATGGCAGAGATCGGTCAGGTGCGCTGGAAAAACCGCTATGAATTTCCTTTGATCGGCATATCGCCTGAGGAGTTGGTTACCTGGCCCGGCGGCCCATCCAGTACAAAATTTTTATGGTGGGGTACGAAGCGCTGGCAGTTGGAGGAACATTATTCCCATTTTATTCTTGTGCCTGGCAGACATTTTGGCGAAGAATCGTCTTGGATCGTGGAGACTGCAACGATTCTATCGAAAGGCAGCCGATCTGTGACGATCCTTATTAATGGGGGGGATGTCTCCCGCACCGATATTGAATTAAGCCTGGAACATGGCCGCCCTATTATCGCTTTGAGTGGTACCGGGCGCCTGGCAGATGAATTGGATTCACAACCTGATCGGAATAAATTAATTACCATGGTCCCTGCAGATTCCGAGGAAAGGGTCATTGCTGAGATTAGAGCCGCATTACTTGACAACCGAGGAACAAAGCTCATTTAATGAAGGATATTTCAATTGTAAGGAGCTCTCTTGGAACAAAACAGAATAACGATCGAACGTGATAAAAAAGTTGCTCTTGTGGCCCACGATAATAAGAAGAAGGATCTGGTCGAATGGGCGAAATATAACAGAGACCTTCTGGCACATCACACGGTATATGCAACCGGTACAACCGGCGCGTTACTGGAGCAGGAACTTGGCTTTCCCATTCATAAGCTCGAAAGTGGACCGCTTGGTGGTGATCAGCAAATTGGAGCCAAGATCGTCGATGGTGACATTGATTTTCTGATCTTCTTTTGGGACCCGCTTGAGTCTATGTCTCATGACCCAGATGTAAAAGCACTATTGAGGATGGCTGTTGTCTGGAATATCCCTATCGCTTGTAACCGGGCTACGGCAGATTTTATGGTTTCCTCACCTCTAATGGATGAAGAATACAACCGCCTTTTGCCTGAATATGATGCCTATAGGAATCGGGCGAAGATGGAAGCTGTCTCTGAGTAATTAAGGATTCACTTTTGCATGGGAATTGCCGCTCCTTCGAATGACACAGACCTTGACCGTGCTGAGTTTGCTGATTTATTGAAAAGTTTGAACTTGATAATCTTGATACAGTGATTTTGTCGATCATGTCACCGTTGCAAAAAACGCCCATCTTTTTATGAAAGATGGGCGTAATTCATATGGAGGGAAATGGGAGACTACTTCATTATCTCTTGCGCCAAGACTTCTGCACTTTTATCGCCTGCAAGCTTCTCAGCGTTTTCAAGTTCTTGCGACTTAAGCATTGACGTAATTTCATTGCGCAAACACTCACTGCGTGCGCGCAGGTTTGACGTAATAGAAGAATGCGAAAGGATGGACAATGCCGCAGCAAGTTTTGTTTCTACGGGAAGGGTAGGCTGTGTTTCAACATAAGAGAGAAACGCATTCAAAAGAATAGGCGTCCATTTGGATGATTGAGCATTGGCATAGGCTTCAAGGAACACGCGCTTTGCTTCATTTTCATGTCGAAGCGCTGCGTACGCCTGCCCCATGTGGATCATTGTCTGCGTGCCGTTCAGCTGGTCACCGATCTCTTTCGAAAGTGCAATACTGTGTTGGAAGTATTCAAGCGCCTCTTCATTTTGACCTTGAGCCAGCGCGACCATCCCAAGCATATCCAACCCGAAGGCATATGCCCAGCGGTCCATGTTGGCTTCTGCGATCTGATTGCTCTCCAGCAAAATGGAACGGGTGGCTGTGAGGTCTTGCAGGGCGAGGGCGGTCATGCCCATGTACAACATACAGAAAACCAGTCCACGCGGGTCACCCACGGGACGCCAGATCTTGAGACTCTCATTTAATTTTTGATACGCTTCATTCAAATTTCCCTGTTGATAGGCAACGATCCCCAGCACGCTTTTGGGAATGGCGACGTGCCATGGCGTGAGCATTTGTCCATAACGGAGGCTTTCGATGGTCAGCCTGCCTGCTTCTGAAACTTCGCCTGTCATCAGGGAAAGATAACCCCAATTCCCGTGGATGTAGTACATCACTTCAGGGTCATCATATTCACGGGCGATCTCCAAGCTTTCAGCGAGAAGGGGGATGGCACACTCAAAATTCCCTGTGCGGAATTCGAACCAGCCAACTGAATCCACCAGAAGGGCAAAGGCAGATTTTTCAGCAGCGCTTTTCAAAGTGGCTGGTGCGCCTTTTGCACGGAGACTATCCACAGCGGGCTTGAACGCGGAAAGGGCTTCATCATAGTATCCATGGACTTCAAAATACCAGTTTAGGCAGGGAGTCATTTTGCGCAACAGGTCGAGGCGTTGATGTTGAACTGCCCAATCCCAACTGCAATGCCAGTTACACATCTCCATGCGGATCTGATGCGAGGTCTGTGGTTGGAGCGCGCTTTTGAAGGGAACTTCCAATGAAGAGATCCAGTTGGCATAATGCTCAGCATATTTTTCAGAGGCTAGTTCTTCTTCCGAGGGATGTGATTGGAGTCGGGTAAACGCATATTGGCGGACCAACTCATGCAGATCGTATCGGTCTGGATTTTTGCTGTGGCGAAGAAGGGACTTATCTACCAATGAAGATAATAAAGAGAGCGAAGTTCCTGTTGCGGCATTGGCAGCTTCGCGGGTAAATCCACCTTGAAACACGGACAACTTCATTAACAGAGAGCGTTCATCATCAGTGAGCAACTTCCATGAATGATCGAAAACGGTTTTGATCGAGCGATGGCGTAGGGGAACATCGAGTTTGCGGGTCTCAAGAAAGTCGAGGCTTTTTTCAAGTTCCTGCATGATCTCGCGGCAGGAGAGAATTCGCACCCACGAGGCGGCGAGTTCGATGGCGAGCGGAAGTCCGCCGACTAGTTTGCAGATGCTGACGAGTGCCGCCGTGTCCTCTGCCTCCAACGAAAAACTTTGCGATGCCTGACGGGCGCGTTGGATGAAGAGTTGGATCGCGCTGTTGTTTTCAAGGACTTGAGAATCGGTCTCTTCAGGGATGGGAAGTCCCTGCACTTCAAAGAGCCATTCCCATTGTAGGCGCAATTGCTCGCGTGATGTGACGATCATTTTGACATGCTGCGTTTGTTGAAGAATTTCGCCAAGCAAACTTCCGCCTGAAAGCAGATGTTCCATATTATCGAAAACGAGGAGTATTTGCTTTTTGCCAAGGAAGTTGGCGAGCTGCACAATGGGATCGGCAGGACCAGAGAAACCCAGCCCGAGCAGATCAGCAATGGCGGATAGCATCGAATCAGGCGTGCCGATGCCAGCGAGCGAGATGAAGTACACGCCGTCTGCAAAATGGGTTTCGAGTTGACGCGCCACTTCGATGGAGAGACGCGTCTTGCCAATACCGCCAGGTCCCGTGAGTGTGAGCAGGCGGCAGGCGGGTTCAAGGAGTTGTTTGGTGATGACGTTAAGTTCGTGCTCGCGCCCGACGAGCGGGGTGGGAGAGATAGGCAAGTTGCCAGGATTCTGATTGGGAGCAGAATCAGGCTCAAGCGCGGAAAGAAGCGGAATCGTCCCCAGATTGGCGATGCTCTTTTCCTGTCTGGCAGTTTTCAAAAAGTTGGGACGTTGTTCGGGGGGTATTTCCAATTTTTCGGCGAGCAGTTCCGCCATCTGACGTGAGGGGCGGCGTTCGTCGGATTCTATTTTGAAAATAAGGGAAGGGGAACAACCGATCTGCTGGGCTAGTTGCTGCTGGGTAAGGTCCAGCGCTTTTCGCCTGCGTTTTATCCATGTACCAAATGAATAATCCATGATCTATCCTCGCTGCTCATACCAATAAAAGCGGGTCAATTTTTATATTGTACTATTTTTTGTACGATATTTTGTGATTTATTTTGACACCCAACAAGGCTTGTTTTTCTGTATAAAGTGAGCATGGAAAGGAGCCAAATGAGATTAACAAATATCAATTGTTCAGGATCAAAATTAACCATATAAATTTTTAAAGGAGAAAATATCTTGTCTACACTTACCAGTACCATTTCGAACGAAAAAGGCTTTTCAGTTTTTATCAAAAACCATCCACTGGTTTCCTACTTTATCCTCGCGTATGGCGTAATGTGGTTCTTCATCTCGCCAATGGTGATCGATGCCCTTGAGCTTGCTGCTGTCCCAGAGGCATTGAGTTTTGCGTCTTTTGTTCTCAGCTCTCTTCTGGGACCAACCGTTGCTGCTTTCTGGGTGACAGGCGTGCTCGAAGGTAAGGAAGGCATGCGCAACCTGCGCCGCCGCATGTTCCAGTTTCGAGCTGGTTTGCAGTGGTATGCGGTCATCTTCATAGTTCCGATTGTGATCTGGGTTGGCGCTTATAGCTTCATCTACAACGGCGCTCCAATTGCCAACCTTATGGCGAACCCGTCCCTGCTTCTTTCTGTATTCCTGCCTGGCGTGTTGATCGGTTTGGTGATCCCCTCCATTGGGGAAGAACCAGGCTGGCGCGGTTTTGCGTTTCCACGTTTGCAAAAACAATATGGACCCATTGTTGCGACCTTGATTCTCGGAACGCTGCATGGGATCTGGCATCTGCCCGCCTTGCTTACACCTTTGTTTGATCCGTTTACTTTGGAAGGCTTTGCACGTTTCGTTTTGACATCCATGGTTGCAACCTTCCTCTATAGCTGGGTGTACAACGGCTCGCGTGGCAATGTGTGGATCGCCATCGTGCTGCATGCTTCCGGCAATGCGGCTACCCAGTTGACGAATGAACTTGTCCCGAAGGATGTTGAATTCACTGGCTTTATGAAAGTGTTGGAATCCGGCTGGGTCAACTTAATTGCCTTTGGCATCGTTGCCATCCTCCTCCTCATTCTGACCCGCGGCACTCTTGGATACCGCCCTGAGCGGGAAGATGTAGCCTAGACCGTTTCCTACATCGCTCTTTCGAGTATCACAACTCGAAAGAGCGATGCGTTTTTTCTACCTTAATGCTGATTGTGCAATTTTTTGTCCAGTGAAATGTGCGAATTCTTGATACCAATTCTTTTGGAAAAGAAATAAAGTAGGGGAAGGATGAAGAACACTTTTATAGGTATATGCAGGATAAGCGAAATGGAACTCAAAAATCAACCCGCTGGAATGGAAGAGTTATGGATAGAGAGCGCGTCGAATGGCGATCTGGATGCTTTCAATCAACTGGTCTTGAAACATCAGGATGCTGCGTATCATCATGCCCTTGCGATGTTGAACGATGAATGGCTGGCAGAGGAAGTGACGCAGGACAGCTTCCTGAAGGCGTTCCAAAATATCCGTGGATTTCGCGGCGGCTCGTTCCGCGCCTGGTTGATGCGCATTGTGACCAACACGGCATATGACTGGCTGAGGCAATCGGCGAGACGACCGTCCCAACCGCTTTTCCCCGACGATGAGTATGGCGAGGAAATGGAAACTCCCTATTGGATCGCCGACCCGAATACCTTGGTGGAGGATACCGTTGAGCGGAATGAAGATGAGAAGTTTTTATATCGCAATCTCAATGAGCTTCAGGATATTTATCGAGACATCATTACATTGATCGATATTCAGGGCTTTGATTATCTGGAAGCGGCGCAGGCGTTGAATGTCCCTGTGGGAACGGTGAAGAGTCGCCTTGCAAGGGCGCGCCTGCAAATGAAAGAGAAATTGACCAGCAGGCTGGAACAAAAATGCCCAGTGCATACGTCTGCTTTGGCTATATAAAGAAAAATTATCAAATTTAAAAAGGATGCAAAATGAAAACAAGAAAACAAAAATTATTGGTTGGTTCATTTCTGGCGCTCCTGCTCATTGTGTTGACCATTAGTCGCGTGCGAATTGCCAATGAACGTAACTTTACATTGGCAAAAGGAGAGACCATTCCAGGGCTGCTTCTGATCATGGGGCAAAACGCAGAACTGGAAGAAGGGTCTTTTGTGAAAGGTCCCCTCATTATGCTCTGCTGCAATTTGATCGTCAACGGAAGAAGTGAAAGGCGCTGTTTTTTTGATATCGGGAACTTGAAGGTCAAAGTCAAGCAGATGTAAATGGCGACATAAAAGTTATGACCGGCAATTTATCCAAAGATAAAAATTTAGAGGTAAACATGAACACAACTAATCAACACAACATGCATGACCATTAAATCATCCAGCAACCGAGGATCATCCGCACAACAGGGATCACTCCATGCCATGCCAGCGAAAGCTGAAATGTCCCACGAAGACCACTCCGCTCATGCAGGTCACGGCACAGACCACAGCGGACATGAGCAGATGTTCCGCGTCCGCTTTTGGTGGAGTCTGTTGTTGAGCATTCCCGTGCTCGCCTACAGCGGAATGATCCAAATGTGGCTCGGATTTATGCCGCCCATGTTCCCATTCGCCGAATGGATTCCGTTCGTCTTCTCGCTCGTCGTTTTTGCCTACGGCGGAATTCCCTTCCTGCAAATGGCAGTCCCTGAATTGAAAGAACGCAAGCCAGGCATGATGACGCTCATCTCACTGGCGATTTCCGTCGCGCTCATTTACAGTGTCGCGGCACAGTTCATCAACCTGGGCGAAGGCTTCTTCTGGGAACTCGTCACGCTCATCGACATCATGCTGCTCGGTCACTGGCTGGAAATGCGTTCCGTGCGTCAGGCATCTGGCGCGCTCAATGAACTCGCCAAACTCATGCCCGATACCGCCGAACGCATCCATCACGGCGACATGACCGAAATGGTTTCCGTCTCTGCGCTCAAACATGGTGACCTGCTTCTCGTCCGCCCTGGCGCAAGCATCCCTGCCGATGGTGAAGTTATCGATGGTCACTCCAATGTCAACGAATCCATGATCACAGGCGAATCGATTCCCGTGCATAAAATGGATGGCGCGAAAGTCATCGCTGGCACGATCAACGGCGATGGAAGTCTGCGCGTGAAAGTCACTGCCACAGGAAACGAAACCGCGCTGGCTGGCATCATGCGTCTCGTTGAACAGGCGCAGCGATCCAAATCCAAAACGCAGGTGCTTGCCGATAAAGCCGCGGGCTGGCTCTTTTACATTGCGCTCGCCTCCGCGCTGCTCACTGCCATCGCGTGGACTCTCGCCGATACCTTCAACATCGAAGTTCTCAATCGCGTCGTCACCGTCCTCGTCATCGCCTGTCCGCATGCGCTCGGTCTCGCGGTTCCGCTTGTCGTTGCCATCACCACCGCAATGGGCGCGCAGAACGGCATCCTCGTCCGCGACCGTCTCGCGCTCGAAGCCGCGCGTGAAATTGACATCGTCATCTTCGATAAAACTGGCACGCTCACACAAGGTCAATTCGGCGTTGCGGATATGACAACAGCGGATGGCTGGGACTCATCCCGAGCCTTGGCTCTCGCCTCTGCGCTGGAATCTGACTCCGAGCATTTGATCGCTCAAGCCATCCGCCGCTTCGCACGCGACCGACAACTGGTCATTCCACCCGTCAGCAATTTCTCCGCCTTGAAAGGACGCGGCGTCCAAGCCACCTACGATGGACAGACCTACTACATCGGCGGACCGCGTCTGCTGGAAATGCTTGCTTTGTCTCCCGCATCCAACATCAAAACATTCACAGACTCTGCCAACAGCAATGCGCAATCCGTTGTGTATCTGACCACAAAAGAAAACATCATCGCCGCCATCGCCGTTGCGGATGTGATCCGTCCCGAAAGCAAAGGGGCAGTGGATGAATTAACGAAAATGGGAATTCAAGTTGCCATGCTCACAGGTGACAGTCATGCCACTGCAAGCGCGGTCGCAAAGCAGCTTGGCATCAAACGTGTCTTTTCCGAAGTCCTGCCTGAACACAAAGACCAGAAAGTCACAGAACTGCAAAAGCTCGGCAAACGCGTGGCAATGGTCGGCGACGGCGTGAACGACGCGCCCGCGCTCACTCGCGCCGATGTCGGCATCGCCATCGGCGGCGGCACAGACGTTGCCATCGAATCCGCAGGCTTGATCCTCGTCAACAGCAACCCGCTGGATGTGGTCAAGATCTTCAAACTCAGCCGCGCCAGTTACCGCAAGATGATCCAAAACCTGTGGTGGGCGGCAGGCTACAACATCGTCGCCATCCCCTTGGCGGCAGGTGTGCTCGCGAACTGGGGCATCCTGCTCTCTCCCGCAGTTGGCGCGCTGCTCATGTCCATCAGTACGATTGTTGTTGCGATCAACGCCCAATTGCTGAGGCGAGCCTATTTGTGATGGGTACTTATAGAGGAGATGGGGTTTATTCTCCATCTCCTCTAAATATCGGAACGACTTTTCTTCTATGAGACATCTTGCGAAAGTAAAATTTCCCCCTTTATAATTGTTCCTATGCCGTTTCCAGTCTTGTCAACGAAACTGTATCCGCCTCTCCCCACAGAAGGATCTGTCTCTCGGCAGAGATTGATTGAGCGCATCCAAACAGGCATAAATGGCAGGGTAACCATCATCTCTGCCCCGCCAGGTTTTGGAAAAACGACGTTACTCTCGGCGTGGATTGCGAATAAACAAAATAAAAAAGTGGCTTGGTATTCATTGGACGAAGACGACAATGAACCAGGTCGCTTTTTTACTTATATCGTGGCTGCATTCAAGCCCATCGAATCTGTGGGGGGAGGGGGGGGGGGGGGGGGGGGGGGGGGGGGGGGGGGGGCCCCAACTGCGGCTTCCATACGGCTAAAGGGGTTGGGGGGGTGTGGGGCCTTGGCAAATGGGTTGGTCGTGGGCGCCCTGGGGTCTCATCCTTGCTGGGCGTTGACAAAAAGTTGTTGGGGATCGGGAGGGGCCGGCGCAAGTCCTTCTACAGGGGACGGGGGGGCGGGCGCACTCGGGGGGCGGCGCGGGTGCCCGCCTTGGGTGCGGTCAACCAATTCATGGCGGCTTCCAGTCAGGGTCGGCGGTCTGGGCTGTACTCGTGCTTCCCTGCCCATGTCTGGGTGGGGCGGTCAGCGACTGGAATGAGCAGGTAAAATAAAGTGGAGGATTCCAAGCAAAAAATATCAAACACCCTACATGATGTTCAAAAGGCCCCGGGCGAGAGGAACCAGGACGGGCAAGCACTCTTCCAATTACAGTCCCTCTCACTTCACCGTTGAATCCCAACCACCCTGGCAACGCCATCAAAGACGCACTGCAACCACGGGCAGGCGAACCGTTGATCCAGAAAACCGTCAACAGCGCCTTCATCGGCACAGATTTGGAACAGCAGCTTCGGGAGCTCGGATGTAATTCACTGGTCATCGTCGGTCTCACCACCCCGCACTGTGTTTCCACAACGACGCGCATGGCAGGCAACCTTCGGCTTCGAAACCTACCTCGTCTCAGATGCCACCGCAGCCTTCGATCTCACTGGTCACAATGGACAGAAATACTCCGCGCAAGAGATCCATGATGTGACACTGGCAACCCTGAATGGTGAGTTTGCCACAGTTGTGGAAACCAACGCACTGCTTCAATTGATTTTGGAATAAGTTATGGAGATCACCATCTACCCGAAAGACCGAGGGGTTTCTCGCCATCCATCAGGGCAATAAACTGACTTTTGTTCGTGAATTTGACTTGCCGACTTTGTTGCTGCTAAGCTTTTATTATCCACACGAGGGCCTATCTCAAATTCTGTTATCGTTCATTGCCCGTCTTTTTGTGAAGTACTGGTTATAATAAATTTATGTCAACGCCAATTTTAGCGACTAAGCTTTATATCCCCCCGCCTCGGCCACAATTGGTTATACGTCTTCGCCTAATCGAACGGCTGAACGAAGGGCTATCATCCAGACGAAAGTTGACTATCATCTCTGCCCCCGCAGGCTTTGGTAAAACTACGTTGATAAGCGAATGGGTTTCCGTTTGCGAGCGACCAGTCGCGTGGTTGTCACTGGACGAAGGGGATAACGACCCTGTACGCTTTCTGACTTATCTCATTACTGCTTTGCAGACGATTGTTCCGAATATTGGAGCAGGGGTGCTACATATGCTCCAATCCACGCAATCACCGCCTATCGAAACGGTCCTGACAATCCTGCTCAATGAAATCGCCACCATCCCGGATAATTTCATCTTCGTTCTGGATGACTACCATGTGATTGAAGACAAAGCGGTTGGTAATGCTCTAACCTTTCTACTGGAGCACCTGCCACCACAAATGCATCTGGTCATCACTACCCGTGAAGATCCAAATCTACCTTTGGCTCGGTTGCGAGTCCGTGACCAATTGACCGAATTGCGCGTTGCCGATTTGCGTTTTACTTCATCAGAAGTTGCTGAATTTCTCAACAAAGCAATGGGGTTAAACCTCTCAGCAGAAAATATCTCCGCGTTGGAGGCACGAACTGAAGGTTGGATCGCTGGTCTGCAACTTGCTGCGATTTCAATGCAGGGACACGCTTCGCGAGACGCCTCCAGTTTTATCAAGTCGTTTACAGGTACTCATCATTTCGTATTGGACTATCTGGTGGAAGAAGTCTTGCAGCAACAAACCGAAAGCGTTCAGAACTTCCTGCTGTGTACATCCATTCTCAGCCGCATGTGCGCTCCGCTTTGTGATGCAGTTCTGCTCGATTCGTCTACTCGCGGACAGGAAACTCTGGAATATCTCGAACGCGCCAATTTGTTCATCATGGCTCTGGACAATGAACGGAGTTGGTATCGTTATCATCATCTCTTTGGGAGTCTATTGCTTCAGCGACAGGGACAAAGCCTGACACCCGAAGAGATCGCCAAATATCATATCCGCGCCAGTGAGTGGTATGAAAAAAATGGTGATGCGGCTGAGGCGTTTCGCCATGCCATCGCTGCTAGGGATTTCAGTAGGAGTGCGCGGTTGACTGAAAAGTACTGGCAGGGAATGAATGAAAGTTTTCAGTCTGCTGAGTGGCTTGGTTGGGCAAAGCAGTTACCAGAGGAGTTGATCCGCACCCGTCCGGTGTTGTGCACGCAGATTGCATGGGCGTTCATGGATGCCAGCGAAGTGGAGTCCAGTGAATCCCGTCTGAGGGATGCTGAACGGTGTCTGGAAGATCCATCCGATAAAATGATTATTGTGGATGAGGAACAATTTCGTATCCTGCCAGCCAGGATCGCTTTTGCCCGCGCTTACAATGCCCAGACTCAACGTAATTTCCCTGACACAGTGAAGTATGCGAAGCTGGTTATCAAACTCGCCCCCACTGAAGAAGGCTATTTCTTGCGCGCCCAAGCCACTGCGATTCTGGGAGGTACATACTGGGCAAATGGTGATCTGGATGCCGCCTGCAAGTCCATGAGCGACTGGATCGATAGTTCACAAAAGGCTGGCAATTTTATTTTCGCCATTGCCAGTGGCTCTGGAAAAGCGGATATTCTGACAGAGCAGGGACATCTCCGTGAAGCGTTAAGAACCTATCAGCAATCATTGCAACTTGCATCAGCGCATGAAAGCGAAGCCCAGCGCGTCATTGCGCATCATTATTTGGGGTTGGCAATGCTATACCATGAGATGGGGGATGATGAATCTTCTGCGCAACATTTTCAAAAAAGCCTTGCATTGGGTGATCAGTCCACTCTGCGGGATTGGTCTTATCGCAAGTGTCTTGCTCAGGCGCGGCTGAGAGAGTCTGAGGGAGACCTCGACACCGTGCTCGACCTCTTGGATGAAGCCAAACGCTTGTATGTCAGGTCTCTCATTCCAAATACACGCCCCGTTGACGCTATAAAGGTGAGAATCTATCTCAAGCAAGGACGATTGTCCAATGCGCAAGAGTGGATGCGTGAGCATGGACTTTCGATTAACGATGAACTTAGTTACTTGCACGAGTTCGAGCATATCACCCTGACTCGTGTGCTGCTCGCTGAATATCAGAGTAATCACGAAGAACGAACCATTCTTAACGCCTTGACTTTATTGAAACGTCTCTTGAAGTTTGCAGAGGATCAAAAAAGAATGGGCAGCATGCTCGAAATACTGATAACGACGGCTCTTGCCTACCATGCGCAGGGCAACACATCCCAGGCATTCGCTTCGCTGGAGCGTGCTCTGTATCTTGCGCAACCCGAGGGATACTTCCGAATCTTTGTGAATGTGGGTGAACCCATGCGGTCATTGCTTTTGGATTTTAGCGGGTCACTTGAAAAGCAACCGCGCGGCAAAGACCATGAATTGCGGGGCTATGTAGATAAACTCCTGTCTGCGTTTGTGCAAACCAACGATATACCGCAATCAAATTCGAACGAGCTATTAAGCCAGCGCGAGTTGGAAGTGCTGCGTCTCATCGCCCAGGGACTTTCAAACGACGAGATCAGCCAACAGCTTTTCCTTGCCCTGGATACGGTCAAAGGGCATAACCGCAGGATTTATGGCAAATTACAAGTTCAAAGACGCACCGAAGCCATAATCCGCGCCCGCGAGTTGGGCTTGTTGTAAGCGCAAGTATTCCCCAATATTTTCCCCAGGGGGGGGGGGGGGGGGGGGGGGGGGTGTGCGCAAGTTTTCCCCACTATTTTTCCCCCAAGCATTTAAAACAACACCTGCAACAACACCAAAGTGTCTATACCCGGCACTGTGTTGCAGATATATTACTTGTACATGGAGCAAGCGGCGCAGGCTTTTATGACCAGCCGCAACAGGTACACAGTAATGTCGAACAACCTCAACCCAAAAACCAACCCGAGTCAACCACCGATCTACCAGATTAAAGTCAAAGGCCATCTCGGTCAGCAATGGGCGGATTGGTTTGAAGGTCTGACCATCACGCGGGAAGAGGATGGCAATACGCTTCTTACTGGACCTGTAGTTGATCAGTCTGCCCTATACGGATTGCTAAAAAAAGTCCGCGATCTGGGCATGACATTGCTCTCAGTCAACGGCGTCCATCTCGATCAGACAGAGTCGCCTGATGTCAATCAAAATTTCTTATTGTCAAATCAAAATAACCTCGGAGGAATACGTATGAAAGCAATTGTGTACACAAAATTTGGATCACCAGATGTCCTTGAAATGAAAGAGGTAGCCAAGCCTACCCCCAAGGACAATGAAGTGCTGATAAGAATCGTTGCGACAACAGTCGCAGCAGAGGATCCCGGAATACGCGCCCGCCCAGGTCTTAATGGTTTTTTGAAACCCAAGAAACCCATCCTGGGATTTTATCTGGCTGGCGAAGTGGAAGCCGTTGGGAAAGATGTAAAACGATTCAAGAAAAGCGACAAAGTGTATGGAAATACCGGGCTGGGCTTATTAGGTACATATGCTGAATACATTTGTATGCCTGAAGAAGCGGCGCTTGCAATGAAACCAGCCAATATCACCTATGAGGAAGCCGCCGCCCTTCCCAACGGAGCATTAACAGCCTTGCCTTTCCTTAGAGATAAAGGAAAAATCAAAAGCGGACAAAAAGTTCTTATCAATGGAGCATCTGGGGCGGTAGGAACCATTGCCGTACAGTTTGCCAAATACTTCGGGGCAGATGTCACCGGCGTATGCAGCACCACGAATTTGGAAATGGTGAAATCGTTGGGAGCTGACAAGGTTATTGATTACACCCAAGAGGATTTTACAAAGAATGGTCAGACGTACGACATCATTTTTGACACGGTTGGCAAGAGTTCTTTTTCAGGCTGTAAAGGCTCGCTAACTGAAAATGGGATCTATCTGACAACGGTCCCTTCGCCAGCGACCATGATTCAAATGTTGTGGACATCCATGACAGGTGGAAAGAAGGTAGGGATTGCGGCTACAGGGTTGAGACCGTCCAACGAAAAGACCAAAGAATTAATTTTCCTCAATGGACTGATCGAGACAGGGAAGATCAAAGCGGTTATTGACCGAAGCTATCCGCTCGAACAGATTGCCGAGGCTCATAAGTATGTTGAGGCAGGGCACAAAAAGGGAAATGTCGTCATTACGATAGACCATAACGCCAAAATTTAGAAATTTGACTACAGCCAATAAGGAGATAAAAGATGAATTCAATCAAAAGAGAAAATAACGTAGCTACAAAAGTTAACACATACAGAACGACAGCAAAAGTGGTGGGCGCGCTATACATTTTGGGATTCGTTGTAGGTATTGCAGGATCGGCGCTTGGTACACCAGGTCAGCTTGACACGGTTTCTGCCAGGAGCATGATGATCGCTATCGGCGCATTGCTCTGGGTACTCGCCGCCGCTGGCGACGCCGCTCATGGGGTGATGATGTTCCCGATTTTGAAGCAAAACAACGAGCGTATCGCGCTCGGTTACCTCAGCGCCAGGCTCGTCGAAGCCGCTATCATTGCCGTCTCGGCTTTATTCATCCTGCTTCGAATTCCACTGGGTGCCGAGTTCCTGAAAGCCAGCGCCTCCGAGACTTCCTATCTTCAATCCCTGAGCGCCCTGTTCACACAGTCACAGGCTTACACCTACCAGATCGGCATGGTCACTTTAGGGATGGCTGGCTTGACGCTTTGCTACGGTTTCTATCGGGCAAAATTGGTTCCGCATTTTTTCATTATTTGGGGCTTCATTGGATACGTGAGCTTTTTAGGCGGATCTATGCTGGAAATCCTGGGCTTCAATCTGCAACTGCTCCACACACTTCCAGGCGGATTGTGGGAGATGTCCATTGGGGTTTGGCTGATCGTCAAGGGATTCAATTCCTCTGCATTCGTTTCTGAATCTGTCGAGTAACACTCCTACGAGGAAAACAAAATGTCATTTGCCACCTTTTGGACCGAAGATACTTTCGCCCCGATCGCGCCATTACCTGGATTTACAGCCAGTCCCGCCTCTGACTGGGATGAACTTGCGGAAATCAATCACATCACTCTCGCAGAGGTCATGGGCCGACTAAATAATGGGCATCGTCCGTATGTTGCGCGAATGGATGGACAACCGGTTGCATATGGCTGGCTCGCTACAAGCAAGGTGTCCATTGGCGAACTCGATATTAATGTTGAACTTTCGCCCAACGATCGCTATCTCTGGGATTTCGCCACTCTTCCAGATTGGCAGGGTCAAGGACTTTATCCGCGCTTGCTCCAATCCATCCTTGAACAGGAAATCCAAAACGCTAAAAGATTTTGGATCATCCATGCGCCAGAAAATCTCCCCTCCGGCGCTGGTATGAGCAAGGCAGGTTTTGAATTTGTGGGGCAACTCTCTTTTACTGTGGATGGGAAAGTAGGACTCGCACCCTACTCGGATTCAACTGAACGTGCCCGCCTCGGTGCGGACCTGTTACAGATTCCCCTCATTGAATCGATCCTGGCTCCATGCTGGACCTGCGGGGGAATGGTTGCAAAGCACCCAGATAAGGCTGATGCCAATTCGTGCTGGCCACCCAAAAGATCGAATGAAAGCGGATGCTGCTGTGCGAAGGAAGTCAAAAAATCAAATAATGTAATCAGTATTGTTTGATCACTTATAGCCATACTCATCAATAGCGCTTTCAATAATGAGTGTGATGGATATTTATTCTTAGTGGTATGGAGGCTGCACAATGAACGGTCAGAATCAGAACGGAAAGGTAATTTCTTCCAAGGGTAAAGGTCGCGGTTGTTTGACTTGGCTGGGCCGAATTATGCTTTTGATCATAGGGTTATCGATCGTGGGGTACATTTACGAGCCTATCGTAGAAGCCGCCGAAATGAAAGCTTATCCCCCTCCGGGTCAAATGGTGGACGTTGGCGGTTATCACCTGCATATCCACTGCACGGGTACTGGCAGTCCTACTGTAGTGGTCGAATCTGGCTGGGGCGATATGTCTGCATCTTGGGGTTGGGTACAGCCCGAAGTTGCCAAGACCACGCGCATCTGCACCTACGATCGAGCAGGCATGGGGTGGAGCGAGCTCAGTCCCGAGCCGCGTACTGCTCGGGAATATGCAAAAGAGTTGCATACCCTGCTGGTAAAAGCCAATGAACCCGGCCCGTATGTGTTGGTCGGTCATTCGATGGGCGGGTTCACCGTGATCGTGTACGCTCATGACTATCCAGACGAAGTCTCCGGATTGGTGCTGGTTGACACCCAAGACCTGCCTACTTCGAACGTCGCCACTTATCGCCCAGCTCCGAAACCCGGTGGAACGCCTATTCCAGCGTTGCTGGCACGCATCGGCTTAGTGCGCCTGCTGGGGGGACCCCTTGGCTCTGTTGAAAACCTGCCAGATGGAGATAAGCAAGCCTATACAGCTTTCGCGGTGGCTCCTCGTAGCGTTCAAACCTTCATAGATGAATTAAAGGGAATGTCCGAAGGCGGGGCACAGGCCAGGGCTGTGACCTCGTTAGGTTCATTGCCCATAATCGTTCTGTCGCGTGGTAAAGATCAGGATGCTAAACACACCGCCGCACAGACCGCCCTCCTCCAGTTATCGACTAACAGCCAGCAACTCTTTGCCGAACAAAGCGGTCACCCCATCCATATTGAACAGCCCCAGGATGCGATTGCAGCCATCGTGAAGATGGTAGAGATAGTTCGACAGGCGATACAGAAGTAAATTTTAGGTGAGATGATGAATCAATATGAAACCTACCCGCTTCGAAAAATCATTCTGCTAAGCATTGTGATTCTGTCTATCGTCTCACCCATGCTCAGAGTCAGCCCGGCCTTTGCTCAGGTTACACCTGCTAATTTTGATGAAGTTGACAATTACATTAGTTCCAAGATGAAAGAACTTGGGATTCCCGGCGCGGCGCTTGTCATTATACAAGGCGATCAAATCGTTCACCAGAAGGGGTTCGGGGTTGCTGATGCTTCGGGTCGCCCAGTCACGCCGCAGACACCATTCTTCACCGGTTCGACGGGCAAATCATTCACCGCACTTGCCATCATGCAGTTGGTTGAAGCAGGCAAGATCCAATTGGATGCGCCGGTTCAAACCTACCTGCCGTGGTTTCGAGTCGCAGATATCAAAGCCTCCGAAGTTATCACAGTACGTCAGCTATTAAACATGACGAGCGGAATCCCCAAATCCATTGGGCAGGAGCAACTAGCAATTGTCGACTTAAGCGATTTAGCGATCGAAAACAACGTGCGGGCATTGGCAAAGATCGAACTGATTGCGCCACCTGGTGAACAATTTGAGTACTCCAATGCGAACTATGTTACTTTGGGCATGATCATTCAAGCGGTCACAGGTCAATCCTATGAGACGTACATCAAAGAACATATCTTCCAACCGCTGGATATGCAAAATAGTTTTGCATCAAAAACCGAAGCCCAACAAGATGGGCTCGCGGCAGGCTACCAGAAATGGTTTGGCATTCCTGTGGCATCACCGGACCTGCCTTTCTCGCGCGGTTCGCTCCCGGCGGGTCAACTCATCCTGAGCGCTGAGGATTTCGGACATTATCTCATCGCACAACTTAACAAGGGAATCTATCAAGGTGTATCTTTGCTGTCGCCTGCGGGCATTGCCGAGATGCATCAGCCACCTGTCGCCACCTCGTATGCGATGGGCTGGGAAGTGCAGCACTTTCAAAATGTGCAGGTGCTCGCTCACGATGGGGCGGTCCCGGGCTATACGACAGTGATGTTCCTTGTGCCTGAAAAAAACATGGCGATTGCGATGGTCATGAACACCTATAGCCCCATGTTGGGGTTCCGTATATCCAGACTTCCCGGCAACGTATTGCGAATGTTACTGGGTCAGGTTCCCATTCAACTGAATGAAATCCTTTTCAGGCAGATAGTCTATGTTCTCGTGATGTTGATTCCGTTGCTGCATTTCCTCGCCGTTGTAATGACGGTGCGCCGTGTTCGTTCCTGGCGGAGCGGCGCACCCCTTTCATCACAGGCACAGATCTCGCGTGATGTCGCCATGCCGTTGATCTGGAACGCCGCCATCGCCTATGTGCTTCTTGTGACCTTGCCAAAAGCATTCGAGGTCGATATTTCGACTATGATTCTTCTCCAGCCTGATGTTAGTTGGGTGGCCGTTGCTAGCGGCGTCTTCGCGATGGTGTGGGGACTCTTGAGAACAGGCATTGTTATTGCCGTAATGAGTAAAAGCCGATTTCGATTATCTTGGAAACTGCCAAATTTTTGATTGTTAGTTTTATAATGAATCTATGTCGGCGCCAATTTTAGCCACCAAACTTTATGCTCCACCGCTTCGGCCACAACTCGTCCGCCGCCCTCGCCTGATTGAACAACTCAACATGGGCCTCCTTTCGGGCGGCCGACTGACCCTTATCTCTGCCCCCGCTGGTTTTGGGAAAACCACGCTAGTCAGTGAATGGGTCGACAGTTGTGAGCGGCCTGTTGCCTGGCTGTCGCTGGACGATGGGGATAACGAACTTGCACCTTTTCTAACTTACCTGGTAGCGGCTTTACAGATGGTCAATGCGGGAAATGGCATGGGTTTGTTGGCTGCACTTCAGTCCTCTCAACCACCGCCAATCGAATCGATTTTGACAACCCTGATCAATGAAATCGCCGCTGTCCAGAATAATTTCATTCTTGTTCTGGACGACTACCATGTGATTGACTCCAAACTGGTTGACGAAGCCATCACCTTTCTGGTCGAACATCTGCCGCTGCAAATGCACCTGGTCATTGCAACTCGTGAAGACCCGCCACTACCCCTGGCCCGCTTGCGCGCCCGCGGCCAACTGACCGAATTGCGTACCGCAGACCTGCGCTTCACCCCTGCCGAAGCCGCCGAGTTTCTGAATCGCGTGGCAGGACTGACCCTCTCAGCAGAAGACATCACTGCTTTGGAATCCCGCACCGAAGGCTGGATCGCTGGCCTGCAATTGGCCGCGCTTTCCATGCAGGGACACGCTTCGCGAGACACTGCCAGCTTTATCAAGTCTTTCACCGGCAGTCACCATTTCGTGCTGGACTATCTCGTTGAAGAAGTTCTTGGACAGCAGTCGGAACGCATCCAGACCTTCCTGTTGCGCACATCCATTCTTGATCGTATGTGTGCCCCTCTTTGTGACGCTGTTTTACGCGACTCATCGATTCCCGGGCAGGAGACTCTCGAACGCCTTCAACATGCCAACCTGTTCATCATTCCGTTGGACAGCGAGAGACGCTGGTATCGCTATCACCATCTCTTTGGGGATTTGCTTCGCCAGCGATTGGGAAAAAACCTTACGCCAAACGAAATCGCCGAACTAAACATCCGCGCCAGTGATTGGTATGAACAGAATGGTCTGATGCTTGAGGCCTTCCACCATGCCCTGAACGCTGGGGAGTTCGTGCGAGCCGCACGCTTGGCAGAAGATGTCTGGCAGGACATGGAACGTAATTTCCAAACTGCTGCCTGGCTTGGCTGGGTGAAAAAACTGCCCAATGCGATTGTTTGTTCCCAACCTTGGTTATGTGTCCACATTGGGTGGGCATTTTCGGATGTCGGAGAATTGGAGCCAAGTGAAACGTACCTGCAGAACGCCGAGCGCGCCCTGGAAGGCATGAAGGACCAGGAGGAGTTCAAGTCCATGCCAGGGAATATTGCCCTGATCCGTGCCGGTAATGCCCAGATAGAAGGGAACCTGGCTGAAACGGTGCGATATGCAGAGCTGACCATTCAACTCCTTCCCGAGAATGATAATTTCCTCCGTGCTCAGGCTGCCATCACACTGGGATTTACCCATTGGGCTACCGGAAACGTGGTAGCCTCATTGCAAGCCATGCATACCTGGATGGAGGATATGCAAAAATTGGGCAACCAAATGTATACGATTGCCAGCACCTTTGTTGTGGCTGATATGCAAGTGATATTGGGTCACTTGCATGAAGCCGAACGGGCTCTTCAACAAACTATACAACAAGCCGCCGCATTGGGCCCGGAAGCGGAAGTTGTTACAGCCCACCACCATCTTGGGTTGGCCATGCTCGCCCATGAACGAGGCGATGATACAGCGGCGACACAGTGCTTGCAAACGGTTGCCGATCTGGGTCCACGCACGACCCTGATAGACTGGCCGTACCGCTGGAGTTTGGCTCAGGCTCGGCTTAAAGAATCCGCTAGGGAGTGGGATGGAGCGCTCAAATTCCTCGATGAAGCGAAGCATGCCTACATCAAAAACCCAATCCCCATCCTTCAACCGATCGAGGCCCATAAAGTGCGGAACTATCTCAAACTAGGGCAGTTGGACAAGGCCCATGCCTGGGTGCGGGAACGCGGCCTCTCGGTCACGGATGAAGCGAGCTATCTGGGCGAGTATGAACATCTCACCTTGACGCGGGTGTGTCTGGCCGAAGGTTCCTTCACGGGTATCCATGAATTGCTTAGGCGCCTGCTGACATTGGCTGAATCGCAAAAGCGGACGGGGAGTGTGATCGAAATCCTGTTGACACAGGCGCTTTTCCACCAAGCACAAGGCGACCATCCCAAAGCCTTTGCTGCACTGGAACGTGTGCTGACACTGACCGAGCCTGAGGGCTACATCCGCGTTTATGTGAATGAGGGCGAACCAATGCGAGTGTTGATCTCTGATTTTCGACACTTACACCGAACTGCGGATGCAATGCAGGTGTTGACGATCACTACCCGCGCTCACCCTTTGATTGGATATGTAGACCGCATTTTGGAATTTTTCCCGCGATCAGCAGAAGTCACTCCACAATCCAAAATCGTGAATCCAAATTCCCAAATGATCGAACTCCTCACCGACCGCGAACTCGAGATCCTGCGCCTCATCGCCGAGGGGAAATCCAACACCGAGATCAGCCAACGCCTTTACCTGGCGCTTAGCACGGTCAAGGGGCATAACCTACGGATCTTCAACAAACTGCAAGCCCAAAATCGCACTGAGGCCGTTGTTCGCGCCCGCGAGTTGGGTTTACTCTAATCCCCCAAAACAATACTCCAATCAATACTTAAGTTGCTACCCGACAGTACCTTCCTGCCGGTATATTCGTTCACGTTGATTCAAAAGCGTGAGGCGATGACCCAATTCTACGAGATACACATCGAAGGACACTTGGACGGTCAATGGGCAGATTGGTTTGACAGCATGTCCATTACCCTGGAGGAAGACGGAACCACGCTTCTTTCTGGACCTGTGCCTGATCAGCCCGCCCTGTACGGATTGCTACGCAAAGTGCGCGACCTCGGATTGACTCTCGTCGCAGTGAAGCGGGTAACCGAAGTTTCGAATCCACAAAGCACAAATCAAATAAGGAGTAATGCAAAAATGAACGTAAACATCACCAAAAAACTGGACACCAAAGTCCTGCTCTCTACCTTATGGATCGTGGTCATGATCAACATGCTGAAAGCGGACATCCTTTCGCTTTACATCCCCGGCGCGGCGGAAGAATTGTCAAGGACATCCGCCAGCGCGGGCGCATCCATTCCCCAACTGATGTTGGTCGGCGCGGTCATGGGGCAACTCGGCATTGCCATGATTGTCCTGTCACGCGTGTTGAAGTATGGGATCAACCGCTGGGTCAATATCGTCGTGGGCATCGTCACCATTGCCTATATCTGGGGCGGCATGGCGTCGTATCCCCATTATATTTTCATCGCCACGCTGGAGACTCTCTGTCTGCTGCTGATCGTCGGGTTCGCATGGACTTGGCGCAGCATCGAAGCCTAAGCTATTCGAAATAAAGGAGAAAATCATGAAAACCCTACAGAAATCTGGCGGCATCGCCGCGCTGTATATGGCAATCAGCCACCTGATCGGCCTTATCATCTTCATCGTCGTATTGGACTATATCAACATCACTGACCCAATGCAAAAGCTCGCCATGAACATCGAAAAACAATCGGTCATCTTCTCGACCAACCTGCTCATGTACGTATTCTTTGGCTTCGCGCTGATCGTCCTCTCGCTGGCCTTGTACGACCGCTTGAAGTCTGGCGCACCCGCGCTCATGCAGGTGGCAACCGTGATCGGCATCATTTGGGCTGGTTCACTCATTGCCAGTGGCATGGCTGCAAACGCGGGACTCTCCACTGTAGTCGCACTCTACGCCAAAGACCCTACCCAGGCCGCGTTGACCTTTCAGGCAATTGAGGCCATCACGAACGGATTGGGCAACGCCAATGGCGAAATCCTTGGCGGATCGTTGACTCTGTTGGTCAGTCTGGCCGCATTGCAGACAGGCGGACTTCCAAGAGGGCTGAACATCCTCGGCGCATTGGTCGGCGCGGTCGGCATCCTCACCATCATCCCAGCGTTGAACGCTTTGGTAGCTGTGTTCGGCCTGGGTCAGATCGTCTGGTTCGTCTGGCTGGGGACTGTGTTGCTGCGCACCCAACCGCGCGCGACGACGTAGACAGATTCTGGAGGATCAAATGAAAACTTACCGAAAGACAGCAACGCTTGTTGGATCTGCGTACTTGTTCTCCAACATTACTTTCATCGTTGGCACAATCGTGATGGTGGAATCGATCCTCGGTTCCCCCGACTACCTCAACCTGATGTCCGCGAGCAGGGCACAGGTAGTTTTGGGCGTGCTCCTCAGCTTTGCTAATGGGCTGGCCTACGTTGGGATCGCCGTGCTCCTGTTCCCGATCCTCAAGCCGCGTTTTGAAAGCCTGGCTTTGGCATATGTTGGTTTCAGGGTGGTTGAGTTCATCACCCAGATTCTGGCAGATGTTAGTCCGCTTGCGTTGCTGACTCTCGCTGGAGATACAGGCAAGGTGGGCGCTATGCAGGAGTTGGGAACATTACTTCTCGCTGAGCGTTTCTGGGCGTTTCAAATGCTCAATCTCATATTTAGCCTAAGCGCGCTGCTGCTGTATGTAATGCTACTCCGCTCGCGGCTGATTCCTGGGTTCATCTCCATTTGGGGATTGATCGCCGCGGTACTGGTGCTGTTCAACACCGTGCTCGGTTGGTTCAACCCAGGCTTGGGAGAAACGCTCGGAATGGTGACGGGACTGCCCATGCTTTTGAACGAGGTCTTCCTGGGCATCTGGCTGATCGTCCGCGGATTCAATCCATCTGCCGCCGCCATCGAACCTACCAGACAGCTCGCATTGGAGGCTTGAGATGAAAGCCAGCGTTTACGCTCAATATGGTTCCCCAGAAGTGTTGCGGCTGGTAGACGTTCCCAGACCGACGCCGCGCGATCACGAAGTATTGGTCAAAGTCCGTGCTACCACGGTCACCATAGGCGACACGATCATGCGGAGTTTCAAACTGCCAAACATCACTGGCTGGCAAAAATTCATGGCACGTCTGATCCTCGGATGGAACAAGCCCAGACGTCATATTCTCGGCATGGAATTGGCTGGAGAGATCGAGGCTATCGGACGAAAGGTGACCCGCTTCAAACCCGGGGACGCGATTTTCGCATCCACCTTCGATGTCAATTTCGGCGGACATGCCGAATACAAATGCCTGCCCGAGAAGGGAGTGATCGCCATCAAGCCGGTCAATCTCACCTACGAGGAAGCCGCGGCCATCCCAGGCGGGGGACAGACCGCATGGCATTGCCTCCAAAAGGGAAGGATCCAGCCCGGGCAGAAGATCCTGATCTACGGCGCGTCCGGAGCGGTAGGCACATTTGCCGTCCAGCTTGCCAGCCGCTACTTTGCGGCAGACGTGACCGGAGTGTGCAGCGGCGCGAATGTGGACTTGGTCAAATCGCTCGGGGCGAGTCGCGTCATTGATTACACCCGGCAGGATTTCACCCAAAGCGGCAAAACCTACGATGTGATCTTCGATGCCGTCGGCAAACTATCCCCGTCGCAATGTAAAAAGGTGCTCAAGCCGGGCGGCGTCTACATCAATGTCCATGCGGATTCGAATGGCGGTGAGAAAGTTGAATACATGCTGATTCTCAAAGAACTGATCGAAGCAGGCAAGATCAAACCGATCATTGACCGGGTTTACCCGTTCGATCAGATTGTCGAGGCACATCGCTATGTCGAGCAAGGGCATAAAAAAGGAAATGTAGCTATTACGGTAAATCATAATACTAAAATCTGACAAGTTTACGATGCAGACAATAAGGACTTAGCGAAATGAAACAAGATCAAATCGAAAAGGACCAAGTTACGGATTAGGTATAAATTATTTCAGAAAGACATTAATCATTACATACTCGATGATTTTTATATCTGTTGCCCAAAATGAAAGGCAGGTTCGCCCTCTTGTTGCATAGCTTCCTGTTTGCAGTTCAACATGTCTTTACATCCTGGATGATTATCGCGAGAACTCTTGTTTTTTTTACCAATACTCTTTGGGGTAAAAGAGAAGAACGCGCCAAAACTATTATTTTGCTATAGACGTTTTAGTTTCTTGTTATTTATCCTTTGTTCACCCCATCATGATCTTCGGACGGTATTGTAAAGCCTCCGCCAGATGTGGAGACTGTATCTCTTCACTGCCCGCCAAATCAGCGATGGTGCGTGATAACTTGAGGATGCGGTGATAGGCACGTGCCGACGAGTTGAGTTGACTCATCGCCGCCCGCATCAAACTCTGACCTTCGGGCTGTAACTGACAAAATTGCCTGACCTCGCCGATGCGCATGTCTGCGTTAGAGACAATGTCGATGGAATGGGTAAAGCGGTGATTTTGAATATCTCTTGCAGTTTGCACGCGCTTGCGGATCGACTCACTTGATTCGCCGAGCTTATTCCCGCTGAGTTTTTCATAATCTACACGCGGCACTTCGATGTGAATGTCGATGCGATCGAGTAGGGGGCCGGAGATGCGCTTTTGGTATTTGGTCACCACGGCTGGTTCGCAGGTGCATGGTTTTTGTGAGTCGCCATGAAGCCGCAGGGCAGAAGGGGTATACACAAGAGGAAAGGTTCAAAAAGGGTCTTTGCTCAAAATACATCCGAATTCTGTTATAGACAAATCATGCTAGTGATGAGAAAGAGACCACCAGATAGTAGGCTGTGTGTTTATAATATCTCTAAATAAACCTTTTATGAATACACTGCATACCTATATTCCACAAGATCGCCTGCACGCTTTGGTGCGAGGCGAAAGTTTGCCTGATTTTACATCTGGCAGTGCTCTTTTCGCTGACATCCATGGCTTCACACCGATGGCACGTGCCTTTGCCAAAACGCTCGGACCCAAGCGAGGCGCAGAAGCCCTTTTGGGATTGCTTAACCCGCTATTTGATGCGCTTATTGAGCCGGTACATCACTATGGTGGCAGCGTGATTGGGTTCGTTGGCGATGCAATTACCTGTTGGTTCAACATCCCTTCACTGCATTCGGAGCAGCCTCTTTATTATTCGTCCTTGCAAGCAACAGCGGCTGCTCTAGCGATGCAGTCGGCAATGAAGCCATTTGCTATCGTGTATACGCCTGATGGCTCGTCAGTTACGTTGAGCATCAAAGTAGCTATATCGTCTGGTACGGCGCGGCGATTTGTAGTGGGTGATCCAGCAATTCAGCAAATAGATACTGTTGCGGGTGCAACGTTGTCCCGAATGTCGGATGCGGAGAAATATGCTGGTCAGGGTGAGGTGGTAGTCAGCCAAGAAGTTGTCGAGAATTTGGGAGATGTGCTAAGCGTTAGCGCATGGCGTGCCGAGAAAAAGTATGCAGTTGTGGACGGTTTGAGTACTACAGTACAGGCTGCTCCTTGGCCATCTCTGCCAGAAACCGCATTGAGCGAAGATCAAGCCCGCCCATGGATACTCCCGTCGATCTTCGAGCAATTGCGCAGTGGAGTTGATAGCCTGGGTGATTTGCGTCCAGTTACTCCGTTGATGGTTCAGTTTGGCGGCATTGACTTTGATACCGATAAAGATGCTGGAGCCAAGTTAGATGCCTTAGTGAGTTGGGCACAACGAATCGTTCATCGTCATGGAGGCAGTTTCCTTCAATTAACGATCGGTGACAAAGGCGCGTTTATGTATGCCGCTTTTGGAGCACCCCTGGCACATGAAAATGACCCGGCACGAGCATTACAAGCGGCTTTGTCCCTGCGTAATGAGTCGGTTGACCAAACCGCTTACATCACACCACTACGCATCGGATTGACACGTGGTACGGCATGGACTGGCAACTATGGTGGTTATGGACGTTTTACGTACGGTGTTATCAGTAGCGATGTAAATCTCTCAGCTCGCCTGATGGGGAAGGCAGAGCCGGGGCAAATTCTCGTTTCGGAGAGAATGGGGCAGTATCCTGGTTTTCGTTTTGAGCACATAGGAGATCTGGTTTATAAGGGTTTCGAAACCCCATTGCCAACCTATAGTTTGTTGGGCGAACAGGTAGAAGATAGGCGGATATTTCAAACGGCAATGGTGGGGCGCGAAGCCAAGCTGGAGAAACTTGAGATGTTCGCCCAGCCGCTCTTTCAGAACCGATTGGCAGGTGCGGCGATCATCTATGGTGAGCCAGGCATCGGCAAGTCGCGTCTGGCATATGCCTTACAGCAAATGCTGGGAGAACGGGTTTCCTGGTTTACTGGGCAAACTGACCAGATACTTCATCAAGCATTCAATCCCTTTGTTCACTGGTTAAAACGCTACTTTAACCAATTGTCCGACTCCACACCTGAACAAAACAAAACTAACTTTGAAAGCCGCTTAAACCAGATTGGCGACAACTTGCGCTCCATGGTCGTCAAGCCGCGGCCTTCAAGCACTAACCTGCAAACGGAACTCACCCGCACCCGATCGTTCCTGGGTGCGTTGCTGGGGCTTTATTGGACAAACTCGCTTTACGCACAATTGACCGATCCAAAATTACGTTACGAGAATACCATCAACGCTATCAAAACGCTATTGTTGGCAGAAAGTCAGCTACGCCCCATTGTATTTGAACTGGAAGATGGCCACTGGCTGGATGAACCGTCACGCGAGATGCTGTTGGCGCTTAGCCGTAATGTGACTGCATACCCCCTGCTCATTATTATCACATCGCGTTACAACGATGATGGCAGTCAGCCAGCCTTTTCTTTGGATCAAGAAATGCCCACACTCATACTTGATCTTGAAGCACTTCCTCACGAGGCTCTGGTACAGCAAGCTGCTACCATTCTTGAAGGAACAATATCTTCAGCCTTGATGACCTTGTTATGGGAACGGAGCCGTGCCAACCCATTCTTCGCAGAGCAGATGCTGTTGCACTTCCGCGAAACCGGCGCATTAATCCAAACCCCAACAGGCGAATGGGATGTACAACCGGGGTCCATCACCATGTCTGCCGATGTTCATACAATGCTGGTTGCACGCATTGACCGCCTGACACATCAGGTCAGGCAGGTCGTTCAGGCCGCTGCTGTTCTTGGTTTCGAATTCGATGTGCAATTGCTCTCGAAGATGTTGTATACAGATATTTTTGTAGAAGTATTGGAAGCAGAGCAAGGACAGATTTGGCATCTGTTGAGCGAACTGCGCTATATCTTCAAACATGCACTCCTGCGTGATGCAGCCTATGACATGCAATTGCACTCGCGGTTGCGAGAACTGCATTACCTGGCAGCCATGACTACGGAACAGGTATATGCTGACCAATTGCCTTCCTATTATGACATACTGGCATATCACTATAAAAATGCTTATCAATTGGGCATGGATGCCGCAGCAGAGCGGACACTTCACTATTTGCGCAAGGCGGGTGAAGCGGCGCAAAAGAATTTTGCGAATGTTGCCGCGTTGGATTATTACGAACAACTGTTGCCCTTGCTCCAGGATGCATACGAACAAGCCCAAGTGCATTTGCAACGCGGTGCGGTGTTGGAATTGCTTGGTAATTGGGCGGATGCCGAAAATGATTACCGCGCTGTATTAACGCTAATGAGGGCGGGTGTTGCAATGCATGTGAGCGCGCAACTGGCGTTAGGCAAGTTGTGTCGCCTGCGCGGCGATTTTGCCCTCGCATTGGAATGGTTGACACAGGCGCGAGTGAGTTGGGCGGCGTTGCAGGATTCGGCAGGTTTGAGCCAGGCGCTGATTGAAGCCGGCATTGTTTTTTGGCGCAAAGGGGACTTTCCAGATGCCCGGAGGCATTTGGAAGAAGGTCTAACATTGGCTCGAGGGCTTCACGACCAACACGGCGTGGCGCTGGCGCTCAATAGTCTAGGGATGGTGGCACATGCTCAGGACGATTATGCGGCAGCACAGGCATTGCACGAAGAGAGTTTAGCACTCCAGCGTGAACTGGGTGATAAGCTGGGGATCTCGTGGTCACTCAACCACCTTGGGAATGTGGCATGTGTTCAAGGAGACTATAAAGTGGCGCAGGCACTGTTCGAAGAGAGCCTGACACTATTTCGCGAACTAGGTGACAAGTTCGGAATTGCAGACGCTCTCGAAAATTTGGGGAAAACTATGCGGTTTCGGGGCGATTGGGCAGAGGCGCGGAGGCTGTACGAAGAGTGCCTAGTGCTCAACAGGGAAATGGGTGATAAATCGGCCACCGCTTGGGCGCTATACAACCTAGGGGCTGTAACGCAAAGCCAAAAGGAATATGAAACAGCGCGGGTATTGTTGGAGGAGGGGCTGACCCGTTTTCGTGAATTAGGTCACAAAGCAGGCACTGCGTGGGTACTCTCTTTTTTAGGCAGACCCTTGACCCATTTGCAACAATTCAGTACAGCGCGCCTCGTTTTTCATGAAGCGCTGGTTGCTTTTCACCAATTGAAATCTGTCATCGGCGTAATTTTTTCTGCTGAAGGTATGGCGGGCTTATCCCTTGCCCAAGGGCGGTTGAAAGAATCTGTGCAAATATTTGCCTGGACTATTGCTACCCGGAAAGCCATTAACAATCCTCTCCCCGCTGGCGAAGAGGAAGAAACTGAATCTGCACTTGCAACCCTTCGTGCCGTACTCGGTGACGCCGCCTTTAACACGGCATGGGCGGAGGGCGAGAAGATGACATTGGAAGAAGCCATTGAATTGGCATTAATGGATGTTTTATGATCCAACTCTGTAACTGCCCTTTGTAAGATCATTTGCTTATTCTGGTGTTCTTAAAAGAGTTTTAGGACATATAATTCCAGCCATGTCTCAGACAAAGAACCAGCTACTTGATATACAACGCATCCTGACAATCAGCCAGGAACTCGTTGCTGACCGCCCGTTCGATGAGATCCTACATCGAATTGTTCAGGTTGCAGCCGACCTGGTCAATTGTGAGTCAGTTGGGATCCTGTTGTTGGATGAGCCAACAAATACTCTGCGCTTTGTAGCTGCGACTTTGTATCAAGATCGTCTCTTTGATTTCCCAGTGCCGATCGAATCATCCATCGCTGGGGCGGCTATTACAAGTGGTCAACTGGTCAGCGTGCCAGACGTTCGGATCGATCCACGGTATTACCCAAGAATCGCTGAACTGCTCAACTTTCCCGTGCATTCGCTTCTGGCCGCACCACTCAAATTCAAAGATCGTAAGATCGGTGTCTTAGAAGCGGAAAACAAAAAAGATGGGCTTGAATTTGATGAGACAGATGCACAAATCATGACAGCGCTCGCCGCACAAGTGACCATCGCCCTTGAAAACGCGCGGCAGATAGAACGTTACAAACAACTGGCTCAAGACGAACAAGACCAACGTAAGACAGCTGAGGCTTTGCAGTTAGCCAGTGCCGCATTGACCAGAACCCTGGACTATGACCAAGTGATCGACAACATCCTGGAACGAGTTAGTACTGTTATTCCGTTTGATACATGCAATGTAATGATGATTGAAAAAGGAGATATTGCCCGGGTATACCGTGGACGTGGCTATGAACAGGTTGGTACAGCGTCCACTTTGCAAAGCACCACCCTGAATGTCTCTACTGTAATCGGCTTGCGCCGTATGTACGAAACCCGCCAACCTATCTTAATCCTTGATGCGACGCACGATTCAGAATGGATTTATTCCCGCCCTGAACACAATTGGATCCGTTCATACATTGGCGCGCCCATCATCCTGCGTGACACAGTGGTTGGTTTTCTTAACGCCATGAGCGGAACGCCGAATCTATATAACCAGGTTCTTGCTGAACGTTTACAAGCCTTTGCTTACCATGCTGCTATTGCCCTCGAAAATGCTCGCCTTTACAAGCAGGCTCAGGAAGAAATTGCGGAAAGGATCAAGATTGAGGATGAATTGCTTCATCATCGCCATCATCTTGAAGAACTGGTTAAAGAGCGGACAAGGGAAATCCACCGTATGGCGATTACCGATCCGTTAACCGGGATCTTCAACCGTCGGCATTTAATCAGCTTGGGGGAACGGGCGATAAACCATTCGAAGCGGTATAGCCATACCCTCACAGCCATGATGATCGACATCGACTACTTCAAAAAAATCAACGATACCTATGGTCACGCCGCTGGAGACGAAGCCTTGCGTAAACTCGCCGACCAAATACGTCAGGCGTTGCGTACCACTGATATTCTTGGACGTTATGGCGGCGAAGAATTTGTTGTTCTAATGCCGGAAACCGACCTTGCCAGCGGGCATAAAATAGCTGAACGCTTATTGCACATGGTCCGAGAGCTGAATATTCGCAGTGACAAAACTGAATTCGGCATTACCATCAGTGTTGGTTTGGCAGAACAGTCCCAGGTAAATGCTCAAACGCTCGACGATCTTATTGATCAAGCAGATAAAGCCTTGTACACCGCTAAACAATCTGGACGCAACCAGGTTGTACTCCAGTCAGGGCTTTAGTTGATCATACTATTACATTCAACCACAATAGACGAAGTCTTCATTAGCTAATCATCAACTTCGGACGGTATTGGAGTACTTTATTTCCGCTAAGTTTTTCGTAATCGCCTCAGGGGGCTTTGATCCCGCCATAACCATGCGGGGCATTATCGCTACCCCATCATGATCTTCGGACGATACTGCAACGCCTCCGCCAAATGCGTGGACAAGATCTCTTCACTCCCTGCCAAATCTGCGATGGTGCGCGATAATTTGAGGATGCGGTGATAAGCGCGCGCTGAAAGATTCAACTGACTCATCGCCGCCCGCATCAAGCTCGGACCTTCAGCCTGCAACGGACAAAATTACCTCACCTCCCCGACGCGCATATCTGCATTACAGATTACATTTTATTGCCGTGCTTTTAAATGTTGTGATAATTCCCTCAAGATAAAAAAACATGAAAAATCTGTCTGGATATTTTTCTGTGTTTTCCCTGATAAATATTATTTACGTATTTATGAAGCGTTGTTATACAACTCTCTTAATCTTCGTTCAAGGAACTCTCGTTCAGATTTTTGTTGAGTTAATAAAAGTGCCCGTTCATAGGAAGCACGGGCCTCTGCTGTTTTCCCCAGGCGACGGCATAGATCTGCGTGTGCGGAATGGATGAAATGATAATCATTGAGATCACCACGTGCGAGAATGGCTTCAATGATCACAAGGCCTGCTTCGGGGCCATCGCGCATAGCAACCGCAACGGCACGATTTAATTCAATGATCGGGGATGGATCCGCCTGGATCAAAATATCGTACAACGCGACGATCTGATTCCAATCTGTCCCATCTGCTGTGGCGGCTCTCGCATGAACGGCAGCGATCGCGGCTTGAATGGTATAAGGACCGAAGCGACGGGAGGCAAGCGCTTGTTGGATCAGCCTCAAGCCTTCGGTGATTTGAGCGCGATCCCACAGCGAACGATCCTGCTCATTGAGCAGGATCAGCTCTCCCGTCGGTGAGACGCGCGCGGCCCGCCGCGATTCCTGTAATAACATCAAGGCCAGCAATCCAATGGCTTCGGGTTCCGCTAACAACTCCACCAAAAGCTTTCCAAGCCGGATGGCTTCGCTGGAAAGATCGTGACGGGTGAGGGATGCCCCGAAAGATGCGGAATAGCCTTCATTGAAAACCAGATAAATGACATGCAAAACAGAATCAAGCCGATCCGGCAGGTCAGCATGCGATGGCACTTCATAGGGAATGCGTGCATCACGGATCTTTGCCTTTGCACGTACGATGCGTTGCGCGATGGTGGGCGGAGGCGTGAGAAACGCGTGCGCGATCTCTTCGGTGGTGAATCCGCAGACGGTGCGCAGGGTTAACGCGATCTGCGCATCTGGAGATAATGCAGGGTGGCAGCAGGTGAAGATCAAACGTAGGCGTTCATCTTCGATATCTTCATCCTCTGTTTCAAATGGATTTTCCGTATTTGGCCCCAATTCATTAGCGATCTGTGCGAGCGAAGAGTCGAAGCGCGCGCGGCGGCGGATGTTATCGATGGCTTTGAAGCGTCCCACGGAAACCAGCCAGGTGCGTGGATTTTTAGGCAGACCTTCGCGCCCCCATTGTTCCAATGCTGTGGTGAAGGCTTCATGTAAGGCTTCTTCTGCAAGATCGAAATCCCCTAGTAGACGAATTAAAGTAGCGAGAACGCGGCGTGATTCAAGGCGATAGATCTCATCGATCGTCTCACGTAATTTTTCGCTCGCGTCCTCACTCATTTTCAATGTTAGGCCGTTAGAAATGCCAGTTCCGTTTCCCATTTGCTCATATCGGGTTCAATAGCCGGGTCGGAGTAATACCATTCCACACGCCCGCCCCAGCGTTCGCCGTCCATCTTCCATTGGATGTTATTCTTTTCTGCCCAGGCCAATAGGTTTGCTGTGGCTTCTTCGAGCTCAGCAGGATGCCCCGTGTGCAGCATCATGGCATAATGCCCGGCAGGCAAAATGTCCGCGATGATCTGCCCATCCCCTTTGATGGGGGATGCAACGGGCACAGCCACATCGATCTCAAGTTTTTTATCCATCTCCACGACGTTATAGCGCCAGAATACTGCGCCTGATGGTTGGATCCCTTTTTCCGCAAGCCAGGCAAAGACATCGTCGCTCAGGGGAGGCAGGGTGGGGCCGATCTCAGCCATGCTGACGAGTTTGCGGATCGCTACATAATGTTGTTCATTGCGATCCACGAGTTTGGGTTCTGTAATATTGATCATGTTTTCTCCTTGTTATTTTAATCGACTAGTGCGCCGTCTGCACTGTAAATGATTACATTTTTATTCTTAAGCATCATGATGGCCTACTTCTTTTCCAATTCCCAGATCGGACGGACTTCAATGCCGCCGAAACGAGCCAGCGGAATTTTTGCCGCGACCTGGATGGCATCGTTCAAGTCCTTGGCTTCGATCAGGATGAAGCCGCCCAGTTGTTCCTTGGTCTCCGTGAATGGGCCATCGGTGGTGGAGATCTTCCCGTTACGCATCCGTACGGTGACGGCAGATTTTACAGACTCAAGTGCCTCTGCAGCGATGAAATGGCCGCTGCGTTGAAGCTCTTCGTCATAAGCCAGCGACTCGTTGTCAAAAGCGATCTTTTCGGTCTCCGACATTTTGTCGAGTACCGTCCCGTCAAAATAAACCAGACATAGATATTTCATTGTGTACTCCTTTAAGTAGATTTGAACTTGCTTTCAGGGAATAGTCGTTTGGCATAGCCCAAAATCGACAATCTGAAAAAATTGCCTACTTCTTCTCAAATTCGTACACGCGGCGGACGTGAATAAACCCCATGCGGGCGGAGGGAATCCCGGCAGCAACCTGGACTGCTTCCTCCATATCCTTTGCCTCGATCAGCACGAATCCGCCCAATACTTCCTTGGTCTCGGCAAATGGCCCATCAGTGATGGAAATCTTCCCGTTTCGCATGCGCACCGTCGTGGCGGTTTCCACAGGCTGCAGGGCTTGGGCGATGAGCCAATGTCCGCTCTGGCGCAGGGTTTCATCGTAATCAAGGTGCTCATTGACAAGGTCATCTGCTTCCTTCTCGGTCTGTGGGCCCAGCCCATTGTTTGGTTCCTCATATACAACACATAAAAATTTCATCATGGACTCCTTTTTTATTGAATAGTCGTTTGAGAAGGTTTGAAATCGACAAAACATCCGTTAGAAAACTGAACTGGTGTGAAGGATAATGGGAAATAATGGGGTTGAGTGAAAATTGAGCGGTATTAACATGTATGAGAACCTCCCAACAAAAACACCCCTAGATACAGAGGTGCTAAACTATTTTCGGATATTTTCTTCTTTTTATGGTGGGGTATAAATCGCGATTACCTAAATTTATACCCGTATAGAATTATTTCCCACTACATCTTTTATCCTAAGCCTGAAGATTTGGGTTTTTATCACCCCATCATGATCTTCGGACGATACTGCAACGCCTCCGCCAAATGCGTGGACAAGATCTCTTCACTCCCTGCCAAATCTGCGATGGTGCGCGATAATTTGAGGATGCGGTGATAGGCGCGCGCTGACAAATTGAGTTGACTCATCGCCGCCCGCATCAAGCTCTGACCTTCAGGCTGTAACTGACAAAATTGCCTGACCTCCCCGATGCGCATGTCGGCGTTGCAGACGACATCTTTAGCTTCCCCATTAGAGAAACGATTATTTTGAATATCTCTTGCAGTTTGAACGCGCTTGCGGATAGCTTCACTTGACTCACCAAGTTTGTTGCCGCTAAGTTTTTCGTAATCCACGCGCGGGACTTCGATGTGAATATCAATGCGGTCAAGCAGGGGACCGGAGATGCGTTTTTGGTATTTGGTTACCATAGCAGGCGCGCAAGTGCAGGGCTTGAGGGAATCGCCGTAGTAGCCACAAGGGCAGGGATTCATGGCAGCGATCAATTGGAAGTTTGCTGAAAAAGTTAGTGAGCCTTTGGCGCGGCTGATGGTGACGACTTTATCTTCCATGGGTTGCCGCATCACTTCGAGAACGCGTGTGCCGAATTCGGGGAATTCATCGAGGAAGAGCACGCCGCGATGCGCAAGGGAGATTTCGCCGGGCTTGGGAATATTCCCGCCACCGACGAGACCCGCATGTGAAATCGTGTGATGCGGTGATCGAAATGGACGATGTTTGATTAAGGGTGTTCCAACGGGGAGTTGATCTGCAACAGAATAGATGCGCGTCACATCTAAAGATTCTTCGATGGACATTTCAGGGAGAATGCCGGGCAGGGCGCGGGCGATTAATGTTTTTCCAGCGCCAGGACTGCCCACCATCAAAACGTTGTGCCCGCCAGCGGCCGCAACTTCGAGTGCGCGTTTGACGTGTTCCTGACCTTTGATTTCGGAGAAGTCAGTGGGGGTGAAGAGCGGTTCGAGAAAATTCTCTGAGGGTTGATAAGGCTGAATTAAACGCCGACCCGCTAAATGGTCGTAGAGATCCGCAAGCGATTTGACCGGGATAACCTCAAGGTCGGGAATCAAGGCTGCTTCGGGTGCATCCACTTCAGGGACGAACATCCGCTTGTATCCATTGGCTCGGGCTGTGGCGGCCATCGGCAAGATGCCGCGGGTGTGACGGACGACGCCATCAAGTGAAAGCTCACCGACGACGAGTGTGCCATCCACGACATCATGAGGGAGGTGACCTGCGAGGAGGATGACGCCGAGTGCGATGGGCAGGTCGTAGGCGGGTCCTTCCTTGCGGACGACTGCGGGAGCGAGATTGACAACGATGCGATGACGGGGGAAATGCAAGCCTGCGTTCTTGACTGCGGTTTGCACACGCTCACGACTCTCTTGCACGGCGGCATCGGGCAGGCCCACAATGGTGACACCGGGCAGACCGTTGGTGTAATCGACTTCCACTTCAACGATGACGCCTTCAAGACCCACTACAGCGCAGGAGTAAACTCGGGAGAGCATGGTTTTATTTTACATGATGTTTTGACTTTATGATGGATGTGTTTACCCGAAGACGACAAAATCAAGCGGCTCAAGTTTGAGTTCTTTGTGACGGGAGGGCGTGCTGCGTCCGTGTAATTGCTTGATGCTCGTTACAGAATATTGTTCGATGATGCGTGAGGCGATCGTTTGCGGGGCTTCGGAAAAGTTCGCGAAGATGACGGAGCGTTTGCCCGCGTGCATGCGCATGAATCCCAGAACGTGGTCGTTCTCGGTTTGGATGATCTCCAATTCGCCGCCTGAGAAGACGTTGTGTTTTTTTCGCAGGTCGATCAACAGTTTAAGACCCTGATAGACACGCCCTTCGATGGTACGGAAATCGTTTCGCCTTGCATACTTCTCCCAGTCCGCTTTTGGGCGGTGTACCCAGCGGCTGTCACGTTCATGGGCTGGATCGTCGCGGTAGGTGTAATCGTTGAGCGTGCCGATCTCGTCGCCGAGATAAATGAGCGGAATTCCGCCAGCGGTGAGGATCACGCCGTGGATAAGGAGAATGCGCCGAACGGCCAGTTCCACTTCGTGTGCGCCTTCTTCCTTTAAAGCCTTCTCCAATCCTGCGAGCGAAGCGCCCGTCCCGCTGATGCGGCAATCACCTGTTTTTGGATTCTCTTGAAAGGGAAGTCCGCGTGCAAAACTGCCTTCGAATCGGCCCCTGTAAAATTCATTCAGGAAGCGGCGATGGTCGTTGCCGTTGATGCCAAAGGAAGCGGCGTCTTCGTCGGAGAAGGTCCAGCCGATGTCATCGTGGACACGCACATAATTGACCCAGGCTGTGTCGGGATGAAGTTTGAAACGTGTGGCGAGAGAGTGTGAAAGTAACTTCACTTCGCGTGTGGCAAGCGAATTCCACAATAACGCCATCAATAACGGATTGTAGGAAAGCTGGCATTCGTCTGCTGAAATGTATTTGACCACGTCATCCGGATGGACGATGGCTTCGGATTTGAACAGCAATGCGGGCGAGGCGATTCGGGCAACGGCATTGAAGGCTTTAATTAATTGATGCGCGCCCTGCAGGTTTTCGCAATTCGTGCCGAGCTGTTTCCAGATGAAAGCTACAGCGTCGAGGCGAATTACTTCGACGCCCTGATTGGCGAGAAACAACATCTCTTCTGTCATGCGATTGAAGACGGCGGGGTTGGCGTAATTCAAGTCCCATTGATAGGAGTGGAAGGTTGTCCATACCCAGCCGCCATCTTTGAACAGGTCGGGGAAAAATGTGAATGCGCCTGTATGTTCCTCGGGGAATATTTCCCTGAGATTCTTTTCATAGATGTCGGGCATTTCACGGTTAGGGAAGATGCGATAAAAATCCTGATATTCTTCGTTGCCCGATTTCACACCGCTGGTCCACAGGTGTTCATCCGAAGTGTGATTGAAAACGAGATCCACAACAAGGCTGATGCCCGCACTGCGCAATTCATCTGCAAGGGATGCGAGTTCTTCCATGGTACCGAGCGGCGGATGCACTTCGCGATAACTGCTCACGGCATAGCCGCCGTCGTTCTCGCCTTCGGGCGCTTTGAACAACGGCATGAGATGCAGATAGGTGAGGCCGAGCTCCTTGAAGTAGGGGATCTTGGATTTCACCCCTTCGAGATTCTCTGCAAAAAGATCGACGTAACAGACTCCGCCCAGCATCTGGTTCGATTGAAACCAGAGCGGATTCTTCTCCCGGGCATTGTCCAGTGCGCGTAAATCGGCGGGGCGTTGAAACCATGAGCGCGCCAGGCTGGTGATGAGGTCTTCCAGATGGAAGAAGAAATCATACTGACCGCCGTACATTCCAAGATATAAACTGAATAACGCGGGGAAATATTTATCCAGGCGGTTTGAGAAATCCTGCCAGCCATTTGGGTCGGCGGCAACAGAACTTTCCAATTCCTTTTTTACGCGCGGAATCAGGCGCTGCAGGGCGCGTTTCGATTCGTTTTTGAGTTGGGTTATATCATTCATGGATTTGAAAATTTATTCTCTTTTCAACCAGAGATGGTCGTAGGGTTCCAGCGTGATCGAGGAATTGATCTGCTGGCGGATATTGGAGAGCAGTTCAATATAGTCCGCGTGGAGTTCGGCGGGAAGCGAAACGGTCTGCGCGGAACTGCTCAGATTATTGACGATCAATAATGTTTCACCCTGATATTTCCGTATGTAAATTGCCATGGACGGATTGTTTGTTTCAATCCATTCCATGCTGCCGCGGCCAAATACATGATGTGCCTTACGGGTATTGACCATGCGGCTGATGGCGTGGAACAGCGAATCTTGATCTGCCATTTGACTGGCGACGTTGATATGTTCGTAGCTTCGTCCATCTTTGACAAATTCGGTGAACGGTTTTCCGCTGGTGAAACCCGCATTGGGTGAATTATCCCATTGCATCGGCGTGCGGACGCCGTTGCGGTCGAAGAGGTCAAGGTTGTCGCCCATGCCGATCTCGTCGCCGTAGTAGATAATTGGTGAACCTGGGAGCGTGAATAGAATGGAGTTGGCCAGCTCGATCTTGCAGCGATCATCATCGAGCAGGGATGAAAGCCGCCTGCGGATGCCCAGATTTAATTTCATATTCGGTTCGGGTGCATATTGCTGCCACATCCAATCGCGTTCTTCAGGGGTGACCATTTCGAGGGTCAATTCATCGTGGTTGCGCAGGAAGATGCACCACTGGCAATTTTCAGGAATAGTCGGCGTGCGGCGCAGGATCTCGATCATGTCATCGGGGCGTTCCTTTTTGAGCGCCATGTAGATGCGCGGCATGATGGGGAAGTGGAAGCCCATGTGGAATTCGTCGCCTTCACCGAAGTAGGGACGAACATCTTCGGGCCATTGGTTCGCTTCGCACAGCAGAATCCTGCCGGGGTAATTCGTATCCATGAAAGTGCGCAGGCCCTTGAGGTAGATATGTGTTTCAGGCAGGTTCTCGCAGTTTGTGCCTTCACGCTCGAAGAGATATGGAACTGCGTCAGCGCGAAAACCGTCAATGCCGAGGTCGAGCCAGAAACTTGCCACGTTGAGCATTTCTTCCTGAACTTTTGGATTATCAAAATTCAAGTCGGGCTGGCTGGCGTAGAAACGATGCCAGAAATATTGACCTGTCTTTTCATCCAGAGTCCAATTGGAGGGTTCGGTGTCCAGAAAGATGATGCGTGTGTCCTTGTATTTTTGGTCGGTATCGCTCCAGACATAGTAATCACGATATGGCGAGTTTTTATCGGAGCGGGAAGCCTTGAACCACGGATGTTCATCTGAGGTGTGATTCAGCACGAGGTCCATGATGATGCGGATATCGAGTGAATGCGCCGTCTGAATTAGCGACTTCAAGTCATCCAGGTTTCCATACATCTCGGCCACGTTGCAATAGTCTGCGATGTCGTAGCCGTCATCGCGCAGGGGAGAGGGATAGATCGGCATTAGCCAGATGCAGTCGATTCCCAGATCGCGGATGTATTCCAGTTTTTGTTCGAGTCCGCGCAGGTCGCCATAGCCATCCCCATTGCTGTCTTTGAATGCGCGTACTGAGATTTGATAGAAGACAGCGTCTTTGTACCAGGTTGTTTCCATGTTTTAATATAAAAAATGGACTGGGTTTTGCCCAGTCCATTTATCTCCTTTAACCTTTGACTGAGCCTGCAAGCAATCCCCTCACGAAGAAGCGTTGCAAACCGAAGAATACTGCGAGCGGCAGAAGCATGGTGATAAATGCGCCTGCGGTGAGAAGATGCCAGTCCTGTCCGCGTGAGCCGACGATCTCTGCCAGCCTTTGGGTGAGCAATTGATTTGTGGGCGATGCGCCGATGAAGATCAATGCCACGAGGTAGTCATTCCATACCCAAAGGAATTGGAAGATCGCAAAGGAAGCCAGCGCAGGGACGGATAACGGCAGGATCAACTTTGTGAAGATCGTAAAGTGCGAAGCGCCATCCACAAATGCGGCTTCCAAAATGTCACGCGGAAGTTCGCTCATATAATTGAAGAGCAGATATGTCGCCAGCGGCAGACCAAACCCCGTATGGGCCAGCCAGACTGCGAGGAAGGTGCCGTTCAGGTCAAGGCGGACGTAGTCGCGCAGGATCGGAACCAATGCGATCTGCAAAGGCACGACCAGCAAAGCCACCACGAGTGCAAATAGCATTTTACGCGCTGGGAATTTCATCCACGCAAAGCCGTAGGCGGCAAAGGCCGCCAGTGAAATGGGAATCACTGTGGCTGGAATTGCGACTGCGAGACTGTTTAGGAAGGCGCGGTTCATATTGTCGCCACGCTCGGTGACGGTAGTTCCATCGGCCAGTGTGGCAGTGTAATCATCGCCTGCCAATACCTGTTTGTAGTTTTCCAATGAGAAGTTTGAGGCTGCCGTCCAGCCGTATCTTTGAATGTCAAGATAACCAACGCGGCGATTGCCGACCCACTTGAGGCGCAAATCTTTTGTTTCGATTCCCTGGCTGAATTCCTCGAATGTCGCGGTGATGCCTTCGAAGGTCATCGGCTGATTGCGATCCACTTCGGGGCCTGGTTTTACTTTTTCAACGGAGACCCAGTCTTTGTGGGGAAATATCGTCCACCAACCCGTACGGTTGATGTCGATGCGGTCACGGAAGGAGGAAATGAGCAGGCCGATCGTGGGCACGGTCCAGCATAGGCAGATGACGGCGAGCACGCCATTAATGAGGAGGCTGTTGAGCATTTTTTTATTCTTCATTAGAACACCTCCCGTTGTGCGAACTGACGCAGGTTGTATGCCATGACAGGCGTGACTGCGATCAAAAGAATAATGGCGATGGCGGAGCCGACGCCGTTATTATTATAGGTAAAGTATTGACGATAGAATTCGGTCGCGATCACGCTGGTGCCATACTGGCCGCCTGTCATGACGATGACCACGTCAAATATTTTCAAGGTGAAGATGATGATGGTGGTGGATACGGTAATGATCGTCCCCATGATCTGCGGGATCATGATGCGGAAGAAGAGCTGGAGTTCGGTTGCGCCATCCACGCGGGCGGCTTCGAGGATTTCACTTGGGACGCCCTTGATGGCCGCTGAGAATAGCACCATGGCATAGCCCGTTTGAAGCCAAATGACGATCACGATCAGGAAGAAGTTGTTCCATGGTTGGAAGAAGGCTGTCCACGCCTGGGGCTGGCCGCCGAAAAATACCACAATCGAATTAAGCAAACCGATCTGCGGTGCATCCACGGGTTTTACGGCATACACAAAATTCCAGATGACGCCTGCGCCTACGAATGAGATCGCCATCGGCATGAAGATGAGCGCCTTGGCAAACGATTCAAACTTACTGCGGTCTGCCAGCACAGCGATCAACAGCCCCGTGGAGACGGTGAAGATCGTTCCGAAGATCATCCACATTAGGTTGTTGCGGAAGACGGTCAACATCGCATCATTGGTAAAGACGAATTTGAAGTTCTCAAACCAAACGAAGTTGGCGCTGCCTTCATCGTAAAAACTCAAGACCAATGTGCGGATGGTCGGCAAGACCAATGCCCAGACGAGCATTAGGATGGCCGGGCCTACGAATAGCACAGGCTGGAGTCTTCGCACCCATGCATCTGATAGTTGTTCAATAAAGAAATTGGCAGTTGTAAAAAGAAGGATCACACCACCAACACCCCAAACGATTGCCATAAGCACAGTGACAACCTGGGGAATATTTGAGTCTTTGGCCAGTTGGATGTCTCGTAAAAAGAAGAACCCCCACACCAAAACAGCCAGCGATGCGAGCAGGGGAATAAGGGCCAGTATCCCCGTAATGGTCCTGTTGCCAGACTTGGAGCTATGAGGTGTTGTAGATGTCATGGGATTTGCCGCCGATCCTTTCATATAAAAGAATAGTTGAGCGGTGATGAATGAATTGATTCGTGCTATTGTATCAGGTGATGTGTCATTAATTACCTGTCGGCTCGTTCACACGAGCCGACAGGTTTTGTTGCTATTTTATTACTTGGGCCAGGAGGCGTCGATGTTGGAAAGTGCAGTATCCAGATCGGTTGCGCCGGAGATGTAGTTGGTCATTTCGGACCAGAAGGTACCAGAACCAACGGCACCGGGCATGAGGTCGGAACCATCAAAGCGTACGGAGGTGGCATTCTGGATGATCTCAGCAACGCCGCGTTCGATGTCGTTGCCATACCAGCTCAGGTCAGCATCCTTGTGAGGAGCGATCGCGCCGCCTTGTTCCATCCACACCTTGAGGTGTTCACCCTTGGTGAAGTATTCCATTACTGCCATCACTTCGGGGCGGTCATTTGTAGCAGCCCAGATGTCACCAGCGACGAGAACAGGTTTGCCATAGGCTTCGTCTTTGCCGGGGAAGTAGAAGAAGCTGTAGTCTTCACCGCCAACTGTCCCTTCGGGGAAGAAGGATGTGATGAAGTTACCCTGCTTATGCATCCAGCACTTGGGGCCATCTGCATCGAACATGGGCAATGGGGCATCGCCGAAACTTGTTTCAACAATGCTGGCGCGTCCGCCGTACACATATTGATCAGCCCAAATGCTGGTCATCACTTCAGCGGCATTCTTAACTTCAGGTGAATTGAAGGGAAGCTCGCCCTTTACCCACGCATCGTAGTTCTCGAGGGAGGTGGTGCGGAGCATGAGTTCTTCCATCCAGTCGGTGGCAGCCCAGCCAGTGGCGGCGCCGGATTCGATACCGATACACCACGGGGTGGAACCATCAGCAACCATCTGGTCCATGAGAGTGGTCATTTCATCCCAGGTTGTTGGGATTGCATAACCAGCTTCGTCCCATGCCTTCTTGGGATACCAAACGAGGGATTTGCCGTTCACACGTTCCCAAATACCAGCCATGATCGGGCCATCGGGACCTTCCATGGTGGCCATGTCCAACCAGGATTGGTTGTAGTTGGCGGCAACAGCTTCCATATCGAGGTATTGGCTCACATCAACGATCTTGCCCTGTGCAACGAAGGTGGAAAGAAGACCGGGCTGGGGGAAGTCGATCAGATCGGCGGCGTTGCCAGCGTCAATGGACGCCTTGATGGAGGCTTCGAATTCCTTGGAGCCTTGATATTGGATATCGATACCGGTGGCTTCTTCGAAGGAGGCCATGGTGGCATCGAACTTCTGGGCATCCGCATCCACGAACGGACCTGTGGCGGTTACAACAGTACCGGAAAATTCGCCAGCATAAGCGCGTTCGAGGAAGGTACCGGTGGCAGCGGGAGCTTCAGTAGCGGCAGGAGCTTCGGTTGCGGCGGGAGCTTCAGTCGCAGCGGGTTCTTCTACAACGGCAGGGGCTTCAGTGGCGGGGGCACCGCAGGCAGAGAGCAACATAGAAGCCAGAACGAGCAGGCTCATCAAAGACCATAACAGGGATTTCTTGTTCATTTTTCTCCTCATTATTTTGTTCAAGATATTTCAATGGTTGACGGACGATGGGGGGGATTCATACTTTTGTTTGTAAAAGTACACCTCCTGAAGAGGAAGGGAAAGTATCTGAAAGTGTTATCCTGAAAGCACTTTCATATTTTAGTTTAGCACTTTCATTTACCCGAGTCAAGAGGCAATTTCAATTTTTTGGGGAAGGAATATTTATATTGAAATGATCAGTTATCAGCTGGGATTGAAGCGTTGAATCTGCAAGAAGTTGCTTTGTAGCTTCTACAATCCATCTTGATGTTTTGATGGATGTTATGCGGTTTGACGTTCGATGAGGGTGAGCGGAAGATGGATATTTTGCAGTATCCTACCTGGGTCATTGATGCGCGCCAACACCATTTCAGCAGACAGCCGACCTGAATCATCCAAATGCTGGCGGATGGTGGTGAGGTCTACATATTCTGCCATATCGATGTCGTCAAAGCCGATCACGGCAAGGTCTTCAGGGATCCGTAAATTCAACTGGCGGGCAACTTTCATAATGCTGATCGCCTGAATATCTGATGCGGCGAAAATAGCGGTTGGACGTTTGCTCATATTGAGCAATTCCAATGCGGCTTCGCGTGAATTTTCCTGGCTATAGTATGCCTGTTTGATATATTTTTTAGAGAGGTCTATTCCCGCTTCATTCAATGCCTCTTTAAACCCTTGTAAACGAGACCTGACTGGGTGAATGGCATAGCGTTCCGGGGGTTCGATATCTCCTATAAATCCAAAGGATTTGTGCCCTTTGCCGATCAAATGCTCGGCGGCAAGTCGTCCACCGTGCGCATCATTGATCACGATACTGTTCAACAAGCTGTTTGAGTATTCTATAAGAACAGTGTGCATTGCATTATCGACCAGACGCTGTGCATCTTTTTCGTCGATGGCCAGCGACATAATGATCAGTCCATCCAGGTTTCTCATGACAGGAATAGAGGAGATGTATCCCTGAAGGTGTTCGGCTGAATCGACGGGATAAATGACCAGCTCGTAACTTGCCTTGGATAAAGTTGCTGCAACTCCGCGTAAACGCTGGACAAAGGAAGGCGCAGTGAAGAAGGGTGTGATGACACCGATGCGGTTCGTGTAGCGCATGGCACGGGCGCGTGCTTCGGCCTTGGGAACAAAGCCCAACTGGTCGATCGCATCCATCACTTGTTGGCGGGTCTTGGGATTTACCTTATCCGGTGAATTAAGAACGCGTGAGATGGTGGTGATGCTTACGCCGGAAAGTTTAGCTACATCGTAAATTGTGGGGGTCTTTTTAGCAGATGTCATAATATGAAAGTTGGGTGAAAGCACTTTCAGTTTAACATAGTTATGAGGAGTTGCCAATAAGGTTTTGAAAAGGCCAGTCGGTGGCAGGTAACCATGCTGTTTACAGAGTCGCGAAGGTTTATAATTTCAGCATGTCTTTTATCCCCCAACCTGTAAAGATCCCATTTCTTTTGAGACTCGGAATTTGGATGTCTGAAAAGATCACTGGCAGAATGATGCTGCCCCCGCGTATCCTTGCCTGGTATCCGAAGGCCGCCATCGGCTCGGGCATCATGGAGGCACTTGTTGCTCACGAAGACGGCCGCATGGATCAGCGCATGCTCAAGTTGATCCGCATGACGGCTTCGTATGCGGTGGCCTGTCCATTTTGCGTGGATATGAATTCGTATGAATATCGAAAGTACGGTATTAGCGATGAAGAGGCCGAGGCGTTACGTGGAGACCCTGAAAAAGTGGAGAGTTTTTCAGAACGTGAAAAACTGGCGATTGCCTATACCCGCCTGATCTCCGAAACACCGTTGAAGTTTCGGCCTGAAATGGTTGAGAAAGTGAAAGCGGCATTTTCTGAGCGGGAATTTGTAATTCTTGTCAGCACCGCGGCGCAGGTCAATTTTTGGGCGCGGTTGATCCAGGCTTTGGGGATTCCGCCTGCGGGATTTGGAGAATGATTCGCAAGATAACCTACTCCATACTTTAAGTAAAAACAGCGCGGACATTTGTCCGCGCTGTTTTTGAATTGCAGATTATTAGTCGAGCATGCTGGCGGGGATGTTGCCGCCGTTCTCGGCGATCTTCTTGAGAACGGTCTTGTGCAGCCAGACGTTCATCTTGGCCGAGTCGCCCATCAAATCGGCGGGACAACCGAGTTCCTTGGCGAGTTCGTTGCGGGCTTCGCGGCTGCTGTCGATCTCGAGAAGCTTGAGCAAGTCTACAATGGAGACTTTCCAATCGAGGCCTGAGCCTGCGCCGAGGGTTTCCAACTGCTTAACCACGTCTACTTCCGAGATGGCTTGCACAACGGGCTTCATGGGCTCGTGATTTACAGCCATGTCGTCCTGTACGCGGCGATCAGTCACAGTGCTTGTGCCTGCGGGTTTGGGAGTGGCAGGAGCAGTGGTAGTAGTGGTGGGGCCGTATCCTACGGGCGGTTTAGCGGGTGCGGCGGTTGAAGTGGTTTGGGCGGGAGCGGCGGCAGGGGGTGTCGCTACGGGTTCCTCTTTTTTGAGGCCGAGCTTTTGGAGAATGGTGCTGAAGAAACTCATGGTGGTAATCCTTTCCTTTTGTTTGAATATGATGAATGATTAACTTTCGTAATCAATAAAATAATTATAACCGTTTGTATCCCTGAAAGGTTAATGAAGAGAAAAGATTTAAGCTATATGTGTGGAATAGTACGAAGGACTTCCCTTTATTTTTTATCATGAAATATAATCTGCTGCATGGAAAATAAAAAGACACCCTTTTGGACTCGTGATTCATCCATTTTGCTTGGCGGATTCTTCGTCACTGTTTTTTTGATCGTGTACATCTGGTGGCCGCTCGCAGAGGAGGTTCTTTCTTACATCGATTGGAACGGTCCGTGGTGGCTGTATATGGATTGGCTGCTGCTTGGCGTGTTTTTTTTCATGTCGGTCACCATTGTGGCGCGTGCGAATCTCAAGACCGATGTGTTGATCGTCTTCGTCGGTATTTGCGGCGGGTTGGCCATCGAATCGTGGGGCACTCAGACCAACCTCTGGCATTACTACACTGCTGAACGCCCGCCCTTGTGGATCATTCCTGCGTGGCCGATCGCGAGTCTCTCAATTGATCGGATCACAAGGTTATTAGGTTGGATAATCGATCAATTCGATAAAAAGATCAAGCTGACTATTAACCATTCACTATTTTCCATTCTCTATTGGATCATTTTCGCTTCTTTCTTAATCCTGATGCTGGTTTTTGTTTCCCCGACATTCGACAAATCCTATACATGGCTCGCGATGATCTTATGCATTTTGCTGATCATCACGCCCACGGACCATCGTTTTGCATTGTTGACCTTTATCGCGGGGGCAGGGCTTGGTTACTTCCTCGAATTGTGGGGGACCACCCGCGAATGCTGGACGTATTACACATTTCAAAAGCCGCCGTTGTTCGCGGTGCTAGCGCATGGCATGGCGGCTGTCGCTTTTTGGCGGGCTGGGTTGATGGTGAAGATGGTAATGGAGAAAGCAGGAATGGCGCGGGAGCAGAGAAATAGTGAGTAGCGAGTAGGAAATGTTTGAAATCCACGAGCGGCCTCGTGGATTTTTTATTTTCGGGGAGAGACTGTTCGAGAAAACCGAGCAGGTTTCGGTGGAGGGGGAGGCGCTCTTTTCCTTATTAAGAATCCTATTGACACCGGTATTCGCCAGATATATAATCCTGAAAAATAAACCGACCGTCGGTTTATAAAAGAGGTGTTATGCCTAGAGTTGTTAAAGAAGAAGATTATGCCGCCAGACGCAATGAGATTTTGGATGTGGCTCGAAAGTTGGTTTACACCAGGGGCTATGAGCAGATGTCCATTCAGAATATTTTGGATGCATTGAAGATTTCGAAGGGGGCCTTTTACCATTACTTCGACTCGAAGCAATCATTATTGGATGGTTTGATCGAACGAATGTTGGATGATGCCGAGCAGGTTTTGCGCCCGATCGTTGATGCAAAAGATCTATCTGCCATTGAAAAGATGCGGCGGTATTTCGATACCGCCGGGCGGTGGAAAGTGGCGCAAAAGAAGTTCATGCTCGACTTGTTTCGTGTATGGCGTGCAGATGCAAACGCCATCATGCGCCAAAAACAGGAAGTTGCCTCTATTAAGCGGATCGCGCCGATGCTGACGGAGATCATCCGTCAGGGAATAGACGAGGGCGTGTTTTCTACAAAATACCCCGAGCAATTTGGGAATATTTTTGTGGGGTTGTCGCATGGATTTGAAGATAAGTTTGTCGAATTGTTGCTGACAGACCATCCGCCTCCAGATGCAGTACAACAGCTTGAGGCTTTGATCGGCGCTTATTCTGACTCGGTGGAGCGGATCCTTGGCGCGCCGTCAGGCTCTTTGCCGTTGGGTAATATTGCCACGATGAAAGAGTGGCTGCCAAAGTAATAATTGTTTTTGAAGATCAACTCTCGTGTTTTCGAGAGAAAAGGAGTAAGAATGCAACTTTATCTGCGCCTTGCATGGCGCAACATCTGGCGGCATAAACGCCGCACGATCATCATCGTCCTGGCGATGTCTTTGACGCTGGCTTTGATGATGTGGTATGACGGGCTAATGAACGGGTTCACCGATGCGATTTACGGCAACGCCGTGAAAATATTGGGCGGCAACGTTCAAGTTCATGCCGAAGGCTACCGTGCCGAGGCAAATTCAAATCCGCTTTTTCCATTGGTTGATCCGCAAGCGGTGATCAATGCTGCGGAGGCGAATCCACTGACGTTGGCGGCTACACAGCGCATCAGTACGGGTGGGTTGGTCACCAGCCGTGAGGGCGCGTTTTCAGTGGGTATCATTGGTATCGAACCTGAAAAGGAAATGACCGTCAACATCATCGGGCAGAATGTCAAAGAGGGGCGTAACCTCACCAGCAACGATCTCGACAGTGTCTTGATCGGAAAGGGTCTTGCCGATGCGATGGGCGTGAAAGTAGGTGACCGTATCACCATGGTCGGGCGTTCACAGCATGAGCAAATGCGTCAACGTACAATGACCGTTATCGGTATTTTTGATTTGGGACTGACAGACATTGAGAAGCAAAGCGTTTATATCTCACTTGGAGAGGCGCAGGCGCTTTACGAAGTGACAGGTTCCACTGAAGTGGCGATCTTCCTTGAAAAGCTGGGTCAGGAAAGCGCTGTGATCGAATCGATGCAGCCTAGTCTGCCTGGCTATGAGATCGAATCGTTCCAGGCGAATTATCCTGACCTCGCTTCTGCGATCAACACCAAGAGTGGTGTGATGGATGTCTTCAGCATCATCATTATTGCCATCGCGGGTGTTGGTATCCTCAACCTGCTGTTGATGGCGGTTTATGAACGCACGCGTGAGATCGGCGTGTTGGGTGCGATGGGACTCAAGCCGAATCAAATTTCCATGCTGTTCGTTCTTGAGGGCATGATGATCGGGCTGGTCGGCGTCGCGGCAGGTATTATCCTGGGACTGGCGATCAACGGCTATTTGATGAAAGTCGGTCTCGATTTTGGCAACATGACACAGGCTGCCAGTTATATGGCGTTGATTCAAAGCCGTGCTTACCCAACCTGGGGCATCGAGAAACTGCCTTTGCGCGTGTCAATGATCTTGATCATTTCCGCGCTGGCGGCGCTTATCCCTGCTGCAGAAGCCGGGCGGCGTGAACCTGCCGAAGCTCTGCATTTTGTATGAGGCATTCCTATGATGCAAATTCTTAAAATGGCTTTTCGGGATCTGGGCCGCAACCGCCGACGCAGTTTCTTTTCTGCGCTGGCAGTGGGCGGCGGACTTGCGCTGTTGATTCTTATGTCGTCTGTTGTTGCAGGCGAGATGGGCAGCGCCATTGAGTCTGCCATCAACCTCCAAACCGGGCACATCCAAATCCGCGCGGCGACGTATGATGAAAATAAATCGAGTCTCAAATGGGAAGACCTTGTCTCCAATCCTGATGAGGTCGCAAACAAGATCGCCGCGCTCGATCAGGTCGAAACCGCAACACCGCGCTTGTACGCAAGCGGATTCCTATCCTCAGGGACTCAATCTGCGGGCGCGAGAATCACGGGCATTGACCCGCTTTCACCTGCGAGCGATCCCTACCGCGAAGGGGTTATTAGCGGGGATTATCTTAATCCCGATGACCGTGACGCCTTGTTGATCGGCAAACCGATGGCGGATAAATTGAACTTGGAAGTAGGCGACAGTGTCAGCTTGTCACTTAATACCGCCGACGGTAATGTGCAGGATCAAACTTTTATTGTAAAAGGAATCTACACCACCCATACGTATTCTTTCGACAGTGCGACGGTTTTTCTGCCGCTGGCAAAAGCGCAGGCGATGACGCGGACGGAAAATCATGCCAGTACGATTTTCGTGCTGCTCAAAGATACAACGTTGACTGATAGCGTTGTCCCCGCGTTGAGCGTTTCTTCAAATTTGGAGATCAAGACGTGGAAAGACTTGAACGTATTATTCGTTGAATATGAGACATTCGCGCAAAGTTACATCGCGATCTTTTACATGATCATTCTGGCGATCTCTGCCTCGGTCATCATCAATACATTGATCATGTCGGTCTACGAACGTACACGCGAAATCGGGGTCCTCTCCGCAATTGGAATGAGAGGCGGGCGCATCATGATGCTGTTCCTCGCTGAATCTTCAATGCTGGCTGTCGGCGGTGTGATGATGGGATTGATCATCGGTGTATTGGCCACCCTGTATTTCAACATCAATGGATTCTACATTGGCGACATGGGATTGAGCGGGATGACGATCGCCGATACGATCTATGCCAAGTTGACGATGGAGAACCTTGTCAATCTGACCATCATGACCTTTGTAGTGACCTTGTTGGCCGGGCTTTACCCGGCAGTGATGGCTTCCCGCATGCAACCGGTCGAAGCCCTGCGCGCAGAAAAATAGACGCGGATCCGAGTCCGCGAGGAGTGCAAAATGGAAGTTGTAAAAATCGAAAATGTAACTCGTGTATATCAAATTGGAAAATTGGAAACCCAGGCATTGCGCGGCGTCAACCTGTCCATCGAAAGTGGAGAATTCACCGCGCTGGTTGGACCTTCCGGTTCTGGCAAGACCACGCTTTTGCAAATGATCGGCTGTCTTGACCAACCCACAAGCGGACGGGTGATCATTGGCGGCAAGGATGTCACCAAACTCAATCGCAACCAGCGCGCCGATATGCGCCGCGGAACGATCGGGTTCATCTTTCAGTTCTTCGCGTTGATCCCCACCCTCACCGCATATGAAAATGTGGAGATGCCCCTCCTGTTGAATGGTCATTCTCCCAAAGAACGCCAGGAGCGCGTCATGGAGCTGCTCAAAGCAGTGGACTTGACCGACCGCGCCAACAACCGTCCCGATCAATTGAGCGGCGGTCAACAGCAGCGTGTGGCAATTGCGCGCGCATTGGCTTCCAAGCCGACGCTCATTCTAGCTGACGAGCCAACAGCTAATCTTGATACGACCAACGGCAAACAGGTGATGGATATTATGAAAAAACTCAACAAGGAAACGGGTGTTACCTTCGTGTTTGCCACTCATGACCCGCGTGTCATCAGCTATGCCTCCCGCGTGGTCACCTTGCAGGATGGTTTGATAGAAAAAGATAGTAGTTCGTAGAGATAAAACGTGTTGGTTTCCGACACGGTGTGATAAAACTTGTTGAAAGAAAATACTTGCCGGGAGCGATCCTTTGGCAAAACCAGTAATGTGGAGAACCATGAAAATGAGAAAGAATCTTTTGATCGTACTGATATTAACTGCCATCGCACTGACTGCATGTGGGGCGCAGGCAGCGCCTGAAGCCGTTCCCACGGTTTCGCTCGACACCACGTCACAATCGTCGTCGGGGAATGCCACTGCTTCCGCAATTGTTGTTCCAGTAACCAAGGTCGAATTGTCGTTTCCGCTTTCAGGCGCGGTGAAAACTGTTGAGGTTACGGCGGGTGATTCAGTAACCGCAGGCCAGCCTCTGGTCACGTTGGATACGTCGATCCTCGAAGCGCGTGTTGCCGAGGCTGAGGCAAATGTCGTAACGGTGACAACTCAATTGACATACCTCAAACGCACAGGCACATCGCAGGAACGCCTCGACGCCGCACAGGCAAACATTGACCGCGCGCAAGCCGCTGTTGAAATTGCCAAAGCGCAATTGACTCAGGCCACTCTCGTTGCGCCGTTCGATGGCACGATCGCTTCGGTTGAAATTTCGCCCGCCGAGTTTGCAAGCCCGGGCCAGATCATCATCGTGATGGGCGATCTCACGCACTTCCAAATTGAGACCACCGATTTCAGCGAAAAGGATATTCCTTCCGCATCCATCGGCCAGGCTGCAACAGTTTATATCGAAGCGCTCAATCAGGAATTCACTGGCAAGGTCACCGATATCGCGCGCGTTTCCGAAACTGTCGGTGGTGATGTTGTTTTCAAAGTGACGATCGAATTGGATGACCAGCCTGATGGTTTGCGCTGGGGTATGAGCGCCGAAGTGAAGATCGAAGAAAAGTAACGAGGCGAGAATGAAAAAAAATATTTGGATGACGTTCCTCGCTGCGACTTTGATTCTCACGGCTTGTGGAACGCCTGCCACCCCGACCCCGCCTCCCGTACAGACCGAGGAGCCTGCCACAACACAAACAGGTTTTACCTCGTCTGACGCAGTGATTGCTTCCGCGGAGATCATCCCCGCGCAGGATACACAGATCAGTTTCGTCATTTCCGCGCCGGTGAAGGAAGTGCTCGTGAAGGAAGGCGACGTCGTGACAGCGGGTCAAACTTTGATGACGCTTTATTCGCCCGATCTCGAGCTTGCTGTGACCTCTGCAGAACTTGAATTGAAGGCCGCGGAACTTGAATTCACCTATTGGATTCCTGCCCGCCATGATCGCCCGCCAGAACGGCGGCAGCAAGCCGAAGCAGAACTTGAGCAGGCGAAGAAAAAACTTGAAACAGCCAAAGCCACATTTGCTCAAACATCCCTGTTCGCACCATTTGACGCCACGGTTGTAGATGTGAATGTTCAAGTGGGTGAGCTTGCCCAGGCTGGACGTGCTGTCATCGCCCTGGGTGATATTGCCCACATGCAGATCGAAACAACGGACTTAAGCGAGCGCGATATTCCGAACGTGAAGATCGGTCAGAGCGTGAATGTTTATATCGAGGCACTGGATATTACTGTAACAGGCAAAGTCCTGCGCATTTCTCCCGTTTCAGAAACCGTTGGTGGAGATGTGGTTTACCCTGTCACCATTTCATTGGATGAACAACCCGAAGGTTTGTTTTGGGGGATGAGCGCTGAAGTGGAAATACAAACGCAGTAAAGTGTTTGGGTATGGAAGTAAAATAAGCACACTGGATAAAATCCAGTGTGCTTATTTTTTGCCAACATCATGAATGCAACACATCCCATAAAAAGGAGAAAAACATGACCACCATCACCGTTATTGGCGCAGGAAGTGCATCGTTTGGAGAAAATACCCTCTCGGCATTGTTGCGCTCGAAAAAACTAAAAGGCTCCACGCTTCGCCTTGTTGATCGCAATGCGCAAAGCCTTGATATCGTTCACAGGCTTGCGAATCGCTTGAATAAGGAGTGGAATTCGAGTTTCAACATCACTGCGCATACAAATCACAAAGACGCATTGGATGGCACGGATTTCGTTGTCTCTGCCATTGAAGTCGGTCCACGCGAGGAATTATGGAAAGCAGATTTTGATATCCCGATCAAATACGGCGTGCGTCAGCCTTATGCAGAAAATGGCGGCCCCGGTGGTTTTGCGCACACCGCCCGCAATGCGATGCCCGTGTTGAGTATTGTCCGCGATATGGAGCAGGCTTGTCCGGATGCGTGGTTTATCAATTTCACCAACCCGATGGTGCGCATTTGTGACCTGGTGAATCGTCACAGCAAGATCAAGGCAGTTGGATTGTGCCATCAGATATTTATCGGTTATTGTTTTGTGGGAATGGTGCTCGCTGAAGAACTCGGCATTGAAGTCCCTAAAGGCATCACAGGAATGCAAGCCGATATGGTGGAGCATGACCTGCGGGACCACGTTGTTCATCAAACCCTGCCGCTGGTGGATCTGCGCGCCGCCGGGACAAATCACTTCACCTGGATCCTTTCCCTGCGCGATAAACGCACAGGCGAGGATTTGTATCCGCGGTTCAGGGAGCGTTTTAAGGCCTATGACCCAGCCTTCGAGCCTTTAACCCGTGAAGTCTTCAATGCCTTTGAATTGTTTCCCGTCCCTGGTGATACGCATTTGTGCGAATATCTCCCCTGGCTCAGCGACCCTGTCACCAAACCGTGGGAGAAGTTCAATATCCGCTTGTACGATTGGGATGAGCGTGCCACCCTGCGCGATGTCAGCCTGGACCGTTTGAATGACATGGCCGAAGGCACAGTCGCTATTGATGGTTTGTTGAACACAGATTCTGAAGGTGCACTCGAAATGATTGAGAATATTGCTTATGCAGGCAGTCATTATCATCTTGCCGCCAATCTGCCGAATGTCGGTCAAATTGCGAACCTGCCATTGGGCTCAACGGTGGAGACACCCGTCCATGTCGATGGGGCGGGGATTCACCCCGTGCATGTTGGCGCGTTGCCTGAAGCCGTTGCAGAGTTATGTCGGCGCGAATTGATGGTTGCGCAGCTTTCCGTCGATGCCGCTGTGGAAGGTAGTTATGAAAAAGCATTGCAGTGTCTTTTACTTGATCCAGTCATTACAGATATGCACGTTGCAAAGACTACGCTTGATGATTACTTGATGGCATACAAAGACCATCTCCCGCAATTCCATCGGTGATGGAATTGCGTAATGCAAATGCAATTCGTGTGTTTATCAAGGACGAGCAGAGAACGCTCGTCCTTGATTCTTAAAAACGTTAAAGACATTAATGATTTTGTAGCGCTTGTTGATGATAAAACAATAAAATTGTATTAACATTATCATAATATTTTAAGATAATTGTATGTTCAAAAACCTTTACATCTTTCAATAGTTGTATACAATAAACATATGATAATAATTAATTCATTGATTACAAATCAAATGATGATTGATTATCGATTGAGTGATGAATTAAATAAAAACAATTCGCTGAATTGAATCAAAAATAAAACAAAGAAGGATAATAACAAAGGAAATATTATGTATATCTGTGTATTGACAAGCGTTCCAGACGAAAACGATATCCCCTACGATCCATCTCCATACATGAATGGATATCGCTGGAAGCAACATCTGGTGGAACCAAAGAACGTTGAAAAGCAAATTCGTGATCTTATGGATGAGGGTGTTGACGTGTTCATCAATTTATGTGATGGCACTCCCGATGATGCTCTTTCAGGCATTGCTCTCGTGAATGCGCTCGAAAAACATAACGCCGCTTTTTCAGGCGCCAATTCGAAATTCTTCGATCCCACACGCGATGAGATGAAGAACGCCGCACGCCGCGTTTCGGTTCCCACACCGAATTGGGTTTTCGTGAACCGTGTTGAAGATGCCGAGAAGGTCGCAAAGCGCTTGAAATTCCCCATGCTTGTCAAACCGCCACACGGATATGCCAGCGTCGGTATTCGCCGCAATTCACGTGTCGAGAATGTTGATCAATTGCGCGAACAGTTGAAACTTGAGATCAACGAATTCGGGCGTGCCTTGATCGAGGAATTCATCGAAGGCCGCGAATTCACCTGTTTGATTGCCGAGAATCCCGAAGACCCGAAGAAACCGCTCACGTTCACCCCGGTTGAATTCATTTTCCCCAACGGTGAATCGTTCAAACACTACGATATGAAGTGGATCGAATACGAAAAAATGTCTGTGGCTGTGGTTGCAGAACCAAAGATCCAGAAAACCTTGCGCGAGCAAACCATGCGTGTCTTCAAAGAGTTGGGCGGCAATGGTTATGCCCGCTGCGATTACCGCATGGACGCCAATGGCGATATTTATATGCTTGAGATCAACCCCAACTGCGGTATTTTCTATCCGCCTCATGAACCGGGTTCGGCTGATTTTTCACTTCTGAATGACCCGGTCAATCATACGAAATTTATGAAGCTGATCATTCGCAATGCCCAAATGCGACAGACCCGCATTGCTGCTGAAAAGATCATCAAACGTCAATCTCGCAAACGCCCCATTGCCGTCGAACAGATGGCATACAGCTAAAACAAAAATGGACACGTACAACGTGTCCATTTTTTATTGCAGTTATCTTTGGATGATGTCTGCGCCGTCACTGGCTTTGCAGACGTAGACACTCGCTTCCAACCCCGACCTTTGCCTGTATGCGGCGGAAACGGCAGTTGTGAACTCTTCAGCATGTTCCTCTCGAACGAGAGCCACAGCGCATCCTCCAAAGCCAGCGCCTGTCATGCGCGCGCCGTAGCAGTTGGATTGTTCCTGCGCGCACGCAACGATCTGATTGAGCGCTTCGTTGGTCACCTCAAAATCATCGCGCAGACTGTTGTGACTGGCGTTGAACAACTCGCCCAGCTTTTTGATGTCATTTTGTTTCATCGCTTCAACGGCTTCAAGCACACGTGCATTTTCGGTGACGATGTGTCGGGCACGTTTGAAGGCATTGGCATTCAAATCGTTATTCTCTTTGGTTCTCGTTTCAAATTCAGCCACACTGACATCTCGCAACGCCTTCACGCCAAACCAGCGCGCGGCTTCTTCGCATTGATTTCGTCTTTCGTTGTAGGCTGAGTCAACCAATCCGCGCCTGGTGGATGTATCCAAAATCACCACGGCCGTACCGTGGGGCAGAGGGGCAAGTTGATACTCCAATGAGCGGCAATCGAGGAATAATGCATGACCGGCCTTGCAGGCTGCGCTTGCCATTTGGTCCATGATGCCGCAATTGACACCGACCCATTCATTTTCAGCTTTTTGTGCAAGCCTTGCCATTTGCGCTGCATCCCATTCAAAGCCTGAGACTACAGCGAAGGCGCGCGCGGCTGCCAGTTCCACGGCGGCAGAAGAGGACAAACCTGCGCCGCGGGGAACATCGCCTGTCATGATCGCGTCGAAGCCGCGGAGATCGTGGCCAGCATTTTGTAATTGATATGCCACGCCCTTGATGTATTCAGCCCAGCCTTTGCCTTTCGTGAGGGAATGCAGATCGAAGGCTGAATCAGATCCCAGGTCCGATTCGACCGCGTTTGAACTATCCAGCGAATGAATGCGGACTTGTGAATCTGTTCTGGGAGAAAGCGCGATCCAGACAGCGCGGTCAATGGCCATGGGTAGGACGAATCCGTCGTTATAATCAGTGTGCTCGCCGATCAAATTGACACGCCCGGGCGCACGGACTATAAATTCAGGTTTGGTATTAAAATGAGTCAAAAAGGATTGTTCGAGGTTTTTTGTGTCCATGCTTGCTTTTATACCATAGAGGCGATGTGACTGAGCTTGAGATTCTTGAAAAATATGAGCCTGTGCTTCGTTTTGCAAAGAGCGAGCGTTTTTTTCCGATGGCGGTTGAACCGTATCTAGAACAATGTTTGATCTTTCCGAGCGGGCCGCATGGTGTTGTAGAGGCTCTGCTGCATTTAAATGAACCACTTGTTGCGCGGATCGGCAAGTTGAAGAGCGAGCAATTCTTTTTGCGGTTCATCAATAAGCCGTTGAACGATTCTGATGTTTGGGTATGGTGGGCGTTGCTTTCGGCGGCAGGAATGGTGGGGGGATGGTTTGCTGCCAATTTTGCGGGGATCGAAGCTGTTCTTGCGCTTTCATTGCTCGGTGCTTTAGTGATCTTTATGCTTGCCTCTCCGATACGATTGCGGATCATTCCAGCCGCATTGGCCGTCCTGTTCTTTGTTGTTGCGGAGGTTGTGCCTGTTTGGTTCTTTCTTCATCCAAGCCGGTATATCAGTGTTGCGGTGGAATATCTTATCCTGCTGCCAATCTATCTGATTGTGTTGTTCTATCTTTCCGTGCGGACGATGAAATTCATCCTTGACCATTTGATTCCGGAAGCTCCCGGTATGGTGATGGATATGCTTTCACAGGCCACAGAGAAGATCGCGCGCGAGTCGTATTTTGAATATGCAAAAATCCTTGAAAAGGATCCGAAGCCGGTCTATTATGGACGCGTCTTGCGGGAAACTGATGCGGAGGCGAATCAGTGGACAATTCTGCAATATCATTTTTTCTATGCATTCAATGATTGGCGGCTTGCTGCGAATGGGATGAACCATCACGAAGGGGATTGGGAGATGGTGGCTGTTTACCTGAAAAATGACGAGCCTTATGCGGTTCTTTTTTCACAGCATGGCGCAGGCAATATCGAAAAATGGAGGACGGTCCGTAAGGCTGTGGATGAGCATGGAAATGACACGACACATCCTGTTGTTTATGTGGCGCTTGGTTCGCATGCAAATTACAGCAGGCCGGAGGTGATCCGCTCGCCGGTGATGTATAAGCCGGGTAGGCTGCAGCAACTCCTTTTCTGGGTCGATGGCTTTATTCATTATTTGTTTTTATTGCTTAATCCGAATCAACGGGCGCGTCAGATCGCGCTGCGACAATTCTGGACACAGGGCGGAAATTTTCTCACCGAGGAAATGTTTGCCAGCATGCGCGATGAGACCGATCACTACGTGGTGACTTTGCCGATGGAGATCGCTTCCGGGGATGGTCACCGCATTGGGTTGGATGGCCAGAATACACGCGAGGGAATCCTGAAATCCACCAGTTATATCAAGCGGATCATGTCGGACCGGCAGACGACACGCCCGCATGTGAAGGAGTGGCGGCGTGTGCTCTTGAATCCTGAACCGGATTGGGTACAATATAAAGGTTTATGGGGTGTGAAAAGCATGTTAAGCGAAGAATCGGGGCCGCCCGGTCCCAAGTGGGATAGACCAAGGAAGGATCAAATCGGCGTTCAGGAACGGAAACGCTGGGGCAGGCCTCTGGAATGGCTCGCTGAGTTGGAAAATACAGTGCCTAACAAAAAATAAAACATCATATCCAAGGAGAGAAACATATGTCCATTTCGCTGGTTCTCGAAGTTGCTGTTGGTCTCATCGTCGTATATTATATTTTGGGCTCTGTTGTTTCGTTGATCACGCAGTGGATCAATGAGTTCTTTGAATCACGCGGCAGGGCGCTGGAGCAATACTTGATCAAACTGGTTGGCGATAAAAAGATAGGTGACCTGCGAAGCCTGCCGCAGATCCAGTCTCTGCGACCGATCCGATATAAAAACCCGTTGAGTGTGTTTGGGTCTGTTACCGAACCGAAGATGATCGAGAAGATTCCAGTAGCCACTCTGGTGGATGCTTATTTTGACCTTGCAGGCTTGACCGCAAAAAAGGAAATGGAACTGCTTGAATTGGCCGAGTTGGTGGATAGGCTGCCAGATTCGGAAGGTAAGAAGGCATTTATTATCTGGATCAACCAGGGTGTGACCAGCCTTACTGAATTGCGCACGCGTACCACCGCATATTTCAGCGGTATCCTCGAGCAGGCTTCCTCGACATTCCGCGCGCGTGCCCGTAGTTTTGTGATCATTCTTTCCATTGCCATTACTATTTTATTCGGCACGGATACCATTCAACTTGCCAGGAATTTATGGACGAATGCCGAGCTGCGTGCCATTGCCGCCGCACAGGCAAATGCTGTGGTGGCAAGAGAAGGCGCATCAGCTGACCTTTCTGACTTGATCGATGACTTGAGCAAGTATTCGATAAAAATCGGCTGGTGGCAGACTCAGGAGTTCCCGGAAAGCAACAATGTAGGCGACTGGATGTTGTTTATTTTTCTGAAGATGCTTGGATTGGGTGTCACTGCCGCAGCGGTTTCACAGGGATCATCGTTCTGGTATGACCTGTTGAAGAAATTATCTTCTCCCTCCACAAGCACGAGCAGCAGTAAAAGCAGCGGGAGTGGGAGCAGCAGCACAAGCAGCAGTAGCAGCGGATAATCTGGATGAAATAAAAAATTCCGAGGTGATGAGCCTCGGAATTTTTTATTTGGAAGACCATCTCGCGTAAACTGCCTGCGAAAGCAAACGGTTCGCGCTCGTTTCGCGCGTAACCAGTTCGCCGCTGTCTATATTTCCCTTGTATCTTTTCATCATCTCATCCATGGCCTGTGCGATGTGAATGGCGGATGCGCGAACCGCATAAACCGTAACAATGACAAAGAGCGGATTGTCACTCAAACAGGCACGGCACATGTCTAATAAGCTGGGCAGGGATTTGTATACTTCCCATACTTCACCTTTCGGGCCGCGTCCAAATTTGGGCGGGTCGAGAATGATGCCGTCGTATTTCATGCCGCGCTTTTCTTCGCGCTGAACATATTTCACCGCATCCTCCACGATCCAGCGGATGGGTTTTTCGTTCAGGCCAGATAGGCCTTGATTTTCACGCGCCCACCCCACAGACTTTTTGGAGGCGTCGACGTGAGTCACTTGTGCACCCGCCGCCGCCGCCGCAAGAGATGCAAGCCCTGTGTATCCGAATAGGTTGAGCACTTTTGCAGGCCGACCCGCTGTTCGGACGGAATCAGCCATAAAGTCCCAGTGAGAGGCGACTTCTGGAAATACGCCGAGGTGACGGCCAGGTGTCGTCATCACGGAGAAAGTCAAATTCTGTACATGGGGAAGTGGATACTTCATCTCCCATTTTTCGGGCAGCTTCTTTTTCTCGATCCAATGCCCGCCGCTTTCTTCGGCTGTGGGCTGGAACACGGCATGGACATTGTTCCACTCTGAGGCAGGCAGTGCGCGACTCCACATGGCCTGGGATTCGGGGCGCGAGAAAATGTATTTGCCGAAGCGTTCCATTTTCAAGCCGTCGCCTGAATCGAGCAATTCATAATCATGCCAGTTGGCGGCTTCAAGTAAGGTGAAGGTGGGGGAGGTTTTCATGAGTCAACAATGCCTTTGCAATATAGGAATGCCCTTCTGCCACTTGATTTCTGCCCATAAAACAGTATAATATGGGAAGAAGTGGTAGAAAGTGGTAAGAGCGCCGGGATGCCCGGCGTTCATCGCATTAAAAGGATAAGTAGCACAAATGTTCTTAGGCCAGTTCCAACACAATCTTGATGACAAAGGGCGCTTGATGATACCGGCGCGCTTCCGTGAGATGTTGGAAGGCGGGGCCTTCATTACACAGGGCTTTGATAAATGCCTCATGGTGATGACCGAGACATATTTCAAGCAGGTCTATGAACGCATCGAAGCCATGAACCTGGCCGACCCGACCGCCCGTTTGCTGCGCCGCTTAATCCTTTCCAATGCTTATCCCATCGAAGTGGATAAGGTTGGGCGCATCCTCGTTCCGCAAAACCTGCGTGCCTTTCTCGGCATTGAGAGCGGCGAACTGGTTGTAGCGGGGCAGGGCGAGTACTTCGAAGTTTGGACGCCTGCACAGTGGAGCGAGCAAATGACCCAATTGCAGGACACTGAAGCCAACAATGCGCGCTTCTCCACGCTGGATCTTTCAAAGAGTAAGCCATCGTAGTAACGGCTTTAGCCGTTAGGGGCGACTGAAGTCGCCACTACTTATGCAGCATACACCTGTACTTTACCAAGAGATTATACACGCTCTGCAACCCCGCAACGGCGGGCGGTATGTAGATGGCACCCTGGGCGCGGGCGGTCACGCTCGCGGGATTTTGGAGGCTTGTACGCCAGATGGGCTTTTGCTGGGTCTTGATGTAGACCCGCAGGCTTTGGCGCTTGCTCGTGAGACCTTGGCTCCTTACGAGGGGCGCATTCATCTCGTGCAAGCCTCCCACATTACCCTCAGCCAGCAGCTCGCCGCGCTGAAATGGGACTCGATCGACGGCATCGTCCTCGATCTTGGCGCATCGTCCATGCAATTCGATAACGCCGAACGCGGATTTTCATTCATGCAGGACGGTCCGCTCGATATGCGTTTTGGCGTCAACGCCACCATGAGCGCGGAGGAGATCGTCAACACCTTTGAAGAACGGGAACTGGCCGACATCATCTTCCGTTATGGCGAAGATCGCGACTCAAGGAAGATCGCCAAGGCCATTGTGAGGAATAGACCGCTTCGCACCACCCGTGAACTGGTCGCTGCCATCGAACAGGCTTCTCCCCGCCACGGTGACCGAGTCCACCCTGCCACGCAGACCTTTCAAGCCCTGCGCATCGCCGTCAACGATGAATTGGCCGCAGTGGAGAAAACGCTTCCGCAAGCCGTGGCAGCTTTACGGTCAGGCGGAAGATGCGCGGTGATTTCCTTCCACTCTTTGGAAGATCGCATCGTCAAGGAATATTTTCGAGAGCAGAGCAAAGACATCGTCAATCCGCCTTACGAAAGACTTTACGAAGAGGAACGCAAGGCAGTTGTGAAATTGGTCAATAAAAAACCGCTCACGGCCTCCGAGGAAGAGATAAAAGATAATCCGCGGTCGCGCAGTGCAAAACTTAGAGTTATTGAAAAGATATAAATAGAGAGAGAAGAGCAGTGAACATACCGAACGTCAACCACTACATTCATGCTTATAAGATCGCTCCCTGGCGCGTACAGCGTCAGTGGATCGGCAACGCATTGCTTGCCGTGGTTGCGCTTGCGATGGTCTCCACACTTTACTTGGATGTGACCTCGCAGGCCGCCATTGCCGGCCGCGAGATACAGGATCTCACGGCTTCGATCATCGTCAGCCAGCAGTTGAGTGGTGATCTGCAAACCCATCTCGCTTCATTGACTTCTGCCAGTGTGATGCAGCAGCGCGCACTCGAACTTGGTTTCCGCCCGATGGAATCTGAAGAGGCGGAATATCTTGTGGTGCCGGGCTACGTGGTCCTCGAACCCGATATCCTTTCCTCTGCGCCCCTGCCGCAATTGAGCGCGCTGACTTTCCCCCCCGAATACAATCAATCCCTTTTGGATTGGATGGATAACAAGATCACATCCTCCTCTTCGCGAGGCACACAATGAGACAGCAGTATGCGCGCCGCGCGCAGGTCTTGACCTTCGTCATGGGGTTGATCGCGCTTGCCATCGTCGTGCAAATGACTCGCATTCAGAACAGCGCCGAAGCCGCTGTGTTTCGTCAGCAGGCCTCGAATTATGCCTATGAATTGCGCACATTCTATCCCGATCGCGGCGAGATCTATGACCGCAACGGTCACCTGCTTGCGGGGAACAAATCCGTTTACGAACTCGGCGTGGATTTGAACACAGTCAGAGATCCGCACGCCATCGCCTTTGCGCTCAGCTCTGAACTCGGCGAAAACTACGACCGCATCATGGATACGATCATTAATCCGCCCGATGGCCTTTCTTATATAGTTGTCGCTGATTATGTCGAATCTTCGCAGGCTTTGAAGTTACAGGAATTAAAGAAGGCTTTGCAGGAACAAGCCCCGGAAGGCACGCTCGGCGGCTTGACCGGTTTGCAGTTTAAATCTCATCCGCAGCGCAGTTACCCTGAATATTCCCTTGGCTCCAATATCATCGGGTTCGTCAATCGTGAGGGGAAGGGATATTTCGGCGTCGAAGAGAAGTACGATACCCTGCTCGCTGGAAACCCCGTGCAGGTTCTTGTCCCTACTGACCCGAACAAGGCTTTTGAAATTCCGCGCGTGCCCAATGGCACGACCCTCGTCCTCACCATCAACCGTGATTTGCAATCCGCCGCCGAAGACATCCTCGATCGGTCTCTCATCGAGTATGGTGCGCAGGGCGGCACGATCGTCATCATGGACCCGCGCAACGGCGAATTGCTTGCCATGGCCGTCACCCCGCGCATGGATTTGAACGAGTTCTGGAATTACGGCTCGATCTACGACAACGCCAGCGATTTCAATCCCGCCATCTCCATGCCGTATGAGCCTGGCTCGGTCATCAAGATTTTGACCATGGCCGCCGCGCTTGATTCAGGCACCGTCGTCCCGGAAACAACCTATCTTGATACCGGTTCCATTCTCGTTGGTGGAGCCACCATTCAAAATTGGGATCAGGAACCGTGGGGCGTACAGGATATGACCGGTTGCTTACAGCACTCGCTGAATGTGTGTATGGCAACACTTTCCACGCAAATGGGCGCAGGCAGCTTTTACAGCTACATGGATAACTTTGGTCTCGGTCAACTCACCGGCGTGGATCTGGCCGGGGAAGCACCGGGCAGGCTCAAGATCCCCGGCGATGCGGATTGGTATCCTGTTGATCTCGGCACCAATTCATTCGGTCAGGGGATGACAGCCACACCCATGCAGGTGATGATGGCCGCCTCTTCCATTGCCAATCATGGCCGCGTGGTCACACCCCATGCGCTCTACGCCATGATGCGCGACGGACGCCAATACAACGTGCCCGCGCAATTCGCAGGCACACCCATTTCACAACAAACCGCCGACATTCTTTCTGGTATGCTTGCAGTTTCGCTCGAATCGGAAGGCTCGCTGGCGCTTGTGCCCGGGTATCGTGTCGCAGGCAAAACCGGCACCGCACAGATTCCCGTCAACGGGTTTTACGACAGCACCCAGACCAATGCCTCTTTCATTGGTTGGGGACCCATTGACGACCCGCGTTTCATGATCTATGTCTGGCTTGAACGACCTTCTTCATCCATCTGGGGTTCGGAAACCGCCGCCCCCGTCTTTGCAGAGATGGCGCAAAAAACCGTCATCCTTATGGATATTCCTCCCGATTACATTCGCCAACAACTCGTAGCAAAATAATATGCTCACACTTGCCGACGCCCTTGAAGCCATCACCTCGGTTCGCATTGCGAACGCAAATGCCGTCATTACTGAAGCGGCCATTGATTCGCGTCAGGTGATTCCCGCTTCGCTGTTCGTGGCTATTCCCGGTGAAAAAATGGACGGGCATGACTTCATTGCCGATGCATTCAAGAGGGGGGCCTCTTTTGCTTTAACCCAGACAGAGATGCCCGATTCATTTCGGACCCTCGACCTGCGCAATGGCCTATCGGCAGAGTCTCCCCTCGACCTTTCAACTCCTCTCTGCCTGCGCGTGGACAATACCGTCTCCGCCCTGCAGCAGATTGCGCGCTTCTGGCGCCGCAAACTGGATCTGCGTGTGGTTGGCATCACAGGCAGCGTGGGCAAATCCACCACCAAGGAAATGATCGCGGAAGTGCTCGGCACCCGCTATCGCACTCTGCGAAACCCAGGCAATTTGAATAACGAGATTGGCCTGCCTCTCACGATTCTGAAACTCGGTTCGGGTTACGAACGCGCTGTTTTAGAAATGGGTTTTTATGTACCCGGTGAGATCCAATTCCTGTGCGATATTGCCCAGCCTCAAATTGGCGTGGTTACGAATGTCGGCACAGTTCATGCCGAGCGTGCTGGTTCGCAGGAAGCCATCGCCCGCGGAAAGAGCGAATTGATCCAGGCACTTCCCGCCGATGGCGTTGCCATTCTTAATTTCGACGATCCCTGGGTCCGCAAAATGGAAGAGAAATCCAAAGCCCCGGTCTTCTTTTACGGGCTTTCCCCGGAAGCTGATCTGTGGGCCGATGGCATCGAAGGCCTCGGTTTGGATGGGATTCGTTTCCGTTTACACTACAAAGGCGAGACCGTTCATTCGCACATCCCGATGATCGGACGTCATTCCGTGCACACTGCCTTGCGCGCCACCGCAGTTGGGTTGAGCGACGGGCTGACCTGGCAGGAAATTTTCGATGGTCTTCTGCAGGGACATGCGCAATTGCGTCTCGTTGCCGTTCGCAGCAAAACAGGTGCTTTGATTTTGGATGACACCTATAATGCCTCGCCTGAATCCATGCTGGCCGCGCTCAACCTGCTCGATGAAATGGACGGACGCAAGATCGCCGTGCTGGGCGATATGCTCGAACTTGGGCCCTACGAAAAGCAGGGACACGAGATGGTCGGCATGCGCGCCGCTCAGGTCGCCAGGACTTTGCTCACGCTGGGTCCGCGCGCGCATATGATCGCTGATGCCGCGCGCCGTGCTGGTATGAAATCTGCCAACATTTTGGAATTCGAATCTTCCGAGCCGATCATTGACTGGCTAAACAAGCATCTCACCTCGAACGACGCTGTGCTCATCAAAGGCTCACATGGCTTGCGCATGGACCGCATTACCGCCGTATTGGAGATTCAATCTTGAGACAGATCGCCCTTTCACTCAGTCTGGCAGGCCTCTCTTTTGTGATGACGGCCATTTGGGGTGGTCCTCTGCTTCGCATTCTGCGCCATTACAAGATCGGTAAGATCATCCGTGTGGAGGAACCCGGTCATCATGGCGTGAAAATGGGGACGCCCACCATGGGCGGAGTCATGTTCATTTTTCCGGTGCTGCTGTTCAGTGGTTTGCTCAATGCGGCGGCGTTGATCGGCGGGCTTTCCGGCGCGGTGGGGGTGGGACGTTCCATTTTGCTGCCGATGGCGGTGATGGCAGGATTTGCCGTTCTCGGCGCAGTAGACGATTGGGAAGGCATTCGTGGAAAACGCAAAGGTGACGGTATGCGCGCCCGCACGAAGTTCATGTTTCAGGTGCTTCTTGCGCTCGTGGCTGCTTATATTTTGAAATATCAAATGGATGCGCCGGATATGTATTTCCCCGGCATTTTCTTCAAGATTGAGCTTGGCTGGTGGTACGTGCCGATTGCCGCCTTTATCATCGTGGCTGAATCAAATGCGATCAACTTCACAGATGGTCTTGATGGCCTGGCTGGCTTGATCGCCGCGACAGCCATCGCCGCATTCGGCGGCATCGCTTTGATGCAGGAACAGGTTTATATCGCCCGCTTTTGTTTTATTTTGGTCGGCGCACTTTTCGGCTTTTTGTGGTTCAACGTGCACCCCGCCGAATTGTTTATGGGTGACACGGGCTCGCTCTCGCTTGGCGCGGTGCTGGCCGTGGTCGCATTGATGGAAGGTCAGTGGCTGATGCTGCTGATTATCGGCATCATCCCGCTCAGTGAAATGTTGAGCGTGGTGATTCAGATCGGTTATTTCAAATGGACAAAGGGCAAGCGTTTCTTCAAAATGGCGCCCATCCATTTGCATTTTGAATTGCTTGGCTGGAGCGAAACACAGGTTGTGCAGCGCTTCTGGCTCATCGGCCTGATGGCCGCGTTGATCGGAATAGGATTGTCGCAAGTTTAGAGAATAGTGAATAGGTGCGGGTTTCAAAAACCTGTAACCTGCAAACTTTCAAACAATGATGACCAACTGGAACGGAACCCGCACCCTCATTCTCGGAGCAGCACGGCAGGGAATTGCCCTTGCCCGCTGGCTCTCCCGTCACGGCTCAAACGTGACCTTGAGTGATTCGCGCTCACTGGAGCAGCTCGCTTCCGCTCGTGAATCCCTTGCGGATACGAATGTGACATGGGCGGCGGGCGGTCATCCGTTGGAATTGCTGGATACGACCGATGTGCTTTGTCTTTCCGGCGGCGTGCCGTTGACATTGCCCATCGTTCAGGAAGCGGTCAAGCGCGGCATTCCGCTCTCGAACGACACACAGATCTTCATGGAAGTCGTTCCATGCAAAACGATTGGTATCACCGGCTCGGCAGGCAAAACCACCACGACCACGCTGGTTGGGAAGATGGCGCAAAGAACAAAGGATGAAGGCGGAAGGATGAAGGATGAAGAGAGCAAAAATTCATCTGCTGTGCAAAGCATTCATCCTTCGGTTTTTGTCGGCGGCAACATTGGTGACCCGCTCATCAACTACGTGGACGACATGACTGCCGATGATCTCGCCATTCTCGAGATTTCATCCTTCCAATTGGAGCAGATGACGATCTCGCCGAACATCGCAGCCATTTTGAATATCACGCCGAATCATTTGGATCGCCACGGCACGATGGAAGCCTACACAAATGCCAAGGCGCGTATTTTGGAATTTCAAACTGAAAAAGACACCGCCATTCTCAGTCATGACGACAAAGGTGCGTGGAATTTGCGCAACAAGGTCAAAGGCAAGCTGCTGACATTCAGCCTATATGATCTGGCCGAAGGCTTGAACGGCGCGTATATGCACGATGAAGGATTGCTAAGCCTGCGCGATGAATATGCCTACCTGCCTTTGCTGTTACGCGAAAAGATCCAATTGCGCGGCGACCATAATGTGGCGAATGTACTTGCTGCATTTACCATCGGCCACGCAGCTGGATTCAAACTGGATGACATGCTCGAAGCTGTTGAAGAATTCCGCGGCGTGCCGCACAGACTGGAAATGGTTCGCGAACGAAATGGGGTGCGTTGGTATAACGACTCGATCGCCACTGCGCCCGAACGTGCCATGGCCGCCATCCACGCATTTGATGAGCCGATCGTGCTGATGCTGGGTGGTCGTGACAAAGACCTGCCCTGGGATGAAATTGCAAAACTGATTCACAAGCGCGTGGATCATGTAGTGCTCTTTGGCGAAGCGGCGGAACTGATTCAGAAAGCCATATCAGCTGTCGGCGGAGAGCGAAGCGCTGAACTTTGTCATGCAAAGAATCTTAAAGAGGCAGTTGCCCTCGCCGCCGAAGTTGCCAAGGCAGGAGACATCGTCCTGCTTTCACCGGGCGGCACGAGTTATGACGAGTTCAAGGATTTTGCTGAGAGAGGAGAGAACTTTAGAAAATGGGTACAGGAACTTTCGTGAACGGACAGACCTACAAGAAGCCGCGCTTCACCGGTGGCTTTGACATGCCGCTGCTGGTAGTGGTGGTGTCTTTGGTCGTGTTTGGTTTGTCCATGCTTTATTCCTCTTCGTGGGATTTCTCGCTCGGCGCCTATGGCGATGCGATGTACATGTTCAACCGCCAGTTGACCTGGCTTGGGCTTGGACTATTTGCCGCACTCGTACTTGCGTTCTTCGATTATCACAACTGGCGCAGGTTTGTGGTGCCAGCCATGGCGTTGACCATTGGTTTGTTGATCGTCGTTTTGTTGATGAATGAAATTCGTTTCGGTGCGAAGCGTGCCATCCTCGGTGGTTCGGTGCAGCCTTCTGAATTGGCGAAACTGGTTTCGATCCTTTATCTCAGTGTCTGGCTGTATGCGAAACGCCAACATCTGCACGATATTTCACTTGGTTTGATCCCGCTGGGCGTGATCCTCGGTGTGGTGGGTGGGTTGATCTATCAACAACCCGACCTGAGCGCCGCTGCGACCGTGCTCATGCTGGGCGGTTTGCTTTTCTTCCTTGCAGGCGGTGATTTGAAACAGATCGGCGTTTTGCTCATCGTTGCAACTATTGCCGCATGGTTTGTAGCTTCCATTAGCGCCACGGGTCAACAACGCGTGGGTGATTTTCTTGCAGGCATCAAAGACCCGTTGCAGGCTTCATATCATGTGCGCCGCTCCTTTGAAGCCATTGTCAATGGCGGATGGTTTGGTGTGGGCCTTGGACAATCGCAATCCAAACTCACAGGGTTGCCCGTGCCTCCCACCGATAGCGTCTTCGCAGTTGTGGTTGAGGAACTTGGCTGGTTTGGCGCGGTTGGTTTGATCGCCTTGTATGGTTTTCTCGTCTGGCGCGGATTGGTCATTGCGCGCCGCGCACCTGACATGCTCGGCACACTGCTCGCCACCGGGCTGGTTACATGGATCGCCATTGAGGCCCTGGTCAACATGGCGGTGATGGTGGGCCTGCTGCCCTTCGCAGGCAACGCCTTGCCCTTTATCAGTGCGGGCGGTTCGAATCTTGTAGCCACGCTTGCCGCGCTCGGCATTATCTTTAATATCTCTCGCCAGACAGGCGAAGGCACGATCTCAGATGACGAATGGAGGTCTTACAGTGCGGTTGTTAATTTGCGCTGGTGGAACGGGCGGCGGGGTTTATCCCGCGCTCGCCGTACACAACGCGCTAACCAGTCAGCGCCCGAAAGTTGAAACACTTTGGGTCGGTGGTGAAGGCGGAATGGAGGAGGAACTCGTGAATCGCGCGGGCATCTCTTATCGCTCCATTCCTGCGGCAGGTGTGCATGGCGTTGGCTTGCGCGCACTGCCGGGTAACATCGCAAAGCTCACGCGCGGCGTGCTGGCTTCACGCCGCATCCTGCGCGAGTTCAAGCCTGATGTGCTCTTCTTCACCGGCGGCTTCGTTGCCGCACCCATGGCCGTTGCTGGAAGAAATATTCCGACCGCGTTGTACGTGCCCGATATCGAACCCGGGCTTGCGCTCAAGTTCCTTTCCCGTTTTGCGGATGTCGTCACTGTGACCGCACCCGACTCGAAAAAGTATTTCACTCGCCCGGAAAGACTCGTCTTCACCGGCTATCCGCTTCGCTCCGACCTTTCAAACTGGTCTCGCGAAAAAGCGACTCAGCACTTTGGGCTAAATCCACAAATGCCCACCCTGCTCGTCACCGGCGGAAGCAAAGGCGCGCGCTCGATCAATATGTCCGTGTTGAAACATCTCCATGAATTGCTCGGTGTGGCGCAGATCATTCACATCACAGGCTCATTGGATTGGCCTGTCATCGAGAAAGCCGCCCAGGAATTGCCCGTGGATTTGCAGTCACGCTACCGTGCCATGCCTTATTCTCATGAAATGGGCGCTGCCCTCGCCGCCGCAGATTTGGTCATCTCGCGTGCGGGAGCTTCTGCACTTGGAGAATATCCCTTCTTCGGTCTGCCCGCTGTGCTTGTGCCGTATCCATATGCATGGCGTTATCAAAAAGTGAATGCAGATTTCCTTGTTGAAAAGAACGCGGCAGTCCTCTTGCAGGATGAACTCCTGCAAGAGAAACTTCCGTCTGTTGTGAAAGATCTATTGTTGAACAAGACCAAACTCGAATCCATGCGCGCCGCAATGCAGGCTTTATCGCACCCTGACGCGGCGGGCAGTATCGCCAGCCAGTTGGTTAAATTGGCAGGAGCACAGCCCTTATGATGAGCGTTGTTTATATCTTCTGGATGTATGTCCTCCTCTTTGGCATCGTCGGCGCCATGCGCGGATGGGCCAAGGAATTGATGGTCATCTTCAGCGTGATCACCGCGCTGGCGGTCAACCTTCTGCTGGAGAAATACATTCCCCTTGTCCGCGACCTCGATAAAACCACCAGTTCCGTTTTTTGGATCCGCAGCATCATCCTGATCACACTGGTTTTCTTCGGGTACCAGACTGTGAACATCTCGCGCTTTGCCTCCAAGGCTGCACGTGAGCGTTTACAGGATTCCATGTTCGGCTCGGTACTGGGCGGCTTTAATGGCTATTTGGTTGCAGGTTCCGTTCTTTTCTACAACCATATGGCAAACTACCCGTATCCGCACATCATCAGCCGGGCCGTCGACCCTGCCATCGCCCAGGCAATTGAAACGATGATGAAATACATGCCCCCGCGCTTTTTGGGCGAACCAAGTATATACTTTGCAGTCATCATCGTTTTGATCTTCATTATCGTGGTGTATATCTAGCGGTTGGCTATGAGCGATTGGCTTGTGGCTAGATCCCAATCGCTAACAGCAAACAGCTAGGAGCTAAATTATGAAACGCGTTCACTTCATCGGCATCGGAGGTTCAGGGCTTTCCGCCATCGCACGCCTGCTCAAAGAGAGCGGCTACGATGTAACGGGCTCTGACCGCACGCTTTCGCAGTTCGCGATCGACCTGCAGAATAGCGGTGTCAGCATTTATGTGGGTCATCATCCGCGCAATGTTTCGGGCGCGGATATCGTGATCCGTTCCTCCGCCATTCCCGATGATAACGTTGAGGTGGATGCCGCCAAACGCGCAGGCATTCCTGTTTACAAGCGTTCCGATTTCCTCGGTCAGTTAATGTCCGAGAAGACCGGTATTGCGGTGGCAGGCACACACGGCAAAACCACCACCACTGCCATGATCGCGTGGATGTTAACTGCGATGAATCGTGATCCTTCCTTCATTGTGGGAGGCACGTTGAACAACCTGAAGGTCAATGCGCGGGCGGGCAAAGGCAGCCCCTTTGTGATCGAAGCGGATGAATATGACCGCATGTTCCTGGGACTCAAACCGCATATTGCCGTGGTGACCAACCTGGAACATGACCATCCTGATTGTTATCCGACCTTTGATGACATGTATTCCGCTTTTCAAAGCTTTGTAGATCTGCTTCCCGCTGATGGCACGTTGATCGTCTGTGCAGAGGATGAAGGCGCGGTCAGTTTGCTTTCTTATGCCCGCAAAAAAGGTTTGAGTGTGATCTCCTACAGCGTGCAAAGCGAGTTGACCATCAACAGTCCGCAGTGGATGCAGGCGCGCACCCCCAAACCCAATGATCGCGGCGGCTTTGATTTCGCTGCGATGACGAATATGGGCACTGATTCCGCTTCTGTTGTGAATGTCTCATTGCAAGTGCCGGGACAGCATAATGTGCGAAATGCACTGGCGGCCCTGTCTGTGGCTGCCACTCTCGGTCTGCCGCTTCAGGAAGCTGCGGATGCTTTGGGTGAATTCACCGGTACCGGACGCCGTTTTGAGATCCGCGGTGAGCAGAAGGGCGTGACCGTGATCGATGATTACGCTCATCACCCCACTGAGATCCGCGCGACACTGGCAGGTGCCAAGGCGCGTTATCCAAACCGCCGCATTTGGGCGGTCTGGCAGCCTCATACCTATTCACGCACGCAGACCTTGTTCTTTGAATTCTCCCGCGCATTCAGCGATGCGGATGAAGTGCTGGTGACCGAAATTTATGCCTCGCGTGAAGCAAAGCAGGAATTTTCCTCTGCCGAAGTGGTGGGCTCCATGCCGCATGCATCTGCGCGTTACACCGGTTCGCTGGATGATACGACGAAGTATTTATTGAAAAACCTGCGCTCTGGCGATGTTCTCCTGGTGCTTTCCGCTGGCGATGCGGACCAGATCAGCACGAACGTTTTGAAGAGTTTGTGAAATGAATATGTTGGAAAATGAAAAGCAAACCGTCCAGTTTGAGGTGATCGCGCTTCCGCCGTTGAAGATGGCACTATTCCATGCCGTGGATGAGTACCTGACGCGGGCCGCGCTTGAAACGGCCACCCGTAAACTCTCAGCAATCCCTGTGCTGGGTAATGAGAATTTGGAAAAGCAATCGCTCGAAAAGATCATCGAGCATCTGGAAAAGAAGTAATAAAGAAATGGATATGACCAGATCTGCCCTCAATATTGAAATGCTGCGCCGTCAATTTGGCGATGCCGTGCAGGAGAATGTCTCGCTTGCGCCGTATACGTCTGCGCGCATTGGCGGCCCGGCGGATGTGGTGGTGACGGTTAAATCAGCAGAAGAATTTGCCAGTGCGATGAAATTCATTTGGGAAAACGATTTTCCGTATTACATCCTTGGCGGCGGGTCGAATGTGCTGGTCAGCGACCTGGGTCTGCGCGGGGTGGTGATTTTGAATCGGGCGAAGGAAGTGCGTTTCGAAAGCGGCGACCAGCCCACAGTCTGGTGTGAAGCGGGTGTTGTTTTCAGCAACCTTGCGAATCGCTGCGCATCCAAAGGTTTGGCAGGTTTGGAATGGGCGGCGACAGTCCCCGGTACGGTTGGCGGCGCGGTGTATGGAAATGCGGGCGCGTTCGGCGGAGATGTGTCGATGAATTTGATCTGGGCCGATGTGCTGACAAAAAACGGACGTGAACGAATGTCTGTTGAGCAAATGGGATATGGTTATCGCACCAGCGTTTTTAAGCGTGGTGAGATTCATGCAATAGTACTTTCGGCTTTGTTGAGGTTAAAAAATTCAGCAAAAGAGGAAGTGTCTGTTAAAATCGAACAATTCAGCGAACGCCGTAAAGCCACGCAGCCGCCCGGTGCGAGCATGGGTTCAATGTTCAAGAATCCTGAAGGCGATCATGCAGGTCGTTTGATCGAAGCTGCGGGACTAAAGGGTACGCGTATCGGTAACGCTGAAATCAGCACGCTGCACGGAAATTTTTTTATCAACCACGGCGAGACCAGGGCGGATGATATTCTCGCCTTGATTCGTTTGGTGCAAAAAACTGTACGCGAAAAATTCGGCGTTCAGTTGGAGTTGGAAGTTGAGCTTGTTGGAGAATGGAACGAATAAGCGTGCAAGCGCTTAACGTTGAAACGATATGAATAAACTTCGAGTGGCAGTGTTGTTTGGTGGTCGTTCCGGTGAACATGATGTTTCACTCATGTCTGCACGTTCCGTGCTCAATGCACTGGATCCGGAACGCTACGAGGTGATTCAGATTGGGATCACTTTGGACGGCAACTGGCTGACCGGCGAAAACACACTGGATGCATTTGAAAAAGGAAATATCAAGGAACTTGATCGCGTTGTGCCTCCCTCGGAGCCTTCTCATCAGTCGTTGTATGTAGTGCGTTCCACAAAGCTTGGCGATAAACTCGAAACTTTGAGCGGGGTGGATGTGTTCTTCCCCGTTCTGCACGGTCCCTTTGGAGAAGACGGCACGATCCAGGGTTTGCTTGAACTGGCAGATGTGGCCTATGTGGGGGCGGGTGTGGCTGGTTCATCGGTGGGCATGGACAAGGGCATCTTCAAAGATGTCATGCGCGCGAACGGCATTCCCATTGTGGATTCGATCCTTGTTCTGCGCGGCGAGATCGAGAAGGATATGCATGCGGTCATCGAAAAGGTTGAACAGATGGGCGCGTATCCGTTCTTTGCAAAACCTGCCAATCTTGGTTCTTCGGTGGGGATCAGCAAATGCAATTCACGTTCCGACCTTGGCGAAGGGTTGATGGAAGCAGCGCGCTATGACCGCCGTATTGTGATCGAACGCGGCGTTGGAAATGTGCGTGAGATCGAAGTCAGTGTGCTGGGCAATGAGCATCCGCAGACATCTGTATGCGGCGAAGTGCTGCCGAGCCGTGAGTTTTATTCCTATGAATCCAAATACATCGATGGCACTTCCGGGCTGCTTATCCCTGCAAACTTGCCATCGGAAATAAGCGATAAGATCCGCGAGTATGCCGCGCGTGCATACAAGGCGATTGATTGCGCCGGTATGGCGCGCGCCGATTTCTTCTTTGATAACGATATGAAAAAGATATACCTGAACGAATTGAACACACTGCCGGGCTTTACCTCCATCAGCATGTATCCGAAGTTGTGGCAGGCCACCGGCCTGACCTACCCGCAGCTGGTTGACCGCTTGATCGAACTTGCATTTGAGCGCAAAGCACAGCGCGATCACACCGAACGACGGAGGGCGGCATGAGCGATCGACAGAGACCCACCCGTGCCGAGATCGCACGCCAGCGCCGTAATCAGCGCACCAGAAAAGAACTGGAACTGACCAGCAAGCGTGCATTGAAACCCATGCAGTCTGTCACTTCGCGCGTGCCTGAAATCGTTGTGGCTCCCAAGACCCGCCAGGCCGCACCGCGCCGCCGATTTAATATCGCGCTGGGATTGCCGGAGATCCACCTGCACAAGCCCCAGTTTCGTATGCCTCAGTTTCGCATGCCGCGCATCCGCCCGAGTTGGCGGTTGACCTCTTTCCTTATCATCGTATTTTTTGGTGCGGCAATCTATTTTTCGTTGACCCTGCCTTATTTCCACGTGCCGAACATCACCCTGCTGGGCGGCGGACGCTTGAGCCGTGAAGAGATCGAAGCGGTGCTTGGCGTGAACGGCCAATCCATTTTTACGGTTCAACCTGATGAAATGGAAATCCGCCTGCGTATGAATTATCCGGAATTGGCTTCAGTGGATGTCAATGCTTATTTGCCGAACCATGTTTACATTACAGTAGTGGAGCGTGAGCCTGTCATCCTGTGGCAGCAGGGCGGTGGATTTACATGGATCGACGCAGCCGGTGTGGCATTTCGTCCGCGTGGTGCTGTATCGACTCTTGTCCCTGTGAACGGTCTTTCCACGCCGCCAGCTGGTCTGGCCACATCTGACGATCCGCTTAGCCCGATGCCGTACATATCAAAGGAATTGGTGGAAGCGATCCTCATTCTTGCTCCGAATGTGCCCGCCGGTTCAACGATGTTTTACGATGCGGCCAATGGACTCGGTTGGGAAGACAGTCGCGGCTGGAAGGCATATTTCGGCACAAGTGCCAATGACATGCCGTTGAAGGTGCGCGTGTATCAATCCCTCGTTGCTTCCCTTGAGGGCCGTGGAAAGGTTCCAGTATTTATCAGTGTTGTATATCCCGATGCGCCTTTTTATCGAATGGCTGATTTTGAAGAGGATGCAACAGAAGTCACAACAGAAGACTTGACCGTGGAAGATGGACAATAATAAAGATGGATGAAATCGTAGTTGGCATAGATGTAGGCACAACCAAGATCTGCACCCTCGTCGGACGTGTGGAGGATGCAAAGTCCATTCGGATTCTTGGCGTGGGTATTGAACCCTCCGACGGAATCCGCAAGGGGATCATTGTCGATCTTGCTGCCGCATCGCAAGCCATTAAACGTTCGGTTGAAAAAGCGGAGAATACCTCCGGGTTGGAAATTACCACTGGATTGGTCAGCCTGGCGGGCGCGCATGTTTCATCAGTGAACAGCCGCGGCACGTCTGGCATTCCCGGCGGAATCATCGATGCAATGGATATTGCCCGCGCGCTTGAACAGGCGCAGGCGGTGGCCATTCCGCATGACCGCGAGATCGTGCATGTGATTCAACGCGGCATGACCGTGGATGGACAGGAAGGCGTGCGGACTCCCATCGGGATGCACGGCTACAAGATCGAAGTTGAAACACACATTATCACTGCGGCTGCGGCCACGGTGGATAACCTTCGTCAATGTGTTGGCGCGGCCGGGGTTGAGATTCAGCAATTCGTCTTGAATCCGCTGGCCTCTGCTGAAGTGGTGTTGACAGAACAGGAACGTCAGATGGGTGTCGCAGTCTGCGATATCGGCGGTGGTACGACTGATCTGGCGATCTATGTGAATGGCGATGTCTGGCATACGATGGTTCTGGCCGTTGGCGGGAACCACGTCACACAAGATATCGCGCACGGCTTGCGCCTTCCAATGGCTCAGGCTGAAGATGTGAAAAAGCAACAGGGATATGCAATTCGGTCCGATATTGCGAGCGATGAATATTTCTCCATCCGCCCGTTCGGCGAAGATCATGATGTGAAGATCAATCGCCAGGACCTTGCCCACATTATCGAAGCCCGCATCGAAGAGACCTTTCGCCTGATTCTGCAGGAAGTGAAACGCTCCGGCTACGACGGATTGCTTCCCGCTGGCATGGTGTTGACCGGTGGTACATCAGCATTGCCGGGCATCAAACAGATCGCCAGTGAAGTATTGGGCATGTCGGTACGCACTGCGCAACCGGAGAATCTGACGGGTCTTGTTGACAAACTTGGTTCCCCCGCGTATTCCACAAGCGTTGGTTTACTGCGCTGGGCTACGACCATGCGCGATCACGATATGATCGTTACAAGCGGCAACAAGAATCGCCGCAGATCGAGAGGAGAAAGCTCTATGAATTTGGATTCGATCAAAAATTGGATGAAGCGGCTGCTACCCTAGTAATTGACTTTCTTCTTCAAAAAGGAAGAAGAAAAGTTTAATGAGAAGATTCACAAAGATCGTTTAAAACCTTTTAAAAATCGGCATTCTCGTTTAAGATTGGCATACCCTTGCCAGGAGGAACACATGGACTCGAACAAAAGAAATCCAAATACCGAAGCCTTCGCCCGTATCAAAGTGATCGGCGTTGGTGGTGCTGGTCAGAACGCAGTCAACCGCATGATGGAAGAAGGTATCCAGGGAGTTGAATTCATCTCCTGCAATACCGATGCGCAGGCGTTGACTCTTTCACGCGCGCCCATCCGTGTGCGCCTCGGCGACAAACTCACACGCGGGCTTGGCGCGGGCGGCGACCCTGAGATCGGCCGCAAAGCCGCGGAAGAATCTTCCGACGAACTCTACAACGTGCTCAAGGGTGCGGACATGGTCTTCGTCACGGCTGGCATGGGCGGCGGTACAGGAACAGGCGCTGCTCCTGTTGTTGCGCAGGTCGCCAAGGAATGCGGCGCACTCACCATTGGTGTTGTGACCCGTCCGTTCACCTTTGAAGGCGGAAAGCGCACCCAGTCCGCTGAGGCGGGTGTAACCAAGATGAAGGAACACGCGCACACCCTCATCTCGATCCCGAATGATCGTTTGCTCCAACTTGCAGATAAGAAATCATCCCTGCAGGATGCCTTCCGCATGGCGGATGAAGTTCTGCATCAGGGCATTCAAGGCATCTCCGAACTCATCACCATTCCTGGTTTGATCAACCTCGACTTCGCCGATGTTCGTGCGATCATGTCCGAGGGCGGCGCGGCATTGATGGCAGTAGGCCGCGGCTCAGGCGATGAACGCGCCAAGACCGCCGCCGAGCAGGCCATCTCCAGCCAGTTGCTTGATATCACCATTGACGGCGCGCGAGGCGTACTCTTCAACGTGACCGGCGGCTCCAACATGACCCTCTTCGAGGTCAATCAGGCTGCGGCCATCATTCGCGAAACCGCGCATCCCGATGTCAACATGATCTTCGGTGCGGTTATCGATCCTGAAATGGGTGACGAGATCCGCTGTACGGTCATCGCGACGGCTTTGAGCGCACCAGCGTTCCGCGCCGCGCATTGGAACGCCCCGTCCGCAATGAGAAGCCTGCTGCTTCGGCTGGTTCATTGTTCACATCACGCCCGAGCGAATCGGTCAGCGTCAGCGCCGATTACAAAACCCCGAGCGAATCCAAGTCTGCGTCACAGCCTTCCATCAGCAATGACGACTTGGATATCCCGACCTTCTTGAGAAATAGAAGATAAATAATAAAGATGAGACCCTAAAGGTTTTCGAAACCTTTAGGGTCTTTTTGTTTAAAAGAATAAATGCAGCGCACCCGTCTACTTATAAATCTTCTCTCATTACCCCTGCAAATTGCAAAATGAAATCTGCGCCGTAGGCTTTGCTTGGGGTTTGAAAACCAATTTTGTAATCTTCAGAAGTGATACGTTGCATGATTTCGACAGCCGTCAACGCGGTCAGATGATAGGCTTCGGGTGTGCGCAACTTCGCGCGGACCGTTTGTTTTCCATCCGTTGCTTCGGCGATCATCAGGCTGAATCCATTTTCGTTTTGGTTGCGTGAAGGACCTGTCTTGAGAAATATTCCGATCAGCCATTTGATGAAATCTTTTGCGGTACGGTTGTACAACAAGAATCCAAAATAACGCGTGAGGCGCATCCCGTTGACCATCGCAGCGGGGAAGCCCATATACGCCGTCACATTCGGGATGCCCGTGCTGTGATACGCCGTGCTCACATCACCCCAGCCAACCGAAACCACACGCGAAGGTCCACGCCCAAAATCCACCTGCTTGCTGCCCCACACATTTGGAACGGAGACGATCTTTCCATCGCGGCGGATACGTCCCTGCCGCTGCATATTCTCGATGCCAGAACGGGCCGTGCCGCGTGAGACTCCGCTGCCAATACTTTTGATGTAAATTTCAAGATGGGTCGCGCTTTCAAGTTTTTTCGCAACATGCGCGATCAAACAATCCGATGGCACCACATCAAATCCGCCGCCGGGCAGCAGCATAATGCCTGAACGTTTTGCTTCTTCATCCATCGCGGCCAGCGCTTCAAACCCCTCGATCTCGCCGCTGATATCTACATAATGCCGCTTGGTGCGGATACATGCCTCCGCCATCTGGCGATACGTCAACACGAACGGGCCTGCGCAATGCAGCACTGCATCCACTTCCCGCAAAGCCGAGTCAAGCGCGGCTGTATCATCAATTGAAAACGCACGATATTCCAGTCCGAATTTTTCAGCCTGCGCTTGCAACAATCTTTCATCACGCCCCGCAAGCAATGGCCGCATTCCCTCTTTGATAGCCTGTTCAACGATCAAACTTCCAGTGTACCCATACGATCCATAAATCAGAAATTTTTTCATGACCTCTCCGTCCATGATGGGTGTGCGTATTTTTCACGGACGAGTTCTTCCGCTCTTTCGGATTCGGATGCAGACATTTCCCCGCGCTGAAAGCGGATTCCCAACTGCGCTTCAAATCCTTTAACGAAAGCTTGGGCTGCTGTTTCCCAATCAGTTTTCACGCCTAAAGTGGATTCGACAGTCGTCGCTCGTGCCAGCAATCGTTGAGCCGCATTGTCTCGCGCAGCTTCGTCCCTGAAGACCAATGTCTGACAAATACGAGTCAGATCTCCCGTAAGAGGAAGCGAGCCGTGTTGCAATACGCCTTCCTTTTTACGGGCCTGCGCCGAGCCGATGAGCTTTTTTCCTCCCACAGTGATTTCATATGTGGACGGCACTTCAAAGCAGACGGGGTTAAGGTTTAAGGTCGCAGGTTCAGAGATATGTTCCTTGATTTCAACAGGCAGCCCCAACTCGCGAATGGCGAATAACAAAGCCTGCGCGAGACGGTTATAGGATTCCAGAACGCCGCCTGCCAGCACGGGTTCATCTGCACTGCCAGTGACTGAGTAAGTCAATTCATCAGTGTGCAAAATGGCCCGCCCTCCCGTCACACGGCGGACGACTTCCCAGCCATTCGCCTTCAATCGTTCCACATCCACATCTGCAAAGGATTGCGCGTGGCCCAAAGACAGGCACGGCGGATCCCACGAATACAACCGCAGCGTAGGCAGCGATTCTCCGCGATGGATATGTTCAAGAATGGATTCGTCCACGGCCATGTTCCACGCGCCGCTGGATGGGGGAGTGTAAAGGAGACGCCAGTTCATTTGGGTTTAAAGGTTGAAAAGTTTGAAAGTCGGGTGGTTGAAACTTGTAAACATTTCAACTTGCTAACTTTCAAACTCTTGCAATATTTGATCTTCAAGTTCGGGTGAAATTTCTTCCAACGGCGGGCGGACGGTCCAGCGTGGCATGTCGTGCAGTTTATGCAACAGCGCCTTCAATGTGGGTGGGAAGGGAGTGTATTTTTCGAGGGCATGCCTTTGTTTTGCAACCCGCGCCTGAATTTCAGACGGGTCTTTGCCTTCGTTATACAAATCCCAAATGTCGCGCAAATCATTTCCAATTAAATTCGCCATCGCGGTGATGGCGCCCTGTGCGTGATTCTTCAATGCGTGATGGAAGTGCGAATCCGTGCCGTTGAGCACGAGTAGGTCTTTGCCAAAGCGTTGACCAACTGCCGCTGAAAAAGCCTCATCGTGAGAGGAATCTTTGATGCCTGCAAATTGATTCGGGAACGCATCCTTCAAACGGGCGATCAAGTCAAGTGAGAATCCAATGCCCGCAGCACTGGGGATGTGATAGCCAAGTAAATATTTATTGGCTGGCACGGCTTTGGTGATCAACTCACTGAACCATTTGAACAAACCTTCGTCAGTGGCTTTGCGGAAGTAATACGGAGGCAGAACCACCACACCGTCATAACCGAGATCGAAGGCGAGCTTGGTCAATTCGATCGATTCGGAAAGGCTGGGCGTGCCTGTACCTGCCAGCAATTTGAATCCAGGCAACTGATGACGATACACGCGTACGGAACGCAGCAATACTTCACGCTCCTTTGGCGAGAAGGACGGGCCTTCGCCAGTGGTGCCGAAGAGCAACGCGCCGTGGCATCCGCTGGCGGCGAGATAACGCAAAAGAGCAGGAACCGCTTCAAGGTCCAGCGATGAATCGTGTTTACTCCCTTTGGGAGGTGCTTCGAGAAGGGGAGTTACTGCCGCAGCGTAGACTCCTGCAAGTGGGTGTAAGTCAGTCATGGATTATTTCTTTTTCTTCTTGACAAATTTTTGCGCAGCTTCCTCGGGCGGCAGCAACGGCTGTCCCTTTTCCTTGGACAAATAGTGCTGATGATCCAATGTCCATAAATAAAGATCGCCCTCGGTCTTATCGGGGAAATTCTTCAGAATGTCGCTCTTGCGAACGACCTCGATGATCGGCAGATACACTGTATCATACCAATGTGCCACAGCTTCCTCATCAGTGACATCGCGTTGCAGATCGATCCCCATGAAATAACGATGAACGGCGATGTGTTCGAGCATGCGCTCAAAGCCATCAGGGATGGTCAGCTTGATATTCGCATCCGGGCGGATGTGATCAAGCGATGAACGTTCGAGGAAACGCACTTTGGTGCCGAGGATTTCGAGGTCTTCGGGCTGGATGTTCGGCGTAATGTTTACGCGGGTGGCACATTCGCGGATCTCAGCCTCGATAAATTCCTGCCCCTGTTCGCGCGCCACAGAAACACGGTGATGCCCATCGACAACGAAATACACTTCGCCTACTTTATAAAGAACGACGGGCGGGAGATTTACATCCTGATAAAAAGCGCGGTCGACCTTTTGCCAGCGGTTGGCAAGCTGATCTTCACGCGGAAGGAAGGCGCGGTCGAATTCATGATAACGATTCAAACTACCCGCGATCTGCTCCACACGAATGGTTTTAACTCCCCGATAAATGGGACCGCCGATGTGCAGTTTCTCCTTGACATCGTCGTAGGAGAGCAGGGTGGTGGGGCGCTGTCCCTTCAGGACGGCAATAGCCTGGTTGATAAAGGATTTGAAACGTGCCTTGCTAAAATCGGCACGCACTCGGGAATTTAATTCGTCAGACATGGTTAATGGCTCACTTCTATGGTTTTGTAGGGATAAACATTAATAATCTTTGTAAGACCAAAGTTGGCTTCAACGTTCTCAAGGTTTCTTTTGTATACATGGGTATGGCCGTGAAAATGATAACGCGGCTTTGCAATGCGGATCAGCCAGTTCAAGGCCTTCAACCCCTGATGGGCTGGATCTGAATCGTCGTGGATGCCGAAGGGGGGCGAATGGCTGATGAGGATATCCAGTGCGCGGCCGTATTGGAGGCGGTTAAGCAGCAGGCGGGGCAGCATGAGCATTGCCCGATAGTAGGCGTCCGTTTGGCTGTATTGATTTATGCCATCGGGCCGGTATCGGATGCTTCCGCCAAAGCCGCCGATCAGGAACTTGTTGTGGCGCGCAGTTTCCAGGTCCAGGTTGATGCCGCCTTCGGGGCGCAGGGGATTCTGGCGCGGGTCATGCCGCGGGTCGTGATTGCCCGGCACGTAGAACATCGGCACGTTCAGCATGGTGACGAGATATTCCAGATATTCGAAGGGCATATCCCCGCAGCCGAGGATCAATTCCACATCTCGAAAGTGGCCGCTGGCTGAGAGTGTGTAGATGCGATCAAGGGCCTGGTCACTTACTGCGAGGATTTTCATAACTTCTACATTTTGCCGTAGAAAGCATTTCCCCGCAAGCCAGTTTACCGACGAAATTGCAATTTCCGGCATTTGCAATTCCATTAACCACACACTATAATCAAAGAATTCGCAGGATGAACGCAGGAGTCTTCTCTGGAAACCAGAAATATCACCTCTCCCATTGGGTCAGATTCAGGCAGTAATTCCGCCTCCCGCCAGCAGATACAATCTGGCATTACACTCGTGGATCGTTACAATATCCAGGATGTAATCGGTGTGGGAGGTATGGGATCTGTTTATCGCGCCCGTGACCTGCATTTTCCAAACGTGGTCAAGCTGGTGGCTGTGAAGGAAATGATCAACAGCGCGCCAGATCCGCTTGTGCGCCAAACCATTGTGCAAAATTTCGAGCGCGAAGCAAATTTGCTTGCCACACTTAATCATCCCGCCATCCCCCGTATTTACGATTACTTTTCCCTGGATGATCGCTCCTACCTTGTCCTGGAATTTATCCACGGTAAGGACCTTGAAGCGGTTATCGGTGATTCAAATGGTTTCCTGCCGGAAGATCAGGTGATCAGTTGGGCGGTTCAACTTTGTGATGTGCTGAACTACATCCACGGTCACAAGCCAGACCCGATCATCTTCCGCGATATGAAGCCTTCCAACGTGATGATCAATCACAATGGGGATGTGGTGCTTGTAGATTTCGGCATTGCCAAGACTTTCCAGTCCGGGCAAAAAGGGACCATGATCGGCACCGAAGGATATTCACCGCCCGAGCAATATCGTGGTGAAGCCACTCCGTTGGCAGATATCTATTCCCTTGGCGCCACCCTGCATCATGCTATTACGAGACGCGACCCGCGCCTTGAGCCGCCTTTCTCTTTTGCAGAGCGCCCCATCCGCCGTATTAACCCCAATGTTTCAATGGAATTTGAAGCCGTGGTAAATACGGCGTTGCAATATAATCCGAATGACCGCTTCTCCAGCACAGCCGCCATGAAAGATGCTTTGCTGAATGTTGCCCGCAAGACGGGAACGTTGGACAAGGTTGCTGCTGCTTTGCCGGTTTCCAGCGGTGGAGTTAAACCGCTCTGGACGTTCAAGTGCGAAGATGAGATTCGCGGCACGCCCGCTTTGCATCAGGGCATGCTGTTCATCGGCTGTTATGATAACAATCTGTATGCCTTGAACGCAGCCGACGGTCAATTTCAATGGAAGTATGCCACAGAGGGCGGCATCGTTGCCCGTCCGACCATCTATGATAATAATGTGATCTTTGGTTCAGAGGATCATCGTTTGCATGTGGTCAGTGTGCGCAGTGGCAAGGTGGTTTGGACGTATTACACCGAAGGTGAGATCTATTCCTCGCCGCGTATTGCGGATGGACATATCTTCTTCGGCTCAGATGACCAGGATATGCACGCGGTCAACGTTACCAGTGGCCGCGCAAAATGGAAATTTGCCACAGATGCGCCGATCCATTCCACACCGCTAGTGGCAAATGAAATGATATTTTTCGGCACCGAGTCTGGCGGTTTTTATGCTATTGATTTCCGCGGTGAACAGAAGTGGCGTTTTCAAAGCAAGCGCGCGGTCACATCCTCTCCGATCATCAAGGGACAGGCCGTTTATTTTTCGTCTGTGGATGGCACCCTGTACGCGCTAGATTCAAAGAACGGCTGGCCGATCTGGAAATTCCGCATGGGCAAGGGATCCATCTCCTCCCCGTCGCTTGCAGATGATTTCATCTTCGTCGGTGCGGCTGACGGCTTCATCTATTGTGTTGATACACGGAACGCCAAGGAAGTATGGCGTTTCCATACTGAAAACCAGGTGAGCGGCTCGCCCGTGATCTATAAAGATTCTCTGTACTGCGGCTCCATCGATGGAAGTTTGTATTGCCTGGAATACCGCACTGGCCGTTTGCGCTGGAAGTTCGAAACACAGGCCGCTATTACAGGTTCACCGGTTGTGTTCGATGATATTGTTTATTTTGGTTCTACAGACCACCAAGTTTACGCACTGTTCGCCTAAAAGGAGTCTCTCGTGGCTGATTTTTTTCGAAAACTATTTGGTACAAAAACAACTGAGGAACCTGCGAAACCAAAGCAGGTAGATATGGCCACAACTGCGCCGCTTTCAGACCAGCAGATCAACTCCATTATTGCGAACCAATATGTGAAGTATGAAACGAAACAGGTTATCGCCAGTGTGGGCCAGTCTGTAGGGAAGCAGCGTGAGCATAACGAAGATAGTTTGCTCGCGATCACATCCACCATTTCCGGAAGCACGGAAAGCATCCCCTTCGGGTTGTACATCGTGGCCGATGGCATGGGCGGGCATCAGTTCGGTGAAGTGGCAAGCAATGCCGCCGTTCGCATTATGGGTGGCAACATTACCAAAAAATTCCATTCCTATCTTTACAACCTGCCGACTCAGGCCCTTCAAGAGTCTCTGCAAGAGGTGATGGAATCGTCGGTTATGGAAGCCCATCAATACGTTCAGAAGGAAGCGCCGGGCAGCGGTACCACAGTTACCGCCGCGCTGGTTCTCGGTCAGCAGGTGACAATCGCGCATGTGGGGGATAGTCGTGCCTATTCCATTTATCCGGATGGAAGGATCGAGCCGATCACACGCGACCATTCACTGGTCAAGCGACTGGAAGAGCTCGGACACCTCAGCAAGGATGAAGCTGCCAATTTCCCCCATCGCAACGTATTGATCCGCGCGTTGGGCCAGGGCGAATCCCTTGAAGCCGATGTCTTCACGGTTCCATTTCCGCAGGCTGGTTATCTCATGATCTGCAGCGATGGTCTTTGGGGTGTTATCAGCGAAAAAGATATCTATCGCTCGATTGCCGAAGCGCCAAATCTCCACCGTGCCTGTCAGAACATGGTTGAAGCCGCCAATTTAGCCGGTGGTCCCGATAATATTACAGTGATCCTCGTTCAAATGGTTGGATAATCATGGCCTCCAACAAGCCGGATTATTATGCCACGTTGGGTGTTTTTCGCGATGCCTCATCAGAGGAGATAAAGCACGCTTATTTTGAAGCAGCCCAGCGATTACATCCGGATAAGAATGTGGCTGCTGGTGAAACCGAGCTTTTTCTCGAGATACAACAAGCCTACGAAGTCCTCTCGAATCCCAAGCGAAAAAATTTATACGACGCCACCCTCCCCCCGGACCTCAACTTCAGCACGGTTGTAAAGCATGAAGTGACCTTCAGCCGCCCAAATCTCGTAAAGTTGGGTGAGCCGCAGTTGCTATATGCCCTGCTCGAAGTCAGTCCGCGCGAGGAAAAGGAAAGTCTCCCCACTCCTCCGCTTAACATCTGCCTTGTGCTGGATCGTTCCACTTCCATGCAAGGCGACAAGATGGACATGGTGAAGGCCACTGCCATTCAATTGCTGCGAAGTCTGCGGCCGGAAGATGTCTTCAGTGTGGTGGCTTTCAGTGATCGTGCGGAAGTGATCATCCCTGCCGCCTTGAATGCAGATAAAAAGAAACAGGAAGGTCGCATTCAGATGATGCAATCATCGGGTGCGACTGAAATTTTCCAGGGGCTGAAAGCTGGCTTGGAGGAAGTCCGACGGACCGTTGACCCTTCGCGTGTGAATCATATTATCCTGCTTACCGATGGCCAGACCTACGGTGATGAACTGGATTGCTTGAAACTTGCCGAGGAAGCCGCAGCCCAGAATATTGGCATTACCGGCATGGGCATTGGCCATGAATGGAATGATATTTTCCTCGACGCCCTCGCCAGCAAAACGGGCGGCTCTTCCGCATATATTTCCAAACCCAAGGACATTCAGCATCTGCTGATCGATAAATTCAACGCTCTTATCAGCACCTATGCGGATGAAGTCCTCCTTGATTTCAAAGCACGGGAAGGTATCAAGATCAGTTATGTGTTTCGGCTTCAACCGGAAGGCGGCTCCATTGCCATTGAATCTCCGATGAAGCTTGGTCCGATCCTGCGCGATACTCCGCTGCATGTGCTGATCGAATTTATTGTCGATCCTTCAGCCTTGAAGGAAGATGATGTTTCTGTATTGAATGGCACGCTGAAGTTGTCTATCGCTGCGCGCCCTACGCCGGTTCCTCCCATTCGTGTAAATCTTAAGCGTGAAGTCCACGCCAATCCTTCCGCTGAGCCACCTCCCACCCGTATTCTGAGCGCACTTTCCCGCCTTACCTTATACCGCATGCAGGAGCGGGCTCGCAGTGCTGCAGATGCCGGTCAGTTTGATGAAGCGGCGCGTCACCTACATAACCTGGCGACCCACCTTCTTTCAAAAGGTGAGAACTCGCTTGCCAAAACCGCCCTGTTTGAAGCTGAGAATCTTGAAAAGATGCATGCCTGGAGCGCCAGCGGAACCAAGGATATTAAATATCACACCCGTGCGCTCCTCATGGGCGGTTCAAAGGAGAAAGTAAAATGATTATCTGCTCCAATTGTAAAAATACAAACATGGATGGGGCGATGTTCTGCGCGGAATGCGGCTCGCAACTGGTCGGTAAAGATACCCTCATTACCCAGAACATCTCGACAAAACAATTCGAGAAGGCCAGAGAGGAAAAACCCAGACCCGGGAGCGATTCCTATCAGCCCTTTGATGGCAGCGATGCATGGGGAAGCCTGCATTTGCTCGATACCGGGCAGGTCCTTCCGCTTTCCACGAAAAACGAATTTACCATGGGACGCATCAGCGAAGGCCAGCCCATCATGCCCGATATTGACCTTTCGCCCTATCAGGCTTACGCCGCGGGAGTATCGCGTTTACACGCGGTGATCAAGCGCGAGGCTGGACGCATCATCTTCATTGACCTCGGCTCTGCCAACGGCACCTATATCAATGGCAAACGTCTCACTCCGAACGTTGAACAGATCCTCAATCACGGCGATATTGTCGCGCTTGGAAAATTAAAACTGCAGATACTGGTCAAGAGTAATTAGGAAAGCGAGATCGATATGGCTTATACAGTGATCATTCATATTTCAGGAGAGACTTCCGTGGCGGGGGAGATTGAAGAGCTCCCAAAACCTACAGATACGATCATCCTGGTGACGAATCCGCGCCAGAAGGACGGCAAGGATCTGCATTATCTTGATAGCAATGTCACCAAGGTCATCTGGCCGCTTACCAAATTGAGCTTTATCGAGATACTCGAAGGCACCGGTGAAGAGAAGATTATTAGCTTTGTGAGGGAATAAGGAATATGTCCGATTCTTTGGAACGCCGTCGTATTCTTGTTGTGGATGACGAAGAGCGCATGGTGCGCTTCATCCGCATGAATCTTGAGCATGATGGTTTTCAGGTCAGCGAAGCCTTCAACGGCAAACAGGCCATTCAAAAACTGCGCGATGTTACGCCTGACCTCATTCTGCTCGATGTGATGATGCCCGATCTGGATGGATTTGAAGTACTTGAAACTATTCGGGAGATCACAACCGTACCCGTCATCATGCTAACCGCCAAAGGCGAAGAAGACGACCGCGTGCGCGGCCTCGAAGGCGGCGCGGATGATTATGTGACCAAGCCGTTCAGCCCGCGTGAATTGGTCAGCCGTGTCAAAGCCGTTTTGCGTCGTACCGAAGGTGCCACTGGCTCGATGCACGGACTGCTCGAAATCGACAAACGCCTCAAGATCGATTTCGACCGCCGTGAGATCTGGCTGGAAGGCAAGCTCGTCAAACTTCGCCCCACTGAATACCGCCTGCTTTTCCACCTTGTTCAAAATGCAGGCTGGGTCGTTTCGCATGACCAGCTGCTTCAAAAAGTTTGGGGCTATGAGTATCGAGATGAGCCTCACTATGTCCGCCTGTATATCAACTACCTGCGCCAGAAACTTGAGAAGGATCCCGCCGACCCCAAGTACATCCTCACCGAGCGCGGTGTAGGTTACCGTTTTGTAGATTACAAGCGCGGTAAAGAGTAATCGCATGTCCGAACAAAAGCCTGACAATAAGCTCATCACCATCGCCAAAATGATCGCCATCTGCATCCTTTGCTTCGGTATCGTTTACGGCATTGTTTCACTGGTCACATTCCTGACTGTGTAAAATCTCTAATAAAACGAATACAAAACGCTTGCGTTTTTTTAACGCAAGCGTTTTAAATTAAGGGCGTACGGTAAAACCAACCAAACCTGAAGGAGGTACCTATGTCCAATTTAATTCGTTGGGAACCCGCCCGTGAAATGATGACGCTGCGAGAGGCCATGGATCGCCTCTTCGACGACGCCTTCACCCGTCCGCTCAGCATGGCTGGCAATGGCTGGGCTGTGCCTGCAGTGGATATGTACCAGACCGATAACGAGGTCGTGGTCAAGGCCGCCCTGCCTGGCATGAAGGCCGAAGACGTGCAGCTCAATGTCACAGGCGAAGTGCTCACCATCAAGGGTGAGATCAAGCAGAAGGAAGAAGTGAAGGAAAAAGCCTACCATCTGCGCGAACAGCGCTGGGGCATGTTCGAGCGTTCGGTCATTCTTCCCACTGAGGTCGTCGCCGACAAGGCCAAAGCCGATTTTGAAAACGGCATCCTCACCATCACGCTTCCCAAAGCTGAAGAAGCCAAACCCAAGACCATCTCGATTAAGGCGAAGTAACCACCGCCAACCCAAAACAGGAGTCGATTCTGCTCGACTCCTGTTTTGCTTTAATGGGTGAGACGTACTTTACGCGTTATGATTAATGGATAGGAGACTCATCCACATGACTGACTCTTTTTCATCTTTACGCATCAACCCCGACCGTATGCTGGATACGTTTAACCAACTGGCTTTGATCGGCGCGACAGGTGACGGCGGTGTCAATCGGCCCACATTCAGTGAAGCGCATCTTGCGGCGCGCAAATGGTTTCGAGAACAGGTCGAAGCCTCTGGCTTGGAATTTCGCACTGATGGCGCGGGGAATCATTCCGCTGTTTTAACCTGTAAACATTTAAACGCGCCAACCTTGTTGTTAGGTTCGCATCTCGACTCTGTCCCCAAAGGCGGACGATTCGACGGCGCGCTCGGCGTGATGGCGGCTCTCGAAGTGCTGAGAACTGTCAAAGAAAACGGGATCAACTTGCGGTTAAATCTCGAAGCGATTGACTTTACAGACGAAGAAGGCACACATTTGAGTCTGTTTGGGAGCAGTGCAATCTCCGGGCATCTTCATCCAGAAGATTTGAAAAATCCATACAGCGGACGTGAAAATTTCACGGCAGGGCTGGCGCGTGCAGGCTTGACCGAAGACGGGCTGTTTCAAGCGAAACGCGCGAAGGAATCTTTGGCGGGATATTTGGAGTTGCACATTGAGCAGGGCAAGCGCCTGGAACGCGCGAAGGTTGACATTGGCATTGTCTCGGCGATCGTGGGCTATGGCTCGTATCGCATGAGTTATGTTGGCCGCGCCGACCATGCAGGTTCGACGACGATGGAAGATCGGCGGGATGCGGGGCAGGGCGTCGCCGCTTTTATTTTGGCGGCGCGTGAAACCGTGATGCGCGATTTTCCGAATTGCGTTGCAAATGTAGGTAAGATCGAGTTTGCGCCCGGCGCTTCGAATATCGTACCCGCCCGCGCAGATTTTCTGCTTGAATTTCGTTCACCTGATGAAGATCAACTTGCAAAATTGGATGCGGCTTTGATGACGCTTGCGAAAGAAAAAGCCGAACAATTTGGTTTGCAATTGATCGCAGAGCCGCTCGGAAAACACCTGCCGAATTTGATGAGCGCGGAGATTCAAGAGGCTTTCAAGAATTCATGTGATGATTTGAAATTATCGAGCACGGTACTGGCTTCAGGCGCGATCCACGATGCGCAATCGCTGGTGGGTGTTTGCCCGATCGGCATGATCTTCGTCCCCTCGGTGGATGGCGCCAGCCATGCGCCGCGCGAATTCACCAAGTGGGAAGATTGTGTGAACGGTGCGAATGTGCTGTTGCAGACGGTGTTGCGGCTGGCGGCAGGGTAAAATAGGCTTGACGGTATTTATTTGTAAAAAAGAGATAGATCTCATGAAAAACTTCGACCCAAAATACAATAACATCCCCAAAACCGAAATTCATTGCCATCTTGAAGGCGCGATCCGCACGCAGACGATCATTGACATTGCGCGTGAATATAATTTAAAACTGCCTTCGTATGATGTCCGCGAATTGGATACACATGTGAAAGTGTTCGACCAGTTGCGTGATTTGGAGGCGGTGTTGGAGGCTTTTGGAATTTTCCAAAACAGCATTACTTCGCCTGCTATTTTCGAGCGGATCAGCTGGGAGTTGTTTGAGGATTGCGCGAAGCAGAATATAAAACTATTCGAAGTGCGCTTTTCTCCCGATTGGGCTTTTCATGGTCACGATTTGGATTGGGATGCCTGTCTCGAAGGCTTGATTCGCGCTAAAGATCGCGCCGAAAAAGAATTTGATATGGCCATCGGCATCATCGCCATCACCTCACGCGGCATGGGCGCGAAGTCGTGTGTCAAAACCGTGGATTGGGCGATCCGCCATAAAGAACATATCCACGCTGTGGATCTTGCTGATGGGGAGTTGCTTTACCCGATGAGCGATTTTGTGAAGCCAATTCTGAAGGCGAAAGAAGCAGGGTTGAAGGTAACGATTCATTCAGGAGAAGATACGCCTGCTTCGGCTGTGTGGGATACGATCCACGCGTTTCAGCCTGACCGCATCGGTCATGGCATTCACAGCATCGAAGACATGAAAGTGGTTGATCTCATCAAGGAGCGTGGTATCACGCTCGAAGTCAACCCGTGGAGCAATTACCTGACGAATTCAGTGCGGACGATTGAAGAGCATCCGCTCAAGAAGTTGTTTGATTTAGGCGTGCGTGTAACCATTAATTCGGATGACCCCGAAGTGTTGGAGACGAATGTCAACAACGAGTATCGAATTGCTCATGAAATCCTCGGCATGAGCATGGATGATATTGCGACTTGCAATCGTTTTGCGTTCGAATCTTCTTTTGTCGATGAAAAGGTCAAGCAAAGGATTTGGCAGAAATACTTTTTGTAGAATTGGTACGCAAGGAAAATAAAAACAGGTCAGGCTTTGCGCCTGACCTGTTTTTATTTGGCTATTCCTCTCTTCGTCTTTCATGAGCGGGATTATTTCTGTAGCGACTTTCCTTGTTTCGATACATTGCTTCATCAGCGCGGATAAGAGTCTTTTCAAGTGCCTCGTTCGTTTTGCGGGTTGCACTGCCCATTGAGAATCTTAGCTCCGGACCCTGATAGTAGCGATTGTTAAGGGCGATCAAAGCGGGTATGCGATCAATGAATTCCTGCGGGGATTCCTGGTTTTTCAAGATGGCGACAAATTCATCGCCGCCGATGCGTGCGACGGTGGCCTTGTCTGTGAATGCGGTTTTTAGCACCTCGGCGGCGCGGCGTATCAGGTTGTCTCCCGCCTGATGCCCGAGGGTATCATTGATTTGTTTCAGTCCATCGAGATCGATCATCACAAAACTGACTTCGCTTCCAGCGGCGGCAAGCTGTAAGATTTCATCTTCGAAAAAGGCTCGGTTGTACAGCCCGGTCATCACATCGTGGGTGCCGAGATAGCGCATGTAATCTTCCGCTTTTTTGCGCGCGGTAATATCCTGAATGGCGACCAACACCCATGAGAAATCCTCCTCGTGCCCGGGCATGAGCCGCCAATCGAGGTGGATGTTGAACGGTTCGCCCGATAAGGAGTAATTGATGCCTTCGTGATCGTATATGGTCTTTCCGCTCCACATGTCGAGCAATTCGCCGATGAAGTGCTTTCCCATTTCATCACGAAAGACCCGGTCAAGATTGGAGAGCAAGGCATCCTTTGATTCTGCTCCGTAGAGTTCGAGCGTTTTCAGGTTGACATCTGTAACGGCGATCCTGCTCATAAATTGGTTGACCAGTTCCGGGTTCCGAAGGAGATGCGTTTTTAGATCGGTGATCCCCTGCGCGCGCAGCGTGTCGAACATCTCGCGGATGCCTCGATAATCCTCCTCCCAAAGGGAGATGGGTGCATATGTGAACAGGTTTTGAAAGCGCTTTTCCGCCTTTTTGAGCAGGGTAATGTCTTCGATGGCGACCATTACACATTCCCACATCTCGCAGCATTCCGGCAGTATCTGCCAGCGCAGGCGAATGTTCAGCGGTTCGTTTTGCAGGGTGTAGTTGATGCCTTCACCCGACCAGCTGGTGTCGCCGTTCCAAAGTGCCAGCAATTCGGTGTGAAAGTGGTGCCGCATTTCATCGCGGAAGATCTTGCCGAGGTTTTCGGTCAGTTCCTCCACCGAGCTTGCGCCGAACATCTCCAGTGTCTTGAGGTTCACGCGCGTGACCTTGATCCTGGTCATGCAGGCTTCCACATCCTCGGGGTGGCGGGTGAGGTGCTCATTCAGGTCTATCACGCCGCGCTTGCGCAATTGGTCAAAGAACAGCTTGATTCCGCTGTAGTCCTCCTCCCATAATGAGATTGGCGCGTACTCGAACAGACTTTTATAATGTTCGACCTGAATTGGCATGGCAGCCTCCTGTGGATGACTTGATTATACAAAAGAAAACGATTAAAACTCAAATTGACCGAATCAGAAGCATTGGTGTATAATTCCGCGCCACTAACTCACAGACAACTCCCCCATGGGATTTGCAATCATCTTTACATAAGGAAGTATTTCGAATGGTAAAAAGAACATACCAACCCAAGATCCGCCGTCGCGTGCGTGTGCACGGTTTTCGCTCGCGTATGGCCACTGCTGACGGACGCGCAGTTCTCAAGCGTCGCCGCCTTAAGGGCCGCTACAAACTCACCGTCAAAGCCAATGAGCATGTAAAGAAGACTCGTTGGTAGGCATTTGCGTTTTTTAGGGCGCATAGATTCATATTGAGGCACGGGTGCAGAGCAAATTTCGCCTGTCCCGATCTGAAGATTTCAAGCGGGTGCGGCGAATTGGCAAGTCCTATGCCCACCCGCTTGTTGTGTTGGTTGCGCTGGTCAGTGACCCTGCCATTCGCCACGTGCGCGTGGGTGTTGCGGCGGGCAAAACGACTGGGACTGCCGTCCATCGCAACCGGGCCAAACGACTCTTGCGCGAGGCCATGCGCCCCATGCTGGCCTCCCTCGCTTCCGGCTGGGACCTTGTGCTGATCGCCAGACCCGCACTTGTGACCGCCACTTTGGAAGATACCCGTTCCGCCCTGCTTGCCCTCCTCCAGCGCGCAAAAATTATTCCTGCGGATGAACCCTGAAGAAGAATTCCATTTACATGATTACTCCCATGAGCCGCGTTTGCGGGACATGCCGCGTAATCTGGCAAACTGGCCGCGCATTGCCGTGCTGGCCTTGATTCGTTTATATCAAATGGCAATTTCTCCGGGCCTGCCCGCAAACACCTGCCGCTTTTATCCATCCTGCTCTCATTATGGCTATCAAGCCGTTTATAAACATGGCGCGTTGAAAGGTTCGCTGATGGCGGCCTGGCGCGTTTTACGCTGCAACCCGTTCAACCCGGGTGGATACGATCCCGTTCCCTGATCATTCCTATTTCAATATCCCCGGGTTGTTGCGATTAATCTAGGAGAAGTAAATAACTTGAATACAAAACGATTGGTCTTGATCTCGCTGCTGGTGCTGGGCGCTTTGATCTTAAGCGCTTGTAGCGGCAGCCGCACGGTGTCCAATAACTGGCACGGACTCGCCGCAGATGCAGAACATGCCTATGTAGCCAGCGGCTCACATGTTTATGCGGTGGATTTGAAAAACGGCAATGAAGTCTGGCGATATCCCGCAGAAGCCGATACCAAATTGATGTTTTATGCAAATCCCGTTCTCACTGCTGATGGCCAACTGCTCATCGGAAGTGCTGGGACAGCTCATCCCTTTGTCAGTTTGAATCCCGCAACCGGCAAGGAAAATTGGGCGGAATCTTTTACAAAAGGCAAAGGCGCCTGGCTTGCTTCTCCGCTTGTTGTGAATGATACGATCTATGCGCCGAATACCGATGGCTTCGTATACATTCTGGATATGCAGGGCAGGGAGGCCGCAGACCCCATCGAAGTTGGTGGCGCCCTGTGGTCTGCTCCTGTAACGGATGGGAACCTCATCTATATTGCGTCCCTCGATCATCATCTGCATATCATTGACCCAGCCAGCGGCACTTCGTCTGTAAGCATTGATTTGGGAGGTGCTGCGCCCAGCAGCCCCGTGGTTGCTGATGGCGGAGTCTATGTGGGCTCGTTCGCTTCCACCATTGAATTGATCCAGTCCAATGGCAGCCATGAAGTTATTGCCAAAACTGAAAACTGGATCTGGGGTTCGCCTGTCCTCGATGGCGAAACACTTTATTATGCCGACCTCAATGGCAAGGTCTTTTCATTGAATACTTCTGATGGAAGCCAGAACTGGGAAGCTGCACAGTCCGATGCTGTCGTGGCGGGACTGCTTGTTACGGCCGACCAGATCTACGTTGTGACCGAAGCGGGCAATCTCGTTGCTTTGGACCGCGACGGAGGCAGCCTCTGGGAAAAGACAGTCGGCGGCAAGTTGTACAGCGCGCCTGTTATTTCAGGTGAATTGATCCTCGTCGCGCCGTATCAGGCTGAGTTCACGCTTGTCGCTTATGATGCGGAAGGCAAACAAGCCTGGACTTTCATACCAGAGAAATAAGGAAACTAACCCATGTGGGATACCATTATTATCAACCCCATGACCAACCTTTTATTGTGGATCTATGATGTTCTCGGTCATGGCCCGCATATGTTTGGTCTTGCGATCATTTTATTCACCATCCTCATCAAGGTGGTCACCTGGCCGTTGAATGCCTCGCAGGTAAAAGGCGCCCAGGCCATGCAGGAATTGAACAATGACAAGGATTGGCAGGACATCCAAAAGAAATACGCCAAAGACCGCGAGAAGCTCGCGCAGGAACAGATGCGTATTTACAAGGAAAAGGGCATCAATCCTTTTGCTTCCTGTCTGCCCACGTTGATCCAGTTCCCGATCATCATCGGTCTTTATCAGAGCATTACGCGCGCGCTTTCGATCACACCCTTCGACATGCTCAAACTGGCGCGCACGATCTACCCGTTCCAAAATGTTGAGAACATCATCCCGCTCAACAGCACATTCCTGTGGATGGATCTGGGTCGCCCGGAAGGCATTCTGCAAAGTTTGATCCACACCTCCTTCCTGCCGAACGGCTTTCCGCTGCTCGCGCTCATCGTTGCATTGACCACCTACATTCAGTCAAAACTGACGATGCCCACCTCCAGCAATCCCAACGACCAATCTGCGCAAATGTCGAACATGATGAGCATTTACATGCCGCTCCTGCTTGGCTGGTTCGCGCTGAATTTTGCCTCGGGCATTGCCATCTACTTCATTACCAGTAACTTATTGGGTATCGTTCAATATGCCGCCACAGGCCGCGCCAATTGGAGCAACCTGCTGCCCGGCAGCAAGAAAAAATAATAGATAGGGAGGCACCATGAGCGGAACCACGCTTGAGATCATCGCCCCAACCGTTGAAGAAGCCCTTTCACAGGGCTTGGCGCAACTTGGCCTGACGGCAGATGCCGTTTCTGTGGAAGTGCTGGATTCAGGAAGCAAGGGATTATTCGGACTCGGTGGACGCCAGGTACGCGTTCGCCTGACTGTAAATCCGCCTCCCGGGGAGGAAGTTCAAACTCCTCCGCCTGCCAGACAAAAACCCGCGGATCGCCCCAAGAGCAAGCCTGCTCCTGTTCAAAAAACAGAATCAGCGCCGAAAGCACAGCGCGAACAAAAACCGCGTGCAGAAAAGAAACCCGCGCGCGAAGCACCTGCCGCCCCTGCCCCTGAAAAAACAAGACAGGCTTCAGATAGCAATGACCCGTTATTGGATACGACCGAATCCATTGTTTCCAAGTTGATCCATTACCTCGGCATGAAAGCACAGGTCTCCGCTCATTATGATGAGAGCAGCACTGACGACCGCCGCATCATTCAAGTGGACGTGCGCGGTGATGACTTGAGCGCGTTGATCGGCCGCCAGGCAGAAACGCTGAACGCCTTTCAATATGTCGCCTCGCTGATCGTCGGCAAGGAAACCCAAAAGTGGGTGCAATTGGTTGTGGACGTGGAAGGCTATCGCAGCCGCCGCGAAAAGCAGGTTCGCCAGATCGCCCTGCGCATGGTGGATCAGGTCATCAAGACCGGGCGCAAAGCCACGCTCGAACCCATGACCGCCAGTGAGCGCCGCGCCATCCATATCGAGTTACGCGGACACCCCGCCGTAACGACCGAAAGCGTGGGCGAAGAACCGCACCGCAAAGTGGTCATTCTGCCGAAGGAATAAAATTTCCAACCCAAAAGATCGCCGAAAGGCGGTCTTTTTTCTTTCATCTTTCTTCTTGAAGATATAGAAGAAAGATGAAAGAATTTACCCCTACGGTATAATTCATCCATGCTGGAACTTGTTTCACTTCAACCTGTGGATTATCTCGTTGTAGGTCACGCCGCTGTGGATATTACACCAGCGGGTATGCAGCTTGGCGGGACAGTTTCCTACTCGTCCCTGACCGCGCGCGCTTTGGGGATGCGCGTGGGCATCGTTACAGCGGTGGGGGAGGGTGCGCCCCTGCAAGCCTTGGATGGCATTACCATCGTCAACATTCCCTCGGAACACAGCACTACTTTTGAAAATATCAAAACCGAAAACGGACGCAGACAGGTGTTGCATCATCAGGCTGCGCCGATCACGTTGGAGCACATTCCACAGGTGTGGCGGAGCGCGCCGATCATTCATCTTGCGCCCATCGCCCGCGAATTGGATTTGTCTCTGCCGGAGAAGCTGGCTGGTTCGCTTTTGGGGATCACGCCGCAAGGCTGGATGCGCACTTGGGATGAAAATGGTCAAGTGACGGCCACTGCCTGGGAAAACAAGGATCAGGCCCTTCGTTACGCAGGAGCCGTAGTCATGAGCGTCGAAGATATCAATCGCGATCTGGAACTTGCCGAAGAAATGGCGCACCATACCCGCATCCTCTGCATGACGGAAGGGGAGTTGGGCTCGGTACTGCATTGGAATGGAGACCGCCGCCGTTTTCGTGCGCCTGTGATGCATGAAGTGGACGCAACGGGCGCAGGTGATATTTTCGCCGCAGCGTTTTTTGTGCGTTTATATTCCACGCGCGACCCGTGGGAGGCGGCGCGTTTTGCCACTCAACTCGCGGCGCGTTCGGTGGCGCGGATCGGTTTGAACGGAATCCCGACCTCGGCAGAGATCGAAGAATGTTTGATGGAGGTATTACAGTGACGCGTATTTATACGCTTGTGAATCAAAAAGGCGGCGTGGGCAAGACCACCACTACAATTAACCTCGGCGCGTATCTGGCGCAGTTGGGTCAGCGCGTGCTGGTGGTGGATCTGGATCCACAGGCCAATGCCACATCCTGCCTCGGCGTGGACAAGTTAAGTGTGCAGGGCGGCACATACGAAGCTTTGCTTGGCGATACGAATATTGCTTCTTATGTTTTATTGAATGAGCGGATCAGGTTATCCCTGCTGCCCTCTTCGCCGTCACTTGCTGGCGCGGAAATTGAATTGGTGGATGAACTGGCCCGTGAAGTGCGTTTGCGAAAAGCGATCGAACCGCTGGCGCATCAATATGATTATGTGCTGATCGATTGTCCGCCTTCGCTGGGACTGTTGACCGTGAATGGCTTAATGGCCGCCATCAACGGTGTGATCGTGCCGGTGCAGTGCGAATATCTCGCGCTCGAAGGGCTGGGACAATTAACGCAAACCATCGACCGTGTGCGTTCATTGCTTTTCCCTGAATTGAATGTGCGCGGTGTGGTGCTGACGATGTTCGATAGCCGCACGAATCTTTCCACAGATGTAGTGACCGAAGTGAATCGGCATTTCCCCGATCAGGTATTCAAGAGCGTGATTCCCCGCAGCATTCGCCTTGCGGAAGCGCCCTCGTATGGGCTGCCGATTTCCGTGTATGCGCCCACCTCTGTCGGTGCAGCGGCGTATGAGGCATTGGCAAAGGAATTGTTGAAGGGCGATAAAAACTAACCACAAAGTATCACGAAGGAAACCTTCTTAAACCTTTGTGATACTTTGTGACCCTTGGTGGTTGAAAAGGTAAAAACTATGGCTCAACGAACTGGACTTGGCAAAGGACTGGACGCACTCATTCCCGCTGGCGGAAAGACTCCGCCTGCTTCATCTGCGGGGACTGGCGGTGTTCAACAGGTGGCCGTGGAATCCATTCAGCCGAACCCGCGGCAGCCGCGCGTTCACTTTAAAGAGGCGGAACTTGCGGAACTGGCCGCATCCATCCGCGAGCATGGCGTGATCCAGCCGATCATTGTCACTCCGAAAGCGGACGGGACGTACATCATCATCGCGGGCGAACGACGCTGGCAGGCTTCTCAAAAAGCGGGCTTGCGGACTGTCCCTGTGATCACGCGTCAGGCGAATAATCAGGAATTACTTGAACTTGCGCTGATCGAAAACGTCCAGCGCGCAGACTTGAATTCAATTGAAGAAGCCGAAGCCTATCGTCAACTCGTTGAAGAATTCGGGCTTTCGCATGAAGCCGTTGCGAAGCGCGTTGGCAAAAGCCGCGTGGCTGTGACCAATACCCTGCGCCTGCTCGGTCTCGCGGACGTGGTCAAACAGGCGTTGGTGGATGGGACAGTGACCGAAGGTCACGCCCGCGCATTGCTGGCCTTATCCACGCAGAAGGCGCAGACTTCCGCTTTGCAGACGATCATCAACCTTTCTTTCAATGTGCGCCAAACGGAAGAATACGTGAGAAAACTCGCGGGGCAAAAACCGATCAAGGCGAAGAAACCAATCCGCAGCGCGGACGTGAACGATGTCGAAAAACGCTTGCAAAACAGCCTCGGCACCAAAGTCGCTTTGAAACACGGCAAAAAAGGCGGCACGGTCACCATCTACTATTATTCAGGCGAAGAACTGGATGCGCTTCTCGAAAAATTGATCTAACCCGTAGGGACACAGCGCCGCTGTGTCCCTTTTTTGTAATTCTGTTTGGCGATTTACGAATGAGCCGATGGGAGGTTTTAATTCAATGCAAACGCTCAAAGAAAGAAAATCCTGCTTGCTAGTAATCATCTTTGATGGTTGTGTTATGGATTGTGGTAAAACATTCCACCACCATTTAAAAAGCGCCATGCCTGAAACAAGATTTTTTTGCCTGCCAAGCAAAAAGAAGTGAATGTCATCGGTTGAACCTGCCGCCAAACCAAAAGTTTTTGGCGTACCCGGCGGGGAAGTAGCATTCGTGCGAGAGGGATTTACCGACAAGATGTACCTGCTGGATTTACGCACTGGGGAAAAGAGGCACTGTCCCAGATGGTAAATTGGTAAGCTTTCTGAGTGAAGAACTGGTTTGGTTGTAATGGGATATTAAGCCGGCCAGAAAACTGGGCTATGCCCCCATTACATTCTTGGACTTGACCAATGGTAATCGCTACGAACTGCTTGACTTGACATGGCTTCCATTAAAGGACGGTAAGTTTGATCCTAAAAACTACGCATATATTAAATCTGCACAGATCAAGTTTTTCTCCACCATGGAGAAAATGTTGTAATTGCCTTGCCCCTGATTTAGGCACATCATCCAAGCAAAACGTTCTATTTTGACAAGGCACACCACCAAGCGCAGAGAACGGCGAACATTTAGGATCAGGAGATGAATAGAAATTACCTTCTTTATAGGCTGGACAACACCTTCTCCAACAGGAAGCAAATGGGCTCGCAATGATGGAATTTATCTTTCAGAAAACCAATTCACAATTACTATGGAGATTATTATTTCAGAGGTTGGTATTACGATGAAAGCGCTGGTAATGTCGCTGGTGAAATTTGATTATCTTTATCCATTTCCTGGGTGTCGTTCTATACTTTTCTCCCTGTTCTCAAACTGCGTCTGCCCACGCCATGAGTCCCTTTGCCACGATTTCCCTGCAATACCCTATGATAGAATCAAAAATTAAAGGTACATCCCATGAAACTTCTCTACAACGCAAACATTCACACACTCGATAAATCACACCCGCAAGCCTCCGCCATTTTGATCGAAGGCGGGCGCATTGTGGCAGTAGGGGAGAAAGATGCGCTTGAAGCCAGCGCGCATGGCAGGGTGGAAAAACAGGATATGGGCGGCAGAACCATTCTGCCGGGACTCACCGATGCGCACCTGCATCTGCAGCACTACGGGCTTTCCCTGCAAAAAGTGGATTGCGAAACAAAGACCAAGGCAGAATGTCTGCGCCGTGTGGCGGAGCGCGCCCAAAAAGCCAAACCCGGCGCGTGGATTCTCGGTCATGGCTGGAATCAAAATGAATGGACCGATGACAGCGCCTTCCCTGCCGCCGCCGAACTCGATGCCATCGCCCCGAACAATCCCGTTTATCTCACAGCGAAATCACTGCACATGGGCTGGGCAAACACCGCCGCCTTGCAGCGAGCCAGCATCACCAACGACACCCCCGATCCCAAAAACGGAGCCATTCAACGCGACGACAAAGGCCGCGCAACAGGCATCCTGCTTGAAACGGCGATGAGTTTGGTGGAAAAGACCATACCCGACCCGTCAATTTCTGAAATTGAATCTGCAATTGAAAAGGCCCAATCCATTTTATGGAAAATGGGTCTCACAGGCGTTCATGATTTTGACCGCCGTGATTCTTTCATGGCTTTGCAACACTTACATGCGCAAAAGAAACTAAAATTGCGCGTGAACAAAAACATCCCCGTCGAAAGCGTTGACCATGCGAATGCGCTCGGCCTGCGCACCGGCTTCGGCGATGACTGGCTATGGATCGGCTCCGTCAAAGCTTTTATGGATGGCGCACTCGGTCCGCATACCGCCGCCATGTTTCAACCGTATCAGGATGAACCCGAGAATCGCGGCATCCTCAACATGGATGGCGAGGAATTGTTCGAGCACTGCCGCAAAGCCGCCGATGTTGGCTTGAGCATGACCGTCCATGCCATCGGTGATCGTGCCAATCACGAAGTGCTCAACGCCTATCAACAACTGCGCGCCTACGAAACAGAACATGGGCTTCCGCATCTGCGCCATCGCATCGAACACGTGCAAGTCATTCACCCCGATGACGCGCCGCGCTTTGCCCAACTCAACGTCATCGCCTCCATGCAGCCCATCCACGCGCCCTCCGATATGTACGCCGCCGACCGCTTTTGGGGAGATCGTTCCGCACATGCCTACGCCTGGCGCACACAATTGAATCACGGCGCCTCCCTCGCATTTGGATCGGATGCCCCGGTCGAATCCCCGAATCCGTTTTTAGGATTGCACGCCGCAGTCACTCGACGAAGAGCCGACGGATCACCCTCCGCCGAAGGCTGGTACCCCGAACAAAAATTGACTTTGGCTGAGGCATTATCCGCCTACACTGTCGGCGCCGCCTATGCCGCCAACGCAGAACACCGCCTCGGCAAACTCGCGCAAGGCTACCTCGCCGACTTGATCGTTCTTGACGAAGATATCTTTTCCTCCGACCCGCAGACCCTGTTGACAACCGAAGCAAAATCAACGATGATACATGGTGAATGGGTACTGGAAAGTTAATACCTTGAATTTACTGGAATGCGGACTTCAGTCCGCGCTTGCAAAATGAACTGTGGGTTGAAGCCCGCTCTCCAAAACAAAGACAAAAATTTTGCCTTTGTGTAAAATCAGTTATTGAGAAACCTATGTCACAAAACCTTCCGAAGCTCACCCCTGAAATGTTGATTCCCCGCATGGGCGAATATATCGTCCAAAAAGGATTGATCAGTGAATCTGACCTTCAAAAGGCGCTTGCCTATCAACAGGACCAGATGGCAAAAGGCAATCACTATCTGCTGGGTCAATCCCTGATGGATTTGAACATGCTCGACCGCGACACCCTCGACCAGGTGGTGACGGAACAGATCCTGCAATTGCGCTCAGCCTTGCAATCTGCCAACCGCAATTTGGAACAGCGTGTAAAAGAACGCACCTCTGAATTGAATGAAGCACTCCAGCGGCTTTCGGAATTAAGTCAGTTGAAATCGAATTTCGTCTCGAACATTTCACATGAATTACGCACACCGCTGACCCATGTGAAGGGGTACATCGAATTGCTGGTGGCTGGGTCGCTTGGTAGTATTTCAGATGAGCAGCGCCATGCGCTGCAAGTCAGTCAGCGGGCAACCGCAAAACTGGAAGGCATGATCGAAGACCTGATCATGTTCTCGCTCGCTTCGAAGGGCGAGATGAGCATGAAATTGCAAAAGGTGGATATCCGTCGCATTGTTTCACTCGCGGCGAAATCGGCTTTGCCCAAGGCAGAGGAACGCGGTGTGCAGGTGCTGGTTTCTGCCGTAGAGAATATCCCCACCGTGCAGGCAGACCCCGAGAAAATCGGCTGGGTGGTGAATCAACTCCTCGATAACGGGATCAAATTCACCCCGTCGGGTGGAAGCGTGGTCATCTCCCTTAAAGAAGAAGGCCACAACCTCGTCATCCTCACTGTGACGGATACCGGCATTGGCATCCCATCGAATAAATTAAAAGAGATCTTTGAGCCATTCCATCAGTTGGATGGTTCTTCGACACGGCATTTCGGCGGCACGGGGCTTGGCCTTTCACTGGTGCGGCAAATTGTCGAGGCACATGGCTCTCTGTTGGATGTACAATCGGCTGAAGGAAAAGGCTCCATCTTCAAATTCCCGTTGCTGGCATTGGGTGAATAACATGGATCTGGCTACACTTTCGTTTCTGCACAAGACCTTTCAAGAGGTCCAAAGAAAACAGGATTGGCGGGCTGCCTTGGATACATTGTTTGTGTCCTTGCGCGGCTCTTTTGTTTTTGACAATGCCGCCATCTATCTCGAAGATTCGCAGACCAAGGCGTCGGAGGTTGTGTACGCCCGCGCGGTTGGGCGTGGAAAAGCTGCCGAAGCGGATTCCATGTGGGGGGAGGGCATTGCAAATGAGGTGCTTTCAAAAGGGAAAATGATCTTGAAGGAGCCGCGAAAAGGCCTTAGTTATGCCAATCGTCTGACCGAGGCGCACTTGCTAGGCTTTCCCTTATATGTCGGCGGCAATATGAATGGGGCCTTGGTGTTCATCCGTTTTGGCGGGCCGCAGTATACCGAACTGCATATTCAGATCGCATCCCTGCAGGCGTTTTGGGCCACGGCGCTCATCGAACGCAAGGAATTGCAGGACGCGCGCACCGAGTTGGATTCTGTGCAAAGGCAGATGCGCTTGCAGGATGATTTTGTTTCCACGATCTCGCATGAACTTCGCACCCCGCTTGGTTTTATCAAAGGATACAGCACCAGCCTGCTGAGGCAGGACACCACTTGGGATGACTCCACCCAGCGCGAATTCCTCAACATCATCGATGAGGAAGCCGACCGTCTGGCGCGGCTGATCGAGAACATGCTCGAATCGGCGCGGTTGCAAAGCCAGACCCTGCAGTTCAAATTCTCTCCCGTGCGCATCGATGCGCTCGCCCGTGATGTGGCCATGCGCATTCATACGCATCACCCGGAGATGAAAGTCAACTTTGATGTCGAGACGCTTCCCTCCATTCGCGGCGATGGCATGCGCATCGCACAAGTCTTCGAGAATTTATTCAGCAATGCCCTCAAATATGCCCCCGCTTCAGAGATCAATATCGGCATGCGTTTAATGTCGGATAAGATCCGCGTCACCTTCGCTGACAATGGCGAGGGCATCCCGGAAGATTATCTCCCCTTTCTCTTTGAACGTTTCTATCGCGTCCCCGGTGAACGCACCGTGACCGGTACTGGTTTGGGGCTTTATATTTGCAAGCAAATTGTTATGGCGCATCATGGTAATATTTGGGTAGAGTCAGTGTTGGACAAAGGCACAACGTTCATTATCGAACTGCCGGTTGATCCAACGCTTTGACCAACCTTCAACTCTTTCATCAAGGAGATCGTTATGTCCAAGCGTATATTGATCGTTGACGATGAGCCCCGTTATTTGCGTCTGTTGGAGGCGAACCTGCGTACGGAAGGTTATGAAGTGGCCACGGCACAAGATGGCGTTCAGGCATTGGATGTGTTTTCGGTGCAGCCCATAGACCTCGTTCTGCTGGATGTGATGATGCCGCGTTTGGATGGTTTCGGCGTCTGTCAGCGTCTGAGGGAATTCTCGAACGTCCCGATCGTCATCCTGACGGCTCGCGGCGAGGAACAGGATCGCGTGCGCGGCCTCGACCTGGGTGCAGACGATTATCTGGTGAAGCCCTTCTCTGCCACCGAATTGCTGGCGCGGGTGCGCGCGGTATTGCGCCGTGCGCAAGCTCCCACCGAGTCGGGGCAGGCACGTTTCTTCACTCATGACGATCTCAAGATCGATTTTGCGCGCGCTGAAGTATGGCGCGGCGAGGAACCTGTTTCACTTTCAGCCACGGAATATCGTCTTCTCCTGCAGTTCACCCATAATGTAGGGAAGATCCTCACATCAGAAGACCTGCTGACCAGTGTGTGGGGCGTGGAATATAAGAACGACAAGGAAATTCTATGGGTGAGTATTGCGCGCTTGCGCCAAAAATTGGAATCAGATGCCCATTCTCCACGACATATTGTTACACGCTCTGGTCTGGGATATCTGATGCCACCCACTGAAGTCTGACCACGGCCGTGCGCGTACCCCACGCGCGTAAAGGAATTTGAGTCATGCCCGAAAAGAAGATCCTTATTGTTGATGCAGATGTTGCCAGCCGTAACTTCATTTCGCGCAACCTCCAAAATCAAAAATATGAGATCATTCAGACGGGTTCCGGCAAAGAAGGATTGATCTATGCGTGGCGCGACCGTCCTGATTTAATGGTGATCGACCCCACCGTCCCGGACATCACCGGGGAGGAGGTGGCTCGAAAACTCAAACTGGATGCGCGCACCACGAACATGCCGCTCATTGCACTCAGCAGTGACCCAGGGGTGGCTCGGATTAAATCTTGCCTTGATTCAGGTTTCAGCGAATATATAACGAAATCAGGCCAGGCCATGGCCACCCTGAACGAAGCGATCAACCGCCTGCTGGGGATCAATTCCGCGCTGGTAAAAGAAGGAGGGCTGCTGATCGTCTTCCTCAGTGCAAAGGGCGGAGCGGGTACATCATCCCTTTGTGCAAACCTTGCCATGACCCTCTGCCAGAACCAGCCGGAGGCCCGCGTGGCTGTCGTGGATTTGGTTCTGCCCATTGGTTCCATTTCTTCCATTGTCGGCTATGAAGGGGAGATAAATATTGTCAACGCAGCGGATTTGCCCGAAGAGAAAATCACTCCTGAATATTTCCGCGATCAGCTTGCAGATACGAATATCTGGCGTTTTAATTTACTGGCAGGCTCGCCGGACCCCGAAAGCAGCAATCACCTTAAAGTGGGGCGCATTTGGAATGTGATTGCGGCTTTGAAAGCCTCCTATGATTACGTACTAATCGATATTGGACGGGCGCTCTCGAAGATCAGCCTGCCGCTGATCCAGCACGCCGACTTGATCTCCCTGATCATTAGCACCGATATCAGCGCCCTGCCCCTGACAAAAACCGTTCTAAATTATATGAAGAATAAGAGTGTGGATTCGAACTCGATATTCCCGATCCTGAATCGCTCGGTGGGTTTGGAAGGCTTGAGCAAACCGGATGTGGAAAAAACACTCGAGATCCAGATCAAGGCTGCCATGCCCTACCTCGGCAGCAGTTTTGCATTTGCCACCAGTCATCATCAGCCGTTTTCTTTAAAATACCCGAACGATACGGCTTCCTTTGTGTTCCTGGAAACCGCCAGGGAGATGATTGCCCTGGCTCATAAATTACGCACGGAACATGAAAAAAAATGACCGTTGCCTGTGTTTTCATTGCTTCAAAAGCCACTTATCTTTTTCAGTAATTGTAATTAAAAATTTGTAATTTCAGTTTGGTATATTCTGTGATACCCTGTAAAAGTTCATCCCCGAATAATGCCTGATTTGATTAATCGCCCAATGCGGGCGATCACAAGGAACCATCATCATGACAATTGAATACGACGAGAAGGGCAAGTTCTATACCGAGGTGGTGACAAAAGTCCCCACTTCTGTTGTGATCCAAACTACCACACATTTGGTGCGCGGGTTGGTGCACGTCCGCCAGGGGGAAAGGCTTAAGGATGAGCTTGAAGTGGAGGAAAGATTCATAGCGGTGACCAATTTCACCATTCACGATACGAATGATAAAGTCACTTTGTCCGGGGCCTTCCTTGCGATTTTGCGCGCGCACATTGTTTGGATCACACCCGCCGACGAAGCCAGTCATGGGGGGTGATCAGATGACAACCATTGGCCCATCCAGCAGGTTGACAGGGCAGGATCTCTCCCGTCTGAAAAAATATCTCGCCGACAATTTAATGAGTGTCATGGGGTCGGAAAAGATTCCCGCAGACGAGCGTAGCGCTTTTTTAAAAAAGAATATCCTCCACGTATATGAACAGACACAACTGAAATTGCCTGAAGACCTGAAAAAACAGATCTTTGACCAGGTATTGAATGATGTGCTTGGTTATGGTCCGATCCAGTCATTACTGGATGATGAAGAAGTTACCGAAATTATGGTCAACGGCCCTAAAAAAGTCTTCATTGAAAAGAAGGGACAGTTGACCAAAGCTGCAGTCACCTTCGATGACGATGACCATGTTCTGCGGATCATCGATCGGATCATCCTGCCGCTTGGTCGGCGCGTCGACGCTGATTCTCCCACTGTGGATGCGCGTATGCCCGACGGTTCGCGTGTGAATGCTGTCGTGCGCCCGGTGGCCATCGACGGTCCTTCCATCACGATCCGAAAATTCAGGAAGGATAAACTAAAGCCTGAAGACCTGATCAATTTCGGTTCGTTGACAAGACAAATGGCTGATTTTTTGCAAGCCTGTGTGAGAGCCCGTTTTAATATCATTATCTCTGGCGGAACAGGCTCAGGTAAAACAACGCTGTTGAACGTGTTGTCGGGCTATATTCCGGAGAATGAGCGCATCATTACTATTGAAGACGCCGCCGAGTTGCAGCTCCAACAGGATCATGTCATGCGCATGGAAACAAAGGTCGCCAATGCAGATGGGCTTCACGCCGTAACCATTCGCGAACTAGTCAAGAATTCCCTGCGTATGCGCCCCGACCGTATTGTAGTGGGGGAGGTGCGCGGCGGCGAGGCATTGGATATGCTCCAGGCGATGAACACCGGCCACGATGGTTCGCTGACAACCGTGCATGCGAACACTCCGCGTGATGCCATGTCCCGCATCGAGACTCTGGTTCTCATGGCAGGCATGGACTTGCCCCTCAAAGTAGTTCGCCAGCAAGTTTCCTCCGCTGTAGATTTGATTGTTCAGCAGACTCGCTTGAAGGATGGTCAGCGCAAAGTGACAGCTGTGACCGAGGTGGCAGGCATGGAAGGTGAGATCATTGTATTGACGGATATATTTAAATTCGTGCAAACGGGTGTCACCACCGAAGGCAAGGTGCTTGGCGAGATCAACGCCACAGGGATTCGTCCCAATTTCACCCCACGCCTGGAAGCAGCTGGATTCAAACTGACTGCCGATATTTTCGCCCCGAAAGCACCTTCCAATCAGGGCTCGCGACGGTGAAACACTCTGCTATAATCTACACAGTATTGCATATTCGGTAAATAAAACAATGATTCTTCTTTGCAATTTCGGAAAAAGCCTGCCGAATTATGAGACAAGCGACAATTATTAACCCTATTTACGAGGATTTATGAACAACGCCCAGATCATCATACGTGAAAAAAAGCTTGGTTTGCTCATTCGTGACGCGCGTATGGCGGAACGACGCAGCATCAAGGAATGTGCCGATGCGATCGGTGTAAAGCCGGGCTTATTCCGTGCTTACGAAGAGGGACGCCGCTCGCCATCCCTGCCGGAACTTGAGACGCTCGTCTATTACCTCAAACTCCCCATTACACATTTTTGGGGCAGGGAGACCATGTCCGAATCATCCTCCCCGGTGGACTCTCTTGATACGGCTCAGCTGATCGCTTTACGTCAAAGGATGATCGGTGCGCTTCTGCGTCAGGAACGCAACAAGATCAATATGTCCATCCGCCAGCTTGCGGCAGATACAGGTATCAAGTCATCGCGCCTCAATATGTATGAGTTGGGCGAACGCCCCATTTCCGTGCCGGAGTTGGAAAGCATTCTCTCCGTCATGGGTAGCCGCATTGAAGTTTTCTTCGATCAAAACGGCCCTGTAGGTCAGTGGATGACGAGTCAGCGTGCCATGCAAAAATTCCTGGACCTGCCCGAAGAGATCCAAAACTTTGTCTGCCAGCCGGTCAACCGACCCTATCTTGAACTGGCGATGAAACTGAGCGATATGTCCAAGGAAAAACTCCGCTCCGTGGCCGAAGGGCTGCTCGATATTACACTGTAACAGGCCGAACCGTACGCACTTGCAGAACATTTTGAAATTGGGAAAATACCATGACACTCGAACCCGCCCAACTCGCTGAACAAGGCAAGCAGGCTTTCAGGAATAAACAGTTTGACGAAGCCGCCGAACTGTTTCGTCAGGCTGCGGAAGGATTTTCACTTGGCCGCGCCGGGCTGCTTGCCGCCGAAATGAAAAACAACCTGAGTGTGGCATTGTTGCAGGCGGGCAAGGCGCAGGAGTCACTGGATGCCGCAATGGGGACAGACAGCATATTCGCAGAAGCAAAGGATATCACGAGTCAGGGAATGGCCTTGGGGAATCAAGCCGCCGCTCTCGAAGCGCTCAACCGATTTGACGAAGCCATCGCCGCCTATGAACGTTCTGCAGAATTATTTGCTGAAGCGGGCGAAGGCGACCTCCGCTCCATGGTCATGAAATCTGCTGCAGCCATCAAGCTCAAAACAGGCAAGGTCACCGAATCGGCCTTCAAAATGATGGGCTCCCTCGATGCAAAAGAGAATCCAGGATTCTTCGAACGCATTCTTAAATTCTTCCTTCGCTTCATCAAATGATCAATATCAATTTGCAGGCTCGCCGCATGGTTGCCGAAGACTACAACCAGGTCGCAAGCCTTGTCTATTACGAAACCAACAACCACCGCCATTTAGACTGGCATTCCCCGCTCGAACGGATCAACCTCCCGAATTGCTGGGTGCTCGCCGAAGGCGACAGCATCTATGCTGTTTTGGCCTGCCCTGAAGACCCGCCGAACGTGGCCTGGGTCAGTTTCTTTGGGCATCATCACAGCGTGTCTGGGGCGGAGGCATGGCTGTTGCTATGGGAAAAAGCGCGCAGCGACCTGGCATTCGAAAACAAAGAGATTTGCGTTGCCGCAATTGTCGTCCGCAAATGGTTCCAGCCTCTATTGCTTTCAAGCGGATTTATAAACAGACAGAACATTGTCCTGCTTGATTTGAGGAGCGAGAACATTCGCTATTACCTCACACCGCCAGGCATTCGCATCCGTCCGATGACCGATGGCGATATCCCTGTCGTTGCCAAATTGGATCTGGCCGCATTTGGAGAATTCTGGCATAACACTGCGGGCACACTTCAGCGGGCGCGTTTGCAATGCGCGAGTGCCACGGTTGCCGAGGATTCTTCGGGTGTGATCGGGTACCAGCTCAGTACGAAGAATCCGCTTGGGGCCCACCTCGCCAGGCTTGGGGTAAGTCCGGAAGCGCAAGGCAGGGGAGTGGGGGCCGCTCTCGTGAGTGATCTCATCCAATCGCTTGGTGGAATCCACCTCAATCGACTTTCGGTCAACACACAATCAGATAACGAATCTTCCCTGGCCCTCTATAAAAAAATGGGATTTGTCCGCACGGGCGAATATTTCCCCGTGCTGGTTTATCCATTGGGAGCAGGTGCTTGATGTCTGCCGTCAGTTTTCCAGCACACATCCTTCAGCGATTTGTCGAAACCCTTTCCGCCGAAATGGGACATGAAATTTTTACAGGCGCGCTTGCAAATGCCGGGCTGCCCGAAGAGTGGGCGCATCCCGCACACTTCTCTGCGTTGGATGATGAACGCGCTGCGCATGTGTACTCCCGTTTGCAATCTGCATTGCGCACTTACTATGGGCGCGGTGCACGCAGCACCTTGTTGCGTATCGGCGTAAAACTTTGGGAACAGCTTTTGAACGATTCGGCTTTTGGCATTAAGGCACAGGCGGCGATCATTCAAAGACTTCCAAAAAATTTGCGACGCAAACCCGCCCTGGATTTATTGGCGCGGATTTTGAGCGTGACTCCGGGAAATGTCTCGGTTCATTCTCTGGACCTTGACCTGCTTCTCGTTGACCAGGCATCTCCCACAGCGACAGATCAAACCGATCCTGCTCCGATCTGCTTTGTGACCCTTGGCCTGATCCGTGAATGTTTGTTTTGGGCGGTGGGGCAGGAACACGATATCGAAGAACGCGCCTGTCGAGCCATGGGCGCGCGGCAATGCGAATTCAAGATCACAATTGGAGGATAGAGTGAAACACTTTGAAACGAGCTGGAAAGCAAGTGACGGCCTGAATATTTTTGCACAAGGTTGGGAGCCGACTGTGCTTCAGCCGAAAGGCGTGGTTTGTCTTGTGCATGGCCTCGGGGAACATACCTCCCGTTACGCTCATGTTGCTGAAGCCTTCGGAAAGGAAGGCCTAATCCTCTTTGGCCCGGATCTGCGCGGGCATGGCCGCTCCGATGGTGCCCGCGGACATATCAACTCCATCGAGGATTTTATGGGGGAGATCGACCTGCTTCTGGCACAGGCGCGCATACGCTATCCGAACCTTCCCATCATTTTATACGGTCACAGCATTGGGGGAGTGCTGGTATTGCACTACAGCTTACTGCGTAAGCCGAACGTCAAAGGTGTGATCGCAACCAGTTCAGCTTTGCATACCGCCCTGGAAAATCAAAAAGCGAAAGTGATGATGGCAAAAGTGCTGGGCTCGCTCGCTCCCAAAGTACAGATCGCCAGTGGCTTGGACCCGAAAAGCATCTCCCGCGATGATAAAGTGGTGCAGATTTACATCAACGACCCGCTCGTGCACGACAGAATATCATTTGGCTTCGGGAAAGTAATGATAGGCGTCACAAACTGGACGCTGGCTCACGCCGGCGATTTTCCGCTTCCTCTTCTTCTGATGCATGGCAAGGCCGATGCCATCGCCTTTCCTTCCAGCAGTACAGAATTTGCAGCGTCTCTGAAGGAAAAATGTACCCTCGTCCTTTGGGATGGCGCCGCGCACGAACTTCATAATGAGCCTGAAAAGGGTGAAGTTTTCAAAACCATGACGCTCTGGATGGATGCGCGCCTGCGCGAGTGAAAATAAGAGCCTATTAACGCTTTACTGGACAAATTGATTTCAGCATGGGAAAATTCGCACCCATCTATCTAAATAACAGGAGAGAATATGAATAACCCAAAAGAATTGAGCAAACGGCAGGCACGCCGTGAGCAAATGCGCCGCAAGGAACAACGGGGGCGGTTGGTCGGGATCGCTTTGATCACGCTTGGCGCGCTGGCAGTTGCCTTTTTGATCATCTGGCCGAATTTCAAGCCGATTACTGGAATCGTTACCCTTGAGCCGAATCCGCGCCCACAGGCCGACGCCAATCATATGGGCGACCCCAACGCCCCGGTCAAACTTGTGGAATACTCTGACTACCAATGTCCGTTCTGTGAGCGTTTTTCCACCCAGACCGAGCCGCAATTGGTTGAAACCTACATCTCCACGGGCAAGTTGTACTTCACCTACCGCTCGGCGGGCAACTGGGTAAGTGATAACATTCGCGGCGGCAAGACCGAATCAGAAGACGCTGCCAAGGCTGCTTATTGTGCAGGCGATCAGAACCTTTACTGGGAAATGCACGATATGCTTTTCGAAAACGTTCTGGGTGAGGATGTGGATTCCTTTACAGACCGCCGTTTGGCTGCCATTGCTGAAAAGACCGGTCTGGATATGGGTCAGTTCAATGAATGCTACTCAGGCAATAAATACGAAGATCAGGTATTTCAGGATGGCAAGGATGCACTTCTTGCCGGTGTGAAAGGTACTCCCGGATTCGTATTAAGCTATACCAATGCCAGCGGCGAGGAAGTTACGCAGCTGATCGAAGGTGCACAACCCTTCGCTGTATTCAGCGAAGCGATTGAAGCTGCGCTGGCTGCAGCCGCTCAATAGAGTTTGGAAAACAAAAAAGGACACGGTCCATGCGACCGTGTCCTTTTTGTTTCTCTGCATTTACTCGCGTGCCGTGCTGTCTCTATTGACAATGCCCTGCTGCCAGGCGTAAACAGCCAGCTTTGTACGATCTGCGAGATGTAGTTTGCTCAAGATATTGCTTACATGTCCCTTGACCGTGTTTTCGCTGATGACGAGTTTTTCAGCGATCTGGCTGTTGGTCAGTCCGTTGGCGATCAATTTCAAGACGTCTGTTTCGCGGTCGGTTAGATCTGTGAATAGAGGTTGTTCCTCGCCGTTTTCACCGCGGATGTTTTGCAGAACGCGAGCAGCCACACGCGGGTGCAGGGTCACTTCGCCCTGTACCGCGCGGTGCAAAACTTCCGATAACTTTTCCATTTTCATATCTTTCAAGATATAAGCGATCGCACCAGCTTTTAGTGCAGGGAAAATATGCACATCTTCATGATACGAAGTAAGGACGACGACCTGTGTGCGTGGACTGGTTTGTTTGATGCGGCGTGTGGTTTCGATGCCGTCCATGCCCGGCATGATCAGGTCAAGCAGGACGATATCGGGAATCAATTCAGCGACCATGCCAAGCGCCTCCTCTCCGGAAGATGCCTCGCCTACCACCTGGAAATCAGGAAGTGTTTCAAGATAGGAGCGAATCCCATTGCGAACCACTTCATGGTCGTCTGCAATTAATATACTTGTGCGGTGATGTTTCATATTGATGTCTCCTTGCCCTGGGTTTTGATGGGCAATTGGGCGATAAGTCGCGTCCCTTGTCCGGGCGCGCTTTGAATCTGAATGGTACCTCGAACGCTGCTGATGCGTTCGCGCATGGATCGGAAGCCCATGCCTTTTGCTCTCTGGTTCATGTCGAAGCCGTAACCGTCGTCGGCAACCATGATCTGGAGTGAATCGGAATTATAAACCAGGGAAACGTCTGCCCGTTTGGCCTTGCTGTGGCGGGCTACATTCGCCAATGCCTCCTGAATGATGCGATACACGGCTTGTTCGATCTCCAGGGGGAGTGGCCGCTCATTGCGAATGACCAGCTTGACTTCCGTATCGTTGCGGTTTTCCCATTCGAAGATGTATTCTCTTAACGTGGTGGGTAATCCCTTTTCCTGCAATGCGATCGGGTAGATTTCCTGGATCAGGAAGGTCAACTCCTGGATCACCTCGAAAACGAGCGTCTCCGCTTCAGTTAAATGAACCTTGACGTCATTCGGCTTGGTCTTCAAAATGCCGTTGGCAGTGCCTAACTGTGCGAGTGCCGCAAATGCTTTTTGTTTGGCACTGTCATGCAGGTCCCGGGCGAGGCGGTTGCGTTCCTCCATTACCGCCAGGTCCTTGGTCTGTTCGAAAAGCTGCATGTTTGCAATGGAAAGCGCGGCGCGATTGACCAGTGAAGTGAACAGGCGAATCGTATCATCATTGAATGCATTGGGACGCGTGTATGCCACATTGAAAATGGCGATCACGTTGCCGTCCACGACAATGGGGAAGTGTGCGAAGGATTGAATACCTTCGTTGCGAATGACAGTTTGAATGTCGCCGCGCAGGGCGCTGAGTTTTACATCCATGACGATCAGGGTTTCGCCGGTCTTCATGGTTTGCCCTACCAGGCCTTCTCCCTGGTCGAAGTTGAGGGCATACAGTGTTTCGGGCCGAAATCCATGACTGACACGCGGCACGATCTTGTTCTTCTCTTCACTCCATATAAAGACCACGCTTCGGTCTGCTTTGAGCATGGACACGGATACATCCACCAATGTTTGGAAGACCTGGATGAGCGTTACATTCCTCAGAATTCTTTCATCGGCCTGATACAGGGCTTCGATCTCTCGCGTGCGTTTCTCAAGGTCGCCGGTGCGCCTTTGCACGAGGCGTTCCAATTCACGGTTGCGTCCTTCAATACTTTTTACACGCCATCGATAGCCAACGGCAACGACTGCCACAAGAAAAACCAGAAGCGAGCTTCGGAACCACAATGTTACCCAGAATGGTGGAATGACGGTGACTTTGATGGATACACCCTCTTCATTCCAGACACCGTCGCTGTTTGAGCCGAGCAAACGTAGTGTGTATGTGCCGCCCGGCAGGTTGGTATATCTTCCATTGCGCTGAGTCCCGATCATATTCCAGTTGGATTCGAAATTTTCCAAGGTATAGGCATATTGGTTTTTTGACGGCTGTTCAAATGCAAGCGCGGCGAATTCGAATTCGAAAGAGTTTTGCGGCCATTGCAGGGTGATCTCCTGCAGGCTTTCGGCCGGGGTCAGGCCTGAAATCGGCACTCGATCTCGTGTGAGCGAGGTTAACACGATCTTTGGCGCAACTGTATCGCTGTCAATCGCATCCGGTGAAAAGACATTGAAGCCATTGATTCCGCCGAAATATAGGTTCCCTTTTTGGTCGATCGCGAAGGCATTTTGGTGGAACTCATTGCTTTGCAGGCCGTCACTGGCTGTAAAGTTGCGGAAGGTGTTCGTGTTGGGGTCGAAGCGCGTGATCCCGAAATTGGTGCTTGCCCAGAGATAGCCATCCCTGTCTTCGAGAATGCCGTAAATGACATCATTGGGCAGTCCGTCTTTTTCGGTGAAGCGTGTAAATGAATCGGTCTCCGGCTCGTAGCGATTCAATCCCGCCGCCAGCGGTGCCGATCCACAAGGTGCCTGCATGGTCGATGTGCAGGCACAACACGGCATTGCTACCGAGGCTTGTGGGATTATCCGGGTTGTTGGTGTAACTGATGATCTCGCCATTGCTCGGATTGAAAAGCTTAACTCCATCATCGAAGGTGCCTATCCAAAAATTCAGATTTTCATCTTCGAGAATGCTTGTGATCTGATTGTCATCGAAACTGTTCGGGTCGTTATCTTCCGTATCATATTTGATGAAGACCTGTGATTGCGGATCGAATTGATCGAGGCCTCGACTGGTTCCAACCCATATCGTGTTGGAATGGTCTTCATAGATCACGTTGACGGGAGCGGCCGAGAGGCTTTCCGGGTTGGTAATGTCGGGGACGAAATGAGTGAACAGTCCGGTGTCTGGATCGAGACGGTCCAATCCGATGGTGGTGCCGATCCAGAGATTTCCGCTGCTATCCAGTTTCAACGAGATGATCTCGTTGGTGCTGATCGAATTGGGGTTGTTTGGATCGTGTACATATCGCCTGAATTGATTCGAAATGGCATTGAGCCGATTTAGCCCGGTGCCGTATGCTCCAACCCATGCTGTGCCGTTTTCTCCGAGAATGATGGGCATGATGAAATTGCCGCTTAAGCTGGCGGGGTCATCTGGATTTGCGCGATAGTAGGCGAAGTGGTCCTGCTGGCGGTTGTATTTGCTCAGACCACCGCCATCCGTGCCGACCCATAGAACGTTGCTGCTATCTTCAAAGATCGAGACAACCGTATCGTTTGCCAGACTATTGGGTGTAGTTGGCTGATGGTTATGGCGGACAAACCCCTGTCGTTGAGGATCGTAGCGGTTTAGCCCATTGTTGGTGCCGATCCAGATTCCAAGAGAGCGATCCTGGTATATGGCATAAATAATGCTGCCGCTTAGGCTGTCTGAATCATCCGGGAAATTGGAGAAGTGTGTGAAATAGCGGCCTGATGATTCTGAAGTATTCAATCCGTTTGCCGTGCCTACCCACAACACGCCCTGCTTGTCGATAAGAATGCTCGTGATGCGGTTATTGCTAATACTGGTAAATACATCATCGCTGTGTTTGAATACAAAAAAGGCGTTCTTGGCTTTGTCGTAGAAGTTCAGTCCTGCGTCTTGTGTCCCAACCCATAAATTCCCATTGGCATCCTGAATGATGGCGCTGATCCAGTTTCCGCTCAGGCTGTTGGGGTTTATGGAGGATGCTCGATAATGTTCGATCTTTTGCGAATCATAGTCCAGGTAGTCGAGCCCGTTCTTGGTTCCGATCCAGATCCCATCTTTATCAGCGCTGAGCGCGGTAATGTTGTTATGGCTGATACCTTCACTATTTGTGCTGCTGTAAAGAAGATGAGTGAATTTCCCTGTTTTGGGATCGTAGCGGTTCAGGCCGCCCAGACGTGTGCCCACCCATAAATTCCCCTTTGGATCTTCAGCAAGGGCTGTGATCCAGCGGTCTGTTAGGCTGTTTGGATCGTCAGTATTGGGTTTGTAAATCTTGAAATTGTAGCCATCGTATCGGTTCAGCCCATCTTCTGTGCCGATCCATAAAAAGCCCTTACTGTCTTGAAAGATGACAGTAGCCGTGCTCTGAGACAACCCTTCTTCAAGACTGAAATGTTCGAAGCGAATGTTTTGGCTGTAGGATGCTCTTGACCGATTATCCCGCGCCACATTCTGACCGCTTTGAGACGCAGAGAACGCGACGGGTGGAGGCGGTTTTAGGGTAGGGGTCGCCGCGCCGCAGGAGTTGGTCAGCAGGGCTAGAAAAAAAAAGACGTGGGCGAGGTATTTTCGCATGATTAAAGTCAATTATATGCAGTTTGTGTCTGCCCACCCCATTTGGATACCCTCCTCAGGAGGGGTTTTTTTATCCATGGGGAAGTGCAAAACAATGGGGAGAGCATGGTGGGTAAACCGTTCAGGTGTATTGGCAAAGATACTTACTCAGGTGCATGACAGTTCGGTCGGGAATTCGTATGATGATGTCAACGTTTAGCGGGCAGCCTTCTCCTCACGAAAGCATACCGCACTTTGACAGGCGAGGCGGATTTCAGCATTACGCACTGAACTCCGCCTCCCATTATATCTACCGAATAGAAACAAAGGAGGTGGTTGGTTGTAGATCTTCCATTGTCTGTGCCTTCATTTTTTCAAAATCAAAAACAAGGAGATAAGAGAATGAAACCGAAAAAATTATACATGCTGTTCAGTCTGCTCGTGGTATTTAGCATGATTCTGGCTGCCTGCGCGCCTGCCGCCACAGAAGCAGTGGAAGAGCCTGCGCCAACCGATGCGCCCGCTGCTGCAACCGAGCCCCCGATGGCCGCGACTGAAGAGCCTGCACCTGCCGCTACAACTCGCCGCGGCGGCTGGTTGGATGAGATCGATTTTTCCGTAGTCGCGGCTGATTCCGCGATCTCACAATTACAGGCTGGGACGATCGATTTTTATTCCTTCGCCCTTGCCTCGGATGCATTCCCAGCGATCAAGGAAGCCGGGCTGGGATACACACAATCATTCGGTGGAAGCTATGCCATCAGCATGAACCCCGCTGTGTTCAACGATACCGCTGTGTTGAATCCATTTTCGAATCGCAAGATCCGCGAAGCGATGAACTGGCTGGTCGACCGTAACTACATCAACCAGGAGATCTACGGCGGAGGCTCATTGCCGAAGCTGTTTTCGATCACCACCCAACTGGTTGAATACACCAACCTCGTGGAAACCGCCCGCGCTTTGGAAACCAAATATGCCTACAACCTCGATCAGGCGAATGAAGTCATTAGCGCTGAAATGACTGGAATGGGAGCCGAACTCGGCGCCGATGGCAAATGGCAGTACAACGGCGCGCCTGTAACTCTGGCATTCCTGATCCGCTCTGATGGGGATGGTACACGTCAGCCGATGGGAGATTATGTCTCCAATCAGTTGGAAGCCATTGGTTTCACCGTTGACCGTCAGTACAAAACCTCCTCCGAAGCCTTCCCGATCTGGCAGGGCACGGATGCCGCGGATGGACAGTGGAATTTATATACTGCTGGTTATCTGCCCTCGGGCCTTACCCGCGATGAACGCGCTAATTTCCAGCAATATTACCTGAACACAAGTGTTCAAGCTGCCGAGCCTTTCCTTTCCAATGTTTCCGACCCTGAATTCCAGAAACTTGGTGATGATCTGGCCCTAGGCAATTTCTCAACGAAAGAGGAACGCGATGCCATGATGGCGGAAGCGCTTGCCCTTTCTCTGGAAGATTCACTCTTTGTGTTCGTGATCGACCAGCAAACATACGCACCTTTCAATGACAATGTTTCCGTGACCTATGATCTTGCGGCAGGATACGAATCAACCTTTATGGGTAACTACAACCTGCGCTTCAAGGATCAAGAGGGTGGAACCATGAAGATTGGCACGAACGATCTCTTCACCCAGCCGTGGAATACCATTGGCGGTAGTAACTGGGTCTGGGATTCCAACGTCATGCGCGCCACAACTCAAGGCAACGATAACATTACCGGAACCGGCGGCATCATGGGCGATCCATATACCGGCCTTGCCTGGCCGCAGCGGATCGAAAGCGCTTCTTTGACCTATCAAAAGGGTCTGCCGATCACGCACAATCTCGACTGGTTGAGTGTTGAAGCCGTCGACCAGATCGATGTCCCCGAAGATGCCTGGGTGGATTGGGATGCCGCAAGCCAGAAGTTCATCACCGCTGGCGAGAAATTCCCCGATGGCACCACCGCCAAAGTTAAGAGTGTTGTCACATTCCCCGCCGACCTCTATGACACCGTGAAATGGCATGATGGCAGTTCGATTTCTGCCGCTGACTTTGTAATGGCGATGATCATCTTCTTCGATCGTGCCAAGCCCGAAAGTGCCATATATGACGAAGCTGCAGTGCCTGGCCTCGCAGGCTTCCTGCCCTCCTTCAAAGGCTATCGCATCGTTTCAACCGACCCGCTGACCATCGAAGCTTACTCAGATTCCTACAATGCGGACGCGGAATTGAACATCCTCACCCTCTGGCCGAATTCTCCGTTTGGGCTTTCCGGTGAGAACAGCTGGCAGATCCTGGCTGTTTCGAATCTGGCTGAAGCTGCGGGTGAACTTGCCTACTCCTCCGATAAAGCCGATGTGGCCCAGATCGAGCAGATGAGCTGGGTGGGTGGACCGAGCCTTGAGATCCTCGCGAAGTATATGGAACAGGCTCAATCAGAAAGCTTGATCCCGTACGAACCCACCATGAGTCAGTTCCTTACTGCAGATGAAGCCTCAGAACGTTACACGAACATGAAGAATTGGTACGACGAGCATGGACACTTCTGGGTTGGTACAGGCCCGTATTATCTCGATCAGGTCTTCACCACTGAGAAATCCCTTGTTCTCAAGAACAATCCTGATTTCGCCGATACCTCTGATCGTTGGGCTAACTTCAGCGAACCCAAACTGGCGAGCACCGTCCTCGATGGCCCCGGACAAGTTACCGCAGGTCAGGAAGCGATCTTCGATGTCATTGTCAACTTTGGTGACACCGCCTATGCCAATGCGGATATCAAACTCGTGAAGTACATCCTCTACGATACCACTGGCGCGGTCGTTGCTGTCGGTGAGGCTGAGGCTCTTGGCGAGGGTCAGTACCAGGTCACGTTGGATGCGGACGCTACATCCAAACTGCAAACTGGTTCAGCGAAACTTGAAGTGGCCGTCGTCCCGATCCCTGTGGCGATTCCTTCCTTCACTTCATTTGATTTTGTTGTCGTCAAATAAACTCGGCTTGTAATTTCAATACTCAGGGCGGGGCAGCTTGCTCCGCCCTGAGAAACCGATTGTGGAGGTTGCCATGTCTGTTACTGCTCAAGTCCCTGTGGAGAAATTGACAGTCAAAAAATCGATCGCCAATAGCTCTGTGTTGCGCGTGCTGCGTTTTTCATTAAAACGTTTGCTGACCCTGTTCGTCACTGTTGTGATCGGAATCTATCTGACGATCCTGATCGCCAACATGGGCGGTTTTGTAGATGAGATCATCAAGGGCCAGATCCGCGATACGGTGACGCAGAGGGTTGCCAACAACCCGAACGCACTGCAAATGGAACCTGAGCTGCGAAAAAAGTTAATTGAAGACCAGATCGCCCTCGAGGAAAAACGCCGTGGATTGAATACACCCATTGCCGTGCGTAATTTCCGTTATCTGTCGAATGCCTTGCAGTTGGATCTTGGCCGCGCGATCAACCTGACCAGCGATAGCGGTTCGAAACAGGTGCGCCTGATCCTTCTCGAAAGACTGCCTGCCACCCTGTTATTGATGGGTACTTCGCAATTATTCCTGTTTTTCTCGAGCATCTTTATTGCCCTTTCACTTTCACGCAAGTATGGAAGTTTTTGGGACAAATTGGTGATCGCGCTTTCGCCAACTTCGGCGGTGCCGCCGTGGTTTTACGGCATCTTTCTGATCTTGATCTTTTCTGCTGCTTTAAAGATCCTTCCCTTTGGCGGCATGGTGGATTCTCCGCCGCCGCCCAATACCTTTGATTATTCGATGAGCGTTTTGAAGCACCTGACCCTGCCGTGCCTTGCGCTGATCTTGAGTTCGTTCTTTTTGAGCGTTTACAACTATCGCACCTTCTTCCTCATTTATTCCAGCGAAGATTATGTGGATATGGCAAAGGCCAAAGGCCTGCCTGCCCGCGATATCGAACGGACTTACATCCTCAGGCCCACACTGCCAACCATCATCACGAATTTTTCGCTGCTCATCATTACCCTGTGGACCGGTGCATTGTTTACCGAAACCGTATTTCTCTGGCCAGGCTTGGGGCGCACGCTTTTTCAGGCGATCGGCCAATACGATACGCCCATTATTGTTGGCTCATCCATCATCTTCGCTTATATGCTTGCCATGACCGTTTTCCTGCTCGATTTTGTATACGCCCTTGTTGACCCAAGGGTGAAGATAGGCGGCTGAGTCTATGAACAATTTACGAAGTTCATTATCGAAATTATTTCAATACCCATCGGCTGTTGCGGGTATCTTCGTGGTGCTGGCCCTGATCGTTGTGGCTGCCTATGCCATGATCACGATTCCCTACTCCGAAGCGATCCGTTTGTGGCGCGGCGGGGAAGAGGTCTGGTATCAGAATCCGCGCTTTGCCGCCCCGGCCTGGATCAATTATTTTTCCAACCAGAAATATTCGGAATCGTTTGCCGTCAACACAACGGACGGGCAGGTGACAAAAACAGTGACGCCCGGCAGCGAAGGTGTTTCGACCATTGATATGTCCTACGAGTTCGATTATTCGTATGACGTGTACCCGCAGGAATTGATCCTGTATTTGAAGGCGGCCTACAATGAAAAGCAGCCGTTCGTTTCCGTCGAACTGCTTACACCGGATAATAGAACGATCCGCATTGGCAATTTCTCTGTCGGGAATGAATTTACCTATCGCTTCTCACAGGATGAAAAGCTGCGTACCAAACTGCGCACGGAAGAGGTCATTCCCGCGTTGTTTTCCCTGCCTGATAGTAATCAGCCTTTAAAGGGCAAATACACACTGATCATTCAGGGAACGACCTTCGAACCTGATTCGGATTTGAGTGTGGAATTTGTTTCGCATGGTCAGGTCTTTGGATGGGCAGGCACGGATCATGCCCGCCGTGATCTGGTTCTGCCATTGTTGTGGGGAGTCCCCGTGGCATTGGCCTTCGGGTTGATCGCTTCGATGGGAACTTCGATCTTAACGATGATCATTGCGGCAGTTGGTGCCTGGTACACAGGCTGGGTGGATGAGTTGATCCAGCGCATTACGGAGGTGAATCTGGTGCTTCCGTTCTATGCACTGCTCATTATGATCGGTACGTTCTATTCACGCAGCATCTGGGTCATCCTTGGCGCGACGATTATATTGAGCATTTTTACAGGATCGATCAAAGCGTATCGTGCCATTTTTATTCAAGTGAAAGAATCGATGTATATCGAGGCAGCCAAGGCGTATGGAGCCAGCAGCCCGCGCATTATTTTCCTGTACCTAATCCCGCGCATGATCCCGTTGTTGATTCCGAGCCTTGTCCAATCTGTGCCTGCGTTCGTGTTTTTGGAGGCGTCACTTGCGGTGATCGGGTTGGGCGATCCTGTACTGCCCACGTGGGGCAAGATCATTCAGGACGCCAATTCCAATGGCGCGCTTTACAAAGGTTATTACTACTGGGTGTTGGAGCCAGCCATGTTGCTGATGATCACGGGGCTTGCGTTCGCTTTCCTCGGTTTTGCGCTTGATCGTGTATTCAATCCAAAGTTGAGGGATGTATGAACACCGTACCTGAAAAACTTCTTCATATCGAGAACCTTGTCTTGCATTTCAAAACTGCAGGCGGAAGCGTGCAAGCCGTGGACGGTGTGGATTTTGATCTGGATTCCAACCGTGCCGTGGTTATTCTCGGCGAATCGGGCTGCGGGAAGACGTCGCTTTCGAAGGCATTGTTACGCCTCCTGCCGCGCAATGTAGATAAATATTCCGGCAAAGTCTTTTTACAAGGTACGGACGTAATGACCCTCGATAACGAGGAATACCGCCAAAATGTGCGTTGGGTAGGGATGTCGCTTGTGCCGCAGGCCGCCATGAATTCGCTTAATCCCGTTTTGAAAGTGGGTGACCAGGTTGCTGAACCCGCCATGGTGCATTTGGGATTAAGCAAGGCCGAGGCCTATGTGCTTGTTTACAAGATGTTCCAGCATGTGGGCGTCCCTGCTGATTTTGTGGAACGTTATCCATTTGAATTGAGCGGCGGGATGCGCCAACGTGTGGCGCTGGCGATGGCTCTCGTGACCTCACCCAGCCTCATCGTTCTGGATGAACCGACTTCGGCGTTGGACCTTCTCACGCAGGCGAACATCATGAATGTCCTCAAACGCATCAAGCATGAGCTTGGGACATCTTTCATTTTGATCACGCATGATATCGCCACCTCCAGCGAGCTTGCCGATGAGGTTGCCATCATGTACGCGGGCCAGATTGTGGAAACAGGCGATGCCAGGGATTTTTTCCCTGCACCGCTGCATCCATACTCGCAAATGTTGATGGCAAGTGTCCCGCGCTTGCGTACGGATTCAGACCCGATGTTCATCACGGGGCAGCCGCCGAGTTTGATGAACCCGCCAAAAGGCTGTCGGTTTGCGTCGCGCTGTCCGTATCGCTTTGAGAAATGCAGCGAGGAACCTCCTGTTTTCCAAAAAGGAAATCGGAAGGTCAAGTGCTGGCTGCATGAATAGCAATCTCGGTGCGACGCATTCTCACATAAATAAAAAGGACAAATATGTCGCCACAGGCTCTTTATGATGTTCTTTACATGTTCAAGGATATTCACAGCGTTGTCCTCGATTTTGCTTCCAGACTTGAAGACGACCAGCTTCACTGGCGTCCGCGCGGATACAGCACATCCATTGGATTCCATCTTTGGCATCTGGCGCGCGAGTCAGATTATCTCAAGGCGATCATTTTGGAACGGACGCCCCAACTTGTTCCTGAGTTTGGCAGCCCCGTGGAAATTTGGGTGAAAGAAAGCCTCGCTCAGAAGTGGGGCTTCCCCACTGGTTTGAATGCGACGGTTGGCACGGGTTTGAGTGATGAGGCCGTTGAGACCCTGCCCATTCCACGCAAGGATGAATTGATGGATTACCTGCAGCGTTCTTATGATGCAGTTGAAGAATTCGTTGAACGGCTCGATCAACGTTATCCAGATTTTGAGAATGTGGATGAAGAGTTGAAAAAGAAACTGCAGAATATTCGCTTGAACCTGCTGGTTTTTCTAACACACGATTGCCGCCACCTCGGCATGATGGAATGTTTGAAGGGCCTGCAAACAGGCTTTGGTTCTGCAACAGAAAATAGAAAGTGACGGATATCCATGAATACAGATGTGATCACTGAATTACGAAAGGTGAACAAGATGACAGTTAATTTCGAGGAACCGAAGGAAACCTTGCTATCCATTCGTGATCTGCATGTATGGTATGAACTGCGCCGCTTCGGGTTCGGCCATGCTGGTTACGTCAAGGCGGTGGATGGTGTCAGCTTTGACCTTGCCGAAGGCGAAACCGTAGCCATTGTCGGCGAGAGTGGCTGCGGCAAATCCAGCTTGATGAAGACGATCCTTGGGTTGAATATCCCAACCAGCGGAGAAGTCATTTTTGACGGTGTCAATCTGGCCGCGCTGAAAGGCAATCTTCTGCGCGCATACCGTTTTGAAGTTGGTTATGTGCAGCAGGATCCGTACGGCGCGCTGCCGCCTTTTATGACCATTCAACAAATTCTGGAAGAGCCGCTCATTATCAGCGGCGTGAAGGATAAAGGCGAACGGCTGGACCGCATTCGCAAGGCGATGGATGAAGTGAAAATGTATCCCGCCGATGATTTCTTGCAGAAATTCCCGCATATGTTAAGCGGCGGCCAACAGCAGCGCATTGTCATTGCGCGCGCCATGATCCTTGGGCCGAAAATGATCGTGGCCGATGAACCTGTGTCGATGCTTGATGCGTCGGTGCGTGTTGAGATCTTGAAGTTGATGAAGGCTTTGCAGGAACAACATCGGCTTTCGGTCATTTACATCACCCATGACCTTTCCACGGTGAAATATTTTTCTTCGCGTATTTTTGTGATGTACGCGGGCAACTTGATCGAAAAAGCCGATACACGCCGCCTGCTCGATAATCCGCTGCACCCATATACCATGGCTCTGCTTGCAGCGACGTCTGACCCTGATGCCCGCAACGCAGATTCGTACAAGGAGGTGCCGCCTGGTGAACCGCCGAGTCTGGTGAACCCGCCGAAGGGTTGTCGTTTCCATCCGCGTTGTGCGAGGGCCATTGCAGGTTTATGCGATGAAAAGGAGCCTGTGGATTTTGAACCTGAGCCCGAACATTTTGTGGCCTGCTGGCTGTATCAACCGCAATGAAATCTCCGCGCTTCCTTCTTGGCCTCGGCCTGTTTCTGATGCTCCTGGGCATTGCCCTGCCCTTTATGATGGTCATTCACGTGATCGAGTCCACGTTCTTTGTTAATTTCTTTTCATGGGCTTCGTCTGTGATCGGACTTGCGCTCGGCATGATCGGCGCAACCTTCATGGCGGCCCGGCGACGCGAGTGATATTAGGTCGTTAAACAAAAAAGCGATGACAGTTGTGCCTGCCATCGCTTTTTTACTTTTCACTTTCTACTTCCTATCCACTGCCCTGAACCTGTGGATGAAGAAAACTGCAAGGCCAACGAGCACAATGGCATTGGCTTGATGGATCAGTGCAATGACGATATTGACGTAGGACAGGATGGTAAGCACGCCGAGTGTGATCTGGAGCGCCACCACACCAATCAACCATTTGAGCCCGTTTTGGATATCGGCGGGGTAATTTTGTTTTTTTACGATGTAATATACCAGCGGCACAAGAATCAATCCCAGCCATGCGAACCAGCGATGAATGAAGACGATGGTCTGTGGGGATTCAAAGATGTTGATCCACGAGTTGAATAGGTTAGGTGGAATTAATTTGCCAAGCATCAACGGCCAGGTATCTGAAACGTGCCCCGCTTTGAGGCCAGCCGTAAACCCGCCGTACGAAACTTGAATGATGAGGATGACAAAAGAAAACACAGCGAGTTTGGAAGGAAGCGACCAGGTCACTTTTTTACTGGTATCGTGGAATCCGTATTTGTGTCCAAACGCGGTCCATAGGGCGAGGCTGAATAATGTGAGCGCGAGAAGCAAATGAAGGGTCAAGTTCAAGTGGCTTACGGCGGGGCGTTGGTCCAATCCGCTGGCGACCATGATCCAGCCTGCGACGGCTTGAGAAATGAAGAGGATGCCCATCACAAAATAGATGCCAAACTCCTTGAAAGGAATCGTCTTTTTGAAGAGGAAGTAAAACACGGGGAATGCATAGAACAGCCCTGCAAGGCGTGCAATGTTGCGATGGATCCATTCCATGTAGAAAATGAACTTGTATTCGGGCAGGCTCATGCCGGTGTTGATGAGTTTATATTCGGGTGTTTCCTGATACTTGGCGAATTCCTCTTCCCAGGCTTGCTGACCGCTGGGCGGCATGGCGCCGCTGATCGGATTCCACTCCACGATGGAAAGGCCAGAGCGGGTGAGGCGTACAAATCCCCCGAAGACGACGAGAAAAGCCACGACGAAGGCAAAGACATACAGCCATTTCATCACGGCGGTGTTTTGGGTTTTTAGCATATTGAGTTTCTCCGTTTTTGAAATCGCACGGATTATAGCATGTGAGAATGTACAAGCTGAGACTCTCCCCAATGGACAGAATCAGGCCAAAAGTTAAATGATGAGTCGAAAAAAATCCCCGCCGTTTTGATCGGGCGGGGATTTTTTTCATTTTAGCTGCTTTGCATCTGAATGAGCAGTTGTCGATAGTCAGATACATTGGGCGGGTTCATCAGGATGATCTGGTTGATCACTTCCTGCGCGCCATGCTTGTCGCCGGTCTGCATGAGGTTTTCGCCGAGGACATCCAAAATGGAAATGGCTTCGTCGGTGCGGCCTGCGTAGTGAAGGCGCGCGGCGAGTGCGCGTTTGAGAATCGGTTGGTCTGGATGTTCCTGCATGACCTCTTCAATAAAGCTGATGGCGAGGTCGTTCTTGCCCTGGCCTTCGAGATAGGTGATGTAATTTTCAAGCTCGCCCATGGCTTTGTCTGGCTGGGCCATGCGCAGGTTGAGCTCAACCAACTGCCTGCGGGTGGATTCGTCATCGGGGGTGATGCTGCGGAGTTGTTCGTAAATGCGCAGGGCTTGTTTCCAATCGAGGCGCTGCAGATCGATATCGGCCATGCGCTGCATGATATGCGCGTTCCAATCGCGATTGGCATTGCCTTGTTGTACGAGCCTGAGCGCGGTGGTGTAGGTTTTACGCGCCAGATCGAGTTCGGCGAGACGGTAATGAATGGCGGCCAGTTCGAGATATTCGCGAACCGCTTCATCGGTTTGTCCGCGTGCGATGAGCTGGTCAATGAGGCGATTGCGTGAGCCAAGATCCATCGGCGCAAGTTGAATGATCCTTCGCAGCAGTTTGGTGGCTTGCATCACTTCGCCGCGCACGCTGTAGACGTGTGCCACGATGCTGTATTTTGCGATCGCGTCTGCATCGCGGTTTTCCTGAACGAGCAGGTCGCCCATCAATGCATGGAGGGGAAGGTAGGTGGGGGCATACTGAACGGCATGGTAGGCTTCGTCCATCGCGGAGCGAAGGCTGCCAATACGCGCCAGCTGATTGATGCGATTCATCGATTCAAGCACCGAGCTGGATTGCGCTTCGAGGATCACATCGGCCAGCGGGGCGATCATTTCGCCTTCCTGCTTGGGCATTTGATCGCGCGTTTTGTGAAGTTGTTCGCGCCAATCGGGGCGCATCAAAAGGCCGTTGATGTTCTCGCACACTTTGCGCAGGATGTTTTCATCCTTCTGGCTTTGGTGGGCTTCGATCAGGGGTTCGTATTGCTGGCTGACTTCATCGGCCTTTTCGGCTGGCACGGTGATCGAGTCTGCGAGTTTCAATGCTTCAAGATATTCCAGTGCAGCTTCGTCGTAAAGGGATTTCTTGACCAGCAGTTGACCGAGCAGCAGGCGTGTGCCGAGCGCGTAATCGTTGTGTTTGACGGAGTTCTGTAAAAAGCGCTGGGCGCTTTCGAGGCGATTGCCTTTGTAACGCAGCAGGCCAAGTGAAAAATAAAGCGACGCATGTTTGAAGCCTGCTTCGAGCGCGCCTTCCAATTCTTCTGCGGCTTGCGATTCGTTGCCTTTGGTCTGCGCATCGATGGCGAGGCCGAGGTGCAGAACAGCTTTGGTTTGTTCGGATTGTTGCAGCGAGAGTCCGCCTGTGCCTTTCATGATGGCGGAGAGGCCGCGTTTTTCCTGCGCGGATGGATTATCGTCGGAAAATTCGAAGAGAAGCTCTGCCAGCTGAGTCAATGATTTTTGGCGCGCCTCAGCAATAGGGTCCAGCCCTGAGGTGCTTTGTGAAGCAGTGGGTTTCTGCAATTGTTTGACCAGCGCCATGCGGATGGGACCCGTCCCGCCTTTTCCGCGCATGGGCTTCGGGAGCAATTGTCCCATCTTCAATGAGGTCTGCGCCTGTTTTGCTTCGGGGCTGTTGGGCAAAAGCGAGAGGGCTTTGCTGACCATCTCTTGTGTTTTTTCGGCGTTGCCCGCGCGTTGAACGATGCTGGCAATGGCGAGGTATTCGATGACGGCCTGTTGAACATGGCCGAGTCTTTCATGCACTTGCGCAAGACGTGAATGGGCAACGGCGTTTTCGGGGTTGACGTTGGTGACTCGCACCCAATTTTCGAGTGCCTTTTCGGTGTCGCGTTGTTGGAGGAAGAGGTCGCCTGCGCGCATGGCCGCATCCACGGCGGTTTTCAGATCGCCGGTGCGTTCGGAAAGCTGCGAGACTTTTTCCATAGGGATGGGGTCGTCTGGCGAAAGCCTGACCACGCTCATATAGATCTGCAGGGCTTCCTCGAAATTACCGAGTTGATAAAGGGCCAGCCCCAAGCTGTTCATGGCTTTCGGATGGTCAGGAAACTCTTCCAAGGCGCGACGATACGCGGCGCAGGCTTTGTCCCATTCCTGATCCCAGGCCGCTGAGTGGCCGTCATTCATTGCTTTTTGGAAGATATCTTCTCGTCCAGGCATATGTGTATTCTACTTTCGCATTTGCGATTGATGACAAATTATCACGTAATTATAACCGTCTATGTGGGCTGGATGAAGCGACGGCACGGCCTACTTTAGTACCGTCATTTCGCCCCAACTCACGCCCGCTCTTGCTTCTGTTTCGAGGGGAATGCTCATCGGGTAGGCATTGGTCATGGTTTCCTGTACGACCTTCGCGGTCTTTTCCACTTCCTTTTTCGGGCATTCGAGCACGAGTTCATCGTGCACCTGCAGGAGCATTTTGCCTTTCAACCCCGCCGCCTGTAAAGCGGGGGGGATTTTCAGCATGGCGAGTTTCATGATATCTGCGGCTGTGCCTTGAATGGGGGCGTTGATGGCTTCGCGTTCTTCACGGTTCTTCAATTGCATGTTGATCTTGCCCTGCAAAGCGGGGAAGTAGCGTTTTCGTCCCAACAAGGTTTCCACATAGCCGATCTCTGCGGCCTGACGACGCATGCCATCAAGATATTTTTTCACGCCGGGGAATTTTGTGAAATAGGCTTTGACAAAATCCTCGGCCTCGGCCAGTGTCAGATCGGTGGAACGGGTGAGGCCGAATGCCGACATGCCGTAGATCAACCCGAAGTTGATGGCCTTTGCGTGACGGCGCATATCTTTTGTGACGGCGCTCAATTCAATATCGTGAATCGCGGCGGCGGTAGTGGAGTGGATGTCTTCTCCCGCGCGGAAGGCTTTGAGCATGGCTTCATCTTTGGCCATGTGCGCCACAATGCGTAATTCGATCTGCGAATAATCGACGGAGAGCAGTACATTGCCTTTATCGGCGATGAAACCGTTGCGCACGCGGCGTCCCGTTTCAGTGCGGATGGGGATGTTTTGCAGGTTTGGGTTATTCGATGACAGGCGTCCCGTCACCGCGCCGATCTGGCTATAAGAGGTATGCACGCGGCCTGTGTTCGGATCCATTGCGGCAGGCAGCGCATCCACGTAAGTGGATTTTAATTTGGAGAGTTCACGGTGCTCGAGAATGAAATCCAACGCGGGGTGTTTTCCGCGCATGGCATCAAGCACATCTGCCGAGGTGGAGTAAAAGCCAGTTGTTGTTTTGCGGCCTTTATCGGGTGGCTCGAGGCGCAGGTGGTTGAAGAGCACATCCGATAATTGCTGCGGAGAATTCAAATTGAAAGTCTTGCCTGCCAGGTCAAAGACCTGCTTCTCGATCTCCGCCAGACGCTTCGCCAATTCCTGTGACATTTCGGCGAAGAATTTCGTGTCGATCAACGCGCCTGTCATTTCCATATCGGCAAGCACGGGTGTGAGCGGCATGTCAATTTCGGCAAGCAGTTTCGTGCCGTTGACGCGTTCCAATTCCTTTTGCATGATGGGCATGAGGCGCAGTGTGGTCTCTGCATCGGCGGCGGCATAATTTGCGGCGGTTTCAATTGCAACTTCGGCCATGCTGATCTGCTTTTTGCCTTTGCCGATCAGTTCTTCGATGTGGGTCATCTCTTCGCCGAGGCGGTATTCAGATAAATTCTTCAAACCTAAATTGCGCGACGACGGGTCAACGATGAATTCAGCCAGCATCGTGTCGAAGGTGAGCGGGGAAATGGTCAATCCGTAACGCGCGAGCATGATGTAATCATATTTTGCGTTGTGTGCCACTTTGCCGATCTTCGCATCGGTCATCGAAGGTGTGAGCGCGGCGATCACTTTGTCAATGGGCAGGTTATTGCCAGTCACATGACCAACGGGGATGTAATAACCCTGACCTTCTTTGATGGCAAGCGAAATGCCGACAAGTTCCGCGGTCGTTTCTTCGGTGGAAGTTGTTTCTGTGTCGAACGAAATGACTTTCGCTTTTGCCAGTTCTTTTTTCAACGCATTGAGTTTCTCGTCCGAATCAACAATTGTCACATCGATCTTCGATGGAGTGGAAACGATCACGGGTGCATTCACGAACATGGGAATTTGCTCGCCCGCCTTGCCCTTTCTCGGTGTAACCGCAACTTCGGTTGCAGAGGCGTGTCCGCTGATCGCGGGAACCTTGGAAAGCAGGGTCTTGAATTCCATTTCCTTAAAGAAGGCTTCGAGTAAGGTTGGATCAAATGGTTTGACGGCAGCATGATCGAGATTTAAATCGATCTTGAGATTCACTTCGATCAACGCGAGTTTGTAACTCATATACGCCGACTCTTTGCTGGCTTCGAATTTTCCCTTCCAACGATTTTCGACCTGATCGAGATTGGCGTAGATCGCATCAAGCGTGCCGAATTTTTCGAGCAATGAGATCGCGGTCTTTTCGCCCACACCTTTGACACCAGGAATATTATCGGATGTATCGCCGACGATGGCTTTGTAATCCACCACCTGATTCGGGCGTACGCCCAATTTTTTGATGACATCCGCATCTGTGACATAGGTCTGGTCATCGCCTGCGAGATAGACAGCGGTGCGTTCATTGACCAGCTGAAGCAGGTCTCTGTCACCGGTGATGATCTTCACCCCGAGTCCTTTTTCAACGGCGATGCGGGCAACGCTGCCGAGGACGTCGTCCGCTTCGTAACCGTCCATTTCGAGGCGCGGAATGTTGAAGGCATCCACCATTTCGCGGATGCGGTCAAGCTGCGGACGCAGGTCATCGGGCATTTTTTCGCGCGTACCCTTGTACTCGGGGAAGATGTCGTCACGGAAGGTTTTGCCCACGTCAAATGCAACGGCGAGATATTCGGGCTTTTCCTGTTCGAGCACGCGCACCAATTCACGCGCAAAACCATAAACGCCAGCAGTGGGTTCGCCTTTGGAATTTTGCCAGCGTTGACTGCCTCCACCCGCAGTAAGGGCAAAGTACATGCGATATGCGAGAGCGTGTCCGTCAATTAGATAAAAGGTAGGGGGCATTGGGATTCTCTTTTTGTGTGGGGTGACTGGGCAGGTTTTCAAAAGCGACATGGATGTCGCTGTGTGATGTGAAAAATAAAAGCGCAGAGGTGATTATACTCTGCGCTTTTATTTATGTTTTGATAAATTTACTTGCGTCGCGGCTCGGAGGGGATTTCCTGTCCCTGGCGCTGGCGGGTCTGACGGATATAGTCGCGGACCAATTGCTGCGGATGAGGCTGCGTGCCTCCCATGATGAGGTAACCAGGAGCCCAGAAATCGCCCGAGGGATTTTCCCTCTTCAAGCGGGTGAAATCGGTGAATATCTTTTCCGAGGTTTGCTGGCGCATGATGCGCATGAGATAGCCCGGGGATGTGTTGGGTTGTACGTTCACCACCCATTGCAAATATTCAGGACGCACCGAGAGGAATTCCAGACGCCAGCCGAAGGCGATGCAGATATTGGGGAGCCATTCGCCAACCTGGTCGGCCAAGTCGCCGGTGAGGTAGTGGGCAGAAAAGCGCGGCACGAGCAGACAGGCATAGGTCAGGTGGTACAAGCCTGCGGTTGTCGGTTCCACCACGAGTTTGCGGGCGGCTTCGGTGGTGGGGCTTTCACGGGTGACATCCAATTCGCCGGGGGCGGGTTTGACCACCGGAGTTTCGGGTCGTTGTCTGATTCGAGAAGGAGCAGTGACATCGACTTCGTCGAGCACGGTTTGATTTTTGGGTTGGGCACTTACTTCAGGTATTGGGGCTGGTTTCTTGTTGAGGACGGGGATACTGCCGTAATGTACGGAGGGTGACGCCTCGCGTTTGAAAACGGATGCGTTCGACAACGATTCGGAGACACGCGTCTGATTCGGGTCGAATACTTCTTTTTTGCGTGGCAGGTTGAAGTCACGTGTGGTTGCGGGTTCGGGATTCGGTGCCGGTACATTGTTGAGAATATCCGAAATGGGAGGGATATTCGGTTCGTCGTCATCGTCGGTATCTGCATTTGCTTCAACGGCTTGTTTTTCAGATGCAAAAGGAGCGATGGGTTTTTGAGGTTCGAGGGCTTCGTTATCAAGGTTGGTGACAAGCTGACTGGCCTGGGCGCGGATCGTGCTGAAGGGAGTTTCTGCGTCGAAAACAAGAGCAAGCACGGTATCGGCGGCGAGGCGGGTGGCGTAGAGCATGTGCTCGGCCTTGGTGCTTTCGAGCCGAATGAATCGCAGGAGGTCAAATCCCTTTTGCCCATCCCAGTTGCGGGTGATGGTTTGTGCCACTTCCTTTGCCGCGCTTTGCGAGAGACTGCCTGCATACGCCCACAGATCGCTTTTGCGGGTGATCAAGGCTGCCTGCGCGGAAGATTCCAAGGTCAGGCGAGTGAGGTGCTGCGCCGCACGGGTTGGGTCACTTAGCCAGGGCAAAGTGGGATTTGCAGGACTTTGCGGCGGCGTGGCCGCTGGTGTGGCGGTAGTGGTGGTTGCGGTAGGTTGGGGTTGACTGATCGCGGTCATAAAGTTTGACATCTTGAATGGTTTCCGAACAAGAATCCAGGGACGCAATTCGTCAAATGGGGGAGGGGTGACATTTTCATCGCAAAGGATGATGATGTTGATGCCGGGGCGAATGGTGCGAAGGGAATGTCCGATCTCGCGGATCACGCCTTCACCAAGCGCGAGGTCAAGCATGGAGAGAGGCGCACCCACCTCATCCGCGCGAACAATGGCAGATGACTTGTTGTTGACAACATGGATACGATAAAGATCCGTCTCTTCAAGGATGCGACGGACTGACTCTCCGAGTTGTGAAGAAGAGGTAACTACAAGAATATCCGCAGGCATTGCATAGAGTTTATCACTTATAAGTAGGCTAATCAAGTCAAATTTTTTGGGTGTGTTTACATTAATGAAAATCCCTCAAGTTGTCTATTCAACTTGTATTTTAAGCTGGAGTATGCTATTAATAATGAAAATATATTCATACAAGGGTGATTTATGCATCGTGAACGAGTTTCGGAAAATGTGTTCTGGTTTCAAAGTGAAGTGTATGCTCAGGTAACAGCCGGTGTGATTGTCGGGCCGCAGTGGGCGGTGGTGATCGATACACTGGCGTTGCCTGAGGAGACGCTTGGCATGCGCGAATTCATCGAGCATGAACTGGGTGTGCAGGTGCGCTATGTGATCAATACCCACTATCATGCCGACCACACCTGGGGCAACTGCTTCTTCCCCGGGGCTACTGTGATCGGTCACGCGAAATGCCGCGAATTGTTGATCGAGCACGGGATTCCTTCGCTGGAGGGTGCGCGTAAACAGAATCCGAATTTGAGGCAGGTGAAGATCATTCCCCCGCATCTGACGTTTGATTCGGGTGAGTTGACCATGCGGGTTGGGAAGAAAAACCTGGTGTTCTCGCAGTCCTTCGGCCACAGCGAAGACGGCATTTCGGTTCTGGTGGAGGAAGATCGCGTGCTTTTTGCAGGCGATGCCTTCATGTCCCTGCCTTATATTGTGGATGGAGATATCGATGAAATGATCGCCTCGGTCAAGCGGATCGGGCGCATGGGACTTGAGAATATCATCCAAGGCCACGGCGATATCATCCTGCGCGGTGAGATCGATGCGGCGGTCAAAGAGAATATGAATTACTTGAATAACATCAAGAAGCTCGTGAAAGCCGCTGGCAAGCGCAAGAACGCGGACGAATATCTGGATGCGATCACGATCGAGGAATGCGGAAAGAGCCGCGTGTACCTCGGCGGTCTGGCAGAGACATTGCACAGGCGCAATCTGCGCGCCTTGTATCGTCAGATGAACGGCGAATAATTTTCACTGGGAATTCTTTCTGACGATATGAAGACACTTCTTGAGAAATCCAAATATCTCGCCATTGTGGGCGTGATTTCGCTGCTTGTTGCGGCTGTGGCTGCTTTTGCATGGGGGACATTGAAGACGGTTGCCGCAGTCATGCTTGTTTTTGAATCTGCGGGCAAAGACGCGGGCATTACCATCGAGTTCATCGAGATCGTGGACAGCTTTTTGATCGCAACGGCCATTTTGATCTTTGCGGTCAGTTTGTATGAGCTGTTCATCGGTCCGCTGGAGCTGCCAGAGTGGATGCTGGCGCATAATCTGTATGAATTGAAGGGGAAGCTCAGCAGTATGATCGTGCTGGTAATGGGAGTGAAATTCCTGCAGAAATTACTGGAAGTGAAAGATACGAACGATCTATTGCGGATTGGGCTTGCCACAGCGGTGATGTCTGCGGTTTTGATCGCATTCGGGTATTTTGGGAAGAAGGATTGAGCTTTGGAATGATGAAGGATAAGAGCGGAGAGTAGGTTGTGTTTCGTGGCGAAACATCGATGGGGGAGTGATGACCAATAGACGAATGACAAAAGGATAAAAATGAAGCCCCAAGGCAAACTGCGTAAGTTGCACCCAAATATTTGGATTGTGACGGTCACTTCCTTTCTCACCGATATCTCCTCGGAGATGATCGTGTATTTGATTCCGCTTTTTCTTTCGAATGTGCTCGGTGTGCGGATGGCGTTCATCGGTTTGATCGATGGGGTGGCGGAAACGACAGCGAGCCTGCTGAAGGTGTATTCGGGTTCGCTTTCGGATAAGCTGGGGCAACGCAAATGGCTGGCGGTGCTGGGCTACGGCATTTCGACGATCGCGAAACCTTTTTTGTATTTCGCGAATTCGTGGGGATGGGTATTGGGCGTGCGCTTTTCAGACCGCGTGGGGAAGGGCATCCGCACGGCTCCGCGGGATGCGCTGGTGGCTGCAAGCACAGATAAGGAAAATCGCGGGCTGGCTTTCGGGCTGCATCGCGCAGGCGATACGGCGGGCGCTTTCCTTGGGATTGCCATCGCGGCGTGGATCGTGTGGCTGACGCAGAAGGGCGCATTGCAGATCACTCGCGAAGCGTTTCAGATGGCGGTGCTGGCGAGTATCATTCCTGCGGTGTTGGCGGTGATCGTTCTCGGGGTGGGCGCTGTCGATGTCGCTGGGGCAGGCAAAGGCGAGGAGAAGAAGCGTCTTTCGTTTAAGGAGGTTGATCCGCGGTTTAGAAATTTCCTTTTGATCACGATCCTGTTCACGCTCGGAAATTCATCTGACTCTTTTATTATTTTACGCGCACAGGAGCGTGGATTGAATGTGCTGCAAACCCTTTTTATGTTGATGACCTTTACTGCGATCTACACGATTCTTTCGGGGCCGCTTGGCGCGCTGTCCGATAAAATTGGGCGGCGGAAGTTGATGATCGGCGGGTGGATCGCGTATGGGCTGGTGTATTTGGGATTTGCGTTCGCGAGCGCGGGCTGGCAGATCTGGTTGCTGTTCGGCCTGTACGGAATTTATTATGCGGCGACGGAGGGTGTGGCAAAAGCCTTCGTCGCGGACCTGGTTCCCGATGCACAGCGCGGCGCGGCCTATGGATGGTTCAACGCGGCGATTGGGATCACGGCTCTACCCGCCTCGCTTCTTGCTGGACTGTTGTGGCAGGGACTCGGTCAATGGGCAGGATTCGGCCCTTCGGCACCTTTTCTTTTCGGCGCGGCGCTGGCCCTGGTTGCTGGCATTTTGTTGTGGAGAGTTATTAAAAGCCTGGGGGGGTGGGTTTTTGGGGGGGGGGGGGGTTTATGGTTTTCCTGGCTGGGGTTTCAAAGGTTTTCACACAATTGTATTGTGACTTATGCAAGAGGTCTAATGATTTGATGGGTGCGTCGCACTTTGCTTACATGATTCAGGATTAATGTTTATGACGAACTATACAAGACTTGGAATAGGATACCCACCCTTTCAACAAGGCGGTTTGGATTCGCTGTGCGGACTTTATAGCATTGTCAATGCCGAGCGGATCATCAACCATTCTTCTGATGAAGAGACCCAGCAGTTATTCGATGACCTCATCCATTATCTTTCGCGCCGCGGTTTGCTGACCAAGTTTTTGATCGGCGGCATCATCCACACCGAGATGCTGGTGATCCTCAAAAAGGTGGTGGGCAAGAAACGGATTTCCAACGCGGAGATTCGGTGGCGGGGCGTGCCCAACCCCGACCTGACCACTTTTTGGAAGTCTATGCAAAACTTTTTGGACGGAACGCCGGGCCGCGCGATTGTGCTGGGATTGCAGGGCTATCACGACCACTGGACGGTGATCGAGAAGATCACCAGCCGTTCCATTTTGTTGTATGATTCGGCGTTGATCAAACGCCTGCCGCGCTCACGCTGTACCACCGTTTACGCGGCAGGGAAACGCCAGCACATTTTGCTCCCCGCGCAGACGTACTTCCTCTCGAATGATGATATCAATATCGGACAGTACGATATATAAGAGGCTGTATACATATGCCCATTGACCTTTCCCAGTTCGAAAAGGAACAATACTGTTACCTCACCACCCGTGGACGTAAAACGGGTAATCCGCATGAAATTGAGATCTGGTTTTGCGTGCATGAGAATTCGCTTTATCTTTTATCGGGCGGCATGGACAAATCAGATTGGGTGAGGAATTTGCTCAAAGACCCGAATGTCACTGTGCGAATCGCAGGGCAGACGTTTCCCGCTGTAGCGAGTCTGTTGGATGACAAGCTGACCGAGCCGTCTGTGCGGATGAAGATGGCGATCAAGTACAACGAGTGGGAAGGTAGAAGTCCGAGCGAGTGGGCCAAGTCCGCGTTGGTGGTGAGGGTCGATGTGGGTGTATCCTGATTTTCCAGGGATACTGAGAGTAAAATTGACTTTATCGGTATCGGGTAATTTGGGTAGAAACATACGTGACGATGCGAGATTTAGGGAGGGGAGAACCAGTGAGAAGACATTTGAGTTCATGGTCTTTTCCGTGATATTTGCATCTTTGCTCGCGGTGTTGACTGGATATGTTTTGCTTAGGTTGGGGTGAAAATTGGCTGAAGAATTCCATGCGTACTTATAGCCAAAGATCAAGTATAGAGATTCAGATAAGTAGAATAGCCGCACCGTCTATTAGGACTTTCGTCCGCTTTCCCCCTTTAAAAACCCCATTAAAATACCAGCCTGAAATCCGCGTCCATCTGCGGATAAAAAGACAAAGGAGCAATACAAATGGGCGTCATGATGCAAACTTTCTACTGGGATTGTCCCAGAGTGGATGGAAAAGAATTCCAGTGGTGGAACTATATCAACCGTGAGATTCCGAATCTTGCAAAGGCGGGTTTTACTTCGTTGTGGCTGCCGCCTGTCCACAAGGCCGCCAATTTGGGCGGACCTTCGATGGGCTACGACCCATACGATTTTTACGACCTCGGCGAATTCGACCAGAAGGGGAGCGTCCCCACCTGGTTTGGAACGCGCTCGGAGCTGAGTCAACTCATTGAAAGCGCACACAGGCACGGGTTAAGTGTGATCGCAGATATGGTCCTCAATCACAACAGCGGAGCAGATGCGCAGGAAGTCAATCCCATCACGGGGCATTCGCGCTGGACTTTATTTAATCCGAAGAGTGGAAAATTTCCGCGCAATTGGGAATCGTTCCACCCGAGCATGTACGAGTCGTGGGATGAAATGACCTTCGGCGATATGCCCGATCTTTCGCATCGAAATCCGTATGTGTATGCCGAATTGCTCAGCCTGGCGCGCTGGCTCATCGAAGAAGTTGGCTTCGATGGTTTTCGTTATGACTTTGTCAAAGGCTATGGCGCGAACACCATCACCGCCATTCAGGAATATCGCTATATGAAGAACGGCGCGTATCACAAACCCTATGGCGTGGCCGAATATTGGGACAATGCGGCCAACACGCTCAACTGGGTCAATGCGGCGAACTTTTCTAACGCGAACCCTGTGGATGCGTTTGATTTTCCACTGCGTGAATTGCTCAAAGGCCTGTGTGATTCGTATGGATTCAGCTTGAAGAATCTCGTCAACGGCGAATCCATTTTGAAGGCTCAGCCGCAAAGCACCGTGACCTTCGTTGAAAATCACGATCTGCGTGATGAAGGCCGTCCCATCACCAACGACAAACTGCTCGCCTATTCCTACATCCTCACCCATGAGGGCTATCCCTGCGTTTTTTGGAAGGATTACTTCAACTACAACCTTGCCCTGCGCGATACGCCCAACGGCATCGATGCACTCGTCGGCGTGCATGAAAAATATGCGGGCGGAGATATCTCCACGCTTTATCTTTCGGATGATCTCTACATCATGCAGCGCGGCGGTTACGGAAATCAACCTGGATTGATCTACGTGCTTAATAATCATGGTGAACGATGGCAGGGAGAATGGGTCAATACGCGATGGACAAACGCATCTTTTCAACCCGTGGCCTGGTGGAGCAAAAACGACCTTTCCCGCCCTGTTGAACAATCCACAAGTTCCGATGGCCGTGGACAGTTTTTCGCCCCTCCGCGCGGATACGCAGTGTATGCCCTGAAATAAAAATATCCCGCGACGTCAACTTGCGGGATATTCTCTTTCTCTTTTTCACAAGCCTGCATCTGATTCGTATCGCTATTATAATCAGCCTGTCTAGAGCCAAATCAAAATCTTCTCGTAACAAAGGTGATTTCTGAAGATCACGCTGTTCAATTCAGGAGAAATCTATGACACCCAACTCCCATCCCGCCAAAACAAATCCGCTTCTTCGCGCCCTGTTAGGGCTGTTGTTGCTTCTTCCCGCGTGTGGATTATGCGTCTCAAATCTGTTCTTGCTGACTACCAATACCTTTCTCGGCAGCTTTCGTTCCTCCACCTTGCAAAGCGCGGGGGATTTTGTCGGCTTGTTGAATTATGAAAAATTATTCACCGATCAAAAATATCTCTCCTCGTTTGGAACCACATTCCTGCTCGTCTTTATCCACGGGTTGATCGCCGCCTTCCTTCCGCCTTTGCTGGCCATTGCCGTGAATGCCCTCGGAAAAAACCTGCAGTTTAGGCTTCGCATGTTGTTCACATTGCCGCTCGCCTTCTTTGGCCCCGCCCTCATCATGCTCGGACCCGCCTTTGCGCGCGGAATGTGGGACATGGGATCACCTGGCGGTACCTACCTGCTTCTTGATGGAGCGGCCATCCTTGCAGTCACCTCCGCGCTGGGATTGCTGGTCTATTCCATGGTTCTGCGCGGGCAAAAGGAATCGGAACAAGGTGGGAAGCTGTTTTCTGCACCGTTCATCGTCACCTGGTTAATCACGCAGTTGGCGACGATGGCCTTCACCCTTCAATCGTTCTCTGTATTTTCCAACATGCTGCCAGCCAGAGACAGCGTATCTCTCGGCAGTGCCGTTTTTCTGACCATGCGAAACGCTCAAAGCGGACTGACCTTTTCCCTTTCCTATCTAGTGTTCCTCCTTGTCGCTTTGCTGGGCATTGTTGCAACTGTGATCATAATCCTTGGCAGGGTACAGTTGAAGCACGAGCCTGATATCGAGCCCGCAGTCCAACCTACCCGAAGCGGACTCACCATCCCAGGTTGGATCGTGATCGTCCTTGGAGGCATCGCCGCTTTAATGGTCACGCTGGTTCCCATGATTCTAGGCGTTGTAAAAATGCTCACTTCCCCAAGCGGTTCTTCCAATATTGAACTTTCGACCCTTTTCCAGGTTTGGGTCAATTCGATTTTGCCTCCGTTGCTTGTGATCCTCTTTATTCAATTACCTGTTGCCTACCTCGGTGCGCTTGGAATCGGTGCGGTACAGCCGTTTGGAAAAGCGAGCCAATGGCTGCTTTTGCTTTTCAGCCCATGGTTGTTTGTCACCTCCCTGCCTGTTGCCTTTGCGGCTTTTATGAACTTGCGAAAAGCCGACCTTGTGGATTCATTCATCGCTTTGACTCCTCCAATTTTGATCAGCGTACCGATGCTGTTTATCTTCACCCTCTTCTTTAGGGGAGTGGAGTCGAAATGGCGCGAAGCCCGTGCCAGCGGAATGTCCATGCTGAACGCGACCATGAAGCATTTGATCGTCCCCTCCCTGCCCATTGTTGTGCTCATGGTGACCTTCTCGCTTATTGCCGCAACCCAGGACCTGATCGTTCCATATTTGAATGGGATGAGCCTCGACCAATCCACCGCCACTACCATGATCCTTCGGTTGTATGGAACTGGCGTCTCAGCTCCGACGACTTCGATCATTACCCTGTTCGGGTTCCCTGTGTTCCTTGGATTCCTGTCCGTTTTGGTGATCTTGCAGATCTTCTATCTTGACCGTCTCACACTTTCCCGCGAACCTGCCAGCGCGGATGTGAAAGCTGCGAATTCATGACCGACATCCACGAACAACTCCGCACATTACTGGATAAAGAAGGCGCAGTCTATCGCGTCCTTGAACACGAAGCCGAAGGCCGCACAGAAGTCATCACCCAGATCCGCGGCAACCGCATTGAGCAGGCCATCAAGTCCATGGTGGTGCAGGTGCGCATGAGCAAAAAGGAAAATCTGTATTACCTTGCCAACGTCCCTGGCGATTGCCGCGTGGACTTTGACGCCATTAAAGCGCACTTCAATGCAGCGGGCATCGGCATGGCTCCCCGCGAAAAAGCGGAAGCGCTCACGGGCTGCGTCATTGGCTCCATTCCCCCGTTCACCTTCAACGAAAAACTCGGCCTGCTTGCTGACCCGATGATCAAAGAGAACGATGAAGTCGTCTTCAACGCGGGCAGTTTGGAAAAATCAATTTTTATGAAAATGGAAGATTACTTCCGCATCGCCAATCCGCAAATCGTGTCCATCGCCCTGCGCGGATAAAACGATATTTGACCTCTTACAAAATTCCAAAGGCCTAACCACTGCCCACAGGGTAATAAGTCATGGCGGCACCGAGAAAACCGATAAATAACTCCGTGTCTCTGTGTCTCCGTGGTAAAAATATTTCTTTCCGTATACTAATTTTTTTTATTTCCCCTCGCCGTCATCACCCACAGAACAACAATGATTCTGAAACAACTGCCAATCGTGCATTAGCTTGGTCAGTTCCTGTAAATAGACAGGAATATCATCTCCACTCAACACACGGTCACTGCCCAGCACCACTCGTGAAACTCCGCCTCGATCAAATCCGCTGACGGACTTTTCTCTTCATGATACAGAATTATCCTTGAAACCTCATTTGTAAATTATACTCAACCTATCCATATTGATTTTCTTTCCGTCGTACAGTAGTCAACCAACTTTAGAGGTGATACATGAATAACTTTGACGAGAATTTGGATAAAGCTGTTGAAAGTTACGAAAAGAATTTCGACAAGGTCGCAAACACCGTAGACAAAGTGGCAACTGGCGTAAACCGCCTGAGAATTGGCTGTATCACGCTATTCGTAAATCTATTCTTCGCGGCATTTTGTTTGTGGGGAGCCTACGCCGCATCCGTCAGTTGGAAATTACAAACCGCAGGCGAAGTCACCACAGGCACAGTCACCCGCCTTGAAGAAAGCAAAACCAGCGAAGGCTATTGCTGCCTGTACACCCCCGTCGTGGAATTCCAAGCCAACGGTCAAACCTACTCCTTCGAGAACGGCAGCGCATCTGACTCAGTGGACTACACAGTTGGCAGCGATGTCAATGTCCGCTACGACCCTGCAAACCCCAACACCGCACAAATTGATAATGTCATTGAGCGCTGGTTGTTCCCAGTTCTCATCATCCCATCCATGATCTTCGCCGCGCTCATCACCAACTTTTTCTCTTTCCGCGCCTGGAGACGGGGCGATGATTCTTTATACGAATAGCCATCCAGGCAAATGGCTTCCGTCATTTGTCAAAAATCCAAACTTTAGAGGTGAAACATGCAATCCGCAGATCAAGCTTTTCCATCGAACACCAACAAAAAAAGTCCACGCAAATTAGGATGCGCCTTCATACTTCTACCGATCAGCGCCATCATATTGGTTGCCGTCAGCATTTGGTACACATACACGAGCTACATGTTCTTCACCACAGGAATTGAAGTGCAAGGCACAGTTGTCCGTTTGGAATCTTCAAGCTCCGATGGAAGCACGACCTACTCGCCCGTCTTCAGCTACACCTATGAAGGCCAGCAATACGAATACGAAAGCGTCAACTCCTCCAACCCACCCGCCAACGAAGTGGGCGACGTTGAAACGCTTCTCGTTGATCCGAACAAACCAAACAAGGCACGCCAAAACAGCTTTTGGGAACTCTGGCTCCTGCCCGCCATTCTCTGCCCTGTTTCCTTCGGCATGATCGTCCTCTCCATCGGCATCCCATTGCTCGTTCGTCGCATATAATTGACTGCATGGAATTAAACCTAAAAGACAAAGTTGCCATCGTCACAGGCGCAAGCCGCGGGATCGGAAACTCCATCTCGCAGATTTTATCTGCCGAAGGAGTGAAACTGACTCTCGCGGCTCGTTCGCCCCTCGAAGAGTTCAGCGCCTCTCTCCCCGCCGAAAGCCTGCCTCTGTCCATTGACCTTCGCCACGCTGATTCAGCGTCCCGCGTAGTGGACGCCACTCTCGAAAAATTTGGCAGGCTCGACATCCTCGTCAACAACGCAGGCGCCACCAAACGCGGCGACTTCCTCACCCTCACCGATGAAGAATGGGACGATGGATATGCCCTCAAATTCTTCGGAGCCATGCGTCTCTCCCGCGCTGCATGGCCGCACCTGATGAAAAGCAAAGGCAGCATCATCAACATCATCGGCATCGGCGGGCGGACAGGTTCCGCTGAATTCGCCATCGGCGGCACGGTCAACGCCGCGTTGATGAACCTCACCAAAGTCCTCGCAGACCGCGGCGTCAAAGACGGAGTACGCGTCAACGCCATCAACCCTGGCTCCATTGCCACCGAACGCCTGCAAACCCGCATCAACTCTTTCGCCAGTGAACACAATCTCAGCCACGAAGAAGCGACAGTGCAAATGGCAAAGAACTTCAACATCCCCGCTTCGGCGAACCGAACGAAATTGCCCAAGCCGTTGCATTCCTCGCCTCCACTCAAGCCTCCTACATTCAAGGCGCCATCCTTGATGTAGATGGCGGCGACGGCGGGGGCCCCGCCAGGGGCGCAGAAAGCAATTTCAAAAAACAGGAACGTTATAACATGCAAGAGCCGCCCGGGGGCCGGTGGAATGCGGTACAGGGGGGGGGCGGCCCCCGCGCTCCACCTGCGAAGACGAGTAACCATATGCCTGAATACACTCCCATCCACTTTTACGATGAGCACATTGACGTAATTTTCAACACGCCGCCTGTGCATGAGAAAACTCCGCCCTGCCCGAATGGGATGATTTGGAATGGCAAAACCTTCCAAATCACCGAATCACTTTCTGAGTGGGTAGATTTTTCGCGGCGCGGGAAGATGGCTAATAACATGCGTCCCGAGCATGCGGCGGTTGCATCCACACGCGGGTCGTTGAATGTGGGTAAATTCTATTTTCAAGTAAAAGTGGATTCAGGCCAGATCTTTGAGATCTATTATGACCGCGCCATGAAAGGCGTGGATAGACGCAAAGGGGAATGGTTTTTGTATCGGGAGTTGGAATAACTGAGTGCGTCGCACCAAACTCGACGAGAAAATGCCTGTCGAGTAGGTAATTCTGATTAATGGAAATCTCCCACCCGTCTGGTGCGACGCACCCTTGCGCTACTCCTTCGTGATCAACCTCACCTGATTGTCATAGAAGAAATAATCCCACGCCCAGTTGAACATCACAAGAATTCTGTTGCGGAAGCCAACGATGCGGTAGATGTGCAGGAAGACCCAGATCACCCAGGCGATGAATCCGCTGAAGGAGATGCCGAAGATGCGCGCCACGGCGGCGTTGCGTCCAATGGTGGCGAGCAGGCCAGGGTCTTTGTAATGGAAAGGCAGCGGTTCTTTGCCTTCGATCAGGCGGCGGATATTCTTCGCGGCGGCTTTGCCTTGCTGAATGGCAACGGTCGAGAGCATGGGCAGGGGTTGACCATTTCCATTGACGAGAAAAGCGGCGTCGCCGATGACGAATGCGTCAGGAAACAGAGGCAGTTGCAGGCTTGGAGTGACGCGGACACGTCCCATGCTGGCTTGTTCCATGCCAAGCGAGTCAATGATCTCAGCCGCTTTCGCGCCAGCCGTCCAGATCAAGGTTTGCGTTTCGATGATTGACCCATCCCCCAGCGTCACACGCTGACCGTTGAAATCCTGCATCTTTGTATTCAAACGAATATCCACATTTTTATTACGCAAAAGTTTGAAGGTGGCCTCGCGCAATTCATCGGGATAGGCAGCAATCAGGCTGGGGCCAGCCTCCAAAAGAATGACCTGCGCGTCTTTGAGATCCAACCGCGGGAAATCCTTTCGCATCACATGCGTGATGAGTTCGCTCAATGCCCCTGCTGTTTCCACACCTGTTGGCCCGCCACCCACGATGACAAAGGTGAGCTTGGCTTTGCGCTTTTCGGCATCGCCTTCGTGGCTGGCCTGCTCGAACATGGACAGCAAGTGGTTGCGCGTTTTCACTGCGGTATCAAGGTCTTTGAGCTGCAGGCCATACTCTTCAAGCGTATCAAAGCCGAAGAAATTTGTGCGCGCGCCTGCTGAGATGACCAGATAATCAAAGGCGATGACAGAGCCGTTGAGCCTGATGTATTTTTCGTTGAGGTCAACCTCTGTCACCTCGCCCATTTGGAAGGCGAGATTTTTTTGTTTGCGAAAGATGGTGCGGACAGGCTGGGCAATTTGCGAAGGCAGCAAGCCCGCAATGGCAACCTGATACAGCAAAGGTTGAAAGAGGTGATGATTATTTTTGTCTATCAGCGTGATACGCGCACGCGCTTTTGCAAGTCCACGCGCGGTTTCGAGTCCTGCGAATCCTGCGCCAATGATGACGATATGGGGGAGTAGAGTTGTGTTCATAGTGCCTCAGATCTAAAAAGTGATTTATTTCACAATTATTATAACCAAAACTGTCTTATTTGTAAATAATTTCACGATAGGAAGTTAGTACTGGATGGAACGCGGACTTAGTCCGCGTTCCACGTCTACCCAGATAGCAAATGAAAATCCCTGAGAGGCTTTGTTAGCGCCTGCGAGCCTTCCCCCATGAAAATCGAAACATCAAAATTTCTGGAGGACAAAATGAAAAACATCTTTTCCATCATGCCTGACTTTCTGCGCAACCCTGATGAATTTTTCAGAAGCATTCAGCGTAACGAAGATGTCAACGCCAAAGCTTGGACATTAAGCCTGGTGGCGCTTTTTTCTTTCATGGTCTATGGCTTCATGGTAGGGCTTGCCAAGGAACCGTTACAAGCGGTTTCAGCAGCGGTCAAAGTTCCGATTCTATTTCTCTCCACCATGTTGTTTTGTTTGCCCGCGTTGTACTTCTTTTCGCTGGCATTGCTGGGGACGCCATTGAAATTTATGCAGGTTCTCGCCGTGGTGCTTTCAGGCATCAGTGTTACGGCATTTCTCCTGCTTGGTCTCGCGCCCATTACGTTGTTCTTCGTATTGACCTCCACCAATTACGAATTCTTTCAGTTGCTGGCTGTGGCGTTCGTTGGTATCAGCGCATGGATTGGTGTGTACTTTCTCTGGCGCGGCATGACCCTTGTCGAAACAACCCGTGATGATGCGATGAAGGTCATTGGCAAACGTATTTTGTTTTTGTGGATTCTGCTCTACGGTTTCGTTGGCACGCAAATGACCTGGCGGCTAAGTCCATTTATCGGCAAGCCCGAAGACCCGTTCTATTTCGTCCGCCCTTCCCGTGATAACTTTTACATGGATGTTGTCCATGCCCTCGAAGGCGCGTTTCAGATCCCCGTTGCACGAGCTGAGTGGGTGACCCCGGTGATCTTCGGCAGTTTGTGCGTTGTTTCGCTGGGATTCGTTTTCTTCGCTGGCGGAATGATGATGGGAAATATGACACGCCGCCCTGCTCCCAAAGTGGATACAATGCCTGTTTCAAGTGCGGATTGAAGTCTGCATTCTGAAAATAAAAAGCCCTCCCGCTTCTTTCTACGGGAGGGCTGATTCTGGTCTCGGTCATGATCCAAACTTTGAGATTTCCTGCTCCATTACTTCAGCAGGGAAATCCATGCCGTGAGCGGGATACACGCGTTTGATTCCCATCGGCAAAATTTTCTTCCAGCTTTGCACCACAAGGTTGATGTCATCTGCCAGCACAGGCAGACCTGGTGTGAGGCGCAGGTACCAATCGTTCATTGCCATGTCGCCCACGATCGCGTCGCCTGAATCGAGCAGGATGCTCGAATGCCCCATCGAGTGACCTGGCGTGTAAACCACTTTCCCTGGAATACCATACTCAGCCAGCGACATGCCGTTGTCATCCAGCACCATGTCCACTTTGATCTTTGGCAGATGCGGATGAAGCAGTGCCTTGGCTGATGCCGCCATCATTCGCCCATACGGAGTTGTGCCAGCAGGGAAGGGCGGTTCGCCTGTCTCGACCATGAACTGGTCCCGTCCATGAATAGCGACCTTCGCCCCAGTCATCTCGCGGATATCGCTCAGACAGGTGATGTGGTCCCAATGCCCGTGTGTGAGCAGGATCAAGTCAATAGATTTTGGGTCAACGCCAAGGTTCTTCATGCCGCGCACAAAAGCGGATGTGCCGCCCCATGCACCCGCGTCAACGAGAATTGTCCGCTCGCCGCGGAGCAGGAAGCAATTGCAAATTCCAACTGGGATGCGGTGAAAAGTAAAAGGCATTATTTCTCGTACCCGTTCGGATGCGATGTGTGCCACTCCCATGCGCTGGAGAGGATTTCCTGCATGTTGGTGTGGGTGGGTTTCCAGCCGAGTTCGCTTATGATCTTCTTCGGTGAAGCGACCAATCGCGCTGAGTCGCCTGGGCGGCGCGGAGATTCAACTGTCGGGATGGCGTGACCGGTTACTTGTCTTGCCGTATCGATCACCTCGCGGACGGAGAATCCGTTTCCGCTGCCGATGTTGTAGATCATCTTATCTTTGGATTCCAATGCACCCAAGGCAAGGATGTGCGCCGAAACCAGATCCGCGATGTGAATGTAGTCACGGATGCAGGTGCCATCAGGAGTGGGATAGTCCGTGCCGAAGATGGTGGCAGACTCAGCCTGCCCAAGTGCGATCTGCAACACGCGCGGAATGAGATGTGACTCGGGTTGGTGTGCTTCACCGCGCCCGGGTAACGCTCCGCAGGCGTTGAAGTAACGAAGCGCTGCGAAATGTAATCCGTGGATGCTGCGATACCATTCGAGCGCCTGTTCGGTCATCAACTTGGTGTGGCCGTAGACATTGGTCGGCCCGATGGGGGATTCTTCAGTCAATGGCTCTTCGCTGGATTGATAGACTGCGGCGGTGGAAGAGAACACAAGCTTTTTTACTCCAGCTTGAACGGCGGTTTCCATCAATTGCAAGGAGTTGGTGAAGTTATTGCGAAAGAATTTGCCAGGATCCTTCATGCTTTCGCCTGCTTCGATGAATGCGGCAAAGTGCATGACGGCGTCAAATTTTTGGGAAAGGAGGGCTTCGGCAAGCGAATGGCTGTCATCCAATGAGGCGTGGATGAAATTTGCGCCTGTAGGAACTGCAGCGCGATGGCCTGTAATAAGCGAGTCATACACCGTGACGGAATGACCAGCCTGGATGAGGGCTTCGGCTGTGGCAGATCCAATGTAACCCGCGCCGCCTGTGATAAAGATTTTCATTGATGCTCCTGAATTCAGTTTCAATAAAAGAATTATATCTTATTGTTCGGTCGGCTCTTTTTGCCATTGTTTGACATACCAAAGCATATATTCGTCCACATGCGCGCTCCAGTAGGTTTCGGTGTGATCTCCGGAATAGAGATGGAACTCGTGGATGTAACTGTTTTGGGTGAGGATTTCCTCGAACAGAAGGGCGCGTGAGAGTTCCATGTCGGCATCGCCGATGTCGATCCAAAGGCGTGGATGATTCTCTTCCGGTGTGGCCTTGATGATCATGTCCAAATAAGGTGCGTTGTCTTTGAAAATAGCGGGGGAGTGCAGGCCCATTGCCCCAAACAAGTCGGGGTGTTCGAAGCCGAGTTGTACCGCCCAGCCGCCGCCGCGTGAAAGTCCGCCGATGGAACGGTTGGCACGGTCTGTCAGGGTGCGGTAGTTTTCGTCCACGTATGGGATGAGAGCATTGATGAAGCGGTCGCCGAAGCCTGAGCCTGCTTCCACATTCCAATAACGGTCATCGGGGAAAACGACGATGAATGGGGTCGCCATTTCGTTTTGGATAAGTTGGTCAGCCATGCTTGGCACACCCAATCGCACCCATTGATCCTGGGTATAGGTCTGTCCGTGGAGCAGGTAAAGCACTGGAAAGCGGGCTTCGCTGTCATGATCGTAACACGGGGGCAGGTAGATGATGAATTGTTGCGGAGGTTTTGTGGTCGAGACGACATCCTGTTTGAGGACGCCGGGTTTTGCAAGGCAGTTTTCCGGGGTGGGGGTGGCGGGAACTGGTAAAGAAGTCTCTGTGGCTGGAGCTGTGGCTGTGAATGGAAGCACTGTTTGGGTGGGGATTATTTCATTTTTTGGCTGGCAGGCTGAAAGTCCGAAGAGAAGCGCGAGAATGGCAAAAAAAAGAGTTCCTTGACGGGTTATCATTCTTCGCATTATACTCGTCCAGTTCATTTGATCGGGGCGTGGCGCAGTCCGGCTAGCGCGCTTGCTTTGGGAGCAAGAGGCCGTAGGTTCGAATCCTATCGCCCCGACAAAACCTGCAGAGACACAGGGACACGGAGGTAACTTCTCTGTGACTTGTGTCTCTGTAAATTTAACCCGCGTGTGTTAAAATTACTCAAAAGGAACTCCCATGGCAAAAAAGATAGATGGTGTGATCGAAGCAGTTCGCTATAAAAACGGACAGATCGTGCTTGTGCGTGCCTATGAACGGCGCGGCCCGACATTTTCAGATCGTGTTTTGCTGGAACGCAAAACGCTTTTGGAACGATTGAAAAAGGGCCAGCAATATATTACCGGCTCGCGTGAGGAGTTGCTTGCCAGTACGTTCAAAAACGGCAAGTCTGTATTGCTTGTCACCCAGGATGGACATGACCTGCTTGCCACGAATGCAAATGCCACCCGTGACGAGCTTGAGGATGCACCTCTTTTCTAAAAGTGGATTTCAATGAAGATCATTGATAAGACTCCGTTACAAGATGCCAGTGGAAATATCAACCCGATTGCCCGTGTTCAGGGAACACTGAAATATGGGTTGAGTTGGTTTGCCGAGCTGGAGGCCCAAAAGGCGGTGATCACCCAATTGGATCGCCTGCTCGAGAAGGGCTTTGTGCTGATCCGTAATTTCACATTGCCGAATAGTGAGATCGTGATCCCTATCATTTTGATCGGCGCGGGGGGAATCTGGGTCATTTATGTAACGAAGGAAAAGGGAAGTTTCGAAGCGAAGGGCGATCAGTGGAATACGCTCGATAACAATGGACGTGCCCAGCCCGCCCCGATCAATTTCATCGGCCGTGTTGCGCAATTGACCACCGCTTTGCAGAAGTACCTGAAGATCCAAAAAATCGAACTGCCCAGCCCACTCGAAGCGGTATTGATCGCCGCCGACCCCGGCGCGCAGATCGAATCTGTGCGGCCGATTGCGCGCGTGGTGCGCAGCGATGCGATCAAGCAATTCGCAACCTCGCTTTTGCAGGCACGTCCCGTCTGGCGTACCGATTTTATTCACGAACTTGCCGACCGCATCATCGATCCCACCCCGCCCGCTGAATTGGAACCTGTCAAATCAGGTTCGCCTGAGTCTGGGCTGCGCTCGCAAGGCGGCTTTGATGAATCAGCGCAGGGATTTAACGCAAATGATCTCGGCTTTGATTTTGAAGACGGCACAGCACAACCTGCTTCACAGAATTCAAACATACCCAACCCGCAACAGCCTCTTCCAGCCTCGCGCTCAAAACCTGCGGCGCCGAAAAAGGGTCTGATGGGTTTGGGGAATACACAAATTGTTTTGCTGGCTGGTATGTTGATCGTGGAATGCTGTGTCCTGATCGGATTCGGCGTCCTTCTTTACACCAGCCTATAAATTACTTTGACAACTCCCTTTCTGTCCATCATTATCCCGGCTTATAACGAAGAGAGCCGCCTGCCTCGTACTCTGGAGCGGGTCTTTGTGTTCCTTAAAACACAACCCTTTTCCTCGGAGATCATTGTCGTGGAGAATGGAAGTTCCGACCGTACACTGGAAGTAGCGCACGAGTTTTCAGAACACCATCCCAACATGAACATCATCCGCGAAGAGAAGCGCGGCAAAGGAAATGCGGTGCGGCGCGGTATGTTGGAAGCGCGCGGCGAATATCGGTTTATCTGCGACGCCGATCTTTCCATGCCTATTGAAGAGGTTCAAAAATTCCTTCCGCCCGCGATCGAAGATTTCGATCTTGCGATCGGGTCGCGCGAAGCACCGGGAGCCATTCGCTACAACGAACCCTCCTACCGTCACTGGGGTGGACGCGCCATCAACCTGCTTATTCGCCTGTTGATCCTGCCTGGCTTGAACGATACCCAATGCGGCTTTAAATGTTTTCGCGCCGATGTGGTCGAAGATCTTTTTCCGCGCCAGACGTTGATGGGCTGGTCTTTCGATATCGAACTCCTTTATCTTGCGCGTCGAAAACGACTGCGCATCAAGGAAATCCCCATCCATTGGTATTTCGATCCCGATAGCAAGGTAAGCGCCGTGCGCGATGCCCTGCGCATGATCGGCGACATTTTCCAAATTCACTTAAACTCGGCGCGCGGCCGCTATGATCTCAAGCCCTGACCTTTCACATGAACAGGAATTATGGCCTGCCTATAAATACATTGCTGGATTGGATGAAGCCGGGCGCGGTGCACTCGCTGGACCGGTCTGCGTTGGTGCAGTGATCCTGTCCGATGACGACCCGCATCTGACTCAAACCTTGAGCGGGGTCCATGATTCCAAACAGTTGACTCCCCGTAAACGCCACCAACTTACACCGCGCATCAAAGAAACCGCCCTCACCTGGGGCATCGGCCTCGCCTCGGCTGATGAGATCGATGAACTGGGAATTGTCCCTGCCACACGGCTGGCCGCTAATCGCGCAATTGAAGCACTTTCCATCTTTCCTGAATTCCTATTAACCGATTTTCGTCTTGAACTCCCCGAACTGGGCGTTTCACAGGCCGCACTCGTCAAGGGCGACCAGCGTTCCTTGAGCATCGCTGCCGCATCCATCCTCGCAAAGACCGCCCGCGATGACTTGATGCGCGAACTTGATTCCCAATACCCCAACTACAGGCTGGGGATTCACAAGGGATATGGAACCTTGTCCCATCGCAGGGCGATCATACAGCTTGGCTTTTCCCCCATTCACCGCAAAACATTTCAATTAAAAAAATAAACTCCAAAATCACCAGATTTTGGAGTTTATTTTTTTGTTTCAGATTATTTCAAGATGCCGCTTCCACCGGCCAATTTGCTTTCAGGCTTGCCTGACTTCCATGCATAATAGCCAAGCCCTGCGCCGCCCAACAGAAGCAGGCCTCCGATAATGCCGAATATGGGGGATGTCCCTGAATCGGCTTGGTCGGCTGCGCCTGGATCCACCACTACATCTTTCCTTTGCACGCCGAATGGTACTTCGGCACGGTCGCCAGCATTGACATCCAGTGAATAGTTCAGGTCCACGGTGGGATTATAGTTATCTGGAATACCCACGGTGATGTTGTAATTGCCTTCGGGGACATCCAGAAAGCAAATGCCCTGATATACATCAGGATCGGCAGGGATAAATGTCTCTTGTGCTGCGGAATACTCGCCGTTATTTTCCGTCACACTGACCGCTCCCCCGGCAACGGCAGGTTCGGTTTCCTGGCGGAGTGCATCACCGTTGGTGTCTTCGAAGAGCAGGACGCATATTTCAGTTGTACCAGTGAACGGCGTGGGGGTGACCGTGGGAGGGAGAGGCGTGGGGGAGGGACCTGCTGTTGGTGTTCCCACGATCGAAACGATACTAATCAGTAATTCCTGTCCCTCGGTCAGGCTGCAATTTTCATCCAACTCTTTGTTCAACTGGCGGAGTTGTTCGATGGTAATCCCATGCAAAGCAGCCACACGGAAACAGTTATCGCCTGCTTTTACAATATAAAGGATACGACCATCGATAAGCGGAGTAGCAGTGGGGTCGGTTTGTTGCATGTTGGGGGCAGCATTTGCGGGCAGCCACAGGCCGAACAAAACCAAGCAGGTTAATGTGAATAAGATAAATAAGCGCTTTGGATTCATGCGCAAAATTATATCAGGCATTGTGTACCCGCGCTTCGGCTGTGAGAAGAAAAATCCTTTGTCTCTACTTTTGGCGCAAAGCCTTCATTCTAAGCAGAGTAAGTGTTCGTTGAGCGAAGGGCTCGGGAGGCAAGTGCTGGAAAAGCGAGGTAGGACCGGGCCCAAAAACTGTGTAACATCGGTTAATAAAAATCTTCGGAAGTCATTGAGACTTCCGAAGATTGAAAGTGAAAATTTTATTCGTCGCCGCCTGCGCTGCCGGGTTGTTCCACCCGCACCAGTTCACCGTGGTAGTTGATGACCACTTTGAAACCCATCATACCGAGATAGGCGCGCATATCTTCGGGGATGCCGGTCTGCATCAGCGTATCGAATTGTTTGTCGATATTCTTCAACTGCTGTTCGATGATCGCTTTGGAGAAAGGATCTTCCTGGCCGAGCATTTTGGCGGTCTGTTCCGAAAGGATGTCTTCACTGCCTTTCATCATTTCCGCCATTTGAGCGAGCACGGCGCGGTCGATCTGTTCAGCAGGGATGTGACGACGGAATCCCGCATCATCGACTACGTAGCAGGGTTCGCTCCCGATAAACGAGCTTTCTGCGGGGCGCCCATCTTCATCTATGACGAGTCCGGCGAAAAGAGGCTGATTGGGCATGGGAGAATTAACCCTGCCTGCCTTCAACTGCGGCGAGGAGGATTCCTGCGGCAAGCCCCATGCGACGATCCAGCAGGCGGCCAATATCCATGCTGAAATCCAGGTTCAATTCGTAGGTGAAGGGATTGAAATTCTGTTTGAGGTCAGCCACGCGGTTCGTGCCGAGGGTGATATCGTAGTTTTGCGGGATGAGGTTGCTCAGGAAGCGGCGCAGCAAAGCCATGCCCATGCTGTCTTCGAAGAGTTTTCCGATGAGGTTGTCGCCCACATCGAGGATCTCCCACTCATCGCGCAAAATGGATGCGAGTCCTTTGCGGCGGAGTGCACCGACCTTTTGACCGGTGGCGCTGTCAACGACATCGTAGGCAGCGGAGAAATCAATGATCTGACGGGCTTTGATCATCAACACTTCCTGTGTTTTGCTTTCATCCGAATATACGCGGATATCTTCGCGGATCTTGAACATTTTTTGCTCGCTGTACAACACCAGTCTGTTGCTCGGATCGAAGAAGCGGAATTTTCCAGCCAGCGCAAAGACCTGACGCTTGAGCAGATATTGATTGAATTGAAATGCGGGATTCATAATTAGCTCCTGATATTAACCAAAATAAAATTAAACGATTTGAACGCGGGTTCCTTCACCCGGCACGTGCAGGTAATCTTCACTGGGGGCGAGGTTGGGTCGGCTCCAGCGATATACCCATTTTGCATCTTCTGAAGGCAGGTTTACGCAGCCATGACTGCGCGGACGACCATAATCATTGTGCCAGTAGGTCCCGTGAAAAGCATTGCCATAGCCTGTAAAGAAGGTACACCACGGCACGCCGGGCAGATCATAGTAATTCTTGATTCCTTCCTCGTCCTGATTCGTCATATGGACGGATGGGCCTTTATGATAAGTGAGGAATTCACCCGTTGGGGTGCGTGTACCTTTTGATCCGCTGGAACAACGCGATTGGAATACCATGGTGCTTCCTTCAAAGGCGGTGACCATTTGCGCGCCGAGGTCTACGTGGATCAGTTTTTCGGATTCGGGCACATCCGGTGAAAGCAGGGTCAATTCTTCGTTGGGGATCAGGCGCAGGTTGTAATGCGGTACGTAGAAGGATTTCTTGATGTGGTTGTCGAAGATCTCGTACCAGATGCTTTTCTCTTCACGCGTCACGACGACTTTCTTCACCCAATGGGTGCTGCCATAATACAAACGATATCCGTTCTTGGCATACGTAAATGGGATCAGACGGGTTTCGCTCATCGGTACAACGATCTCGCCGAGCTGGCCTTCTGCTGGGATCTCGTACACAGGCTTTTGGAGTCTGGTTTCCACGGGTTGCAGCCAGCCGGAGTAGGTGTAACCACCGTCCAATTGATACCAGGCTTTGTTAAAGGGATTGCCTTCATCGCCTTCCACTTCGGCTCTGAGTTCGACCACTTGATCGATGCCGTAAAGATGCAGTTCCTTTGCTTTGAATGACGGTGCATCGTAAAGCGGAACGCCGCTCCAGGTGATGCGTCCCTGCGAGGAGGGGGGAGCGGCCAAGGCACGGTCAATGCCCATTTCGGAGAGAGCCAGCGCGAGTGCGCCAGAAGCGGACAGTTTCAAAAAGTCGCGGCGGGAAAGGTTAAGTTTGTTCATCATTATTTTTTGCAGACGATTTTCCAGTCATATTCTTACAGGACGATTTCCACTTTGGTGCCCACGCCGCCGAAGGAAAATTCCTTGTTCATGGAAACCTGCGGTGCGGACCAGCGGTACAGCCACTTCGCGGTTGACATGGAGAGGTTGATACAGCCGTGCGAACGCGGGCGGCCGAAGTCATTGTGCCAGAAGGTGCCGTGGAACGAAATGCCCCCTTCGGTTATGTATTGCACCCAGGGAACGCCGGGCAGGTCGAAGCCGCTCGCGGCGATATCGCCTGCGGCCATGTGGCGTGATGGACGTTTGTAGTAGGTGATGAATGCGCCCTGCGGGGTGGTGTAGGTGCCCACACGGAAGATGCCGCCCGTGGATACCGCTGCGACGAATATGGGCAGGTCGTTTTCATAGGCGACGAGCATTTGCTCATCCAATTGCACCTGGATCTTTTTTTTGTCTACATCAGGGGAGATGGGAGCGAGTTCGGCTTCGCTCATGGGGCGCATGTGTTCGGCGCGGGCGTAATACAGTTTGTCGAATTTGTCGTCGCGGACCTGATACCAGACCTGACCATCTTCCGCAGTGACGACGGCCTTCGCCCAGTGGGTGGTTTCGTAATACATGCGGTAAGCCACTTTGGATGTTTTATCGGGCGCTTCGTAGGCATCAGTGTAGGGCACGCTGATCTCGGTGAGTATACCGTCTTTGGGAAGGTTCAATTGCGGCGCGTTGAGCAGGGTGCGCACGGGTTGAATATTGCCCGAATAAACATAGCCTTCCTTGCCGATCTCGTACCATACGCGGTTGTGCGAGTTGACATCGTCGCTGATGACGGCATTGGTGATGTTGAGCAATTTATCGCGGTGACAAAAGGTGACTTGTGTGGCTTCGGTGGATGGCTTGTCGTACATCCAGACCATGCGCGTGGTGACACGTCCCTGCACGGTGGCAAAGGGATCGTCAAAATGAAAATTGAGCGGAGGGGTCAACAAACCAGCAAGACCCAATCCGCCCAGTTTTAGAAAATCACGTCGCGATATTTTGGATGACTTCATTTATTAATGATTGGGTGCGTCGCACCAAACGGGTGAGATTTTTCTCTTAATCAGTGGAATCTAACGGGTTGATTTATCTTATTGATTAAGGTGCGACGCACTCTATTTTTGAGGATCTAATAATGCACATTCACCACCGTCCCTACTGACGAGAAGTTATACAACCACTCGGCATCGGGGATGGTGAGGTTGACACAGCCGTGACTCATGGGCGTGCCGAAGTTGTTATGCCAATACGTGCCATGCAATCCATAGCTGCCGTAGAAATACATAATGTAGGGGACATCGGGCAGGTAATACCCAGGTCCAGACATTGCGGCGGAGCGCAGCTTGACCCAGACCTTGTATTTGCCTGTCACAGTGGGGGTTTGCCAGGTACCCGTGGAAACGACAAATGAATTCACCAGCGTATCGCCTGCATAGGCATAGACACGCTGCTGCGAAAGGTCAACATCGATCCAGTGTTCGCCGCCGTTATCTGTGCCGATCGAAACAGGGACATTCGCAACGGCGGTCGGGGCGGTGTATTCGGGCGTGGGGGTATCTGCAACGATCTCGGCCAGCACGGTTCCAGACTCGCTGCTTGTTTCGGGTTGAGCCGCTGCCTGTTCGGCAGGCGGAACATCTGTCGGCGCGGTGACGACCGCGGCTTCGGCGCTGGTGTTCTCTGCTGGGACGATTGCCACTTCAAGGGTGGGTTCAACGATCGGCGCAACGACTTGCGGCTGCGGTTCCTGCACCGTGTTTTCCACGGGCAGCGCTGGGAGTGTGGCGGTGGGCATCGCAACTTCAATCAACGGTTGCTGCACAACTGCGGAGGATGGCTTGGCAATACTTACCTGAGCAAAGGGCTGCCGCACAGGCTGGGCCGGCTGAACCGACGGCGCGCTATTTAGAATCGATGCAAGTACGGGCGAGTTGATCGCCGACCATGCCGCGAATGCAAAAACTGTGCAGCCCACCAGGACGAGGAGGATGGGAAGCAACAGACCGCGTTTCTTTTTTCCGCTTCCTGCGTTGACCTTGGCCTGCTTCTGTTTCTCCGGGCTGGGGCGGCCGTTTGAGTTGTTGGTTGGTAAGCGATTGTTCATGGGTCACCTTCAATAAATAAAACGATTCTCTCAAAAAAACATTGGGACAATGCGAGCGGAGTGACGAGTGATTTCCGAGAAACGCCATCCTTTGGCTTTTTCAGGATGGGACAATTGAATTATACGCCTTCGACGTGCGAAACGATTCGTTTTTTACCATTGAATATCCACTGGGGTGCCGACATCGGCCCAGTCGTAGAGCAGTTGAGATTCGTAGCTGCCGAGCACCACACAGCCGTAGGAGATGGGAATGCCGAGATAGCCAGACCATAAGGTCGCGCCGTTCGAGAGGATCGGCAGGGCGTGGATTCCGTTTTCGAGGCTGCCCGCCCAGTAGATGCCGAGCCAGTTGGGCATCCAGATATCCCAGGTGGCGCCGTAGGCATTGGGAATTTTGTCGAGCACGCTGAACGAGCCGACGCGGGTGGCGTTGTTCATGCCTGTGGATGAGACAAAACTGTATACCAGCATGTCGCCTTCATAGACGTACATGTGCTGTTCTGAGATGTCAACGAGGATGTATTTGTTCCCACCATATCCCGGGGCGGAAATTTCAATCGGTTGTGTAACAGGCGCGGGGTAGTCAATGACCGCTGCCTCCTCCACGATCTCGGCAATGACCATCGCTTCAGTCGTCGCTGTGGATTCGGCAGTCGGTGCGGATTCCAAAGTTAAAGTTGGGGAAGCGGTTGGCAGGTCGGTGGGCGCGGCGGTGGTGACGGTGTAAGTAGGCTTTGCGATCTGCGCGAAGGCAAAGGCTTGTGCGCGGACGGTTGGGGTGGGGGGCGTCGTCAGGCCGAGTGCGGGGGAGTTGGTTGCCGTCCATGCTGCGGCGAGGGCCACCAGAGCGATCAAGACGAAGATCGAAATGGGAATCAGCAAACTGCGTCGCGGGAGGGCGGGGGATTTTTTCATGGGAAAAAGGTGGGGATGGCGGTGGGCAGGACGCTTTCGTTGTTCATGAAGCAGAGAATGCCCTGGGTCACGCCTTCGGCGACCAGCGGCGTATCTTCCGTGAGAATTTCGCGGTCGAGGTTGAGGAAGCCTGTTTCAATGATGGCGGTGATGGTGTTGGGATCGATTTCGGAGAAGGCGTGATATTCGCGCATATCGCCAGTGATGCTGTTGGCGTGGAAGATCATGCCGGTGATGCGTTCGTAACGGTCTACGAGGCAGGAGTTCAGGCGTTGGGCGCGGTTGACATCGCGCGTTTCAAGTGAGGACGCCACTTTGAAGCCCGTCGCTTCATCGTTGACGTATTCGCATGAGTCGTTGTGAATGGAAACGAGCGCCACGGCGCGGTAGCCGTTGAGACGCGTATCGAATTCGTTGAGCAGATCCACCTGATAACCTTGCGCTTCGAGGCTTTTTTGCACAAGGGTGGCGATCTCAAAATTGACGTCGGCTTCTTTCAGATCCACCTCGCCGTTTTCGTCGTAGCAGACTGCGCCCGAGTCGTTTCCATTGTGACCTGCGACGATTCCGATCCTTAACTGGGGCTGGGGCGAAGTGATGACGGTGTTCTGCCCCGCCTGCGGAGTGAGGATGAGGTTGAGCTGGTCTTGCAAATTGCTGGCGAACAGGCTGTTGGGAGTCCATGCGGTGAAGAGGGTCGCCAGCAACACAGCGACTCCCAGTGTGGTGGCAAAGGCATTCACCGCGCGCGGCTTGCGGACGGCAGGCTTGGCCTGTGGAGCCTCGCGCACCTCTTGTTCGGGCGCGGGCGGTTTTGATTCAGTTTCAGGAATGGGCTGCGGGTTTGTAGATTCCATGTTCTATGGCGTAATCTTACCGCAAAAACGGGCAGTGAGAAAAAGGCTTGGCCTAAAATTTGTATGCGGGTTTGCTTGCTTTATGTTGCTGTAGAGGAGTTGTCCATAGATCGCCGCCGGGGACGGCGGCTTGAGCGGGGGAAAAGATAGAAGGAATCAAAAACAGAACCAATACTTTCCAAATAAATCGTTCGCCATTGAAATTCGTGCTCATTGCAGATCTCCTTAGTTTACAGAATACTTCATTCATGCAGCTACTACTTTGGTTTGATAAACGTAGAAGGATCGAAACTATATGTAAGGATCTTCCCGCCAATGATTTCTCCCATGAGGGTGGTAATGTTTTCATCTTTTACATTGGCATAAAAGAAATGGTTGGCATCAACCCACTTTAGAAAGTATCCACCGATACGAATATGTGGGCCATCGATGCCAGCTAAATAGTAGGGGTTATAAGCGATGTATTTACTGTCTGGGCTCCATGGAGAGAGTTCCATAAAGCATGTCCCCCCCTCAAACAACTGCGTGCTTCCATTATCGAGATTTCCCATGTAGCCATCGTAGAAAATCCACTTACCGTCCGGTGATACTCTGACGATATCGAAACACCCTCCTGCCCTCCTTGCTGGAGACGGGTCAAATGGTATTTGAACTGATACATTATTCGCAACTGCATAATGCCAGACTGTAAAAGTCACATGCACAGGAAAGCCAATCCCAAATTTGGGCGCATCCGGAATCGTAAGGATGAGCCCGCTTGAATCGGGAAGCCAGTTTTGTACCGGAAATATCTCGACAGGGGTGCTGGGTGTGTAGGGTAGGATATTGTTACGAATAACATTGCCGTTTATGTCGTATATATCCATATGCCCGGGCGCAAATACCGATACCATTCTCCCGTCAGGAGAGATTTTGAAAATTCCGTTACGGTTATATTGCCTGGTCTCGCCTGGGTGTATAAATTCCACTATTTCACCCGTATCTGTGTCTACAAGATAAAGTCCAATGGAACAGGGGGGATTGTATTCCTCCGAACCGCACAGGCGGGTATTGAATAACAATTTGTGGGTGCCAGGTACAAAGGTGGGTAAATATGTCTTCGTTCCTTTTCCTAATGTATCAAGCCATTGCTCTGTGATGAGTCCCTGTTCCTTGCTTCCATCTGTGTTAATTGAGTAAATGTTCAGGTACTCTTTATCAGAAAGTTCCCTTTGGGTGGTAAAAATAGAGCCGTTTTTACGAGTAAAAACGATCTTACGGTTATCATCTGAAACTATTGGAAAATGAGGTTCCTCACCACCATGAGTTAACTGGGCTGGCGAATTGTTCCCATCTTGAAAATATAAATCTCCGTCTTTTCTAAAAATTAGGATATATCCATCAAGCGGGAATGACGATGGCGGCGTTGGGGTAAATGTGACTGGAGTCTCTGTCGGCCATGGGGTTCTAGTTACATATGGTGTTCGAGATGGGATTTCAGTTGGTTGAATCGGCAATGGAGCGATCGTTTTCGTGGCAAGGGTTGATGGACCTGTTGATGTTTCTATCGCCTGCGGGTTGACAGTCACATTGGGCGAGCAACTGACCAGTACGCAGGTCAACAACGCCGCAAATAGCGTTTTTTTCATGAAGTCTCCTTTTTTGTTTGTTCGGGGTGGTGCATCGCTTCAATTACCCCCACAAGAATTTCAACCCAAATTATACAGAGGTCCGCTTTTGGCGGAAGTGTCAAGCGTCACGCCTTCCGCCCTGCCTCCCACTCCCGCACGCGGACAAAAAGTTCCCCCAGCGGATTCAAACTCGAAACAGGCACAGCGAGGTTTTTTGTTTTGGTGCGGTCATATTGAAACACGCGTGAATTCGGCGCGATCAACTTTGCGCGGCGGCGGAATTCTTCACGGGTGATCCAGCCCGTCAGCGTGATGTCCATGCCGTAGAGCCACAGGTTGCCCCACTCCAACGGCGCGATGACATGCGCCTCTTTGAAAGCTGGGCTGTGAATCCCGATCCGCGCTGAAGGGATGTTTCTGACATGGATCGCCATGACCGAATAAAACGGAGCATCCACGGTCACACGCACTTTTGGAGGCAGACTGAGAACCCGCGTCACAAATCCTCGACCTTCGTCCTGTCCGCTGATCTCGACGATCAATTCCTCGTCTGATTCAGATTTCAAGACCAACGGCGCAAGCGGAGTCCATTGATACGGTCGCCGCCATGCTTCGGGCATGAGGTGAATCAAATAGCGCGGCTGATTGGTTTCGATCACCTTTTTCAAGTCATCTTGCGAGGCGGCGATCAAGCCTGAGAGAAAAGCGAACAGATACAGGTCATTGTCCGCGTGCCCATCGTTGACGTGATGATCCGAAGGCACCAGCGCGGGCGCATTTAGAATCAGCGACGGGTCGCTCCGCATTTGCGCGATCTGGTCGCGATGTGAAATGAAAAACGATTGAACGTCACAGCGCCGTCCGCCCAGCGAAACATCATATTGATCGGGGTTGGTAAATGGATTGGCGCTGGCGATCTCGAACGGAATTCCCTGCTGCGAAAGATAGCGCCGAAACGCCAATTCCACTGCCGCGCCTGCCACCGTGCGGCGGAGTTGATTGTAGGGCTTGCCTTTGGCGTGATCGAAACGATTGGGCAAAGTCCGCAGCGCATACGCAATTCCGCCTTCGGTGAGGTCGGGCGTGTATGGGAGGTGGATGAGGTCAGCGGGGGAGAGCATGGGGGGAAATGATGAAGGATGAAGGATGAGGATGAAAAAAATAAAACCCTAATGCCTAATTTCTAATGCCTAATCCCTTTTCAATTGCTGGGGCAATTCCTGTGAGGTCGTGGATATCTTTTCCGAATTCATCGCGGATGGATTTTTCCCCGAATAATAAAAGCGGAACGTCGGCTTCGGTGTGTTTGCGGGTGGAGAGGTCTTCCATGTTGCCATGGTCAGAAGTGAGCAGGACGAGGTCGCGGCTGTCCCAATGTTCGAGCAGACCTTTCAGCACACTGTCGAATCTTTCCATCTGGCGCACTGCCGAACCCATATCCTGTTTGTGGCCTGCGTAATCGCTGGCCCAATATTCGAAGAAAGAGAAATCGTATTGACGGGCGAGGTCGGCGAGTCTTTTCCCCGCTTCTTCGGTTTCGAAGATCGGCGCTTCGGGGAAGTTCAAAAATTCGTGCCAGCCCTGCCCCGTGAAATCTGCGGAGAGCGCCTTGCCTGCAAAATAATCTTCGTGTGTGAAAAGCGGCAAGCCAGCATTGGTCAACGCGAGCGGGATGGCAGAGTACAACCGCTTGCCCGAATCGATCCCCTCGAAATAGCGCGGCGGATACGCATTCAATAACGCGGCGGTTTTGCCAGCCTGCACAGTTTTTGCAAAAACAGTTTTGCCATCGAGATATTGCGCCACCTCGGGGTTGGGCTTGGGGCCATAGTGATATCCGATCTCGGCGGGGATGTTGATGCCCGTCAGCAAAACGGCCTGCCCCGTTGCCGATTGTGGCGCGCCGCTCACGCCAAGCCTTGGGTCGACGGAAAACAGCGCAGCTGACTCACCTTCGCTTGATGCTGATTCTTTGAGCAGTTTCCGCCCCCCAAGCAGAGACTCAAGGTACGGCATGTTCGCGCGCGCAAATGGATTGATCTCCGCGTTGTTTTCGCCGAGTCCGATGCCATCGAGGAAGAGGAAGAGAATTTTCATAGGGATGAATGATGAATGATGAGAGTTAGATGTGTTGAGTGTTCCGATATTTACCAATCAACTTTTCCCGCCTTCTGATACAAAAACCATGCTGATTTTCGCTCGCGTTTGTCGAATCCATCGCGGCGGGAGATTTGGGTAAATGTTTGGGTTGGGATCAGGTCCAAGTCCGCGGGGACAAGCCCGGGCGCGGTGTGATCGTCTGTCTGTTTAAAGAATCCGTACATGAGCCAGAATCCGTTTGGGGCGAGGATTCGATCCAGTTGAGTCAGATAATCCGCTTTGTTGGGGAGGCCGTGGAAACAGCCGATATCAAGCGCGAGGTCAAATTGCCCGCTGATGTTTTTCATTTGGGTTGCATCATCGGTGAAGAGATCGGCCTGCACGCCTGCGGATTTTACTTTTCGTTTTGCCATGCGAATGGCGCGGGAGGCGAAGTCGAAGCCTTGCACCTGCCAGCCTGTTTTTGCGAGGGTAATAACGTTGGTGCCCGTGCCGCAGCCGATATCGAGCGCGCGGCCTGCGGGGTGGCTTTGGATGAATTCGAAAAGTTCGGGCGGGGTGATGCCGCTATCCCAGGGCGGGCGGCGCAGATACCAAAGGTTGAAAGAGATGCGGCGGAAGAAATTCATTTTAGTGAGTCGCGCACCAACTGCGGGTCGAATTCGCCGACCTGCCGCCACACTTCGTTGCCCTGCGCATCGAAGAAGATGAAGGTGGGGGTGAATTCGAAGTTGTAGAGGGGGGCGAGTTCCATGCCTGCGGCTTCCTGAATGTTCAGGCGGATGAAGTGGATGCGTTTGCCAATGCTGATTTCGTTATTCAATTCCTGTTCGAGCTCGTCAACGACGGGCTTAATTTGGGTGCAGGTAATTCAGAAGGGGGATTGGAATTCGAGCAGGACGGGTGTGCCCGCGCCAATGAGTTCCTTGACGGCCACGGCATCGCCCATCAACGGGGTTTGGCGCGGATGCAGGATTACCCATGCGGTAATAAGGGCGGTGACAACCACCCCAAAGGCAAGGAAATCATTCCATTTTGGTTTGTTTGTGAGCAGAATGCTTCCAGCAATGACCACCAGACCGATGGCCAGCGCAAGGAATGAGTATTCCCGAAAGAGCGCCATCAAAAGTTTCCTCCAGTTTTCTGGTTGCCGGTGGAACGGCTTGTTTTCTTAATTCAAGAATTCACCCCGAGAGGTGAATTATCGCTTGTTTCATCCATAAAGTGAACTTTTACAGGAAATCGATCAAGTCATGCGATTCTGTAAATGTCATGCGCAGGCCGTGACGGTTCACACTTTGACAATTCAATTGAGTTCTTTTACAATCGTGCAACTTGTCCTTCAGTTTTGTCCGAATTTGGCTTTACTTGAGACGAGAAAACGAATTGCTTTACATCCTACACTTATAGGAAGGCTACTTTCATGAAAGAGTATACCACCGAGTTTCTTCGCAACATCGCGCTGGTTTCACATGGAGGCGCGGGGAAAACGATGTTGGCAGAAGCATTTTTACATGCAACGAAGGCGACCACACGTCTGGGAAAGGTCGAAGACGGGACCACGGTTTCGGATTATGATGACGAGGAACATCGCCGAAAGATTTCGATCTACTCAAGTATTATTCCCATCGAGCATCGCGATCATAAAATAAACGTAATAGACGCGCCAGGCTACACCGATTTTGTGGGTGAGATCATCTCCGCCCTGAGTGTCGCTGATGGCGCGGTTATTTTAGTGGATGCCGTCTCGGGTATCGAAGTTGGAACGGAACTTGCATGGCGCTACGCAGATGAATTCAATCTGCCGCGCTTTTTTGTTATTAATAAGATGGACCGCGACAACGCGAATTTCGAAGCGACTTATGACGCCATCGAAGAATTCGTGAAGGCGCATGGCAAACGTGCCATCAAGGTCCATTTGCCGATCGGTGAAAAGCAGAACTTCAAGGGTGTGGTCGATATCATCGGCATGAAGTCCTATATGGGCGATGGAAACACCACGGCGGATATCCCAGCCGAATTGAAGGAAGCGGCAGAAGCGGCTCATTTTGCAATGGTGGAAGCAGCCGCCGAAGGCGAAGATGAACTGATGGAGAAGTATCTCGAAAACGGTTCATTGACCGACGCGGAAATGGTACGTGGACTTGAAGATGTGGTCTACGCTGGAGCATTTGTCCCTGTGTTCTGTGCTGCTGGCGGACATGAAGTCGGCGCGATCGCCCTGCTCAATGACATCATCGACCTGCTGCCTTCTCCGTTGAATGGGCCGAAGCGTGTGGCGCAAGGCAAGAGCGGCGAAGAGGAATTGAAGCCGTCTGATTCTGAGCCGCTGGCAGCCTATGTTTGGAAAACCACTGCCGACCCGTTCGTTGGCAAGATGACCTACTTCCGCGTGTACTCTGGTTCTGTCCAGGCCGATGGACACGTTTGGAATCAAATCAAGAGCGCCGATGAACGCGTCTCCGGTCTGCACTTCCAGCGCGGCAAGGAAGCGATCCCGGCGAAAGTGATCCATGCCGGTGACCTTGCCGCCGTTTCAAAATTGACCGTCACTGCTACAGGCGATACCCTGTGCGATAAAGGCCATCCGCTCACGATCCAGAAACCGAAATTCCCCGCCGCACTGTATCGTGTGGCGATCACCCCGAAGAGCCAGGCTGATGCGGCCAAGATCTCACCCACACTCGCGCGTCTGTGCGAAGAAGATATGACCCTGATCTGGCAAAACGACCCGATCACACACGAAACCGTGTTGCAGGGTATGGGCGACCAGCATATTGACGTGGCGCTGCATCGCGCGCAGGCCAAGTTCCAGGTCGGTTTATCCACCCATGAACCGCGCATCGCCTATCGCGAAGGAATTACCCGCAAGGCCAGCGCCCAGTATCGTCACAAGAAACAAAGCGGTGGCTCGGGTCAGTTTGGCGAAGTGCACCTTCGCATTGAACCTCTGCCCTCTGCTGACTTCGAATTCACCGATGAACTCGTCGGTATGAACCTGTCGAAATCCTATTTGCCCCCGATCGAAAAAGGCATTAAGGCCACCATGGAACGTGGTGCGTTCGCGGGCTATCCGATGAGCAACGTCAAAGTGATTGTGTATGACGGCAAGGAACATGAAGTGGATTCCAAACCTGTCGCCTTTGAAATTGCAGGACGTGAAGCCTTCAAACTTGCCGTGCATGAAGCGGGCCCGGTCTTGTTCGAGCCCATCATGAACGTCCGCGTGACGGTGCCAGATGCGAACATGGGTGATGTAATGAGCGACCTCAACACACGCCGCGGCCGCGTACAGGGCACGGATTCGGAACACGGAAACACGGTCATTGTGGCGCATGTGCCCATGGCAGAATTGCTGCGCTACACCACCCAACTCCGCTCCATTACCGGCGGGCGCGGATACTTCACCATGGAGTTCGATCATTACGATACGGTCCCATCCCACATCACCGGTCCGATCATCGAAGCCCACAAGAAGGAAATGGAAGCCAAGAAGGAAGAGTAATTTAGTGAACGGTAAAAAGTAATCAGTAAAAAGTCCCAATGCATTTGGCTTTGGGACTTTTTTGTTTTCTAACACCTATTCACATGAAATTTCTCCGCCAAAGGCAATCAACTCGCAGTAAAATAAAATATGCCAATTATCCGCTTTCCCGCCCTGATGAAATTCTATGTCGATAACCAGACCGAGTTCGAAGTGAACGGCGCAACCGTTGCCGAAGTGCTTGAAAATATCCTCGTGCGTTACCCGGCGTTGAAACCGCATTTATATGATGCGAATGGCGAACTGCGCAGGCACTTCAATATTTTCGTAAACGGAGTGCATCTGCGCGAATTGAATGGGCTGGCGACGGAATTGCAAACGGGCGACAAGGTCATCTTAATGGCCTCCGCTGCTGGAGGATAAAACGCATCATACCTAACGAGGGCCTGATTCGGTTTTCTAAAAAAGAAGCTACCTCCAGAGTGATGCGGAATTTCAGTATTGACAAATCGGGTAAGATAAGTAAAATAACGCGCATCTAATCGGAAACCTATGAAAACATTTAACTATTGCTTGTGTCTATCGCGGGGCTCGTAACCACCCGCCTGAGATAGACCTCCCCGCAGTCAACGGAAACAGACGGTTGGACGACCCCCGCTTGCAGAATTTTGCATAGTGTGGCGCTCGTTCGCCGTCTTTTTGTTTACCCGTTGACTGCTTTTGATTTAAAAGGATGACATGACCTTACTGGATATTCGATTAATAGATACAAATTCAGTTCCCCTTGATGGACTTCCTGCACATGTGGGGAACACGCCGCTCCTCCCGCTTCGCAGGCTGGGCCTCGGCCTGTCACCACGTGTAAAGGTTTTTGCCAAGGCCGAATGGTTCAACCCCGGCGGCTCGGTCAAAGATCGCCCCGCGTTGAACATTATCCAGAACGCCATCATCAGCGGTGACCTGGATAATGGCAAGCGTTTGCTTGATTCCACTTCGGGAAATATGGGCATTTCCTATGCCACCTTCGGTGCGGCGCTGGGAATCCCTGTCACTTTGGCGTTGCCAGCCAGTGCCAGCCCAGAGCGCATCACCATCCTCAAAGCCCTTGGCGCGGAATTGGTGCTCACCGATCCGCTCGAAGGCTCAGATGGCGCGATCCTCAAAGCTCGTGAAATGGCTGCGGAAAATCCAGACCTGTATTGGTACGCCAATCAATACAACAATGCTGCGAATTGGCAGGCGCATTACCTGTCAACGGGACCTGAGATTTTCGCCCAAACAAACGGACTGGTGACTCATTTCATTACAGGGTTGGGCACCTCCGGCACGTTGATGGGTACGGGACGATATTTGCGAGACCAATTACCTGATGTGAAGATTTTGGCTTTCCAACCCGATGCACCTTTCCACGGGCTGGAAGGCCTGAAGCACATGCCTAGTGCGATCAAGCCCGGGATCTATGACGAGTCAGTTGCGGGCACCCCGCTTGAGGTCCAGACCGAAGCGGCGCATGAGATGGTGAATCGATTGGCGCGGGAGGAAGGTCTCTTCGTGGGGATTTCCTCCGGGGCGGCGGCTGTTGCTGCGCTTCAAGTCGCAAGCGAATTGGATGAAGGTGTGGTCGTGACCTTGTTCCCCGATGCTGGCTATAAATATTTGAGCGATAAAAAGTTATGGGAGGGGAAGTAATGCTGGCTGTCTCAAATGATTTGATCGAGCAAATCAACAAACACGTAGAGGAAGCCTACCCTGAAGAGGGGGCTGGTTTTTTGATCGGTGTGGAAGGCGAAGTAAAGCAGATATTATCTTTGCCCAACGCGCGCGAGGACGAGGCACGCCACAATCGGTTTTTGTTTACGCCTGAAGATTATCTCAAAGCTGAGTTGAAGGCCGATAGCCTCGGACTGAGCCTGATCGGTGTTTTTCACTCCCACCCCGATTGCCCGAATATCCCCTCTGAATATGACCGTGAATGGGCACAGCCGTTTTTCTCCTACATCATCACGCGTGTGGATGCAGGCAAATCGATCAGTCATCGTTCATGGCGATTGCTGGAAGATCGTTCGAAGTATGAAGAAGAAGAGATTTCGATTCAATAAAAATTCTGGCGGTTGAGAATCGCCAAATAAAAAACAGGATACCTTAACATGACATCACAACCCTTACAAAAAGTGGATCACTCTGCATTAAAGGCAAACCAATACTTCATCATTTCGTTGGGCGTGCTTGCTTTTATTTTCAACCAGCCGATCCTCGCGGCTTTCGTCGCGTTGATGATGGGGCTTGGCACCGTTTTGAAGAAACCGGGTTTTGGCTTTATCTACACGTCCCTGCTCAAGCCGCGCGGATGGATGAAACCCGATGTGTTGGATGACAACCCCGAACCGCATCGCTTTGCGCAATTCGTCGGATTTTTGTTCATGGCTGGTGGTTCCGCCGCATTGTTCCTCGGTTCGGCGGTTCTGGGCTGGACCCTGGTGTGGATCGTCGTTGCGCTGGCTTCGCTGAATGCCTTTGGCGGTTTCTGCGTGGGATGCGCCATGTACTACTGGCTGGTGCGCCTGAATGTGCCTGGCTTTGGCAAACAGCCGCCCGCAGGGACTTTCCCCGGCATGAAGCCGAAAGCAGGAGCTGCGGCATGAGTTCAGATATCCTGTTGCGTTTTGCTTTTGCAATTGGTATTATATTTTTAGGCGTGGGCGTCAACTGGTTATTTAATAGGCGGTTGATCTCACGCGCAAAAGGCGGCATTGGCTCATTGTTTAACACTTTGCCGAACAAGCCCACCATCGTCTATTTCACCACGCCAGATTGTGCGCCGTGCAAAACCGTGCAGCGCCCTGCGCTTGAAAAGTTGACCAATCTGCTCGGCGAAAAATTGCACGTCGTTGAAATTGACGCGACCCAGCAGCCCGAGGTCGCGAAGACTTGGGGCGTGATGAGCGTCCCGACCACGTTTTTGCTCAATTCCCGCGGCGAGGCACGCTATGTCAATAATGGCGTGGCGCGGGTTGAAAAGTTGATGGAACAGATACAGACTTTGTAAACCGATTAAACACGAAGGACACTACGGTCACAAAGGAAAACCTTAAGTCCGTGTTTCCTTCGTGTACTTCGTGCCCTTTGTGTTTAAGTTTTTTCAAAATTATTTTAGGAGACTCTACATGCCCGTTTTGCGAATCCCGACCCCGTTGCGTGCTTATACCAGCGGACAATCTGAAGTGACTGTCAGTGGCGCGAATATTTCAGAAGCGCTGACTGACCTGACCAATCAATTTCCGACGATCAAGCCGCATATATTCAACGACGGCGGGGAACTGCGTCCGTTCGTCAATTTGTTTGTTGGCGAACATAACATCAAGGATTTGCAGGGCGTGGATACGCCGATCAAGGATGGCGATAAAGTGATGTTGATCCCGTCCATTGCTGGAGGTTAATATGCTGCCTGAATTAAATCACGAAGAAATTTTGCGTTACTCGCGTCACCTGTTGATCCCCGAAGTGGGATTGGAAGGTCAACGCAAGCTGAAGAATTCGTCCGCGTTGATTGTGGGAACTGGCGGGTTGGGGTCGCCTGTTTCGTTGTATCTGGCCGCGGCGGGTGTGGGGCGCATCGGTCTGGTCGATTACGATACCGTTGACTCGTCGAATCTCCAACGGCAGATCATCCACGGCACATCCACCATCGGCAAATTGAAAGTGGAAAGCGCGAAGGCGAAACTGCTCGACCTGAATCCCGATATTCAAGTGGATACCTACAACGAGCCGTACACTTCCGAAAACGCGATGCGCATCGCCAAAGATTACGACATCATCCTCGACGGCACCGATAATTTTCCCACCCGTTATCTCACCAATGATGTGGCGGTGTTTCTCGGCAAGCCGAATGTGTACGCATCCATCTTCCGCTTTGACGGGCAGGTGAGTGTGTTCTACGCCAAGGAAGGGCCGTGCTATCGCTGTCTCTTCCCCGAACCGCCGCCGCCCGGGCTTGTCCCTTCGTGCGCGGAGGGCGGCGTGCTCGGCGTGCTGCCCGGCACGATCGGCACACTGCAAGCCACCGAAGCGCTGAAAGTTTTGCTCGGCATCGGTGACCCGATGATCGGCCGCCTGCTGTTGTACAACGCGCTCGACATGTCGTTCGACTTCGTCAAGCTCAAGAAGAATCCCAAATGCCGCGTGTGCGGACCGAATGCCGACATCAAGGAATTGATCGACTACGAAGAATTCTGCGGCGTCCCCGGCCATGATCACGAAGAAGGATCGGCTGGCGCAGGCCTCGATATTACGTCTGTGGAATTAAAAGAGCGCATCTCACTTACCCCGAGCCTGATCCTGCTCGATGTGCGAGAGCCTCACGAGTTGGAGATCTCCGCCCTGCCCAACGCCGTGAACATTCCCCTCGGTCAACTGGCGGGACGATTAACCGAATTAAACAGCGCCGATGACATGGTCGTTTTCTGCAAAGGCGGAACCCGCTCCGCGCGCGCGCTTGAATTGCTCGCCAGCGCTGGCTTCAAGAAGGTAAAGAACTTGAAGGGCGGAATCAATTCATGGGCAAAGGAAGTGGATACGAGTTTGCCGATTTATTAGGGGTTGAAGGTTGCAGGTTGGAAGGTTTGAAAGCCTTGGTCGTTGGTCGTCGAGAGGCGTATTGAGACCAAGATGATATGGATGAAAGAAGAACTCCCGTCGAGATTTCGGCGGGAGTTCTGTTATTTCTATCTGTATTTCTTGCTCACTGCGCGACTCCGATCAACTCAGCCAGCAAGCCGACCGTGGCGTTTAAAATTTTCTGCGTGCGGATCGGAATGCGGCCATCATAACCGCCATGCTTACCCAGAGTTCGTAAAATGGCGAAGGAAAGCAGGGCATTTTTCGGCTGGCCGTTTGCATTGAGTTGATTCGGTCCAAGGTCTGCAATTGTAGAGAAAACACCGAGCGTATCTTGTACCGCCTGCGGACTTGGTTTGTCAAACTGCGAGCGTTGACGCATGACCAATTCCGTTTGACCGTTGTTCCACGGGTGGATGTGCTTTTGCGTGGGAGGCAATACGACTACATCTCCCGCTTTTGCATTTCGTTTTTTGCCATCCAGCCTGTATTTGCATTCGCCGGAGATGATCTCGAAGGTTTCCGTCCAGGTCATGTGAAGGTGTTCGGCGACATCCGGCCTTGCCCCCACAGGCATGTGATATTCAAGATAAAAGCCCATGCCCTTGGTTTCCACGTCCGTTTCAAGGACGGTAATCGTGGTCTTTGAACTTGGGTTGGTGATGACATGTCCGGCACGGATCATAAGGTTTGCTCCAAAGTGGATAAGTTTGCGAGCTGTGGATTCATGCCCCGCCCTCTCCGCGTTTTCCTCTGTCATGCCTCGCAAGACAAGCCCGCTGTACGGGAGTTGTATAACGCGCTCAAGTCAGAGGGTTGGATTGACCCGTGGTTGGATAAGGCAAAAATCCTGCCCGGGCAAGATTGGGAATTTGTCATTGAAGCTACGATGGCTAGAGGAATCCGTTATGCCTACGATATTGCACTGGAAAACCAGAAGAAACGCATTTTATCTTGCCTTGGATGATTGCAATGTGCCGAATTACGTATTGCATTGGGTGGTTATTTGGGAAGCCATTTGGATCAAATCCGTTTTCGATATAAGCCATTTTGAAATCTAAATATCCAGCAGTTTCCAGCGATGGATTGTTGGTTACACTTTTAGTGAATTCCAGTCTGTCAGTATTTAGGGGAAAACGTGGGTCGTTGATAAAAACATCTGAGAGTTTCGATAAATCAGAAGACTGTTTTGCCTCTACTTCGATATCGTGTGAGGCCTTGATTTTTTGCATGACTTCTTCAGTTTCAGGTGTGTCTGGAATATCGATAGTTGTTCCAACAAAGGTGAGCGTTTTATATATTCCCGCAGTTCCTCTTCACTCCATTCGCCCATCCATGAAGACGCTTTCCCGTCTGAAATGATAAATGTGGCTGGGTCATACATCAGAAAAGGCCCAGGACCGTTCCCGTTGGCAAGGCGTGGATCATGATTTAAGAATAGCAGATAGCTTTTTCCAGAATCAGGAGTTAGAGCTTTGGTTGGTCGAGTGCCAATCTTCGCCGGCGCCGCCAAATGTCCCAATGGTACATTTTCGTTTCAGGTTGATGCCTTTATCCTCATCAGTTGTATGCCATAAAATTTCTTGAATGGAGTTGATATCTTCTGGCAGTTTTCCGTTTGGGGTATTCCATCGGCTGGGGAGTGTAGAAGTAAAATGCCCTACTACAACCGTATCTGTTTCATAAATCAGGTCATCGAGGCTTTTTTCAGGGTATGAGCCACTTTCGGAAGACAAAAGGAAGGGTTGACGCGCCTCTTCTTTTGTGACGTTAAATGGCGTAGCCCACCTTAAGAGACAATCCCGAACAAAACCAAGACGAATGGGATGGGCTTGGTTTTGAAAATTCTGGATGGGTTTTATTGTAAAAACAAGACCTCCGAGAGTTTCAAAACTCCAGAGGCTTTTTTTATGCCTCGCACTCCCCACCGATAACTATTCACTGTTCACTCCTCGCGGTAAAATACCCACAACCAAAGGAGAGAGAATGACAACAGGATTACCCGAATCAAAAGCGAAACGTGTCTTTAATAATGTACTTGGCGCAATGGGCAATACGCCGCTTGTCAAACTGGAGCGGATCGGGCGCGACCTGCCTGTTCCGCTGTATGCGAAATTGGAATTTATGAATCCCGGCGGTTCGGTCAAGGACCGTGTGGGGGCGAATATCGTCGAGCAGGCCGAGAAGCGGGGCGAGATCAAGCCTGGTGGAACCATTGTCGAGGCCACATCAGGCAACACAGGCGTCGGCCTTGCAATTGCGGCGGCGCTCAAAGGCTACAAGACCATCTTTGTCATGCCTGATAAGATGAGCAACGAAAAGATTTTATTGTTACGTGCTTATGGCGCGAAGGTGGTCATCACTCCAACGGCGGTCGGACCTGATGATCCGCGCTCGTATTATGAAGTGGCGAAGAAGTTCGCGCGCGAAACCCCCAATGCGATTTTAGCGAATCAATATCACAACCCCGATAACCCGAAAACCCACGAGCTGAGCACTGGCCCCGAGTTGTGGGAGCAGACCGATGGCAAGTTGACCGATGTCATCATCGGCATTGGCACAGGCGGAACCATCACCGGTGTGGGGCGTTATCTCAAATCCAAGAATCCGAACATTACGATTGTGGGCATTGATATCGAAGGTTCGATCCTCACCGAGATCTGGCAGAACAAAGGCATCATTCCTCCGGGCGCGTATCCCAAAACTTATAAAGTGGAAGGCATTGGCGAAGACTTCTTGCCGTCCACGATGGATATCAATTATGTGGATGCCATCGAACGCGCGGGAGATAAAGAGTCGTTTTATTGGGCGCGTCAACTCGTACGGCAGGAAGGCATTTTCGCGGGCGGCTCCTCTGGCTCCGCGATTGCAGGCGCGATCAAATATTGCCGCAAGCTGACTCCCGACCGCCTGCCCGTGGTCATTCTCCCTGATTCTGGTTCGCGTTATCTTTCAAAATTTTATGATGACAAGTGGATGCGCGAATTCGGATTCCTCTCGATGGAATTCGGAGAAACGGCTCTGGGCGACCTGTTGATTGCGAAGCCAAACAAGGCATTGATCACCGCGACAATTGGTGACTCGGTCCGCAAGGTGGTTTCAGTGATGCACCAGAATGCAGTATCGCAAATGCCAGTCGTCGGCGCGGATGGATCGTTGGTCGGTCTCATCGAAGAAGTGGACTTGCTCAATCACATGCTCGAAAAGCACGAACACAGCAACGATGAAAAGATCGATGCGCTCGTGCAAAATGCAGGCGCGGTCTTCCCGCCTGAAACTCCGCTCGAAGAAGCCATGCCCTCGCTCACATCGGGCTATGCGTTGATCGTGGTGGACCACGGCAAGCCTGTCGGCATCCTCACAAAGATCGATGTGCTGGATTACGTGGCAGGGAAGATTTAAGGCGATTTGAGTGCCCAGTTGAGAGCTAAACTTTCAACTGGGCAAGAGAACTTATGATACCTTTCCTGTTGCGAGTCTGGCGCACCCTGCCTTTGTGGGTGCATTTTCTGGCGGCGAAGCTGGTGCGTCCCAGATTCCGTGCGGCGGTGGCGGCGCTGATCTTCAACGAGCAGGGACAAGTGCTGCTGTTCAAGCATACCTACCGCAAATTCGAGTGGGGCATCCCTGCGGGCGGATTGGAATATCGCGAGCAGCCTGTCGATGCGATCAAGCGTGAATTTTTTGAAGAAGCGGGGATGCAGATCCAGGTTGAGCGGCTGCTGACTGTTGTCAGCGCGCGGGAAGATCATCATTTGGGCGTGATCTATCTCTGCAAGATTTTAAGCGGCGAGTTCAAGGCATCTCATGAGATTTCAGAGATGAAATATTTCCCCGTCGATGAATTGCCCGCGATGATGCTCACCACGGAAAAAGAATTGATAAAATGGGCGGTGGAAAATCAGAAAACGGATAAACGCAGATAAACATAAGAATTATCCCCTGCTTTTCATCCACTACCATCTAATTGATCTGTGTTCATCTGTGGTTAAAAAGGAAATCATTTGACCAATATTCTCCTCGTCGGCTTCGGTGGATTTATCGGTTCCATTCTGCGTTATCTTGCAAGCGGATATGTTCAACAGGCTTCGAAAAGCGTGGGCTTTCCCTATGGCACGCTCGTGGTCAATGTGATCGGCTGTTTTGTCATCGGCTTTCTTGCCCAGCTTGCTGAAACACGCGGGTTTTTTACCACCGAATCGCGTCTGTTCATCTTTGTCGGAATCCTTGGCGGATTCACCACATTCTCTTCGTTCGGAAACGAAACGCTCAACCTTGCGCGTGATAGTCAAATGATGAGCGCGCTGGCGAATATCGGTGCGAATGTGATCATCGGCCTCTTTGCCGTGTGGTTGGGGCGCACGGTCTCGTATTTGATTTGGAGATAACCATGCACCTGCCCGAAGAAGGTTCCCTGCTCCGCATTTTCATTGGCGAATCAGATAGGCACGAGCACAAACCGCTTTACGAATGGATCGTCTTGCAAGCCCGCGAGCAGGGACTTGCAGGCGCGACCGTTTTACGCGGTATCATGGGCTTCGGCGCGAATACCCGCATCATCCACACGTTCAAGATCGAACGTCTTTCTGAAGACATGCCGATGGTGGTCGAGATCGTGGATACTCAGGAAAAGCTTGAAGCCTTTCTCGAATTGATCGATCCACATATCAAAGCGGGTCTCGTCACTCTCGAAAAAGCGCAAATCAAATTCTATCGGGCCGATCAAACCGCCCGCTGAAAACTCAACATTGGAGATCGTACATGAACTGGCTTGAAGTATCCCTTACTGTAGACGGCGAACTCGCCGAATCTGTGGCTGATGTGCTCGCGCGTTTTGCGCCCAACGGCGTGATGACCGAACAGGGCGTCAAATTCAACGATGAAGAGGATGAAGGCACAGCCACTGGCCCGATCACCGTCCGCGCTTATTTGGAGGTGAACGATCAGCTTGAAGAAACGCGACAGAAGCTCGAAGAGTCACTTTACTATTTGGGGATGATCAAGCCTGTGCCGACCCCAACCTACAAGCAGATCGCGGATCAAAACTGGATGGAAGCCTGGAAACAGCACTACAAGCCGATTCTCATCGGACAGAGACTCTTGATCCTGCCCGCGTGGTTGGAATCCCCCGAGCCGAGCCGCATCCCGATCAAAATTGACCCAGGCATGGCCTTTGGTACAGGCACGCATCCCACGACGCAGTTGTGCCTTGAACTTATGGAAGTTTCTGCCGATAATCGTCAACTATCAACCGTAATCGATGTTGGCTGCGGCTCTGGGATCTTGTCAATTGCTGCATTGAAACTCGGCGCAAACAAAGTCCTCGGCGTGGACATTGATATTGAGTCCGTCAAAAACTCGCGCGAGAACGCAGATACAAACGAGGTGGGGGAGGAATTGATCCTTGGTCAGGGTTCGGTGACGGAAGTGCTGGCTGGCCAGTTCGCTTTCAAATCTGCGCCGCTGGTGGTGGCGAATATTCTCGGTCCGATTCTGATCCGCCTTTTTGATGCGGGACTTGCCGACCTGATCGAACCCAACGGCGAGATCATTTTGAGTGGCATTCTCGACCATCAGGCTGAGTCGGTCATTGGGGCTGGGCAGGCCAAAGGGTTGAAAAGAGGCGAAGTCCGCCAAATGGGTGATTGGGTGGCGATCTCCATGTCGCGTTAAGTCAAAATATTCCCCATAATGTACTATTTAGTTATTGGCACAGACTGATAAAATCCCGCATTATATTTTTCGAGGAGAATTGAAGAATGAAACGTGCCAATAACTTACTTTTAGCGATTACCTGTCTTGCATTTGCAGCTTTGGCTTGCAATGCCGTTGGGGGCGGGGGAGCGCCGACCGCGGTTACCGATCCCATTATCCCGACCTCTGTGCCTGTTGAAGAACCGACTGCGGTTGTGGATCTTCCGGTGCCCACGGAAGAATCTCAATCCAATAGTGGTGAGATTTTGTTTAAGGATGATTTTGTCCCTGGCCGTGGTGAGTGGGGCACAGGTTCCGATTCTGACCGAACGGTAGAGTATGTGGACGATACCTTGAATATCAGAATCGCCGCTACAAATTATTTTGTGTGGACAATGCCCAACGATGAGACGTACACCAATATCCACATGGAAGTCACAGCCATCAATCGTAACACTGACCCGCATGCTGCCTTTGGTATTACTTGTAACCAACAGTTCATTGACGAATCCCGCTACTACTTTGCCGTCACCCCGGCTGGTGAATATGCCATTGTTTTGGCGGCTCTTGCCCAGGAGGATAATTTCCTCACCAACGGCGGCTGGGAAACGTCGGACTTGATCGCTAAAAACGCCGAGTCTTATCGCATCGGTGTGGATTGCGGTAACGGCAAACTGACATTGTATGTGGATGGACAGCAAATTGCTTCTGTCGACGATACCACTTATCCGTCAGGCGGCTTTGCCTTGTTTGCCTTGAGCGGTGAGCAGGCCAATGGGGCCGATGTGTCTTTCGATGATTTTATAATTACGCAATTGCCGTAGAAAATGTATGAACTGAAATCCTGTGGTCTGAATGACCACAGGATTTTTAATTTCCGCCAACGCTATTCTGTGCTATGATTTGAACACCATGAACCGCCGTAAAATGTTCCTGTACATCCTCCTCAATATTTTCGTCTCGGCGAGCGTGACGGGGGGAATGTTGTTCTGGTACGACCGCAATTACCGCGCTGTCAGCCAGTCGGCGGTGACGCAGGCCACGCCTGTCAGCGGTGAAGGGGCTCCTGTCTCAGGAACAGACCTGCAAACGGACATTCCCGTGAAGATCAGCAGTGTTGTCGGCGCTGGCACAGTGACCTCAGAGATCGTTGTGGTCAAATTCGAAGGCGAGAATCAACTTGATCTGGCCTCCTGGCAACTAAAAGACGAAGACGGAAACACCTTCACTTTCCCCAAACTCACTCTTTACCAAAATGGAGCTGTTCAGGTTCACACCATCGCGGGCACAGATAGCGTCATTGACCTGTACTGGGGCATCAGCGACGCTGTATGGAATTCTGGGGAGAATGCCCGCTTATTCGATGCGCAGGGCAATTTGAGGGCTGTGTATCGAGTTCCGTAATCAACCGCGAAGAGTGCAAAAGCTGCCAAGATTCATAAAAAGCCTGAAACCTTCAACCTGACACCTGAAACCTAAACACATGACCCAAGCTCTGTACAGAAAATACCGCCCCAAACAATGGGATACAGTCATTGGACAGGATCACGTCGTCCAGACGCTCATTAATTCCATCAAGGCTGACCGCGTAGGTCATGCCTATCTTTTCGCGGGTCCACGCGGAACGGGCAAGACCACCGTTGCACGTTTGCTGGCGAAGGCGGTCAACTGTCTCAGCGAAGATCCCGCCAAGCGGCCCTGCAACGAATGTGACCATTGCAAAGCCGTCAACGAAAACCGCTTCATGGATATGATCGAAATCGACGCCGCCTCGAACAATGGCGTGGATGACGTCCGCGATCTGCGCGAGAAGATCAATTTCTCACCTTCGCAGGGTAAATACAAAGTCTATGTCATCGATGAAGTCCACATGCTTTCTGGCGGCGCGTTCAACGCTTTGCTCAAAACGCTCGAAGAACCCCCGCCGCATGCCATTTTCGTGCTGGCCACCACTGAAATTCATAAAATCCCTGCCACGGTTTTGTCGCGTTGTCAGCGTCACGAGTTTCGACGCGTGCCCATCGATGAGATCGTTGCAAACCTGAAGCAAATCGCCGCCTCTGAAAATATTCAAGTGGATGAAGAAGCCTTTGCGCTCATTGCTCGTCAGTCAGCGGGCGGTATGCGCGATGCGCAATCACTGCTCGATCAACTCGCATCCACAGGCACGAAGATCACGCTGGCTCTCGCGCAGCAAGTCCTTGGCACAGCCACGAGTCAAACTGTTCTCGATGTCGCCACGTCCATTCTTGAAAACCAACCCGCGCATGGACTTGAAACCATTCATCGCGCCCTCGATTCCGGCGCAGATCCGCGCTCGCTGGCCCGTCAAATTGTTGAATATATGCGCGGTCTCATGCTCATTCAGATGGGCAATATTGAACAGGTCGAAGCCACGCGTGATGTCAAAACCCAAATGCAGGCACATGCAAGCGCATTTCATTCCACCGATGTCCTGCGCATGATGAAGATATTCAACAACGCGGCGGTGGATTTGCGCGGCGGCTGGCAACCCTCTTTGAGTCTGGAACTTGCCCTCGCGGAAGCGTTGGACGCCCCGACAGAATCTCATCAAATTGCCGTATCATCCCCGCAGGGGGCGCCGCGTCCGACTCCGTCGAGGCCTGCTCCTGTTTCGAAAACAGAATCCCAGCCCGAGGTTAAGAGCGAAGCGCCGCCTGCCCAAATTGAATCCGCACCTGAGAAACCGATCCTCAACTCCAATGACATCGTCAGATCGTGGAAGTCGCTGGCGGCATCGCTTCCAAAATCACAGGCGAATTTATCTGCGCTGTTAAATTCAGTGAAGATGATTGACATTCAAGGCAAAACGCTTATGCTCGGCCTCGCCAGTGACGTGTTGGTCTCGAAACTCGATAAGCCCGACCAGATCGAAGCGATCCAGAAATTGATCAAAGACCATTTCCACGTGGATGTTGCCGTGAAATGTATCGTCACCAACGCCAAAGGCAAGATTCCCCCGAACGTAGCACAGGATGGCATGGTCGCTGCCGCCATTCACCACGGCGGCGAAATCGTGGATATGGATGAATAGAAGTTGGGAATCGGCCGATTTCCAAATCCCGATTCCCAAATAACAAATATCAAATAACGAGGTTTAACTATGGCAAAAGGATTTAATCGTGGACCCGCAATGGGCGGGCAATCAGGCATGATGCAGCAATTGCAGCAAATGCAAAAGAAAATGGAAATCGCGCAGGCGCAGCTTGCCGAAGAAACTGTCAGCGCAACGGCTGGCGGCGGCGCGATCAAAGTCACCATGACAGGTGACCAGAAATGCAAATCCGTCGAAATCTCCCCCGACTTTCTCAAAGACGCAGATGCTGAAATGCTTCAAGACATGGTTCTCTCCGCTGTCAACATGGCATTGGATGAATCGCGCGCCTTGCAAGAGAAGTTGATGGGCCCGCTCGCAGGTGGGTTGCCTTTTTAGGTTTGAATGTTCAACTTTTCAACTTGTTAACTTTCCAACCTTTCGATAGATAACTCATGCTGCTCCCTGAATCAATTCAAAATTTGGTGACCGCCCTCGAACGCCTGCCAGGCATTGGGCCAAAGTCTGCTTCGCGGCTGGCTTTCTATTTGCTGCGCGCCTCCGAAGATGTGGCACAGGATTTGTCCACGGCGCTAGCGAATCTTAAGGTAAACACCGCCTTTTGCCAGGAATGTTTTAACATTACCGATGCAGGCCGCGAACGCTGTGAAGTGTGCGAGTCAACCAAGCGTGATGGCTCGCTCATCTGTGTGGTGGAAGAAGCCTTGGATGTCCTCGCCCTCGAACGCACAGGCGGCTTTCATGGAAAATATCATGTCTTGCAGGGAGTTTTATCTCCCATCGAAGGCATCGGCCCTGATGATTTGAAGATCAAGCAGTTGGTGGCTCGTGTTGCGAATGGGGGAGTGAAAGAGATCAT
>JADKEA010000019.1:585000-675312 GCA_016718275.1 Candidatus Villigracilis affinis
GGGAGTGAAATAGAACCTGAAACCATAAGCTTACAAGCAGTTGAAGGGCTACGACAAGTTGAGCCCCCTAGAAATAGGGACGTTCCTTGTTATGCCTGACAGCGTGCCTCTTGGAGAATGAGCCTGCGAGTTAATTTTAGTGGCGAGGTTAAGGGAGTAACACCCGAAGCCGTAGCGAAAGCGAGTCTTAATAGGGCGTATAGTCGCTGGAATTAGGCCCGAAACCGTGTGAGCTACCCATGGGCAGGGTGAAGCGAGTCTAAACACTCGTGGAGGCCCGAACTCACTAACGTTGCAAAGTTAGGAGATGACCTGTGGGTAGAGGTGATATGCCAATCGAACACGGAGATAGCTGGTTCTCCCCGAAATAGCTTTAGGGCTAGCGTCATGCGTTTAGTACTGGAGGTACAGCACTGAATGGGCTAAGGGGCTTACAGCTTACTGAACCCAATCAAACTCGGAATGCCAGTACTCCATAGCATGGCAGTCGGACTCCGGGAGATGAGTTTCGGGGTCGAAAGGGAAACAGCCCAGATCATCGGCTAAGGTCCTAAAATCTATGCTAAGTGGGAAACGAGGTGAGGTTACTTAAACAACCAGGAGGTTGGCTTAGAAGCAGCCACCCTTTAAAAAGTGCGTAACAGCTTACTGGTCTAGTGACTTCGCGCGGAAAACTTAACGGGGCTAAGCATAGTACCGAAGCCATGAGTCTCAACGCAAGTTGGGGCAGTAGGGGAGCGTTCTGTCAGCGGTGAAGGTCGATCGTAAGGGCGACTGGAGCGGACAGAAGTGAGAATGCAGGCATGAGTAGCGTACAAACACGTGAGAACCGTGTTCGCCGTAAGTCTAAGGTTTCCGACGCCAGGTCATTCCGCGTCGGGTTAGTCGAGTCCTTAGCCGAGGCCGAGAGGCGTAGGTGATGGACATCCGGTCAACATTCCGGAACCGCTAGAGAGTGCGATGGGAGGACGCAACGAGGTAGGCCAGCCCATTATTGGATTTGGGTTCGATCCATCTAGGTGTTGAGACTGGTAGGTAAATCCGCCAGTTGAGCTGAGGTGGGAGCGGGCCGTAAGGCGAAGTGGCTGAGCCTTGTTGCCAAGAAAAGTCTCTAAGCATAACTTTCTAGTGCTCGTACCGCAAACCGACACTGGTAGACGGGTAGAGTATACCAAGGCGAACGGGAGAACCCTCGTTAAGGAATTAGGCAACATGACCCCGTAACTTCGGGAGAAGGGGTACCCCCTGACGTGTCAAAGCGTCGGAGGGTCGCAGTGAAATGGCTCTGGTGACTGGTTAACAAAACCACAGGTCTCTGCTAAGCCGTAAGGCGATGTATAGGGGCTGACGCGTGCCCAGTGCCGGAAGGTTAAAGGGAGAGGTTAGCGCAAGCGAAGCTTTGAACTGAAGCCCCGGTGAACGGCGGCCGTAACTATAACGGTCCTAAGGTAGCGAAATTCCTTGTCGGGTAAGTTCCGACCCGCACGAACCGCGTAACAATTAGAGCACTGTCTCGACGAGGGACCCGGTGAAATTGAAATGGCTGTGAAGATGCGGCCTACCCGCAGCAGGACAAAAAGACCCCGTGGAGCTTTACTGCATCTTGGCATTGTATTTGGATATAATCTGTGTAGGATAGGTGGGAGACTTTGAAGCTGGCGCGCTAGCGTCGGTGGAGTCAACGGTGAAATACCACCCTGATTATGTTTAGATCCTAACCCCATTCCGTAATCCGGATGGGGGACCGTGCCAGGTGGGCAGTTTGACTGGGGCGGTCGCCTCCTAAAAGGTAACGGAGGCGCCCAAAGGTTCCCTCAGGTGGAATGGAAACCCACCATAGAGTGTAAAGGCATAAGGGAGCTTGACTGTAAGGCCAACGCGCCGAACAGAGACGAAAGTCGGGCTTAGTGATCCCACAATACCGAGTGGAAGGGTTGTGGCTTACCGGATAAAAGCTACCCCGGGGATAACAGGCTGGTGAGATCCAAGAGTTCACATCGACGATCTCGCTCGGCACCTCGATGTCGGCTCATCGCATCCTGGGGCTGGACAAGGTCCCAAGGGTCGGGCTGTTCGCCCGTTAAAGCGGTACGCGAGCTGGGTTCAGACCGTCGTGAGACAGGTCGGTCTCTATCCGCTGTGGGCGTAAGGGATTTGAAGGGAGCTGCTCCTAGTACGAGAGGACCGGAGTGGACAGACCTCTAGTGTGCCAGTTGTTCCGCCAGGAGCATCGCTGGGTAGCCATGTCTGGCAGAGATAACCGCTGAAAGCATCTAAGTGGGAAACTCGCCCTAAGATTAGATCCCTGTATTCCAGTTAATGGAGTAAGACCGCAGGTAGACCACCTGCTTAATAGGCAGCATGTGTAAGCACAGTAATGTGTTAAGCTAAGCTGTACTAATGGTCGAGGGCTTCCTTCTCGTGATACGGAGAAGTTGGTACTTTTCAAAAAGACAAACTACATCATTTTATTCTTGCTATTTGGTGACAATCTTGTGAAATTGTCCCTTGGTGATTTGAGCGACGTGGGTACACCCGGTCCCATTCCGAACCCGGAAGTTAAGCATGTCAGCGCCGATGGTACTTGGAGGGCGACCTCCTGGGAGAGTAGGTCATTGCCAAGGGGCTTTTCTTTTTAATAAAAATCAGGCGGAAATCTTCTCATTCGCGCCTGTATCGTGTATAATACACACGCAGTTTCGGCGTGGAGGATTTTCATCTTCTCCACATAAATCATGAGGAGTGTGAAGCGCATCTTTTGATCGTATGGTCATCGAGTTCGTTTCAGGTCTTGTTATAAAGTCCTCGGCTGATTCTGTGTAACGGCCGATTTTTTTTGGACATTTTTATGCAGAAAGTAGGTGATTTCATTGGCTTCAGTTAATTTACGTAACGGCGAATCCCAGGATTCACTGCTCAAGCGTTTCCGCAAAAAGATCGTCAAGAGCGGCATCCTGAGCACTATTCGCAACAAGCGCTGGTTCGTCTCCAAGAGCGAGACGCGCCGCATGGAAAAGAAGAAGGCGATCCGCCGCATCAAGCGACGTTCGTTCAAGGATACAGAATAAATCAAGAGGCGTGTATGACAAAAGAAGAAGGCAAAATCAAAGTTGATGGTCTTGTAATCGAAGCCCTGCCTGGAACCCAGTTCCGTGTACGGCTTGATAACGGTCATGAAGTTTTGGCATATCTCTCGGGGAAAATGCGCAAGCACTATATTCGCATTCTTCTTGGTGATCACGTGTCAATGGAAATGTCTCCCTATGATCTGACCCGCGCCCGCATCACCTTCCGTCAACGTAAGAACGCGCCTACATCCTCTTCTGTTGGGAGTTAATCCCCGATTTGAAAAAATAAAAAGTCCTCCATGTACATGGAGGACTTTTTTGCGTTTATTCGATTCTTTGTTACACCAGATCTCTGAATGAAGTCAGGACTTTCATATAGTTGGCTCGTTCAAATGCGGCTGGTTCCTTGACGGATTTTTGACTCATGCTGCCTTGCATTTGCTCAATCGAAACATATTCCCGTTCCTTCATCCATGCTTCGAGCTCGCTCAACATGGACGGAATTACTTTTTCGCCGTTATGCAGGAGATTGGATGCCATCATGGCGACCTTTGCCCCGGACATCATGGATTTGAGAACGTCGCTGGCGGTATGTACACCGCTGGTCAGAGCAAAATCGGCGTTGACTTTTCCATGCAGGATTGAGATCCAGCGCAGAGGGAGTCGCAAGTCTGCTGAAGTGCTTAAATCCAGATTGTGGACGATTTCCAACTCGTTCAGGTCAAAATCGGGCTGGTAGAACCGATTGAACAGTACCAGACCGTTTGCCCCAGCTTCAACGATGCGACGGGCAAAGTTCGGCAGGGCGGTGATGTATGGACTCAGTTTCACCGCCAGCGGGATCGAAATGACCGACTTCACTTCAGCCACCAACTCTACCTGCGCGTTTTCCAGTTCCTGCGCGGTGAGGTTCGTGTCGGTGGGGATATAGTATAGGTTGAGTTCCAGCGCATCGGCTCCCGCATCCTGAATTTGCTTCGCGGAACGAGTCCAGCCGCCTTTTGAGACACCGTTCAAACTTCCGATCACGGGGATGCTCAGGTTCTTTTTCAAACTGGTTACCTGGCTCAAATACTTTTCAGGACCGATCGAGTATGTGCCGTTATTTGGTAGATATGACATGGCCTCGGCAAATGAATCGGTGCCGCGTGTCAGATAATGGTCGAGTTCGAGCGATTCGTGGATGATTTGTTCCTCAAAGAGGGAATACATCACGATGGCGGAAATCCCCGCCTCTTCCAGCTTCTTTGCCGAATCAAGTTTTTTTGATAGGGGAGATGCCGAGGCGACGAGCGGGTTCTTTAATTTCAGACCAAGATAAGTTGTAGAAAGATCTATCATGATTTTTTCTCCTCGGTACCGTTGTTTTCATCATAATGCATGGATGCCATCTGCTGGTACAGGGTCCAGCGGGATTTCGCGTCGTGCTGCGCTTCCTTCATTAACATTTCAGCGCGCTCTTCATCCATTTGGGTGAGCATCTTATAGCGGGTCTCATTATAAGCATATTGTGAAATCGGAATGCTCGGTTCCTTGGATTCGATGACGAGCGGGTTTTGTCCCTGCTCGGCAAGGGCCGGGTTGTAACGATACATTGGCCAGTGACCCGATTGCACCGCGAGTTTGGTCTGGTCGAGGCTCTTGGCCATATCATAGCCGTGAGCGATACAGGGGCTGTACGCGATGACGAGGGATGGGCCATCATAGGCTTCAGCTTCGATCAGAGCCTTGAGGGTTTGCTGGTCGTTGGCTCCCATTGCAACGCGGGCGACATATACGTATCCATAGGACATGGCAATCAGACCGAGGTCTTTCTTGGGTAAGCCTTTGCCGCTCATGGCAAATTTTGCAACTGCTGCGCGTGGTGTGGACTTGCTGGCCTGGCCGCCCGTGTTTGAATACACTTCGGTATCCAGCACGAGGATGTTGACGTTGCGTCCGCTGGCGAGTACGTGGTCAAGACCACCGTAGCCGATATCGTACGCCCAGCCGTCGCCGCCGATGATCCAGACAGATTTCTTGACGAGGTTGTCAGCAAGGCTGATTAGATCTTTGGCACGGCTGTCACTAGACTTGCTGAGTTTGTTCTTCAATTCGACGACACGTTCGCGCTGAGCGCCAATGCCTGTTTCGTCTTCCTGGTTGGCATTCAAAATGGCTTCGACCAACTCAGTGCTCACAGTTGATTCAAAGGATTTGAGCAGCTCGAGTGCATATTCGGCCTGTTTGTCGATCGTCAGGCGCATGCCCAAACCAAACTCGGCGTTATCTTCAAACAGCGAGTTTGACCATGCGGGGCCGCGTCCATCGGCATTCTTGGCCCACGGGGTAGTAGGGAGATTACCGCCGTAGATCGAGGAACAACCTGTGGCATTCGCGATCACGGCGCGGTCACCGAACAACTGCGAGACCAGCTTCACATACGGAGTTTCACCGCAACCTGCACAAGCGCCGCTGAACTCAAACAATGGGCGCAGCAACTGCGAGTTCTTGATGGTGGAAGGATTGAACAACTTCCTGTCCATATCGGGAATATTCATGAAGAAATCCCAGTTCTTGGCTTCTGCTTCGCGTAAAGCGGGCTGAGGTTCCATGTTGATCGCCTTGCGGCCAACGGCTCGCTTATCCTTCACAGGGCAAACTTCCACGCACAAAGTACAACCCGTGCAATCTTCGGGTGCAACTTGAAGCGTGTAGGCAAACCCGGTCGAAAATTCCTTGAACTTCGACGGAGTGTGTTTGAAGGTGTCAGGTGCGCCAGCCACGAGCTTCTCATCGTACACCTTGTGGCGGATGACTGCATGTGGACAAACCATCACGCACTTACCACATTGGATACAAATATCAGCGTCCCAAACAGGGATTTCGAGCGCGAGATTACGTTTTTCCCATTGGGTTGTGCCAGTGGGGAAGGTGCCGTCGATGGGGAATGCGGAAACGGGGATGTTATCGCCATCTGAGTCGATAATCTGCCCAAGCACGTTCTTGACGAAATCAGGCGCTTCATTCGGGACCGGGAGCCTGCGTGTCGTCTTTGAAGTTACCGCCGCTGGGACTTTGACCTCATGAAGATTCGCGACAGTTGCATCCACAGCCTCGAAATTCTTCTTCACGACAGCCTCACCACGCTTGCCATAGCTCTTTTCAATGGCATGCTTGATCTCCGCAATGGCCGCTTCGCGCGGAAGAATACCGCTGATGGCGAAGAAAGCCGTCTGCATGATGGTGTTCATGCGTCCGCCCATGCCAGTCTGTTCGGCCACATCGTAGCCGTTGATGACATGGAACTTGAGCTTCTTGGTGATGATGTCCTTCTGGACTTCCTGGGGAAGTTCATCCCAGATTTCATCGGGGCCAAACATGCTGTTGAGCAGGAAAATGCCGCCTTCTTTGGCGTATTTGAGCATATCCACACGTTCGAGGAATGCATATTGGTGGCAGGCTACGAAATTTGCCTGATTGGCTTCAATGAGATATGGAGCACGGATGGCCTTGGGTCCAAAGCGCAGATGAGACATGGTCACCGTGCCAGACTTCTTCGAGTCATAGTAGAAGTAGCCCTGAGCATAGTTTTCAGTCTCTTCACCGATGATTTTGATCGAGTTCTTGTTCGCGCCCACCGTTCCGTCAGAGCCGAGGCCGAAGAACACGCAACTGACCATTCCTTCTGATTCGAGCGAGAAGGATGAGTCCACGGTCAGGCTGGTGTTCGAAACATCATCATTGATGCCGAGGGTGAAGTGATTCTTGGGTTCAGGTTTGGCTAATTCGTCGAGGACCGCCTTGGTCATGGCAGGAGTGAATTCCTTGGAGGAAAGACCATAGCGCCCACCGATGACATTGATATCGGCGCGTTTGCCTTCCATGAGAGCGTTTACGATATCCAAGTACATCGGTTCGCCGTTGGCGCCGGGTTCCTTGGTTCGATCCAATACTGCAATGGATTTCACAGTCTTGGGCAAGCCCTTGATGAAATGTTCAATGGAGAATGGACGATACAAGCGAACGCGTAAAACGCCAACTTTTTCGCCTTTTGCAGCCAAATAAGAAACGGTCTCTTCTACAACTTCGCCGCCAGAGCCCATGATGATAATGACGCGTTCGGCTTCGGGATGTCCGCTGTAATCAAAAAGGTTGTAATGGCGGCCTGTGACTTTGGCGAACTTATCCATCATCTCCTGCACGATGGCGGGAGTGGCGGTGTAGTAATTGTTGGAGGCTTCGCGCATTTGGAAGTACACATCGGGGTTCTGCGCGGTTCCGCGCAGGGTGGGATGTTCAGGTGTGAGTCCACGTGCTCGATGGGCACGCACCAGGTCATCGTCTAGCATTTGGCGGAGTTCTTCATCCGTCAATTGGAAGATCTTGGTCACTTCGTGCGAGGTTCTAAATCCATCAAAGAAATGCATGAAAGGCACACGCGCTTTGAGGGTAGCGGCCTGTGCAATGGCTGCAAAATCCTGCGCTTCCTGCACGGAACCTGAGGAAAGCAAGGCCCAGCCCGTCTGGCGGACAGCCATCACATCCTGGTGGTCGCCATAAATGGAAAGGGCGTGAGATGCAATAGCGCGTGCAGCGACGTGGAAGACGGTGCTGGTCAACTCGCCCGCGATCTTATACATGTTCGGGATCATTAACAATAAGCCCTGAGATGCGGTAAAGGTGGTGGTCAGTGCGCCTGTTTGCAGTGCACCGTGTACGGTTCCTGCCGCGCCGCCTTCGGATTGCATTTCAATGACGAGGGGAGTGGTTCCCCAAAGGTTCTTCTTTCCCTTGGCAGACCATTCGTCGGAGAATTCACCCATCCCGGAGGATGGGGTGATCGGGTAAATGGCGATCACTTCGCTGAGACGGTGGGCAACGCTTGCGGTCGCCTCATTTCCGTCAATCATAATGATTGGTTGTTTCATTCTTGCTCCTTTGTAAGCAGGCTTACACCTGGGAATTTCTTCAATTAACAAGTGTATCCCCCTTGCGAATCTAAGGTTAGTTATTATCCGCTTAAATATATGTGCCTGTTGTCACATTTTGGACAGGAATGGTGGAAATAAAAAAACGGCGGTTGCGCCGCCGTTTTTTTCGTGCTTATGCCTGAGGTATCTCTTCAAGCGAATAAAAGATCTTCGCTCCCTTTTCCTTTGCCACACTGACCATTTGATCTGCCCCTGTGGATGCCCCGCCCACGCGCAGGACGGCATCGCATTTATCCAGCAGCATCACAGCGATGGGATGAAAAATTTCATTGAAGGGTTCATCACCGATCTGTTTTGAGCCAGCCAGCGCAACCAACGGAAGCGCGAACCATTCTCCCAACAATGGGATGTGACCTTTGCGGAAAATGGGCAATGCAAAGGTTTCCATCAAGTGGACATTCGCTGCGATCTTTTCAGGGTCGTCATTGGTTCCAGAACGATAGGGGCCTGCGATCAGGATCATCATGGGTTTGCTGTTCATTTACACTCCTAAATATTTCTCAAGTTGTGGTCTTGCCATTAATAATGCCGCCAGTGTTTTTGCATCTGGAAGTTCGCCTCGTTCCGCGCTGAGAATTGCCTCGCGAACGGGAATTTTCTCCACCGATAAAAATTCATCATCATCCGCTTCGAGCGGATTGTGCTTCAGATTGGTTGCCAGAAAGACGCCCATGAATTCAGTGGAATACCCGGGGGCAAGGTAAAACGAACCGACCTGAATCAACGTGCCAGCTTCCATGCCTGTTTCTTCGCGGATCTCACGCGCGGCGCACTCGGCAAAAGGCTCATCGCCATCGCGGGTTCCCGCGGGAAGTTCGAGCATGTCCATGCCTGCCGCGTGACGATATTGACGGACGAAAAGCAGATTACCATCGCTGTCTATAGGGATGATAACCACCGAGCCGCCGTGTTCAACAATGTCAAATTTTGTTTCGCGGCCGTCAGGTGTCTTCATCGTATCGCGGCGGATCTTGAAGGCACGTCCCTGCAGCAGTGGTTCTGATTTGATGAGTTCAAATGGCATGATGTTCTCCTTGGTATCAAAAAAGCCCAAGCATTTGCCTGGGCTTTTTAATCAACTAAAACGATTACGGTATTTTGATCGGCTGCCCAACGGTCAGTGTGGCCGAGAGCGAAATACCGGTCGCAGAGGCAATTGCGGCAGGGTCAACATCGCCGAATTTGCATGCAATGCTGTACAGATTTTCATCTGCAGAAACAACGCTATAGGTTGTGGGATGGGCCGCCAGCATGCGGTCACCGGGGAAGGCGCCGCTTTGAGGAATCGTCAATTTCAAGCCGGGGTAATACAGGTCAGGGCTGGTAAGGCCGCTTAAGCTGAGCAATTGATCGGGGTCCACATTGAAACGACGGGCAATACAATAGGGGAATTCACCATTTTGCAAAGTATAGGTTGCGGGGCGCACACCGGCTGGAACGGGCGTGGTGGTTGGGCCGCTCGGGGTGGACGCTGCAGGAGTTGTTGGCACTGCATTGGTGGGGGTGCTTGGTGCACCGACAGTCGGAGTGGCAGACGGCAGGGTGCCCGGCTGTGCGGTGATGACGGTTCCAGTTGTCACCACAGCTTGCGGTGTACCGCCGTTTGCAACTGTGGTTTGAGCAGCAGCAGTTTGTTTTGCAAATTCAGCGATCAAATCCATTGGATTTTCAGCAGAGGGAAGCGGTGAAACAAATTGCCCCGTGGGTAATGCAGTTGGCGTCGCGGCAGGCGCGTTTGATGCTGACATCTGACAGGCAGAGATCAACATGTTTGATATTACAAAGATACTGACGATTAGCAAGCCGCGTTGTTTATTACTCATAGTTTCTCCTGTTTCAATATACTCAGTGGGCGATGGTAGCACATGAACTTTAAAGCGTCAAGCGGTTATTGCGGATTGCACTTAAATGTCAATAATGCCTGCTGAATCTCATTTTCGCTTCCCTTCAGACTGTCAACATGCACCTGTTCCCAAACAGTACACAAGCTTTTGCGAATGCGGGCGTCCTCTGCCAGCGCGGCAGTGGATAATTTTTCGGCGGCTCGAATATTTCCTGTCAGCGCATAGGCTTTGATGAAGACGAACCATTCAGATGGGTCGGTTGGTTTGTAGCCCAGCGAGATTGCCTCGTCGGCAAGCGACACCACAGTTTGATAATCATCGGTCTGCTCTGCCAGCCCGGCTTTGGTGAAATAGTAGCACCACTCATGCTCTGGTTCGGGGAAGAACATGGGCGCGGCGGGTGTTTCTGGGTTTGTGATGATGCGTGACGGGTCTGAAAGCGGAATGGCATCCACCAGCACATCGGGGAGTTTGGAATACACATCCATGTCGCCGCGGGAAGGGTCAAATACGTGCAGGCATCCATTTTGCGGAATGTAAAAGACAACTGCTTGGGAGGTGGAACCGTTGAACGTCCGCGTGCGGTAGGGGAAGGTGATGGGTATATTTGGCGCAAAGGATGGCAGGGTGGTGCCGCCGAGTCTCTTTTCGGTGTACAGCATTAAATAAGGGAGGTCTGCTCGTGATGGTTCGGCTGGCGCATACATCCAATTGATTGGCGCGGTGAAAGAGATGTCGGTTTCATAGTCGATGGGCATTTGATGAGTGAGGAGCAGTGTATTTGGCTTCAGCGCGGGGATGCGCCATGCCATTTGCCAGTAGATATCGCGCTGGTTTTCCCAATCGCGGCGGAAGATGTTGGCGTTGAAGAATTGTTGACCGATTCCAAGCGCAATGACCAGCGCGAAAATGTAATTTTTTACGCGGCTGTTCCCAAATAAAAGCTCGATCAAACCAAGCAGGAAGAGACTCCCGCCGATTATCATCGAGACCATGAAACGGTCATAGGACGATTGCAGGGTGAGTGGGAGTCCCGCCGCGAGTGACGGTACCCTTCCAAGTAGAATGGCGGGGATGCCGATCAGGATCAGCGAAATGGCGAACGTTTTCTGGTTATCTTCCGTGGTCTGCTCGGAGGTTTTTAGATACGGGACGAGAAATATAAATGAAAGCAGGATCAGGCCAAGGCTTAAGAGCGAAGCGGGCGCAGGCAGGGAGGTGAACGTCAATGGGAGGATTTGTATCCAGGCGTAGAATCCCGCTTTCCATAGGGCATCCAGCGCTTCCCGTAAAAATGAAAGGACAGTCAGCGATTGCGTGGCGGTGACTTCGTAGGATGTATAAGGCCCGAATTTATAATAGTAGATGAGCCATGCGGCATTGAGGATCCAAACGAGGAGGAAGGGCCACCAGGCCTTGAGCGTTTTTATGAAGCGTTCGACCAGGCCGCCTTGAAAAAAAGCAAAAAGCAGGAGGAAGCGGATGCCTTCGATGCCGAAAAAATATTCGGTGGGGAAGATGCCGCACAACTGCAGGAGCAATGCGATGATGATGTAAATATTTTTTTGAGTACGCAATCCCTTGAAACTGAACCCAAAGGAAAGTAAATAAAAAATAAACGGAATGAGTTCCTGATTGATGTGTGTGTATGCCACCCAATGCTGACTGTAGCCGGGAAAGATGAGGATGAAAAACGCGGCGATTAGCGCAACGCGTGGACGTTCAGGCCAGATCTGTTTGAACATCCACCAGGCGGCGATGCCGATGATGAAACGGATGACAAGCGCAAAGACCTGCCAGTAAAGCGGTACGGGCGGAATGAGACTGGTGGTGAAGTAAAAGATCGGCCCGAGGAATGGGCGAAAGGGCGCGAATGCTGGGTTGAATTCAGCAGGCCCAAGGAATTTTGCAATGAAGGCGAAGGGCCAATCATCCCAATAGAAGCCGGTGAAGGGCAGCAACAGACCGTAAGCCACAAGGGTGATTGATGCGAAAACCAAAGATGGGTATTTTTGCAGTTGGCGTATATTCATCATGTTTTTGCAATTATAAGAGAGAAGACCTTTCATTTTTGTTAGGTATAATGATTTTATTCTAAACCTTTTTACCAGAAGATGAAATTATAGTTAATGATATATTGTTGCACGCATCTCAAAAAGAGGAAATAAAGATGAAAAGAATCCTTCACATATTATTTTTGATATTAGCTTTGCTGTTGCAAGCCTGCGGTGAAACCGCAGCTCCCACAGCCGAAGTGACCCTTGCGGAGCCAACCGCAGTTGCGAGCGAAGTTGTGGTTGCGGCAACTGAAGTTGCGCCGATAATCGAAGCAACAGCCGTGCCTGTTGTTCCTGTGACACATGTTGTGATCCCGACTGCGGGCACGAGCGACCGCGCCACCGCCCATGATAATGAGAATTCGTTGTTCTTTGATACGAAAAAGGTCAAGACAGGCGATGAGTTTTACAAGAATCGTTTCGAGCGTCCCTTCACTTCCATTGATATGAATTACCTGCCCGATCTGGATATCGTGAATTTTTCGATCACCAGCGATGAGAATTTTTTCTACGTCAAAATTTCGATGGTTGGACCTGATGCCGCTTCCCAAAGCCTGACAGGTTTTTACGGAATCGAGCTCGACCGTAATGCAGATGGACGTGCCGAAATGCTGTTAACAACCCGCCCTCCATATACCACCGAATTCAGCGCCGATAATGTCTCGGCTTATCTGGATATCAACAGCGATGTCGGCGGGAATAATATCAACCGTCCCGACACCTTCGGTGATAATGGATTCGAAGCGGTCATCTTTGACCTGAGCAAGGGTGTGTACCCCGAAAACGACCCTGATTTCATATGGGTGCGCCAAACCACAGACAGCGAACTGCCAGCAGTTGAGATCGCTTTTGCGCGCTGGATGTTCAAGGATGGCAAGGAAGCCTTCATGTGGAGCGTGCTTTCCAGCGATGCAGCCATTAACCCGACCATGCTTTATTACCATGATCATCTCACTGCCGAGCAGGCAGGCGCCGCGAATACCGACGACCCCAACTATCCGCTCAAGGAGCTTGCCGCTGTTGATAATACCTGTCGTGTGCCGCTCGGTTTTCAGGCAGTTGGCACTGAGCCGCTGGGATGTTACGTGAAAGGCGGCGAGGCCGAAGAAAAAATCGATCCGTTGGCAGATGGCCCCAACTCCACCTGCGGACAATTTATTGACCTATGCGGCCGTATCAAAAACACCTACCAGATCTATTCTTCGCAGTAATTACGACTGAAACAAAAAGAGCCTGACAATTTTTGTCAGGCTCTTTTCATTGACTGGATGTTTTCGATGGAAGTTTGCGGGACGAGGTCACAGCCCGGCCAGATGGCATCCACGCCCGCTTCTTTCGCGCCGATAACTGCTTCAGCGACTTGGGCAGGATCTCCCTGCCACAGGGTTTGAACGGGGTCGATATTCCCAAATAACAGCATATCTTTCAAATTTGTGCGGGACGCCGCGAGGTCATTTAATTGATCCACTGAGATCGCATCTGCCCCGGTCTGCGCCAGCAAATGCATGGACGTGTTCGTATTCCCGCAAACCGATAACACACGCGGCGCAGGTAATTCGGCGTTCAATTTCTTCAATGCAGGTAAAACGAATTGTTCGAACTTTGCTGGCCCGATAAACCCAGGCGAGCCGCCCATATCGTGGATGGTGATAAAGTCTGCGCCTGCGTTGAGGTAGGCTTGTCCGACTTTTGCAAGGAAAGAAGAAAGATGAAAGAGCGCATCAAGTACAACTTGCGGTTCCTTCTTCATTTCCTTAAACATATTCGCGGGATTGCACACGTACAATAGCAGGGTGTACGGCCCGGGGATCAGCCCTGATATGACCGCATCTTTTCCGATCTCGTTTTTTACCAAACCGATCGCTTCACAAATTAAATTCAAACGTCCCGAACCAAGCATACCCATTGTGTTTTCTGGGATGATATCTCTCGAAGACTCAACCAAAGCCTTTCGTACCTGTGGAAATTGATAATCCATGCCTTCGTAATAATTCAATTCCGCGCCCATCATCTCGGCAGGTGCGCACAGATCCAGAGGCAATGCCGCGGAAGGCATCCCCGTCAGCTTGAAGGTGCTTGCGGCGGCTTTCGCCATTTTGGCCGCATCCTTGTGTATCTCGTGAAAGACCAGCCCTTCGCGTTCCAAGCCTTCAGCGGTGATATGGATCAGTCCGCTAAATGCGGGTTGGGTATCGATTTTTTTGCCTGACAACAGTTCTAAGATTTTTTCACGCATGTTGCTTCCTTTTATAAAATACGGATTATGAATTCCGTTTTCCGCAACTCATAATCCGTAGCTGATTACTTTTTACTGCTTACGATTCACTAGCTCTTCACAGCTTTCACGATCGCAGCGATATGTTCGGGGGTATTCCCGCAGCAGCCGCCAACGACTCTTGCTCCCAGTTCAACATATTTCTTCGAGAAAGTCGCCATGTCTTCGGGACCCATATCATACACGCCCTGTTCGGTTTCAATGTCCATGTGCGGGACGCCCGCATTCGGCTTGACCCACAGCGGGAAGCTCGGCACCGTTGCTGCATATTCCTTGATCACGGATTCCATATTTTCCAATGTGGTTCCGCAATTCGCGCCGACGAGAGCCGCGCCCAGTTCTGTATATTTCTTTATCACGTCCTTCGGCTTGACACCCATCATGGTGCGCGTGCCGCGGTCATAGCTGAAGGAGACAACGATGGGGAGGTCGGTGGCAGAACGCGCGCCTTCGAAGGCCGCGTTGGTTTCTTCAAATGCGAACATGGTTTCGATCAGCAGCAGGTCCACGCCGCCATCAGCGAGGGCTTTGGCCTGTTCAGCAAAAGTCGCTTTCACATCGTCCGCATCCACGGGGCCATAGGGTTTGACCAAAGCGCCGATCGGGCCCATTGATCCAGCGACCAGCCCTCCGTTAAGTGAGGCCGCCTTGCGGGCGATCTCCGCCGCGCGGATGTTCACTTCCGGGGCGCGGTCCTGATATTTCGAATCCTTCATCCGCATGCGTGTGCCGCCGAAGGTGCAGGTCAAAATAATATCCGAACCTGCCTGTGCGAAGGAAGAAGCAAGTTTCAGAATCGTATCTGGGTCGTCAATGATCAGATCCTCGGGTGGCTTGCCGGGCTTGAGACCCATCTTTTGTAAATTCGAACCTGTTGCTCCATCCGCAACAAGAATTTCCCCGCTGTTCAATCGCTCCAAAAACTGATTCATCCTGCTCTCCTGTTTTTCACTGCAAAGTAGTCTTCGTGGTTATTTTTTTTATTTGACCACAAAATTCTTCGCCATCGGGTCCGCCACACGATTTGGGATCAAATGCGCGATGTGTTCGAATGGCTCACTCATGTGCGGAAAACTCGTCGCAAGCATGAAATTGTTTTGGAATTCGGGATCGGTGGGCAGTTCAAAACGTTCCACCTTGCGTGTTACATCATCAATCTCGTTGCGTTTCTCAACGTTCAACAATGCGATGCGCGCGCCGTCGCCAGCGGCATTTCCAACTGCGTATACATTTTCCAAAGCACAATCGGGAATCAACCCGATCAGCATGGCTTTTTCTTTATCGATGTAACTTCCAAAACCGCCAGCGAGGATTATTTTATCAGGAGATTGCATCCCACTGCGTTTTAATAATGTCCGTGCCGCAGTAAACAGGGCGGCCTTCGCCAGTTGAATCTGACGCACATCCTGCTGGGTCATGGGGATGTCGCGGCCAATGGAAGTTTCCTCCGCCCAGGCAATGACATACTCCCAGCCGCTTTCTCCCTCTCGAATGCGCTTCGAGTCTAACCCTTTCTTGAACTTGCCCCGAGAATCAACGATGCCCGCCCGGAACAATTCTGCCACCGAGTCGATGATCGCTGATCCGCAAATGCCCTTCACGTGACCCTTGAAGTCAGCATGATCCGTGTTCCAGCCGTCAACGCCGATGACTTTATATTTTGGCTCAAGCGTCTTCTCGTCAATATTGACGCGCTCAATCGCGCCGGGTGCAGCGCGCATTCCATATTCCACGTGTGCGCCTTCGAGCGCAGGCCCCGTGGGCGTGGATGTGCAAACCAGCCGCTTGCGATTTCCGAGCACGAGTTCGGCATTGGTGCCGACATCGATCAACAGCCAGTTTTCATCCTGTTTGTGAGGTTCCTCGGCTACGATCATGGCGCTGGTATCTGCGCCGACGAAGGATGCAATGGTGGGCAGCACGTGGATATTGCCCGAGGGGTTGATGTGCAATCCCAATTCGCGCGCCTTGATATCCATTGATTTGTGAATGGCGGGTACGAACGGTGCCAGCCCCAAATCCTTCGGATGGAGATTTAATAGGATGTGGTGCATGGTGGAATTTCCAACCAACACCATTTCCAATATTTCCTCGGTTTTGATCTTTGCCGCTTTTGAAGCTTGCTTCAATAATTTATTCAGTGTGGCGATGATCGCCTTGTGCAATTTCTCCAGACCATCTGGGTATTCGATGGCATATTGAATGCGCGACATGACATCTTCGCCGTACACGATCTGCGGATTCATTTCGGATTCTGCGGCGAGCATTTCGCCTGTGCGCAAGTTGCACAAATACAGGGCGACTGTCGTCGAGCCGATATCCACGGCCGCGCCGTAGCTGTCTTCCACGTATCCAGCCTGCACTTCGATGACTTCCTTGTCCTGCCAGACCGAAACGGTCACGTTCCATTTTGCGGCACGCAGTGTGGTGGATAAACCCCGCAGGCATTGATAGTCAATTTGCATCTCATGCCAGCGCGGAAGTTTTTCATCTGTGCCGCGCACCAATGCCATGGATGTTTCGAGCCCTTTGGCGAGACGCTCCCAATCTGCAATGGGACGTTCCAAATTGGGCGGGCTCATGGTAACCAGATATTTTCGGATCGCAGGTTTGACTTCGATCTCGCGGTTGCTTGCGCTCTTGCGGACAATCTGCTTGTTGCCGCGGCTTTCTTCAGGCACATTGATCAACACGTCGCCGCAGACCTTTGCCTGGCATGAGAGGCGGACTTGGCCGATCTCCCAGCCTTTGTCTTTCAATAATTTGGGCCTGCGTTCGAGATAGGCACGTTCCTCTGTGGTGACAGGGGTTACATTTTCACGCTTCGAATCGATATTGTATTTTTCGAAACGGCCTTCTTCAATTAAGACCATGCACTTGCCGCAGGTGGCATTTTCGGCACAAATGGATTCGATCTCCACGCCAAGTTCGCGCGCAGCCGAACGGACAGACATGCCTTCGTCCACTTGTCCGCGGCGGCCGGAGGGTTGCAGGATGATATTGTGTTTTTTTGTCATTTTTTGAACCGCTAAGGGGCGGCAGGGGGCAGGAAGGGCGAAGAAAATCTACTTTTCTTGTCCCTTGCTTCCTTTGTGGTTAATTGGCTTTTTCTTCACGGCGGGGAATTTCAATTTTGGCAAACTCAGTTTCCAGTTCAGAGAGAAGCGCTTCTGCTACATCTTCTGGTGTACCTTCGCGCTCGACCCACGGTCCGCGCTTGTATTGCGCGCTGTATTCTTCAGTGGATGTTAACCCGACTGCCATTGCGTATGCGTCGATTTTATTTTGGATCTTGTCGGATAGTTGCTTTTTTACCGTGCGTCCATCTCCTTCCACTGTAAATGAAGAAGGGATGTGCTTCCAGTAAAAGATACGATATTTTGCCATGGTCATTTGCCTCTCAAAATTATATATAATTTTGTCAGCGATTTTACGTGAGGTTGGCAAAGCGGTCAATGCAAAAATAAACCCCGCAGAGCGGGGTTACAAAATTGGAAGGTTCTTTTCCCAGAAAATTAACCAGATTGCAAACACGATAAAAAGAATAAGCAGGATGATCCCCGTTTTGGTCCAGTGAAATTCTTTGACGAAGGTGCGATCGGGAAATGCGCCGAAGCCGCGTGATTCGATGGCGAGTGCGGTGTTCTCTGCTTTACGCAGCCCGTTGACTATGACCGTGAACATGTATCTCTGCCACAGCCGAATGCGATGGCGAATGGGGGAACTTGAGGCGCGTCCGCGGATGGCGTGGGCGGCTTTGACGGCGTCCACTTCCTGTTGAACTACAGGGAGGAAGCGCAGCGCCATGAACACAGTGAAGGCGTAACGATACGGCATGCCGATGCTGACCAGTCCCACCATCAGGTCGCGGATGTCCGTTGTCCAGATCAGGATGAAGGAGGCCAGCACCATGATGGTGATGCGCAGAAAATATTGCAAGCCTTTATCGAAACCTTCCTTACCAACTGAAAACCCTAAAACATTGATGATTTGTGTGGAAGGCGCGGTAAACAAATGGACAAAGAATAACAGCGTGCCCATGATCAAAATGATCGGCATCGCCTGCCAAATAGTTTTGAGCGGCACTCTTGCGAGGATGATCATCACGAAGACCACCACCGCCAGCATGACCACACGCGAAAGATTGCTTGTCAATTGAAACGTGGTGAGAATGACGAGAATTACCCAGATCAATTTACTGAGCGCGTCGATGCGGGTGAAAAAGGAGTCGTTATCAATGTAACGCAAGGAATGTTCGCTCATTGCATCGCTCCGATGAAATCATCCACGGTGTTCAAACCTTCGGGCACAGATACGCCGCGTGCGCGCAAACCATCCACAAGGCGGCGCAGGGATGTGGTTCGCAGGGAGGCGCGCTCCACGAGTTCGGGAGATTGAAAAAGCATGTTCGGACTGCCATCGAAAATCTTTTCGCCGTTCGCCATCACAATGGCGCGGTCAATGTGTGCATCCACGAGGCGCATGTCGTGCGTGATCATCAGCACGGTGATGCCTTCGCTACGCAGGTTGTTGATGAGTTGAATAAGTCTTTCGGTGAGGCGACGATCCTGTCCGTACGTTGGCTCATCCACGATCAAAAGTTTTGCGCTGCCGCCGATCAACATGGTCGCTACGCCGAGCCTGCGCTTTGCGCCAGCGCTCAACGAAAACGGATGACTGTCTGCGGTGTCGGTGATATCGAGCCGCGCGAGCATTTCTTCCACGCGTTTGTTGACCACATCCGCATCGTCAATACCTTGCGCGAGCAGACTGTACGCCAACTCTTCGCGGACGGTGTCGCATAAAAATTGATGTTCGGGATTCTGGAAGACGAGCGCGATCTGATTCGCCAAGTCCTGGACTTTCCAGCGCTTCGCACTCCGCCCGAACATGGTCATTTCACCTGCTGTGGGTTTCAACAACCCGACAAGGAGTTTGCTCAACGTGCTTTTGCCTGCTCCGTTTTGACCGACGATGGCGACGATCTCTCCCTGCTTGATGTCAAACGAAACGCCGCGCAAGGCTTTGAAGTTATTGCTATACGTGAATTCGACATTCTCAGCGTGGATCAAAATTTCGGGGTCAGCGACCAGTTTTTCGTCAGGTTTTGATTCGTTGAATTTCACATCCGCAAAAACATCCACGGCTTCTTCCACAGTGATCGGAACAGGCTTGTTGAATTTTCCATCCGCCTTCAAGCGCAGACCGATCTCGGTGGGTTCGGGAAGCCATACGCCGAGTTCGAGCATTTTGTCACCATGTTGTGCGACCACATCGCGCGGCGCGCCTTGAGCAACGACGCGGCCTTCGGCAAGCAGGATCATGTCATCGGCTTCGGCCATGAATTCATCAAGGTCTTTGGTGACGAGTAAAACAGCTTTGCCTTCATCGCGCAATTTCAGGATGAGTTGATGGACGGAATGCGTGGTAGCGGGATCAAGGTTGGCGGTGGGTTCGTCGAGAATGATCAGCGGCGGTTCCATCGCGACGACGGATGCCAAACCAAGTTTTTGGGTCTGACCGCCAGAAAGCGCCCAGACAAGATTTTTTCTTAATCGCTGCAAGCCCACAAAGTCGAGAGTCTTTTCGACGCTCTCGATAATTTGTTTGGGATCGCGGCGTAAATTTTCGGGACCAAAGGCAATTTCATCTTCGACCTTGAGCGTGGCGAACATCCACTCAGGGTCTTGAAACAACATGCCCGCGGACTGTGCCAGTTCCTGCACGGGCGTTTTTGCGATATCGTGACCATCCACAGTGATCGTGCCTGTCAGTTTGCCGCCGAGGATTTGGGGAATGATTCCGTTGAGCAACATGCACAACGTAGACTTGCCCGAGCCTGACGGACCGACAAGCAACGTAAAAGACCCGCGCTGGATGGTGAGATTCATGTCCATGAGCGCGGGGGCGGTTTTGCCGTAATGTTTATAGGTGACTTGTTCGAACCGCACGAGCGGTTCTTGTTTGGGTTGATTCAATGAAGACTCGTTTTATATGTCACCCTGAGCGAAAGCGAAGGGTCTCTAGCCTTGGATAGAGATGCTTCGCTTCGCTCAGCATGACATTGCGTAAAATTATTCAGCCCCGCGCCGTGTTGCTCGCAATAGTCCTGTCTTGGCAATCATCGTGCCGAGGAAGTAGCCAAGCAGACCAGAGAAAATGAAACCAGAGATTAGGTTGATGGGGGCGGCGATGAGGTAATCGGTGAGGGAAGTCCATCCGTAGAGAATGAAACTCCACACGGTGCCGAATTGGGAAGCGCCCGCGCCAGCGAGACCAAGAGCCAGCCAGCCGAATTTGGTGTACATGCAGAAGGCCATCACCACTTCAGCGCCGATGCCCTGTGAAATGCCCCAGCCGAGGGTGGAGAGACCCGCCTGATTACCGAGCAGTGCTTCCACACTGGCTTCGATAATGCCGATGATGAGCATGGAACCAGATTTGCGTACGAGGAAATAAGCGAGGATGTATGCCCACATGAAGGTGCCTTGCAGGGCCGCGCCGTAGATCGGGCTGACGGTGTTGGCGGCATACCAGACGTTGCCCATCCAGGTGTTGATCACGCCCGCGAGCGCGCCCAGTACCGCCATGATGACAAGGTCGGAAGTGGTGTAATTGAAGTTGAAACCACCCTTGGCAGTCGGGTCAGATTTGACGGTCTTGACGACGAGACCGAGCACAACAAGGATCACGATGTTGATGACAAGGATTACGGGGGTACTCATGGTATGGATTCCTCTTTTCTTTTTAAAACAGGATTTGGTTTTGCAACAGAGCCAATGCCCTGCAATGCACTACAGTTTTAAACCCATTTCTTTTAATTCAGTTTTGACTTCCTCATACATCTTTTGCCAGAAATCCAGCGGCTCGATCTTTACGGTATCGTACACTTCATTGAACGGCTTGCCGGGATTGCCATCCTGCGTGAAAACATGTTCGTATTTGGGGAGCAATTGGAGGACGAAATCATTCGCCTCCTTCATGGACATCTTCATGCGATGGGAAGCCAGCGCCACCTCTGCCATGAGTCGCGCTTCCAGGCCCGAGCAGTTGGGTGCATTGCCATCGGCAGCGCCGCAGCCTTCGAGATGATTTCCGCTCACTGCGTTGACGATGGCATTGGCAGCGGTTTCGTAGAGCAGTTCCTTTGTCCCTGCGCCGGACTTCGGGTAAATATCTGCCACGATGATGGTGGGTGCATGGCGGGCAAATGCCTGCCCCGTGGCGTTGATAACCCACAACACATCGCGCGTGGATGTGGCAACATGTCGAACATGGATCGGATGCAGGATGTGATAATCCGCGAGACAGGTGATGTTCGCGATCAAATACGAAGCGACATTGATCACCGCCGAGCCAGCAGGTCCGCCGCCGAGCCCGCCGACGATGACGCAGGGCAGGGAGGCGTTGACCATTCCATATTCAAGAGAATTGACTGCGCGCGAGATGTTGCGATGATCCATTTTGAGTTCATTCAACATGGGCACAAGATGCGAATCGCACGAGCGTAGATAATCGGGATGCGCTGCGGCGAGATCGCCCAATTCGGAAACCGAACTTTGTGCGGCGAGCATGCCCATACCAGCGCGCCCAACGCGCTTCAATCCTTGACGCATGTATTGCAGTTCGCGCCGCGTGGAAACGATCTCGATCGGATTCCCCGTGCGCACTTCGCGGCCGTCCACTTCAACGAGTGTGCCGCAAGTGGCGAGGTCGATCAACGGTTCCTGCATATACGAGATGACATTGGCGAGGAATATTTTTTCAGGAATGGGCGTCCCTGGCGAGCCGCCGAAGAATAACGGAGCCCGTTCATCGTTCAGGTGACGCGCATACAGCGTGCGGGCATCCTTGCCTTCGCCCATTACCACTTCCTGCGGCATGTTGCGAATCCCACTGTCGATCTCATCTTGTGAAAGCTGGATGATGCGCTCGGTGGAGCGGCTGTAGGAGCCGAGTTCCACGGCCATTTCGTAGCCAGCCTTCCAAATGGCTTCGGAAAGCGCCGCATCGTCCGTGACCAATTCGTTGGGATTCCATTCGAGCTTGTATTTTTTCACCAGCCGACGTGTGGTCATGGCGATCTTTTCAAGATCCCAGTTCTCTTCTGAAATGTAGGGACCCGTTTGGGCGCGATCGAGAATATCAAGATAGTTCAGCATCGTTGTCTCCAATACAATAAATAAGTGCACAGAAATTCTGTGCACTTCAAGATCATGCTCCGATTTTTGCGCGGGCCAGTTTGACAGCGTCAGCGGCATTCCTTGCGGTGCCGTCTGCTCCGATGTGCATGGCCCATGATTCTGTGACAGAGGCTCCGCCGACCAGCACGATGTATTTTTGGCGAATGCCGCGCGCATCCAGCAGTTGGATCAAATCCTTCATGAATGGCATGGAGGTGGTCAACAGGGCGGAGAGACAAATAACCCTTGCCTCGATCTCCTCGGCTTTATCGATGATGGATTTGATGGGAACATCCACACCCATATCGGTCACTTCGAAGCCTGCCGCCGTAAGCATGGAGGAAACGATGTTCTTGCCGATATCATGAATATCGGTGTGAACGGTTGCGGAAACCACCTTGCCTTTTACCTGGCTGTCGTTGTCTGCGTATTTTTCGAGCAGCACTGGCTTGACGATTTCCATGGCGCCTTTCAACGCGCGCCCGGTCAGCATTAATTCGGGCAGGAAATATTCGCTGCGCTCAAAACGCTTTCCCACTTCATCGGCAGCATCCATCAATCCTCTATTGAGGATCTCCATCGGATCGACATTGTCTTCCAGTGCTGCCTTTGTGGCTTCCATGGCATCTTCCGCCTCACCATCAATGATGGCCGTGGCAATGGCTTGCAAATGTGTGCTTTCGGGCATGGCATCTCCAGACGGTCTTTGAATTTATGAGTTGAATTTTATGATAGTTTGCCCCACTGTACAAGCCCGTTATTTTTAGCCTTCATTTACCCGCTTCCCATTTCGCTCCCTGCCAGCCAGCCTGTTGTCCAGGATGATTGGAAATTGAATCCGCCGGTAATGCCGTCAATATCCAGCACTTCGCCAGCGAAGAATAACCCTTCCACGAGGCGGCTTTGCATGGTTTTGAAATCCACTTCCTTTAATTTCACGCCGCCGCAGGTGACGAACTCTTCCTTGAATTGTCCCTTGCCCTGGATCATGAATTCGCCTTCGGTCAGTTCCCCGGCGAGTTTTCTTAATTCCGCTTTCGAACTATCGGCCCAGTTTTTATCGCCGATGAAATCGGTCAACTGTTTCCACAGGCGGATGGGGATTTGCGAAAATGCGGAATTCGTGGCGATCTTTTTACGGGCGTTCTCGTGCCATTCCTTGCTGCGTTGTAAAACTTCCAGCGCAGAGTCAAGTTTGTAGTCGCCGAGCCAGTTGACAGTTAAGCGCGAAGCGTATTTTTTGTCGAACAAAATTCGCGCGCCCCAGGCCGAGCATCGCAGCACGGCAGGTCCGCTCAAACCCCAGTGGGTGATGAGCAAAGGGCCGCGTGTCGTGACCGAATCCATTTTGAGGGTCACGTTTTCAACCGAAACGCCAGCGAGGCCGTCGATCCTTTTATCTTTTATGTTGAAGGTGAATAATGAAGGCACGGGCTCTTCAATGGAATGCCCCAGCGATTTGACGATCTCACGCGTTTTGGGATCGCTGCCTGTGGCGATCAATAATTTTTTTGTCTGGATGAAAAGAACTTCCGCATCTTTTCTTAACTCAAGTTTGAATCTGCCCGAGGAATTTTTTTCCACCCGTTGCAATGTCGTGCCCAGAAGCACCCGCACCCCGGCCTTTTTCGCCGCCTCGCGCAGACAGTTCGCAATGGTGTTCGAATCATCGGTGACGGGGAACATGCGGTTATCTGATTCTGTTTTCAATCTCACGCCGTGTTCCTCGAACCATTTGACCGTATCCGCGGGTTGAAAGCGTGTGAATGCGCCGCGCAATTCGTTCCCGCCGCGCGGATAAAAATGGATGAGCTGTGCGGGGTCGAAACATGCATGTGTGACATTGCAGCGCCCGCCGCCGGAGATGAGCACCTTGCCAAGCGTCTGGCTGGATTTTTCGATAATGAGCACGCGCAGGTTCGGGTTCAGCTCGGCACAGCGTATGGCCGCAAAGAAACCCGCAGGCCCGCCGCCCGCGATGAGGACATCCCAATTGGGGTTGATGAGGTTTGGCATTTTATAAAAACTCCGTGTCAGTATACACTGACACGGAGTTTAATGGTTTGAGCAAGGAAGCTATTTTTGTTGCGCCATCTCATGTAAGAATTTCATGCTCAGCTCGAAGCCTTCGATGAACGAAGGCGGTTGTAGAGCAGCGGCGCTTTCAGTTGTGCCGCCATTTCGAAAATTCTGTTCTGCCATTTGCAGCAGAGTGTTGATGTAGTTTTCAATCAATGTCACATCTGCAAGTGTGGCGATTTCACCATGACCAGGCACCAAATGGGCAGGTTCAAGCATTTTTATTTTCGCAAAGATATTGAGCCAGTTGTGTGGGTTGCCATGCGTCAGGTCAGGATGATCCGTTCTGCGGGCAGGTACAGGAATGCGTCACTTTCGGTTTGTTTTAGCGGATTGTAGGTGATTTAGTTGGGCTGATTCGGCCCAACAGGGAAGTGCGCATCCGTGTGCAGGTGGTGTTATGCAACCTTTTTCAAGCTCATTGATAATAAAATCAAGGCATCAAAAATGCCAGCATTATTCTTTTGAAATTCAACAATTGCCTCACTTTCAACAAAAAAATACCTGGTTTCTGATTCAGGGTAAAGTTCCCAGCGGAATGCACCTTGAATTGATTCGATTAACAAGTGGGGGCCTTCTCTTTCTACTTGAACGACAAAGTCCGGATAATCAGGATGTTGATATTTTCCTGCATACTGGGAATAAATATTCGGATTGACTTGAGCAACTTGTTTTTCTATTGGCAGGAAATCAGACCATTCGTAGACATTTGAAATGCTGCGCACAATTTCCATCATTAAGTGATCGCCATTGTCACTATTTGTCATCACAACCGCCCCCTTTCCGTTTCCCGTGTAAGCCACTAAATAACAACGGAAGCCTTCGTTTCCACCACCATGACCAAAACGAATAATATTATTCCCCAGCTTTTTTACCGCCAATCCTAATCCATAACCCTCTTGGACTGCCGTAAGCATGCTGTCAGCCATACTTGCCGAGAGTATCTTATTTGACCGATTGTCATAAGATTTCATGATCTCGATGGCGAATTCTGCCAGATCAGTAGGCGTTGTCCATAAACCGGCGGCAGCTTTTTCAGGATATGTGTGCCATTTTCCTTTGATAGGCACCCCTGCGCCAACATGACCAGTAGCAGCTTTTTCTCTCAGTTGCATGGGAAGCGGCTGTTCAAAAGTGCTGCTATGCATATTTAGTTTATCCAGTACTTCGGTCTGTAATAACTCTTCAAAAGCTTTATCAGATATATTTTCAAGAATTTGCTGCATGATCGTATATCCCCCTCCAGAGTATCTGAACATACTCCCGGGCACAACGTCCACTTGTATCGGTGCTGAATTTGCTGGCGTCTCACCATTGAGTATTTGTAATAGGGATGGCACTTCATCATCAAAGCCATATCCTTGAAAGCCGTGAACGGTTAATCCGGCGGTATGTGAAAGAATACCACGGAGGGTTACTTTATTTTTTTCTGTATGCTCATTTTCTGGGATTTGCCAGGAAGAAAGATATTTATTTGCATCAATATCTAAATCCAATTTCCCTTGTTCTGCGAGCCTGAGCACCAGCATTGCTGACACCGGCTTACTAATCGAAGCGGCTTGGAATAATGTGTCAGGCGATACTTGTGTATTTCCATTCGTTTCCAATACGCCGTAGCCACGAGCCCACTCAATGTTCGTATTGTTGATAACCGCGATACTAACACCAGGGACATGGAAGTATTTCATTCTGTTAATCAAGTTATAGGATTTTTTTGGAATCCCATGGATAGAAACAGCGGTCAGTAAATTATCTTCAACAGCTTGAATATTCTGATTTGACATATCTCACCTTTTATCTATTTGACGAACCTAACGGTTTACGACATCGTCCCCCTTGAGGGGATCGCGGAACATCCCCTCAAGGGGGATGTTGATGCTGGGACGGGCGGAAGTCTGCAAGGCTTTATGATTCTCAATGAATGAAAATTATTTTGGTTGCAAGAGTTCATGCAAGAACTTCATGTTCAACTCGAAAGCCTCGGCATTATTCCAGCCTTCGGTGAACGTGGGAGGTTGTAAAGCCGCCGCGCTTTCGGCGGTGCCACCTGCTTGTTGATTTTGTTTTGCCATTTGCAATAGTTCGTTGATATATTGCTCAATAAGTTCCACATCTGCCAGTGTAGCGAGTTCGCCGTGACCTGGCATCAGTTGGATGGGGTTAAGCGCTTTAATCTTTGCAAGGATCTTGAGCCATTCTTGTGGGTGACTACTGGACATACCAGGTTGAAATTTCGTCGCCAACAGATCACCAGTGAAGATAATCCGCTCTGCGGGCAAATGCAGAAATGCGTCGCTGTCAGTGTGTCCACCACCATAGGTGACGAACTCGACGGTGCGTTTAGTCCCTTTGAATTCCATTTTGTCAGTGAAAGTGTGATCTGGCAAGCGTAGTTCCAACTGCGGGAAGGTATCTATGATGGTTTGTGCAAACCGTACACCATCTTCGTAATCCAACCGCTCGGCTTCATCTTTCGCGACCTTTGCACTTTCAGCCCATTCCTTCAGTTGGTTGGGCCAATGTTTCTTGAATTCATCCATAATAGTCGGAATCTTCTCGGCGATGAGCTCGCTTGTGCGTGCAGTGGCGTATATCTCTGTTTCGGGAGCGAAAGCAGCATTTCCAAAAACATGGTCTTGATGCCAATGACTGTTGAGCACATAATCTACAGGTCGCCCGGTAAGACTCTCAGCCACGTTGCGTAATTCCGCGGCAGAGGCGGGTGAGAAAGTAGTGTCGAAGATCAACGTGCGGTCACCAAGATCGACAATGCCTGAGTTGCTCGCCGCCAAGCCAGTTGTTATCACGATTGCCGCCCATACACCTTCAGCCAGTTCGTGATAGGTGAAGTGTTCTGATTGGGGAAGTAGTTTAGAAGTCATGGGAGTATCTCCTTTAGATTCTGGTTTACTTATTCAGGGCTTCCGCCTGAAACTGTCCTTCAACTGTGCCGACAGAATGGAAATTGATATACGGGTTTATACGACGTTTAATCGCGTGCCGGCCGCCCGTTTTTTTTTTTGGGGGGGGGGGGGTTTGGGGGGGGGGGGGGGGGGGGGGTGGGGGGGGGGAAGGGGGGGGGGGGGGGGGGGGGGTAATTTGAGGGGGGGGGGGGGGGGGGGGGGCGGGGGGGGGGGGTGGGGGGGGGGGGGGGGGGGGGGGGGCGGGGGGGCGGGCGGTTTTCGGGGGGGGGGGGGGGGGGGGGGGGGTGGGGGGTTTTGCGGGTGGGGGGGGGGGGGGGGGGGGGGGGGCGGGGTGGGGGGGGGGGGGGGGGGGGGGGGGGGGGGTTTGGGGGGGGGGTGGGGGGGGTGGGGGTTGGGGGGGGGGGGGGGGGCGGGGGGGGGGGGGGGGGGGGGGGGGGTTTTTTCTGCGAACCGTTTGATAAGGTAACAGTGCTGATGTCCGGGCGGAAAATCATTCAATTGCCAAGCAAGTTCATACCCGCATTTTTGATAAAACGCAGGGGCCTGGAAGCTGTAACTGCCAATCAATATCACTTTGCAATTGCGTTCGCGGGCTTCGTTTTCGGCGGATTCCAGCAAGGTGCGCCCATAGCCATGTCCGCGCCATGAGGAGTGAACCCAAAGCGATTGAATCTGACAGGCATGTGCCCAGGTCCAACCGCAGCAGCCTGCCACAATCTCATCCTGTTCATTACGGATAAAGAAACCAAAGAGCTGACCATCCTCCTGTCCTGTTTGATCGCTATTGAATTCATACAGACGGTCTTCAAGAAATTGCAGATCGTTGGGGGAAGGAACACTTCTGGTCAGAATATGGTTTGCATTCATTGTCAATTTTCCTACTTGCCATTGATAGAGTTTCCTTACGGCGCAGCGGGACATGCTTCCAGATGCAAATATTGCTGACATTCTTCCAAAGTCAGTTGACGGGTGACACGGGACTTTGCCAATGCGATCAAATCTTCAATGCGCAAAAGATAAATCCGATAGGTGCCGTCGCGGCTGGCAACCGCCAATTTTGTGCCATCCGGGTCGAAGGCCACCCCTGTAAGCGCGTTGGGTGCGTAGAGTGTGAGCAATTCCCTGCCTGTAAGAGCATCCCATATTTTGGCTGTTTTATCATAACTGGCTGTAGCTAGAAATCTGCCATCCTTGCTATATGCTACATCAGATACACCGGCAGAGTGACTGGAAAGGCTAAAAAGCTCATTGCCGGTTTTTGCGTCCCAAATTTTGGCAGTGCCATCAGTGCTTGCTGTAACAACGCGCGTTCCATCCGGGCTAAAGACGACCTGACCAATAACATCTGTATGGTCATCCAGATTTAATAACTCCCTGCCTGTGCTGACATCCCAAACTTTGGCGGTATGACTATTAAAGATTGAGGCAACAAGGCGTGCGCCATCTGGGCTGAAGGCAACGCTAAAAACCCAGTCAGGGTGTTTCAAGGTTAAGAGGTTTTTACCGGTATTGGCATCCCATATCTTGACGGTTTTATCAAAACTGCTTGTGGCGATGCGCGTCCCATCCAGATTGAAATTGACCCCTTGCACAAAATCCTTATGACCGCTTAGAGTCAATAATTCTTTACCCGTAAAGGCGTCCCATATCCTTGCCGTTCCATCATGACTGGCTGTGGCAATCCGTGTTCCATCAGCGCTATATGTAATTAATGTGACAGCATCAGTATGCCCGACAAGCTGAAATAACAATTTCCCCGTCTTCAAATCCCATATCCTCGGCGTGAGGTCAGAATTCGCTGTCGCCAGGCGGGTCCCATCCGGACTGTAAGCCAGTGCCCCCCCTTCTTTGGACGTGATCGTTGATCCATTATCAAGGGTAAGAACCTCCCGGCTGGGCGCAACATTCCAAACCTTGACAGTATGGTCCCAACTGGATGTAACAATGCGGGTTCCATCCGGGCTGAAGGCTACAGTATTCAAATCCCGTCCACCTGCTATATCAAAAAGTTGTTGACCTGTCGCTACATCCCAAATCTTAGTGTGTCCCTCATAGCTGGAGGTGGCAAGCCGTGTGCTGTCCGGGCTGAATGCCGCGCTCGTAACGGCGTCTCCATGGCCGTAAAGGGTTAATAGTTTAGCGCCATTTTGGGCATTCCATATATCTGCCATTTGATTATCCCCTGACGTAACGATATAAGCGCCATTAGGGCTAAATGAAGCGCTTCTTGCTATGTTATAACTTCCGGAGAGGGTGAAAAGTTTTTGTCCGGTATCCAGACTCCAAACTGTTCCCCAGCCATCAGGAAAATTTTCATTCGCTGTTACAACTTTTAAACCATCCGGGCTGAATGCCACCCAATACACTGTGGTGCCAGCTTCTTCAGACAAGGTTAAGATTTCCTCGCCTGCGACAATATCCCATATCTTAACTGTCCCATCGTTACTGGCAGTAGCCAGGCGATTTCCATCTGGACTAAAGGCTACATGGTAAATCTCATTCAAATGACCTTTCAAGGCTAGAAGTTCCTTCCCGGTTGAGACATCCCAAAGACGGGCAATTTTGTCACCGCCTCCCGTCGCCAATAATTTCCCATTTGGACTAAAGTCAACGTTTCCAGCATCACCTTCGGTTGTAGCCTTTATCGTAAACAATTCCTTGCCGGTGATCGCATCCCAGATCTTTGCCGTACCATCTTGACTGCCTGAGGCGATAAGTTTGCCATCCGGGCTAAAAACCGCCTTCCAGACAATATCTGTATGCCCGCTCAATGTTAATTCAAGGCGTGAGGTTTGTACTGCGCGATGTAAGGCATCTTCTGCTTCCGGTAGAACAGGTTGACCTATCGTATAAGTTTTATTCACGGCTTGTAGGGCAAGCAAAATACTGAGTTCCGGGTCGATGTCTAAATTAATATTTGCTTCGCTCGATAATTCGCGTACCGAGGCGATCAATGCCTGCTGTTCTGCAGTATTGCGTTCCTTGACCGCCAAAGCTTCCGCTGCTTGTGCAGTACTGGCAATAGATTCGTTTTGAACAGCGAGCGCTCCATTGCGATTCGCGAATACGCCTGCAAAGATGGCGGCAACTACTGCGAGTGCCAGCGCTCCAGCCAGAAATACCGCGCGGCGACGTAATTGATTTGCAGCGCGGTTTTCAGTCTCTGCCAGTTTTTGGGCGGCTTGCAGTTCACGTCCCTGACGCGCCTGTTCCTCCAACTCGCGGCGATCACGTTCGGCGATGCTGGCAGATAAAAATGCGCGCTCATCCTGTGTCAGCGCGATGGTTGTATTCGACGACCAGCCCTCGAATTGTTCCAGGCGCGAGCCTGCCATCAGGAAACTTGCATCGCGTTGCGCATGATTCCATTCCTGCACGGCATGGTTAAGCTGTCTTTGTGTGCGCACATCCGCGCGGCTTTCGTTGAGCCATTCGCGCAGGCGAGTCCATTCGCGCAAGAGCGCTTCGTGCGCCACTTCAATGGTGGGATTACGCGTGATCGGGTCGCGGTCGAAGGATAGCAAACGCGCTTTGCCAAATATATCAATCACCTTTTGAAGAGCGGATTGATGATCTTCATGCAGTGACTCAATTTCATCACGTAGGACTCTGCGGCGTGTGTCTTCCGTCCCTTCGCCTAGTGTCACCAGGCGAAGGAATAACTGGCACGTTGCGGTTTGAGCGGCTTCATCCATATTGAAATAAATTGTTTCCGCACTTCGTCCCAATGCGCCGAGCACGCCACCAATTTCTTGATAGGCTTTGTTTGTTAGTGTGCGTCCATCGCGCTTATCGAAAAGCTCCGAGAGCGCATATTGCAGCAATGGCAGGGCGCCAGGTTGATTCCCAACTTCGCGAATGATCGTCGAGACAAGACCCTTTTCCAGCTTAAGTCCGACGCGCTGTGCGGGGGCTAGAATCGCACGTTCCAATTCATCCGCTGTGAGGGGTAGGATAAATTCAAAGCGGCGATTCATCAACTCACCAAAATCCACGTAGCGCAAAGGCTTGTCGGTGAAATCGGCGCGCAAGGTGATTACCACGCGTAAACGACTGCGTTCATCCAACACGGCGGATGCAAGGTTTTCCAAGAGCAGGGCGCGTTCGGCTTCATCTTCGATCAGCGTGAATACTTCTTCAAATTGGTCGATCACCAATACGAGTTCCACCGATGCATCCGCAGGCAAAATGCGATGCACCGCACGCAGCAAGCCGCGATTGCCATCCTTCATTTGAGATAACAAATGCTCCGGCGGATTGACAGCCACACGCAGCAACGAAGCCTCAAGTTCTTCAAACGGATGTTTGCCCGGCAGCATATCCACGATGAACCAATTCTCGGAACCGGGCAGGCCGCCGCGACGAAGAGCGGGAATCAACCCGGCTCGGACGACCGAGGACTTGCCGCTGCCACTCGGGCCGATGACTGCCAGAAAGCGACTCAGGTCTCCGCCCTCGCCGAGGCGCGCCAGCAATTGCTGAACCAGCGTTTCGCGCCCGAAAAAATTATCAGCATCGGCTTCGCTAAAGGCGCGCAATCCTTTGAAGGGATTAATGATTTCGAGATCAGTTTCTTCTTCAACATGAATAATGGTTGGACGATCATTTAGCAGGCCGCTGGTTGCCTGCCGAAAATCTTTATAGAGAGACAGCGCATCTTCGTAGCGATCCTCTGGTTTTTTGCAGTCGCGCGCCCAATGACCTTGTCTAACAAGGCAGGCAAGCCGCTATGGTGCGCCGCCAAGGATGGCATGGGTGCATTGATATGCTGTTGAATAAAGTCAATCGGCGTGGGACCCGCGAAAGGCAGGGCGCCGGTCAACATTTCATAGAGCATGATGCCCAAACAATAAATGTCGGTTTGCGGTTTGATGGTCAGCGAGCGGATCTGTTCCGGCGACATGTAATGCGGCGTGCCGACCATCTCGTCTATTTGAGTTTTATGTTCCAGGTCGGGGTCGCTGATATTTTTGGCGATGCCAAAATCTGCGAGATAGGCGTTTTGATCTTCATCCAACATGACATTGGCGGGTTTGAGATCGCGGTGGATGACTCCAATACGGTGCGCGGCATTTAGGGCGGAACACATTTGTTCAAGGATGTGGGTGGTCGCTTCCAAAGAAAGCGGACCCTGACCGAGCAGGTTTTGAACGTTTCCCCCGCGTAACAAGCGCATCACCAGATATGCCACACCCGGTTCGCGCCAGTAATCATAAAGCGGAACAATGTGCGGATGCTCAAGCCGCGCCACCAACTGGGCTTCGGCTTCAAAGCGGCGAATGAAATCAGGATGGTTGGCAAAGGCAGGCAGGATGATCTTGACAGCCACTTCACGCTCAACGTTGGGTTGAACAGCGCGATACACAGAGCCCATTCCGCCCATGCCGATGCGTTCAGCCAATGCATATCCGCGGATGGCGCGGCCTGTCAGGTCTTCGCGGCCGATCTCATCTAATGAAGGGGCGGGGGTGATGGCGGGGAAATCAGAGGCTTCAGGATGTACCGCACGAGCGCGGCGCACAAATTCGGCGCGGTCATCCAGAGGAATGGCAAGTGCCATTGCCAGGCGCTCTGCGATTTGGACGGAGGGGCGTAAGTCATCGGCTTCGATCTTTCGCAATGTAATGGCCGCGCATCCTACACGCCGCGCCAATTCCTCCTGGGTTAGATCCATTTCACGGCGGCGCTGCCTGACAAAACCACCAAATGACATATCTTGATTCATACCGTCTCCTGTAAAATCTTACGCACCAATCAATAAAGAAGAGTATAGTGCATGGGAAGGGTGAATACAAGAAGTTGCATCTTTTATATCGCTTTTTATATCGGTAAGGTTATAATCCTTTCATCACACCCTATCTGCGGGATACAAACCCATGATGCGACCTCTCAGCGTTTTCCTTTGCCATGCTTCACAAGATAAGCCCGCAGTACGCGAGCTATATAAACGACTTTCCGCTGAAAAATGGATTGCCCCCTGGCTGGATGAAGAAGACCTGCTGCCAGGGCAGGATTTTGACCTGGAAATTATTAAAGCCGCCCGCAACGCAGATGCCATTATTATTTGTCTTTCAAAAGTATCAGTTGCCAAAGAGGGATATGTCAACAAAGAGATCAGGCGTGTTCTGGATCTGGCCGATGAAAAGTCTGAAGGCGCGATCTACATTATTCCCTTGCGGCTGGATGAATGTGAGCCTTCCTTTGAGCGCTTAAAAAAATTACATTGGGCAGATTATTTCACCCCGCATGCCCACGAAAAGCTGATCAAATCCTTGTCTGCCCGTGCGCGGGCATTGAAGATCGAGATTCCCGAAAATGAGGATGTGGCGAAGGCCCCGACACCTAGCGACGAAGAACTGGGACTGCATCATTTTATTGAGATTTCAATTTTGGATGATGTAAAAGTTTCGTATCCATTCTGGATCGGGAAATACCCGGTCACCAACTCGCAATATGAACGTTTTCTGAATGCTCCTGATTTTACCAACCCGATCTACTGGCTGGATTTTTTAAAGTTCGACGAAAAATGCCAGCCGATGCCCAACTGGGGGAATAAGGGGTTTGATTTCCTTAAGGAGGAAATCAAAAAGGGAAAAACTGGAAAATTGTTGCCGCGCTTTTGGGATCACAAGGATTTTGGGATATCGAATCCGCATTACCCGGTTGTAGGAATTTCCTGGTTCGAAGCCAATGCGTACTGTGAGTGGTTGTTGCAGAATTGGGATCGCCTGCCAGAGGGTAGGGAAAACCCATCATTAAAACCGGAATTGATACGTTTACCCCTGGAAACGGAATGGACGGCTGCTTCAGGAGGCGTAATTCCCGCTGGTCGTTATCCCTGGGATGAAGAAGGGGTTGTGACAAAGTCCTTGAAGGTGATCTTACAGCGGGCCAATGTAGAAGAAAGCGCGATCGGCCATCCAACACCTGTGTACGCCTATCCGTTGGGAAAAAGCCCTTTCGGTTTAATGGACATGGTGGGGAATGTTTGGGAATGGCAGGCCAACTTTTTCATTAAAGACTATGAATGGCTGGCGTTCCGCGGCGGGTCCTGGTATCTCAACCAATTCGTCGAGCGTGTTTCCGGCCGACAGTTCTTCCATTTCTCCCGCCCCAACAAGGCATGGAGTGACTATGGATTTCGTGTGGTGGTCCTTCCCAAAAAGTAATCCCAAATAAATAAATTGTTTTCCCCGTCTATCGCACTGCGCAGACGTCGCGTAAATACAAACATCCTTCAGACAGCCGAAACTTCGCTTCGGCTGTCTGAAGGATTATATTTGCGCCTGATAACACAGGTTTATTAATGGGTGCTTTTTAGACTCAGGTAAACTGTTCCGCTGCGTGCGCTGTAACTTGCCCAGATCACCTTACCGTCCAGTTTGTATTCATCCAATAAAATGGTTCGGCCGTCATTACCGGTTTGTTCCACAAAACTGGTCTTGTTCACTGGCAGGCAGGTTACCTTGACCTGTTCATCCGTGGCATTTCCGGTGCGGACGAAATTTTCCACAACTCTATGTATGATCTGTTTTTCTTCTGATGACATATTATTCCTTAATCTCATGCGCCTTGGGAGACAATGCGCGATGCATATCGAGCTCGGCCTGGGCGTAGGGAATGGAAAACACGAATCCCCATTCTCCAAGCAGGGAGGTCTGTGACTGTTTCAAAACCACCTGGTCATTATCGTTAAGAGATTTTGCCTTTTGGAAGGCATGAAGGTCACAGATGATGTGACAGAGCGACTCGGTACGGCCATCCCTTTGCATTTCCTGCAGGCGGGTCTTGCGTTCGTGGCGGTCTTCAGGGAGCGGTTTGCCCGGACTCGACAGGATGTTGATCATTTTCTTGAACTCTGTCTGTGGGGTGGGTGGGCGCAATCTGGTTTCCAGTTTGGCATCCGCCGGGACCCAAACGGTCAGGTCCCTAACTTGTACTGCATAGTAAAGGGTCGTCGCTCCGGCGAGATCCCGCTCTTCCAGGCGGACGACCTGTCCAAATCCATACGTCCAGTGCATGACTGGATCGCCTTCGTGAAAATTCATAAGTTTCTCCTGACTAAAAGGTTCACATTTTTGATGGTTGAGGGTCTGTGTCGAAAGCCGTCACGACTCGCTTTACTTCGAGAAGGTTTTTGAGTATTGCCAGGTTTTCCTTTAGTTGCTTTTTCATTTTTTTTTCCAATATCCCTTCATCGGGCTGGAAAAAATTGACCACATTGGCCTGCGTCGAAATGTTGACTTTGGTGCTGCCTTCGGCCATTTCAAATGTGTACGTGGTTTGTGAAAGCAATGGGCCGGAAAGGGATTTGAAGCCGTATTTTTTATTCGGCTCGAATTCGGTCACCTCGAACGTGCTTTGAATCCGATGCCCCATCAAGTGCCCTACGCTGCGAAAAACGGTTCCGATGTTTTCGGTACCTTCGGAAAGCGTGGCTGACGCCAATGTCCCATACTGCCATTGAAAGTCATTCTCGGGCTTGCATACAAAATCGAAGACCTTTTTGATGGGCTGGTAGATTAGCGTACTGATATTTAAATTGATCATTCAACTCTTTTCTAGACTTGCGTTACTTCGTTTTAGGTTCTGCATCTTTCTGCTCGGATGCCAACCCTTCATCTTGAGCCTTTTTGGCTGCGGTTTGTTTTGCTTCATGACTATCGCGCCGCATGGAGTTGTAATAGGCTGCATTGTCTTTTTCGCTGTTGCGTTCTCCAGCCACCTTTCGCCCGCTGATGAACAAGACAGCCGCCACCGCAGTGACCAGACTGCCCATGCACACACCTTGCGGCAGGGAATATCCACGCGTGTTTTGGATGAGACTTCCCAATAGAACAGCAACCGTAAGTGCGATGGCTCCAACCACAAAAGCGCGGATGAACTTGGCCCTATCGTTATTTACATATAACTGGCTTGACCCGGGAATTAAAACGTTTATCAAACCCGCCAGCAGGGGGTTTTTAGTTTTCTTGTCCATAAGTTACTCCTTTTCTAAGGAGAGAAGACGTTCCACAAATCCCCTTCCAGATCCCATGATCTCTCAATTTCATTGTAGCACGTTCACTGGTGAATCGTTCGAGCAGTTTTGTACGCCAAACATGAAAAGCAGATTTCAACCTGCCTTTAGCTGACCAAAACCTTCTGCACATCCGGGCGGGAGAGGAATATCTCCCTGAGTTCTTCTGTCCCTGCATGATCGGCGATGAGCAATGCCTCGCGGTTGACTCGTTCCTTTAATTGAATCACCGCTGATTTATTCCCTTGTTCCGCTTCCAGCTTCCCAAGCATCGAACACATTGCCCATACTTCGCGATGTGCGCCCATTTCATCGGCCAGCGCCAATGCCTCAGTCAGGCTTTGAACTGCCTCTGCTTGATTCCCGGCTGCCTTTAAAATCCTCGCTTGCAAATACAAGATGCTTGGTTTGAGATGCAGCAAATTTAGTTCATTGAATTTTTCCAAAAGTTGATCCACGCAGCGAGTTGCCCGGGCCAATTCACCTTTTGCCAGTGCCAACTCTGCCTCCGCCGCTAAAATGGAATGTGTCTCCCACCAGCCCGGATAGTTCTGTGATTTTATATCGAAATTCTCCCAGCCGGTTTTTACTGCCGCCTCTGCCTCTATTAAATCTCCGCAGTGTATTTGTAGAATGGCCAGTATTGCAAATGCGGCAGAACGCCCGGTGCTGTTGATATGGTCGTGGTATTCGATTGCTTTACGACAATATCGGATGCCTGCAGCATAAGCGCCCAGATCGTAACAGCACCAGGCCAGTTGCTGAAAAATGTCGATCCACAGCCCGGCGACGATCTGTGTCTCTGCCATCTCCAATGCAGGCAGGAGTGATTCGAATGCCAAATCGTACTTGCCGCACAAGATGTGAATCACATTATGTGTGGTCGCCAGGGCATAGACTGAGGTGGAACTTCCCAACGCTTGGTTTGTTTGATACGCCTCCTGCAAAGAAATGAGAGCAGTGTCGAATTTTCCTGTCTCCATGTAAATGATCGCCAGGTTGTGCAAGCTGCTTAATACCCTTGGGCGGTAATCGAGTTCACGATGGATCTCTGTCGCTTCCAATAAAAGCGATTCGGCTTGTTCGAGTTGACCCAGCCACAGGAACGCCACGCCTAGTTCCAGCATGGCCATCCCCAACTGCTCGCGTGAGCCAACCTTGCGCGCCAGTGCCTCTGCCGCACGCAAGTGGCCGATGGTTGGCTCGATCTGTTCGGCACTATACTTGTGGATCATGGCAAGGCTCATCTCAATCTCTGCCTGTGCCTTCAAATCACCCAGCTCCTGTGCAAGTGGCAAAGCCTGCAAAGCTAATTCCCGTGCCAGGTCCAGATTTTGCGTATCGTAATGCCCGGGGAGTATGACACAACGCGCCACCAGTGCGGCCAGTTCCATTTTACGGTTGTCACGTGCGGAAGCCTGTGCCTGCATCTCCTCATAGACATTCAATGCCTCGCGATGGTGAAACTCCATCTCGTATGCCTTGCCGAGGCTCATGTAAAGCTGTTCGAAGATGACTGGCGCCGCGTCTGTTTTCTTCTCATAGAGCAGCGAACGGGCGGTTTCGAAATGTTGGATGGCGCCTGCCGTCGCAAAAAGACGCATCGCTTCTTTCCCCGCCTGTAAACTGTGTTGAAAAGCGAAAGGCCATTCCTTCGCCGACAATGCGTGATGAGCCAATTCTGCAGGCGGCGCTTTTGATTCTGTCAGACCTGCCAAAGCTCGCCGATGAAAGATCAGCTGGCGCGCCTCACTGAGCTGGGTGTAAACGATCTCGCGGATGCGGTCATGTGAAATGGTGTAGGGACGGGCTTCATTTTTTATTTCAAGGATCATGTGCGCCAACAGCAATTCATCCAACGCATTCAGGCTGTCTTGCACATCAATGCCTGAAATTTGACAAAGGCGTTCAAAACTGCAATTGCGCCCGATCACCGCCGCCGCCGCCAAAATGGACGAAGCCGATTGGCTCAACCATTCAAGACGCGAAACCACCACATCGCGAATGGCAGGGGCCAACGATTGCGATCCCATGGTTTTTAAGTTTGCAAGCGTGGCAGGGATATCCAGTTTGCTGGCGGGTGCTTCGCCAACCCATATCAATGCGCCGTATTCATCCAATGCGGTCAGGGTCTCGGTGAGAAAAAAAGGCTGTCCCGACGTTTCCGCCGTAAGCCAGGCGGAAAATTCAGAAGTGCCCACTGCGTTTTCACCTGCCATAGAAGCGATCAATTGACCGAGATCGTCCATATTCATGGCTGAAAGGCTAAAACGCGTGATCTGAATATCGCGGGTCAGGCCGCTCATCCAATCACGCAGGGTGGCCCCAAACCCCAGCGCCTCACTGCGCATCAGGATCAAAAGCAGGATGCGGCTGTGGCTTTTTCGCCAATTGCGGCTGAGGTAATGAAGCAGTTCCAACGTTTCCGCATCTGCCCATTGCAAGTCATCCATCAGCCAGATCAACGGCCGTTTTGCAGAAAGCGCCTCGGCAAGGCGTGCGATGGCCTCGAACAATCTTGCGCGGGCGGTGGCATCATTGCCAGCGGTCGGCGGCAGATCAGGATAACGCTCACGCAACTCGGGCAGGATGCGGGTAAGCTCGGCAAGCCAGGCATCATCGAGCAGGTCCTCCGGGGCGTTCTCGCGCTCCAGCCGTTCACGCAGGGAGTCAATGATGGGCTGATAGGGGAGGAGTTGACCGCTGGTCTCGAAGGCGCGTCCTCGCAAAACATCTGCACCTTCGGTGCCGGCCCATTTCAGAAACTCTTCCGACAGGCGCGTTTTACCGATGCCCGATTCACCAGACACGACCACAACTTGCGGCCTGCCTTTTTGAATGAGATGAAAAGCCTGCACCAGACCTTGATATTCATGCGAGCGGCCTACAAATGGAATGTGGAACGCTTCTTCCCGCGCCTCAGCCTGCTCGGCAAAAACTGAAGCAGGAGTCTCCCCCGAGCGAATGTACGCCAGCGTTGCTTCTGTTTCCGCTGAGGGTTCAATGCCCAGCTCCTTTTTCAGCAGGGTACGGCAGGTTTCATAAGTTTGCAGCGCGGCAGAACGATCCCCGTTAAGGAAGTGCAAACGCATCAGACGCTGGTAAGCGGACTCATTAAGAGAATCCGAAATCAGCCAGCGGATGACCGTTTCGATGGCGGGTTGAATAAGATGATGTTCCAGTTGGTGCAGGGAGAGGCGGTCATGGAGAAGATTTTGGCGATGCCCCCAGTTGGCACGTTGGATTATTAACCACTCATCGAAGGCGGGAGAATCGGGCAGGGAGAATCCTTCCAGGAAGAGGCCGCGTGAGGCTTTGGAGGCGTTTTCCAACCCAGCGACGTTGGGCTGTGGAACCTTTAGCGGCTGGGATTCTGTTGTTGTTTTTGCAACCAGTTCAAGGTCAAGGAAAGAAGCGAGCGCAGCATTGAATCCAACTCGGTCGCCTTCGATCCGCAGCGGTTCATCCACACCGCGCAAGGCATCCTTGATGCGCGCGAGGGTGTTGCGCAGGGCCGACTGTGCCAGATGCGTTTCGCTTTCGGGCCAGAAGAACGCCAGCAATTTTTCGCGCGGATGCACGCCGCCTTCGACCACCAGATAGGCAAACAGAGCGAGTGCCTTGCGGGTGGCAAATTTCAGCGTTCTACCGCCAAGTGCAACTTCGGGCGGACCGAGAAATTTTAGTTCCAATTCATCTGACAATCATCGTCTCCAGTTTTGGCCGCCCCCAGCGCGAGATTTCTGTTAAATCACCGCCTGAAATGGCAGCCCGAACCCGATCCTTGATACGTTTTTGATACGCTCACTTTGTAGACTGTGACTATCGCAAATGTCTGATTTGGGTTGTTAAAACACAAAAACTCGTAACCGATGTGTTTTTGGCCACTAATCATTATACGGTCAAAATCAGGCTTTGCGGCGTAATGACAATTTTTCAAAACTCACAAAGGAGAAAAAATGAAACAATCCATACAAAAGAAACAAAAACGCACGATTCCCGCCCTGTTCTGGCTGTTTGCCATTGTATTCATTCTGGCCTGCAATTTAACCAACAGTGGAGTGCAGCAACAGCCTGCATTTGACCCGACCAAGGCAGCGCTTGAGCTTCAGGCCACTACGGTGGCGTTACAGATGACCCAGTCGGCGCTTAATGCCCAGCCTGCCGCCGTCCAGCCGACTGCGCCCCCAGCGGCAGAGCAACCTGTGGCACAACTGCGCCTGCATTGCCTCAACCCACCGCCACGGCAGATGTTGAAGCGCGCATCCGTGCCGCGAATGTGCTCGTTTATGAGAATACAGATGAATTGAACATCGGCATGTGGGTTCAGGATGCCCTCGAAGGCATGGGCATTAAATACACCCAGACTGGTTCCTATAGTGGGCATTTCATGGAGTTTCTGAATTCCGGCAAACCCTATGACCTGATCATTGTTGATGCGGAATCAAAAGACATTATTTCTGGTGAGTTCTGGGATGTGATCAACACCCGCCTGACTCGTGACAAAGCCGCCCTGATCGCTGAAGTTTGGTATCTGGAAAGCGAAGCCAACGGTCCGATCAGCAAGATCCTAAGCGGATGCGGGGTCAGCTTCCGAAAGAGTTTTGAACTCTCCGATTCGATTTACTGGTGGGATCCTACACATCCCATTTTCAACGAACCCAATTCCGTGCTTCCGCTTTTGCACTTTGATCGCTTCTGGGCGAATGGTGCGGGGGATCAGATCCGCCTCGGTGGTTCTGGTAATGCCACCATGCTGGCGGGACTCTCAGCGAAGCAAAGCGACGAAGGTGTGCTTGCCACCTGCTATGACGGGCGAGTGATCATCCAGACCTTCTCCGACCATGATTACAAGCAGGGAGATATCATCCCGCTTTGGCAAAACTACATTCACTACACGTTGAAGAATCACTTTTTGGCTGTGCCATAAAAATTGCAGAATCAGCGTGGGGGTGAAGGCAAATAAGATCACTTTGAATGGGAGTGCCGACCAGGTTGGCACTCCCTGAAAAATTTAATCCAATTTTACTTACGAATACGTTCTTATTTCTAGAATATAGGTTGTTGGGGAAATTGTTGAATTTTATATGTACTACCAACTGAGCCCTGCATATTTCATGATACGCCCTTGATACGCTCATTATGTAGACTGTCTATATCGCAATTGTCTGGTTTAAGACTTTGAAATGTGAAATCTTTCGATGCATTGATGTTTTGCCCTGCAACCCAACTTCCGCGTGAACAGGTCGTTATTTTTGGGTTGAAGATGAAGTATGGCGTGAATTATCTTCCGCCCGTCGGCACCGGAACTGTATTCGCTGATGTTGGCTCGACTTACTGGGCCAAGGATTGGATCGAGCAGGCTTATGTCGACGGTTTACTGCCCGCTGCGGTTCCCCGCCAGGCAAACCTTTATTCGGGGGAATTGGTGACCCGGCGGGGGCCTATGTGATCGTAAAAGCCAAGAGTCTTCCCACGCCTTAGCCTTTTCAATAAGTGAGTGAAAAAAAAGAGACAGTCGCCTTTTCGAAAAGGTGACTGTCTCTCACCAACGATTTTCAGCGCAGGAGAAACATGATGAAAGTGGAACTTACCGAAACATTCAATTTTCCGCCTGAAGCCATTTTCACTGTCCTCGCTGATATTCCGCATCATGTGGATTGGGTGGAGGAACCGATCGAATTAACAAGCCTGATCGGCGGCCCTGCCAAACTTGGCACAAAGTGGGAGCAGAACGCCAATCGTTTCGGAAAAAGGCTATTTCTGTTGAATACATGCAATATATATGAAGCCAATCGAAAGTTTGGCTGGAAAACGGAAAAGCCTTTTCTGGCTCAGGTCACATTTTTATTGGAAGCCGACAAGGGTGTAACGAAACTTACCTGGAGTATCGAATCAGATGAGGGTGGAATCGTCCAACTCGCTGAACCTTTGTTGATCAAGCAAACCAACCTGATCATACGAAATTCATTTGCCCGTTTGAAGAAGTATCTACAATCCAGAGCATAGTAACAAAATTACACTCAACCCGTTGACATTGTGGGGGAGTTTCGATATACTGTGAAAACGCTTTCTGAAAACGCTTTCACGCATGAAAAAGACGAGAAAATACGCCACAATTTCTGATGTTGCAGAACATGCGGGGGTTTCCATCGCCACGGTGAGCCGCGTGCTGACTGGGAACACGCCTGTCATCGAGGAGACTGCCGAGCGCGTGCGTGCTGCGATCGCTGAGTTGCGCTTTGTCCCGCGTACGGCGGCGCGCACCCTTGCCAGCCGTAAAACGAACACCATTGGCTTGATCCTTTCCGAGATTGGCGGCGCGTTTTTTCCGCACCTGCTCAAAGGCATTGAAGCGGAAGTGCGTACAGCGGGCTACGAGTTGCTGATTCACTCCACGCAGGGCGTGCGTCAACATCAACACCGCGCAGTGGGGGAACATAATACAGACGGACTGCTCGTCTTCACCTCCAGCCTTGAACTCGATGAATTGAAACGCCTGCACAGCATGAATTTTCCGCTTGTGTTGATGCATCAAACCCCACCCGCAGACTTGAATATCCCAGTCATCACCATTGAAAATAAGGACGGCGCTGAAATGCTGGTCAGTCATCTGATCGAAAAGCATGGTCGGCGTCGAATCGTTTATATGCAGGGACCTGAAGGACACGAAGATTCGCAATGGCGCGAGCGCGGTTATCGTGAGGCGCTGGAAAAACACAATATTCCTTTTGACCCCAGCCTCGTTGTTAAAGGTGAATTCGATGAGGAACAGGCCAGTTCAACCATGCAACAAATGATCGCGGATGGAATTGAATTTGATGCGGTCTTCGCCGGGGATGATGACGCCGCGATGGGTGTGTACCGCGCTTTGAAGCTGACCAGTCGCATCATCCCTGACGATGTAGCGGTTGTCGGTTTCGATGACATTCAATTTGCCCGATACATTTCCCCCGCGCTGACGACGATCCGCGCGCCGATCGAAGAAGTAGGGCGCGAAGCTGTCCGCCAGCTGATCCACTTGTTGAACGGGCAGCAGGCCCAAAGTCTGGTTTTGATGCGCACAGAGTTGGTCATCCGCGAATCGTGTGGATGTGCGCTATCCGATCATCATCAATGACCGAGGAGGTGTCGGCAAAGAGATATAGGAGAAGAAACGAAATGAAGAGTACCCATTCCATTAATCATCTCTGGAGGAGCAAATGAAAAGTAATTTCTTTAAGTTGCTGGCCGTTCTCGTGTTGACATCCCTGATGCTGACCGCATGTGGTGGGGGAGCCGCTCCCGCTGAAAAAGCCAAGGTGACGATCTTCGTAGGCTTTGGCACAGGTACCGATCCCGACCAAGTCGCTGCGCAGGAAGCGCTTGCAAAGAAGTTCAATGAATCGCACACGGACACCGAATTGGAATTTCTGATCGTCCCCGTTGAAGAATCCACGGAACGCTATCTGGCCATGGTTGCTGGCGGAAATGCCCCGCAGTTGGTGGGTCCGCATGGCATTTCCACCATTGCGAAGTTCAAGGATCAATGGGAAGACGTTACGCCTTACATTGAAAAAGAGAAATATGACATGAGCGATTTCTACGGTCCTTCAACTACGCTCAATAAGTATCCCGATTTGAACGCAGGGCTGCCGCTGGGTCTGTATCCTTCCTTCATTTTTTATAACAAAGATGCCTTCGATGCTGCAGGCGTGGCGTACCCGACGCACGACTATGCCGACACTTCATGGAATATCGATGCCATGAAGGAAATGGCGATCAAGATGACATTGGATGCCAACGATAAAACTCCCGCCGATGCCGATTTTGACCCAGCCACCATCAAGCAGTGGGGCTATGCCGATACGTGGACGGATTTCCGCGGACAGATGACGATGTTCGGCGCTTCCACCAAGGGACGCCCGACCAGCGACGATTACAAGACGGCCCAGGTGAATTCTGCTGAATGGCTCTTCGGCGCGCAATGGCTGCACGATGGCGTCTTCAAGGATCATTTCATTCCTGATGCGGCAGGCCAGGGTGCGATCGATGCGGCCTCCGGCGACCCATTCGGCGGCGGTCATGTAGCCATGTGGTACAGCCATACCTGGTACATGTCTGAAGGTTTGAACGATCTGCCATTCAAATATGATATTGCCCCGTTGTTCTACAACCAGAACGGCGACCGTATTTCACGCATTCATGCTGACCTGTTCACCATGCCCAAGACCGCCAAGAACAAGGATGCCGCCTGGGAAGTGATGAAGTGGCTTGTGGCTCCCGAGCAGATCATTGATGTCTGCAAGATCTATGGATGTCTGCCTGCCCGTCAATCTTCACAGGAAGCCTACTTGAAGTATTTGAACGAACGTTATCCGGGCATTGACTATGATGTGATCTTTACTGCCATCGACTACCTGGATGATCCAAGCCACGAATCCTGGGTTCCCGAATGGGGTAAGGTCAACGATACGTTGAACAACACCCAGACCACCATTTACACCGACTCGGAAGCGGATATTGAAGCTTTGATAAACCTCACCAATGAGGATGTTCAGAAGATCCTCGATGAATATTGGGCAAGCAAGTAATTGAGTTTCCCGCTGACGTGATGAACTGCAGGGACGTAATGTCTCTGCGGCGTAAGCTAAATTGGATGGTGGAGTTTCCTTCACCATCCAATTGGAATTATTTTTTATTCTTAAGCCCAGACCGTGAAAAACGGCCTTTTTCTGGAGGCGCATGAAATCAATAAAAACGATCAGCCTCGCCCGACGCGAAGCCATGGCCGGGTATGCATTTATCATCCCGTGGATCATTGGCTTTTTGATCTTCACCATTGGTCCCATGCTGGCATCGCTTTATTTCTCGTTCACCGATTACAACATCGTGGACCCGCCGAACTGGGTTGGGTTGGATAACTATATCCGTGTGTTTTCGGGCATTCCCGAATTTTTCAGAACAGGCGATACCCGTCAATTGGGCGACCCGATCTTTTGGAAGGCGCTGCAAGTCACCATTTACTTTGCCTCGCTTGCCCTGCCTCTGAATCTCATCTTCAGTTTTTCGCTGGCGGTGCTATTGAATCAAAAGGTGCCCGGTGTGAACGTCTGGCGTACCATTTATTTTCTGCCGTCGATTATTTCGGGCGTGGCGGTTACCCTGCTTTGGATCCGCATTCTCAATCCGCGCATGGGAATTTTGAATCCGTTTTTGCAAAATGTGCTCGGCATCAATAACCCTCCGGGCTGGCTGCAGGACCCGAATTGGGCGGTCCCTGCGCTGGTGATCATGAGCCTGTGGGGGGTGGGTGGTTCCATGATCATCTACCTCGCTGGCTTGCAGGGCATTCCCACGGACTTGTACGATGCCGCCAAAGTAGACGGCGCGAACGCATGGCAGCGGTTTTGGAATGTCACCTTTCCGATGATGACTCCCGTCCTTTTTTACAACCTCGTGCTGGGCATGATCGGCACATTCCAATACTTCACTGAAGTTTACGTGGCCACCAGCGGCACAGGCGGACCACAACGCGCCACACTTTTCTATAACTTATACCTTTATCAAAATGCCTTCCGCTATTTTGACATGGGCTATGCCTCCACTCTGGCCTGGATCCTTTTCATCATTGTGCTTGCCCTTACAGCGCTGATTTTCCGCTCTTCGGATATGTGGGTATATTACGAAGGTCAATTGAGAGGTAAACAATGAAACGGATTGCTGATTTCTTCGGTTCGATCACTGGAAGTATAAAAGCAAGTGAGTTCCTTTTCAAAGGCATTACGACCCTTCTGCTGGCGGCGGGGGCGGTGGTTATCATGATTCCGCTTGCGTTCATGGTATCTACTTCATTGAAGGACCCTGGCCAACTTCGCTCGGATGCAAATACCCTGATCCCGCGCAAACCGCAGACCGCCGAGATCAATGGCGAGAAATTCAACCTGTATCAGGTCACAGTGGATGGCGCTTCGCTTGAAATGGCGATGATCAAAAAAGCCCCGGGCGGCATGGCCTTTTTTGCCGACCCAGCCAGACCCGATGAATTGATCGAACTCAAGTTGAACGAGCAGATCGCCCTTTATAGTTTCGATATCCACTGGGAGAATTACCCCGAAGCCCTGAATGCCATGCCTTTTTTCCGTTATCTGGGCAATACGCTCATCGTCACTTTTGTGGGAATGTTTGGCATGTTGTTCTCCAGCTCACTGGTGGCCTACGGATTTAGCCGTTTCCGTGCCCCTTGGTTGAATGTGCTTTTCCTCCTCCTGCTCTCCACCATTATGCTGCCCTCGCAGGTGCGCCTGATTCCCATTTACATTTTTTATCAAAAACTTGGCTGGGTGAATACGCTTCTGCCGTTGATCGTGCCGCAGTTCTTTGCGAATGCCTACGATGTCTTCCTGCTTCGTCAATTCTTTATGACCATTCCGCTTGAATTGGACGATGCCGCCAAGATCGACGGCGCGAATCCCCTGCAGGTGCTGCTTTACATCATTCTGCCGCAGGCCCGCCCTGCGCTGGTTTCGGTGGGTATCTTCCACTTTCTTTATGCGTGGAATGATTTCTACGAGCCGCTCATCTTTCTGCACACCCGCGAAAACTGGACTCTTGCCGTCGGTTTGCAAACCTTCGATGCCCTTTACACCATCAACACGCATCTCATCATGGCGGTATCCGTGTTGATGATCTTCCCGCCGATTTTATTATTCTTCTTCAGCCAAAAGATATTCACGCAAGGCGTGGTCTTCAGCGGCGTGAAGGGATAAAGCTGAGCCGACCATAGACCATGCACAGCGCTCCAAACGCGGTCATTTCACCTGAAACTTGAAACCTAAAACCTAACCTATGACAACCTATAAATTCCCACACAACTTTCTCTGGGGGGCGGCGACCGCCGCATATCAGATCGAAGGCGCCTGGAACGAAGACGGCAAAGGCGAATCCATTTGGGATCGCTTCAGCCATACCCCTGGCAAGATCTCAGATCAAAGCACGGGCGATATTGCCTGCGACCATTACCATCGCTATGAAGAAGATATCGCCCTCATGCGCCGACTTGGCCTCAAAGCCTATCGCTTCTCCATTGCGTGGACGCGCATCCTGCCAGTGGGGCGCGGACGTATCAACCCAAAGGGACTCGATTTCTATGACCGTCTCATCGATTCACTCTGCGCCGCCAATATCGAACCCTTCCTCACCCTCTATCACTGGGATCTGCCGCAAGCCTTGCAAGATGAAGGCGGTTGGGAGAATCGCAATACCTGCCATGCCTTCGCCGATTATTCCGCCTTGGCGGTGAAACACTTTGGCGACCGTGTGAAATACTGGACGACGTTTAACGAACCCAGTGTCGTCGCGTTCGATGGGAATCTTTCTGGCGAACATGCCCCGGGGAATCAAGATCCGCGCATCACCTATCAGGTTGCGCATAATCTCATGGTTGCACACGGCCTTGGCGTGCAAGCCATCCGCAGTGCGAATTCAAAAGTGGAAGCGGGCATCGTCCTCAATTTGTGGATGGCAGACCCCGCCACCGATTCACCCGAAGACATTGCCGAGGCCAAAGCCGCGTGGGATCGCAGTGAGACCCTTTTCCTTGATCCCATCTTCAAAGGGCATTATCCGCTTGCCGCATACGACCTGGTGGGAGAGAACATGCCGAAGATCTACGATGGCGATCTGGCCTTGATCTCGCAGGAACTCGATTACGTGGGCATTAACTTTTACTCACGCAATCTTGTCAGCGCCAGCGGCAATATCGATAAAGTGCCTGGTTCGGAATACACCGAAATGGGATGGGAAGTCTGTGCCCCGGCAATGCGCAGGATGCTCGTGAAGATCAACAACGAATATCACCTGCCGCCGATCTACATCACCGAAAATGGGTCCGCGTTCAAAGATGAAGTCGGCGCTGATGGAAAAGTTCACGATCCGCGCAGGCTCGATTATTTGAAACAGCACTTCATTCAAACCCGCCTCGCCATGCAGGATGGCGTGGATGTGCGCGGCTACATGGTCTGGTCATTGATGGATAACTTCGAATGGGGACATGGCTTCACCAAGCGCTTCGGCCTCATTCGCATGGATTACGAAACTCAGAAACGTACCTTCAAAGACTCAGGCGATTGGTACGCGGAAGTGATACGAAAGAATGAAGTCTCTGGAACCTGAAGCTTGAAACCTGAAACTGGCGTTTCCTATTTTGCAAACGGCTGGCCGCATCATTTCAAACGCGACCTCGATGATATTCTCGCGCATCACTGCACGTACATCGTCCACAGTTTCAGCGAGAATGAAATGGTCTTCGCCCGCAGTCGCACCGCGCAATTTTTCAAGATGACCTGCGATGCAGGCCTCAGCTGTTGGGCGAATCCCTGGGCAGTGATGGGCCTTTTCGGCGGCGAACAATTTTCCGCATTCGTACCCCGCAACCCCGAAGCCTGCCAGATTCTTTCCACAGGTCAGCGCGCGCCCGCCGCCTGCCCCTCTGCCGATGAAACCAGAATCGCAATGAAACTCTGGATCGACATGGCGGTTGATTTTGGCGCCGATACCATTTTCTGGGACGAACCGCATCTTTACATACCAGATTGGGACGACCTGCGCTTCGCTCCTGACTCCGCCTTTGCCTGCTTCTGTCCGAGATGTAGAATCTCATTCCAGAATCGCTTCGGGCAACCCATGCCCGAAACATTGACCGCCGAAATGCGCCTCTTCCGCGAAGACCTTATGGTGAATTTTCTAACTGAAATGATCGGCTACGCCAAAGACAAAGGCGCAAGAAATGCCATCACGTTATTGCCCGTTGAAGATGAAGCCAGCGAATCCCTCCCGTGGAATCGCATCGCCGACCTTCGCGGACTCGACATCTTCGGCACCGACCCATACTGGTTTTTGCACAACAAAGACTGCACAGAATACGTCTCCTCTCAAATGGAACGCACCATGCAAATCTGCGCGCCGCGTCGATTAACTCCGCACTTTTGGGCGCAGGGCTTTGGAATCCCATCGGGCAGGGAAAATGAACTCGAAACAGGATTCAGCCTCGCCGTCGAAAGAGGCGCGCAATCCATCGCCATTTGGGGCATGCATGGAAATTCCGCCTGGGATGGCGCTTCCGAGAATCCTGAAAAAGTCTGGGATGTGGTTGGGAACACCTTTGGAAAATTCAGAAAATGAAAATCATTTCACTGGCCTCCGATCAACCTGCACTGATTCAACAAGCCGCGCAGATTCTTGTGGATGCCTTCAAAGATCATTCACCCGAAGCCTGGCCTGCATTGGCCGACGGCCTGACCGAAGTGCATGAAATGCTCGCCGATGATCGCATTCTGCGTATTGCGCTTGATGAAAACGAAACCGTCATCGGTTGGATCGGCGGCATCGAACAATACGATGGGCACGTGTGGGAATTGCATCCGCTGGTCGTGAAGCCCGGCTTGCAGGGAAACGGCATTGGCCGCGCGCTGGTGCAGGATTTTGAAGAACAGGTTCGCATGCGCGGCGCACTCACCGTCATGCTGGGCACGGATGACGAAGATAACAGGACTTCCTTATCGAACACCGATCTGTATGTGGAACCCTGGAAAAAGATCAGCGAGATCAAAAATTTTGGAAGACACCCTTTTGAGTTTTACCAAAAAATGGGTTATTGCATCACAGGTGTTGTGCCAGATGCGAACGGCGCTGGCAAGCCTGATATTTTGATGTCTAAAAAAATACCAACAAAACAGGATCAATAAAATGGAAAAACTTTTTGGCGGCATCGAGGGCGGCGGGACAAAATTCAATTGCGCAGTGGGCAACGGCCCCGAGAACATCATCGCCGAAGCGCGCTTCGCAACCACCACACCCGCAGAAACGATCGGGCAGGTCTGTGATTTCTTCGCGCCCTATGTAAATCAATTGCAGGGCATCGGTCTGGGTTCGTTTGGCCCGTTCGATGTTGATCCCGCTTCGCCGACTTATGGCTACATCACCACCACGCCCAAACCGAATTGGGCGAACGCAAATATCCTCGGCATGCTGCGTGAAAAAATCAATCTGCCTTTTGCCGTGGATATGGATGTTGTCGTTGCGGGGTTGGGCGAAGCAAAATGGGGCGCCAGCAAAAACGACAGCCACTCGCTTTACCTCACCATCGGAACGGGAATCGGCGGCGGCCACATTGTGGATGGAAAACCGTTGCGCGGACTCACCAGCCTCGAAATGGGACATATCCGCATCCCGCATAACTTTGAGCTGGATCCGTTTCAAGGGGCATGTCCGTACCACGGAGATTGCTTTGAAGGACTCGCCGCTGGCCCCGCAGTGTTGGCTCGTTTTGGTCAGCGCGGCGAAACCCTGCCTGATGATCATCCCTACTGGAATATGGAAGCAGGCTACATCGCGCATGCGTTGGTGAACTTCATTCTCTCACTTGCCCCGCAGAGGATCATCATCGGCGGCGGCGTGATGCAAAAAGATTTCATGTTTCCCGCTGTGCGCAGAAAGACGCAGGAATTGTTGAACGGCTATATTTCCCACGACATGATCCTCAATCATATTGATGAATACATCGTTCCGCCCGCGCTCGGTGGGCGTGCTGGTGAATTGGGCTGCATTGCTCTGGCAATGCAAATGGATTCATGAAAAGAATTCCAAACCTTCCAGTTGTTCACAACATGCCCTTCTCTGAAATTGACGAGAAGCGATCTGTTCTTTTGGTTACATCCGCGCCTGCCTGGAATGCGGTCAAAGCAAACCTGCGTGGACTCAACATCATCGAAACCATAGAAGTAGCTGAAGCCACAACTGATTATTGGGATAATCTTCAATCGTCAATCGCAAATCAAAAATCTGAAATCGTATATGCAGTTGGCGGCGGGCTGGTTGCAGATGCTTCCAAGTACATTGCGTCCAAACTGAATCTGCCGCTTGTGGTTTTACCCACAGCGCTTTCTGTGGATGCGTTCATCACTGCCGCATCGGGCATTCGCCGCGATGGATGTGTTTATTACATGGAAACAAAAGTGCCTGAGACGCTTATTCTCGATTTGGATACCATCGCCAAAGCGCCCGCTTCGATCCGCGCGGCGGGAATTACGGATGTGATGTCGATTGCCACAGGCGCGTGGGATTGGAAGTTTGCGCACGAACGCGGCATGAATCCCGCTGGCATGGAATTCATTCCGTGGGTGTATGACAATGCCCAATCCATTTTGAGCGGCGTGCTCGATTGCGCCGAAGCCGCAGGCCGCGGTGATAAAGATGGACTCAAGACTTTGTACGATTGCCTTGCGATGGAAGTGCAACTGTGCAATCAGGTCGGTCACTCGCGCCCCGAAGAGGGGAGTGAGCATTACTTCGCCTACGCCGTCGAAAACGAAATGGGACACGGCTTGCCGCACGGCGATCTGGTGGGGCCTGGAATTATGATCATGTCAAAGTTGCAGGATCAGGCTGCGGGTCCGCTTGAGGCGGCGCTCAAAGCGTGCAACATTCCATTGGACAGGATTCCTTCTGAGGTGGTGAATCGCACATTGGCAGAACTTCCCGTGTATTGTGAAAAGCACGGGCTTGCTTTTGGGCTGGCGCATACTTTGGGGAAGCAATGATCATAACTGAAAAAGACTTTCTCGAATTCATGGATGCCAACGGATTTGTGTACGAGCGATTGGAACATCCCGCTGTGTTCACCTGCGCCGAAGCAGATTTGCACCATGCGGGTGTGGAAGCGGTGAGCACCAAGAATTTATTTCTGTGCGATAAAAAAGCGCGGCGATTCTTTCTGGCGGTGACGGCGTGCGAGAAGACCGTGAAACTGGATGAATTGACTTCGCAGTTGGGCGTGGCTCATTTGCGTTTTGGCTCGGAAGAAAACCTGATGCGCCTGCTCGGCGTGACGCGCGGCTCGGTGACGATGATGGGCCTGGCGAATGATTCCGAACACGCCGTTGAGTTATGGATCGATGATGAAATCTGGCGCGGCGAACAATTTCTTTGTCACCCGCTGGTGAATACGGCGACGCTGATTCTTTCAAAAGCAGAGTTGCAGCGGTTCTTCGCATTGACAGGACATGCTCCGAAATTTTTCAAGGAATGAAAGGAAGTTGAATATGAAAATTGCATTTGCTGGAACAGGCGGAATCAACAAAGTCCATGCGCGGGGGGCGCAAAAGCTGGGATTGGAACTCGTAGCGGCTGTGAATCACAGACCCGAGTCAATGGCAGAGTTTTCAAAGGAATTTGGCATCCCGCGTCAATATGAAACCATCGAAGCCATGCTCAAAGATGGCGGCGTGGACGCGGTGGTGGTGAGCACGCCCAACTATTTACATGCGCCGCAAACCATCGCCGCGTTGAATGCAGGCGTGCATGTGATGGTTGAAAAGCCGATGGCGATGAATGCGCGTGAAGCCGAGCAAATGTGTGCGGCGGCGGATAAATCTGGCGCGTTGTTGATGGTGGCGCACTGCTGGCGTTTTCACCCCGAAGTGCAATGGTTGAAGGAACAATCTGAAAAACTTGGGAAAATCATTCGCACGAAGGCGTATAGCGTCCACGTGCATTGGGGACCTTCGGGCTGGTTCGCTCAAAAAGAATTTGCAGGCGGCGGCGCGATGGCAGACATGGGTGTGCATGCGCTCGATACTACGCGCTACCTGCTTGGCGATCCGCAGCCCGTTTCAGTTTATGCAAAAATCGGCACGCACTACGGCAGTTACGATGTGGATGATACAGGTGTCATCATCATTGAATGGGATAACGGCACAACATCCTATATTGAAACAGGTTGGTGGCAGCCGCATTCCGACAGTCCCGAAGCGGGCGCGCAACTCTATGGGCTCAAGGGATTCGGCTCGGTCTTCCCCACTCATTTGGAAATCCCAAATGAAGAAGAGCAAAGAATTGACTTGATTGAAACAGGTTTCCCGCAGCAGGAATCGCATCAGCCGCAAAGCCTGTACGATGACCAATTGAAATATTTTGTCGAGTGCGTTGAGAAGAATCAAACTCCAATCCCCGGCGGTCTGGAAGGCTGGACGAATATGAAGGTCGTGGATGCGGCGTATGAGTCGAGCAGAACTGGAAAGGCTGTGGAAATCAAATGACAATCGAAACCATTCTCCCCACTCCTGATATGTTTTCTGCAAAGCGCATTCTTTGCATCCAGCCGCATTACGATGATAACGACATCGGCGCGGCGGGCATCCTTGCACAGCTTGCGAAAAACGGCGCTGAGATTATTTATCTCACGGTCACCAATGATTTGATGGGCGTTGTCGATTCTTCGCTCTCCGATGAAAAAGCCGCGGCGGCGCTCAAGCGCGATCAATTTGCAGCGGCGGAAATTGTCGGTGTGAAAGAGCAGTACTGGCTCGGCTATCCCGATGCGGGCGAGTACAACTATTTCGATGTGCGCCGCGACCTGCTCAAATACATCCGCATCATCAAACCCGATTTTGTTTTCACCTGTGACCCGTGGCTGACGTACGAAGGACACCGCGATCACATCCAAACCGGACTGGCAGCCTCAGAAGCGGTCATGTTTGCTGGATTGACGAAAATCGCTTCGTCCGACCCGAAAGTTGATTCTGCCTACGAGCCGCATGACATCAACGGGATAGCGTTTTACTTCACCCGTGAACCGAATGTCATTGCGGATATTTCTTCCACGTGGGAGGAGAAAATCGGCGCATTGCGCTGTTACGAAGCCCAATTCACTCCGCAAGACATGGAGCAATTGCTCGTTGCCATGGACGCAAAGTCACAACAAGTGGCGCAGGGACAATCATTTCCGCGCGGCGAACCGTTGAAGGTGTTGAACACCAGCGCGTTGCATGTCGGAATATAGGACGATGAACAACAGACGATTGACCATCGTCTACCTTTGAAAGGATATATCATGAAAATTGGAATCGTCGGCGGTACAGGAAATATCAGCCAGCCTATCGTAAAACTTCTGCTCGAAAAGGGACATGAAGTCGTTGTATTCAATCGCGGGCAGACAGCGAAAGCGCCTGATGGCGTACGTGTCATTGCGGGAGATCGCAGTAACCGCGAAGACTTTGAACGCAAGATGCAAGCCGAGAAATTCGACGCGGCAATTGACATGATTTGCTTCACCGCAGAAGATGCCGCATCGAGTGTCCGCGCGTTTCGGGGAGTGGGCTGGTTCGTACAGACTTCTACTGTTTGCACCTACGGCATTCAATATGACTATCTCCCCGTGGATGAGACTCATCCCCTGCGCCCGAATACCGAATACGGGCAGAATAAGGCGGCAGCGGATCATGTTTATCTCGAAGCGTATCACCGCGAGAAATTTCCTGTCGTCATCATCAAGCCTTCCACAACCTACGGACCTGTGCAGGGAATGTTACGTCAAATCTGCTGGGATTTCTCGTGGATCGACCGTGTGAAAAAAGGCAAGCCTGTCATCATCTGCGGCGATGGATTTGCCATTCATCAGCATCTGCACGTGGATGACATCGCCCATGCCTTTGTCGGTGTGATCGGCAAGGAACACACGATTGGGCAGACCTATAACGCCGTCAATCGCGGATTTTATACATGGCTCGATTATCACCGCCTTGCAAATAAGATTTTGGGCAGGGACGTGGAACTCATCGGCGTGCCATTCGAAGATTTGCGGCGGCTCAACGTCCCTGAAATCGGCATTCTGGAAGATGAATTCGCGTTCAACGATTACTATTCCGCTGAAAAACTTTTCCGCGATGTGCCCGAGTTTCACCCGCAGATTTCTCTGGAGCAGGGAATGACACAGGTCTTTGAAGTGATGGAACGCGAGGGGCGAATTCCCAATTCAGATGAGTTGAAATGGGAAGATGAAATTGTTGCGAAATATAAGACGCTGTGGAAATAGAGACCATTGACCACGGACGATGAATGGTCAACGGTCTTTCGTCCTTGGTCTCTTCGAAGGAGAAAAATGAAACCAAATCCGTATTTGCAAAAAATGGGATACAGCAATACCGACCGACTCGTCATTATCCACACCGATGACATTGGCATGTGCCATGCATCGGTGCAGGCGTTCAAAGATTTGTGGGCAGTTGGGACGATTACCTCTGGCGCGGTGATGGTGCCGTGTCCGTGGTTCCCTGCCACGGCGCAGATGTGCCGCGAGAATCCCGAAATGGACATGGGAGTCCATGCGACGCTCAACGCGGAGTGGACAAACTATCGGTGGGGTCCTGTTTCAGAAGCAGGAGCAGGCTCGGGCTTAAGAGATGAAGCGGGGTACTTCCATCAGTGGCATCAGGCAGTGTACGACAATGCCAGTCCAGAAGACGTGGAGGCGGAGGTCAATGCTCAAATCGAAATGGCGCTGAAGGCGGGCATTGATGCGACGCATGTCGATTCGCACATGGGCACGATCATGAGTCCGCTTTTTATTCAATCGTATGTTCAAGCAGCATCAAGCCGATTGCTGCCGAACATGCTGCCGCGACTCGATGCAAAGGGAATCGAGATGATGGGTGTAAGTGAAGCGGACATGATTTCGTATGCGCCCGTTATGGAAATGTTGGAGGGGATTGGCGTGCCGACTCTGAACGGAATTGTGGCGATGCCGCTCGACCAGCCCGATGGTCAAATGGAGATTGCAAAAAATCTTTTGGGCAATTTACCCGAAGGCATCACGCATTTTATTTTGCATCCATCCATTGATACGCCTGAATTGCGAGCCATTGCTCCCGATTGGGAAAGCCGTGTTTCGAATTACAACACTTTCATGAGTGATGAGTTGAAGAAATTCATCGAAAGCGAAGACATCAAGCCGATTGGGTATCGCGCGATACGAGACGCGATGCGGAAGTAATTCTTTCTTTCCTCTTTCTTCTTTCATGAGCAAGAAAGAACGCCAAAGGAGTTCACATGGAAGTCAGTAAAAAATTTCAGACCAGCACCAAAACCCGCATCCTATATTCGCTTTCCAGTTTGGGGATCACGATCCCCGGCGAGGCGGTGGCGGGTGTGATTGCGTTTTACATCGTAGATATCAAGAACCTGCCCGTTGCAATGTATTCGACCTTTTGGTTTTTCTATACTATCTACAATGCCTTGAACAACCCTGCGCTCGGATATTTTTCTGACCGCACCCGTTCACGCTGGGGACGCAGGCTCCCGTATATTTTGTTCGGCGGGCTGCCCTATGCACTTGCATTTGCTTTGTTGTTTACTGCGCCGTTTGATGGAAAATCTGACCCGCGCGGATTGTTGATCTATTTCGGGGCCGCCATTGTTTTGTGGGAAGGTTTATATACTGCGCTTGCCACGGGATATTACGGTTTGCTGCCTGAAATGTTCGGCACCTACGAAGAGCGGACAGATGTCGCCGCGAAGATGAATATTTTTCAGATCATCGGTCTGTTTATCGGCGCAGCATTACCGCCGATGCTGGCCAACATCATGGGCTGGAGCGGAATGGCGATGCTGTTCGCGGGGATCTCTGTTATCGCGATCTATGCGGGCTACCCAGCCATGTTCGAACGCAAGGAACTTCATACCGACACGAGCTTTCCCTTTGTGGATGCGCTCAAATATACTTTTGCCAATCGCAGTTATCTCACCGCTGCTGGCGCGCAAACCATGCGTTTCTTTGCCACAGGTTCCCTGCAAACAGGGATTCTCTTCTACCTCAAATACAGCCTGAAGGTGGATGAAAGCCTCGCAACCGTCATCCTCGGCGGTGCGTTTTTCATTGCCATGCTGTCGTTGTATCCGTGGCGGAATTGGGTGGCGAATCGCCTCGACTCGCGCCGTACGCTCATGCTTGCCAATGTCATTATGATCTTTGGCATTGTGCCGATGGGATTCTCGCCCAACATCTATTTTACTTATGCAGCAGCGGTTGTGCTTGGCATCGGCCTCGGCGGACTTGTGCTGATTGGCGATGTCATCATGACTGAGGTCGTTGACGAGGACGAAGTCAAAACAGGTCATCAACGCGCGGGTATGTATTTTGGCATGAGCGGATTTCTCATCACATTGAGCGGCTTGCTCGTTTCATCTGTGTTTGGCCTGGTCATGCCTGCTTTTGGTTATGACACACTTCTCGAAGTTCAACCCGCGTCCGTTGATCTCGGCTTCCGCATCTTCCTCACTGTGCCAACTTCCATCGGCTTTTTGCTCGCCATCTTTTTATTGTGGCTGTATCCGCTGCATGGAAAATATTTGGAAGACATCAAAACAACTCTCAAACAAAAGAGAGATTCCTCAAATATCTAATTACTGATTACTACTCACTGATGACCTCCCGACACCCGACACCCATCACTTTATTTTCTCCCTACCGCATTTGCCCCATTGGCGCGCACATTGATCATCAAGGCGGCGTGGTGCTGGGTCGCACTATCAACATCGGCACAACGCTTGAATACGAGCTGCTTGATTCAAACGAACTTCACATCACCAGCGACCAATTCGGCGAGGTGAAATTTTCCATCGGGGCGCTCGACACCAATCATTGGGCGCGATATGCCCAAGCCGCCGCACGCGTGTTGAAAGCCAAGCGCGGAATCAAGGCGCATGTCACTGGTTCGTTGGTCGGCGCAGGGTTGAGTTCATCTGCTTCAGTGGGGTTGGCGTTTCTCAAGGCGCTCGCAAATGTCAACCAAATGGAATTCAGCGATGAGCAATTCGTTCATCTGGATTTTGAACTCGAACATAACGAACTGGGTCTGCAAAACGGATTACTCGACCCGATGAGCATTATCTACGGAAAAAGAAACGCGCTTCTTTTCATGGACACGGTAACTGGTTCTGTTTCCCCCATCATGGATCCACCCTCGGGCAGTTTCGCCTGGGTCGTGGCGTATTCAGGCATCTCGCGTGAACTCACCAAAAGCGGATTCAACGTCCGCGTGGCGGAGTGCCATGAAGCCGCATCCACACTGCAAAACGGAGCATGGAAACTGGGCGACGTTCCGCGCGAAATTTTTGAGGCGAAGAAAATGTCATTGCCAGAAAACCTCCGCAAACGAGCCGAGCATTTCTTCACCGAAGTGGACAGAGTCCACGCGGGCGCGAAAATGTGGAAGGATGCAGACCTCGAAAGATTCGGTCAGTTGATGAACGAATCCTGCCAATCTTCGATTACCAATTACCAATCAGGCAGCGACATCCTCATCGAATTGCATGAACTTGTCAGTTCCACCAGCGGAATTTACGGCAGCCGATTCAGCGGCGGCGGATATGGCGGTTGCGTGGTTGCCTTGGCAAGCCGGGGCCACGCCGAAAAAGCCTGTGCCGAAATCGCCCAGAAATTCAAATCCGCCCACCCTGAATTGGATTCAAAAGTTTTCGTTGTCGAAACTGCCGATGGGCTTGCCACCCATCACCCATCACCCGTCACCCGTTCCGCCGTTCTTCTCGCCGCAGGTCGCGGCAAACGTCAACGCCCATATACCGATGTCACCCCCAAGCCATTGCTGGAAGTCAACGGACGCCCCACACTGGATTATGTGCTGCGTGCCGTATCAAAGGCTGGTGTGGAACGGGTCTGCATTGTGACAAATCATTTGGAAGAAAAAATCTTTGAGTACGTCGGCGATGGCTCAAAATGGAATCTCTCCGCTTCGTTTGCTCATCAGGCTGAATTACGCGGCAACGGCGATGCGCTCCTTTCTGTGCCAAAAGAATGGATTCAAAACGAGCCTGTCATGGTCGTAGCAACCGATTACATCCTCGAAGAAAATTCCCTGCTTGAGTTGGTGCAGGCAAAAGAGAAATCTCAGGCAGAGATCGTGATGAGCCTGAAGGAATGTCCCATCGAAGAACTCACCGCCCGCTCCAGCGTGGACGTGGATTCAGAGTGGCGCGTAAAACGCATTATCGAGAAGCCAAAACCCGAGGAAATCATGAGTCCCTACGCGGCTTCGATTCTGTTCATCCTCCCGCCGCAAATTTGGGACTACCTGCCAAATATCCGCCCTTCGGAGCGCGGAGAGATCGAAATGCAAGCTGCCATTGACCGCATGATTCAAGATGGATTCAAAGCAGTGGGTGTTTTGCAATCCGCGCCAAAAGAATGGGATGCTGCCCATCACGCGCAACTTTCAACCTGAAACTTTCAAACGGAGATTTATGAAATACTTTTTAGGAATAGATGTAGGTTCGTCAAAAACCCACGCACTGATTGTTGATGAGAAAGGTCAATGTGTAGGGTTTGGAAAATCGTGGGGCGGCAATCATCAAGGCGTTGGCTATGATGGCTTGCTGAATGTCTTGCAGGAGTCATTCGAGGGCGCGAAGAAAATGTCAGGGGTGGGGAATGCTCAAATAGCAGGAGCAGGCTTCGGTGTAGCTGGATACGATTTTCCATCCGACAGAGAATCTCATTTGCAGACCATCTCAAAGCTGGGATTATCCTGTCCCGTGGAAATCGTCAACGACGGCACGAATGGATTGCTGGCTGGCGCAACGCGCGGAATCGGAGTCAACGTGACGGCGGGGTCTTCGAACAATTGCCGCGGGCGAAATAAAAATGGAAAAGAAGGACGCATCGTCGGCAATGGCCCGACCTTCGGCGAATATGGCGGCGGGATCGAGATCGCATATCGCGCGCTGCAAGCTGTGAACTATGCGTGGATCAAACGTACCCCGCCCACTGTGCTGACAAAGGTTTTGCTCGAAGCAACGGGTGCGAAAGATGAAGCCGATCTGATGGAAGGCGTGTCGAACAGTCAATATCATATCTTTCCGTTTGTTGCGATCGAAGTGATCAATGCGGCGCGCAATGGCGATGCCGCCGCGCAGGAGATCATTCGTTGGGCGGGGGAGGAGTTGGGCTGGCTGGCAGTTTCGGTGGCGCGGCAAATCGAAATGGAAGATGATGAAGTGGAGATCGTTCAATCGGGCAGCATTTTCGAAGCGGGTGAGATCATCATAAAGCCGATGCGTGATGTGGTGCTAAGGCATTGCCCGCGCGCAAAGTTGATTCGGCTCGATGGTCCGCCTGTGGTGGGGGCGGTCATTCTCGGCATGGAGCAGGCTGGCTTCGATGGTTACGCCATCCGCGATGTGGTGGTGCGGACAGCGAAGGAAATTGTGAAGTGATATTTAGACCCTAAAGGTTTTTAAAACCTTTAGGGTCTGTGAGGAAAAAATGAAAATTGGATATGCACAAACAGTCATTACGCCATCGCTCGATAAGCCCGTATATCTTGCGGGCTTCGGGCAAAACCGCCGCGCTGAAACGGTTCATGATGATCTATATGCGCGCGCGCTGACAATTCAAACGGAAGAGATCACGCTTGTGCTCGTTGCGCTTGATCTGATCGGATTTTTTCAGCAGGACATGAAGGATGTCGTGGAGGCGTTAAAGGTCTCTGATGTGAATTTGCATGTTGTCATTGCTTCCACGCACACACACCATGGACCCGACACGATGGGGCTTTGGGGGCCAGACGATAAAACCTGCGGCGTGGATTCGGATTATATGTTTGCGATCAAAAAGAAGATCGTGGATACGATCAACGCTTCGCTTTCTGACCTCAAACCTGCCTCTGCGAAATGGACATCTGTCCACGTTTCAGGTTTGGCGAAGAATGCCCGCAACCCTGAGATCCTTGATGATGAATTGACCTTGCTGCAATTCGCGGCCGACGATGGCAAACCGTTGGTCACCTTGTTTGACTTTCCATGTCATCCCGAAGTGTTGTGGGAGCACAACCCAAATATCACAGCGGATTATGTCGGCTATCTGCGCGATGAAGTGGAAAAGCAGACAGGTGCGCCCTGCATTTTCTTTTCGGGTGCACTGGGCGGCATGATGACCCCCGACGTAAAAGATCATTCCTTTGAAGAGGCGGAGTTTATGGGGAGGAAGTTGGGGGAGGAGGGTGTAAAGGCGTTAGACGCTGTGAACAGTGAGCAGTATTCAGTGGTTGGCATTCAGAAGAAGGAAATCAAAGCCAAGCTGACCAATCCGCTTTACAAGGTTGCTTTTTTGCGAAAATTGATTCCCGATGTGCGCGATAAAAAGGGATACCTCACCACGGAAGTGAATCTCATCAAGATCGGCGGGTTGTGGCTGGCAACTGTCCCAGGGGAGTTGCTGCCAAAGTTGGGCTTGCAGCTCAAAGCGTGGATGAAGGAAGCGGGGGCTCAAGTCACAGGTGTGATCGGGCTGGCGAATGATGAGGTCGGTTACATTTTGCCCGTGGAAGATTTCAAGTATCCGTTGAATCCGTTCAAGCCTGGAAAGCATTATGAAGAGACGAATTCCATCGGCAAGGGCATTGCAACGAGCGTGATGGATGCATTACGTGAAGTCATTGCGAGCCCCGAACGCGAGTCGGGGGTTACTTCGTCGCCAAAGAACGGCTCCTCGCAATGACAAAGATTGTCATCATCGGTGGCGGATCGTATTCGTGGGGACCCACATTCATGCGGGATGTTTTCGCCACGCCCGAACTCAAAGGCTCGACCATCGTTTTGCACGACATCCTTCAAGAGCGCGTGGATTTGGTGCATGCGCTCGGTCAAAAGATGATTTGGGATTTCGGTTTGGATTTTCACCTTGAAAAGACCCATTCACTCGATGAAGCCCTGCAAGGCGCGGATTTTGTGATCCTCACGATCACAACTGGCAGACTCGAATCCATGCGGCCTGATTTGGAGATCCCTGCGAAGTATGGAATCAGACAATCGGTGGGCGATACGACTGGCCCGGGCGGGCTGGCGCGTGCTTTGCGGAATATTCCCGTCGTTGCGGAGATCGGGCGCAAGGTGATGGAAATTTGCCCGAATGCGCTTTTCCTCAATTACACCAACCCGATGACCGTGCTCACGCGCACGCTTGCCATGCAGGGCGTGAAGGTGGTCGGCTTGTGCCATGAGTGGATCGGTGTGCGCGAGAAACTGGCGTTGATCTTCGGCACTGCGCCCGAAAATATCCAGGCGCAAATCCTGAGCGGCGAGATCAAAGTGGACGAAGAAGATACATCCGTGTTCACCGACCATGCGAAGGTCAAGTCCACGCTGTTTCAGTTGTATGGCGCGCTGCCTGCCGCGGGTGACCGTCACATTGCCGAGTTTTTTCCGCACTTTATCAATGATTCCACCAACTGGGGCACAGACTATGACCTAAAGCTGACCAGCATTGAAGACCGTGAGGCGTTGGAAGCCTTCGCAAAAATGATGATCGAATCTGTACTGAACGGCGAAACCGATTTGAAGCCGTTCATGGAAGATATCTCTACCGAAGCGGCGAATAAGATCATCCGCGCGGTGGTAAGCGGAGAAAATTACATCGGCATTATGAATTTACCGAATATGGGCCAGGTTTCAAATCTGCCCTGCGACGCTGTTGTTGAAACCTATGGCGTCATTAACTCGATGGGTGCGCATGCTACTTCATATGGAGAAGTCCCTGCGGGAGTGCAGAGCATTTTGCAAAAACATATTTCGAATCAGGAGATGACCATCCGCTCTGCATTGGCAGGTGATTGGGAACTTGCGCTGCAAGTTCTGCTCAACGATCCGCTTTCAGGCAGGCTTACCATTCCACAGGCCAGGCAGCTACTTCATGAATTGCTTGAAGCCAACAAACATTGTCTGCCGTTGTTCTTTGGAGCCTAAACAATGTGCGATGGACAATAGACCATAAAGCTCCATCGTAAGCATTAACCTTATGCAACCCACTCCTCGCTCTCTCTTTTTTATGCGCGCCTACTACCTGCTCTGGACTGGTGCAGGCGGATTTGTCTTCCCATTCATCAGCCTCTTCTACGCACAAAAAGGGTTGAGCGGCACACAGATGGGCTGGCTCACCACCATTGGCAGCCTCATTGGGCTTATCAGCGCGCCGTTCATCGGGCGCATCAGCGACAATGCAATCAATCCGCGCCGTGTGCTGCAACTTTGTCTCTTCGGCTCAGGCGCATTGATGCTCGCCCTCGGTCAACAAAATCTTTTTATCGCCATGGCTGTCATCATTGCGATAGAAGCGTTGGTGGGCGCGCCCGTTTATCCGCTCTCTGACGCGCAAGCCCTCAGCATCTCCAGCGAAAAAGAAGGCTTCGGCTCCATTCGATTGTGGGGTTCCTTGGGATGGGCGATCACAGCCTTTATTGGCGGGTGGATGGTCAGCCGCGCAGGACTCGTCTCCATCTTCTGGGGATACGCCGCCTTATACGGACTCTGCATCCTCATGCTCGGACGCATCATCACAACGCCGAAACCTGCCTCTGCTGCCGAGGAACATCATCTTCCCCTTGGAAAAGTCGCGCGTTCCTTGGTCACCCAACGCACCCTGCTCGGACTCACCATCGCTTTATCCATCTTCTGGCTGTCCAACGGCGGACGTCACCAATTTGAAACGCTCTACATGCATCAACTCGGCGCAAGCGAACAGCTCATCGGCTGGGCATACACCTACCCCGCCTTGATGGAATTACCCATTATGCTGTGGGCAGATAAACTCGTCCGCAAACATGGCGCTGGGAAAATCCTCTCCCTTTCAATTTTGCTTGAAGGCATCTCGCTTATTGCCATCGTTGTCTATCCTTCCATTGCTTCCATTATGTTCATGCGCGCCGCGAGCGGATTTTATTACAGCTTCTATGCCATTGCCTCGGTCGGTTATGCGGTTGAAAACGCTCCCGAAGGACAAGGTGCTACTATCCTTTCCCTTTATTACGTTACCCTCAATGGTATCCTCGCACTCTTCAACGCCCCCCTTAGCGGAGCCGTCTTCGACTGGGTGGGCGCTTATCCACTCTACATCATCGCTGCCGCAGGGACGCTCCTTGCGTGGCTGGCGTTGGTCATTTCACAACGAAAACCTGCGATTCAGTTGCAGGCTTCTTAAAAAGGAGAAATAACATGTCTGAATTAGCGATACTCGGTGGACCCAAAACAAGAACGGAAGCGTATCCGCAGTGGCCTGTGTGGGATCAGCGCGATATTGATGCGGTGGTCGAAGTGGTCAAATCGGGGCGTTGGGGCGGCTATCCGTACCCCGGCCCGAAGACGGCGGAACTGGCGAAGAAATTCGCGGAACTGCAGGGCGGCGGGTATGCCGTGCCGATGATCAACGGAACGGTGACGATGGAAGTTGCCCTGCGCGCGGCGGGCATTGGCTGGGGGGATGAAGTCATTGTCCCTGCCTATACGTTTCAGGCAACGGCATCAGCGCCAATGGGTGCAGGGGCGATTCCTGTCATCGTGGATGTGGACCCGAATACGTATTGTCTCGATGCGAAGGCTGTGGCGAAGGCCATCACACCCAAAACAAAAGCCATCATCCCTGTGCATCTTGGTTCGAATATGGCGGATATGGATGCGATCATGGAATTGGCGGAAAAACACAATTTGATCGTCATCGAAGATTGCGCGCATGCGCACGGCGCGAAATGGCGCGGCAAGGGCGCAGGGACAATTGGTCACTTCGGCTCGTTCAGTTTGCAATCTTCGAAGACTCTGACAGCGGGAGAAGGCGGAATTTTGCTGTGCCGCACGCCGGAGTTTGCCGCACTGGCCGCATCTGTGATTGACTGCGGACGTCCGCATGCGTTGGGCGGCGGCGGTGAAGACAAGAATGGACTCGCGATGCAGGGCGGAAATTTCCGCATGAGCGAATTGCAGGCTGCGATGGCGCTTGTGGGCATCGAGCGTTTCCCTGCACAGGCGAAACAACGTGAGGAAATGGCGGCTTACATGGATGAAGCTCTGAGCGAGATCAAAGGTGTGCGTGTGATGAAACATGATGAACGCCACACCACCCGTTCGTTCTACCGCTACATCTTTGCCATTGATCCGCAGGAATTTGGTGTGGAGCATGATGTGCTGTGCGGCGCACTAGATGCGGAAGGCATTGATTGCTGGGTCGGTTACGAGGCGATGCACAATTACGAATTGTTCCAGCCACAGAGATCAAAATTGGCTGTGCCGAATGCCTTCCCTGAGTATTTCGATTTCAAGAACATGAACCTGCCCGAGGCCACCCGCGCCTGCGAACACGAGGCGGTCTGGCTCGATGAGGCTATTTTCCGCGAAGGCACAAAGGGTGTGGATGACGCGGTCGCGGCACTAAAGAAGATCCAAAAGAATGCGGTTGAGTTGAATGCTGCCGCCGATGAATTGAGAAGGAAGTACGGTTAAGAGTTATTCAGTCCTGAGTATGGTCAAACAAAAATTCCGCCTTCAAAAGAGGCGGAATTTTTTTGTTGAAAACAGGTTGTTATTTACTTCAAGGCTTCTTTTGCGGCGTTGATGACTTCATCGTAATTCGGCTCTTCGCCGAGAGTGGGGAGGTATTTGACGTAAGTCAGCTTGCCATCGCGCCCAACGATGAAGACCGAGCGGCGCAGATAGCGGCGTTCCTTGATGAGGATGCCATACTTCAAACCAAAATCGGCATCGATGACATCGGACACGACCTTCACCTTGTCCACGCCTGCGGCGCCGCACCAGCGTTTTTGCGCCATCGGGAAATCAGTGCTGATGGTGTAGATGATGATGTCGTCACCCAGTTTTGCAGCTTCTTCATTAAAACGGCGGGTCTCGCGGTCACAGGTATCAGTATCCAGTGAGGGCACGGCAGAAAGGATGATCACCTTGCCCTTGGATTCCTGAAGGGGATTCACGGTTCCCCAGCCTGCGACCACCGAAGTAAATTCAGGTGCGGCCTGTCCCACAGCGACCTCATCGCCAAGCAGGGTTGCGAATTTATCGCCAAGTTTGAAAACATCGTTACGAACGGTTGTCATTGAAAATCTCTCCTTGAGTTGATTGATAAATGGATAGGTGTGGATGGTAAATTCTTACAAATTTCAGGGCGGATTTTACCGCCAAACACCAGACTTGTAACTGGAACGCCCCGATCAACAGTTTTTGTCAAATGGAGATGTCCAACCTAAAGAGCCGCATGGTTGCGATGGTATTCACGCCACGGAGTGGTCGGAGAGAGGAGCGAATTGTAATAACCACTTCGCTGCCCTCTGATACTCTAAACCTCCCCCAAGTGGCGGAGACGAACGCTCCCCAACCGTCGGATGCGATTGGGGAGCGTTCGTTATAGGATTAAGTAACAATGTGCATTTGAGGCGTGAAAAAAAATTGAGATATTAATCATGCAAAAGCTAAAAGACTCAGAGCTTCGCTATCGCCGCCTGTTTGAAGCCGCCCAGGATGGGATATTAATCCTGGACGCAAAAACAGGAATGATCGAGGACGTTAACCCGTATTTGATAAAAATGCTGGGCTATTCGCGCGAAGAGTTTGTTGAGAAAAAGCTTTGGGAAGTGGGGGCATTCAAGGATATAAAAGCCAGCAAGGATGCCTTTGAGGCATTACAAGAGAATGAATACATTCGTTATGAAGACCTGCCGCTCAAGACGAAGGACGGGCGGCTGATCCAGGTTGAATTCATTAGCAACGTTTATCTGGCGGGTGAAGAAAAAGTGATCCAATGCAATATCCGTGACAACGCTGAGCACAAGCGTATCATTGCCGCATTACAGGAGAACGAGAAGAAATATCACGACTTGATCAACCACAGTCCAGATGGTTATTTCATCATTGAATTGTCGGGCAATATATTAACCGTCAATAAAGCAATGTGTAAGGAGCTTGAGTTCAGCGAAGAAGAATTCCTCTCCATGCGCATTTGGGATATTGTCCCGGATAATTTTTTGGATCAATATAGGGAAAGGCTGACGAAAATTCTTGAAGGGAAGAGTTTGAAGGAAGCGGCAGAATATGAGGTGCGTGGGAAGAACGGAAAGACACATTATGTGGAAGTCATATCTGCCCCTCGTTATAGTGGTGAGGATATTATCGGCTTTCAAGGAATCGCGCGTGACATCACAGCGCGCAAGCGGGCGGAAGATGCTTTGCAGGAATCTGAGGCAAAATTCCGCGTACTGGTTGAGCACCTGCCTACAGTTGTTTATATAAACGCGGTCGGAGATACAACCTCCACGCTTTACGTCAGCCCGCAGATCGAGACCCTGTTGGGGTATACCCCTGAGGAATGGCTGGCCGATCCAAAATTTTGGTTGAAAACATTGCATCCTGAAGACCACCAGCTTGTATTGACACAAGCCGCCCGCACCGATCAGGATAATGAACCATTTGAAATGGAATATCGAATGATCGCCCGTGATGGCCGTCTGGTTTGGGTGCACGATCAAGTCGTACTCGTAAATGACCTGGCAGGCCAGCCTCAATACTGGCAAGGTATCATGCTTGACATCACCGCGCGCAAACTGGCTGAAGCCGCGATCCGCCAAGGTCAGCAGCGTTTCAGTCAGGTTTGGGAGGCGACCTCAGACGCAATGGCGTTATCTGACCCCGAGGGGATAGTGCTTGCAGCCAACCCAGCCTATCTTGATCTCTACGGTTATAAGCTGGAACAGGTAGTCGGCAGGAGTTTTGCCGCTATTTTCCCGGAAGATATTCAGGCACAAGCTGTCGAACAGTACAAGACTGTCTTTGCCAGCGAAGTGATCCCTCCGACCTTTGAATCCGCGATTCGCCGCGCAGATGGCGCCGAGCGCATCGTCGAATCTACCGTGGCCTTCCTGACCGTGACCGAGCAGCGCATTGCGATGCTCTCCACCATCCGCGACATCACCGAGCGCAAACAGGCGGAGAAAGCCTTATACGAAAGCGAAGATCGCTTTAAGAATGCATTCCAGTATTCTGCCATTGGCATGGCTTTGGTCTCGCTCGAAGGCAAACCGTTAAAAGTCAATTCCATGTTATGTTCCATTCTTGGTTATTCTGAAGATGAACTTCTGGGGAAAACATTTCAGGAATATACCCACCCCGATGATCTGGATGGTGACTTAAACTATTTGAACCAGTTATTGGCTGGAGAAATAAAATCCTATACGATGGAAAAAAGATATTTCCATAAGGAAGGAAAGATCATCTGGGTACTTTTGGCGGTGGCGCTCGCAAGAGATCATGCGGGCGCGCCTTTGTATTTCATCTCTCAAATAGAGGATATTACCGAACGCAAACACGCCGGAGAGGCTTTACGCGAGAATGAAGAACGGTTTCGCGCCTGGATTGAAAACTCATTGGACGTTGTCACTATTGTGGGGTTGGACGGCATCATCCAATACGAAAGCCCGTCCTTTGAGCATCTACTGGGATACAAGCCGGAAGAGATGATCGGCGCAAACGCATTTGATTTTATACATCCCGATGACCGCGGGCAAGTCGGGGAAATTTTTGCACAAAATGTCCAAAAGCCTGAGAGCACAGCCAACGCCGAGTTCAGATTTCGACACAGGGATGGTTCCTGGCGAGTCTTCGAAGGCATGGGGAAAACCTATCTGGATGACCATGGAGAGATGGTTGGGCTGATTAATTCACGCGATATCACCGGGCGCAAACAGGCTGAAATGGAAATCCGCCAACGCCTGAGCGAACTGGAAGTACTTTACCAAAGCGGATTGTCCCTCAGCCAGCTTGTGAAGCCTAAAACCATTGCTCAAAAGATCATTAACCTGCTCGATCAGGAAATGGACTGGCATCATACAGCCATCCGCCTGTATCACCCTGAAAGCAAAACGCTTGAATTACTTGCATTTAATCTGCCCAAGCTGACTAGTCAGGAAGAGTACGGCGCAACGGAAAAACGATTTAAGACCATACACCGCTTCGATCAGGGTTTAAGTGGTTGGGCAGTTCAGCACGGACAAACGGTATGTTCCAGCGATTTAAAAAATGATCCGCGTTACTTCGAAACCTTTCGCGGCTTGCAATCGGGTCTTTATGTACCGATAAAAATCGCTGAACGGGTGTTGGGCGTGATCAGCATCGAAAGTGACAAACCGAATGCTTTTAATGAAGCGGATGAACGCCTCGTAGCCACACTGTCAAACCAGGCAGCGGTTGCCTTTGAAAATGCCAGCTTGTTTCAATCCGCCCGGCAGGAAATTGCCGAACGAAAAAAGGTGGAAGAGTTGCTCGCCGAGGAAAGAAATCACCTTGTGCTCCGCGTGGAGGAACGCACAGCCGAACTCAGTCTCGCCAACTCAGACCTGGCGCGTGCACTTCGCGCGCGCGATGAATTCCTTGCCAGCATGAGTCATGAACTGCGCACGCCGCTTACCGGCATCCTGGGTTTTTCAGAAACCCTGCAACTAAAAACCTATGGCGAATTAAGTGAGAAACAATATAAGGCTGTAAAGTATATCGAGGATAGCGGACGGCATTTGCTGGATTTGATCAACGACATCCTCGACCTCTCCAAGATCGAAGCGGGCAAGCTGGATTTACAGTTCATACCGTGCGCCCTTGCGGATATCTGTCAGGCAAGCATTCAATTGACAAAAGGCATAGCGCAGCAAAAAAAGCAGACGGTATATTACGAGTCCCCGGCTGAACCGATCATGCTCCATGCAGACGCGCGCCGCCTGAAACAAATTCTGGTGAACCTGCTGGGCAATGCCATTAAATTCACGCCCGAAAACGGTGAGTTGGGTTTGGAAGTACAGGCAGATGAGGCCGGAAGAAGGGTCCGGTTGACCGTATGGGACAAGGGTATCGGCATCGCGTCTGGCAACATACATGAACTATTCAAGCCCTTTGTGCAATTGGATAGCAGCCTTGCGCGCGAATATTCGGGCACAGGACTCGGCCTGCCGCTGGTGCAGCGATTAACGGAATTGCACAACGGTAGTATTGAAGTGGAAAGTGTAATAGGCAAAGGCAGCCGCTTTACGGTCAACCTGCCGTGGTCGCCTCAAAATACAACGCCCATCCCTTATGCGCCGCTTCACAAGCTTGACGCGGTCTCTGGGACAAAAAATCAAGTTGAACCATCTCGATTTCCCCTGGTCATGATCATAGACGATGACGAAATGGTTTTGCAAATGATCGCGGAGTTTCTCGAAACGGAACGATATCGCGTTGTAAAGGTTCGGAGCGGTATCGAATTACTTGAAAGAGTTGCAGAGATCCATCCCGACGTAATGCTGATGGATATTCAAATGCCCGGCATGGACGGGTTGGAAACGATCCGCCGTATACGCGCCCATACAGACTCAGGGATCGCAGCAACACCCATTATCGCGATCACTGCGCTTGCAATGCCCGGTGACAGGGAACTCTGCCTGCGCGCAGGCGCGAATAATTATGTGAGCAAACCGGTGAGGTTGCAGGAGATCGTAAAGATCATACAAAAGGAGATGGAGAGAAAACCATGAATGAACGAACCTGGGTGAGGCTTACGTTTCGCCGGGGACAGTTCACACCATAATGCAACTAAAGAAAGTAGGGTAGTTATGCAAAGTGCCAGCCCAAAAATATTGATCATTGATGACGACAAGATCGCCAGCGCCGCGCTCGAAGGGTTGCTGTCGAACGAGCCCTACGAACTATACTTCGCATACGATGGTATGGATGGAATTTCCATGGCGGTTTCCATCCATCCTGACGTGATTCTGCTGGATGTGATGATGCCAAAAATGGATGGGTTTGAAGTGTGTCGGCGTATCCGCGCCATACAAGATACGGCGGAAGTCCCCATCATCCTGATCACGTCCCTTGACGACCATGACTCACTTATTCAAGGATTGCATTCCGGTGCGGATGATTTCGTCACCAAGCCTTACAACAGCGTGGAGTTATTTGCCCGCCTGCAAACTATTCTGCGCCTCAACCGTTATCGCCGCATCATTGAGCAACAGCGTGATTTGAAAAATCTTCACGACGAATTATTGATTGCCTACGACAAGACAATCGAAGGCTGGTCGCGTGCCCTCGATTTGCGAGACAAAGAGACCGAGGGACACAGTAAGCGTGTAACAGAGATGGCGGTAGAACTTGCGCGCGCCTTCGGCTTGAGTGAATCTGAACTGGTGCAAGTTCGCTGGGGTGCGCTGCTGCACGATATTGGCAAGATGGGCGTCCCAGATGGGATACTGCTTAAGCCTGGCCCACTGACAGAAGAAGAATGGGTCAAGATGAGGATACACCCAACCTTTGCTTACGAAATGCTCGCACCCATTCACTATCTCCGGCTGGCGTTGGATATTCCCTATTGCCATCATGAAAAATGGGATGGCACTGGCTATCCTCAAGGACTAAAAGGCGATCAGATCCCGCTAACTGCGCGCATTTTTGCAGTGGTGGATGTGTGGGATGCATTAAGTTCAGACCGTCCTTACCGCCTGGCGTGGACGGAAGATAAAGTACGCGAACATATCCGTGCCTCATCTGGAACGCACTTCGATCCGCAGGTGGTGGGGGTGTTCATGCAGACGCCCGACTGCATTTAAGGCATCCCCCAAATGGTGGAGGCTTCGTTGTATGATGAATTCACTGGTGATTATCCACAAGCCCAAATCACAAATCAAGTGTGTTTTGCTGTGATTTTCGCTAATTTCCTCGAATTGTTTTTTTAAATCCGCGCCCATCTTTTAATTAAGGAGGTTATATGAAATCCCTGTTTCTAAGAATTTTTCCAATTCTGAAAGCTATCGCTGCCGATAAAGGCGGCCAAGTACGTTTGAAAACAGCAAATATCAGACACAGGCAGGCATCGTGAATGCCAACGATAAAAGACGCATTTATTACAGCGGCAAAGACACGCCAATGGGATTGTGTCTCTTGTCATAGCGATTAGCGCCACGTCTGCGGCACAGAATGGGATGTTGAATGCGAAGTTGATCTGGCCTGGAAGAGGCTCTCCGTGGCGCAGAGCGTTCATGGAAATAGACGGGTATCAAATCCAAGCCAGCATCGAATCTGGAAGAAGGTATACAAGAAGCCTGCGTATTGGAAGGTTTGCCTTTACGGTTGCTCGCAGAGGGCATGAGCAACCGCGAGATCGGAAATAAACTCAGCCTCACCGAAGGCACAGTGAAAAACTATGTCCCTAATGTTTGCAAAAAATCGGCGCAAGAGACCGAACGCAGGCGCACGGCACGGACGTGAATTAGGATTAATTTGATCAGGGATTTTCCATGGCTCGTTAGCCTGAGCAACTTAATTTCTCCTACATCGGCATCGCCAAAATAAAAAAGAACCGACCTGAAAATCGGTTCTTTTTGTTCTTTCCTATACCGTATTTTTATGTCGCCTACGTTGCAGCCAACGCTTGCGGCCTAAATTTATAGCCATAAACGATCAACCCACGCTCATCGCCATCGTTGCGCATCTTGCGGGTGACCATTTCAACAGGCATGCCAATCTGCACAGCAGAGTTATCTACATCGGTTAATTGCGCGGTGACCATCGGGCCTTCATCAAGCTTCACGATTGCCACAGTATATGGCGCATTTGTATCATAGCCAGCGGGGCTTCGTAAACAGTAGTGTACGAGTAAACCTCACCTTTGCCGCTAAAAAGTAAATAATTCCTTGGCTTCATCGCCGCAGTTCGGGCAGACATCGCGCGGGGGGAAAATCTTGAAATCGCAATGTGGGCAAACTTCACCCACCAATCCGTATCGTTGTTGTTTTAGACGCCAGTGTCGTGGAATTTCCATTTTTTTATTTTCCTTTCTACAAGTCTAATTTTATGCAATGGGACTCTCAAACCCTATCAACTTCCAACCGAAAAGTTGTTGTAAGCCCTGCGGATGACTGTACAAGCTTATGGAATTTTCAACATCCACGCCGATACTTCCTCTTTTGCATTTACCCAGCCTCAACACGTTCAAACTGGACCTTTGACCTGCTCCTGTTTCAATGAAAATTCCCCACCCGAAGCCCTCGAAAAGAATGCACAAATCAGAGGAAAGTTGTCCATTAATGCAATGACTTTATTCACTTATGTAAATTCCTTTTATGGCAATAATTAGTTTGGTTATCATGCACGAACTCGCCGTTACCCAAAGCATCCTTGATATTTCCATCCGCCATGCAAAAGAGGCGGATGCGAAACGTGTCACCGACATCAATATTGTGATCGGGCAATTCGCCTCCATCGTGGATGACTCAGTGAAATTCTACTGGGACCTTGTCGCGGAGGGGACCATCGCACACGGCGCAACGCTTCACTTTGAGCGCATCCCTGGTGAAATGACCTGCGAAGCATGCGGTCATACCTTCCGCCCCGGCGACATAAGTTTTGAATGCCCCGCCTGTTCAAGTGTACAGGTGCGGATCACACAAGGTGAAGAGTTTCGTGTAGACAGTATCGATGTCGAATAAATCCGTCCAAGGCACAGCCGAAGGACGTTTACATAGTTTGGAGAATCAATGCCCACACGTATCCCAGTCGTAGAAAAAATCCTGTCTGCCAATGACCGCATGGCGGAACGCAATCAGAACACCCTAGATCAGGCGGATGTATTCGCCATTAATATCATGGCTTCGCCCGGAGCTGGAAAGACCAGCGTTATTTTGAAAACGCTCGAAACCCTGCAGGGACGCCTTCGCCTCGGTGTCGTCGAAGGCGACCTTGCCTCTTCGATCGATGCGGAAAAAGCCGCGGCGGCGGGCCTGCCTGCTGTGCAGATCAACACGGGCGGGGAATGTCATCTCGATGCGGCAATGCTTTCGGATGCTTTACCAGCCCTCCCGTTAAGTGAGATCGATCTTCTCCTCGTCGAAAATGTCGGTAATCTCGTCTGCCCTGCGAATTTTCAGATCGGCACCCATCTCAATGTGTTGATCGCTTCCATTCCCGAAGGCGATGACAAGCCCTATAAATATCCTGGCATGTATCGCGATGTGCAGGCGCTCATCATCAACAAGATCGATCTGTTGCCTTATGTGCCTTTCAACATGGAATATTTCCGCAGGGGCGTGGAAGTGCTGAACCCGGGGCTGGTCACATTTGCGGTTTCTGCAAAAACAGGCGAAGGCATGGCCGCGTGGACCGATTGGCTGGTGGAGCGGGTAAAGACGAAATAATCTCTGCGGTTGCAAATATGATTATCGCGAAACACATCCATGTGACAGGCATTGTGCAAGGAGTTGGATTTCGCCCGTTCGTTTACGGGCTGGCTTCCCGCTTTGGTCTGTGCGGCTGGGTGATTAACACTTCGGCTGGTGTGGATATTCACATCGAAGGGATGGCGGCGAATGCGCATTCGTTTATCGAAAAACTATCGAGTGAATTGCCCCCGCTGGCAAGCCTTAATTCGATAACGGTTAACGATGCGTTGGTTGAAAACTTTTCAACCTTTAACATTCAACCTTCAAATCTTATTGAAGGCGCATTCCAACCCATCTCGCCCGATGTAGCCCTGTGCGCAGATTGCGAGCGCGAACTCTTCGACCCGACTGACAGGCGTTATCTGTATCCTTTTATCAATTGCACCAACTGCGGACCGCGTTTCACCATCATCAAAGACCTTCCATATGATCGGCCAACCACCACAATGGCGGATTTTCCAATGTGCGATGACTGCCGCGCCGAATATGAAAATCCGCTTGACCGCAGGTTTCATGCCCAGCCTGTCGCCTGCCCCAATTGCGGACCTCTCGTGCAGCTGAGAAACCCTGCGAGTGGTCATATTTCGAATATCGAAATGCGCCTCACTGCTATTTTGAAAACGCGCCAACTTTTGGGGGAGGGGAAGATCATTGCGGTCAAAGGTCTGGGCGGGTTTCATCTGGCTTGCGATGCAACGAATGAAAACGCTGTCAATGAATTGCGCAGAAGAAAAGGCAGGGCGGGCAAGCCTTTTGCGGTGATGTTCGCGAACCTTACCACCCTGAAGCGCTATTGCGAAGTTAATGAAGAAGAAGCCGCGCTGCTCACAGGGCACGAAAAGCCCATTGTCTTATTGAAGATCAAGGCAAAGACGAATATTGCTCATTTTGTTGCGCCAGACATGGATACACTTGGCGCAATGCTGCCGTATACGCCGCTTCACCATCTTCTGCTTGATCAAGCGGATGAAAAATTACAGGCGCAGTATGCTCCGCCTGTGTTGGTGATGACCAGCGGAAATTTCAGTGAGGAGCCGATTGCTATTGATAATGAAGATGCGCTCGAAAGACTCGCTCCTTTGGCTGATGCATTCCTTCTGCATGACCGCGATATTCATGTGCGCTGTGATGATTCGGTGGCGAGAGTGGATGGCGAAGAACTCGTTTTCCTGCGCCGCGCGCGGGGGTATGCACCCTATCCTGTGTCACTGCCTTTTGATTCCAGACCCACACTTGCTGTTGGCGGCGAGTTGAAAAATACGTTTTGCCTCACGCGTGATCGGTATGCATTTTTGAGTCAGCACATTGGCGATATGGAAAATGCCGAGGTATACGAATCTTTCGAGAAAAACGTGGAGCAGCTTTCACATCTCTTTCGTGTGGAGCCTGAGATCGTTGCGCATGACATGCACCCTGGTTATTTCACAACAACTTTCGCTGAGCGTTTGAATGTTCGGCGTGTCCCCGTCCAGCATCATCACGCACATATCGCAGCCTGTATGGCCGATAACAAACTCGATAACAGGAAGGTCATCGGCTTGTCTTTCGATGGAACAGGATATGGAACGGATGGTGCGATCTGGGGCGGGGAGGTGCTACTCGCTTCCTACGCGGACTTTGAGCGGGTTGCACACCTTCAATATCTGCCACTCCCAGGCGGTGACTCTGCCACCCGCCACCCGTGGCGAATTGCGGTGGGGCACGCCGAAGCTCTTGGCCTCGAACTCAACGACCTGCCCTTCATGCAAGCTCTGGACGCGAAAGCCGTTGAGATCGTCCGCCAGCAGGTGCGCAAGGATCTGAATGCGCCGCGTACTTCGAGCATGGGTCGGCTTTTCGACGCAGTGGCAAGCCTAGGCGGAGTGCGAAGCGATGTCAGTTACGAGGCTCAAGCCGCGATCGAGTTGGAAGTCCTGTCGAAGCAATTCGTGAACGGGGCGGCACCTTATCCATATCAGATCAAGGATGGGATCGTGCTGTTGGGTGACCTGCTTCAAGGTGTGATCAACGATGTGAGATCAAATCAGCCTGCGGGGTTGATCGGCGCGCGCTTTCATCAAACCCTGTGCGCGATGGCGGTTGATATTTGTAGAAGTACGCGCAATGATACGGGCATCAACGAGATCGCGCTTTCAGGCGGCGTTTGGCAGAATCAAACGCTGCTGACGTTAACGCGTGAAAGATTGTCGAACGAAAATTTTGTTGTGTATTCGCACAATCAAACACCCGCAAATGACGGCGGTCTGGCGCTGGGTCAGGCTGTGATCGCAAATTACTCGTCCTGAACGGAAACTGAGAGTTTTTCTCGGCTGTGATTGAGGGACGAAAAATAAGGAGATAGATATGTGTCTTAGCATTCCAGGGAAGATTCAAAAGATTTATGAAGAAGGCTCGCTCACAATGGGCAAGGTGGATTTTGGCGGGATCGTGAAGGAAGTATGTCTGGATTACGTTCCCGAAGCAAAAGTTGGGGAATACGTTTTAATTCATGTCGGCTTTGCGATCAGTGTGCTGGATGAAGAAGAAGCGCAGGTGCGTCTGGAGACGCTTCGTGAGATCGACGCACTTGGAGAAGAATTTGGAGATGCATGAAATACATTGATGAGTACCGTGACCCTGCAAAGGTACGCGGCTTGTTGGCAGAGATCGGCGAAATCGTCACCCAACCCTGGGTGTTGATGGAAATCTGCGGCGGACAGACGCACGCATTCCTGCATCATGGGTTGGATGAGATGCTGCCCGGCGGTATTGAATTGGTGCATGGCCGGGCTGCCCGGTCTGTGTCACTCCGTTGGAGCAGATCGACAAGGCGCTGGCAATTGCTGCCCGCCCCGAAGTGATCTTCACTTCGTATGGTGATATGCTGCGTGTCCCTGGCTCCACTGTGGATTTATTCAACGTGCGCGCAAAGGGCGGGAATGTGAAGGTGGTGTACTCTCCGCTTGAGGCGTTGAAGCTCGCACAGGATAACCCTGAAAAAGAGATCGTCTTTTTTGCGATCGGTTTTGAGACCACTGCGCCGCCGAATGCCATGGCCGTATTGCAGGCTAAAAAACGGGGAATCAAGAATTTCTCCGTTCTCGTTTCACACGTCTGTGTGCCGCCCGCAATGGAGGCGATCCTGGGTTCGAAGCATAATCGCGTGCAGGCTTTTCTCGCGGCTGGGCACGTCTGCGCGGTGATGGGATATCACGAATACCCCGTGATTGCGGAAAAGTACAAAGTGCCGATTGTTGTCACTGGTTTTGAGCCAGTGGACCTATTGCGCGGTGTGCTCATGGCGGTAAAGCAATTGGAAGCAGGCAAGGCGAAAGTTGAAATGCCCACGAACGCGCCGTGACTTTGAAGGGAATCAGGCAGCGCAAAAGGTTGTCAACACTGTGTTTCAGCCAACAGACCGAAAGTGGCGCGGCATTGGTATGATTCCACAAAGCGGCTGGGGATTACGCCCTGATTTTGCCGAGTTCGATGCCGAGACGCGTTTCTCAGTGGGAGAGATCGTTACACAGGAATCGCCGTTATGTATTGCGGGAGAAATTTTGCAAGGTATGAAGAAACCGCCGCAATGTCCCGCATATGGAAAACAATGCACGCCATCCTCTCCGCTTGGTGCGCCGATGGTCTCAGCGGAAGGCGCATGCTCGGCTTATTATCGGTATCACAGGGAATAGAAAGTAGTGAGTAGGTAAAGAGGTTATTGATGGAAAATGATATTGATTTCGAAGGCTACACCTGTCCTGTTCCCGTTCAACCGCGGGATACAGTAGTGCTGGGACATGGCTCCGGCGGAAAGTTAAGTCACGACCTGATCAACCGACTCTTTCTGCCTGATCTTGGAAGGCTGCGCCTCGCGCACTGGACGATGCGGCTGTGTTGAATATCAACGGGCAGCGGCTGGCGCTGACGACGGATTCGCATGTCGTTTCACCGTTGTTCTTCCCCGGCGGTGATATTGGCAGGCTGGCGGTCTGCGGCACGGTCAATGATCTGGCGATGGTGGGTGCAAAGCCCATCGCACTCACCTGCGGATTTGTGGTCGAGGAAGGTTTGTCGTTCGAGATTCTGCAGCGGGTGGTCAAATCCATGCGCGAGTCGGCGGCAGAGGCGGGGGTATATATTGCCGCAGGCGATACAAAGGTCGTGCAAAAAGGCGGCGCGGATAAGCTCTTCATCAACACTTCAGGGGTGGGTTCTGTGGAGGCGGGGTAAATATCTCTGGCACGAATGCGCAAATTGGAGATGTTGTCATTATTTCTGGGGCGATGCGCGATCCTGGGGTGGCGGTTTTATCGGCCCGCGAGAATCTTGAATTTGAGACCGACCTGCAATCGGATGTTGCGCCATTGAATCATTTGGTCGAGGCGATGATGGGTGCGGGTGCAATTCACGTATTGCGTGACCCCACCCGCGGCGGAGTAGCTACCACGTTGAACGAAATCGCTTCGCAATCGAAAGTGGGAATCGAATTGCTGGAAACGACTCTACCCGTCAAACCGCAGGTGCGGGCGGCTTGTGAAATGCTCGGCTTTGACCCGTTGAATATTGCCAACGAAGGCAAACTGCTGGCCATTGTCAAAGCAGAGGATGCAGAAAAAATTCTCAATGTGATGAAGAAGACGAAATACGGTGAAGAGGCTTGCATCATCGGGAAGGTGATCGAAACAAAAAATCCGCAAGTGAGATTGCGGACTGCCATCGGGGTACTCGATTGATCGATATGCTGCCAGGCGAAATGCAAGGAGGATCTGTTAGCGGATTATTCTCCGTCAGGTGGTGAGCAGGATAAGCCGAGGCCTAGAAAAAGCGGGACGAAGCCGCCCAGCATCCACGGTCCGAGGTGAAGCGGGTAGTTGTTGCCAGAGTCAAAGCCCAATGGATAGAGTCCCAGTGAGAGAGCAAATCCAAGCGCGGAGATGACAATTCCCCAACGCAGCAAACCTTTTTTGCCAGAGGTGCTTTCGGGGCGGGTCAATCCCTTTTCGGCGAGGGCGATGGTTTCCTTGTAATTCATGTACCGTATGAAGGCGAGAAAACCGAAGATAATGGCGAGGGCGCCGACAACACCGAGGCAGGGAATGAGATCGTTCATGAAAAGTCCTTTAGAAAAAGTCAGGGACTGGAGATTTCTCCAGTCCCTTTTATTTTACTTGATGGCAGTGATGTTGATGCCGCCGCTGCTGGTGTTGACGATGAGTTCTTCACCGCCGCCGTTGATGCTGCCTGCAATTTGATCTTCTTCCGAACTGGAGCTTTCGGTCAATGTGACGGTGATCGGAAGGTCAGACCTGATTTTTCCAAAGTCGGTCTTGAGATCCACATCAAGTTTTGCGTCTGTGGGCAGGGCAAGGTCAATATTACCGAAATCTGATTTGACGTTATGCGGGCCTGCGCCGAGCGAGCCGCTGAACTCAATATTGCCACTGTTCGTTTTGATGTCTAATGTGACGGACTTTGCATTGGTGATTTCGATATTTCCGAAATCGGTATAGGCTTTGAGCTTGCCTTTCGCACCATCGACGGTGATCGCGCCGCTGTTGGTGTGCAGATCATAAGAGCCAGCCATTGCCTGGGTCAATTCGATGTCACCAAAATCATTTTGGATATTCGATTCCTTCGTTGTGTTAAGCTTGGTAAGGTTGATCTTGCCCGCTACTGGTATCCAACGTGAGACTTGCCGCAGAACCATTTTCGTAGACCGTGTTGCCAAAGTCGGTCTTGATGTAGGCATCTCCGCAGCGCGGATATTGGTGAACGTCACGACACCGCTGTTCGATGTGGCACTGACATCCTTGGCTTTGATCTTTTCCAACGTGATGTCTCCGAAATCAGTTTTGATCTCTACATTCTTGTCGCCAGCATCTACAGCCTCAACATTGATCTCACTGCTGTTACTTTCAATTGCCAATTCGCCTTCAATGTTTTTTGCTGTTACATTTCCAAAGTCATTGGTGAGGTCTACTGCACCCTGAATATCCTGTACATCAACTGAACCGAAATTGGTGTCAACGTTTACAGCGGTTTCAGTCGGGACGGTGACGATGAAATCCACGGTGTTATTGTTGTTGAAGTTCATCGAATCGGGTATTTCATATTTGATGGTGATTGCATTGCCGTTCTGTTCGATGGCGTGCTTGATGGTCTTCACTTCCTCGTCTGCGCGGGATTGTGTGAGTCATAAGCGGTCTTAACCACTTTGACTTCCACGGTTTTCACATCCCCACCTGTGACGGTGACATCGCCTGCTTCATCAGAGACCGTCAGGTGAGGGGCTTATCCGCATCCACTTTTAGGGTCTTGCTTTCTTCCACTACGGAGGAAACATTATTTCGATCAAATGGGCTGTTGGTCGGGAAGCCGCCATTAACAGTGAAGAATATCACCGCGCCGATGCCAGTCAGCACGAATAACAGTGCTAAAACTAATAATGTAATTACGATGGGTCTTTTCATTTTTTCTCCTTATTTGCAAAGTACGCAGGATTAAGTAAACTTGAAAATTGAGTTTTGGCTTGCGAAGCCATTGAAAGTTTCCTTTTTGAAAGACAAGCGGTATTATGTTTCTCACTACGTTTGACAGACGTTCGTGAAAAAGTTTCAAATTCGTTTTAACCACGAAGGTGGAAGGTACACAAAGGAAAACCAAGTTTTTATTCATCCTTCATAATTCATCCTTGTTCTTCTGAAACTTTTTTCCAAATTCTCTGTCTAACCTACAGATATGGCTGATTCAGAGCAGATCCTCATCCAGAAGGCACAAAAAGGCGACCCCGATGCCTTTGCCGCCCTGGTAAATGAGCACCAACGATACGTCTATAACCTTGCCTTGCGCGTCGTCAAAGATGAAAATGAGGCGCTCGACCTGGCACAGGAAACTTTTGTGCGTGCATGGACGGCACTTCCCAATTTCAGGACAGTCGCAATTCCGCACCTGGCTGTATCGCATCGTCACGAATCTTTGCTACAACCGTTTGCCCAATCTGCGCCGTTCGCTCAACGACCTCGGCGATGATGTGATGGAAGACATCCCCGAACCGAATTTCGACAACCCCGCCAGCGAATTTGAATCAAATGAAACACGCCAGCATTTACAGGAAGCGATTGGATTGCTTGACTCGAATTACCAACTACTGATCAACCTCAGATATCAAAATGAACTTTCCTACGACGAGATCGCGTCGACTTAATCTGCCGCTTGATATCGTTAAAACGGGCATTTTCCGCGCGAAGGAACAATCGCGAAAACACTTCGCCCACCTGGAGGAATCATGGATCCCCGCCTAACCCCTCAACAACAAGAGGATGCGCTCATCGAAGACGCACTCCAAACCTATCCACTTGCGCCCATGCCGCGCGATATCACCGCCAGTGTCATGGCCCGCATTCAGGCTTCCCGCCCGCGCTGCGCCCAAGGTTCCAGGTCACATGGAATGATTTTGCCATTGCCTCACCATCACTCTTGCGTGGTCGCGCCATTCTTCACCGCGCAAACCTCCCGCCGATCACGCTGGCAAAGATCCGCATTCAGGGTATTCTTTGCATCAGGATATTCTTGTAAACATGCGCTGGTTGATTCCCGCCGTGCTATTTGGTGCCGGCCGCATTTTTCGCCGCCTTACAATTCCTACCCTCATTCAAATGACCTCAAACCGCCGATAAGTACACGGATTTTCATCACCACACATCCCGCTGACCATGACATGTCGGCGGGGATGTGCTTTTTATAACTATAATATCCTTCACTTGCATATGACCTCGTTCCTGCCATGATCCCCACCAAGATCAATATCCCCGCCCGCGTGTGGACGTGGTCATGCGTCCGCGTATTTTCCACATCCTCGATGAAGGCTGGGATGCTCCCACAGCGTTGACCCGATCTCCGCCCCCCGCTGGCCCTGGCAAGACCACCCCTGCTTGTCAACTGGTTGCAAAACAGAGACCGTAAAGCGGCCTGGTTTTCCCCCGAGATGGGGATGACCTATTTCCGCGTTTTATTTCGTATTTTATCGCCTCGCTTCAATCGTTGGACCCTTCGCTAGGGAGGTCCACGGCGAAGCCTCACAGGCGGTGATGGACAAACTCCGCAAAGTGAAGCGATCATTGCCAGCCTGTTGAAAGACCTCGCGGCGATTCAACATCCCATCGCGCTGGTGTTGGAAGATTATCACTTCATCAAATCCGCCGAGATTCACCGCTTCAGCCGAAATCGCTGAACATACCCAACCGTATCTGGCGTTCATCACTACTCGCAGTGACCCGCCCCTGCCGCTGGCGAGATGGCGGGTGCGCCATCAGCTCGTCGAGATTCGTTCCAGCGATTTGCAATTTACGGCACAGGAGGCGGGTGAATTTCTACACCGCGTGATGAAGATCGACCTGCCTTCCGCCGAATTAGAAACCCTCCCAAAAGCAGACAGAGGGCTGGGCGGCTGGTTTGACAACTGGCGGCCCTATCCATGCGCAACCGAAAACAGCCAAGCGCGGACTGGTCATGGGGGAGTCCGCGAGTGGTTTCGTTTTCATCACCTGTTCGCAGATTTTCTTTACAAACAAGTACTGACAAAATATCCTGCGGAAAGAATCCGGACCTTGCATCAACGTGCCGCTCGCTGGCTGGCAGAGCAGAGATATGTGACCGAAGCCATCGAACACGCCCCGCTGCGCAGGACTATGAATTTGCCGCAGCGCTGATCGCCCTCAATCACAGGAATGGATGCGCCGCGGCGAAGTTGCCACCATCCTTCAAAAGATGAAACAATTGCCCGATGAGATCGTCCGCAAAAAGCGCGGGACTTTGCATTTGGTATGGCTGGGTGTATTCGCTTGGTGATCTGCCGCAACTGGCCGATCTATGGTCAGACCGCGCTGAGGCGGTCCTTTCACCTGATCTACAAACCGTCATGACCGACCCTGTAAAATTCGGCCCTGAACTTTGCAACGCATATGCACAGATCCTGGCGATCTGCGCAACAACTGCACGGCATCAACGCGATTATCAGACCTCAGTGAAACTTGGTAGAACAGGCTTTGAAGATCGTGCCTGATGGCAACTTTCATTTGCTGACGATCGTATCGGCGGGGCTGTCCACTTCGCTGATCGAGGTGGGGGATTATGCACAGGCAGATCCCAACAAGCTCCACGCGGCACATGGCCTATCAAACAGGGCATGCCTTTCATCGCGTTTTCCATGCTGATGAATGAGTCAACGCTTGCCATGCTGCGCGGACAACTGCATAAAGTGTACGAAGTTCCACAGAGGCCCTGCACCTCACGGAAACCGAATCCATGCAGCATCTCGCGTTTATTCCGCATGGGTATCTTGGGTGGGTGAATTTTCTTTGGAACAAACTGCCTGAGGCGCGGCAGCATACTGCGTTGGGCAACTACAATCCAAATTTCAAAGAATACCCGACGAGCAGCATCATGGCGTATCTTTAACCTGGCCATGCTGTATCAGGCCGAGGGTGAATTTTCACAGGTGCAGGATGCTCTTGAGAAGGCGCGCCGTTTTGCGCACAAATATCATTTAGCCGATCTGCATGAGCGAGCGAAAGGTTTGCAGGCGCTGTACCAGTTGTCGGCGGGGAAGATCGAAGCGGTGGCACGTTGGGCAAAATCCAGCGGCTGGGATTCTTCGATCCCGTTCGGTCAGGTCCGCTTTTTTAATGATTTAATCATTTTATGCATCCTGCCGATATCGAATCGCATTGGCGAAGCCGACCGAATATCAAAGGCGGGCGCGTTGCTTGAATGGCGGTTGGACGATGCCGAATCGCAAAATCGGATGGGCGTGATTCTGAAGTGCGTTTTGTTGCAGGTTTGTTTGCATCAGGCGCAGGGAGAGAGCGAGGCGGCGCTGGCGGCGTTGGTTCAGGCGTTGGCGCTGGCTGAGTCTGAAACTTTCATTCGCCCATTTCTTGATGCGGGGAAGAGATCGAAGCCTTGCTGCGACATGTGCCGCGTTCGCATCCCACGCGCGCGTTTGCACAAACCATCTTTGCCAATGGCCCAACCCAGAAAACACAACGAGCGCATGTGTTGATCGAGCCGCTCAACGAACAGGAACTTGGAATCTTGCGGCTGATAGCGCAGGGATTTTCAATCCTGAGATCGCGCAGAAGCGTTCGCTGGCGGTCAGCACTGTGCGCTGGTATGTCAAACATATTTATCGAAAACTTGGGGTGCATAATCGCACACAGGCTGCGGCGCAGGCGCGTGAGATGAGACTTCTAATTGGATTTCCAATTGAGGGCGACTTTTTGAAGATGCGCCGATATATTGGGAATATGCGCATCTTATCCTTGACCTTTGTCCTGCTCTGTCTTCTGACGGCTTGTACAAGCCCGACTGCGATTCCCACACCCATTCCAAGCCCAACCGCCACGCCCCAGCCATTGACGGGGAGTGGATCGGCACTGCCGCGAAGCCCGATGGCTCCACTGCATCGGTCATCTTGAATTTTGATGAGGTCTCTCCCGAGTTAACCATCGAACCGTTAATCCGCAAATGGAAACTGGCATTGAAACAGGAGGGCGAAAGGATCAGTCTTTCAACTGAGGGCCGTACCCTCGACCCGTTCAAGAAGATCGAATTCAGCGGCACGGCGGAAAACGGGAGCATCACTGGCAATATCACCTGGGATGGACATGCAAGCCAGACCTATTTCATTCAACTCGATCTCTGTGACAGAGGAAATTCTTGCCGAATACGAAGGTGTCTATCGTTTTGATCTGGGGCGGGCTTTGAGCATCATCGTCAGCCCTGAATTCTCATCCAGCGGACTTGAATACTTTGGCAGATCACTGATGATGACGGATTTCGAAACGGCGACCTGCGCAGTTTGTATGCGTTGGACGATCCCACTTTTGTGGTTGGAGTGCAGCGCGTGGTGGGTGCTCCTTTGATGGAAGAATCCAATCTACGAAAGACGAGCAGGGGAATATTGAAGGCTTGATGTGGTGGGAAACCCCGAATGACATTCTTTCTTCGCCTGTGCCTTCCGGAGTATGCGGCGCGAGTCCCACTTGTGATTGATGATGGCGTCAGCTACCCCCAGCGCAGATGGAACGAAACCGGTGGGACGGTTCACCCTGCCCGTATCGGCGGGTCCGCATGCAGCGTTTGTGATGCCGCATGGTTCCGAAGCGGGGACACGCGATAACTTCGGCGCGAAAGTAACGGCGCATTATTTTCTCAGCCGCGAATCGCCACTTTGAATTATGACAAGCGCGGCGTGGGCGATCCTGAGGATCTATCATGAAAGCGCCGATGCTGCAAATTTGAGAAATCTGGCAGCGGATGCAAATGCCGGGGTCGAGTATCTGCTTACCCGTCCAGAAACAGATGCGCAGCGAATCGGTTTGATCGGTGGGGAGTCAGGCAGGTTGGTTGATTCCGATCGCTGTAGCTGAATCCGAACATGTTCTTTTTTGTAATTATTTCAAGTCCTGTGGCATCCACGTTACAGGAAAACATATTTAGTAACTACACCAATGACGGCGAATCGTCGGAGAATTATGACGATGAGGAGATCACCCGCAAGCTGCGTAGTTTGGCTTCGGCGGTGGGAACCTGATCCCGTACCTTACCGAATTGACACAACCCGGCCTTTGGTTATGGGGCGGTGTGGATAAAAGTGTGCCTGTCACGTTTAGTAGGGAAAATTTGCAAGTTCTAATCGATGGCGGTAAGGATAATTTCGAATATCAAGTTTTCCCGAGTTCCGATCATGGTTTGAACGTCACTCCCAATGGGCTCTTCTCGGAAATGCCTTATTCACCCGGGGCTGGCGTTATACGGTCCGCTGACGGAATGGTTCGCAAAAATAACATCTCGGCAAAGGAATAAATTGATGAAAAAATTTATTGTGCTTTTCTGGCTCTCACACTGATCGCCCGTGCCGCTCCCGCTACGGAAGCGATTCCCGACGGAAGAACCCACGCCGCCGCCCGCAACGGTCACTGCAATTCCCCAACCGCAACTGCGGAGCCGCAATCGTTTTTCAAAGTGTTTGGAGAGGAACCCTATCGTTTCCAAAGGTGAGTCGGCACCTGGGATGACCGCTACACCGACCCCAGCGCTGTGGTCTTTTATGATGGCGTCTTTCATATGTTCCGCAATGGCTTCCGCGGATATCCTGCTGAATCGCAAGTGGGCTATGTCACCTCAACAGATGGTTACACTTGGACGAAGCAGGGTGCTGACCCCGTATTCCTGACAAAAGACGTGCCTTATGCCAAGGTGGCGATGTTCGCATCCAGCGCTGGTTGAAGACGATGGCACCTGGGTGCTGTATTTTTACACCGTTGATCTGATGAACTTTCCCGCCGATGGCGTGATCGGTCGGGCAACCGCTCCCGGTCCCAACGGTCCGTGGGTGCCCGACGCCGAGCCTGTGCTCAGGCCGGGGTCTGCACGTGAGTGGGATTCGAGAAGTGTGATCGCGCCGCACGTCATCAAGACTGAGGACGGCTACAGGATGTACTACAGCGGAACGGATGGAATGGGTGGATCACAAATTGGTATGGCCACCTCCAGCGATGGAATTCAATGGACGAAATACAACGACCCCGCCACCACGGAGGTTAAGTATCAGGAGAGCGACCCCGTGCTTTTACTCGGTGAAAAAGACAGTTGGGAATCAGATCAGGTGCATCAACCACGTGTCTTTTCAAATGGAGAGGGATGGGTGATGATCTATCGAGGGTCGAACAAAAATAAAGCCAACATGGGGCTGGGCATTGCCAGCAGCGATGATGGCATTCACTGGAGCAAGTCCGCACTTAATCCCCGTCTTTTGCCCACCGAGATCAAAGGCGCGTATCAATTCTGGTTTCACAATGCGCTGCTTGTAGACGACACCTTTTTCGTTTTCATCGAAGGCGATATCAATCAGCGGACACAAATTTATCTAGCGACACGTGAAGGCAGGATGCCGTAAGTGGAAATGACAGTGGACGGTAGATGGTCTACCGTCCACTGTCTAATCAAGTCTTTGCAAGATATGACTGACCGCCGTGGCGGCTGGCCCGCCGAGGGATTGATCAGCGCAGTGGTTGCGCCTGCGATCTGGTTCGCCTCTGCCTGACCTCTTAACGGATCGCCGCTTCGACAGCCTGATACACCCCGAAGCGCCGCCGGGGAAGCCGCGCGCTTTCATGCCGCCCATCGTGGCGCAGGGGATTTTCCTTTCAACCGAATCGAACCATCGGCGGCGAGTTTCCAGCCTTTGCCTTTGATGGCGATCCAACCGCTTCGAGCTGCAAGGCGGCATAAATGCTGAACATGTCGTGGTATTCGAAGAAGTTGATCTGACCGAGCACGATGCCCGCCTGCTTCATGGCTTTTGCCCGGAGAGTTGTGCGGGGTGTCAAAAATACAGCATGTCTTTTCTGTCGTGCAATGCCAGCGTGTCCGATGAGGCGGCGGAGCCAGCGATCTTTACGAGCCGACTCTTCCAATTGACGGAAGCAGGTCACGGCGAGTCAGAACGAGCGCGGCAGCGCCATCCGCATTAGAGCCATGTCGAACATGTTAAGCGGTTCGCTGACCATTTCTGCTTTGGCGTAGGTTTCGGGTTTGATGGCTTTGCGGAACATGGCATTTTTATTTGCGACGCCGTTCGCGTGCGCGGTGAGTGCGAAGCCCGCGAAACCATCGGCGGGGACATCGTTCTCGTGCATGTAGCGTTTCATTAAAAGCGCGGCTTGTGAAGTGGGGGTCATGCCCTGCACGGCTTCAAAATCTGAATCGCTGGTGGTGGCGAGAGCTTCATCTACTTCGGCGCCGACCATGTCTGTAAATTTTTCAACACCGACGACGAGCGCCACATCCACCATACCGCTTGCAATGGCAAGATAGCCCTGACGAAGCGCCGCTCCGCCTGATGCGCCCGCCGCTTCGACAGTAACGGCTTCGATGCCGCCCAGCCCGGGCATAATCTGCAAGCAGCGCACCGACATGCGCCTGATGCGAAAGATCTGGCGCGAGCATATTGCCTCACAAACAATGCCTGCGGCTTGAGTCCGCTCTGCATCTTGAATGGCGGCATGAATGGCATCATAGGCCGATCACGCAAACCGATCTCCCAATGTTCCCCAACTTCTGTTTGTCCAATTCCTTGCGATAACGACGTCTGTCATCTTTTTATGATTCCGTATGTCAAAACCTGGATCACTTCCAAAATTGAAACCATGACTTGCTTTCGGTTTTGGTCTTGCCAGCCGTTTTTGCACTGCCGCCTGTGATGGTTCTGACACTGGCTTTGTAATCTTTCAGAAAAATGCCAGTTGATGTTTACATAATCCACCTCCGCCTGGGCGAACCTTTATCCCAGTTTTGCGGTTTTTCGCCACGTTTTTTCGGGCGTGATGACCGCTTCTGTTTTTTCGTCAATGATCTTTTGCAACAGGCCAGTGTGGTAATTGATCCATTCTTCAACAGCCTGAGGTCATGCGCGCGCAGACTGCCCAATAATTGGTCGAACTCCTGCCCGCGCTGACTTGCTTTCCACTTTGAGCTTCTCGATCAATTCCTGCGCCTGCTTTGCCTGGGCGGGGTTTGGTTTTCCGTAACTAAGATAGTCAGAGCGGTCTCCTGCTTCGTATTCAGAATCTCGATCTTTTCTGGCGCAGGGTTTCAGCTGAATGGTTTCAGGTAATATGTTTTTTTTTCTCCGTGTTCGAAAGTTATTTCCAGATATTCTTCAAGAATTTCAACTTCTCAAGATCGTGAAAACTTTGTCCGCCTGTCCGCCGTTGTAGGTGTAGACCTTGATATCTTTTTTCGCCAGCCCAATGATTGAAGGCCGCGTACACTGTTGAAGGCGGCAGACCTGATCCATCAAGCCAGTGGAAAATAAAGGTTTTGGCTTTGGCTCGCACGGAAAATTGACTCCGTCAAAATAGGAAAGCGTGCTGAAAATATTCTCCACTTTATCGCGATGGATATGGCAGTATTCGGCGATCTCTTTATATGGATAGGAGTCCACGATTTCAGTTGCGCGGCGACTAGGTGACAGAGGAAGGGCACATCGGGCATTAGCCACGGCGACATCGGGGATAAGCCCTGCTGCGGCGATGGAGATCCCTCCGCCTTGAGAGCCGCCGGTCACCGCGACACGCGCTTCATCCACTTCGGGATGACTGCGCAGTGCTGCTTCGATGGCACGCACAGCGTCGCGGAAGACCTGCGATAGTAATAGTGCTGTGGATCAAGAATGCCCCTTGTCATGCTGCCTGGGAAATGAGCATTGCCGCCATCGGAATACAGGTTGCGTGTCGCCAGAGTGACCATGTGCTGCCTCGTCCGCGTGTATCCATGACGAAGTGAGCGTAACCTGCGCCCAATGCACAACAGCCAGTTGAATCCGAATTGACGTCCGACGCCGTAGCCGACGAATCAACGACGACGGTAGGGTACAGCGCGCGCCTGTGCCCTACGCTTTGTGCGGGAGATCGAACTAACCTTTGACAGGCTGTCCGCCAAAGCCGTTGAAGGTGACATCGAAGGTTTCTTGCGCAACGAGGCCGTAATCCACTTTTTCAAATTTTGCGTCGAGCAGATGCGCCCGCGTTTCGTCCAATGTGATTGCCAGAATACGAGTCAAAGTCCGCGGGTCTTGGCACGCGTGGGGCGGGTAGTTTTTTAGTTCGGGGAGGGAATGAAGAAGGCCATGTTAGTATGTAGTGAACAGTGGATAGTGAATAGTGGGTTTTGCAAAATCCCATTCACTATCTCCTATTCCCCTATTCTCATTTATTGCCAGCTTGCCGCGGACCTCTGCGATACGTGGCGTAATTCAATTTCACTGCGGCGATGATGTATTCGCGGGTTGTTGTGGCGAGGTTTTGCTGGCAAAGTCACTTTATCGGTGACGTAGGGATATCGAAGGCGTCTGACCCTGCGCCAGAGCTGAAAGAAACGACGAGAATCCGTCGCCGCTGGGCGATGTCGAGAGTCGCAGTCAAGTTGATCATGGTTCGCGCTCAGCGTAGGTATTTCCCGATGATGGGGAACCAAAAGCCCAGGCTCAATCTGCTCCATCGAAAAATCCG
>JADKEA010000020.1 GCA_016718275.1 Candidatus Villigracilis affinis
GAGGCGGATGCGAAACGTCACCGACATCAATATTGTGATCGGGCACTCAAGTCCCCATCGTGGATGACTCAGTGAAATTCTACTGGGGACCTTGGTCGAGGGGACCATTGCACACGGAGTAAGACGCTTCACTTTGAGCGCATTCCCCGGGTGAAATGACCTGCGAAGCCTGCAGCCATACCTTTCCGTCCCGGCGACATCAGCTTTGAATGTCCCTTCCTGTTCAAGCGCACAGGTGTGGATCACACAAGGTGGAAGAGTTTCGTAGACAGTATCGTTGCCGAATAAATTCGTCCAAGGCACAGTCGAAGGACTTACACAGTTTGGAGAATCAATGCCCACACGTGCATTCCCGTTGTAGAAAATCCTGCCCGCTAAATGACCGCATGGTGGAACGTAATCAGAACACCCTTGATCAGGCGGATGGCCTGGCCATCTACACCACCGCCCCGCCCCGGAGCTGGAAAGCACCAGCGTTATTTTGAAAACGCTCGAAACCCCGCAGGGACGCCTTCGCCTTTGGTGCGTCGAAGGCGACCCGCCTCGATCGATGCGGAAAAAGCCGCAGCGGTGGGCCTGCCCGCAGATCAACACGGGCGGGGAATGTCATCTGGACGCGGCGATGTTTTCGGATGATTTACCAGCGCTCCCGTTAACGGAGATCGATCTTCTCCTCGTCGAAAATGTCGGTAATCTCGTCTGCCCTGCGAATTTTCAGATCGGCACCCATCTCAATGTGTTGATCGCCTCCATTCCCGAAGGCGATGACAAGCCCTATAAATATCCCGGCATGTCGCGATGTGCAGGCGCTCATCATCAACAAGATCGATCTGTTGCCTTATGTGCCTTTCAACATGGAATATTTCCGCAGGGGTGGAGTGTTGAACCCGGGGCTGGTCACATTTGCGGTTTCTGCAAAAACGGGTGAAGGATGGCCGCGTGGACCGATTGGCTGGTGGAGCGGGTAATGGCGAAATAATTTCTGTGGTTGAAAATATGATTATCGCGAAACACATCCATGTGACAGGCATTGTGCAAGGAGTTGGATTTCGCCCGTTCGTTCACGGGCTGGCTTCCCGCTTTGGTCTGTGCGGCTGGGTGATTAACACTTCAGCTGGTGTGGATATTCACATCGAAGGGGGAGGCGAATGCGCATCCGTTTATCGAAAAACTATCGAGTGAATGCCCCCGCTGGCAAGCCTTGATTTGATAACGGTTAACGATGCGTCGGTTGAAAACTTTTCAACCTTTAACATTCAACCTTCAAATCATATTGAAGGCGCATTCCAACCCATCTCGCCCGATGTAGCGCTGTGCGCAGATTGCGAGCGCGAAACTCTTCGACCCGAATGACAGGCGTTATCTGTATCCTTTCATTAATTGCACCAACTGTGGACCGCGCTTCACCCATCATCAAAGACCTTCCTTATGACCCGACCACCACAATGGCAGATTTTCAATGTGCGATGACTGCCGCGCCGAATATGAAAATCCTACGACCGCAGGTTTCGTGCCCAGCCTGTCGCCTGCCCCAATTGCGGACCTCTCGTGCAGTTGAGAAACCCTGAGCGGCCATATTTCGAATATCGAAATGCGCCTCCCACTGCCATTTTGGAAAACGCGCCAACTTTTGGGGGAGGGGAAGATCATTGCGGTCAAAGGTCTGGGGGTTTCATCCGCTTTGCGATGCAACGAATGAAAACGCTGTCAATGGTGCGCAGAAGAAAAGGCAGGGCGGGCAAACCTTTTGCGGTGATTTGTTCGCGAACCTTACCACCCTGAAGCGCTATTATGAAGTTAATGAAGAAGAAGCCATGCTACCACAGGGACGAAAAGCCCATTGTCTTCATTGAAGATCAAGGCAAAGACGAATATTGCTCATTTTGTTGCGCCAGACATGGATACACCCTGGCGCAATGCTGCCACACGCCGCTTCACCATCTTCTGCTTGATCAAGCGGATGGAAAATTACAGGCGCAGTATGCTCCGCCTGTGTTGAAAGTGATGACCAGCGGAAATTTCAGTGAGGAGCCGATTGCCATTGATAATGAAGATGCGCTCGAAAGACTCGCTCCTTTAGCTGATGCATTCCTTCTGCATGACCGCGATATTCATGTGCGCTGTGATGATTCGGTGGCGAGAGTGGATGGCGAAGAACTCGTTTTCCTGCGCCGCGCGCGGGGATATGCACCCTACCCTGTGTCACTGCCTTTTGATTCCAGACCCACACTTGCTGTTGGCGGCGAGTTGAAAAATACGTTTTGCCTCACGCGTGATCGGTATGCATTTTTGAGTCAGCACATTGGCGATATGGAAAATGCCGAGGTGTACCGATCTTTCGAGAAAAACGTGGAGCAGCTTTCACATCTCTTTCGTGTGGAGCCTGAGATCGTTGCGCATGACATGCACCCTGGTTATTTCACAACAACTTTCGCTGAGCGCTTGAATGTTCGGCGTGTCCCCGTCCAGCATCATCACGCGCACATCGCAGCCTGTATGGCCGATAACAAACTCGATAACAGGAAGGTCATCGGCTTGTCTTTCGATGGAACAGGATACGGAACGGATGGTGCGATCTGGGGCGGGGAGGTGCTACTCGCTTCCTACGCGGACTTTGAGCGGGTTGCACACCTTCAATATCTGCCACTCCCAGGCGGTGACTCTGCCACCCGCCACCCGTGGCGAATTGCGGTGGGATATGCCGAAGCCCTCGGCCTCGAACTCAACGACCTACCCTTCATGCAAGCCCTGGACGAGAAAGCTGTTGAAATTGTCCGCCAACAGGTGCGCAAGGAACTGAATGCGCCGCGTACTTCAAGCATGGGTCGGCTTTTCGACGCAGTGGCAAGCCTAGTCGGAGTGCGAAGCGATGTCAGTTACGAGGCTCAAGCCGCGATCGAGTTGGAAGTCCTGTCGAAGCGATTCGTGAACGGGGCGGCATCTTATCCATATCAGATCCAGGATGGAATCGTGCTGTTGGGTGATCTGCTTTCAAGGTGTGATCGACGATGTAAGATCAAAGCAGCCTGCGGGTTGATCGGCGCGCGCTTTCATCAAACCCTGTGCGCGATGGCGGTTGATATTTGTAAAAGTACGCGCAATGACACGGGTATCAACGAGGTCGTGCTTTCAGGCGGCGTTTGGCAGAATCAAACACTGCTGACGCTGGCGCGTGAACGATTGTCGAACGAAAATTTTGTTGTGTATTCGCACAATCAAACACCCGCAAATGATGGAGGGCTGGCGCTGGGTCAGGCTGTGATCGCAAATTACTTGTCCTGAACGGAAGCCGATTTTTTTCTCGGCTGTGATTGAAGGACGAAAAATAAGGAGATAGATATGTGTCTAAGCATTCCGGGGAAGATTCAAAAGATCTATGAAGAAGGCTCGCTCACCATGGGCAAGGTGGATTTTGGCGGGATCGTAAAGGAAGTATGTTTGGATTACGTTCCCGAAGCAAAAGTTGGGGAATACGTTTTAATTCATGTCGGTTTTGCGATCAGTGTGCTGGATGAAGAAGAAGCACAGGTGCGTCTGGAGACGCTTCGTGAGATCGAGGCACTTGGAGAAGAATTTGGAGATGCATGAAATACATTGATGAATACCGTGACCCTGCAAAGGTGCGCGGCTTGTTGGTAGAGATCGGCGAAGTCGTCACCCAGCCCTGGGTGTTGATGGAAATCTGCGGCGGACAGACGCATGCATTCCTGCATCATGGGCTGGATGAAATGCTGCCCGGCGGTATTGAATTGGTGCATGGCCCGGGCTGCCCGGTCTGCGTCACTCCGTTGGAGCAGATCGACAAGGCGCTGGCGATTGCCGCCCGACCCGAAGTAATCTTCACTTCGTATGGTGATATGCTGCGCGTCCCTGGCTCCACTGTGGATTTATTCAACGTGCGCGCAAAGGGCGGGAATGTGAAGGTGGTGTACTCTCCGCTTGAGGCGTTGAAGCTCGCACAGGATAACCCTGAAAAAGAGATCGTCTTTTTTGCGATCGGTTTTGAAACCACTGCGCCGCCGAATGCAATGGCTGTATTGCAAGCCAAAAAACAGGGAATCAGGAATTTCTCCGTTCTCGTTTCACACGTCTGTGTGCCGCCTGCAATGGAGGCGATCCTGGGTTCGAAGCATAATCGCGTGCAGGCTTTTCTCGCGGCGGGGCACGTCTGCGCGGTGATGGGATATCACGAATATCCCGTGATCGCGGAAAAGTACAAGGTGCCGATCGTTGTCACTGGTTTTGAGCCAGTGGACTTATTGCGCGGTGTGCTCATGGCTGTGAAGCAATTGGAAGCGGGCAAGGCGGAAGTTGAAAATGCTTACGAACGCGCCGTGACTTTCGAAGGAAATCAGGCAGCGCAAAAAGTTGTCAACACTGTGTTTCAGCCAACAGACCGAAAGTGGCGCGGCATTGGCATGATTCCACAAAGCGGCTGGGGATTACGCCCCGATTTTGCCGAATTTGATGCCGAGACGCGCTTTTCAGTGGGGGAGATCGTCACACAGGAATCGCCGTTATGTATCGCGGGAGAAATTTTGCAAGGTATGAAGAAACCGCCTCAATGCCCCGCATATGGAAAACAATGTACGCCATCCTCTCCGCTGGGCGCGCCGATGGTCTCGGCGGAAGGCGCATGCTCGGCATATTATCGGTATCATAGGGAATAGAAGGTAGTGAATAGGTAAAGAGGTTATTGATGGAAAACGAAATTGATTTCGAAGGCTACACCTGCCCTGTTCCCGTTCAACCGAGGGATACAGTAGTGCTGGGACATGGCTCCGGCGGAAAGTTAAGTCACGACTTGATCAACCGACTCTTTCTTCCTGATCTGGGAAAGGCTGCGCCTCGCGCACTGGACGATGCGGCTGTGTTGAACATCAACGGGCAGCGGCTGGCGCTGACGACGGATTCGCATGTCGTTTCACCGTTGTTCTTCCCCGGCGGTGATATTGGCAGGCTGGCGGTCTGCGGTACGGTCAATGATCTGGCGATGGTGGGAGCAAAGCCCATCGCCCTCACCTGCGGATTTGTGGTCGAGGAAGGTTTGTCGTTCGAGATCTTGCAGCGGCTGGTCAAATCCATGCGCGAGTCGGCGGCAGAGGCGGGGGTATATTGCCGCAGGCGATACAAAGGTCGTGCAAAAAGGCGGCGCGGACAAGCTCTTCATCAACACTTCAGGGGTGGGTTCTGTGGAGGCGGGTGTAAATATCTCTGGCACGAATGCGCAAATTGGAGATGTTGTCATTATTTCTGGGACGATGGGCGATCATGGGGTGGCGGTTTTATCGGCCCGTGAGAATCTTGAGTTTGAGACCGACCTGCAATCGGATGTTGCGCCGTTGAATCATTTGGTTGAGGCGATGATGGGAGCGGGCGAAATTCACGTGTTGCGTGACCCCACCCGCGGCGGAGTGGCTACCACGTTGAACGAAATCGCTTCGCAATCGAAAGTGGGAATCGAATTGCTGGAAACGACTCTACCCGTCAAACCGCAGGTGCGGGCGGCTTGTGAAATGCTCGGCTTTGACCCGTTGAATATTGCCAACGAAGGCAAACTGCTGGCCATTGTCAAAGCAGAGGATGCAGAAAAAATTCTCAATGTAATGAAAAGACGAAATATGGTGAAGAGGCTTGCATCATTGGGAAGGTGATCGAAAAAAAAATCCGCAAGTGAGATTGCGGACTGCCATCGGGGGAACCCGATTGATCGATATGCTGCCAGGGGAAGGGGGGCGGAAATGCTGCCGAGGATCTGTTGGAACTGACGAAGCTTATTCCTTTTCCGTCAGGTAGTGGAGCAGAATCAAGCCGAGGCCTAGAAAAAGCGGAACGAAGCCGCCCAGCATCCACGGTCCGAGGTGAAGCGGGTAGTTGTTGCCAGAGTCAAAGCCCAATGGATAGAGTCCCAGTGAGAGAGCAAATCCAAGCGCGGAGATGACAATTCCCCAACGCAGCAAACCTTTTTTGCCAGAGGTGCTTTCGGGGCGGGTCAATCCCTTTTCGGCGAGGGCGATGGTTTCCTTGTAATTCATGTACCGTATGAAGGCGAGAAAACCGAAGATAATGGCGAGGGCGCCGACAACACCGAGGCAGGGAATGAGATCGTTCATGAAAAGTCCTTTAGAAAAAGTCAGGGACTGGAGATTTCTCCAGTCCCTATTATTTTACTTGATGGCGGTGATGTTGATGCCGCCGCTGCTGGTGTTGACGATGAGTTCTTCACCGCCGCCGTTGATGCTGCCTGCAATTTGATCTTCTTCCGAACTGGAGCTTTCGGTCAATGTGACGGTGATCGGAAGGTCAGACCTGATTTTTCCAAAGTCGGTCTTGAGATCCACATCAAGTTTTGCGTCTGTGGGCAGGGCAAGGTCAATATTACCGAAATCTGATTTGACGTTATGCGGGCCTGCGCCGAGCGAGCCGCTGAACTCAATATTGCCACTGTTCGTTTTGATGTCTAATGTGACGGACTTTGCATTGGTGATTTCGATATTTCCGAAATCGGTATAGGCTTTGAGCTTGCCTTTCGCACCATCGACGGTGATCGCGCCGCTGTTGGTGTGCAGATCATAAGAGCCAGCCATTGCCTGGGTCAATTCGATGTCACCAAAATCATTCTGGATCTTCAATTCCTTCGTTATGTTAACCTTGGTAAGGTTGATCTTGCCGCTACTGGTATCCAACGTGAGGCTTGCCGCAGAACCATTTTCGTAGACCGTGTTGCCAAAGTCGGTCTTGATGTAGGCATCTCCCGCAGCGCGGACATTGGTGAACGTCACGACACCGCTGTTCGATGTGGCACTGACGTCGTTGGCTTTGATCTTTTCCAACGTGATGTCTCCGAAATCAGTTTTGATCTCTAAATTCTTGTCGCCAGCATCTACAGCCTCAACATTGATTTCACCGCTGTTGCTTTCAATCGCCAATTCGCCTTCGATGTTTTTTGCTGTTATATTTCCAAAGTCATTGGTGAGGTCTACTGCACCCTGAATATCCTGTACATCAACTGAACCGAAATTGGTGTCAACGTTTACAGCGGTTTCAGTCGGGACGGTGACGATGAAATCCACGGTGTTGATATTGTTGTTGAAGTTCATCGAATCGGGTATTTCATATTTGATGGTGATTGCATTGCCGTTCTGTTCGATGGCGTACTTGATGGTCTTCACTTCCTCGTCTGCGCGGGATTGTGTGGAGTCATAAGCGGTCTTAACCACTTTGACTTCCACGGTTTTCACATCCCCACCTGTGACGGTGACATCGCCTGCTTCATCAGAGACTGTCAGGGTGAGGGGCTTATCCGCATCCACTTTTAGGGTCTTGCTTTCTTCCACTACGGAGGAAACATTATTTCGATCAAATGGGCTGTTGGTCGGGAAGCCGCCATTAACAGTGAAGAATATCACCGCACCGATGCCAGCCAGCACGAATAACAGTGCCAAAACTAATAATGTAATTACGATGGGTCTTTTCATTTTTTTCTCCTTGTTTGCAAAGTACCGCGGGATTAAGTAAACTTGAAAATTGAGTTTTGGCTTGTGAAGCCATTTAAAGTTTCCTTTTTGAAAGACAAGCGGTATTATGTTTCTCACTACGTTTGACAGACGATTCGTGAAAAAGTTTCAAATTCGTTTAACCACGAAGGATGCGAAGGTACACAAAGGAAAACCAAGTTTTTATTCATCCTTCATAATTCATCCTTGTTCTTCTGAAACTTTTTCCCAAATTCCCTGTCTAACCTACAGACATGGCTGATTCAGAGCAGATCCTCATCCAGAAGGCACAAAAAGGCGATCCCGATGCCTTTGCCGCCCTCGTAAATGAGCACCAACGATACGTATATAACCTTGCCTTGCGCGTCGTCAAAGATGAAAACGAGGCGCTCGATCTGGCACAGGAGACCTTCGTGCGCGCATGGACGGCGCTTCCCAATTTCAAGGGACAGTCGCAATTCCGCACCTGGCTGTATCGCATCGTCACGAATCTTTGCTACAACCGTTTGCCCAACTTACGCCGTTCGCTCAACGACCTCGGCGATGATGTGATGGAAGACATCCCCGAACCGAATTTCGACAACCCCGCCAGCGAATTTGAATCAAATGAAACACGCCAGCATTTACAGGAAGCGATCGGATTGCTTGACTCGAATTACCAACTACTGATCAACCTCAGATATCAAAATGAACTTTCCTACGACGAGATCGCGTCGACTCTTAATCTGCCGCTTGGTACCGTTAAAACGGGCATTTTCCGCGCGAAGGAACAACTGCGAAAAACGCTTGCCCACCTAGAGGAATCATGGATAACCGTCTAACCCCCCAACAAGAGGACGCGCTCATCGAAGATGCGCTCCATACCTATCCGTTTGTGCCCATGCCGCGCGATATTACCGCCAGCGTCATGGCGCGCATCCAGGCTTCGCCCGCGCCGCGCCCGTTCCAGGTCACATGGAATGATTTTGCCATTGCAATCACCATCACTCTTTGTGTAGTCGCGCTATTCTTCACCGCGCAAAACCTCCCGCCGATCATGCTGGCAAAGATCCGCATTCAAGGTATTCTTTTGTATCAGGATATTCTTGTAAACATGCGCTGGCTGATTCCCGCCGTGCTATTTGGTGCCGCCGCATTTTTCTCCGCCCTTACAATTCCGACCCTCATTCAAATGACCTCAAGCCGCCGATAAGCGCACGGATTTTCGTCACCACACATCCCGCTGACCATGATATGTCGGCGGGATGTGTTTTTTATAACTATAATATCCCTCACTTGCATATGACCGTTCCTGCCATGATCCCCACCAAGATCAATATTCCCCGCCCGCGCATGGACGTGGTCATGCGTCCGCGCATTTTCCACATCCTCGATGAAGGCTGGGACGCGCCCACGGCGTTGACCCTGATCTCTGCCCCCGCAGGTTCTGGCAAGACCACCCTGCTTGTCAACTGGCTGCAAAACAGAGACCGTAAAGCGGCATGGTTTTCCCTGGGAGATGGGGATGATTTATTTCCGCGTTTTATTTCGTATTTTATCGCCTCGCTTCAATCGTTGGAACCTTCGCTGGGGAGGTCCACAGCAAAGGCTCTCACAGGCGGTGATGGACAAACTCCGCAAAGTGAAGCGATCATTGCCAGCCTGTTGAAAGATCTCGCGGCGATACAACATCCCATCGCGCTGGTGTTGGAAGATTATCACTTCATCAAATCCCCCGAGATTCACCGCTTCGTAGCCGAAATCGCCGAACATACCCAACCGTATCTGCGGTTGTTCATCACCTCTCGCAGTGACCCATCCTTGCCGCTGGCGAGATGGCGGGTGCGCCATCAACTTGTGGAGATCCGTTCCAGCGATTTGCAATTTACGGCACAGGAGGCGGGCGAATTTCTACACCGCGTGATGAAGATCGACCTGTCTTCTGCCGAATTGGTAACCCTCCAAAAGCAGACGGAGGGCTGGGCGGCTGGTTTACAACTGGCGGCCCTATCCATACGCAACCGAAAACAGCCAAGCGCGGACTGGTCATGGGGAGATGGCAGCCGCAATCTCTCCGATTATTTGATGGCCGAAGTGCTCGGGCAATTGTCTCCTGAAAAACAGGATTTCCTCCTGCAAACCTCTCTCGTTGCCCGATTCAGCGCTGCCTTGTGTAACGCGTTGACAGGATTAAAGCAACAGCCAAAGCGTTTTGGAAGAACTGGATTCGGAGAATCTGTTCCTTGTTTCACTGGATGACTCCCGCGAGTGGTTTCGTTTTCATCACCTGTTCGCAGATTTTCTTTACAAACAAGCACTGACAAAATATCCCGCGGAAAGAATTCGGGCGTTGAATCAACGTGCCGCCCGCTGGCTGGCTGGGCAGAGATATGTGACCGAAGCCATCGAACACGCCCTCGCTGCGCAGGACTATGAATTTGCCGCAGCGCTGATCGGCCCGCAATCACAGGAATGGATGCGCCGCGGCGAAGTTGCCACCATCCTTCAAAAGATGAAACAATTGCCCGATGAGATCGTCCGCAAAAGCGCGGGACTTTGCATTTGGTATGGCTGGGTGTATTCGCTTGGTGATTCGCCGCAACTGGCCGATCTATGGTCAGACCGCGCTGAGGCGGTCCTTTCACCTGATCTACAAACCGTCATGACCGACCCTGTAAAATTCGGCCCTGAACTTTGCAACGCATATGCACAGATCCTGGCGATTCGCGCAACAACTGCACGGCATCAACGCGATTATCAAACCTCAGTGAAACTTGGTGAACAGGCTTTGAAGATCGTGCCTGATGGCAACATCCATTTGCTGACGATCGTATCGGCGGGGCTGTCCACTTCGCTGATCGAGGTGGGGGATTATGTACAGGCAGATTCCGTAACAAGCTCCACGCGGCACATGGCCTATCAAACAGGGCATTCTTTCATCGCGTTTTCCATGCTGATGAATGAGTCGGCGCTTGCCATGCTGCGCGGACAACTGCATAAAGTGTACGAAGTTTCCACAGAGGCCCTGCGCCTTACGGAAACCGAATCCATGCAGCACCTCTCGTTTATTCCGCATGTTCACCTGGGGTGGGTGAATTATCTCTGGAACAAATTGCCCGAGTCGCGACAGCATACTGCGTTGGGCAACCACAATCCAAATTTCAAGGAATACCCGACGAGCAGCATCATGGCGTATCTTAACCTTGCCATGCTGTATCAGGCCGAGGGTGAATTTTTACAGGCGCAGGATGCTCTTGAGAAGGCGCGCCGTTTTGCGCACAAATATCATTTTGCCGATCTGCATGAGCGTGCAAAAGGTTTGCAGGCGCTGTACCAGTTGTCGGCGGGGAAGATCGAAGCAGTGGCACGTTGGGCAAAATCCAGCGGCTGGGATTCCTTCGATCCCGTTCGGTCAGGTCCGCTTTTTAATGACGAATCATTTTATGCATCCTGCCGATATCGAATCGCATTGGCGAAGCCGACCGAATATCAAAAGGTGGGCGCGTTGCTTGAATGGCGGTTGGGCGATGCCGAATCGCAAAATCGGGTGGGCGTGATTCTTGAAGTGCGTTTGTTGCAGGTTTGTTTGCATCAGGCACAGGGAGAGAGCGAGGCGGCGCTGGCGGCGTTGGTTCAGGCTTTGGCGTTGGCTGAGTCTGAAACTTTCATTCGTCCATTTCTTGATGCGGGTGAAGAGGTCGAAGCCTTGCTGCGACATGTACCGCGCTCGCATCCCACGCGCGCATTCGCGCAAACCATCCTTGCCAATGTCCCAACCCAGAAAACACAACGATCGCATGTATTGATCGAGCCGCTCAACGAACAGGAACTTGGAATCTTGCGGCTGATGGCGCAGGGATTTTCGAATCCTGAGATCGCGCAGAAGCGTTCGCTGGCGGTCAGCACTGTGCGCTGGTATGTCAAACATATTTATCGAAAACTTGGGGTGCATAATCGCACACAGGCCGCGGCGCAGGCGCGTGAGATGAGACTTCTCTAATTGGATTTCCCCCCAATTGGAGGGCGACTTTTTGAAGATGCGCCGATATATTGGGAATATGCGCATCTTATCCTTGACCTTTGTCCTGCTCTGTCTTCTGACGGCTTGTACAAGCCCGACAGCGATTCCCACACCCATTCCAAGCCCAACCGCCACGCCCCAGCCATTGACGGGGGAGTGGATCGGCACCGCCGCCAAGCCCGATGGCTCCACTGCATCGGTCATCTTGAATTTCGATGAGGCCTCTCCCGAGTTGACCATCGAACCGTTGACCCGCAAATGGAAACTGGCATTGAAACAGGAAGGCGAAAGGATCAGTCTTTCAACTGAGGGCCGTACCCTCGACCCGTTCAAGAAGATCGAATTCAGCGGCACGGCGGAAAACGGGAGCATCACTGGCAATATCACCTGGGATGGACATGCAAGCCAGACTCATTTCATTCAACTGGTCTCTGTGACAGAGGAAATTCTTGCCGAATACGAAGGTGTCTATCGTTTTGATTCGGGGCGGGCCTTGAGCATCATCGTCAGCCCTGAATTCTCATCCAGCGGACTTGAATACTTCGGCAGATCGCTGATGATGACAGATTTCGAAAACGGCGACCTGCGCAGTTTGTATGCGTTGGATGATTCCACTTTTGTGGTTGGAGTGCAGCGCGTGGTGGGTGCTCCCTTTGATGGACGAATTCAATTCATGAAAGACGAGCAGGGGAATATTGAAGGCTTGATGTGGTGGGAAACCCCGAATGACATTCTTTCTTCGCCTGTGCCTTCCGAGTATGCGGCGCGAGTCCCTCTTGTGATTGATGATGGCGTCAGCTACCTCAGCGCAGATGGAACGAAACTGGTGGGACGGCTCACCATGCCCGTATCGGCGGGTCCGCATGCAGCGTTTGTGATGCCGCATGGTTCCGAAGCGGGGACACGCGATAACTTCGGCGCGAAAGTAACGGCGCATTATTTTCTCAGCCGCGGAATCGCCACTTTGAATTATGACAAGCGCGGTGTGGGCGATTCTGAGGGGATCTATCATGAGAGCGCCGATGCTGCAAATTTGAGAAATCTGGCAGCGGATGCGAATGCCGGGGTCGAGTATCTGCTCACCCGTCCAGAAATAGATGCGCAGCGAATCGGTTTGATCGGTGGGAGTCAGGCAGGTTGGTTGATTCCGATCGCTGTAGCTGAATCCGAACATGTTTCTTTTTTTGTAATTATTTCAGGCCCTGTGGCATCCACGTTACAGGAAAACATATTTAGTAACTACACCAATGACGGCGAATCGTCGGAGAATTATGACGATGAGGAGATCACCCGCAAGCTGCGTAGTTTGGGCTTCGGTGGGTTTAACCCGATCCCGTACCTTGCCGAATTGACACAACCCGGCCTGTGGTTATGGGGCGGCGTGGATAAAAGCGTGCCTGTCACCTTCAGCAGGGAAAATTTGCAGGTTCTGATCGATGGCGGTAAGGATAATTTCGAATATCAAGTTTTCCCGAGTTCCGATCATGGTTTGAACGTCACTCCCAATGGGCTCTTCTCGGAAATGCCTTATTCACCCGGGCTGGCGTTATACGGTCCGCTGACGGAATGGCTCGCAAAAAATAACATCTCTGCAAAGGAATAAATTGATGAAAAAATTTATTGTGCTTTTTCTGGCTCTTACACTGATCGCCTGTGCCGCCCCCGCTACGGAAGCGATTCCCCCGACGGAAGAACCCACGCCGCCGCCTGCAACGGTCACTGCAATTCCCCCAACCGCAACTGCGGAGCCGCAGTCGTTCTTCAAAGTGTTTGGAGAGGAACCCATCGTTTCCAAAGGTGAGTCGGGCACCTGGGATGACCGCTACACCGACCCCGGCGCTGTGGTCTTTTATGATGGCGTCTTTCACATGTTCCGCAATGGCTTCCGTGGGTATCCTGCTGAATCGCAGGTGGGCTATGTCACCTCAACAGATGGTTACACTTGGACGAAGCAGGGCGCTGACCCCGTATTCCTGACAAAGGATGTGCCTTATGCCAAGGTGGCGATGTTCGCATCCAGCGCGATGGTTGAAGACGATGGCACCTGGGTGCTGTATTTTTACACCGTTGATTCGATGAACTTTCCCGCCGACGGCGTGATCGGGCGGGCAACCGCTCCCGGTCCCAACGGTCCGTGGGTGCCCGATGCCGAGCCTGTGCTCAGGCCAGGGTCTGCGCGCGAGTGGGATTCGAGAAATGTGATCGCGCCGCATGTCATCAAGATTGAGGATGGCTACAGGATGTACTACAGCGGAACGGATGGAATGGGTGGATCACAAATTGGCATGGCCACCTCCAGCGATGGAATTCAATGGACGAAATACAACGACCCCGCCACCACGGAAGTTAAGTATCAGGAGAGCGACCCCGTGCTTTTGCTCGGTGAAAAAGACAGTTGGGAATCAGATCAGGTGCATCAACCGCGTGTCTTTCCAAATGGAGAGGGATGGGTGATGATCTATCGAGGGTCGAACAAAAACAAAGCCAACATGGGGCTGGGCATTGCCAGTAGCGATGATGGCATTCACTGGAGCAAGTCCGCACTTAATCCCGTCTTTTTGCCCACCGAGATCAAAGGCGCGTATCAATTCTGGTTTCACAATGTATTGCTCGTAGACGACACCTTTTTCGTTTTCATCGAAGGCGATATCAATCAGCGGACACAAATTTATCTGGCGACTTATGAAGGCGGGATGCCATAAGTGGAAATGACAGTGGACGGTAGATGGTCTACCGTCCACTGTCTAATCAAGTCTTTGCAAGATATGACTGACCGCCGTGGCGGCTGGCCCGCCGAGGGATTGGATCAGCGCAGTGGTTGCGCCTGCGATCTGGTTCGCCTCTGCCTGACCTCGTAACTGGATCGCCGCTTCGACGGCCTGATACACCCCGGAAGCGCCGCCAGGGAAGCCGCGCGCTTTCATGCCGCCCATCGTGGCGCAGGGGATTTTTCCTTTCAACCCAATCGAACCATCGGCGGCGAGTTTCCAGCCTTTGCCTTTGATGGCGAATCCAACCGCTTCGAGCTGCAGGGCGGCGTAAATGCTGAACATGTCGTGATATTCGAAGAAGTTGATCTGATCGAGTACGATGCCCGCCTGCTTCATGGCTTTGCCTGCGGAGAGTTGTGCCGTGTCAAAATACAGCATGTCTTTTCTGTCGTGCAATGCCAGCGTGTCTGATGAGGCGGCGGAGCCAGCGATCTTTACGAGCTGACTCTTCCAATTGGACGGAAGCAGGTCACGGCGAGTCAGAACGAGCGCGGCAGCGCCATCCGCATTGGGGGCCATGTCAAACATGTTGAGCGGTTCGCTGACCATTTCCGCTTTGGCGTAGGTTTCGGGTTTGATGGCTTTGCGGAACATGGCATTTTTATTTGCGACGCCGTTGGCGTGCGCGGTGAGCGCGAAGCCCGCGAAACCATCGGCGGGGACATCGTTCTCGTGCATGTAGCGTTTCATCAAAAGCGCGGCTTGTGATGTGGGAGTCATACCCTGCACGGCTTCAAAATCGGAATCACTGGTAGTGGCGAGGGCTTCATCCACTTCGGAGCCGACCATATCTGTAAATTTTTCAACACCGACGATGAGCGCCACATCCACCATGCCGCTTGCGATGGCAAGATACCCCTGACGAAGCGCCGCCCCGCCTGATGCGCCCGCCGCTTCGACAGTAACGGCTTCGATGCCGCCCAGCCCCGCATAATCTGCCAGCAGCGCACCGACATGCGCCTGATGCGAAAGATTCGGCGCGAGCATATTGCCCACAAACAATGCCTGCGGCTTGAGTCCGCCTGCATCTTGAATGGCGGCATGAATGGCATCATAGGCCAGATCACGCAAACCGATCTCCCAATGTTCCCCAACTTCTGTTTGTCCAATTCCTGCGATTACGACGTCTGTCATTTTTTTATAATTCCTGTATTTCAAAAACCTGGATCACTTCCAAAATTGAAACCATGACTTGCTTTCGGTTTTGGTCTTGCCAGCCGTTTTTGCACTGCCGCCTGTGATCGTTCTAACACTGGCTTTGTAATCTTTCAGGAAATGCCAGTTGATGTTTACATAATCCAATTCGCCTGCGCGAACTTTATCCCAGTTTTGCAGGGTTTCTTTCGCCACGTTTTTTCGGGGCGTGATGACCGCTTCCGTTTTTTTCGTCAATGATCTTTTGCAACAGGCCAGCGTGGTAATTGACCCATTCTTCAACAGCCTGCGGCTGCTGCGCGCGCAGACTGCCCAATAATTGGTTTAACTCTGCCCTTGCTGCCTTACTATCCTCTTTGAGTTTCTCGATCAATTCCTGCGCCTGCTTTGCCTGGGCGGGGTTTGGTTTTCCGTAACTAAGATAGTCAGAGCGGTCTCCCGCTTCGTATTCAGAATCTTCGATCTTCTGGCGCAGGGTTTCAAGCTGAATGGTTTCAGGTAACATGTTTTTTTTCTCCGTGTTCGAAAGGGTTATTTCCAGATATTCTTCAAGAATTTCAACTTCTCAAGATCGTGAAAACTTTGTCCGCCTTCGTGGCCGTTGTAGGTGTAGACCTTGATATCTTTTTCGCCAGCCCAATGATTGAAGGCCGCGTACACCGTCGAAGGCGGGCAGACCTGATCCATCAAGCCAGTGGAAAATAAAGTTTTGGCTTTGGCCCGCGCGGAAAAATTGACTCCGTCAAAATAGGAAAGCGTGTTGAAAACATTCTCTACTTTGTCGCGATGGATATGGCAATACTCTGCGATTTCTTTATATGGATAGGAATCCACCAACTCGGTTGCGCGGCGATAATGACACAGGAAGGGCACATCGGGCATGGCCACGGCGACATCGGGGACAAGCCCTGCCGCGGCGATGGAGATTCCTCCGCCTTGAGAGCCGCCTGTCACTGCGACACGCGCTTCATCCACTTCGGGATGACTGCGTGCTGCTTCGATGGCACGCACAGCGTCGGTGAAGACTCTGCGATAGTAATAGTGCTGCGGATCAAGAATGCCCTTGGTCATGCTGCCTGGGAAATGAGCATTGCCGCCATCGGAATACAGGTCGGGTGTGTCACCAGAGGACCACGTGCTGCCCTGTCCGCGGGTATCCATGACGAAGTGAGCGTAGCCTGCGCTGGCCCACAACAGCCAATTGAATCCGAATTGACGTCCGCCGCCGTAGCCGATGAATTCAACGACGACGGGCAGGGGCACAGCGCGCTGTGCCCTTATGCTTTGTGCGGGGAGAATCAACCAGCCTTTGACGGGTTGTCCGCCAAAGCCATTGAAGGTGACATCGAAGGTTTCCTGCGCAACGAGGCCATACTCCACTTTTTCAAATTTTGCATCGAGCGGATACGCCCGCGTTTTATCCAATGTGGATTTCCAGAATGCGTCAAAGTCCGCGGGTTCTTCACGCGTGGGGCGGTAGTTTTTTAGTTCGGAGAGGGAGAGGTCGAAGAAGGCCATGTCAGTATGTAGTGAATAGTGGATAGTGAATAGTGGGTTTTGCAAATCCCATTCACTATCTCCTATTCCCTATTCCTTTTATTTCATCGCCAGCTTGCCGCGGAATCTCACATACGTGGCGTAATCAATTTCACTGCGGCGGGCGATGTATTCACGGGTTGTTGTGGCGAGGTTTTGCTTGGCAGTCACTTTGTCGGTGACAGTGATGTCGAAGGCGTCGGACCCTGCGCCAGAGCCGAAAGAGACGACGAGAATCCTGTCGCCGGGTTGGGCGATGTCGAGAGTCGCAGTCAAGCCGATCATGGCTGCGCCTGCGTAGGTATTCCCGATGATGGGAACCAAAAGCCCGGGCTCGATCTGCTCCATCGAAAATCCGAGTTGACCTGCGACGCGCTGCGGAAATTTCGTGTTCGGCTGGTGGAAGATCGCCCACTTGTAATCTTTGGCGGTGGTGCCGCTGGCTTCCATGAGATGGGTGGCGGCTTCGGTGATGTGTTTGAAGTAGGCGGGCTCGCCCGTGAAACGCATGCCGTGTTCGGGATATTTTTGATATTCGCGCCGCCAAAAATCGGGCGTGTCGGTTACGTAGGAATAGGACGAATTGATGACCGCCAATGACTCTTCGGCGGGGCCGACAATATACGCGCCGCCGCCCGCTCCAGCGGTGTATTCGAGCGCGTCGCCGGGCTTGCCTTGCGCAGTGTCCATGCCGATGGCCATGGCGTAATGTCCCATGCCCGAACCAACCAATCCCATCGCAGCGACGAGGGCTTCGGTGCCTGCTTTGCAGGCGAATTCAAAATCCGCGCCTTGGGTGTTGGGGACGGCGCCGATCGCTTCTGCGACCAACGTTGAAGTTGGTTTCACCGCATACGGATGCGACTCTGACCCGACCCATACGGCGCGCAGTTCGTGCGGGTCAATTTGAGCGCGCGCCATTGCATTCCGCGCCGCTTCGATGGACATGGTGATCACGTCTTCATCGAGCCCGGGCACGGCTTTCTCTTTGATGGGCATTCCGCTGGTCTTGCCTGTCCATACGCGCGCGACTTCCTTTGCAGGCAGACGGTATCGCGGCACATACGCGCCATAGCCGATAATGCCAACGGGCTTGATGGGTTTGAGGAGGGTGGGAGAGGGATTAGGGTGAGGGGTTGTCATTTAGTTTCCTTGCAGTTTTGTAAAAATGGATTTTGTATCCTTGACCTATTGAGCTTGCTCAAATGTGCATATGCCTTTAATGATCTGGTACCTTAATTGTACTAATTCCGGATAAGAATAAAAAAAGTTGACTTTTTGTTCAGGTATTGAGTTGCCCGCTGGTGGGGGTTCGAGGATAAAAGCTGCCCATGTTTCTGCAATGTCCTCCACCGGGTCTGTGGCGGCATAGTCGTTTATGAATCTGTCTTTGTACTTTTGATAGAACAAATCCAGTTCTTTTTCATATTCTGGCGAGTCCCAGTCAAGTTCGTCTAGTTCCGGGTAAATATCTTCCCAGAATTTCAGATAAAAATGATGCAAGTATGAATCTGCGGCTTGACATCCGTGAAGCCATTCCTGCCTGCAGATATTGCTTTCATCTCTTTGCGAGATATTTAACGTCAAATAATGTCCGTATTCGTGGATGACAGCATTGGTAAGGTAGAACGAATCTTCCAGAACAAGAAGGTTGATTTTCATGATCCAGTTTTCGGTCAGGGTGGTGTCGAATTTTCCATCTGATTTTGAACTTACATAAATTCCAAATGTCACCAGGTCTGGACGGGTTTCTTGGGGGAATAATGTTTTAAGGTATTTCCATATTAATTTGTGACTGTCTGTATCTTGCTGAAAAGGGAGGATATCTGGTTGAACGTTAAATGTTCTAGGTTTGTCCAGTTCATCCAAGTCGTTTATCCCGTAGTATACAAGGTTGATATCTTCTTCTGGGTATTTCGGCAAAACCAAATTTGTTTCTCTTATTTCACTATCTACATGATTTAAACAGGCTTGAATGCATTCTCCATTTGCGCATTGGGACTTAACTTCTTCAATTGTGCCTGGCAGTGGGATGGGAGTTATGAGAGGAACAGGGGTTACCACGCCAACGACTACATCTTTAGAAGATGGAAATCTGCTTCCAACTAAAACCGCACATATGCAGACTAAGCAAATGACATATACAAAAGAACCTGTACCTACGATTAACCAGGGATTCCAAGAAGTTTTTTTGATTTGCATTTCCCAAGGATCTCTTTCTTTGAGGCGATTTTTGCGGTAAAGCATCGAGGGCTGATGAGCAAGTCGGCTCTTGCGAAGTACCGTGTGGATAGCTGACTTTCATGAACTGAGGAAGGGATTTATCCCGAACCGAGCCAAAACTTTGATGTCAGCCCAGCCTGCCTGAAAACCTCTGCAACTTGGTCAGGCTTATTTTCTATTTATAGGATGTATATTGGTCCATCATTTCGTCCGCAAAGGGTCTGTCGCTTGCACGATAAATTTCAGTCATCTTATCCATGTCCAATATTACACGGACAAACTCCAGCCTGGTGTTAAATTTTTCGACCGTTAGAATAGCGTATTCTGCCCATGGATCGAGCAGATTTTGTTCGTTCGTATGTTCGGGATTGACCGCAACACCGACGCTGCCGGGGTTGAAGAAAAAATTCTGGCTGTCGCGCAGTCGGCGTGTAAATTGAAGGTGCGTGTGTCCACCTGTAAGGATATGACCTGCATACGGTTTGAGAATTTCTTGAAATTCATCCTCGGGCGTAGATGGTAAAAGGGCCTGGTCGAACGATGTGGGCGAGCCGTGAAAAGCGAGCAGGTGTTTATCGCCTCCCAGTTCAACTATGACAGTCGGTTGAAAGGAATTAATAAAAGCTCGGTCTTCATCATTTAGCTTACTCAACGACCACTCGCGGACGATATCCAGTTTCTTGCGCCTTTCTTCCGATATTAAATGTGCATCGGTCTCGATCCCGGTCAATAGCCAGGCATCGGAATTGCCCATCACGACTGGGTATTTCAACTCGCGCAGAAGTTGGACAGTTTCGTGCGGTTGAGGTCCGCTTTGAATCATGTCGCCATTACAGACAATCTGGTCGAAGCCTTTCTTTTTGGCATCTTCCACTACGGTCTCGAGCGCCAGACAATTGCCATGAACATCAGATAAAACTATTATTCTCATTTTTCAACTCCGTGGATACCAAAACTTGGAAGTTAATCCGGCTTTCCTAAAAATCTCTGCGACTTGCTCCATGCTTCGCCCGTGATAATCCACGGACATGCGGTTGTGATACCAGAGTTTTGAGAGTTCCCAAACTTGATTGATCGTGAGGATTTCTCCGCGTTCGAGATGATTTCGCTTGCACCATTTTTCAATCCATTCCTCCGACCGGAAGAGCAGCATGGTTGCTCAGGTGAAGACGAGGTCGTCGTACCAGCGGGTGAAGGGCAGGGGGAAGTGAATCAGCAAACTGCTTGAGCCGCCGTCCTCGGCGGGGACGCCGCCTTGAGCATAATTTATAACCTTGCCATCCTTTACTTCCAATTGAATCGATTCGTTGCTTTCGGTGAAAATCGCGTCAATAACCGCGTCACTGTGCAGGGCGGCGGGGATGCCGAGCATATCCCAGGCGCAGTTGGCAAAATACGTCTTGCCATTCACATGAACCTTGAAATCCGTGGGGATGCCAGAGAACGGATTCGCCATGCGGATGGTCAATGTCTCTGGCTCAAGGAAGAAGGAATGGCGGTTGTTCAATTCCTTGTAAAGTTCGCCAGCTTCTTCGGTTTTGATGTTAAAGTGCGCAGCAGTCTCCTCCACGCTGGGCGGACGGGTTGTGTCCGCGAAATGGCTGTAGACAAAAGCCCGTACTTGCCAGAGGATATCTACCATTTGCGCGGTGAATCTCCCTTTTCGATTTCTCCCCTTGCTCTTGCAAGTGTTTTATTCCACATATCAAGAGTCTCTCTTCCAATCTGAGCGGCTTCTTTGGTGACTTCATCTAAGTTAACTTCGTAATCGCTGTATCCACTCAGGCAAAAGAAAAGAATTGCAAAAATATCTTTAGGATGTTTATCTGATCTGCCTTCATTCCACGCCTGTAATTTCCCGATGATGATATCCGTTGGTTGAGCGACCCAGGCTGTAAATGTGTTTCCCGCAGGGTCAACAAAATTACGGTGTACTCGGCGCTTAAATGCAACCTCGTAATCAGGTTCTCGTTTTAGCGGTACAAGATCGGCTTTGATACCTTCATTTGTATCTATAATGTTGAACATGATCCCCATTTGGGTGGAATTTCTCATCATTTCAGGGTCTGCATAATAACGTGGTAATGGAAATCTTTGTGACAAGGCTTCAAAATCCTGTTCGCGTAAATCTACAAGAATGTCAATGTCAAAAGTTACGCGTGTAATGCCAAAAGGATAGCCCCCAAATGCGCCGACGATCATATAAGGCGCGTCAATTTCATCCAGTGCTTGGACAATTTGTACGTAAAACGAAACTGCCGTCATTGGATCTCCATTCGCACAGGAGTTAAATAAGCCAATACTTTCATGTTGATTTCCGACATAGTTAATTCAGGAAACTTTTTTTTAAAAGTACCTCGTAAACCAGCCATTGCAAATTCTTGCGCATTTAAGCCAGGGATAAGACGTTTTTCAAACGGCATTTTCGCCAACAACTCCATTTGTACCCAATCAATAGGATCGAATCCATCCACGATGGCGGAAATTTCTTCGGGGGTGAGGAATTTCTTCTTTTCCATTTTCCTCCTACTTTCCACTTTCCATCGCCTTCAAAATCTCTTCAGCCCGGTCGCTTCTCACGACCTTCTCAGCCACCATCTGCGCGGCGACTTTTTCGATCAATTCGCCGCTCGCGCCTGCTGCGATGGCAACCTGCCTGGCATGCAGGGACATATGTCCGCGTTGGATGCCTTCGGTGGCGAGGGCACGCAGGGCGGCCATATTTTGAGCGAGTCCCACCGAAACGATGATCTCAGCCAGTTCATTGGCGGTTTTGATGCCCATTAATTTGACAGCGGCTTGCGCGGCAGGATGAACTTTAGTCGCGCCACCGACAATACCGACCGCCATGGGCATTTCGAGCGTTCCGACAAGATTGCCGTCCTTGTCCTTGCCCCAAGTGGAAAGTGAGGTGTATTTTCCATTGCGGGCGGCGTAGGCGTGTGCGCCTGCTTCGATGGCACGCCAATCGTTGCCCGTAGCGATGACCACCGAGTCCACGCCATTCATAATACCTTTGTTATGTGTCGCCGCGCGATATGGATCGGATGCGGCGAAGGCGTACGCGGCGATAATGCCATCGCGCACAGTCTCGCCTTTGAAGGATTCAAAACCGACGGTGAGTTCGCTTACTGGAATGGTACAGCGCACACGCGCAATTCTGCGGTCTGCCAGATTGGACAAAATACGCAGATGGACTTTTCCGCCTGTGATGGCTTCGATCTGCGGGGCGAGTTTTTCGCAAGCGGTGTTGACCGCGTTCGCGCCCATGGCATCGCGCACATCATAAATGAGGTGCAGGACGAGAAATGGCCCGATGGCCGATTCTTCAATGGTCCGCACTTCGAGGTCACGCGCGCCGCCGCCGAATTTTTTCAATACAGGGTCAATGGCATCGGCGATGGCAAGTAATTCAGCTTTGTGCTCGTAAATTTTTAATCGCGCTTCATTCATGTTGACCACGTTGATGAGCTGCATCTGGCCGATCATCAACGGCTCGGTGGTGGTGGCTGTGAATCCGCCGCCAGCACGGGCAAGTTTTGCCATGAACGATGCGCCCGCCACGACCGAGGGTTCCTCTACCGCAAACGGAATCAACACATCGCGTCCGTTCACCATGAAATTGAGTCCAATGCCGAGGGGCAGGGAATGCAGGCCCACCACGTTTTCGATCATGTGGTCGGCTGATTCAGCGGAGATTCCGCCTGTTGTCCACGGGAGCAGGTCTTCGGGAGTCCGATTCGAGGCTTCCGCCAGTTTGGCACGGCGTTCTTCGAGGGTCAGGTTGTAAAATCCGGGGATGCGCGAATTGGTCATTTTGATTGTCCCAAGTATAGGATTGGCGTTCTTTCAAATTCTATCAAAAAGCAACGGATTGATTATAATGTCTGGGAGGTGTCTTTTATGCTATTAACCCGTGAACAATTGCAGGAACGCTTATTCGCGCTTCATCGCGCCAGCCTTGAACTGGTGAAGGATGTTTCGCTTGAGACCTTGCTTGAACGTATTGTCTCCACTGCTTGTGAGCAGGCTGAAGCGCGTTACGCCGCCCTGGGTGTGTTGGATGATGATGGGAAGCTCAGCCAGTTCATTTCCGTGGGGATGACGGATAAGGAAATAAAAAGAATAGTACACCCGCCCGTCGGTCTCGGCTTGATCGGCGCATTGATGAATACCGAAACCCCGATTCGCATTCCTGTGATCCATGACCATCCGCGCTCGGTGGGCTTTCCGTCGAATCACCCGCGCATGGATTCGTTTTTGGGGATGCCCATCCGCGTTGGCGACAAGCAGCTGGGGCAGATCTACCTCACCGAAAAAATAGACGCGCCTGAATTCAGCGCCGATGACGAAATGATCATCCAAATGCTGGCCTCGTATGCCGCCACCGCCATCAAGAACGCGCGATTGTACGAGCAGATGAAACAGCGCGATCTGACGCTGACGCGCCGCAACGTGGATATGTCCCTGCTGAATGGTATCGCATCCACCCTGACCTCAAGCCTGGAACTCGACGAGATTCTGAACAAGACCCTTGGGCTTGTGATGAACTACATGAAAGTGGAAGCTGGCGATATCTTCCTTCTGGAAGAGGATAAGAATACCCTGCGCATGGTTTTGCATCGCGGTCAGGCTGCCGAGGCGTTTTGGACTCGTAATATTTTTACAGTGGGCGAGGGATACCCTGGCATTGTTGCCAAAAGCCGCCAGCCGATGATCGGCAGACAGCTTGCAAGTGACACGAACTTTTTGCGTGATGCTGTGGTTCAGGCTGGTTTTCAACAAATTGCGTGTATTCCTTTGATTTCAGGTGAGAATCTCATGGGTGTGATGAGTGTTGCCACCCGCGCCAATGAGCCGCTGGATGAAAGAAACATTCAAATGCTCATTGCGGTGGGCGCATGGGCAGGGCTTGCGATAGAAAATGCGCGCCTGCACTCCAATGCGCGCCGTCTTGCCGTGCTCGAAGAACGCGACCGCATCGGCATGGACCTGCATGATGGCATCATTCAATCCATCTATGGGGTGGGGTTGGGGCTTGAAGGGGCGCAGCTCATGTTGAATGAAGACCCTCAAGCGGCGAAAGAGCGCATTCATCAAGCGATTGGCGGGCTAAACCAGGCGATTCGCGATATCCGCGCTTATATTCTTGACTTGAGACCGCGTCAACTTGGTAATGAAGGCTTGTTGAACGGAGTCAAACGCCTGATTGCAGAGTATCGCGCCCATACTTTCTCAGAAGTGAACTTCACCGGACCTGAATCAGACCTGAAAGACCTGCCTCACTCTCAATCTTTGGCGCTGTTTCATATATGTCAGGAGGCTTTGGCCAACGCAGCCAAGCATGCAAAGGCAAAAAATGTTCAAGTTGCCATCTGGACCACCAACGAACGCGCCTTGTTGGAGATCATAGATGATGGAAAAGGCTTTGATACAGAGAAGATGCATTCATCCATCGGCCATGGACTCGCGAACATGCAGACTCGCGCACATGCAGTGGGAGGTGAGTTCGATATATCATCAACACTTGGTGAAGGAACAACCATACTTGTATGGGTTCCACGCATCATTGGCCGTGTGATCAACTGAAACATGTTTTATTGCAGAATGAATCCCGGGAACTTGAGTCTCATTTAATATGTTTTAAAAATGTTAGGCCCTTTGATTTTTTAAGATAGATATGCGGCGGATGCCGACAAATACCCCTTGATACCCATATATGGGGGGTGAAAGACCAGATGTCGGTGTGCTTGGCTGAAACGCCTGTTCTATTGCACCACATAATTAGAATTGAATGCATAATGTTTCGTTAACGTAAGCCAACCTTAAAAAAACAAATCTTTTTAACTTAACGTAGGTGTAACGCCTTGTTATCTATGGAAAGTATCTGCTAGAATGTAGGCACGCTGATAAAATGGATTTATGCCCTCCGCATCCAAATCTCTATAAAAAATAAAAAGAGAATATGACCACCTCCGAATGAACCGCGGAAAAAAAGCGGGTTGAATTTTTGCACTCTATCGACATTATCCAAGGAAAATTTATGAACGCTGAGCAGGCCTGGCAATCAGTACTCGCACAACTTCAAATGGAAATGCCCCGCGCGTCCTTCGACACCTGGGTGCGTGATACACGTCCGATTGCCTATGACAACGGGGTTATTACCGTTGGCGTACGCAATGCCTATGCACGTGACTGGCTGGAAAGCCGCCTCGCGAGTAGTGTCAGCCGCTTATTGATCGGAATATTGAACTCGAATGTGGCTGTCGATTTTGTTGTTTCTCAGGCGGATGAGATCGATTCACACGCCGACGCCGAATCTGTTCCTGCTTCGATCGAAATTACCTCCCCTGAACCAAAACCGCGTCATGTTACCCTCAATCCGCGTTATACCTTTGATACTTATGTTGTAGGTTCGGGCAATCGGCTTGCACATGCAGCTTGTCAGGCTGTGGCCGAGAAGCCCGCCCGTGCCTACAATCCGCTTTTCCTGTACGGGGGCGTGGGGCTTGGAAAAACGCACTTATTGCATGCCACTGGCAATGCCTGCCATGCCAGCGGCTTGAATGTTCTATACGTCTCCTCTGAAGAATTCACGAATGACATGATCAATGCCATTCGTACCCATACCACCCAGGCCTTCCGCGACAAATACCGCTCTGCCGACGTATTGCTGGTCGATGATATTCAATTCATTGCCGGCAAGGAATCCACGCAGGAGGAATTCTTCCACACCTTCAATACCCTGCACGGACAGGACAAACAGATCATCGTTTCGTCTGATCGCCCTCCCAAGTCCCTGGTCACTTTGGAAGAACGCCTGCGCTCCCGCTTTGAGTGGGGGTTAAGCGCCGATATTCAAGCTCCCGATTTTGAGACCCGTCTCGCCATTTTGCGCTCCAAAGCCGAGCGCACGGGCCGTCAGATTTCAGATGAAATTCTGGAAAGCATCGCCAAACGGGTTCAATCCAATATTCGTGAACTTGAAGGCGCGCTAAATCGTATTATCGCCTTTGCTGACCTGAGCGGCTCTGCTCTGACCCCAAACCTGGTCGAAGTTGCATTGTCTGATTTGCTGCCCTCGCGCGGCGATGTGGAACCGTCTCGTGTGGTGGACCTCGTGGCGCGCAAATACAATCTCACCGCCGATAAGCTTTTAGGCCGTGATCGCACGAAGGATGTGGCATTTTCACGTCAGGTGGCAATGTATTTATTGCGCGAGGAGGCCAATTTCTCCTTCCCGCAGATCGGAGAAGCCCTTGGCGGACGCGATCACTCCACCGTGATGTCTGCCATCAAGAAGATCGCTGACCAGATCAAGCATGACGACCGTTTACAGCGCGATATTGCCGCCCTCAAGCAACAGGTCCACGCTCCGCAAGCGGTTGCATAAAACTGGAATTTTTAGAATCAAAAATCGACCTCATTTGCGAGGTCGATTTTTTTTATAGACACATGTCAGACTAAACACCCGATCTGCGGAAATTGATGTTTGACCAGCACCAGCATGATAAACACCCCGCCTGCTGCGAGGAATAGGTAGGATTGCAGAATGTTCAGATAGGAATCCGCGACGAATTTTGTAAAAGGTATCACATTCGCCGCCAGTAAATAAGAAATGACAAATGCGACCTTTGCCCAGAGGCTCCTGCCCAAGCTTTCTCCATACCAGAGGAATAGCCCCAAACAAACGAAAATGGGGAAGAGGATGCCATAATGATGCTCCCACGCAATGGGAGAGGCTAGCGTGGCTGCCAGACCCATCAGAAGGAAGTCAGCGTGTCGCGCTTCAATTGACTGACTTTTTGTTTTGATCAATCCGACCAGCAGGATGGCGATGGTCGTGATCTGGGTAAAGGCAAAGATCCAGGTGTTGTATGGCGGGAAGTAATATCCGCGCCATTTGGTGTTGTTGAAGACCTCCGGGTAACGTATTCCGAAAATTCGCCCTGCCATCCCGTTGAAAGATTGGTTGGAATAGTAGGATTCGCCGTGCTGGGCGAGAAAACTCAAGCCGCGGAAATAATCCATGTACATACCCAGGCCGAAAACGCGGATTCCGAGGAGCAGCCCCACTGCGCCTGTGACGATCATGGCGATGACCAGTCGTTTGTTGCCGCGGAACAGGCCCCAAATGATGAATAATGCATATTGTGGTTTGATGGAGGCCATCATCCCGAGCAGAACGCCTGCAATGGTCTCATAGCCGGTGAAATAACATAGGATGGCCAGCGCGAAGAAGGCATTCAGCCACACTTGAATCTGTCCGAGGGTCCCAGCTTTGACGGCAGGATAGAAGGTGAAAAGCAAAAGCGTCAGCAAAATGCCAACGACGGTCTTTTCACCTGTGCTGAGCTGCGGGGCATCCAATTTTCTGTAGGAGTACATGGTCATGGCGATCACGCTTGCGACCATCAGAAACAGGAAAATGAATGTGGTTGCGGTTGAAAAAGCGAGCAGGTTAATCTGATTGTTTTCGATAAAGCGAGTAATTAACAGCGCTGTGGGTGGGTACTGGAATTTAACCTTGCTGGTAAGGAGTAATTCCGAGTAGATCAGACTCTGTCCCTGAGATTCTTTCCAATGGTCAAAGGCCAGTTTCATCGGTCGCCAGGAATCGTCGCCAATTTCGCTTGTGAAGATCCAGATGGCGTGGTCCACTGCCATTTTGTTGTTCTTCAACTCGAAGTAATTGGTAATCCCCTGAATTGCGAAGGAAAAGAGCAGGTTAATGACGAAAAGGAGCAGGAGTTGTTTAAGGATTGGCTTCATGTTTGTCCGTATTTTTTGGCCAAGTATAGCATTTTCCTATGGTATAATCCTGCCGCCTTGAAAAAGGCACATTCTGCTTGGGACGGGCAAAAGCGTCCCTGAGCGGGTCAGGCTGATAAGGCTGTATCCCCGCTAAACTCATTCTGTTCCGCGCCAGTTAAACTGCGCGCTGGTGAACAGCACAAGTTAAGGAGTAATAAATGGCTGTCATTTCCATGAAAGCCCTGCTTGAGAGCGGCGTCCACTTCGGACATCGCACCAACAAGTGGGACCCCCGTATGAAACCGTACATCTTCACAGAGCGTAACGGTATTCATATCATTGACCTGCAACAGACTGTCAAGTTGTTGAATCAGGGTTATAACGTCATCCGCGATACTGTTGCGAATGGTGGTACTGTGATGTTCGTTGGTACCAAACGTCAGGCGCAGGAAACTGTGGCTGAAGAAGCTGCCCGCTGCGGCATGCCCTACGTAACCGAACGCTGGATGGGCGGTATGCTCACCAACTGGAACACCATGTCCAAGCGTATTCAGGAACTGGAACGCCTTGAGAAGGTGCGCAATTCAGACGAGATCAATCGCCTGACCAAAAAGGAAGGCCTGTTGATCGAGCGCGATATCGTCCGCCTGTCAACTCGTTTGTCTGGCGCCCGCATTTTGAAGCGCCGCCCTGACCTGCTTTTCATCATCGATGTCGGTCGCGAAGAAGCTGCCGTTCGCGAAGCGAACCTGCTCAAGATCCCGATCGTGGCTTTGGTCGATACCAACTGCAATCCCCAGAATGTTGATTATGTCATTCCTTCCAACGATGACGCCATCCGCGCCATCAAGTTGTTGGTTGCCAAAGTTGCTGATGCCGTGCTCGAAGGCAAGGCCATGCGCAAGGATGAAGATCCCGAACAGTCCGCTTCCGCTGATGCCCAGGCTGAAAGCAAGCCCAAGACCCGTGGTCCGCGCAAGCCTGTTGTTGATGTGGATACCGAAGAAGTGGGTGAAGACTCCCTGCTTGGCGCTTCCACACTCGCGAAGTTGAATGTCACCCGCAAGGCAGATGATGTCCCCGCGGCTGATGACGCCGCCCCTGCCACAGACGCTGCGGCTGGATAATCGAGATCAAACGAACACGAAAGTAAGGATAGTGAAATGGAAATAACAACACAGATGATCAAGGACTTGCGCGCCGCGACCAGCGCTCCCATGCTGGACTGCCGCAAGGCCCTTCAGGAAGCAAACGGTGATTTTCAAAAGGCTGTGGATTGGCTGCGCGAAAAAGGCATGGCCACCGCTGCCAAGCGCTCTGACCGCGTCGCCTCAAATGGCATTGTGGAAATGTATTCCCACGGTGGCGGACGTGTGGGTGTAATGGTGGAAGTGAACTGCGAAACCGACTTTGTCGCCCGCGCTGAACAGTTCCGCAATCTCGCTCATGAGATCGCCCTGCAAATTGCTGCAAGCGCCCCGAAGTATGTCACCGCTGACGAAATTCCTGCCGCCGAACTCGAACACGAATCCGAGATCGCCCGCGCCCGTGCCATCGAAGAAGGCAAGCCTGAGAAGATGCTTTCCAAGATCGTTGAAGGCCGCGTTGAGAAGTACAAGGATGAAGTTTGTCTTATGCGCCAGACCTACATCCGCGACGAATCTCTCACCATCGAAAAACTCGTTTTGCAGAATGTCGCCGCCATCGGCGAAAGTGTGATCGTGCGCCGGTTCCAGCGATGGGAACTGGGTGAAAGCGCGAATAGTAACGGTTAATCTTTAAAAGCCAGCCTTCGGGTTGGCTTTTTTTATAGTTGGTCATAAAAGTTGTTTGTCATGCTGGGCCCGGTATTTCGACAAGCTCACGATGACATTTGAAAAATATATCTGGAGGCATAAAATGGCTGAGTTGAAATATAAACGCGTCCTGCTCAAGTTGAGTGGGGAGGCCCTTGGCGGAAAATCTGGATTTGGAATTGATGTGGATGAGGCGGAATCGATTGCCAGCCGCATCAAAGAAGTCCGTGAAATGGGCGTGGATGTGGCAGTGGTGATCGGTGCTGGGAATCTGTGGCGTGGCAAGCAGGGACTGGAACGCGGTATGGATCGCTCCACTGCCGATTACATGGGCATGCTTGCCACCGTAATGAATGCCATGGCCTTAATGGATGCGCTGGAGCGTCAGAACGTTTTTACGCGGGTAATGTCTGCCATTGAAATGCGCGCCATTGCCGAGCCTTATATCCGCCGCCGTGCGGTGCGTCACCTTGAAAAGGGGCGTGTGGTGGTTTTCGGCGCGGGAACGGGCAATCCGTTCTTCTCGACGGATACGGCCGCTGCCTTGCGTGCCACTGAAATAGACGCGGATGTTGTTATCAAAGCCACGAAAGTGGATGGCGTTTACGATTCAGACCCGAAGAAGAATCTCGATGCGAAACGTTTCGACCAGTTGAGCTATATTGAAGTGCTCAACCGTCGCCTTGAGGTCATGGACAGCACTGCGATCACCCTGTGCATGGAAAATAACCTGCCCATTCTCGTGTTAAACCTGTGGGACCCGAAGGCTCTGCTTGGCGCATTGCGCGGTGAAGCGGTGGGGACTCTGGTTGGGCCGTAATATTCCCGCTGAATTGACATGAGATTTTGCTTCCTCCTTCGCATGTATGGAAGGAGGAAGTTTTATATAAATGAGAGTCTCTCAAATTTTTACATTTGCTATCGCCTTTTGAACGCTCCCATAGCATAAATCCTTGTTTTAAGGTATCCTTGTACAGTAATTATTTTTACAGAGTGCCGCATAAATAACCAAAATGCGGTAGGAGGAAGATAGTGAGTACCGACGAAATTAAAGATCTGTTGAAAGATGCTGAAACCCGTATGACCGGCGCGATCCATTCCCTGACAGACGACCTCGCCGGAATTCGTACCGGACGTGCCAGCCCCGCGCTTGTGGAAAGACTCTCTGTGGAATATTACGGGACTCCCACGCATCTTATGCAGCTTGCATCGATCAGTGTGCCCGAACCACGTTCGATCATGATCAAACCGTTCGATGCGGCTTCGATCAAGGATATCGAGAGGGCGATCCGTGCTTCGAACCTGGGATTGAATCCCAATTCTGATGGAAAGGTCATCCACCTGAACCTGCCTCCGCTCGATGAAGAGCGCCGCCGTGACCTTGTTAAACAGATGAATCATCGTCTGGAAGAGGCGCGTGTAGCGGTTCGTAATATTCGTCGTGACCTGCACAATGACTTGCGTGATTACGAGAAGGAAAAATTGATCACGGAAGATGATCTCAAACGCGGTGAAGAAGACCTGCAAAAACTGACCGATAAATTTGTCGAAGATATTTCCAGACACGGCTATAACAAAGAAAAAGAAATCATGGAAGTGTAGCATCATTTGAGATGCCGTTTTGGGCATCGAGAAGAGTGTTTCAAACATGGCTGATATCCCATCCGCGATTCCCCTTGAAAAAATCCCCCAACACGTTGCCATGATCATGGATGGCAACGGGCGCTGGGCGATTCAGCGTGGCTTGCCGCGTCTGGCTGGTCACAAGGCAGGGACAGAGAATCTGCGCCGCGTCATTCGCGCGAGCGTGGAATTTGGTGTTAAGTACCTTACCATCTATGCATTTTCCACGGAGAATTGGGGCAGGCCGCCGGAAGAGGTGAAGGGGCTGATGTACATCCTTGAAGATGTCATCGACCGCGAGTTGAATGAATTGAACAAGGAAGGTGTTCAGTTGCGCCACATTGGGCGGCTGGAAAGGCTCGCGCCCTCCCTGCAGGAAAAAGTGCTGGATGCAATTGAAGCGACAAAGAATAATGACCGTCTCGTTTTGAATGTCGCCTTCAATTATGGCGGCCGTGATGAGATCGTCCTTGCCATTCAAAAGATGATGAAGGACGGGATTGCTCCGGAGCAGGTGACGGATGAACTGGTCAGTCAGTATCTTTTCACTGCGGGCGTGCCTGACCCGGATTTGATCATCCGAACTTCGGGCGAACTGCGTATCAGCAACTTTATGATCTGGCAGGCGGCGTATGCCGAGTGGTATATCACCCCGACCTTCTGGCCCGATTTTGACAGGGAAGAATATTATCGCGCGTTGGAAGCCTTTGCCCATCGTGACAGGCGTTATGGAAAGGTATCCTCGGGGGAACTCCAGGAATCAAATGCGTAGAAGGCTGATCACTGCTCTTGGATTGGCGTTTATTGGATTGCCGGCTATCATTTTAGGCGGCATCTTTTATTACCTGTTGATGGGTACATTTTTGATCGGTGCGGCATGGGAATATGTGCACATGTTCCGTGCGGTAAAGTTTGAACCTCAGATACATATTACCGTGGGAGGCGTGGCGCTTGTAACTCTATCGCGCATGTTCCTTCCAGAGTTCGCAATGCCGGTCTTTGCCGCCACCATCCTCGTGGCCCTAACCTATCATCTTATCGCTTACGAGCGCGGCCGTGAACAGGCCGCGCTTGATTTTTGTATAACCGTTGGGGGAGTGGTGTATATTGGCTGGGTTGGTTCCTACCTGTTTGACCTGCGCAATCTTCCTCAGGGCGGCTGGTGGTTCATGCTGGTCATGTTCTGCGTGTGGCTCGGAGATTCGGGTGCGTACTCCATCGGCAGGGCATATGGCAGGCACAAAATGGCACCGCGTCTCAGCCCGAAGAAAAGTTGGGAAGGCTACATCGCCAGCGTATTTACGGGGTTGTTCGCAGGTGGATTTTATGTGTATGTGTATACGACGTTTGGAAGCCTGCACAGTGACATCACCATTTGGCAGGGCGCGGTCCTTGGTCTGCTCCTCGGGGCGCTGCCTACGCTGGGTGATCTTGGTGAAAGCATGTTCAAACGGCAATCCGGCTTGAAAGATTCGAGCGATGTGATTCCCGGTCATGGTGGTTTCTTCGACCGAGTGGATTCCTGGATCTGGGGAGCCGCAATCGGTTATTACTTCCTCATCTGGTTCATCATATAAATCTGGAGGCAAAATGGAAGTTCGTGGCGCTACACCAACCCGTAATCTTGCGCTTGAGCTTGCGCGTGTCACCGAGGCGGCGGCGATGTTGGCAGGTCGCTATATGGGGCGAGGAGATAAAGAAGGCGCTGATCAGGCCGCGGTTAATGCGATGCGGCTCGTCCTCAGCACCGTGGATATGAACGGGGTCATCGTCATCGGTGAAGGGGAGAAGGATAAGGCCCCGATGCTGTTCAATGGCGAGAAAGTAGGCAACGGTTCAGAACCTGACGTGGATGTGGCTGTGGACCCAATTGACGGGACCCGCCCTTTGGCATTTGGCCGCTCGAATTCGCTTGCGATGGTGGCGCTTGCCCCGCGCGGAACGATGTTCGACCCCGGGCCTTTTCTTTATATGAACAAACTTGCGGTCGGACCTGAAGCAAAGGGAAAGATCGATATCGAGAAACCTATTGTTGAAAATCTAAGAGCCATCGCGAAAGCCAAGGGCAAACAGATCGAAGATCTGACCACGATCATACTTGACCGCCCGCGTCACGATGACATGGTTGCGGAAATCCGCAAGGCTGGTGCGCGTATTCGCCAGATACCCGATGGGGATGTGGCCGCTGCGTTAATGACCTCATGGTCTGACTCAGGTGTGGACGTTTTGCTTGGCATCGGTGGTACACCCGAAGGTGTGATCACCGCCTGTGCATTGCGCGCGATGGGCGGCGAAATTCAAGGCAAGTTGTATGCCCGCGATGAAAGCGAATTGCGCCGCGGACGTGAAGCAGGCTACGATTTCGACAAGGTGTTGACGATGCATGATCTGGTCTCATCAGAAGATGTATTCTTTGCAACGACGGGCATCACCGACGGCGAATTGCTCAAAGGCGTTCGTTATTACGGCAATCACATCACCACTGATACTCTCGTGGTACGCGGCCTGACGGGTACCATCCGCCGCATCACTGCCACACATAGCACGGATAAATTGGATAACTTGAGTTCGGTGCATTATTAATTTCACTTGACATTCCTGGGCCTTGTCCGTATAATGTCGGTCGCTTTCCTGGCTAGCTCAATCGGCAGAGCGAGCGGCTGTTAACCGCTAGGTTCTAGGTTCAAGTCCTAGGCCAGGAGCCAATAAAGTCCCTCAATCAATGAGGGACTTTTACTTTAAACAAAAAATCCCCTCCGCAGCGGTGAGGGCGCCGAGGAGGGGAGAAGCGGTGTTTTTCGATTTAGTGTTGACCCAATGTCCCCAATGTGCGGACACGTTTTTCCAGTGAGCGGAATGTCGTGATGCCGATCCACAGCATGACGAACATGAAGATAACCAGCAGAAGCAATTCCAACTGAATGGAGACGATGGTCTGGGTCTTGATCAAATAATGGCGGATCGCATCGAGGCCGTAGGTGAGGGGCAGCGCCAGCGCAATGGGGAGCAGGAATTTTGGCAGGGCATTGACGGGGAAATTCGAGCCTGAAAATATCTGCACAAGGAAACTGCTCATATCCACAAGGGCATTGGCTTCGCGCAGGAGCATGACCACCGCCGCAAAAGCGAAACCAAATCCATACAAGCCAAGCATCATCGGGATGATGGGGATAAATGCCCTGAACACATCGCCCGAAGCATGGAAGCCGAAGAGCAGCCCGCCGAAGAGCAGCATGCCAGCGGATGTGATCATCGTGACCAGCAGATTGGTCACCGAATGCCCGACAAGGATCAACAGGCGCGGAATGGGTGTCAGCCAATTGGATTCCATTACACCCGAGTCCATGTCGTTTTTTAAGGCGTATCCCATGCCCCAGAATACGGCGTTGATGAAATTTTCCAGCACCGTTCCAAGCAAAATGAAGGACATGAAATCGGTCGTGCCGCTGTATTGCGAAAACCCGATCGCCTTGCCATTTACACTGAACGCCAGACCCATGAAGTAAATGGGCGCGATCCAGATCAACGGCTGAAATACGGAAGAAACCGCATTCAGCGGATAACGCCAGTATTGTTTCCAGTCCTTGCGAATCAGCGCGGACAATGCCCGCAAGTGTGACGATAAAGTAGGTTGGGAGAGAGTTTGAATTTCCATGCTTGCCTCTTGTTAAGAATTACCACAGATGAACATAGATAAAAATGATTTGAAATTCGTAGTTGTTCGATCTGCGTTCATCCAATTCATCCGTGGTTAATACTGCCCGATCGCACCGGTCTTGCGTGCGCGGCGTTCCATGACGACAAACAGCACATAACCGATCGCCAGCCAGATCACGCCGAAGAATAGGATCATGCTCAAGTCATGGGAAATGCCTGCGAAGCCTTCCGTAGAAAGTGAGGCTGTCCGCACAGCGTGGATGATGTAAGTCTGCGGCAGCCATTGCGCGGTGGCTTGCATCCACGCGGGCAGCATTGCCATTGGGTAGGTGATCCCGCAAAAGATCATCACAATGCCGCGCACCAAAAACACAAATGCATTGGCTTCCTTCATCGTAATGACAATACTTGCAAATGCAAATCCAAGTCCATACACTGCAGGGATGGATGCGAGAATGACGAGTATGGTCAGTAAAATACTTCCATTGAATTTCACACCGAAGAACAACGCGTATTCCAAACCAGATACCACCAGCAGCGTGATCATCGAAACCATTTGCGGAACACTGCTGCCGAGCAAATACGAAAACCTCCAGGTGGGGGAGAGCCAGTTCGATTCCAACGTGCCGCGCATCTGTTCGTTTCGCAGCGAATATCCCACCGACCACAAAACAATGTTCTGCCACATCCAGATCATTGTGCCAACCGCGATGTAGCCGACATAATCCGTCAGCCCCGTTGTGTTTTGAAATGTCGTCAGCCCGCTTCCATCCACGCCGGAGAGGGCGCGCGCGGTGAGGAGATATCCCATCGGGAAGATGATCGGCCAGATGAGCAGCGAAACGATCCACGATGGGTAGCGGACGAAGACTGTCCACTCACGGCGGACGACCGCCCAAAAAGCACGGACATCCGACGAGAAGCCTGGTACTGCCAAAGAGTTAACGTTCATATTTGGACCTCATGCCTGATTCTGCTAATCGCGCAGTGCCTTCCCTGTCAGTTGGATGAAGACATCCTCCAGCGAGGGTTTGACGATGTTCATGTTGACCAATCTCGTGCCGTTGCCGCTGATGGCTTCCACGATGCGCGGCAGGGTGGCGCGGCTGTTGTTGGAGTGCATATTCACTTCCCACAAATCGGCTTCGCCCTGTTGATGTGTGGTGAGCGTTTCAACACCTGTGATCTCTTTCAATCTATCGCCAAGGTCATCATGCCAGCCAGTCAACTCAAGGCGGATGATTTCCTTTTGATTGATGCGCTGCTTGAGGTTTTCAGGTGTGTCCAAAGCAATGACCTTGCCTGTATCGATGATTCCGATTCGGTCGGAGAGTTGGTCTGCTTCTTCCATGTAATGCGTGGTCAGCAGGATGGTGTGGCCTTCCTCTTTCAAGGTGGCGATCAACTCTCTTAAGTTGCGGGCAGCTTGAGGGTCGAGTCCGAGCGTTGGTTCATCCAATAAAAGAATGGGCGGGCGGGCAAGCAAGGCTTTGGCGATGGCGATCCGCTGGCGCATTCCTGTCGAATATTTTTCAACGAGTTCATTGGCGCGGTCTTTGATCTCCATGCGTTCGATGAGTTCGTCCACGCGTTTTTTTGCGATCGCGGCGGGGATGTGATAAAGTGCCGCGAAGTATTCGAGGTTTTCGCGTCCTGAGAGTTTCCAGTAAATGCTGCGCTCGCCTGCCAGCACGGTGCCGAGGCTGCGGCGGACGTCGTTGGCATTCTTGACCGTATCAAACCCGTTGACGCGTGCCGTGCCGCTGGTGGGCTCGAGCAGGGTACATAACATGCGGATGGTGGTGGATTTGCCCGCGCCGTTCGGGCCGAGCAAGCCGAAGATCTCGCCGCGTTTGATCTGCAGGTCAACGCCATTGACAGCGGTGAACATGGCTTGCGGTTCTTTTTTTCCGCGCTGCCACCAGGGCTTGCGTTTTGGGGTAGGGGCGGCACCTTCTGCAGGTTTATCTCCCGTCCCAGCGCGGGCGGGAAATTTTTTGACCAGTTGGCTGGCTTCGATAGCAAAATCGGACATGGGGCACTCCTTTTGGTCGGACTTCAAGAAAATCTAGTCTCAAGTTGATAATATTTACTTTTCTTGCTCGATATATTCAATATTGTACGAAAATATATTTATTTTGTCAATACCTGTATTTATAATATCAATAAGCACTTCAATATTCTTAAACAAAAACCCCGCCGGAAGCGGGGTTTTCTGTAAATGTACCAAGGGGGGAGAGAGGGGTGGGGGTTGGTGGGGCGGGGGGGGGGTTTTTTGTGTCGAAAATTTCGGGCCCTGTGTTTGGGGGGTGGGGGTTTTCCCCCTTGGGGGGGGTTGGGGGGGGGGGGGGGGGGGGGTAGGGTTGGGGGGGGGGGGGGGAGGGGTGGGGGGGGTTTTGGTGGGAGGGGGGAAGGGGGAATAGGGGCCTGTTGGGTGGGGTGGGTTTTCGGGGGGGGGGGGGGTTTTGGGGTGGGGGTTTGGTTTGGTTTGTTTGGTGCCCCAAGGAAATTTAATTTTTTTCTATCCCGGGTGAATTGTTGGGGGGGTTAAGGGGGGGGGAGAAAGGGGGGGGTTATTGTTGCTTGGGGGGGAAGGTTTTTTTCCCCCTCGATAAAAATAAAAAATAAGATGGGGAAGTTTTTTTTTTTTTGGCCCGAGTGGGGCTTTAATTTGGGGGGTGTTGGAGGGGGGGTGGGGGGTGGGGTTTGGGGTTTGAATTTTGGGGGGGTTTTGGGGGGGGGGGGGGGGGGTGGGGGGGGGGGTGGGGGGGGGGTTTTCGGGGGGGGGTGGGGGTGGGGGGCCCCTCCCCCCCCGGTGGGGGGGGTTTTTTCTGTTGGGGGGGGTGTGTTGGTGTTTGGTCGGTCTGGGGGGGGGCTCTTTTTCCCCCCCCCGGGGGGGGGGGGGGGGTTTGGGGGGGGTGTGGGGGGGGGGAGGGGGGGGGGGGGGGGGGGTTCTCTACGGCCACGGAATTTCGGCGGGGCCTGCGAATCCGTGTTTCTCTTGAAAGAACACCCTGCCATGTGAAGGTTCGGCGCACCCGCCTTCATCCACAAAGGTGACTTCGGGGTAATTGGATGCCAGTGCGTCGAAGACGATCTGTCCGCCCTCACAGCGCCATACTTCGATAATGTAGATGAACATATCGGCATCTTCTTCATCGCCAGCGCGGAGTTCGACATCCGTCCACTTCACAGTGATCGAACCGCCGCTGCGTTCGGCGCTTAACACTGCTGGAGGAGCATAGTACGGCGACTCGGGAAGTTCATATTCTCCAGGGTAGGTGGCTCGCAGGGTTTGCGAGTCGCCTTGAATTTCAAGAAATTTTGCGTTGACCCAGCATAAATTTTTTCCTTTCACCATCACCCAGTTGTTTCCGTGTGCTCGACCAGTCAGTTCGATTTTTGCGCCTTTGTTCAAGCCGTATAAATATAAATACTCTGCACCAGGACCGTAGCGGCAACTGAGCAAATCAGCAGTAACGGTTGCCTTCAAACTTTCCACGGTGGGAATCTCTGTGGGTGTGCTGGTTGGCGAAGCCGTGGGCGCGGGGATGGTCGGCGTGAATGTTTCAGTGGGTGGGATGGAGGTGGGCGGAACAGCAGTCTCTGTCGGTGCGGCGACTTCGAGCGGAGTGGACGTAGCCTCCACGGCAGGGGCTGCCTCGGCGGGCGCACTCGTTGGCGCGGACGATGGCATATTACAGGCGGCTAGAAGCAAAATCAGGGCAAAAGAAATGACTGGATTGAGTTTCATGGTTAAGCCTTTTTCCATTCAGTAAATTTGATTTCCTCGATATCGCGGGTGGGGAGCAATGTGATCTTGTCCTTGCGCCCTTCGCGGATATAGATCTTGTAAACAGCATCTGTCGGGGTGCGGACCTTCGCTACGAGATTGACTTTCTTGTTTATAACAGCGAGCAGGTCCAGCCGTTTGACGAAGAGGAAGGATGTTTCCTTTTCGAACGCGATCAAGTCTGCCTTGCCAAAAAGCCAGCCGACCTTGCCGCGCACGTTGCGAAGTTCCACCCAGGTGAAATCCGCCTGCTCGGTTTTATCGCCCCTGCGGATTCGCTTCTGGCTTTTCACTTCCACTTTGAAGACCTCGCCTGCTTTTTCGATCAAATAATCCCAGTGATCTTCGATGTTCTCGTCCTTCGACGAAGCGGAAACTTTCCAGCCCGATCTGACCGCCAGCACGATGAAAAGATTCTCGGCATGTTCGCCGAGTTCAAGCGAATCTTTTGTGTCGAATTTGTTGCGGGAGTTGGCCATATGGTTTTACCTGATTTTAAAGGAGGGTAATTTATTTCGCCACGCGCTTCTTTTTTGTCTTCACTTTAGGTACGATGCCTAGAATTCTTTTGCGCGCCAGTTCGCAATATTTCCTGTCCACATCAATGCCGATGCCTTTGCGGTTGTTGTTCGTTGCCGCCAGCAGGGTGGTGCCGCTTCCGCTGAAGGGATCGAGCACCACGTCATCAACATAACTGAAAAGCTTGATGCAGCGACGCGGCAATTCAAGCGGGAAAGGAGCGGGATGCCCGATGCGCTTTTTGCTTTCGCCGTTGAACGTCCACAAGCCGTTCGTCCAATCCATGAATTCGTTTCGTTCGATATCTGAGATTTTGCTGCCGCTGGTTTTCTTCCAATTCTTTTTGTACAGCACGATGATCAATTCCACGGGCGCGATCACATACGGTGCCGACGCGCTTTTCCACGACCCCCAGGCTGTCCTGCGCGAAATGTTACCCTCGTTCCAAACGATGGTTGAATGGTAATGAAATCCGATTTCCTTGGCAATCGTTGTCAGGTCGGCGCCCACGCTTTGCTGTCCGCCCTTATTTTTATCCAACGGCACATTCAAACAGAAACGGCCGTCATCCTTTAGCCAATCAAAACAGCGTGACATCCATTTTCTGCTGAACTCCAAATAATCCGCATAGGAAACATCATCCTTGTGCGAATTGTATTGAATATCCACATTGTAGGGTGGGGAGGTAACAACAAGGTCCACGCTGTTTGCGCTCACGAGCGATGTGGTCAAAATATCGTCATGAACGAGCGTGAACCTCTCGTTTTGAAAATGGATCCCAAATGATTTCATGCTCGGATTATAGCCGACGCCTTATCCGCTTTGCGAATCCAAATTGCCTTCCAGAAGCTTTTCAATGATCTGCTTGAAAATGGAAAACGGCTGCGCGCCTTCAAGGACATGACCGTTAATCAGGAAGGTCGGCGTCGCGTGGACTCCGTCCGCTTCTGCCTGCGCCTTGTCCTGCTCCACCTTCCCTTTATGTGTTTCATTGCTGAGACATGCCTCGAAGGTATCCATTTCAAGGTTGATCGTTTTGGCGTACTCGATCAATTTATCCTGTGTAAAATCGCCCACGTTTTCGCCTGTCCAATTGGCGTAGAGCGTGTCGTGATATTCCCAAAACTTGCCTTGGTCGCCTGCGCAGTAAGCGCCTTCCGCCGCCCAAACAGATTCTGGCCCGAGGAATGGGAAGGAGCGATATTCAAAATAGACCTTGCCCGTGTTCACATATTCCTCGATCAACAGCGGCTCGGTCTCACTCCAGAACCTGAGACAGTACGGACATTGAAAATCGCCGTATTCAATGATGTGGATGGGCGCATGCGGATCACCCATGGTGTTGGTCTGTGTCACGGCGCGCGGAAGTTCCTCCGCCACTTCAACGTTATCAGGGAAGAATTGTTGGACGAATTTTGGCCCCACAAAGATTAGAGTGCCCACAAAAACTGCGGCGCAAAGCAATACCGCGCACCCACCTGCTGCGAGCCACATCTTCCAGTTCGATTTGGACGGTTCTTCGAAAGTCGCCTGCAATTGATCTTCAATGGGGGGGTGTTCTTCGAGCGGGGATTGGTCTTCGATCATGTTCTCTCCTCTGAAAGGTCCAAATTGTACCGTGAAATAAAAGTTGATAATATCGTCGTTGCGAGGAGGGTCTGGTCCCACATGGCATTCTCCGAAGTTATCCAAAATATTTGACGTAGGTGAAACCGTTTCAATTACCTCCCGATGGATTCCTCATCGAAAACTCATGTAAACATCACAAACGAAACGGATTTTTTCGTTATAATCCTTAACATGAATGCGACCATGACTTCCAACCATAGCTTGCCCAGGCAAATTCTCGCCACCCTTGTTGGCGGTTTTTCGCTGTTTCTTACCGTTACCATCACATGGACATTGGGCTATCAATTATTGTATGCGGGCCGTATCTTTCCCGGCGTTTCCGTGGCCGGGGTGGATGTCTCCGGGCTTTCCATCAATGACGCTGCGCTCAGATTAAGCCAGACCTTGTCCTTCCCGAATACGGGCAAGATCCTTTTCCGTGCAGGCGATAATCTCTGGGTCGCATCTCCGGCGGAATTGGGAATGGTCTTTGACCCCACCGCCAGTGCCTTGGCCGCCTACCGCTATGGACGTTCCGGCGGCTTGTTTGGCGCGTTATCGGGTCAAGTCAGCGCCCGCGGACTCGGCTCAGATGTTGCCCCGGTCATCATCTTCGATCAGCGTGTAGCTTATACCTATTTGCAAAATATTGGGGTGGTGGTGAACCAGCCTGTGGTGGAAGCCAGCCTGCACCTTGAAGGAACGAATGTGGTTGCCCAGCCCGGTCAAGTGGGCAGGGTGCTCAACCTCGATGCAACTCTGATCTATCTCGGCGCACAATTGCAGACCTTCCGTGACGGCGAAGTGCCTCTGGTCATTCAGGAAGCCGCGCCGAAATTGCTGGATGTTTCCTCGCAGGCCGAGGCCGCGCGCCGCATTCTCAGCCAGCCATTGACCATCAGCCTGCCCAATTATCGCAGCGGCGACCCCGGTCCGTGGACTTATGATATTCCTGTCGTTGCAAACATGATCGCTGTGATCGTCGTTGAAAATGGCGGTACAGCCGAAATGCAAGTCGGGCTCGATCCCAACGTTCTGCGTCAGTCGCTGAACGAACTCAAAGTTTATGTGGATCGTCAGCCCACGAATGCGAAATTCGTTTTCAACGATGAAACAGGCCAGATCGAACCCATAGCCGCCTCCAATATTGGCCGCGCCATGGATGTGGAAGCCAGCATTGCCGCCATCAATGATGCGCTTTTACGCGGCGAACATAACGTATCCCTCGTCGTCGCTGAGCAGCAGCCTTTGGTGGCAGATACAGCTGTCGGCGCGGATTTAGGAATCGTTCAATTGATCGCCCAGGAAAGCACCTATTTTTACGGTTCCAGCACAGAGCGTCGTCAAAATATCGAGGCTGCTTCCAGCCGCTTCCACGGTGTGCTCGTGGCACCGGGTGAAACCTTCTCGATGGGAAATATCCTCGGTGATGTCAGCCTCGAAAACGGATTTGCCGAAGCGCTCATTATCTATGGTGGACGTACCATTAAAGGAGTAGGCGGGGGCGTGTGTCAGGTGAGTACGACGCTTTTCCGCACAGTATTTTTCGCGGGCTTCCCCGTAGTTGAACGCTACTCACATGCTTATCGTGTTTCATACTATGAAAAGACCGTTGGCGGTTCGGTGGATCCCCAACTCGCAGGCATGGATGCGACCGTTTACTTCCCGCTTGTCGATTTCAAATTCCAGAACGATACTCCCTACTGGATTTTGATGGAAACCTATATGTCCGGGGATACCCTCACTTGGAAACTGTATTCCACCTCCGATGGGCGCAGTGTCACGTGGGAAACCACTGGCCCCACCAATATTGTCTCCGCGCCGCCGCCGTTGTTGGAAGAAAACCCTGAAATGAAAGCCGAGCAAATAAAGCAGGTGGATTATGCCGCACAGGGCGCAGATGTGAACGTCACTCGCGTGGTCTGGCGCAACGGACAGATCTATTTCACCGACCAGTTCCAAACCCATTACCAGCCTTGGCAGGCCATTTGTCAGTACGGGCCTGGCACCGAAGACCCGAAGAAACTGGCGCGTAGAAATGATATTTGTGTCGGGGCAAGTTAGTTCAAAATCTTTAGCCGCGAATTGCACGAATTGCCGCTAATTTTTTAAATCATTCGCGTGAATTGGCGACATTGTGCCCACAGGGTAAATCCGCGGCTTGCTCTTGGGGTTGTGCGTAGACCTTAAATAAAAAACTCTGCACCTTTGCGCCTTTGCGTTAAGAAAAGCGGGTAAAACTCATCATATTCCCGCATGGTACAATCTTTTCTCGAAAAGGAGAATACATGGTCAGTTCAGAACTGCTCGAAATTTTACGATGCCCCAACTGCGTCCGCGAGAAAAGCGGCATGCTTGTTTTGCACAAAGATGCCTGGCTTATCTGTCAGGATTGTGGCCGCAAATATCCGATCGTGGACGACATCCCCGTGATGTTGATCGACGAAGGGGATAAATGGGTCAACACCGCACAGGACGCCCTCCCCGTTCCTCCACCCGAAAAATAAAGGTTCGCATTGAGCGCAGTCGAAATGCGTGACTTGCTGGCTGAATTGCTCAGTGGCGACGATCAGCGCGCAGAAAATATTATTCCCGCGCTGGTTGAGATGGGGAAAGCGGCTATTCCAGCCCTGTTGGATTTGACCCGGGCTGCGGAAGTGGATTCACGCTGGTGGGCAGTACGTGCCCTCGCCGCCTCGCCTCATACGCGGACCGAAGATCTGCTCCCGCTTCTCAGCGACTCAGCGCCGGAAGTGCGTGCCGCCACTGCCCTTGCCCTGTGCAATCATCCACATGAGGCGGCTGTCGAAGCGCTGGTCAAAACTCTCGCCGACGAAGACTCACTCACAGCGGGTTTGGCAGGGACAGCCCTCGGCAAGATCGGTGCTCCTTCGGTGCCGAGCCTGCTCAAGGTGATGACAGACGCGCCGGTCAGCGTCAAAATCCTGGCGTTGCGGGCACTATCCGAGATCAAAGACCATCGCGCCATTCCTGTTTTGATGAAATCACTCAGTGAAGACTCCGCGCTTTTGCAATATTGGGCGCAGGAGGGCTTGGAACGACTTGGGCTAAATATGGTATATGTTAAGCCCTGAGGTACAGAAAATAATGAATCGATTTGAATTCCTGAAGAAAATAAAACTGCCGAAACCTAAAATTCCCTCGGTGGGACGCATTATCTTTTTCGCCGTGGTCATTGGATTAAGCGCGGCGACCTTTGTATTCGCGCGTAATTTCACCGCCTGTTGGAATTTGACCGGTCTGCCCGGGATGATGCCAGCCAGTTGCGGCGGTTCAACTGGTCTATTGACTGGTCCTGATCTAACATCGGCTACGCAACAGCCGGGTGTTGTAGACCTGCCTCCCACACCAGCCCCTGTTGCCCCCGGCGTGGAATTGCCCCCCGCATGGGACGGCGGCAGCCGCATCAACATCCTCTTCATCGGTTTGGATTTTCGCGATTGGCAGGCAAATGAAGGCCCGCCGCGCTCCGATACGATGATCCTCTTCACGATTGACCCGGTCACAAAATCGGCGGGTATGTTATCCATTCCGCGCGACCTTTGGGTGAACATTCCGGAAGGCTTTGGTTATAGCCGTATCAATACTGCCTACTCCAGCGGAGAGGGTGCGAAGCTGCCCGGCGGCGGTCCTGGCCTTGCGATGAAGACCGTTTCACAATTGTTGGGCGTCCCCGTTCATTATTATGCTCAGGTGGATTTCAACACCTTCACTGAATTGGTGAATCGACTTGGCTGTATTTATGTAGTTCCAGAGGAAATTCTTGTGCTTGACCCCGTTGGCCCCGGTACAGACCATGTGGTGATCACTCCCGGCGGTGAACGCAAACTGTGTGGCTGGAAAGTGCTTGCGTATGCGCGTACCCGCAAATCCGAAGGCGGCGATATGGATCGCGCGCGACGTCAACAGCAGGTGATCTTCGCGCTCCAACAAAAGATTTTCGACCCCGAAGTATTTCCATCCTTGATCGCGCAGGCCCCCGAAATGTACTCGGAACTTTCGAGTGGTATTCACACCAACATGCCGCTGGATACGGCCATCAAGCTCGCCATTCTAGGCAAGGACATCACCCGCGAAAGTATCAAGACTGGCATCATCGGCACTGATATGGTCACGTTTGAAAATACCGTCCTCGGCGGTCAGGCCGCCAGTGTTATGAAGCCGATCATGGACAAGGTTCGCGTGCTGCGCGATGAGATCTTCACCAGTGGCGGTCCCACCAGCCCGATGGCTCAAGGCGAACCCGCCACGTTGATGCGCGATGAAGAAGCCCGTGTCCGCATTGTGGATGGAACCTTCACTGCCGGGCTTGATCAGCGCGCTGGTACATTCTTCCAGTCCCAAGGCATGAATGTGACCGAAGTTGGCCCAGCCAGTGAAGTCTACTCTTCGACATTCATCATTGTGTACGGCCCCAAGGTCTACACTGTGAAATATCTTCAGGCGGTTTTTGGTATTCCTGCCTCGAACATCCGCTTTAGCCCAGACCCCGCATCGACGGTTGACATTGAGATCCGCCTCGGTGCTGATCTGGCGGGAAGCATCCCGTAGTTTAGTTGAAACGTAAAAGGATCCCATCTCTGTTGAAAAAGAGATGGGATCCTTTTTATTTACCGGAGTGCGATGCACCCTTTGCTCTTTGTTATCCAATTAAAGTACCGCGCGTCCAATCACCGACCAGCCAATATTTGAAATCCTGTCCCTGACTGGTTTGGATGCCGCCGTAAACTCCATATCCAAGCGCCACCAATGGCATAAGGCTGAATACACAGGCAAAGGGGATGCATACGATACCGATGATGACCGAGCTCAGTACACCGGTGATCGCCCACACGATTCCCGCCACAACGCTGCCGCCAACCCACCAGATGAGTTGAAAGATCAGTGCCTGCAAAGATTGGTAGGCTACATACTTTGAACGGTCTTTATAGATCATGTAAATTGCCAAAGGTACAAAGGGTCCCAGAATCCCGGAAACCAGATTCACCAGCACACCCAGATGGGCGATCATGGCCCATTGTCGCTCCTCTTCGGGAGTGAGGGGCAGGGAAGGGGGCGGTTGTATTTGTTCGTTCATTACATCCTCCTGTTTTTTTATATTGGCGAGTCTAACATATAAAAATAAACAAAAAGACCCGCGGTTTTCCGCGGGTCTTTGGTGGAGCGGGGGAAAAGTTATGCCCAGCCCTGATTGCGAATGAAATCGCTGATCATGGGGATCTTCACATCCTGGCCCTGATAAGCCTGATAGGCCCACCAGAACATGGCGAAGAAGAGGATGCTGCCGCAGCCGAAGGTTACTGTCGCAAGAATAGACAGCACAACAGTGGCAACGAGGGATTGTACAGCGTTGAATTTGACGTACGGACGATTCTTTTTATCTTCCATGAAAAGGACAACGATAGCGATGATTGGGAATACGTAACCCAGCATTGCCCACAGTTTATCGTCACTGGTAACATCAGGAGACATTGGTGCTTGAGACATGATTTATTCCTCCGAATAAGTTGATTTTGGATTTCCAGTATTTTACAACCAATCCCCCTATCATGCAACCAATCACATTTCACCCAAGAGTACTGTATATTATTTAGGATCGCGTACTTTGATTTGCAAATCCTGATTTTTTTCAACAAGCGGTAAAATCAGCGCATGTCTTTACGCATTGTCTTCATGGGCTCGCCCGATTTTGCATTACCCTCTCTTTCTGCACTGGTCTCTGCGCCAAATTATCAAGTTGTTGGTGTCATCACCCAGCCAGATCGCGCTTCAGGCCGCGGACGAGAATTAAAGCCGCCGCCGGTGAAATCCCTTGCGCTTGAATTGAACATCCCTGTCATGCAGCCCGAAAAATTGCGCCTGCCTGAACCGATGGAGCAACTGCGCGTATGGGCTCCCGACCTGATTGTTGTAGCCGCGTTTGGTCAGATCCTGAAAAAGGATGTGCTGGAAATGCCGCATTATGGCTGCATCAACGTACATGCCTCGCTGCTTCCGCGTTGGCGCGGTGCGGCGCCCATCAACGCTGCCATTTTGCACGGGGATGAAGAAACGGGCGTGACGATCATGCAAATGGATGTAGGACTCGATACAGGTCCCATGCTGGCGAAGAAGTCCATACGCATCAAACCTGACGATACAGCTGGTTCGGTTTCACAAGCATTATCCACGCTGGGAGCGGACTTGCTCATCGAAACCCTACCCGATTATCTTGCTGGGAATCTCACCGCCACACCACAACCTGAAGATGGTTCCACATATGCGCCGATGTTGAAAAAGACCGACGGCCTGCTTGATTTCACCCAGCCTGCGGTTGACTTGGAACGCCGTGTGCGGGCGATGAATCCGTGGCCGGGCGCGTGGTTCGAGTGGAATGGGAATCCGCTCAAGGTATTGCGCGCATCCACTGTCAGCGGCGAAAAAGGTTTGGCGAGCGGAAGCAGATTCACAGTCGAAGGAAGACCCGCTGTTCAATCCTCCGAAGGCGCGCTGGTTTTGGATGAAGTCCAGCCTGCGGGCAAGAAGGCGATGCCGGGCAAATCCTTTCTGGCAGGCGCGCGGGATTGGGTTGCGGGCGCGTAGCGTATCGAGACCCCACGGGTTATAATCTCAAATCATATCTTTTTGGAGAAGAAAATGTTCAATTCGAAAGTATTTCTTGCCGAATTCATCGGCACATTCGCGCTGGTGTTTGTCGGCATGAGTGCGGGGATCGTTAATGCGGGGCTGCTTGGTGTGGCTCTCGCGCATGGCTTTACTTTGGCTGTGTTCGCCTATGCCTACGGACATATCTCCGGAACGCATGTGAACCCTGCAGTGACTTTCGGCCTCGCGTTGAAGGGTGTTGTGACCTGGGGGCAGGCCATTTTTTATTGGATCGCGCAGTTTGCGGGTGCGATTTTGGCGGCGTTCTTGCTTAAGACATTCCTGGATGCTTTGGGTGGTCCCATTGATGCTGGTGCAACAGTTGGTGCGCTGACAGACAAAGCTCCCATCCTGGCAATGGTGATGGAAGCGGTTCTCACCTTCTTCCTGTTGAACACGATCCTGCACACCGCTGTGGGCGGCAAGGGCGGTCGTTTTGCAGGTTGGGCCATCGGCACAACGTATGCCTTTGCGATCCTGGCTGGCGCACCTTTCACCGGCGCTTCATTGAACCCTGCGCGCACGTTTGGCCCCGCGATCTTCTCGCTCCCGAGCATTACCAACCCGAACACCTATTTGATCTATCTGTTCGGCCCGTTGATCGGTGCAACCCTTGCCGTGCTTGTGTATAACTTCTTCACCAGCTCCGACGAAATCGAAGAAGATGAAGAGGAAGAAGTGGTAGTGGTTGAAGAACCTGTTGTTGAAGAAATGCCTGTAAAAGCTGAGAAGAAATCTGCTGCGCGTAAGACAACAAAGTAAGAAATTAGAAATTAGAAATTAGAAGAGAAGCAGTTCCCGGGAAACTTATACGGGAACTGCTTTTATTTTAAATGTCGAATAGCAGCTTAAATTGTAATAGTCGACATAAGGTTGTACAATTTCATTGTGAGTGTTGTAAAAGTATAGTGCTGGATATTGGAAACAATTTATTGCAAAAGCGCTCATCATAATCTGGACTTTGCTCAAGCGATGCTTATTCAACGTGTAAGTTTGACTTAATGAAACTGAATCGCTATAATTGATAATAATGATTTGTAGAGAATAATTATCCATAATGAGTAGCTATGAATGACCCGCAAATTAGGTTTGAACAATTAATTGCGAAGCTGAAGGAAAGACAATATCGTATAACTCCACAACGGGTGGAATTGATTCGTTTGATCGCCGCGAGCGAAGGCCATCCAAGCGCATCCCAACTTTATAACCAGATCAAGGTGCAGTTTCCAACCATGAGTCTTGCCACTGTGTACAAGACGCTTGATCTTCTGAAAGAAGTGGGTGAGGTGCTTGAGATTGGTTTGCGTGATGACAGCCATTATGACGGCAATAAGCCTTATCCGCATCCGCATTTGATCTGCATGAAATGCCAAAAAATTATGGATGGGGAACTTGACGCAGCTGTGGGGAAGATTGTTCAGGAGGTTGAAAACAACTTTGGATTTCGCGTTGTAAAACACCAACTTGACTTTTATGGATTGTGCCCGGATTGTCAAAAAAAGAGCAAATAAATACCTCTCTTTTTTATTTTGATCACAACTGTTAACTTTTTTCCAAAAGGAGAATAAAAATGAGCGAAGAAAGCAAATGCCCTGTTATTGGACACGCTGGCATGACCTCTGCCAGCCGGGGAACATCCAACCGCGAATGGTGGCCCAATCAACTGAACCTGAACATCTTGCACCAGCACGCGCCCGCTTCCAACCCAATGGATCCTGGTTTCGATTACGCCAAAGAATTTAAGAAGCTCAACTTAGCTGCGGTCAAGAAAGACTTGGCCCAACTGATGACCGACTCGCAGGAGTGGTGGCCTGCTGACTGGGGCCACTACGGCGGCTTGATGGTCCGCATGGCTTGGCACAGCGCGGGAACGTATCGCACCGCAGACGGACGCGGTGGCGGCGGTACCGGCAATCAACGGTTTGCACCGCTCAACAGCTGGCCCGACAACGTCAACCTCGACAAGGCGCGTCGTCTGCTCTGGCCCGTCAAACAGAAATATGGAAACAGACTCTCGTGGGCTGACCTGATGATTCTGGCAGGCAACGTGGCGCTGGAGTCGATGGGATTCAAGACCTTCGGTTTTGGCGGGGGCCGCGCCGATATCTGGCAGCCTGAGGAAGATGTCTATTGGGGTAGCGAAGACAAATGGTTGGGTGGCGACATTCGCTACGCCCACGGTTCCGAGGGCGTCGAAAAGGAGGGTGCGGTGCTCGTGTCCGACGACACAGCGGATGGGAAGGTGCATGGGCGCAACCTGGAGAACCCGCTGGCAGCCGTGCAGATGGGCTTGATCTATGTCAACCCCGAAGGCCCGGATGGCAAACCTGATCCTGTCGCTTCGGGCATTGATGTACGTGAGACTTTTGCCCGCATGGCGATGAACGATGAAGAAACCGTCGCGCTTGTCGCGGGCGGACATACCTTCGGCAAGGCACACGGCGCGGGCGACCCGAAACTGGTCGGACGCGAACCCGAAGCCGCTTCGCTGGAAGAGGTGGGCTTGGGTTGGAAGAATAGCTTAGGCAGCGGCGTGGGCGTCCACACCACATCCAGTGGCATCGAAGGCGCGTGGAAACCGAACCCCACCCAATGGGACATGGGTTACTTCGACATGCTCTTCGGCTACGAGTGGGAACTGGTCAAGAGTCCCGCTGGCGCTCAACAATGGCAGGCGAAGAACTGCAAGCCCGAACACATGATTCCCGACGCGCACGACCCATCGAAGAAGCACGCGCCGATGATGACCACTGCTGACCTGTCGCTGCGCTTCGATCCGATCTACGAACCCATCGCGCGTCGCTTCCACAAAAACCCCAAAGCGTTTGCAGATGCCTTCGCCCGCGCCTGGTTCAAACTGACGCACCGTGATATGGGTCCCAAAGTCCGTTACCTCGGACCGGAAGTCCCAAAGGAAGACCTGATCTGGCAGGATCCCGTTCCTGCGGTCAACCACAAGTTGATCGGCGCGAAGGATATCGCCGCATTGAAGAAGGAGATACTAGCTTCGGGTCTTTCTGTGTCGGAGCTTGTTTCTACAGCCTGGGCTTCGGCATCCACCTTTAGAGGATCGGACAAGCGTGGCGGTGCCAATGGCGCGCGCATTCGCCTGGCTCCGCAAAAGGATTGGGAAGTCAATCAGCCTGCGCAACTGGCGAAGGTGCTCAAGACGCTGGAGCGCATCCGTAAAGAGTTCAACAGCGCCCAGTCTGACGGCAAGAAGGTTTCGCTGGCTGACTTGATCGTGTTGGGTGGTTGTGCTGCGGTTGAAGCCGCAGCTAAGGCGGCTGGTCACTCAGTGAAAGTGCCTTTCACACCGGGCCGCACTGACGCTTCACAAAACCAGACCGATGTGGAATCGTTCACCTTTCTCGAACCCGAAGCGGACGGCTTCCGCAACTACCAGAAGACGACCTTCACGGTCTCTGCGGAGGAAATGCTGGTGGACAAGGCGCAGTTGCTGACCCTCAGCGCACCCGAGATGACCGTACTCGTCGGCGGCTTGCGTGTGCTTGGCGCCAACGTCGGCGGGGCACAGCATGGCGTGTTCACCAAACAGGCTGGCAAGCTGACCAACGACTTCTTCGTCAACCTGACGGATATGGGCGTTGTCTGGCATCCTACTTCGGATGCCGCCGAGACTTTCAATGCCCACGACCGCAAGACCGGCGAAGTCAAGTGGAGCGGCACCCGCGTGGATCTGGTCTTTGGTTCCAACTCACAGTTGCGCGCTCTCGCCGAGGTCTATGCCCAGGACGACAACAAGGAAAAGTTCGTGCGTGACTTCGTCGCCGCCTGGAACAAGGTCATGAACCTCGACCGCTTTGACCTTGCCTAACTGGTAGGATGTTTTGATATAAAAAGCTGACTGGGCAAATGCCAGTCAGCTTTTTCGTTTTATCATCCATAAAATCTATGCTAAAATCCACAGCCTTTGTAAGCTTTGGAGAAAAATTATGCAAGAAGAAGTATCAGTTGGTACGCCTGTTTCAAATACCCCATTAAGAGAATCTATTGCCGCGCGCCGGACCTTTGCCATTATCTCTCACCCGGATGCAGGCAAGACTACGCTGACAGAAAAACTGCTTTTATATGGCAATGCCATTGAATTAGCGGGCAATGTCCGTGCCCGCCGCAATCAGCGCTCGACCACATCCGACTGGATGGAAATGGAGCGCGAGCGCGGTATTTCCATCACCTCGACCATTCTGCAATTCCCTTATCAAAACAACATCGTCAACCTGTTGGATACGCCCGGGCATCAGGATTTTTCCGAGGATACCTACCGTACCCTTTCTGCAGTGGACAGTGCTGTGATGGTGATCGATGCCGCCAAAGGCATTGAGCCGCAAACACTCAAACTGTTCGAAGTTTGCCGCAAGCGTGGAATTCCCATTTTTACCTTCATCAACAAAATGGACCGTCCCGCCCGCGACCCGCTTGAACTGCTGGATGAGATCAAAAAAGTATTGGGCATGGAGCCTGTGCCGATGAATTGGCCGATCGGTGATGGCCCTGAATTTCGCGGGGTATATGACCGCGCTTCTGAAGGCGTATATTTATTCGAACGCACCGAACGCAATGAGCGCATGGCTCCAGAAGTATTCATGACCTTGGACGACCTCATGAAGAACAATGTCTTGTCGCAGAAGCGTTATGAGGAATTGGTGGAAAGCGTTCATCTGCTCGATGAAGTGGGAGTTGTCTTTGACCATGAAAGCGTTTTGAAGGAAAAGCAAACCCCCGTCTTCTTCGGCAGTGCGGTGACTAATTTTGGCGTGCGTCTTTTCCTTGATACGTTCGTAAAATACGCTCCGCCGCCCCAGCCTTATTTGAGCAACGGGGGAGCAGTTTTTCCACAAGATCCGAATTTTTCTGGCTTCATTTTCAAGATCCAGGCCAATATGAATCCCAAACACCGCGACAGTGTGGCCTTTTTGCGCATTTGTTCGGGGCGTTTCGAGCGCGGCATGGACCTTGTCCACGCGCAGAGCGGGAAGACCGTGCGGCTGGTTCGCCCGTATAAACTGTTTGCAAGCGAACGCGAGATCATTGACGAAGCTTTCCCCGGCGATGTACTTGGAATTCCAAACAACGGGGAATTCGCCATCGGCGATTCTCTCTGTACGGGGGAACTGGTTCAGTTTGCCCCGATCCCGCGTTTTCAGCCCGAACATTTTGCCCTGCTGAGAAACACCGACTTGGGCAAGCAGAAACAATTTTCAAAGGGACTTCAACAATTGGAAAGCGAAGGCGCGGTGCAGGTGCTGTACAACGTCAATGCATTCAAGCGCGAACCGATCCTCGCGGTGGTCGGTCAATTGCAATTCGATGTGGTGCAGGCGCGCTTGAAAGCCGAATACAATGTCCCCACCGAATTGGAACGATTGCCTCACGTGCTCATGCGCTGGATCAAGGGACCCGACTCGGCCATTGAGAACATGCCGCAGCGCAGCGAGGTCATTATTGCACGCGACTCACGCAACGAATGGACGGCGCTGTTCAGCACTCCCTTCTTCCTCAAATATTTTGCGGATAAAAATCCAGAATTGCGGTTCGTGGATATCACAGAGAATTGATCCAAATACAAAATGAACGGCGGTTGAAACAACCGCCGTTTTTGATTTAAAGATAAGTCTATTATGTTTGATTGGATCTGCAGCCATCTTTTTGTGGTTTTGTTTTACAATTAACCCAAGGAAGGATGCCATGCCAAAATATGTTGCTGCAATAGACCAGGGTACGACCAGTACCCGTTTTATCATCTTCGATCACGGGGGGAACGTCCTTGCTGTTGATCAAAAGGAACACCGTCAAATTTACCCGAAGCCAGGCTGGGTGGAGCACGATCCGTTGGAGATTTGGGAGCGTACGCAGGAAGTGATGAAAGGCGCCCTGCAAAAAAGCGGGCTTCAACCTGCGGACATTGTCGCGATCGGAATCACCAACCAGCGCGAGACGGCGGTGGTGTGGGATAAATCCACGGGGAAGCCCGTGTACAACGCCATCGTCTGGCAGGATACGCGGACGGATGTCATCTGCAATGAACTGGCTGAGGTGGGCGGACAGGACAGGCTGCGCTCCAAGACGGGACTTCCGCTGGCGACCTATTTCTCAGGCCCTAAAATAAAATGGATTCTGGATAACGTGGAAGGCGCGCGCGCCAAAGCCGAAAACGGGGATCTGCTCTTTGGCAACATGGATTCGTGGGTCATCTGGAATTTGACCGGGGCCCATATTACCGATGTGACGAATGCTTCGCGCACACTGTTGATGAATTTGCACACCCTTGATTGGGATGATGAGCTTTTGAACCTGCTGGGTGTTCCGCGTGCGATGTTGCCTGAGATCAAGTCATCGTCTGAGGTATATGGTCATGTCACTGTTGCTCAAGATGGCGCGAGCATCTTACAAGGCATTCCAGTCTCTGGCGATTTGGGTGACCAGCAAGCCGCGCTTTTTGGGCAGACCTGTTTCAGCGCGGGTGAAGCGAAGAATACCTATGGCACGGGCTGTTTCATGTTGATGAACATGGGCGAGATTCCTGTCCCTTCGAAATCGGGGCTGCTGACCACACTCGGTTACAAAATAGGAAATCAAAAAGCCGTTTATGCGCTGGAAGGTTCGATCGCCATTACGGGGGCGCTGATTCAGTGGCTGAGAGATAACTTGGGACTGATCCAGTCGTCGGCGGAGGTGGAGACGCTGGCTTCATCCGTCGAAGATAATGGCGGCATTTATTTTGTCCCTGCGTTTTCGGGTTTGTTCGCGCCGTATTGGAAGTCGGATGCGCGCGGGGCAATCGTGGGGATGACGCGCTATGTGACGAAGGGGCATATCGCGCGGGCGGCATTGGAAGCGACGGCGTACCAGACCTGCGAGGTACTTGATGCGATGGAAGCAGACTCGGGCGTGAAGTTGACCGCGCTGAAAGTGGACGGGGGCATGGTGTTCAACGAATTGCTGATGCAATTCCAGTCTGATATTTTGGATGTGCCCGTGGTGCGCCCAAAAGTAGCAGAGACAACGGCCCTCGGCGCGGCATACGCGGCTGGACTCGCGGTCGGCTTTTGGAAGGATTACGATGAACTCCGCGCCAACTGGGGCAAGGACAAGGAATGGACTCCGAAAATGGATGTGAGCCTGCGTGCAGGTTTATACTCAGGTTGGAAGAAAGCAGTCACACGCACATTTGATTGGGTTGAGTAGAGTTACATGTTGCAGGTTGAAGGTTGCAAGTTCCAAACCTTCAACCTTCAACCTTGAACATGACACTGGAAAATAAAATGAACCGAAATGAAATTCTCGAACAATTAAAAGAAAACCCAAAAGTCTCCGTGCTGATCGTTGGTGCGGGTATTAATGGCATTGGCACATTCCGTGACCTGGCATTGAATGGTCTGGATGTTTTGATGGTGGATCGCGGTGATTTTTGCTCGGGGGCGAGTGCGGCTTCTTCACACATGGCGCATGGCGGAATCCGCTATTTGGAGAACGGCGAGTTTCGCCTGGTGCGCGAGGCGGTGGGGGAGCGCAACCGCTTGATCCAGAATGCGCCGCATATTGTTCAGCCGCTGCCGACGACGATTCCGATCTTCAAATATTTTTCTGGGCTGCTCAATGCGCCGCTGAAATTTTTGGGCTGGCTCGATAAACCCTCCGAACGCGGATCGATCATCATCAAGCTCGGCTTGATCATGTATGACGCTTACACGGGCAACACCCGCACGGTGCCGCGCCATCAATTCTTCTCCCGCTCCGAATCCTTGAGTCGTTGGAGTCGCTTGAATCCTGAAATTGTAAATACTGCCAAATATTATGACGGTTTGATCTCCAACCCTGAACGGCTTGCATTGGAAGTGATGCTGGATGGAGAGGCCGACAACCCTCATGCACGCGCGTTGAATTACGTCAGCATGGTGAAAGGCGAAAAGGATACGATCGTCCTGCGCGATGAGTTGACTGACCAAACCTATGAAGTACGTCCGCAGCTTGTCATCAATGCCGCTGGCCCGTGGATCGATTTCGTCAATCACAGCATGGGGCTTTCCACCCGCTCCATCGGTGGGACGAAGGGTTCGCACGTCGTCATCGATCACCCTGAATTGCGCGCGGCGATCGGCGAAAATGAATTCTTCTTTGAAAATAAGGATGGCCGTATTGTGCTGCTCTTCCCTTTGCAGGATCGTGTGATGATCGGCACATCAGATATCAAGATCGATAACCCCGATGAAGCCTATTGCACCGATGAGGAAGTGGATTATTTCATTGGTTTGGTTGCGCGCGTTTTTCCTGATATCAAAGTCACACGCGAACAGATCGTCTTCCGCTTTACGGGCGTGCGTCCATTGGGCAGCAGCGGGGCGAAGACCACGGGTCAATACAGCCGCGATCATCACATCGAAGTGTTGAACGGCGATTGGACAAATTTGGATTTCCCCATTTATTCGCTCGTCGGCGGCAAGTGGACGTCGTTCCGCGCGTTTTCGGAACAGGTGACAGACAAGGTGCTGACATTCTTCAGCCTGCCCCGCCAAAAGGATACGCGCGATTTGCCGATCGGAGGCGGGCGCGGTTTTTCCACCGATGAAAATGAACAGAAGCGCCAGATCGAAGGCTTCGCCGCGTGGACCGGACTTGAAAAAGAAAGACTTCAAGTTTTATATTCACGTTATGGTTCGCGCACTGAAGCGGTGGCTACATTTATGAAGCGCGCCGAAGATGAACCGCTGAAAACGCTGCCTTCCTACACGCGGCGCGAGATCATGTTCCTTGCCCAATATGAAAAAATCGCCCGTCTTGACGATCTCCTTTTGCGCCGCACCATGCTTGCCATGCTCGGCCGCCTGACGAAAGAGATCGTGTTGGAAACTGCCGACGTATTGGGGGATGCGCTTGGCTGGAGCAGTGAGCAGAAAACTGCCGAGGCGGAGAGAACTCTCCGTTTACTCCGAGACAGGCACGGGGTCCAGCTTTGAGGCGCATGGTAGAATCCTGCCAATGTCTTCCAAAAAAATAACCGTTGATCTTGTCATTCCCGTCTTCAATGAAGATGGCGTGATCGAACACACCCACAAGCGGATCTGTGATGTGGTCGATTCGCTTGCTTATGATTTTCACTTTATTTATGTGGATGACGGATCAAACGACGGGACAGTTGCCACGCTCCGAAAAATAGCGGATGCCGACCCGAGAGTGATCCTGCTCCAACTCAGCCGCAACTTTGGGCATCAGGCCGCGCTGACGGCGGGTATGGATGCGTCGCGCAGTGACATTGCGATCACACTCGATGGCGATGGTCAGCACCCGCCCGAGATGATTCCCCAAATGTTGAATTTGATCGCGCAGGGTTACGACATTGTGCAAACCCAGCGCATGGATGAAGCCCAGCCCGCGTCGTTCAAAAAATGGACCTCGGGCCTGTTCTATCGCTTGATCAATATTATCAGCGGTACACAGGTGCTGCCCGGCGCAGCAGACTTTCGCGCACTCACGCGCCCTGCACTCGACGCACTTAAAGCCATGCCCGAGTATCATCGCTTTTTACGCGGCATGGTTTCGTGGATCGGTTTTTCAATGGTGATCCTGCCTTATCAGCCCGAAGAACGCATCAGCGGTGTTTCGAAATATTCGCTTAATAAAATGATTCGCCTTGCGATGGATGCGGTCTTTTCATTTTCACTTGTGCCGCTTTATGTGGGCTTGAGTCTCGGTGGAATTTTGCTCTGCCTTGCATTGGTGGAGATGCTGTATGTCCTTTCGTTTTGGATAACGGGGCAAACTTCCAATCTTGCGCCGGGCTGGAGTTCATTGATGTTCGTGATCCTGATCGTGGGCGGAATGTTGATGGCTTTGCTCGGTTTCATCGGCATCTATGTCGGTTATATTTTTCAGGAAGTCAAACGCAGACCCATCTATTTGATCAAAGGGGAGAAAAAGAATGAATGATCCTCGCCCTCAACCTTTTTACATAACTTTATTGCGTCATGGCGAATCGGTGGGCAATGCCGAATCGCGCTGGCAGGGACAGGCCGATTTTCCGCTCAACGACACAGGCCGCGCGCAGGCACGCGCACTGGCCGAGCGCTGGAAAGCGGAAGGCACGAAATTTGACTTTGTGATCGCTAGTCCGCTGGTGCGCGCGAAGGAAACGGCGGAGATTGTTGCTTCGGTGATGAATCTAAAGGTCGAGTTTGACCCGCTGTGGCTGGAGCGCGACAACGGTGAATTTGCAGGACTCACCGCGCATGAGGTGCGGCAGAATTTTCAGCATCCCGCTTTTTCCACGCCCTACGATCCCGTCGGTGTGGACGGGGAAGGGGATTGGGAGTTGTTCCTGCGCGCGGGACAGGCGTTACATCAATTGCTTAAACGTGAGCCTGCCCGTTATTTGATCGTCTCACACGGCGGATTGCTGAATCAGGTCATGCATGCCGTAGTGGGAGTGGCGCCGCAAGCCAACAACGCGGGCACGCGATTTCGTTTTGGAAATACCGCCTTTGCCCAATTGATGTATTACCCACATCAACATCGCTGGGCAATTGATAAGCTCAACGATCACATGCATTGGAAGGATACGGATTGATTTCGTCCTGAGCGGAACGAGAACGTATTTCGACAGTGCAGACTATGATCAACAATTTACGAATACCCAGTAGATAAAAATTTTATAGAGGCAGCTTTGCAATCATCCATTTCCAATGTAAAAGCAACAGATCAATTGAAAGTCCTCGTCTTCGGTGCAGGCGCGATCGGGACGTATTATGGCGGGTCGCTTGCGCTTGCAGGTCATCATATCGTTTTCGTGGAACAGCCAAAAATGGTGGAGCAGTTGCGCGAGCGTGGCTTGCGCTTGGATTTGACAATTGATGAAAGAAGAAAGACCAAAGATGCCTTTGTGGTCGAACCGCGTTCTTTTGTCATTGAGCCGTCTTTGGAAGATGCCTTGAAGTTCGGTCCCTTTGATGTGGCGCTCTTTGCTTTGAAATCCTTCGATACCACCGCCGCACTGGAGGGGATGAAACCCTTTGCGGAAAAACTTCCGCCCATTCTATGCCTCTCGAATGGCGTGGAAAATGAACAGGCCATTGCCCGAACCCTCGGCGCAGACAAGGTCATTTATGGCACGGTTACAACCGCCATCGGTAGAAGGGGAGCAGGGGATATCGTCCTCGAAAAATTGCGCGGCACGGGCATCGCAGCGGGGCATGCCCTCTCGGAAAAACTCGTCGCCGCGTTTCAGAATGCCTATCTCAATTGCCGCTTGTACCCCGAAGCGCACAGCATGAAATGGTCGAAAATGCTGACCAACCTTGTTGCGAATCCAACCTCAGCGATCTTGAACATGTCAGCCGCAGAAGTCTTCGCGAATCGAAAATTGTATAAACTCGAGATCGCCATGTTGAAGGAATGTCTCGATGTGATGAAAGCGCAGAATCTCGAAGTGGTGGACCTGCCCGGCACGCCCGTCAAATTGCTGGCGCTGGCCACGAAAATGCCGCTTTGGCTGTCCAAGCCATTCCTCTCCCGCGCCGCAGGCAGTGGACGCGGCGGCAAGATGCCCTCCTTCCACATTGACCTGTACTCGGGCCGCGGCCAAAGCGAGATCCAATTCCTGCACGGGGCGGTTGTCCGCGAAGGCAAAGCCCGCGGCGTGCCGACCCCCGTCAACGAAGTGTTAACCACGACCCTGCTGGCGTTGACGAACAAGGAAATTCCGCTGGAAGAGTTTGCGGGGCAGCCGGAGAAGTTGTTGGAAAGATTATGATAGGATTTTGGGGAGTTTATGGGAAAATTATTAACTCCATTCATCTTCCTGACTTTTGGAATTTAAATGATTTGAACTGTTAGCAAAAATGATTTGGGCTTTTCACTAATATTTCATTCAAAAACTCGTGAACGGTTTTGCCCTCATGTAACTTGTAACTTGAAACCTGAAACCCAAAATGACCATTCAAATCGTTCCCCAAAACCAAAACGTCGAACTCCATCTCTCCGATGGACGCATCCTGTCAGGCCCGCGCGGCACGCAGGTGGGGGAGTTCCTTCGCGCAGTCAAAGATGATTTTGGCGCACCCATCGTCGCCGCCATCATCAACAACGAAATTCACGAATTGACCTACCTCGTTGAGCGCGAATCGGATTGCACCCCTGTCACCATGGACCGGGCCGATGGCGCACGTATCTATCGCCGCTCGCTCATTTTCCTGCTTGAGATCGCATTCGCTGAGCTTTTTCCAAAAGCCAAACTCACCATTGACCATTCCGTTTCATCGGGCGGGTTTTATTGTCAGGTCACTGAGCGCGAGGCGCTGACGCATAATGAACTCGATATGCTCAAGACCCGCATGAAAAAACTTGTTGAGGATGATCAGGTCTTCGAGCGTAAACAAATTCCGATTCAGGAAGCCATTCAATATTTTGAAAAACTTGGCTACACAGACAAAGTCCGTTTATTTTCACACCGCCAAAAAGATTATCTCACGCTCTACATTCTCAATGGCCGCATGGATTATCTGCATGGCTACATGGTTCCGTCCACAGGCTATTTGCGCTGGTTTGACCTTAATCCCATCGAGGGCGGCTTCACCCTTCAATTTCCACGCCGCCATGCGCCCACACATCTTGAGCCGATGGGCGATTATCCAAAATTATTGAGCACCTTCCGTCAATATGGAAACTGGCTGACCCGCCTCGATATTGATAATGTCGGTTCCATGAACGATGCCATTGTGGCAGGCCGCGCTGATGAAATCATCATGGTCTCGGAAGCACTCCACGAACAAAATGTCGCTGACATCGCGCAGCAGATCGCGTACAAAAATTCGCGCATCATCCTGATCGCGGGGCCATCCTCTTCGGGGAAAACGACCACCTCGCGCCGCCTTGCCATCCAACTGCTTGCGCGCGGCATCTCGCCCTATCCGCTCGAACTGGATAATTATTTTATTGATCGCGCAAGAACACCGCTCGGCGAAGATGGCAGTCCCGATTTTGAAGTCCTCGAAGCACTCGATCTAAACCGCCTCGCGCTGGATATCGAGAAACTGCTAAACGGCGAAAGAGTCCAATTGCCGAGATACAACTTCAAGACAGGAATGAGCGAGACGGGTGACGTCATCCAACTGAAAGAGGGACAGCCGCTCATCCTCGAAGGCATTCATGGGATGAACCCCCGCCTCATCCCTGACCGTTGGTCTGGTGCGGCGTTTCGGGTCTATGTCTCCGCCCTGACACAACTCAACCTGGACCGCCATAATAGAGTTTCCACCACCGACACCCGTCTCATCCGCCGCATGGTGCGCGACGCGCGCGAACGCGGATATTCCGCCACGCAGACCATCAGCCGCTGGGAATCCGTCCGCCGCGGCGAAAAGCGACACATCTTCCCTTATCAGGAAAACGCGGATGTGATGTTCAACTCTGCGCTGGTGTATGAACTTGCGGCACTCAAACAATTGGCTGAGCCGCTTTTGCGGCAGGTGCAGCATCGCTCGCCTGAGTATATCGAAGCCAGAAGGCTGCTTGCCTTCCTCGAATGGTTCCTGCCATTGGATGCAAGTTTGATCCCCGCCAACTCCATCGTTCGTGAATTTTTGGGCGGCTCGAGTTTGAAAGATTTCAAGATCTGGAGAGGTTAAAAGCAAAACCCCGAGCTTCAAAAACTCGGGGTTTTGCTTTTATTTTCTAGATAGCTCGCTGCTTAAGATGTAATGGTTATCTGGCTGCCTTTCCATGATAACGATCTGACAATTTTTGGGGTTATGCAGGCTTTCAAATTCTTCAACACTCCAGTGAAACCAGCGCATTAGGAATAATCTCATCGTCAGTCCGTGCGAGACGATCAAAACATTTTCGGGAAAATTTTCCTTTCCGAAATCCCTGTGAAGCGTATCGAGGAAACTGCTGACGCGGTCATAGACATCCGCGCCTGATTCGCCGTCGGGAATACGGTAATAAAAGGTGCTGAAATTATCCCGTTCTTCAATGATCCCTTTGTTATCGTCAGGGTGGCGTAAGTGACCCCAATCCTGTTCGCGTATTCTGGGATCTTCTATTGATTTGACTACATTCTGTTTGATCGCCTCTCGAATATGCTGAAAGGTTTCACGGGTCCTGAAAAATGGGGATAGATACACATAAACTTTTTCGTCTCCAAGGATCTCTTTGAGCCGCACACCTGCTTGTTGGGCTTGTTGAATCCCCGTGGAGGATAATTTCAAAGCGAAATCCTGAACGGTATGATATCGTGACCGATCCAGATTTCCTTCAGATTCACCGTGCCGAATCAGAATAATTCGCTTGGGTCTCATTCAAAGAACTCCAGTGTGATGATTATTTCAAAATTGTTTCGATTTGTTCCAGTTCTGATAATGTGAAATCGAGATGATCCAATGTTCCAACCGCATCATCGATCTGTTCCACTTTGCTGGCACCGATCAAAACGGAGGTCATGACGCTGTGGCGTAGAACCCATGCCAGCGCCATTTGAGCCAGAGTCTGTTCGCGGGCTTTTGCCATCTCATTCAACTTGCGGACTTTGTCCAGTTTGTCGTCGGTGATGTTGGCAGGCTTGAGGAAGCCGTGCGCCTTGGATGCGCGCGAGCCTTCGGGGATTCCACCGCCGAGATATTTGTTGGTGAGCAGGCCTTGTGCGAGTGGGGAGAAGGCGATGCAGCCAATTCCTTCATCTTCAAGTGTTGCAAGCAAACCATCTTCCACCCAGCGGTTGAACATGCTGTAGGCAGGCTGGTGGATCAGACAGGGTGTGCCAAGTTCGCGCAAAATGCTGGCAGCTTCGGATGTTTTGTCGGCGGGATAATTGGAGATGCCCACGTAAAGCGCACGCCCGCTGCGGACGATGTAATCGAGTGCCTGCATGGTTTCTTCAAGCGGGGTCTCGGGGTCGGGGCGGTGGTGGTAGAAAATATCCACGTATTCGAGGCTCATGCGTTTGAGGCTTTGGTCAAGGCTGGAGACGAGATATTTACGCGAGCCCCAATCTCCGTAGGGACCATCCCACATGGTGTAACCCGCCTTGGATGAAATGATGAGTTCATCGCGATGCGGGCGCAGATCCCTTTCGATGATCTGGCCGAAAGTTTCTTCGGCAGAGCCTGGAGGCGGACCGTAATTGTTGGCGAGGTCGAGGTGGGTGATGCCCAGATCAAAGGCGCGCAAGGCCATGGCACGGCTGTTGGAGAATGTATCCACGCCGCCGAAGTTGTGCCACAAGCCCAATGAAACGGCTGGGAGTTTGAGTCCGCTGAGGCCTGAGCGGTTGTAACGCATGGTTTTGTAACGGGATTCGTTTGGAAGGTAGTTCATGCTTGCTCCTATATTTTTTTACTGCTTCACTTTCAATCCGTCCACGCCGTAATAGCGGGCGCCGCAGTTGAGGGAAAATTGCTTCCAGCCTTTGCCTGTTGAGCCGAACATGTCGCGGGTGTGGATCAGGCCCGTATCAATAGCGGGGACTTCGATCAGCATGTTGCCCTGTGCTTTTTCGGTGGCGATGATCGCATCGCGTTCATCCCAGACGCGGGCGCGGTAGATGAACCCGTCAATTTCGCTGTAGATGTTGGTGATGCTGCGTGCGGTGTAGGCGAAGCCCGCGAGCATGACGACCACAGATGCCAACACGAGCCATTGACCTGTGATGTTTTTGGCAGCCCACATGCCCACGATCCATGCCATGATGGCGATGCCGAGCAGCAGGGTGAAGCGCGAGAGGGATTGTCCACGCGGGTCGGGTGTGGCGCTGTAGAAATACGCGCTCGGCGCTTGAATGGCGGTGATGAGCAGATAAGTGATGAGGGTAGTGAATGCCAATAGAATGGCAACCCGTTTCACAGTTAAGATTGAATCGTCTGCTTGGGTGGTGATAATGCCGAGGCCAAGCATCATCCCGATAAAGACGGCGTGAGGCAGGGGCAGGTCCTTCAAAGAGAAAACAATGAAGTCAATGGCATGTTTCAGCGAAACGAAGGGGACGATGAGCGGGTTGCTGCGTTTGACGTTCATGTCTGCGACGCGCGCGTTGGATGGGGAGACGATGAGCGCGATCATGCCGAGTAATAGGAATAGCCATGCGATGAAAAGGGTTTCGAATGAGCGCTCAGCCCAGGCTTGGTTCTGTTTTTTCGCGCGCCAGGTGGCGATCAGTAAAAGGGTTGTGCCGCTGAAAAGAAATACGCAGCTGATCTCGCCGAGGCCTGCCGCCAAGAATGCGAGCGGCGCAACGATGTAGTTTACCCAGCGTGCGGGTGTTTCAAGATTCATTTGGTGGGTGACGGCACCGAGGATCAACATCCAGAACACGATGGCGGTGCTGTAGGGAAGCACGCCCGAACGCCAGTAAAGAATTTGAAAACGCTGCGGCGAAAGATAGAGATTGTAAAAAAGCAGCAGCGCCGATGCAAACAGGATGACGGCGAATGGCAGCGGCTTGATGAGTTTGGAAATATTCCAACCTGTCCACACGAGGCCGATGAGCCAGAGCGAAATGGTGAGGGTGGCGACGAGTTGATTGCCGAACATGCCGAGCGTGTTTTCGGTAAGCGCGGAGAAGAAAGTGAGCGAATAACGGTTGGAGGAGTAGCCCGTGTCTTCGGTGTCGAAATATTGCAGTGTAGCAGGGAGGGTGCCAAGCTGGCGCGCATCGGCACTGTAACACCAGTCATCGGCCCAGTAGCGATTGTAGAAGCCGAGATAGGCCAACACGGCGAGTCCTGCAAGGACGGTGATGTTGCCGAGGAGGACGATAATGGAGGGGAGTTTTTTCTGCATTTAGATCACACCTTGTTCGATCAAACTTTCGGCCATGCTCAGCACACCTTCTTCTGCGAGGCGCGGAGTCCATTTGAGAATGCGTTTTGCATTTCCGTTCGAGAGTTCGTAGTCCCAATCGAGGCTTTCGGTGACGCGCGCGACCTTTTTATCAAACAGGCCGATCAGTCGCACAAGAATACTTGGGAATTCGAGCTTATTGATCTTATATCCGCGTGATGAAAATTTGCTATGAAGCAGGTTTGCAATGTCTTTCAGCCACAGGGATTTGTCGGCTGCGACGATAAATCTTTTGCCAGCGGCTTCGGCTGTTTGCATGGCGAGGATGATCGCGGATGCCACGTCACGCACATCCACTGAACCCATTTTGATGTGTCCCACACCAGGTACCTGTCCGAGCATAATCGTGCGGACCAATTCGATGGAGGTGCGGAAGTCCTTATTCGGCACGGGCCCCAAGATCAGCGGTGGATTTATGGTAACAAGTTCCATCTTGTTCGTATTTTCGCTGCCGTTGATGAAATCCCATGCGGCGCGTTCGGCGAGGGTTTTGCTTTTGGCATACGCGCCAATGTCTTTTGTCAGATCAGACCAATCGGCTTCGCTGAAGGTTTTGTTCTCGCCATTGTGCCCCGACGAGATCGCGGCCACCGATGAGACCTGTACTACACGCTTCACGCCCGCCTTATGAGCGGCACGCAAAACGCGCAAGGTCCCCTGTACAGCGGGTATGATCAATTCATCTTCATGCTTTGGTTCGTACAATGGAAACGGCGACGCGACATGCAGAACGTATTCGATGTTGTTCAGCGCTTCTTCCCAACCCGAATCCTGACTCAGATCAGCAGGCAGAATCTCCAGCCGATCATTTGCCTGTATGTACTTTGAGATGGTGCTGCGGAGATCCGCTTCGCGCTCAAGAGTCCGCATGGTGCTGCGGACGTTATATCCCTGATGGAGCAGTTGAATGATAGTGTGAATGGCGACAAATCCGCTTGCGCCTGTGACGAGGATGGGGGAGGGCATGTGTTGTTCCTTGATGTTGGTTGGAGTACGGACTTCAGTCAACTTTTTATAAAACGCGAAATAAATACCGCATACCGAAGTTTAGAACGACTCGTACAAATCCGTTTCAAAGGGCAGAGTCCCTTTGCGGACGGATTCGATCTGTTCTGCGGTAAGGGAATTGCGCCATTTGTCGGCCTGTTTGCGGCTGTCGCGCTGGATGTTGTAGTAACCGCCGTCCATGCCTGTGGTGCTTTTCTCGATCTCATCTGCAATGGACTGATTCCACGGCAGGCCGAGCTGGATGTAAAGTTTTTTGAATTCGGTCACGGGGTCGCCCGTCAGTTTTTCGAAGAAGACCCACAGCCATTTTGGGTTTTTGCGATGCAGTTCCTTGATCGTCTTGTTGGTGCGGCCCCAATCCTGGCTGATCTGTTCGAGGGCTTCGAGTGAGATTTCTTCAATGCCCTGATCGTGCTGGAGTTGCCGAAGGATGCTTTCGCTGCGTCCTGCGGGGTGGCGGCAAATATAGACGATGTTGGCGTTGGTCAATGCTTCACTGGATTCGCCGATGACTTCTACAAAACTAATGGGTTTGATCACGATGGCCTTCGAGAAAAACGGCGCCTTGAGCACGGCAAAAAGCGAAATACAAACCAAAGTGTGGACCTTTAGCTCGGTCGGCACTTCGGCGTGGACAAAGTCCCAGAAGTTTTGCTGGGTGTAGTGACGGTCGGGGCCGAAATGCTGCTTCATCAATTCGGTTTCGGGTTCGTGCATGTAGATGGAAGTTTTGCCAAGCGAGAGGAATTTGCCGAGCATGCTGGTTCCACTGCGGCTCATGCCGAAGATCAGAATCACTTTCTTCATGCGAAACGCAATCACGATCCGCGTCAGGAATGCGATCAGTTTTCTGTATCGCAGGGTAGCGAGGATGAAAGAGTAGGAACGTAACTGCTCGGGCTTGTTCATTCGAATTAGAAAAGGAAAAGCAAAAGAGAAACCAGCGTACCCGCTGCACCGCAGGCGAAATTGACCCAATCATTATCGAGCCACTTCCAGCCGCGGATGTGGACGGTAGGTGTGCCGCAGGTGTGCAGGGGATGTTTCTCGGTCTCTTTTTTATCAGTTGGGCAGTAGTACATGGCTTGCACTGTACCGCCGAGCAGGGAGTCAACGAGCGAACCAGCCAGCCCTGAAATTGTGATCAATGGAAGCAGAAACCAGTTGTCGGTTAAGAGCGAAGCGAGCACTGCGATTAAGGCAGACCCTGTCAACGAGGCGAGCGTGCCGATTAATGAGATTCCGCCCGAGGTGCCTTTTTCCACAACTTTGCGCAAGTTCGTAATCATGCGTGGTGGATTCGGATTCAAGCACACCGAGTTCGGTGGCCCAGGTATCGGCGTTGACTGCGGCGAGCGCGGCGGCGAATCCGACCCAGGGCAGGCTTGATTCTGGAAAAAAGAAATGGAGCGCGGCGAAGAGGGTTGCCACGCCGCCGTTGCCGAAGACCTGGCCTGCGTCGCGTTCATGGCCTTTGGAGAATTTTTCGTCGAGGCCTTGTTTGCGTTTTTTGAAGGCGCGGCTTAATAGGGATGAGGTGATGAAAAATGTGAGCAGTAAAACTGCCCATTGCCAGCCGCCGATGCCGAAGATGATCGTGCCTGTGAATGCGGCGGCGATGGCTCCGCTTTGGTTTAAGCTGCGGGCTTTGTATGCAAGAAATGCGATGAGGATTGCGAGGAGGAAGCCGAGGAGAAGTTGCATATGGGTTGAAGGTTGGAAAGTTGACAGGTTTGAAGGTTGGAGTTTAACCTGTAAACTTGATAACTTTTAAACTTGTTAACTTTCTTACACAGGGGTTGTGATGATGAAAAGCACTGCCAGCAAAAATAGCAGGCTTGAAAACGTGCTGGAACCCCACACGATGAAGGCGAGGATGCGTTCGCGGTCCCAGCGGTAGAAATACAAGCCCGCAACCCAGCCTAGTACCGTCAGCAAAAGACTCGCAACGGGGAAGATGATGAGTTGAGCCGATGGCACGGTTTCGAGTGCGCTGCCGACAAATTGCGGACCGAGCGCGACGCGCGGTGTGGATGGGATGATGAGGCTGGCCCAGATGAACAATCCCAGATTCAAAAATAAAGCGGTGAGCCAGAGATAACGGGCGAGTCCGCTTTCCCAGGCCTGCGTGACGACGAAAGACGGATACACCGATTTTGCTTCAACGGGTGCGAGGCTTCCCAATTCGGTTGCGCGGGCGAAGGTCTGCGTAAGCGTGGAGGGGTCTTCGGGTGAAATGACGAAGACACGTTTTGCGGTAGCGACCAGCAAAAGTTTTTTCGCATCTGAAGCGAGGAATTCCACCACGCCGAGATCGGGATGGCGGCGCATGCCCAGTAAACCACCAGGCAGCCTGAAAGAGGGCAGCACGAGCGGACGGGTGAGATCATCGGCGGGGCGCATCCATTCGATGTCGCTGAGTGGAATATCTTCCACGCGCAAGCCCCAATTGATGGCGAGGCTGTCGCGGTCCATGTGATAGTCGGCGCGCCAGAGAGAATAAGCGCGATACACAAAAAACGGAATCGGCGCAAACGAAAATAACAAGACCAGCAACGCGATCAGAAACTGCGGTCCAACTTCTGCGCGTGAAAGGTTGATGAACCCAACAAAGGCAACGACCATCAATACAATGATGATGCTGCCATGCACGATCAAGCCGCGTCGTTTGGGTGGGGGAAAATGTCCGATGTTCATGGGGAAAGGATGAATTTATGCCTTCACGACTTCTTCACGAATGATGTTCGAAACATAATCCACTTGATCTTCGGTCATGATGCCGCTGAATGGAATCGCCAGTCCGCGTTGGCCGAGGTCTTCGGTCACGGGGAAATCGCCTTCCTTGTATCCAAATCTTTCCACCATGTACGGCTGTAAATGGATCGGCAAAAAGTATGGCCGCACGGGAATTCCGCGCGCGTCGAGTTTCTTTGCCATTTCGTCGCGGTTGATTCTTTTGTCAAAGCGGATGACGTACACGAACCATGACATGCGCGTTGTGAAGGATTCGATATATGGCGTTTCGACGCCTGGGATCTCGGAAAGCCGCGCTTCATACCAAGCTGCAACCTGATTCCGTTTCGTGAGAATTTCATCGAGCCGAGTCATTTGCGAAGCCCCCATCGCCGCAGACATTTCGTCAATGCGGTAGTTGTAGCCGAGGTGGGTGTGTTGCAGCCAGGTATCGCCAGGGGCGCGTCCTTGATTGCGCAAGGCACGCATAAAATGCGCGGACTGATCGTCACTGGTGATGATGACTCCGCCTTCGCCTGTGGTGATCTGTTTGTTGGGGTAAAACGCGAACACGCCGAAATCGCCGAGCGTGCCAGCCTGTTTGCCTTTGTAGGTTGCGCCCAGCGCCTCACACGAATCTTCGATGACCTTCAAGCCATGTTCTTTTGCCACGGCATTGATCGCATCCATGTCGGCAGGTTGACCGAATACATCCACGGGCAGGATCGCTTTCAATTTTCCGCTTTTGTCCGCGCCTTTTCTCGGCAGGAATTTTTCAATATTCCTCGCTGCATCGGCCACCAATTCAGGATTGATGTTTCCAGTCTTCGGGTCAATATCCACAAAGACTGGAATCGCGTTTTCAAAAAGCAACGCGTTCGACGACGCCACAAACGAAAACGGCGTGGTGATGACCAGATCCCCTGCGCCGATCCCCGCCGCACGGACGCACAGATGCAGGCCCGCTGTCCCTGAGTTGACGGAGATGGCGTGCTTCGCGCCAGTCAGGTCACAGAAGGTCTTTTCAAAGGCGGGAGTCCATTTGCCCATGCTCAAATTGGGCGTGTTGATCACTTCGATGACAGCCTGACGGTCGGCATCGGTCAGATCGGGGGAAGACATGGGGATTTTGTATTGGGTCATAATTTTTATTTTAAAGGCGGTGCATTACACCGCCCCTACAATTCCTCTATGATTTTTTCGAGCGGGACGAGTTTGTTTTCTTTTTCCTTGCGCGGCTTCAATTCTACCATCCCATTTTGAAGCGCCTTTTCCCCAACCGTCACGCGGATCGGGCAACCGATCAAATCTGCGTCGTTGAATTTGACACCTGCCCGCTCGTCGCGGTCATCGAACAGGACGGAAATCCCCGCATTTTGCAGTTGGTTGTAAATCTTTTCGGCTTCGGCACGGGTATCCATTTGTTTGCCAGGCACATGCATGAGATATACATCAAACGGTGCGGCAGATTTGGGAAGGGTCAACCCTTTTTCGTCGTGATAAGTCTCGGCGAGGGCCAGCAACCAGTTTTCATAATAAAGACCGAATCGCGTCCCCAAAGGAATTGCAGAAACAACTTCAAGGGCATTTCCACAATTTGAGCAGGCGTCACCTGCTTTTGCCATCACCAGGTCTTCGACAATCTCCGCCGAATAATCACGCGGATAATTTGTGTTCAACAGGTGATATCCCGCCTCGTTGGCTCCCGCCGCCAGATTTTGCGATTGGGGAATCAGGTCATCTACAAGGATGAGGGCCTCGTTGAGGCCGATGGGCGATGCATACCCCGCCACCGCGCCTGACCTTGCAATTGCTTCGGCGTCAGCGGGCTGTATCTCGCCGACGATGTATTCCAGTTTGGCTTCGCTCAGTTGCATGTCTCCGCGCACGGCGACAAAGACGAACTTCCCATCTTCTTTGCAGGTGTACATCAAGGCTTTAGCGGTCTTCTCTTTGGGCAGGCCGAGAAAATTCGCCAGCGACTCGATGGTATTGCAATCAGGCGTCAACACCTTTTCAAGCGGACGTTCCTCTTCGCGGGGCAGGGGAGATTTTTTGAATTTCGCCATATCCAGCAGTTCAGTGTATTTGCAGGAAGGACAATGGGCAACCTCAAGATTGCCTGTGGCCATCGGAAAGAAAACCGCCTGTTCACTGACCAGCCGCGGCAGGTCAACCACTGTTGAAAACGATGGATCGTTCGAGAGGCTTTCCAGCCGTGTCAGCGCTTCTTTGCCAAGCGGCAGGATTTCACTTTCACGGGTCAAATACCCCGCGCGGACGAGGAATGCGAATCCCTCTGTCCGTGCGTTGTTGGGGGCTTCACGCTGGGTTTGGATTTTTAGGTCGGTGTATTTCATGGGATTAATAAGGTAGGGACACGGCGTCGCCGTGTCCCTATACTCGGGTGAGGTTAGACTTCGCCTTTTTTCTTCCCGTTGCGCATCATTTTTTGCGTTGAATCCGTCGGGATGGTCGGCTCGGGGATGGGTATCTGGATCGGTGTTTGGGCGATGGATTCTGCCTGGGCGGCCTCCGAAGGCGTGGCTTCAGGAGCAGGCTCAAGGTCCAGATCGACCGTTTCTTCCATCCGAATTTGGCCGCGCAGGAAGGCTCCTTCTTCGGTCACGAAAGCGGTTGTGACCACGTCTCCCCACACACGGCCTGAAGCGCGGATCTCGAGTTTCTGGGTGGTGATATTGCCGCGTACTGCGCCCGCCACGATGACGGTGTTGGCACGCACGTTCTGGCAGGTGACGCGCCCTGTTTCGCCGACAACGAGCATGCCGCGCAGGGCGATCTCGCCTTCAAACGCGCCTTCGATGCGGACGCCGCCCGAACCGTTGATGCTTCCGTGCCAGATCAGGCCGGAGCCCAACACGGAGGTAATTCTTTCGACAGCTTGTACAGGTTGGGCGGTTTCAGTGGGGGTGGTGTTGCGTTTGAACATGGAGGCAATTTTACCTTAAAAGAACAGGGCGCTGAAAACGGCGGAAAACGGGCTGCAGTAACATTGCGCATCAGCCACCTGTTTACATGTTTACTTCTTACTTATTTCCCCTACCCGCCCTTTTCATCCTTTTCACTGACTTGCACACCGATGATGTTGAAGCCAGAGTCCACATACAACACCTCGCCTGTGACGTGGGCCGAGAGATCGGAGGCCAGGAACACGGCCGAGTTGCCTACATCTTCGATGGTGACGTTTTCGCGCATGGGAGCCATATCTGCAAAGTGCTTGTACATATCGCGGAAGCCGCCCACGCCCGCCGCCGCCAGTGTGCGGATGGGGCCAGCCGAGATCGCATTCACGCGGATCTTCTTCGGGCCGAGGTCATAGGCCAGATAGCGGGTGGATGATTCCAGCGCGGCTTTGGCGACGCCCATTACATTGTAGTGCGGCGCAACTTTCACCGAGCCGTAATAGGTCATACACATGACAGAAGCGCCGGGATTCATGATCGGCAGAAAAGCATTGGTCAGCGCAACAAGGGAGAACACACTGATCTCCATCGCCACTTTGAATCCCTCGCGGCTGGTTTCATTAAATGGTTTGCTCAATTCATCGCGGCCTGCATATGCAATTGAATGGACCAGCACATCGATCTTTCCAAAATGTTTCGCGGCTTTTTCAACGGTCTGCGCAATCTGGTCATCCTGGGTAATATCGCATTCTTCCACCCATTTGCAATCCACCTGTTCGGCCAGGGGCTTGACGCGGCGCTCGAGCATTTCGCCAGCGTAACTGATGCCGATGTTCGCGCCCTCGCGCTTGAAAGCCTGCGTGATTCCCCACGCAATCGATTTGTCGTTCGCAAGACCAAAAATAAGTGCGTTCTTTCCTTCCAATAATCCCATGTTCATCTCCTAAAAAATCGATTTGGATACCCGATTATCGAATGTCGGCTATCGTCTCTTTGACTAAAAATCGCCACGGCTTGGAGAACCAAGGCTCTGGCGTAGTATTTAAACCCACGCGGGGGCCAATCGTCACGCATTTATCGGGGACTTTAAACCCCGCTTCGATCCTTAAGCTGGAAGTTGATTCTGTCAGATCGGCATAGTTCTCACTTTTAGTGATGCCCAGCGCCTGAGTCAGCTTGCCTGGCCCGAGTGTATCCCGCCCCTGACGACGCTCCATCATCACGTCAACTCCCTCCAGCGGTTGTATCGCACGGATGAGCACCGCCGCGGGAAAGCCTTCCTTTTCAGTGACCGCGTTCAGCATCCAGTGATTGCCATAAGTGAAGTAGACATACGCCCGTCCGGGCGGCCCGAACATCGGATCCGTGCGGATGGTGCGCCCCGCCTTGGCGTGACTGGCGAGATCATCGAAGCCAAAATACGCCTCGGTCTCGCTGATGATACCGACGAGTTTCACGCCATCCGAGATTCGCACCAGACGTGCCCCGAGTAATTCGCGGGCCACGGTCAGCGTTGGGCGGTTGTAGAATTTATGGGGGAGAGTCATTGTTAATGTTTGCAGGTTTGAAGGTTTACAAGTTAGAACGTTCAAACCTGCCAACTTGTAAACCTTCAAACAAGAATTTTATTTGAATCTTGCATCTCGCTGAAGCGTGAGCCTTAATCCCTCTTCGAGTTTGATGGAAGGAGTAAAACGTAATTTTTCTTTTGCGAGATTCAGGTCCGCTCTCATGCGCGAGACACCGCCAGAAGTTTGCGGATTGTAGACCACGTTGGCTTTGCTGTCGGTCACATCCAGTACGATGCGGATGAGATCCTTGACCGAGGTTTCAGTCCCCGAGCCAACGTTGATGACCGCTCCGTTGATGTTCGGCGCGGTGGATGCCGCGACCATTGCGCTGACGACGTCATCCACGTATACGTAGTCACGGCTCTGGCTTCCATCACCGTGGGCGACCAATGTCCCTCCGCGCTGCGCCTGACGAAGATAATGCGGCACAACGGGCGGGTGAGAGGGCGGCAGGTGCTGTCCGGGCCCATAGGCGTTGAAGATGCGCAGGCTGACCGTTTCGATCTTCCACAGTGAGCCGATGGTGTTGACGTAATATTCCGCCGCAAGTTTGGATACGGCGTAGGGTGAGCGCGGGTTGGGTCTGGTGGACTCTGTCAGTGTAGAGTCTCCCAAGTCGCCGTACACAGCCCCGGACGAAGCAAGAACGACGCGTTTGACTCCCACGTCGCGCATGGCTTCCATCAAAGCCACGGTCCCGCCCACGTTGACGGCGTTATAGTCGCGCGGATATAAAATGGATTCCTGCACTGAAACGCGCGCCGCGAGATGATAGACCACATCCACATCTTGTAGCAGCGTCCATAATTTGGGGCGGTCGCTCACATCTCCGCGTGTGAAATGGACATCGGGTGCAAGCACCTTTGGGTCGCCAGTGGAAAGGTCATCGAGGCCGCGCACCTGGTGTCCTTCGCGGGCGAGATGATTTGCAAGAGAAGAGCCGAGGAATCCCGCGGCTCCGGTGATCAGAAAATTCATAGGAAAAAGATTATAACCGCAATATTGGTGGCTGTTTTTGATTGACTCGTACTGGGTACTGTGTTATCTTTGTCGCCGATAGGAAAACGGTAAGTTACGTTGGTTTGAAGAACATCAACAGCTCACGGTTAACCCGTGGGTTGTTTTGTTTTGACCTCCGATGGAACAAACAGATTGACCTAAACAAATTTTTTCAATTGCCAAAGGAGGCAAAAATGTCTGACAGAATAATCGGTACGGTAAAGTGGTTCAATGGTGACAAGGGTTATGGTTTCCTCGCCCGTGAAGGTGGAGCGGACGTGTTCGTCCATTTCTCCGCCATTCAGGGTGATGGTTACCGCAATCTCCAGGAAGGCCAGAAAGTTGAATTCACCGTTGAGAAGGGTCCCAAAGGACCACAGGCGACCAACGTCACCATTCTCGCTTAATACTAAAAAAGAGCCTGATGCGAAAGCGTCAGGCTCTTTTTTGATTCCCAGGAACCGGTGAATTGGAATCGCAGAGCACTTATTATTTCAAATGTTTTTTGATATCTTCGCGCAGGTCTATGGCACTACCCAGGACGACGCCGAATATGATCAGGATGAGCGTGGCCCCTGCGCCAGTGTAGGTCGAATATTGTGAGACCCATATATTTGTGAGAATGATCGTGCCAATGACGCCGAAGATCAATGCGTACAGTGGGATCTTTATGATATACGGGGTTTTCTGCCAATCCTCCCGAAGCGAGATGGGTTTTTGCATTCGTTTTTCTTTGATCGAGGAATTTCGTTGGAATTTGCGTTCGCGTTCCAGCGGATCGCGGTCTCTAAGCTGCTTTTCCCGCAGCCGCTTGAGTCTTTCGGTCTCTGATTCGGGCATGACGAACTCCTTTCACTTGTTTCCGTGAAGACACTTCCAAATAGAGGTAATTGCATTATAACGAAAACCCGCCTCAAGTGAGGCGGGTTTTCGTTGATTATACTAGTTTACTTTCTCTTCGGTGCCAGGCGATTTCTTCCATAACTCTTTGGGGTGGCGGCGGGGCGCGGCGGGCGGCGGGAGTCTTCTCGGGGAGCGCCTCTTCCTCGGCCAGAGTCAGATTTCGGCGGGGCGGGAGCGGTGTAGTCGAATCCATCGAGGGTTTCGCGTCTGAGCGGACTTCCCATAATGCGTTCGAGAATCCGAATCATGTCGTTATCTTCATGTGTGACGAGTGTGAAGGCGTCGCCGGTACGTTGGGCGCGGCCTGTGCGGCCAATGCGGTGGATGTATGCGTCGGCGGTATCGGGCATGTCGTAGTTGATCACGTGAGAAATGCTTTCAACATCCAAACCGCGCGCGGCAATATCGGTGGCGACCATGATCGGGTGCGTGCCGTCCTTGAAACCTTTAAGCGCGGCTTGGCGCTGTCCCTGTGAACGATCACCATGCAGGCTTGTCACTTTTAATCCTGCGCGTAAAATTTGCTGTGAAACTTTTTGTGCGCGATATTTTGTGCGCGTGAAGATCAAAACAGAATCTGTATCGGTGCGCTTGAGCAATTCAAGCAGCAGCGCCGATTTCAAATGCGGCGGCACGGGATACAACGCATGCGTAACCGTGTGCGCGGGCTTGACGATTCCCATCGCGATCTTTTGCGGCTGCTTGAGCGCCTGCTGTGCGAGCAATTCCACATCAGCGGGGAAGGTGGCCGAGAACATCATCGTCTGGCGTTTCTCGGGCACGGCTTTCACAATGCGGCGCACGTCGGGCAGAAAACCCATGTCGAACATTCTGTCAGCTTCATCAAGCACGAGGACTTCGATGTTGCCCATTTTTGCATGGCCTTGTGCGATCAGATCCAGCAGACGGCCCGGGCAGGCGACGAGGATTTCCGCGCCGTTGCGCAATGCCTGGACTTGTGGATGCGCTCCAACGCCCCCGTAGATGGTTACGCTGCGCAGCTTGGTCCCAGCTGATAGAACGCGGATGACATCGTGAATTTGTTCAGCGAGTTCGCGTGTGGGGGTAACGATCAGTGCGCGCGGCACGCCGCGTTGACCAGTCAACAGTTTGTTCAAAATGGGGAGGACGAATGCGGCGGTCTTGCCTGTGCCTGTCTGTGCGGTGCCGATGATATCGCGCCCGCGTGACGCGGCAGGGATGGCCGCTTCCTGGATCGGTGTTGCGGTGTCGTACCCCGCTTTTTTGATGCCCACCATCAGGCGGGAATCCAGATTAAATTGTTCGAAGTTCAAAATATTCCTTTTCTTCAGAAGTCTATCAATGTTGGGGAAAAAACAGCGCGGACTGCTGATATAAGTGAGTCAGCGGATTTGTAAATCAGGGACTCGATAAATGGATTGTGAAGGGATTATAGCACTGAAAAGAACATATATTCGTTGTGCGAGAGTATATGTCGCGTTTGTAACGTGATGGAAAGCATTAAGCCAAAAACAACACCGCCACCCCGACGATTGCGAGCAAAGTCCCTGCGATGGCCTGCCAGCCGACCTTTTCTTTAAAGAAGAAGTAACTAATGGGAAGGACAATCACAGGTGGAAGCGCCATTAACGTGCTGGCAACCCCGATTTCGGCATGCTGCACTGCCAGCAGGGAAGCGGATACGCCCAGCACAGGCCCTACCAACGCGCCGAGCGCAAGCAGACCGAGAGATTTTGGTTGCTGGCGAATCGTTGTGATCGTTGCGCCTGCCTGCCCTTCAATCATCGCCCAAATCCAGACGAAAATTGCAGCGGCCAACATACGGATGGCATTCGCTTGAAATGGAGAGAAATTCTCAGCCATCGCCTGCTTGGAGAGGACAAGCCCCACGGCTTGCCCAAGCCCGGCCAGCACCCCAAAGAGCACGCCGCGGCGTGTTTGTCCGTGCGGAGTGTCGGCAGGCTCTTCGTGTGACATCACCACCCATCCGATTCCCGAAAGCGCGAGGGCGATTCCGAGGATCTGCACGACGGTAAGCGTTTCGCCGAAGAATGCCCAGGCAATGATCGAGCCGAAGATGGGGGCGAGGCTTAATAACAAACTGCCAAGGCGCGGACCAACTGAGACAAACGATTGAAATAGAAATGCATCACCCAGCGAAAGCCCTATAACTCCCGAAAGACTCAGCCATATCCAACGGGAAGAATCTGCTGAAAATGGGAATGGTTCGCGGAAAAGAATCAGGTTCAAGATGATGAGGTAGATCAACGCAAATAAAAGTCGCATGCGGTTGGTGACCTGCGAACCGATCATGCGGCCCGTTTTTGTAAAGATGAGTGCGGTCATCGCGAAGAAGAAAGATGTCGCAAGTCCTGCGACTTCACCGATAAAATTCATGGGTATTCCTTTTGTTTTTTTAAATTGGTTTTTGGAAAAGCCGCTTTCTCTATATACAAAGATATCAAGCAGGCGTTTGAGTTTCGGCGGTATTTTTCAACTCTGCTCTCGTTAGCAAAATAACGGCGACCAGAATCAACCCGCCGCCGATCATGACAATGGGCAGGAGTTTGTCGCCAAACAGCCACGCGGCCAGCAGCACAGTGACAATGGGTTCGAGTGTGGAGAGCATGGCGGCGTTGGTCGGGCCGATGCGTTCAAGCCCTGCGAGAAATGTGACCACGGGGATGATCGTGGAAACGATAATGATTCCCAGCATGGCAAGCCAGCCTGAATTGGTCGCGGGAAACTGCGCGCCGTTGACCAGAGTCAGCAGTCCATACACAGCGCCTGCCGAAGCAAAAATCACTGTGGATGATTGCACCGCAGTGACATGCTTCATCACATTCGTGCCGACGATGATGTAAATCGAATAAATGATCGCGGCCGTGATGGCCATGAGTGCGCCGATCAACTGTCCGCTGACGGGGCCGACGGTGAGCGCCGTGCCAAAGAGCGCAAGCAGGAGCGCGATGATCTTGATCCGCGTGACCTTTTCGTGCAGGAAAATGGTGGAGAGAATCGCAACGAAGAAAGGATATAGATAGAGCAGCAAGGCTACCAAACCAGCCGAGGCATAATTGATCGCGGTGAGATACATGAAAGATTGCCCCACATATCCCAGCGCGCCCATGCCGATCAGTTGGGCGAGAATCCGTCCGCGTGGAAAATGCTCCTTGCGCAGAAGCAGGATCACGGTCATGAAAGAAGCGGAAATTCCAAATCGTAAAAAGAGGACAGTGTAGATATTCATGCCGTCGTTGTAGGCGTATCGGCCAAAGATGGCGAGCGTTCCAAACGATGCGGCAGAGATGGCGATGAGGATGATGCCGATGAGTCTTCTCATAACGGGCAACTATATCACAGGCAAAAATAAATCTCCCGTGCAGGGAGATTTATGCTGACGTTAAAATTGAAAGTGTTTCTCTTTGCCTGTGCGAGAAACCATCCCAAATTTCCTGCGGATAAATGATCTGGTTTGTGCCCGGCAGTTGTTCCATGGCAAGGCCTGTGTTCAAGTCAATGCCGATGCTTTGGTAGGCTTTGTAGGCAAGTTGGCTGCAATAAAAAGCATCTTCGGTCTCGGGGTTTAGGAAGTTGAGATTGTACGGTTTGCCAACTTGCGCAAGAATGTAATTTACGACAGCCTTACGCAGGGTTATCTCTTCTTCTTCAGGTACGCCCAGCGTATCAAGCGGCGAAACGATTCCATAAAACGTGTCGAATAAAAGTCCGCGCTGGCGGGCCATGCGTTCGGTATCCCAATTGCCGTGCGGCACATTGAATGTGATCACGCCGCGCGCGCCTGCTTCGGCACAGCGCCCATCAGGTCCAAGATAAATGGCAACATGATCCACATCACCCGGCACGAGCCGCCCGACAAGCCGCCAAAATTCACCTGGCAGAATATTGGGCTTGCCATTCATCGTGCAGATGATGTCGCCTGTTTGTAAAGCCAATCCGTTGATCTGGTAAGTGTGTATCATTTTCCGTATTCATTATACGGATATTTCCCCCAAACGTTTCAGCCGTTCATCTTAAAAACGAACGCAGAAATTCACGGATCTGATTCGCGGTCTGCTCCCATTTGGGCTGTGCCAGATAACGACGACGCGCCGCCAGACTCATTTGGATGAGGAGATCGCGCCTCTCATTCATAATCTGTAATTTGGTTGCCAGCGAGTGAGAGTCTCCTGGCTGGATCAGAAACCCCGTCACCCCATCTTCGATGACCTCGCCCGCGGCTCCCAGCGTTGTTCCGATGGCGGGCAAACCAAATCCCATCCCTTCGAGATAGACAATGCCGAAGCCTTCATAGCTGGAAGGGACGACGAGAATATGGGCGGCTTTGAGTTTCTCAATGAGCGGCTGGTTGTTGAGAGCGCCATGAAGAAAGACGAAAGAAGAAAGATGATTGTCTGCGATGAAGCTTTGTATCTGTTTAGTGTATTCGGGTTCGGCTGATAATGAACCAACGACATCCACCACGACTTTCGATTTTAGGTCTTTGGCTGCTTCCAATAATGTATGCAGCCCTTTTCTCCCCATCACATTTCCGAGGAAGAGAATATGCAATTCTTTCTTCTTACTCCTTTCTTTTATTTCCTCTTCCGAAATCGCCTCCCCAAACCGATCCGTCGGCGGATAGGCAACTACATCAGGTTTTCCACTCCCTGTTAAACCATTCACCACTCCCTTTGTAGTTCTTGAATTGAAGATAAACCCGTCTACGCTTTGCAAATATTTTTTTTCGATGGGACGATAGAAATCATTTTGCCACTTTGGGCGCAATTCCGAACAGCGCAGGTGGTGGACGAGACTGATGACAGGGTAGGGGTGTTTTCCGCGATTCGCGCCGATGAGTGAGGGATGATTGAGTTCATCTTGAATCAAAATATCGAGATTCGGTGGCAGCTTGAATGTGAAGTTATCCGTCAGGTGCGCGGCGTAATTCCGCCACGGCAGGGAAATGATCTCCACTGTGTCTCCCTGCGCGCGTAAATGCTCCACCAACATGCGGTCGTACATATATCCGCCGCTGAGTGTGTCGATTGAACCGTAGATGACGAGTCCGATTTTCATATTTTATAGAGTTTGAAGGTTGGAAGGTTGAAACCTGTAAACTTGTAAACCTGCTAACCTTTCAACCTGTCCACGGAAAAAGCCGCCCATGCATTCTCATGTTCCCACAAGACCACTTTGAGTTTGGAAATGTTCTTCGCTTGGATGCGCTCGTTCAAGGTCTCTGCCAGAATGCGCGAAAAATGTTCAATAGATGGATTCAAACCTGCAAACTCAGGCTTCTCATTCAGCATCTGCTCTTTGTAATAACCCACCACATCGTCGAGATGCTTTTCCACATCCACAATGTCCACGAGGTAGCCGTGCTGGTCGAGCTCGCTGCCTTTGATCTGCAATTCGAGAATGTAATGATGCGAGTTCGGGAAGTTCTCAGGCCCCCAATCTCCCCCGATCAAAAAGTGACGTGCAATGAATTCCCGTCGGACTCCAAGCGTGTACATGTTGTTCTCCTGTGTTAAGTGTCAGGTGTCAAGTTCCAGGTTTCAGGTTGATCGCCTGCATGATCAAAAATCCGTTCTTTCGTTCAATGGGCATGGCAAAGTCGAAGGCGTTGATGCGTGTGCAAAATTCAAGGTCAGATCTCGGGAATTGCGGGTGATCGTTCATGTGCTGAAAGGCATCTCGTGATTGCACCACACGGCGGATGAGATCCTCCGTATCAACCGTCTGACCTGTGAGCTGCTTCTCCAGAAATTCGGCACAGGCCAAATCCTCGGCATTATCCGCTCCACCTGTGACAACGAAGGTGACCTCTTCAGGATGCAATCGCAGAACATGATCCATCGTTGCCTGCGCTACGACAAAACTGGTGGCGAACATTACCTCCGCATGGACGCTGCGCACCGCCCCTTGTGTACCTGCGCCTGTGCGCTGGATTAAGGTAATTCCCTTCAAGTCATGTTCAAGGATACGGGTGGGGGAGTTGCCAAAATCAAAACCTGCGGGTGGAAGTCCGCCTACTTCGCCCATCGCTTTTGCATTTGGAATTTTGGATTTCAATTCCAGTGCCTCTTCCACCGTACTGACCAGCCGAATCTCTTTTGCTCCGCGTGAAAATGCATACGCCGCTGTGGAGAATGCCCGCAGTACATCAATGACAAGAACGATGCCCGTGGCGGTGTGGCAGGTTTCGAGGGTGGTGTAGTTAAATCTCATTTTGAGTAATCAAACACAACTTGAATCGTGTTTTGCGGGTTTTCATCCAGCAGTTGATAGGCTCTGGCTGCCTCTTCTATTGAAAAGCGGTGTGTGATCCATTTTTCAGGTTGGATGCGGCCCAATGCCTTCCACGCCACATCGAAGCGGCGGGACTTATCCCATCTCCCACTCAACTCTGGTGAGATCGTGCTGACTTGCGACGAGATCAATTTGATACGCGAGTGATGAAACGAGCCGCCGAGATCGATTTCCCCGCGTTTTTGCCCATACCAAGAGCCAATGACAATTCGTCCGCTGAAGGTGGTCAGCTCAATCGCGTCATTCAAGGCAGAAGGGGAGCCGCTCAATTCCAAAGTCAAATCGAACTTGTTTTGCGTATAGGCAAAAGAATCGGCGCGAAAGGTTTTGAGGCCTGAGTCCAGAGAATGTACACCTTTGATTTGCATCGCGGCCTTGCGGCGTAGTTCATAAAAATCGGCGGTGATCAAGGTGTCCAGTGGGAATTCACTTAATAAAGAAGAGGTCAACAAGCCGATTACCCCCTGGCCGAGCACCAAAACGCGCTCGCCCAAAATGGGTGCAGCATCCTGCACCAGATTTACTGCGGTTTCCATATTGGGTAGGAAGCAGGCATTTTCGGGTGTTAGGGAATCGGGAATGGGAATTAATGATGAAGGATGAAGGATGAAGGATGAAGCGTGCGGGTGAAAAGCAAAAACGAGTTTGCCTTCCCATTCCCGATTCACCTCTTTTCCTATTTCCTTTACTTTCCCTACTGAGGCATATCCATACGCTAGCGGATAATTCAAGTTGCTGCTCACCGCATCGTGAGAATCGGCCAAATGCGGAAATTGTCCGCGGTAGACCAGCATCTCTGTCCCTGCGCTGACGGCAGAGCAAATGGTTTCCACGAGGACTTCATTATCTTTCAGTGGGGGAATGGATGTTTCCTGGACTTCGACTTTCTTTGGGGCGGTGAAGAAAAGCGTTCGCGCTGTTGGCATGGTCAGAGTTTAACATAAAAATGACAGCCACTTCGTGAGGAGAATGGCTGTCATTTTAGGCTTTCGTTTACTTTCCTGGGACGGGTTTGGTCAGGTAGCTGGGCAAATCACGGCGGAACTCGTACTTTTCCATGATCTCTTCAATAACGGGTTTTTGTTTGGGTGTTACTTCCTTGAATTCAAACCCGACATTGAAGTACTCCGGGCTGATATCCTGCTGACACCACGCCACACGCACAGGGATGGTGATGCGCTGCATTTTGACATTTGGTAGTTCGGGCAGCTCAATGGCCAGTGTAAGTTCTGTATTTTCAACAATGGCCTTTTCGCCAATCACCATGGCCCCGTGAAGATTCAAGTCACCCAGATAGCCGAGCAGGTGCCCGCCGTTCAGGTCGAAGACCTGTGTGTAGGCCATCAAATTCTTTCGTTGTTGTTTGCGTCTTTCCTGCATTGCACCTCTTACTCGAGCAGGCCGAAATCTGGTTACGATCATTACACCTGCTTATTATATTGTTTAATTCTACAGTACAACATATCAAGATTCATTGCGATTTTGTGGTAAAACTGGCGGATGCGCACCATATACATCTCCCCTCATTTGGATGATACCGTACTTTCTGCTGGCGGCCTGATTTACGATCAGGTACAGGCAGGCATGGATGTGGAAATCTGGACGATTTTTTGCGGCTTCCCACCTGCCAATCAGCTTTCTCCATTTGCCCAGATCGTTCATGAAAAGTGGGGGATCATGGATACAGACGAACTGGTCAAAGCACGTCGTGCCGAAGATACCCATGCTGCCGGCATCCTTGGTGCAAAGGTTGTCCACTTTGACTTTTTGGACTGCATTTACAGGCGCGACAAAAACGGAGACTGGACTTATACGGATGTATTCATTCCGCCGCATGAAGATGACGACGGCTTGCCTGCCCAGATTGCAGAAGCCATCTCCGCCCGCCTCAACCCTGACGATGAACTGGTCTGCCAACTCGCGCTGGGTGCCCACCTTGACCATACCCTCGTGCGTCGCGGCGTGGAATTGCTCGGCCGCCCTCTGACCTATGATGTGGATATCCCGTACCTGTTCAATTTCCCTGAGGATTTTGCGCTGAAAACTGCCGAGATGAAGGAAAACACCCAAAGAATAACCGAAGCAGGCCTACGGTTATGGGGAGATGCGATCCTTGCATACACCTCTCAGTTCGGCACTTTGTTCGACAGTCCAGAAGAAATGCGGGAGAAAATCCACCAATATTGGTCACAAAAGAACGGAATCGGCTTCTGGAAATTTGCATAGACAAACCTTTGTAATGCTTTTGGGGCTTGTATCTGATTTTAATTTATGATATAGTATTGTCGACTTTCCGGACCATACCACCGGAAATTTTTAATCACTTGCATCCCTTTCTTGGGGTGCAAAATTCTATATAGCAGGACATATCATGCCAACAACCAATTTCCTTACCAAAGAGGGCTTTCAGAAGCTTCAAGAGGAACTGGATCATTTGCGCACAGTGAAACGACAGGAAGTAGCCGATCGCTTGCACGAGGCTATGGAAGGCGGGGAACTGATCGAAAATGCCGAATACGAGGCGGCCAAGAACGAACAGGCTTTTGTGGAAGGCCGTATTCAGGAACTTGAAATCTTGCTTGCCACCGCCAACATTATCGAAGAATCCAATGGCAAGGCCAAGAAGAATGATGTAATTCATGTCGGCTCAAAGGTGACCATTAAAGAAGGTAACTTTGAGGCCGAGACCTTTACCATTGTCGGCGCCGCAGAGGCCAACCCGCGCGATGGCAAGATCTCGAACGAATCGCCGATCGGTAAGGCGATTTTGAATCACAAGCTGGGTGATGTTGTGAAAGTGGAAACCCCAGGTGGTACCTACAACGTGAAGATCATCAAGGTCGGTTAAACAGGACGCGCAAAGATTACTTGCCCCGCGTCCAATTTGCGTTGGAGGCGGGGCTTTTTATTTTGACCCAATCCTTTCTTTCTGTGAGAAGAAAGAAAAAGAAAGAAGATACGATCATGGCAGAATACACATCTCTGGAAAAAATCCGTCTGCAAAAAATTGAAGAGCTTCGTGCGGAGGGAATCGATCCCTATCCCACGCGCGCCGAGCGCACCCATACCAGTGCGCAGGTCATTGCCGAATTTGAAGCTGCCGAGAAGGGAGCCGCGCCCGATTCAACCCCGGAGGTAAAGGCCACGCTGGTTGGTCGTATCCGCGCCAATCGTGGGATGGGCAAGGTCTCTTTTGTTCATATTGAAGATGGCAGCGCGAAGATCCAGTTGTTCTTCCGCAGCAATGAGCTTGGCAAGGAACGCCTGGAATTGCTCAACAAGATGTTCGACTTGGGCGATTTTATTCAGGCTTCTGGTGTCATGTTCCGCACAAAAACAGGGGAGATCTCGCTGCATGTCCATGACTTCAAGCTGCTCGCCAAATCGGTGACACCCCTGCCCGCTGACAAGGATGTGACTCAGGAAGATGGCACGGTAACCCGTTACGCCGCCTTGGAATCACCTGAATTACGCGCCCGTCAACGGTATGCGGATCTCGCCGTCAACCCCGATGTGCGCGAAAATTTCCGCAAGCGCGCCACACTCATCAAAGCCCTGCGGACCTTCCTCGATGATCATGATTTTCTCGAAGTGGAAACGCCGATTCTCCAGCCTTTGTATGGAGGTGCGGCAGCGCGGCCATTTACAACCCATCATAACGAGCTTGAGCAGGATATGTACCTGCGTATTTCGTTCGAATTGTATTTGAAACGATTGCTTGTCGGCAATTTGGAACGTGTGTATGAGATTGGCCGTGACTTCCGCAACGAAGGCGTATCTTTCAAACATAATCCCGAGTTCACCCAGCTTGAGTTTTACTGGGCCTACGCCGATTATTTGCAGGTGATGGAATTGACCGAGCAAATGGTGGCCTATGCCGCCGAGCAGGTGACCGGTTCCACAAAAGTCAAATTTGGCGAGCATGAATTGGAATTCAAACCGCCTTGGAATCGAGTGGAAATGCGTACAGGTATTCTCGAGACCAGCGGCATCGATATTGCCGAGCACAAGACTGCTGAAGATCTTTTCAAAGCCATTAGAGCCAAACACCCGAACAAGACGCCCGATCCAAAATCGGCGCGCGGCAAGATGATCGATTTCCTGCTGGGTGAGTTCCTTGAACCGACCTTGATTCAGCCGACTTTCCTCTACAACTATCCCCGCGATATTTCTCCGCTGGCGAAATCCATCCCGGGTGATCCATTGACAGTGGAGCGTTTTGAAGGCTATGCGGCTGGATTCGAATTGTGCAACGCCTTCACCGAATTGAATGACCCGCTCGATCAGGAGCAACGCTTCATTGAGATGGGACGCGACTACACCGATGATGAGGAAGAGAAACATCCGCTGGACGAGGACTATTTGCGTGCCATGCGTTACGGCATGCCGCCCAACGGCGGTTTCGGCATGGGCGTGGATCGCCTTGCCATGCTGTTGACAGATAAGCACTCGATCCGTGAGGTGTTGCTGTTCCCTGCTCTTCGCAAGGAAGAGTGAGGTTCCTGTGTATTCCATTCCTCCAGAGAAGAAACAGCAGATTAAGCAAATTGCTCAGAGCGGTAAGATGATCGAGGCGATTAAGGAATATCGCCTCCTGACCAATGCAAGTTTGAAGGATGCCAAAGGTGCTGTGGAAGCGCTCATGCGTGGAGATTACGTGGATGGCCCTGCACCAGCCAGTCAGTCGGCGGGGTCATCTCAGGAACGCCAAATCCTAGATCTAATGTCACAAGGCAGGGAGATCGACGCAATTAAACTCTATCGCAGTTGGACCAGCGCCGGATTGAAAGAGGCGAAGAATGCGGTCGAGGCAATGGCACGGGGAGAGCCGGTTCATATCCCTGTGCCAGCTCCCAGTTTGGCAGATGATTCGATGGACGGTCAGATTCGTGCCTTGCTGGCAAAAAAACAAAAAATCGAAGCCATCAAAATATATCGCCTCGCCACCAACCTCGGCTTGAAGGAAGCCAAAGACTACGTGGAATCCATCGAGGCGCAGATGTTGCCGCAACCACCCGCAAAATCATCCCCCATGAATATCCCCATCAGTAACGATCCGTTCGAGGAAGAGAATACCCGTACCCGCCGTTTAATCATGCTTGCCTTGTTTTTGATCCTGATGGCTGCGATCTTCCTGTTTTTGCGGTATGGTTTTTAGACTGGAAAAATTTTCAATGAAAAAGAACATCGTTTTTCTGGCCATTGGCGACTTGCTGGCCATTGCCATTCTCACCTTCATCGGCTTTGCCACACATGGCGAAGCCGATGTTTCCTTTCTGCCGCGTATGAGCGCGGCATTTTTCCCTGTGCTGGTTGGTTGGTTTTTGCTTGCGCCGTGGTTTGGTTTATTTGATGAGCAGGTAATCTCCAGCCCCAAGTCATTGTGGCGAATTCTCCCTGCCATGCTGGCTGTTGCCCCGCTGGCTGTGATCCTGCGTGCGGCTATTTTGAATTCGGCCGCGCTTCCCATTTTTACGCTCGTTCTCGGCAGTACCAATGCATTTGGCATGCTGATATGGCGTGCCATTTATCTCTTTGTGATAAAACGAAACGCACACTGATTCAACAAATCAGCGAGTCAGCGATTCACGGGTAAAATAAACTCATGGACGAACCAGCCCTTATTCAGACCGCACAAAATGGGGATCTTGATTCCTTCAACACCTTGATCCTTCATTATCAAGACCGTGTTTACAACACTGCCCTCCGCATCCTTGGCGATGAAGACCAGGCTGCCGATGCGGCGCAGGAAGCCTTCATCTCCGCGTTTCGGAGCATCAACTCGTTTCGTGGCGGCTCATTTAAAGCGTGGCTCATGCGCACGGTAACCAATGCCTGTTACGACGAACTGCGCCGCCAAAAACGCCGTCCCACAACCCCTCTAGAACCAGATACCGCCGATGGCGAGGAGATGGACTCTCCACGCTGGCTGGCCGACCCCAACATGACCCCCGCCGAAAAATCGGAAGCGGATGAACTCGAGCATGCCATTCAACATTGCCTCGATGCACTTCCAGCCGAATTCCGCACGGTGGTTGTGATGGCGGACCTTCAGGGCCTCGACTATACAGAAGTGGCAACTGCTGTTCACGTCCCGCTTGGCACCATCAAGAGTCGGCTTGCGCGTGCGCGATTGCGGTTGCGCGAGTGTTTGCGCAGCTTTGAGGAACTTTTGCCTTCTTCATTTCGTCTGGAAGAGGAAAGCAGATTATGAAAAATTTTCGCGATATTGAACAACTCTCTTCCTATTTAGATGGACAGCTCAATCCATCTGATTCTGCGCGCATTGAGTCTCGCATCTCATCCGACCCGGAGCTTGCCTCTGTTTACAATGACCTGCGCGCTGCCCGGGGCATTCTCAGAAAACTGCCTGCGCGCAAAGCGCCGCGCAACTTTACATTGACTCGACAGATGGTTGGATTGAAACCGCCGGTGCCGAAGTCCTATCCCTTTTTCCGTCTTTCAAGTGCGTTTGCCACGATTTTATTGATGCTTACTTTTGCCGCGAATTATGCCGTTCCGCGCATGACAGTTGCAACAGCCCCTGCTGGTTCGGGTGGCGGCTGCGACCCGTGTGGTTTAGGCGGTGGCGGCGGCCCTGAATCCTTCAATCTGGAGGCTCTGCCTGCCGCAACGGAAGCGCCTGCTGTCGCGGCGGATTCATTCGCTATTACAGAAGCGCCTGCAGCAACAGAAGCACCCGCTCTGGCCGAAGAGCCTGCTACGACCGAGACCCCCGCCTTGGAACCCATGCCCACCATGGATTTGGCCTTTGCGCCCACTGAATTACCGCTCGTCACAGAAGACACACAGCGGATCATTGAGACACCTTCCGCTTCTCCCAAGGAGCCGGTCAGTGAATCAGCACCGCAAGACCAGTTACCGGCGGAGAGCGAAGCGTTTATTTCAGTCGCATGGCAGGTTGGTTTGCTGGTGTTTGGTCTGCTCAGCGGGTTGGTGGCATTTGTGATGAATCGTTCCGCGAAGAAAAAGTGGAGTTAAGCGTTGGCTCGAGATAGCCATATTAAATTCTGCCCGCGTTGCGGGGCGCAGGTTGCACACGAGGAAAAGTTTGGAATGGTGCGCCCGGTCTGCCCGCAGTGCGGGTGGATTTATTTTATCGACCCGAAGGTGGCGGCGGCCATTCTTGTTGAACAGGATGGGCGGGTTCTACTTGTGCGGCGCGTCAACGAACCGTTTCGCGGGCTGTGGACTTTGCCTGCGGGATTTGTGAACGGTGGAGAAGACCCGGCAGAGGCCGCCGCACGCGAGTGCCTTGAAGAAACGGGTTTGTTTGTGCGTGTACTGGGTGTGCTGGATGTGATCGCAGGCCGTGAGCATGAACGCGGCGCGGATTTCATCATCGTTTATCATGCGGAAGTGACCGGCGGGGAGTTGGTTCCTGCGGATGATGCCGATGCGGCCGAATGGTTTCTGCGAAGTGAATTGCCGCCGCTGGCTTTCAATGCAACTAAAAAAGTTTTGGCGTGATAATAAACGCTCCAAGCGACGGCTTGAGCGGAAAATCTGGATAACAAAAAAGACTTCGGATTTTTGCTCCGAAGTCTTTTTTGTTGCGGGTGATCTATGGCGCGTTTTGATAGGTGATGTATTCGTAGCTGGATGTCATATTGTTGTCGAAATCCACGGCGTAGAAGCCGATGGAATACTGTCCGTCCACGGGGATATAGGATTCAAACCAGAAACCCTGCTCGCCGTAGGTGAAGACATCTTCGCTTAGTTCGTAGGAATAGGTGGCAACGTTGTTTTCATCGAAGGTATAGTACTGGACGTAATCACTGAAGCGGTCGCCGATCTGCGGGGAGATGGCTACGGCGGTGTCGATGCCGTTGCTGTCTGAATCAGGCAGGGCGTAGATGTTCAAGAGGTTGCCATCCAGATCGAAAGTGAGTTTGGCATCTGTGGCAGATGTTGCGTTCACGGGGGTGTATTGCCCGTACACAGAATAGGTGGTGACCCCGTCGGCACTTTCGTATTCATCGGGCTCGAACAGGGCATAGGCCTGATTCGTCCCGTCCTTGAGGACGAAGAGATAAGGCTCCCAATCGTAGCTGATCTCGATGGGGCTTTCACCATAATCGGGTGCGTTGACACCATCCACGGTGGTCGTGTTCGCGGCACTGACAAACGACATATCAGCCACCCAGGTTACGTTGGCTTCCTGATTATAGAAGTAGAGAATGAAGTAGATGTAGGATACATCGCCAGTAACCGTTGTGGAGAGTGTCAGAGTTTCATCGGCGGAGATCACATTATCCGAAAGCTGGATCGGCGCAATGGTCAATGGGGATGCGCCCGGTGCGGTGATGGTGTTGGTGCGCGGCGGCGTGTAAGCCTGCCCTTCCTGCGGCACAAAATCCTGCCCGGTGTAATGGAAGGCGAGGAATTCATCCCATGTGGATTGCTCAAGGAATCTGGCAGCGGATTCGGCGTAATAGGGCGGGAAATCCGAGTTGTATTCCGTGTAGGCGTAAATATCAGAAATGGGGAAGTGGAAGGACATGCCGTTCGAGCCAGACATTCTCTGTCCGTGTTTTTCGGCGACGATGGCAGATGAGATGGCTGCCTTCAACTGCTCAGATGCCTGAAAGACAGCCGGGTCGCCCGTTGCATTGGCAAGGATTTCCGCGAAGTTCCCGAGATCGATAAAGGGTGAGGGAGTATCTTCACCGAAGATGCTGTAATAACTGCGGGTATATTCGCGTGCCTGTGCCACGTAGCGCTGGTCAACGGTTGCCATGACGGAGATGAACTGATTCATGGCGCCGATCACATCCGGGACGCGCGCGCTCTCCACTGCGCTGAGAGTTGTTGCGGCTTCCACTTCGGTGATCTCTGCGCTGGATGATCTTAACGTAAGCAGCGTATCCTGAACGATATAAGTGGAGACGATGGCCTGACTGACTCCGCGCCCGTCCATGGTGGGGTTTTGCGCCAGTTGATTCATCCATGCCGCATAGGACCAGCCTGTGGAGGGGATCACCTCTTCGGAAGCGACCATGTAATTGGAGTACGGGTATAGTGCGCCGTACACTTCGACCATGCCCATCAAGCAGGCATCGAAACCGATGATTTCGAATTTCTGTCCGCCCATTTGCTGTTGAACCAGTTCGATAGCCTGAACGATTTGCGGCATGGAAAGACTCGAGCCCGATTGCAGGTCCGAGAATCCACCGGTCCAGCCGCCGCCGTGGTCAGACATGATGAGCGCATATTTCTTGGCTGGATAATTTTGAATGGTCCAGGTCATGAAATCGACGAGGGTCTGCGGGTTGCCCATATCCACTTCGCCGAGGCTTTCCACCACCTGTGAGTTGATGCGGTTGATGTCCGAATCCTGGGTGACGTACAGGCGGCGTGTATCGGTCCAGTCACCGTCGCCGTCAAATGAGCCTTCGGCGCGGTCGATCTGTACCACGATATTCATCTGCGCATTCGAACCGACGAGTTCCATTTCGTTGATGTCGAACCATAGGTCGCCTTCGAGGATGTCGTCATCTGCATCGGAGTAGTAAATGATCGTCCATTCGGGGAGATTGGATGTGTCTGCAGGAATGATCGGGTCTGTGGATACTGTGGGGTCGGTGACCCCGGTTCCGCTGCTGAAAAGCGAATCCCCGTAAATGTATAGCAAAACGCCCGCACAGCAGACACATGCCACACAGAGGACAACGATTGCGATGATCGCAGGGATGCCAAACTTTGTAGTTGAATTTCCCATGACTCCTCCAGTCACTCATAATAAGAGATTACATTTTGTCTCAGCATAATAGCACGATAGGACAAGGCATTGCAAGAGGACTTTTTGTTTTGCATGACTAAAGTACCTTTTTCCATTTTTTGTTTCTGGTGTATCCTTGCGGGCAAATTTTGAATCAGAGGAGAATAGGAGACGATCATGAAAAATCAGTACCGTACGTTATTCGCGTTTGCCGCCCTGTTATTATTTGTAAGCCTTGCCTGTAATGGCGGCGCAACACCCACTGTTGCAGTATTCCCTACAAGCCAGCCTCTCCCCACAAATCCGCCCCAGTCGAACAATCCCCCTTCCAATAACAACTCCATTGTGCCCCAGCCCCCGGCGTTGAATGAACCGCCGCCTTCGAATGGCAATAGCTCGGAACTTGTCGTTTTCACTGATGAGAACAACCTGCTGACCTTCGAAGTCCCCGGTGACTGGTACTACGAACAAAAGACCTACGAAAATGCCTACATTGACAGCATCACATCACCGGATGGCTCTGCGATCATTGACAGCCTTGTGTATAACGATGGTCAGCCTTTCACGGGAAATGATAATGGCAGGTTCGCCTTACAATTGCTGCACCAGTATTACAGCAACACCGGCAAGGAAGGTGACATCAGCATTTCAGCCGATGAAATGCAGCCAGATGGCTCTGAGAAACTCACCTGGACTTCAAAGAGCGGCGGCTACTCCGGCGTATCTTTCTTTGAGCTGCGCGGAGGTGACCGCATGACCTTCCTGATGTTTACCCTGTATTATGCAAATGATGCCGACCAATCAATGCTCGATATCCTTGACCACGCCATTACGAGCTATACAATTCCGTAGCTGAAAATAATATCGGAGCGAATAGATATAAAAAGAGGCTGGAGAAAAATCCAGCCTCTTTTTATTCATGGATTGATGTTTTACTTGGGGACGAACAGGAACATATCCGTCATTTCGCAGCGCGTGCCGTACCCGCTGTTGGTGCCAGAGAGCAGGGTCAAGGCAAAATCACCGTCAGTGCCCTGATCTGCCGACAGGGTATATTCCGTCACTTCGCCATCAACAGATACGTAAGCGCTCTTGCCTTTCACGGCCAGCGCAAAGTCTGCTTCGGCAGGGTTACTAAAGTTCACGCGCCCCGGACCGCGAGTCTTACCGACTTCATACACATTTGAGCCACGGCTCATGAAGAATGCGATTCGTCCCTTATCGAGGATGACTACGTAGTGATCGTCGCTATCCTGAAGGCCGAACACAACACCACAACCTGAGAGATCGGGGGTCGAGTTAGAGGATGACCATTTGAAATGGCCCGAAAATACCAGGTCGGAAGCCTGCTTATCGATCGTCCACCATTGATAGTAGTTGAGCTGCGCCCATTCTTCCTTGAAAGGATCGATGGGTGTGATCTCCCCTTCGGTGGTGCTGACATAGCCCTTCTCTGCAAAATCCTGCAATAAGGCATCAAATGCGCTGGTATCTATAGCCGGGGTGGTGTCTTCAGGGGTGGGGGATGACTCTACCACGGGAGGAGGAACCTCTGTAGGAACCGTTGTCGGAGGAGGGTTGGTGGGGGGCAATGGGGTTGACGTTGCATCTGATGCGCCAAAATTACAGGCAAGCATGGCGAGTATCAAAGACGAAATGGCAATTACACTTGAAAAATTTTTACTAGTTTTCATGTCTCTCTCCTTTTTTATTCATTATAACAGCGTCATGCACGGAACAATATACCCCCTAAATTGTACAGAAGTACTAATTTTACAGATGGATTTTGACCAACCCCTTGTGCTACAATAATTTTGATGACCACACTTGATCTTCGTCCTTCCCCGATCGCTGGTCAATGGTATGAAGGGAATCCCAAATCCCTTGCCCGCAGCGTGGATGATTTTCTTGCCCATGCGAATCTGCCTGAAATAAGCGGGGAAGTGATCGCCCTCATCGCCCCCCATGCAGGACATCTCTACTCAGGCGCAGTTGCCGCACATGCCTTCGCCGCGCTGCGCGGACTTACCCCCGAACTGATTGCTATCCTTTCACCGTATCATAACTTCGCGCCTTACCCACTCATCACCACAAAACATCAAGCCTATTTCACCCCGCTCGGAAGCATCGCAGTGGATCAGGCCGCACTCGCAGAATTGCAAACCCACCTCGATATTCCCATCACGCCCATTGCAAACGATAGAGAACACTCGCTCGAAATCGAACTCCCATTTTTACAGCGTGTGCTCAAAAACGAATTCAAATTACTGCCGATCATGGTCCGCGCGCAGGAAGTGGAGACCGCACAAAAACTCGGTCATGCCCTCGCCCAAACGCTCAAAGGAAAAAGCGCCATCATCGTCGCCTCGACAGACCTTTCCCATTTTTATAACCAGAAAACCGCAGGCATCCTCGATTCGGAAATGCTCAGACGATTTGAGTCTTTCGACCCCGAGTCCATCTTCGAAGCCGAACAGATGGGGCTGGGATTCGCCTGCGGGCATGCCGCAGTCGCATCCATGCTAAGTGCGGCTCGTGAACTCGGCGCAAACAAAGTGCAGATCCTGAAATACGCCACCTCGGGCGATGTCACCGGGGATTATTCATCCGTTGTGGGGTATGGCGCTGGGGTTGTATTGCGAAGTTAAAAAACATAGTGCGGAATGATCTCCATTCCGCACTACTGATTCACCGTTCACTTCTCTTACTTTACTCTCTCCCACTCTTTCACAGCATTCCGAAAAGCATTCTTCAGACCTTCATCGGGCAGGTCATCCATGCTGGGGTACATACTGCCGTTCACCCAAATTTCCAGCGAGCCATCGGGCGCGGACCCAAAATCAATATCGAATTTATTAAATGGGTCACTTTCCAATTTGGCACGCAGGATATCTTCGATCTGTTCGGCAAAGGGCGAAGCGATCCTTTCGCCCGCATCGTGATCGAAAAGCGTCACGCCCTCATTTTCTGCGCGCGTGGCATTCACGGTTTCTTTAGGTGGATTCGATTTCATCCACTCAGGCTTGTCTTCGGTTTTTCCCGTCAGGTTCACTTCATTTGATTTCATGAACATCAAGGCAAGCAACCCCACCGAAATCAGAATCACAATCCCGCCCAGGATCAATACTGCTGTCAACATATCTGCCTCCTTTTTCGACCTTATCAACATTATAATCTCACCATGTTTGCGCGCGTTGCTGTTAACGTTTCTGTAATCTCCGGCCTCTTTGATTACGCCATCCCGAACGAGCTCGCCCTCCAAATTCAGGCGGGCAGTTTTGTAATTGTCCCATTTGGAAAGCAGACGGTGCAGGGGATCGTCACCGCCTTGATCGATTCTCCTGCGGTGGAGAATCCCAAACTCATCATTGACCTGCTCGACCCTGCCCCCGTTCTGACTCAGCCGCAGCTTGCTCTTGCGATGCTATTGGCTGACTCAACCCTGAATCCACTGGCCGCCATTATCAGCCTCATGCTGCCTGTGGGCTTGAGCCAGCAAGCGGATGTCAATTACGAATTACGAATTACCAATTACGAAGACAAGACCTCAACCGTCACCACTCGCTTGCTTACACTTTTGCGCGAGCGCGGACCCCTGCGCGGACGTCAGATCGATTCCCATTTCTCGCGGGTGGATTGGCGCAAAACGGCGCAGTCCCTCGTGAAAAAAGGGATTCTCACGACGAAGCACGTTTTGCCTCCGCCGCGGGTGAGATCAAAGTTCGTGCGCGTGGCCCAGTTGTCGGTTACGCCAGAAGCGGCTGAAGCGGAGATGGATTCCCTCGGCACAAAGCAGACTCTCGCCCGTCGTCAATCCGCATTGCGTTTCCTCATCCAACAGCCTGAAGCGATCAACCTCTCATGGGTCTATGCCGAAACAGGATGCAACCTCGCTGACTTGCAGGAACTCGAAGAGCGCGGATTGATTCGCCTGTTTGAAAACGAAATCTTCCGTGATTCGCTGGAGCGGACGAGTAAACAGGTAGAGCAGGAAACAGGTACACAGGCTTTCGAACTCACCCCAGAGCAAACCTCTGCGCTCGAAAAAATAACGCATTCATCCTTCATCCTTCAGCCTTCATCTTTTCTTTTACATGGCGTGACTGGTTCTGGCAAAACCGAAATTTATCTTCGCGCCGCCGAAGAAACCATCAAGCGCGGAAAGCAGGCCATCATCCTCGTGCCTGAAATTGCGCTCACCCCGCAAGCGGTGCGTAGATTTTTAGCGCGCTTCCCCGGGCAGGTGGGGTTGATCCATTCAAAACTTTCAGAGGGGGAGCGGTACGATACGTGGCGGCGTGCGCGTTCGGGCAAGTTGAAGGTCATCATCGGTGCGCGTTCGGCGTTGTTTGCCCCGCTGCCGAATATCGGCCTGATCGTGGTGGATGAATGCCACGACAGTTCCTATCATCAGGGCGAGCCGCCGTTTTATAATGCCGCGACCGCCGCGCAGGAGTATGCGCGTTTGTGCGGCGCGGTGTGTGTGTTGGGTTCTGCCACGCCCACCGTGGAGCAAAGATTCGCCGCCGAAAACGGCACGCTGACAAAATTGACTCTGCCGAATCGCGTCACCGATTCTGCATTGCCGCCCGTGCAAGTGGTGGACATGCGCGAGGAACTCAAGACAGGCAATCGCGGAATCTTTTCGCGTGCGCTGGCCGAATCACTCGCTGAAACGATCTCACGCGGCGAGCAGGCGATTTTGTTTTTGAACCGCCGCGGCACCGCCACCTACATTTTTTGCCGCGACTGCGGGTTTGTGCTCAAATGCCCCAACTGCGATACGCCGCTGACGTTGCACGTTGGAACGTTTGAACGTTCAAACGTTCCAACGTTACTTTGCCATCACTGCGGCTACACCCGCCAAAAGCCGAAGACCTGCCCGAATTGCAGTGGAAAACAGATCCGCGAGTATGGGCTTGGCAGCGAAAAAGTGGAAGAGGAAGTGCAGGCGATGTTCCCTGGCGTGCGCACCCTGCGCTGGGACTGGGACACGACCCGTCACAAGGACGCGCATGAAATGATCCTCACGCATTTTGCCAATCATCAGGCCGATGTGCTGGTGGGGACGCAAATGCTCTCGAAGGGACTCGACCTGCCGTTGGTGACTCTCGTGGGAATCGTGCTGGCAGATGTGGGATTGAATCTGCCTGACCCGTTTGCAAGTGAAAAGGTCTTTCAAACGCTGACTCAGGTTGCTGGCCGCGCGGGGCGTTCGTCGCTGGGTGGAAAGGTGGTTTTGCAAACCTTCATGCCCGAGCATTACGCCATCCAATTTGCGGCGGGACATGACGTGAACGGATTCTACGAACGCGAGTTGGACTATCGCAAGCAGTTGGGCTATCCGCCTTTTGCAAAACTGGTGCGGTTGGAATTCCGCGATGCCGACCCGCTCAAAGCCGAATCTGATTCACAAAAAGCCGCCGATAAACTCAAGCTGCGCATTGAAACCGAAAACCGCCGCCAAACCGAATTGATCGGCCCTGTCCCTGCCTTCTTCTCCAAAGTGGATGGAATCCACCGCTGGCAGATCATCCTGCGCGGCCCAGACCCCGCTTCACTATTGCGCGATCTAAAATTGAGCGATTGCAGGGTGGAGGTTGATCCGATCAGTTTGTTGTGATTTAGATTGAAGATAATAACCTGAGCAATCGGGCTATGGAATGGGGGTTGAACTGAGAACGATTAATGGAGGCTCGGTGGTTTCTCCGTAGTGTCCGAAACGCGATAACAAGTTAAGATTTCTGCACTCCAAAGACATTCAGGCATTCGTGAACTCCAATTGGTCGGAGATAGGGTCTTGGACGGGGAGGTGAAAGGTTGATGTGGATGGGTTGGGGGAGGTGCATGACCAGAAACACAAGAGAATTCTTATTTTCCCCCACGCAATCTGGATTATATGAAAAAATGACTCACAGTGAAGTGGCAAATGTCACGGCTTTTGGGAGACACTGCCCCCAAATAAAAAGAGACAGCAACTCGCATCACTGCCTCTTTCTTCTTTCCTCTTACTTTTTACTTTACCCCACCAACCCCACCACAAAATTCAACGCCCGCCAGTACAGGTTATACAACGGCGCTGGCAAATTCTTCGAAGGCAAAACAGGCGGAAAGGAGGATGAAGCGTTCGGCTCGTCGAAGCGATTGTCTGCGCCGGTGCCATCCCAAATGATATCGAAGCCCTGTCCCAGCATGTCTTTCACGAATTTATCCGCATCGTAGCCGTTGTTTTCGTAGATATTATCGTGGATGTAGTTATGCTCGGGGTTCGGACCGACATCGATCTCCTCTTCCGAAAAACCGATGGTCAAATTGAACACCGCCATGCCGCCCGTCTTATTTCCGCGGATGGTGTTGTTGTACACCTCCACATGGTCCGCCGCGAGAATCAACATGCCCGTCCCAGGCGGGATGAGCGAAACCGCCGTGCCAGACTTGCCAAAATTCGCGCCGTTGTTGTTTTCAACCAGGTTGTCATGCACCTTCGTGTACATCGAAACCTTCGAAGGCAGTTGCGGCAGCAGGTCAATGAAAATTCCGATGGTGTTATCGTGGGCCACGTTGTTGTACACTTCACCGTTGACCGTGTTCTCCAACTCCACGCCGATCACGTTGCCATAGGTCAGCGTATCGCGGATGATCACATTCTCCGATTTGCCCGCATAGATCGCGGCATCGTTCATCAGCGTGCCTTCGATGCGTTCGATCAACACATCGGTACAGCGCACGGGGTACACGCCGTACACGCCTGTATTTTCAATATACATATCGTGCAGGTAAACGTTCTTCGCGCCTTCCACCAGCACACCGTTGCTTGTGAAATTCTTGACCGCAAAGAACGCCATCTCAAAATTATTTCCCGAAGCGATCACCCCATCGGCGCCCTTGCCTTCGCCTTCGATCACAGGCCACTGGCCTTCTTCATTTGGAATGCCGAAGAATTTGATATCGCTGATGTCAATGATGACATGCTCTTTGTAAATTCCATACGGCACTTCGATGGTGTCACCGGGCAGCGCCTGATCTACAACAGATTGGATGCTTTGACCTTTTTCGACCCTCAAAGTCACCGCTTCATGCGTAGACGTTGAAACTGATTCTGTTCCCCCGGCATTCATCTGGCTGACGGTTTCGCGCGCGGGGTTTTCCACATGCGCCACCACAGGCAGACCCGAAGGCACAGATTCAGGGAACTCGGGCAGGTTGGTCTCATCGGTGAGCGCATACATGAATGCAACGAGGTCAGATTTTTCCTGCTCGGTGAGATCGAAGCCCAAAACGTGAATATCCACATTTTCGACGCCGTCATCACGTCCGCCGCCTTTGGCATAAAAGTCCACGACTTCTTCGAGTGTGGCAAAGGCGCCGTTGTGCATGTACGGAGCCGAGAGGGCAATGTTGCGCAGTGAAGGCGCTTTGAATGCGCCGTCCAAACTTTCACTTTCCACTTCGGCGCGGCCTGCATCATGCTCTTGTCCGGGCAGGTCGGGCACACCTGTCACCGAGAACGAGTCATCGCTGAAGGTGGGCGCGGCGTGACATTCAAAACAGCGCGTACCTGCCGAGCGGAAGGTGGCCAATCCACGGCGCTGGGCGGGGGTGAGGGCATTCACATCGCCTGCGGCGTAACGGTCAAAGGGCGAGTTGTTCGTGATGAGCGTGCGCTCAAATGCGGCGATGGCATTTTGCACATTCGCGTACGTGACGGCATCTTTGCTTTCGAAGGCCTGCTCGAATAGCGAAACGTAGGCAGGAATCGCTTTCAGTTGAGATTCTATTTCTTCGGGCGAACCAGCCATCTCGTCCGCGTTTGTGATCGGGGTATTCGTCTGCTCTTCGAGGGTGGCGGCTCTTCCATCCCAGAAGAAATTGGTGTTGTAGGCAACATTCCACAAACTCATTGCATTGCGCGGCAGGGTCTTGCCGTTCGCGCCGAGTGCCTGTTGCATGCCATCGCTGAAACCGAGATCGGGGTTGTGGCAGGTGGCGCAAGACATGTCATCGTTTTGAGACAAGATCGGGTCGAAGAAAAGCAGGCGGCCGAGTTCTGCTTTTTCGGGCGTGGTGGCATTTGCGTCCGTTTCATTGGTGACAGGGAAATCGCGTTGAAGTCCGCTGTAGGCAGGCTCCACACTGCTGGAACCCGCGCCCCATTTTTCGGGCGGCAATACTTCATCCTGCGGAAGCGGCGCAAATGCGGCGTACAAAATACCGATGAGCAGCAAAATGCCCAGTCCTGAAAAAATACGTTTCATCCAAACTTTCATACATTCTCCTCTTTTGGCTTGTTATTTCAGCGTCAATAAAAATGCGACCAGCGCATTCATATCTTCATTGGTGAGTTCCTTGGAAAAGTTGGTGATCATCACGTTGTTGAATCCTTCCACTAGATAATCTCCGGGCCGAAGAATGGATAACTGAATATATTCATCTGCGGTTTGTCCCTCAACGCGGGTCTCTGCGCGGGTGGCGATTCCATTCAGTGATGGCCCGATGATGATGGTATCAGGGACGAGGGCGTGGCAGGTGGCGCATTTGGCGTTGAAGACCTGCTGTCCCTGCAATACGAGCGGGTCTGGGGTGGGGGTGGGCTCGGCAGGTGACATGGCGGAACAAGCTGAAAGCGCGAGCGCGATCAAAATTGGAATTATTTTTTTCATATTTGTCCTGAATTGAGAGTTGAATTGCCCGATTATACATGCATCTTTCCTCTTTTCTCTTTCCCCATCTTTGCTATAATCAACTCAACTTTAAATAGGAGAGTGAATTATGCAAAGTTTTTCGCGCGGCTGGTCTTTTCTCAAACAAGCCTGGGAGATGGCCTTCAAGGATAAGGATTTGCTCAAACCTTCGATCTATGCTCTTGTCGTTGGTATGATCGTTTCGGTGATCGGAATCATTCCCATCGTTGGCGCGGCCATGGTCGTGGGTAATTCACAGGTCGGGAATGTCATTTTATTTGTATTGGGCGGCATTCTGGTCTTTGTGCAGTTTGTGGTCACTTATGTCTTTTCGGGCATGACCGTGCATCTGATCTACGGCTACCTCACCGAAGGCGATGGTGACATGGGCAAGGCCTGGGCCATTGTCCGCCGCGACTTCTTTGATATTCTCACTCTTGCTGCAGCATCCACGGCTGTGAATTTATTGCGCAGCCTGGCTAATCGTAACCGCAGAGGCAGTGTTGTGGGCGGCATCGCGCGCGCGGCAACAGGATTGCTCGAAGTTTTGTGGACCGAAGCCGCTTTATTGATTCTGCCCGCCATGATCATTGATGATCTGAATCTCAAAGTCGGCATGCAGCGCATTTTGAAGATCACGAAGGAAAATCTGTTGCTGGTGGGAATCAGTACGGTGGGGGTTCGCTGGGTGACTGGGTTGATCAGCTTTGTGTTTGGTGCTCTTGGCTTCGTCATTGCTTTTGCCATTGGCGGCGGCGCGGCATATGTTTCTGGTGGCAGCACCGCGGTTTCAGTTGTGGGTATTGTCATCGGCGCGCTGATCTTCTTTACCTTTGTCATGCTGGCAAGCATCTTTAGCTCCTATACCAATACTGCTTATCACACCTGCCTGTATATCTGGGCGCGCCAGGTTGAAACCGCCCGCGCACATGGCAGTTCTGAACAAGTCCGCGCTCCCGCTCCGTTGGCTGCAGCTTTAGCATAATTTATTTTCTTTCGTCTTTCCTCTTTCATAGTTGAGGAAAGACGAAAGATGAAAGAAGAATTCGAACACATGCAACCTGAACCCCGCCGCGAAATGGTCACATGGCAAGAGATTGACCGTCTCATTGATTACCTGCTTCCCCAATTCAAGCGCGAATTTACCGCGATGGTGATGATCACGCGCGGCGGAATCATCCCCGGCGGTTTGCTCGCTGAAGCGATGGACATTACGCATATCCTCACAGCCGCGGTGGATTTCCCTGCCCAATCCAAGACAGAGAAATCCAGCCTGATGGTGTGGCCCGAGTTCATTCAGTTCCCCGCAGAGGATAAACTACGCGGACGTCCCACATTGATCGTGGATGACGTTTGGGGTTCCGGGCGCACGATTACGGCTGTGAAGAATCGCGTATCCGCTGCGGGCGGTTTCGCCGAAACCTGTGTGCTGCATTTCAATCCATACCGCAATCTTTTTGGCAATGCGCGCCCTGATTATTACGCGGCGATCACCGATGCCTATATTGTGTACCCGTGGGAAGTGAATCGCGGTACAGACAAGGTTTTACTCGGCGAGATTTGATTCCTTAAATGAAAACGATTGAAACGCGGCACGATATCCGTATAAAAACGTTGAAACGAAATGAATATTTCGACGATCTTCCAGAGCCTATGTTGAAGGAGATTTCGGAACACATGCACTTGCGTGAATATCAGCGTGGTGATGTGCTTTTTTGGGAAGGCGACCCATGCGACGGTTTGCACATTGTTGAGCAGGGGAGTGCGAAGATCTTTCGCCTTTCGCCGCAGGGACGGCAGTATATTGTCCGTATTTTGCAGGAAGGCGATACCTTTGCGGAGGTCCCCGCTTTTGATGGCGCTGTAAACCCCGTGAATGTGGAGGCGCTTGAAGCCTGCCGCGTGTGGGTGATCGATGGCGAGTTGTTACGTGGGTTGATTGAACAACATCCCCAATTTGCGCGGAAGGTATTGACCAATTTTGGGCGGATGCTGCGCGGGATGGTACGCATGGTCAGCGAGATGGCATTCTATCAGGTGACCCATCGCCTTGCGCGTTTGATCGCGGAGCTCCCTCAGGAAAAGTCCGCGCCGCATTGGACACAGGAACAACTTGCGGCTAGGCTGGGAACCGTGCGCGAGGTCGTGGCGCGTTCCATGAAGGAACTCGAACGCAGCGGCGCGATCAAAGTGGAAGACAGGCGCATCCAGATCGCGGACCAGGAAATCTTCAGCCAGTGGATGCAGTAAGATGTATTAAAATCAAAAGCGGCCTTTGCAAAAGGCCGCTTTTTTGTTACTTGAGAATTTCGAAGTTATCCACCGTAATGTAAAGCTCGTCATCCATTGCTTGCTCGATCTGGTCAATGGCAAGAATAGCGGGGAAGCCATAGGTCGGGTCGTACGTTACTTCAACCTTATCCGCTTCTGCGGATGCATCCTTTAATTGGGTAAATAGGGCATCCATGCCCGCATAGTTTTTTACGACCTCGTAAAGACTGTCCGATGGGGTAATGATGTTTCCCTTGACCGAGGTGATGGAAACGACTTCACCGTTATTGATTTCAACGGTCATGGGCATGTCATCTCTGAATGCGCAAAAACAACTGACGAATATGTTGTAGCGATAATGCACAATGTTTGCATCCTGCCATTTGATAAGATTTTTATCGAACTCAGCGGATGCGCTTGCAGAACAGGCGGTGAGGATGAGTGCAAGAACCAATAAGATTGTCTTTTTCATTTTTTCTCCTTGAGCAATAGACGACATTATTTGATAATAAGTTCCCAGTTAAATTAAAAAACTCCCCGCCATTGCTGACGGGGAGTTGAACTGATCGAAGCAGGTTTATGGAGTGGGTGTTGCGTAGTAGGTGCCCGTTGTCAACAGGCTTGTATCGCCGATGGATTGGGCGGCGAGCATCTGTGCCTGACGTGCGCGATTGGTTGATTCGGCCAGGATCTTCAGCGCGTATTCGGGATTGTGGAAGCCTGTGCTGTTTTCCGCGGAGACGATATCCCACATGTATTGCGCTTCGCGATGCAGTTTGCGAGCCTGATCGAGCAGGGCAGGGTCGGCATTTCCAGCGGCGACTGCGGCCTTGATGGCGTTGATGGCATCAATGATCGCATCTTCAGTGGTGATCTTGGTTGTAGCGACTTGTTCTTGAATGGTGTTTACTCTGCGGACGACGTATTCTGTATCCGTGTGGCATTGCCCGCAGGATTCTTCGGCATTAAGCAAGGGACTGTGCACATCATGTGAGGAGTACTTGGCGGCTCCGTCACGGGTATAGGGCATGTGGCAGTCGGCGCAGGAGACCCCAGCCTTGTAGTGGGTGCTGTCGGCGGTGAAGAATTCATATTCAGGATGCTGTGCTTTGAGCATGGGGGTGTCAGTTTCGGGGTAAACCCAATCCTTGAAGCCAGCTTCTTCATAGTAGGCCAGAATTTCTTCAACCTTTGTGCCGTTATCCCAGGGGAAGGTGAGGTACTTGCCATCGCCCTTGAAGTAATATTCAACATGGCAGTTGGCGCAAACGACGGTTCGCATTTCCTGACGGGTGAAGGTGGTCCAATCTTTGCCCTGACGTTCAAAGGCTTCTTCGAGTGCGGGGTTGGTCACGATCAGGCGCATGGTCCCTGCTTCGTGGCAGTTGGCGCATCCCAAAGTATTGTTGATGTTCGGGGTCATTTCATTGAAAGACATCTTGTCAAAGGCTTCCATGCCCATCTCAGCCCACAAACCGGGGTTGTCAGATGATTTGCATGAATAGCATGTGGCAGGGGTGTGCTTTGGATCTTCATCATTCAAGTTCAAGCGTTTGGTCGCGCGCACATCTTCCAGCATATTGATGTGACCGCGGTCATCGTTGTAATCCTTGCTGAACGGGTATCCCGCAAACAGAATCACCTGTCGTGGGTCACGCTCCAGCCATGAGAACTGGGATGAGCCACCGTAAGTGGTGTCGATATTATTTGTCTTAGTCTTCATCAGGGAGTCATACTGATTGGGGTAGTTGACTGCCCATTTTGATGAATCAGGTTCCATCGGCGCGATCTCGACCAATGGTTGTACGGCGCGTTCTTCAGCAGGCTGATTCTTTACATAAGTCAGCACACCCACGAGCGCGGCAGCCAAAACGATGACAAGACCTGCAAGAATAAGATTGGTGTAATTTTTCATGGAATGATTCTCCTTACTTGATTGGGTAGAGTGTTGAATCCTGATAGGGGACAGCTGAAGAGCCGCGCACACCGTGCGCAATATCGCGATGGCAATCCCAGCAATAACGGTCAAGCGGCTGGGCGCTCATCACAACAGCTTCCACGGTATCTTCATGGCAGTGAATGCAGTTTGCCTGGATGATTTCCTTTGTTTTGTCGCTTGCGCGTATCTGCACGGGGATGCTTCCCGTCACAAAGGCAAAAACATCCTTTGCGCCCTGTCTGCCCTTCTCGGCATAGTAGGTCACAACATTGTCGTGCGGTAAATGGCAATCGGTACACTTTGCGAAATTCTCATGCGCACCGTGATACCAGTTTTCATACTGTGAATCCATTACGTGGCAATTTGCGCAGGTCTCCGGCGCGCTCCCCCCGTAAGAGGCGGCATCAGTGACAAACGCAAAATACCCGAACGCAAGGATCGTGGCCGCGATTGCAATAATGAATGGGGTTTTTGACATAGCCTGTCCTCAAAAAAGATTAATGTGCGCTTAATATAGTATATCTTTCAAAATTTGTTTGTAACTTTTGTCACAGAATGAAAAAGAAATCAGATTTGGATTATCGGATAAATTTACCCAAAATTATCTTATTTATATAGTGACAACCATCCTCTTTTGATGTGACACTCGCTTCACTCTCCGCTCGAGCCTGCTACACCTCAAGAGGCTTTTGTTTCCCCCATGCAGTTACTTGCCAAAAAAATACGCCCCGCTGCTGATGGCGGGGCGTAAGGGGAGAATGCACCGGCGAAAGTGCGAATTCAAAAACTAAGGCATGTGACCGTCCATGCCGGAGCCGCCCATGTTCTGAGCTTCCATCACCGGAATGGTCAGGGTGATATCTTTGTGATTCTTGAAATGCAGGGTCAACGTGATCTCATCCCCTACGTTTAAATCCTGCTTGAGGCCGATGATCATGATGTGATAGCTGCCGGGCTTAAGTTCCAGGTCGCCTTCTGCAGGCAGGGCAATCGATTCCTGTGGAATCATCTCCATGGTGCCGTTCGCATTCATTTGGCTCAGGTGAATTTCCACAGAGGCGGCCACGTCGGAAGAAGCACCGATCAATTCATCGTCCGTTTCTGTGTGGTTATGCAAAAGCATATATGCGGCGCTGTTGCCGTCTTTCAATGCTGTACGTGCCCAAAAGTCGTGCGCTTCGATGTCTGTTCCATCCGTATGCTCATCACCTGCGGCGCCACAGGCAGTTAAGAGCAGCGTCCCCACCAAAACCAACATCATCAAAATTCGCTTCATGATTTATCTCTTCCTTTGTGTGTTTGATATTTCTGAATCACGTGCTTTATGGGTGCGCGTGCATCATTCCGTGTAAATAGTGAATGGCTTCTTCCATGTTGGCCAGCGTGCCGCTGAAGCCTTTTTGGAATTTTTCCGCATCCTGTTTTGAGCCAAAGCTCAGTAAGCTGGGTACACAGCAGATATTCAGATCGCTCCCAAGAACGTAAATAGCCTGAGTGGCGCTGATAATATGCCCGTGCAGGTAATCGGCGGTAAGCGATTGGGCGGCATCCTGGGTCTGGCTATGAATCATCAGCCCGCAATGGGCGCAACAGGCGCGTTTTTGTTCGCCATTCGCGGCGCGGACGATAAACACGGTCCGCTCTGAGATGGTTTTGTTGCACATGCTGCATTGGTTGATACCCGCAGTGGGGGATTGGGTGACAAGTGCAACGCCCCCATGTTTCTTTTGGATCAAGCCTGCCTCGGCCAGTTTGTTCAACTCGCGGTGGATGGTCATGTTGGAAACGTTAAAAACCTCCACCAGTTCCTGTATGGAGGCGCTGCCCTGTTTTTGCAGATGTTCCAGTATCTTTTTTTCGCGGTCGATGGATGTTGTCATGTTTGTTATATTCTGTTATTTTCAACAAGAATTCGCAGAATATAACAAAATGATGCGACACTGTCAAGTGAAACTTAACACTTTCAAAGCGCTGGTCATGTCATTGAAAGCTGGGCAGGTAAAAGGTCGGTATGATGCGCGGGTTTTCTTATTCCAAAATCGGGGAGGGTTGGGGATTTCTTCCGAAGAAGATTCCATAAAAGATGATCATCGCGATCGTTGAGGCAACAAAGCCATATGCCGGATCGAGGGTTTGAATGGTGAACAGTGCCGGGCTGGGCAGTGCTGTGACTGTGTAATTGGCGAACAAGGCACTGAAAAGATTATTGGCTGCGTGCATGCCAAGGGCGAGTTCAAGCCCATTATCTTGAAGTGTGACATAACATGCAAAAAATCCAAAAGCGAAATAAGCCAATGCCATCAATATGCCGTTGACTGCCATCTCCGGGTTGAGCATGTGCGGTAGAAAAAATAAAACACCATTGATGAATGAGAGGATCCATTTGTTTTTTAACTTCAGTCCCATCCATTGCAGTAAATAGCCGCGGAAGAAAAGTTCTTCGGCAGAGGTTTGAATGGGAATGAGGATCACTGCCAGCAGGAAATAAAAAAACAAGAGCAGCGGTTGAAATGTAAGAACGTATCTGCCCGGGTAGAGCATTGCTTCAATGAATGAGATCAGCACCGCCAGTGCGAACCACGCTCCTGCGCCAGCAAGAAGCCTTTTCCAACGGATGTGCGGGGCGGAGGTGATGAGCGTGTTCAAAGGCCGCGCATGGATGAAACGCACTGCAAGCAAGGTTGCTGTGATGAACGGGAGGAAGGTCAGCATGGTGGCTGAAAAATCCAGCAAGACAGAGATGCCTGTGAAACCGGTCGCTGTGAAATTTGTGGCGGGGTCGCCATCCAACATGACATAGCCTAAAAGTAACATGATGGGAATGGAACCGATCACAAACCATATGGTTAGAATGGTGGAAAGGGAGAGCAGATACCTCCACCAATCATTTTTGCCTGTGCGTGTAATTTCCAAATAGTTATTCATTACCAATGCCTCTTTCAAATTCTTCCGGTTGGATGACTTGGAAATTCTACCCGAAGCAGGAGGTTTTTCAGAAAAAGAAAAAATCCCGCGTTGGGCGGGATTTTGAATCCAGATGGCGGCAATTTTACTCTGTTTCAGTTTTGTTGGATTTGTGTCGCATCCAAACGGATTCGCCTCATAACGGGCGGTGAGTTTGCTCATTTTTCCTATTCATTGACCAGTAGCCATTTGGCGAATCGTCCGTGCAGTTGACCAACTCCGCGGGCGATGTTCATGAAGATCGTCCACAGCAGGAGTCCGCCCAGCACCAAAAGCGGGTAGGACCAGCTTGGGAAGTAATACCGAACGCCGTTGTTATAAACAGCGCCTTGATGCAGAACTTCCTGTACGAACGGGAGTGCGATGAAGGCAAGCGAGACGCTTAACACAGTGACAATCGCAACGAAGTACGCAGTCCCAAGCACGAATTGCAGGATCATGTAAACCAGCATGAGCCAGGTGGCTTTGTCGGTGAGGAGGGCCTTCAAGCGGTCGAACCATTTCATGCCCTGATGTGAGAATAGCGGGCGGCGCGGCATGCGGATGCCAAGCAGAGCTTCCACCAAACGGCCTTCGAGCAGAGCCAGTCCGCGCACCGAGAGCAGGAACAGCAGCGCAATCGGAAAACCAAAGATGAAGATCAAAAAGGAGATGGATACTGATACCCCGGTGACTGCCCAGCTGAAGTAAAAAACACCGGTCACGAAGGCGATCAACATGTAAAGCAGGGCACCCCATGCGCGTGGGTCAAGATACACGCCGAAAAAATTTCCGAGCGCCGAACTCGGTTTGGTGGTTTGTTTCAAGGAAGGGGAGGTGCGTCGTTCCACCTCACGGTAAGCGGAAGCGGTTTCTTCGGGGGATCCATATTCCTCGATGATCTTGCCAAGTGCATCGGCTTCGCTTGTTTCAGGAGCGGAGTCGCGTACTGCCGCCAGAGCAGTGCTCAGGTGTTCGCGTGCATCGGCCTGTGCATCCTGCACGAGGGCGGGGTCGGCATCTTTCATTTCGTTTTTCAAAGCATCCAGATATTCTTCTATCGTTTTAAACATGTTGTCATCCTTTCAAATTCGCGTCGACGAATTTCTTTGTGATCTTCCAGATTTCATTCCATTCTTTTAGAGCTTCGCGCCCATCACTGGTGATCTTGTAATACCTGCGCGGCGGCCCCGAGACGGAGGGTTCCACGGTGCTTTCTAACAGGCCATTCTCTTCGAGTGAACGAAGCACGGGATATAACGTTCCCTGCTTCATCATGGGGATGTCAGGTCCGCTCTCTTCCAACATTTTTGCGATCTGATATCCATACATCGACTCTTTGCTGCGGCTCAAAACGCTGAGCAGGATAAGGGAGGAAGTGCCTGCATTCAGTTCTTTTTGAAACTTTCTGGTGTGTGACGAAATCTCAGCCATTTATGCTCCTCTTAGCAGTATCAAGTTTTTACTACTAATAAATCAATATTAGTATAAGATTGATACTACGTCAAGGGCGTTTTATGGTTCCACAGTACTGTTTTTTTTAAATACTCCAATTTTGGCAGCGATTGCAGGCATACCCCACCCGCTTCAAAAACTTTTTCATTTTGCTCTCCTCTTTACAAAATAAGTCCCGCTGTGAGGCGGGACTTATACTTTTCTCTTTTTTTGATCTTTCGTTCTACGGCTGTTGAATTTCCGCTGCGCGCAATGTGTTGTTCATCAACATGGCGATGGTCATCGGACCCACGCCGCCTGGCACTGGGGTGATGAAGCCAGCCACTTCCTTGGCTTCTTCGTAATTCACATCGCCGACGAGTTTCTGGCGTGGTTTGCCGGTCTTCTGGCTGATGACGGGGGTGCCATCAGGGTTGAGCATCGGAATGCCGTTGATACCCACATCGATGACCGCTGCGCCGGGTTTGAGCCAGTCGCCGCGCACCATTTCTGCGCGACCGATCGCCGCGATGACGATGTCGGCCTGGCGCAAAACGCCGGGGATATCCTTCGTGCGTGAGTGAACAACAGTCACTGTGGCATCTTCCTTCACAAGCAGCAACGCTGCAGGCATGCCGACGATGTTCGAACGGCCCAACACCACCGCATTGGCACCTTTGATGGTCACGCCCGCTTCCTTCAACAGATAAATGCATCCGAATGGTGTGCAAGGAACAAAAAGCGGCTCGCGTCCCTTTTGGGCAAGGCGGCCGAGATTAATCGGCGAGAAACCATCTACATCTTTTTCGATGCTGATGAGTTGTAGGACACGCTCTTCATCGAGGTGAGAGGGCAGGGGAAGTTGCACCAAAATTCCGTTGACCTTCGGGTCGGCGTTCAATTCCTTGATCAGTTTCTCCAGGTCTTCTTGTGAGATATCTGCAGGGACGGGGTGATGATATGAAGTCATGCCCAATTCGGCACAGGCTTTTTGCTTCATGCCTACATAAGCGGCCGAGTCAACGCGGTCACCGACCAGCACAGTGGCCAGCCCGGGCTGTGACTTCCCAGCCGCGATCCTTGCGGCGACTTTTGCTTTAACTTCGTCACGAACCTTTTGCGCGATGGCGGTCCCATCAATGATTTGAGCTGTCATTTTTTGCTCCTTTGCAAATTTACTGTGAAAGATTGCACGAATATTATACATTTTCTCCCCCTTTTCAAAAAGTGACACTTATCCCGATTTTGAAGCTGACTCGATACCCCAAACCTCAAAATCATATTTTCTTGAGGCCTAGGGTACCATAACTGTTTAGCAAGTTTCTATGGCTTCAAAGCCACAAAGTTATCCAAAATCACATCCACACCGGGGTTGGTGAAGGTTCCCACCAGCATGCCCACGTCACCTGATTTCAATGTGCCATCCTGTACGGCCGCGATCTGGAATCCGTTGACGTAGAAAGTGAGCTGATCGCCTGTGCAATCGGCGCGCAGGTGGTTGACCGCAAGCCCTTTGTTGATGTTGCCGCTCGTCAGCATTTCGCTTTGACCGAGCAATACGGCCTGCCCGCCTGAGAACAAACCGACGCCGTAATAGCCGTCACTGGTAATGATGAAGAAGTAATAGTCCGCGCCTGAAGAACGGCAGATCAAGCCGATACGGTTTTCATCGGGTCCGCCCAACTTGCCCGCATCCACCTCAAGGCGGACATCGGCAAAGTTCTTTTGCGGCGTGGACCAGAAGTTCGTATCCAATGCATTGACCAGCATTCGATAACTGCCGCCATCGTAATCCATCACACCTTCGGTGGCTGAAAAACGATTCCAGCCTGAGGCTGGATTTGCAAAATCGTCTTGAAAGAGCACGCTTCCAGATGGTGCGGCTTGATCCAGCGGCACGGCTGCAGTGGGTGCCGCGGCAGTGCAAGCTGAAGTAAAGAGAATGATCAGGGAAATACAAGTAAATAAACGATTCATGCGTGTGATTTTATCATGTTGAGATTTACGATGGGAGAGGGATAACGAATGAACGGCATAAAAAACCGCCCGGATTAAATGTCCGGGCGGTTTTGATTCTTATTTGGAGGTTTTAGTTTTTGCCGTGCTCTTCTTCTCTGTCGCCTTTTTTGCTTTTGCAGGTGTTTTGGTTTGAGCAGCGGTCTTTCTCTTCTTTACTGGAGCAGGGGCCTCTTCCATCTCGTCGTCTTCATCTTCTTCAAGGATGTCTTCATCATCTTCGTCATCCTCAATGATGGGTTGGACAGGGGCAGATGGGCGCCTGCGCGTAGGTTTGACTTCGAACTTCTTGATCTGATATTCCTCTTCCCAGCCTTCAGCAAAAGTCAGTTGCAATCTGCCGAAGCGTACCAATAGCATGATCACACCCGCAATCGCCATCAATACAGAAACCAGCATGGTGTAAGTGACAAAGGAATCGCCAATGCGAGGCTGGTCTGGGCGGAAGAACTCTATGAATGCACGTGCGAGACCTGCGAGGACAAGCCAACCTGCAAAGACCGCGCCGGGTTTCATCTTTTCTTCATATTGACGGGCAACCCAGATCAATAACAAAGCAAGAAGAATGTTCAAGATCATTTCGTAGGCAAAGGTCGGGTGGAAACGAGTCGTCTCAACCGGGAACTGACTCAAGTCTGCGTATTGCGCGAGGCGATGAGAAGCATCGATCGAAATGCCCCACGGCAGCTTTGTCGGCTGGCCGTACAGTTCCTGGTTGATGAAATTCGCAGGTCGTGCCAGCGCCTGTCCAATGAACACGGCGGGAGCGATCGCATCGAGAAAAAGCCAGAAATCCATTCCGTTTTGTTTCAGGAAGATATACAAGGCTAGGGCACCGAGGAGCAGGCCGCCAAAGAAATGCAGACCACCCTCCCAAACCTGGAAAATCTTAGCGGGGGTATCTAGGTAGTAGGTACTGCCGCCCAGAATACTGTTGAGCACATACCATAAGCGTGCACCAATAATGCCTGCGGGCAAAATCCAAACCATGGCGTCCCAGATCACATCGCCATCCTGCCCGCGCCTGCGGATCTCTCTTTCGGCCAGCCAGGCGCCCACCACCGCACCGAACATGACCAACACGCCATACCATCGGAGAACGATCTCCCAATTGAACAATTTGAATTGAAAAATTACAGGGTCCATTACTTGTATTACCTCGCGATTTAATTTTAAAAAGATTATATCATCCAAAGTTGGCACGTTTTTCCTCTCACGTAGTGGGTAATTCGGATAAACTTGGTGTAATAAATATCGCACGGAATGCCACAAAAGATGGGATATTTGTCATGCGCCGATGTGATTAATGGCAGGTCAAAAATATCGAAGAAATTCTTACAATAGCCCTAAACATTGACTAATACACTCAACATTAAACTGGAAAAAATATGCTTCGCATCAACCGCCAAACCGATTATGCAGTTCGAGTAATACTGGCTCTCTCTAAAAAGGAAGAGGGTAAACGAGTTTCCACGTCTGAGGTTGGGCGTGAGATGCTCATTCCCCCTGCGCTTCTGCAACGTATCGTCGCCGAATTGGCAAGCGGTGGTTTCATCCTTACCCAGGCCGGGCGTGATGGTGGCATCACCCTTGCACATTCGCCAAAACAGATCACCCTGCTTCAGATTGTGGAGCATTTCGAAGGCGAACTCTACCTTTCCGATTGTATTCTCAAGCCCGGTGAGTGTCCGTTTGAACTACGCTGCCCTGTTCACTGTCAGTGGGTGAGGCTCAAGAACATGCTGCGCGACGAAATGTCGCGCACGACTTTTGAACAGTTAGTGGAAGAAGGGCGCGTCCTTGATGCCGACTTGACGAAAAACGCTTCGCCCGCGCCGAAATCTGGTTCTGCCCCAATTAAAATTTTATTCCCCACAGAAATACCTGCATGAACAAGTACTTCCTTAATGGTCTCTACAGCGTACTGGGCTTTATCGTTATCTCGGCCTTTGCCTTCAAGATATTCCAACCGATCAAGGTATTGCCGCGCATGCAGCTTTCCCCTGCCTTCAGCCTTGTGGATCAGGATAGCGCCCGCCTCACCAGCGAAGACCTGCGCGGACAGTTCGTACTTTACACATTCGCATACACCAATTGTCCCGAAGCCTGCACCGCTATCAACGACACTATGAAGGAAGTCCAATCTCGTTTGAGTGAAGTGGAATTGGATGGCATTTCGGTCTCCTTCGTCACCATTTCCATGGACCCGCAGCGGGATACGCCTGAAGCGTTGAACGCATATGCCCAGTCCATCAATGCGAATACCGAACAGTGGAAATTTGCGACCACAACCAACGAAACATTGCTCAAGACCATTATTGGCTCGGGCTTTGAAACCTACTACGAAAAAAAGGAAGATGGCAGTTTTGCCTTTGACCCATCCTTTGTGCTGGTGGATGGCTGGGGCATCGTCCGTGCGGAATATCGTTACGCCACTGAAGTTTCCAATGCAGATCGCATCCTTCGCCACCTCGGTGTGCTGGCGGAAGAAGTCCGCAACAGTAAGGGAACTACCAAGCTGGCCTACGAAGCTGCGCATTTATTTCTCTGCTACGCTCCATAGATCATATAAAACATGAAAACAAAGATTTTGCTTGGCACATTTGCCATCATTTTAGGATTAGCTACCGGAATTTATTTTTTCCGCCCTCATACCTTTCATGGAACGGTCATTCAATCTCCGGAGACTTCCTACGATTTCACCTTGACCGGTGGAAACGGCGACGTTTCATTGAGCGATTTTCGCGGCAAGCTGGTGTTGATCTATTTTGGGTATACCTTTTGCCCGGATATTTGCCCCGCCACGCTTGGAAATGTAAATCAGGCCTTGAAGCAAATAGGCGCCAAGGCAGAAGATATCCAGCTCATCATGGTTTCACTGGATCCCCAGCGTGATACCCCCGAGAAGCTGGAGCAATATGTGGCGCATTTCAACCCTACTTTTATCGGTATTACCGGCACGCAGGAGCAGGTGGACACCGTCACTTCGCTGTATGGCATTTTTTATGAGAAGAAGGAAGGCAGCGAAGCGACAAGCTACCTCATCGATCACACCGCCACTCTGATGGTGATCGACCGTGAAGGTTATTTGAAATTGGTATTTCCGTTCGGCGTCACTGCTGATGAGATCGCCGATGATTTGAAGTACATGCTCAGGCAATAGGGAGGTGGAACTGCAACAGCGTAAGAAAAGCCCCTTTTCCCCCTCCGCAGTTTGCGGCGCCGTTTGAAGCGGCAGATATTCTATTCCATCATTTTTAAGAGGAGAATGAACATGGCGAAAAAAGATAAAGAAGACGATGAGTTTCGCCCGACTGGCACGATCGCAGTATTGGCGATTTTTGTAGTCACACTCATCGCAATCTGGGCAACGATCTATATGATCCTTGTCGGCAGAGGAGGCACATTATGAGCACCAACCAGATCCACATCGACCCCTATGAGCGCAACTGGATGATCATCAGTGCCATCCTGCTCGTTTTGTTTGCAACGGCTGTCAGCGTGGCCGCTTTTGGTATGGGAATTCAGGTTCCCGCCCCCGAGCAGCGCGTTGATCCGAGAACCGTGGCAACCGACCCCAATAGCCCATGGTCGAACCCCGGTTTGCGCGAGATCGAACCCGGCAAATACGATGCCTACGTTTTGGCGCGTGCAATTCCCAGCTGGGAATATTTGCCCAAGGAAATGACAATTCCTGCCGGTTCCAGCGTGTCCTTCTATGTGACCTCATCGGATGTACAGCACGGTTTCAAGATCCAGGATACAAACGCCAACTTCCAGGTGGTCCCTGGTCAGGTTTCCAAGTTGACCATCAAGTTTGATAAGCCCGGCACGTATAACTTCATTTGTACCGAATATTGCGGCAGCGGGCACGGCGTGATGTACGGCGCGATCATTGTTACGCCATAGGCTGTAAAGAGAGACACCATGAAACAATATCAATTATCCACTGGCGAAAAGAAATTCATTGGCTCACACCTTTTGGTAGCCATCCTTGCGCTTGCTGTCGGCAGTTTGTTTGGCCCATTGCAAGCCTTTGAACATGCAGGCTGGGATATCTATCCCTACATCAAGCCTTTGATCAAGTCTTACTATCAAGGCCTTACTGTTCACGGCGTTTTGAACGCCCTGGTTTGGACCACCTTCTTCATCATGGGCTTCCTGACCTTCAACGTGACCTTTGGTTTGAAGCGCGCTCTCCGAAATCCCACCTTGAACAAGGTCGGTTTCTGGGTGATGGTCGTGGGCGTTGTAACCGCTGCGATCCCGATCCTTGCCAATCAGGCCACCGTGCTCTTCACTTTCTATCCTCCTCTCAAGGCGAATTGGGCTTTCTATTTAGGCCTGACCCTCGTTGTGGTCGGTAGCTGGGTGGAAGGCTGGGGTCTCTTTGCGACCTATCTCGGCTGGCGCAAGGAAAATCCCAACGAACGCACTCCGTTCATTGCTTTTGCAAGCATCCTCACCGCTTTGCTCTGGCAGATTTGTACACTCGGCGTTGCCACTGAAATCCTCACCATGCTTCTGCCGTGGTCGCTGGGATTGATCGAAAATGTAGACCCGCAACTGGCTCGTACCTATTTCTGGTTCACAGGTCACCCGTTGGTCTATTTCTGGCTCCTCCCGGCTTACATCTCCTGGTATGCCATGCTCCCCAAACAGGCTGGAAATGGCAAGATGTTCAGCGATTCACTCGCCCGTCTTTCCTTCTGGATCTTCCTCGTGCTTTCCACACCGCTTGGTTTCCATCACCAGTATGTGGACCCCGGCGTTCCGCCCGTCTGGAAGTTCATCCATTCCATGCTTACTTTTGGTGTGTTCTTCCCCTCCATGATGACCGCCTTCACCGTAGTGGCCTCCCTCGAACATGCGGGACGCAAGCAAGGTGGTAAGGGTGCTCTCGCCTGGATCGGAAAATTGAACTGGAGCGATCCCTCCGTGGCTGCCCAGCTCCTCGCTGGCATCCTGTTCTTCTTCGGTGGTATCGGTGGCTTGGCGAATGCTTCCTATAACGTCAACCTCGTGTTGCACAACACCGCTTTTATCCCAGGACACTTCCACCTCACCGTGGCGACCGGCGTGACCCTCAGCTTTATGGGCATTTCCTACTGGCTACTGCCCTACCTCACCGGTAGAAAACTTTGGAATCCCAAATGGGCTGTCGCGCAGGCTTGGACTTGGTTTGTTGGCATGATCATCTTCTCCAACTCCATGCATGTGTTGGGCTTGCTCGGTGCTCCTCGCCGCGTACCGCTCGGTTTGGCCCCCTACGTTCCTGCTGAATGGAACAGCCGCCTCTTACAGGTCGGTGTCGGTGGTGCCATCCTCTTCGTCAGCGGCGCTTTGTACCTCACCGTCATGCTCATGACCGCCCTGAACAAGGAAAAGGTTGCTGAAGAAGTACAGGTACCTATTGCAGAATCCATGCAAGACCCCGCTCTCACCCCCGTTTGGCTTGACCGCTGGGCCCCGTGGATCTACGGCACATTGGCTTTGGTCGTGATTGTGTATGGTCCGCAGCTTGTGGACATGATCTCGAACATTGCTCTCACCTCCCCCGGCTTCCGAGTCTGGTAATTTTCTAAAAACAGGTGACAGTCACACGCTCTGCGAGGTGACTGTCACCTTCTTCTTTTTTTCGCAAACTTTATTACTTGAATTTATTTTTATTCATTATCCTTCACGCGAAATTACAGGATGCCGCAAATTATTTAGCGCAGCATTTGTAACCAACAGCCAGGCACATGACATCATCTCCGACAAAAAAGCAACTCATCGATTCGCTCTCCGAGCGCAACCCCAGCGTGGATTGGAAGACTCGACTCAATTCTCCAAGCCGACGCCTGCTCAATTTTTTCGAAAACATTTCCCTGCGCCTTGAAGCTCCCGTCAATTGGCTCATTAATGATCCGCGGTTTAATCCGCTTTATCACACTGGTACGATCACGATCTTCCTCCTGGTAGTCATCCTGCTCACGGGCATCTACCTGACGATGTTCTACCCGTTCGGATTCACCTTCTCATATCTGGCTGTATCCAAGATCGAAGCCAACTTCATCGGGCGCATCATCCGCGCCATGCACCGCTACGCTTCCGATGCAGCGGTGATTTTTGCTCTCCTGCACGGATGGCGCACTTTTTTTCAAGATCGCTTCCGAGGGCCGCGTTGGCTGGCATGGGTCACGGGTGTCGGCATGGCGGTGGTGGTTTGGGCGATCGGTATCACAGGTTACTGGCTGATCTGGGATGAACGCGCGCAGATATTGAATCAAAGTTTATTTAGCATTCTTGGCAATTCCAAAGGTGGACAAACTTTCATCGTGGATTTCATCACTGGCGAAGCCGCCGGCACCGGCTGGATCTTCATGATGATCGTGATTGTGCTGCATCTCGGCCTCTCTGCGTTGACCGCTTTCTTCCTCTGGCTGCATCTCAAACGCATGAGCCGCGCAAAATGGCTGCCACCCAAATACTGGATGGCGATTTCCGTTTTCGTGCTCCTGCTTTCCGCAGCACTCTTTCCACTTGGTATGCTGCCGCCGCTCACTGCCACACAACTCCCTGAGCAGGCACCGATTGACTTATTCTATTTATTTTATCTTCCCACCTTCCTGCGCGGACCACAGGCGCTTTTCTGGAGCGCGTTGCTTTTCATCATTGGTCTGGTCACGGCCCTGCCGTGGATCATGCCCCGTGCAAAAAAACTCGAACCTGTCAAAGTGGACTTGGCTAACTGCGACGGCTGTACCCTTTGCGAACGTGACTGCCCCTACCTTGCCATTAAAATGATTCCGCGCACCGATGGTGCACGTCCTAAATTCCAGGCGGATATTGACCCCAACCTTTGCGTTTCTTGCGGCGTGTGTATTGGCAGCTGCCCCGATAACGCGCTGACCTTTGGTGATATTCCGCTCAACCCGCTGTGGAAAACAACGCTCGAAGCAAAGTTGCCGAAAAGAAAAATATCAAAGTCGTTTTTACCTGTGAACGGCATGCCTTGCATGGCGCTGGAAAACACTTCGAAGACCCGAATACCTATATCGTCCCACTTACCTGTATTGCCATGGCGAATCCCAATCTTGCGGCGCAAGCTCTCGAGGCCGGTGCAAGCGATGTGCAGTTCATCGGTTGTCCGCCTGAAGACTGCGCAAACCGTGAAGGTAACACCTGGTTGAATGATCGTATGATGGGTGAGCGGCTCCCCAAACTCAAGCCCAACTTTATTCCGCTCGTGCACACTGCCTGGGTGGCGCCCACTGATTTTGGTAAAGCGATCAAGACTCAGGTTAAGTCTGACCCGAATACTTTTACATTTACGCCCAATAAAGCACATCTGCGTTTTATCATCCCCCTGCTGGGTGTCATGGCGGTTGTCACCGCGTTTCAGATTTGGCTGAGTGATTGGCCGACCCAATTTTTCAGCGCGGATTCAGCCACACTGGCGATCCAGATGACCCATCACAGCGGATATGCCATTCACGATATTGCGACTCAAGCCGACCTCGAAACTGATCTTGACCATCCGACACGTATCACACTGGAAGTGGATGGTGAGCTTGTCCTCGATGAAACCTACGAACACCAGGATGATGGAATTAATCAGGGCGTGCGTATTTTTCAGCAGGTTCAACTGCCTGTTGGCAAACATCGCATCACGATAAAAATGTATGATCGGCCAGATGCAAGCGTTGAACAAGTGCTGTTCGACAAGACCATTCCGCTTGCGCCGCGACAAGCACTGACCATCAATTTCAGAGACATGCATCTTCCCGATCCCATTGTGGGTGAACAGATCTATTATGAAACTGCCGCAGGCGTGAATGCAGGCTGTCGTATTTGTCATTCACTTGAAGAAGGCGAAACCATCATTGGACCTTCCTTCTATGGTATTGCTGACCGTGCTGGCGAGCGTATATCAGGCATGACCGCGGAGGAATACCTTCGCCAGTCAATTATTAAGCCCAATGCATATATCGTCCCTGGCTTCCCCGAAGGACAAATGATCCAGAATTTTGGACAGCTTCTCACCGTAGAGGAAATTGACGACCTCATCGCCTTCCTGATGACATTGGACGAAGACTAGTTTGGAGACGAAGGAGATATAATAAATATGCTCCTTCGTCTTCAGTCATAAAAACACTGAGGAACCATGAAACGAATTAGCATTCTGATCTTCCTATTAGCTATCGGCCTTTCGGCCTGTGCTCGTAATAAACCTGCTCCGCTTGGCGCAGATGCCCCTGCTGACAACGTCCCCAATATCGTCGGCTCATACGCCGTGAATGCCTTCGACCCAACCGGTGAGGAATATGGCGGCACGCTCACCATTACCGAAGGTGGACAGCCCAACGAATACAAATTTCAGTGGCTGATCTCGGGCGGTATTCAAGAGGGGACAGGTACCCTTGCAGGCAATAAATTAACCTTCACCTGGAAAAGCCTTGCTGGAACCGACCAGGATATCTCGGGCACGGGAGAATACACGATCACAGTTGAAGGTCAGCTTTACGGTACACGCACCATTGATGGCCTGGATACACCTGGCACGGAAACCGCATATCCAAACCCGAAATAGATAAAGATTACAGGCTGTATATATTACGGTCTGTGGATAATGACTGCGAATAAAATCAATTTAATATGAGCTGATATCCGAATATCGAGAGACGATTCATCACTTTATCGTTTGATGACCGTCGTGAAAATTCCACATCAAATTAGATGAATGGAGTAATTCACCATGCTCGCTGGCAGGCTTTTCAGGCATATGGACATTCCCTCCCAGATTATGGGATATGTCTTCTTGCGTGTGCAAGTTTCAGCTTATTCGTCAACAGGACAAATGGCGGTGTAAACCGATGTTTGTCCTGATTTTTTAATCTCCTCAGGAGGAGTCAATATGGCAAAAGTTGTTGTGATAGGGGCGGGGTTCGCCGGGCATACTGCGGCGTTATATTTGGGTAGCCGTCTCGGCAAAAAACACGAGATCACGGTCATCAGCAACCGCGACGTGTTTGGCTATGTTCCGTCATGGGTGTGGGTGGGGGTCGGGCACATGAAACCCGAGAATACCATTTTCAAACTCAAGCCCGTGTACGACAAGATGAACGTCAAATTTGTACATGCCGCTGCAAAGGAGATCCACCCCGATGATGGCGACCAATACGTGCTGGGTGAGGAAGTCGGCTCGAGCAAAGAAGTGCGCCTCGATTACGATTATCTTGTGATTGCCCCCGGTCCATTGCTTAATTTTGCAGGCACGCCCGGTCTCGGACCCGAAAATGGTTTTACCCATTCCATCTGTTCCCTGCCGCATGCCATCAAAGCGCGCGATGCTTATCTCGCTTTGTGCGACCGCATGCAGAAAGGCGAGAAGGTCAAGATCGTCATCGGCACAGGGCATCCCGGCGCAACCTGTCAGGGTGCGGCGTTTGAATACATCGTCAATGTTCACAAGGACCTTGTCAAGAAAGGCCTGCGTGATAAGGCTGATATTCTCTGGCTTTCGAATGAACCCGCCATGGGAGATTTTGGAGTCAACGGTGTGCAGGTCAAACGCAACGGCCATGTCATGAAAAGTCAGGAGTTTTTGACATCGGTATTCAACGATCATGGCATCCGCTATCAAGTGCAATCGGGCGTGACCAAGATCGAGGAAGGCAAGATCCACTGGCAGAACTATGAAGGTGACGAAGGCACAACCGATTTCGATTTCTCGATGCTTATTCCTCAATTCAAAGGTCAGCCTTTCAAATACATCGCAAAAGATGGCACCGACATCACTTCCAAACTGACCAACCCCGCAGGTTTTGTGCTGGTGGATGGAAAATACGGTCTTCCCTACCCTGAGCTTGCTCAAACACCCGAAGCCTGGCCTGCCCGATATCAGAATCCCACTTATAAGAATGTCTTTGCGGCGGGTATTGCCTTTGCCCCTCCTGGGCCGATCTCCAAACCGTTCACGAACAAAAACAACCTGCTGATCGCACCTGCTCCTCCCCGCACAGGCATGGTCAGCGGCGTGATCGGACGTGTGGTTGCACTTAATATCGCTGACCTCATCGAAAAAGGTGAAATGACCCATAGCGAACCAATGACTGAAATGGTTGCCGCCTGCATCGCCAGCATGGGCGACTCACTTTGGGATGGCAACGCTGTGACCATTGTGATGCAGCCCGTGGTGCCAGACCGCAAGAAATACCCAAATGAGTTTGGCCGTGACCTGTTCACCTCTCATCTCGAAATGGGCGTCAGCGGTGCGTGGATGAAGTTCATGCTTCATCACACCTTCATCTGGAAATTCAAAGCCCTACCCGGCTGGACCATCATCCCCGAATAGGAGAAACAACATGCAAAACTCACAGGAATTCTCAAAAGCCGAAAAATTCTGGATGAACTTCAAACTCTATCAGCTCTGGCGTTTCGTTGTACTGAACCTGAAGATTTTAGCAGCGGTGTATCAAAGCAAACGTTCATAACAAACCTACAGCGATCAATTATCAAAGAGCTTCGGATATTTACACATCCGAAGCTCTTTGATTTAGGTGGGGAACAAGCATAATTCTATGTGTAATAAATAATTTACAAAAAAATATTTATATATTACATTAGTACCGATCCTTTTGTGACAATTTACACATTGCAATTATTCGCGTAATGCTTACAATAGCGGTAATCGTTTACCACTTTAGTCAATGTTTGGTCTAATTTGGATAAAGTTTGCCGATTAATTTTTTTGGAGAAAATATGGATCCAATCACACTCTCAAGATGGCAATTTGGCCTCACAACCATCTATCACTGGTTGTTCGTTCCCCTCACCCTTGGTTTGGGCTGGTATGTGGCATTTTTCCAGACCCGCTATTACCAGACCAAAGATGAGACCTGGCGCAAGATGGCAAAGTTTTGGGGAAAGCTATTCCTGATAAACTTTGCCATTGGTGTTGTCACAGGTATCGTGCAGGAATTTCAGTTCGGTATGAACTGGTCTGAATACTCCCGCTATGTTGGTGACATCTTCGGTGCTCCCCTCGCAGTGGAAGCTCTCATGGCCTTCTTCATGGAATCAACCTTCCTCGGAATCTGGATCTTCGGCGAAGGCAAAGTATCAGAGAAGGTTCACCTAGCTTCCATCTGGCTGGCTGCCATCGGCTCCAACCTCTCCGCGTTGTGGATTTTGCTCGCGAACGGCTTTATGCAAGCCCCACCCGCGAATTCCTTTGTTTACAACGAAGCCAATGGACGCCTTGAACTCGTCAACTTCTTTGCCCTCATCGGCAATCCCAAAGGCTGGATATTCTTCTGGCACACCATTTCCGACGGCGTGGCAATGGCAGCATTCTTGATCATCGCGGTCAGCGCGTATCACATCGTCCGCAAACAAAACCTGGATTTCTTCAAACGCTCGTTCAACATCGCAGCCGTCAGCGGACTCATTGCTGGCGTATTGATCTTCCTCGGTGGTCACACCATGGGACAGTACATGGCTGAAGTGCAGCCCATGAAACTGGCTGCCCTCGAAGCCATCTGGGAAACCGAGCAACCCGCTTCCTTCTCCCTGCTCACTATCGGTGACTTAAGCGGCAAAAAGGAAATCTGGTCAATTCGCATTCCCGCCGCAATGAGTTTCCTTGCTTGTAACAATTTCACATGCGAAGTCAAAGGTGTAAACGAATTACAAGCTACCTACGAACAGCAATACGGTCCCGGCGATTACATCCCATTGATGATCGTCACCTACTGGACATTCCGTATCATGATGGCCTTTGGTGTCTTGATGATCCTCATCACAGCATACTTCGTCTGGGCAAACATGCGCGGCGACATTACCAAAGCCAAATGGATGAAGTGGGTTCCCTGGGTTCTTATTCTGCCCTACCTCGCCAACGCCAGCGGCTGGATCCTGACCGAAATGGGACGCCAACCCTGGATCGTCTACGGCCTGCTCAAAGTGGAAGATGCAGTCTCACCCAATCTCACCACAGTTGACCTGCTCATCTCGCTCATCGGTTACACCGTTGTCTATGGCTCACTGGCCGTCTCCATGGTCTACCTGATGAAGAAATACGCTATCGCTGGTCCAGACGCTGCCATGCACGAATCAGTTGACGTGGCTCCTGCGCGCGTTGGCTCGCAAGATTAATAACAGAGGAAAACATGTCATACGAATTCTTACAAATCCTTTGGTTCATTCTCATCGCCGTACTATGGATCGGTTTCTTCTTCCTCGAAGGCTTCGACTTCGGTGTGGGAATGCTCCTGCCCTTCCTCGGCAAAAAAGACGAGGAACGCCGCGCCATCATCAATTCCATCGGCTCCGTTTGGGATGGAAATGAAGTTTGGCTGCTCACCGCAGGCGGCGCTACCTTCGCGGCTTTCCCGCATTGGTATGCCACCATGTTCAGCGGCTTCTATCTCGCCCTTTTCCTCCTGCTGATCGGCCTCATCATCCGCGGCGTCTCTTTTGAATATCGTTCAAAAGACTCAGCCCCCGCCTGGCGCAATCGCTTCGACTGGATGATCGCCATCGGTTCCTTCCTTGCCGCTCTTCTGCTTGGCGCTGCATTTGCAAACCTCGCACGCGGCGTACCGATTGACGGGAATAAGATGTTCACTGGCAACCTATTCACCCTGCTCAATCCCTACGGCTTGCTTGGCGGACTCACCACCGTTGCGATCTTCCTGCTTCACGGCGCAAACTTCCTCGGCCTGAAACTCGAAGGCGAACTTCGCGAACGCGTCAATGCCTTTGCCAAAAAATTGTGGATCGGTGCAAGCGTTTTGTATGTAGCACTCGGTGTCTTCACCTATGTCGCTGGCTTCTGGGCGCGCGGTGTGGTCAACCCTGGAATCATCCCGATCGCAGCCGTAGCCGTGCTTCTCGTTGCCGGATACTTCATCAACAACAAGATGGAAGGCTGGGCCTTTATCATGGTCGCTCTCAACATCGTGTTGACTCAGGTCACCTTCTTCTCGATGACCTTCCCCAACGTGATGCTCTCCACCACCAACCCTGCTTACTCGCTCACCATCTACAACGCCTCTTCATCGCAATACACACTCACCGTCATGTCCATCGTTGCGTTGATCTTCGTCCCCATCGTCCTCGCCTACCAAGGCTGGACCTACTACATGTTCCGCAAACGCATCAGCACAGACAAAAAGACCCTGGTCTATTAATCCAAGCGTAATTTGAAAACAGGAAGGTTGGCGGGGTATACTCCTCGTCAACCTTCCAACTTTTTAACCTGACCACTTCCCCACCATGCACCGCAGACTTCTGACTCTCACCCGCGACACCCGCCTCCCCCTCCTCTTAACGGTTCTTTCCGGACTGGTAGCTGGTCTGCTTACGATCTGGCAGGCGTGGCTCCTTAGCAGCGTGATAAATGCTGTTTTCCTTGAGAAGCAGGCACTCGCGCAGGTGATGCGTCCGCTCCTCTTCATCCTCCTCGCCATCAGCGGACGTTCTTTCCTAAGCTGGCTCAATGAAGTCGCCGCAAACGCCGTCGCCGTCAAAATCAAAACGGACTTGCGCAATCGTCTCTTCGCGCACATCCTCAAACTTGGCCCCGCCTACGCCCGTGGACAACGCACAGGCGAACTGACCGCCGCCGCCGTCGAAGGCATCGAAGCGCTCGACGCGTATTTCAGCCAATATCTTCCCCAACTGGTTATCACCACGCTCGTTCCCCTTTCCATTCTTATTTTTGTTTTCCCCATTGACCTGCTCTCAGGCATCATCCTTCTTATCACCGCGCCATTGATTCCCTTCTTTATGATCATGATCGGCAAAGGTGCAGAAGCTGTCACCAAACGCCAATATGAAACCCTGCGCCTCTTGAGCGCCCACTTCCTCGACAGCCTGCAAGGACTGACCACCCTCAAACTCTTCGGCCAATCCAAAGCGCAAACTCAAACCATTGCACAAGTCAGCGAAAAATTCCGCGACACCACGATGAGCGTGTTACGCATCACCTTCATCTCCGCGCTCGCCCTCGAATTACTCGCCACCCTCAGCACCGCCGTCATCGCCGTGGAAATTGGCTTTCGCCTGCTCTACGGCAACATGGATTTCCAACCCGCTCTCTTCCTCCTCGTCCTCGCCCCCGAATTCTACATGCCCCTGCGCGCCCTTGGTGCAAGATTCCATGCAGGCATGTCTGGCACCACCGCAGCAAAGCGGATTTATGAAATTTTGGATACAGAAATACCAGAGTCAAAAGTCGAAAGTCAAAAGTCAGAACTTGCCCGACCTTCGACCTTTGACCTTCGACTCGAAGGCATCTCCTTCACCTACCCCAAACGAATCCACTCCCGCACTCGAAAATATCAACCTCACAATAAAACAGGGTCAACACATCGCCCTCGTCGGCAAAACAGGCGCAGGCAAATCCACCCTCGTTCAACTCCTCCTCGGCTTCATCCAACCCACACAAGGCGACCTCACATTTCACTCATCATCTAATCCCTCATCCCCAATTCATCATTCATCATTCATCCTTCATCCTTCCATCTCCTGGGTTCCCCAACGCCCGCACCTCTTCCACGACACCATCGCCGCCAACATCCGCATCGGCAAAGCAGACGCAACTCACGAAGAGATCATCATCGCCGCGCAAGCCGCGCACCTGCATGAATTTATAGAATCGCTTCCTCAAAAATATGAAACTATCGTCGGTGAAAGCGGAGCCCGTCTCTCCAGCGGACAAGCCCAACGCGTAGCCCTCGCGCGCGCCTTCCTCAAAGACGCCCCCATCCTCATCCTCGACGAACCCACCTCCAGCCTCGACCCTGAAACCGAATCGCTGCTCGAAGAATCCACGCGCAAATTAATGCAAGGCCGCACCACCATTACCATCGCCCACCGCCTCAACACCATCTTCCAATCCGACCAGATCATCGTCCTCGACGAAGGCCGCATCATCGAACAAGGCACACACAGCGAACTGCTTGCGAACAATGGCATGTATGCAAGCATGGTCAGAACTTATCAAGTCGAAAGTAAAGAAGTTACAAGTTGAAAACCTCAACAACAAACGATCAACAACCTGCAACCTTCAACTTCTCAACCTTCAACCATACTTCCCAATCTTCCAAATTACCAAACCTCAGAACACTCTCTCCCGCCTCCTCACCTTCCTCAAAGGCAACTGGCATCGCGTCGCACTCTCCGTGCTCATCGGCTCCATCACCATCGGCTCCAGCATCGCGCTCATGGGCACATCCGCGTGGCTCATCTCCACCGCCGCCATCGCAACCTCCGTCGCAGACCTCGGCGTCTCCGTCGTTGGCACGCGCCTCTTCGGCATCACGCGCGGCATCTTCCGCTACCTCGAACGCCTCGTCTCGCACGATGTCACCTTCCGCCTGCTCTCGCGTCTGCGCGTTTGGTTCTACGAAAAACTCGAACCCCTCGCCCCCGCCCGCCTGATGGAATTCCGCGCAGGGGATTTACTCGCCCGCATCATTGGCGATGTGGAAACTCTGGAAAATTTCTACGTTCGAGTTGTCTCTCCCCCATTGACCGCTGCCATCGTCGGCATTTTCACTTCGATATTTCTCGCCTCTTTCTACCCGATACTTGCTCCTGTTTTCCTGATATTTTTTCTCAGCCTCGGCATTGTCCTCCCCGCCATCGCTCAGATCACCAGCCGCAAATCCGCCGAACAGACGATCACCCTGCGCGGAGATTTACACACCCGCCTCGTGGACGGAATTCAAGGCATGGCCGATCTGCTCGCCTACGGCCACGCAGATGAACGCCTGAAACAAATCGCAGCCAACGGACTCGACTACGGCAATGCCCAACGCCGCATGGCACGCGTGACAGGCATCCACGCGGGATTATCCACCCTGCTCACCAACCTCGGCATGTGGACAGTCCTCTTCCTTTGCATTCCGCAAGTGACAAATGGCAACCTCGCTGGCCCCATGCTCGCCTCGCTGACATTGCTCACCTTCGCCTCTTTTGAAGCCGTCACCCCGCTGCCCCTCGCCGCCCAAATGTGGAACTCCTCTCGTGAAGCGGCGAAGAGATTATTTGAAGTGGTGGATACGGAGCCAGCGGTTAGTGACAAGGGACAAGGAACAAGGGACAAGGAAGAACAACTTGTTACTCATCACTCGTTACTTGTTAACAATCTCTCTTTCACTTACCCCAACCAAACCACCCCCGCCCTTGAACATGTAACCTTCAACTTGAAACCTGAAACCTCCCTCGCCATCGTTGGGCCAAGCGGTGCGGGCAAATCTACTCTTGCCAATCTTTTGCTACGCTTCTGGGATTACAGTTCGGGAGAAATAACTCTCAGCGGAGAATCTCTCAAAGAGCAGAATCAGGATCAGGTACGGGAAAGAATCGGTCTCGTCTCCCAAAATACCTATTTCTTCAATACATCCATTTATGAAAATCTGCGCTTCGCCCGCCGCAAAGTCACAAAAGAAGAAGTGGAAGCGGCGTGTAAAGCCGCGCAAATCCACGACTTTATTTTGAGCCTGCCAAAAGGATACGACACGATGATCGGCGAACAGGGATTGCGTCTTTCAGGCGGCGAACGCCAGCGACTGGCGATTGCGCGTGTACTCATCAAAGACGCGCCAATTTTGATTCTGGATGAACCGACCGCCAACCTTGACCCGCTCACCGAACAGCAGGTGCTCGAAACATTATTCAATGTGATGAAAAGAAAAACCTCGCTGCTCATCACCCATCGTTTGGTTGGTCTCGAAAACATGGATGAGATCATCGTGATGAACCACGGCCAGATCGTGGAACGCGGCACACATGCTGAATTAAAAAATAGCGACGGTTTGTATCGCCGTCTATTGGATTTACAAAATCGTATTCTCGAAGAGAAAACATAATAATCGAATGCTTGCATCACTTTGGTGTAAGTGCTATAATCCTGCCATCTCCCCTGATACTTGACAATTGATATTTGTCAGAAACAGTCACAAATTAATTGTGCCTGGAAATTGTAACGATAACCTTGACCAAAACCCCAAACTCTCCAAAAATTTCCTGAGGAAATTTGCCAGCCCATATAGAGGGATCTGGTCCTTTTCACATTCCCATTCCATATTCCCATAAGAGATCACAACATGAAAATACTTGAACTAGAGAACGAGCCGCTATCAAAACTGCGCGGTATGGCAAAAACCCTCAATATCCCCGGTTATAACCGCATGAAGAAGGAATCCCTTGCGATGATGATTCGCGAGGCGGAGGCGCAAAAGGAGGGCATCGAGCTGCGAGGCGGTATTCTCGAAATAATGAGTGAGGGCATCGGCTTTTTGCGGGCGACCAATTACCGCATCAGCGACCAGGATGTTTACGTCTCGCAGGCGCAATTGAGAAAGTACGACTTGCGTGCAGGGGATCTGGTCATCGGGCAGGTACGCCCGCCGCGTGAAAGCGAACGTCATTTTGGTCTGCTCAAAGTTGAATCGATTAATGGGTTGGAACCTGAAGCTGGAAGTTCTCGCAGGGTCGTTTTTGAAAATCTCACCCCTATTTTTCCTGAAGTACGTTTTGATCTCGAAATTGGACATGACACACTCGCGCCCCGTCTCATTAACCTGATCGCCCCTATTGGACGTGGCCAGCGCGGATTGATCGTTTCACCTCCCAAGGCGGGTAAGACCACGATCTTAAAGCAAATTGCGAATTCGATCTCAACCAAATATCCCGATGTGCATCTTATTATCGCACTCATCGGCGAACGTCCCGAGGAAGTGACCGATATGGACCGCTCTGTGGATGCGGAAGTGGTTGCCTCCACCTTTGACGAACCCGTCACCGCTCACGTTCGCACGGCGGAACTGGCCCTCGAACGCGCCAAGCGTTTGGTGGAAATTGGCCGTCATGTGGTCATCCTCATGGACTCGATCACCCGTCTGGCTCGTGCGTATAACCTTGTGGTGAATCCATCAGGCCGTACCCTCTCCGGTGGTATGGATCCCTCGGCGCTTTACCCGCCCAAGCGTTTCTTTGGCGCGGCTCGTAACGTGGAAGACGGCGGTTCACTCACGATCATTGCCACCTGTCTTGTCGATACCGGCTCCCGCCTCGATGATGTGGTTTACGAAGAATTCAAGGGGACAGGCAATATGGAATTGATTCTCTCCCGCAAGCTTCAGGAACGCCGTATTTTCCCCGCTGTGGACATCGAACGCTCGTCCACACGCCGCGAAGACCTGCTCCTCGGACCCGATCTACTCCAGCGCGTCTGGCTCATGCGCCGTATGTTCATTCAAATGATCTCTCCGCCGCCCCAAGGCGCAGGCATGGACATTTCTGTGGCTACAGAAGCGATTATTACCCGCATGGAACGCGCAAAGAATAATATAGAATTTCTTGAGAATCTGACAAAGGACGCGTAACGCGAACTGTCAATTTGCACTACAATATAGAGAATGAAAAACCTTTTAGAGAAAATTAGATCCTTCTTCACCTCTCTTGGCGGAAAGTTCAAACGCAAGCCAAAGGAAGTGTCGGCGGTGAATGAGCCTCCCACCAAGCCGCGTGGGCAGGTTGAGAAACGCAAAGTCGATCGGTTTACGATCCTCAGTTGGGCGGTGACTTTGGTTATCGTGGTTTCCCTGCTTGGGTCGACGATCTTTTACAAGAGTACACAGGCAAATGCTGCGCCGATCATGGTACAGCCGACCCCGGCAAACGATCCAGGTGCTGGTCAACCTCAGAGTGGGCTGCCAGTTCTCGGGTCGGGTGGAAGCGGAGTTTTGTCCATCATCCGCAAATTGCAGTTGAAGACGAATATCCCCGAGCGGCCGCGCTATGAACCCACTGTTTATCGCGTTTCGCGCGGCGATGCGATGCTTTCGATCGCGGATGTTTTCAAGCTCAAATCTGAGTCGATCCTTTTTGCAAACAATCAATTGGAAGATAACCCGCACAACCTGAAGCCTGGCATGGAGTTGACCATCCCGCCTGTGGATGGGGTGTATTACGAATGGCAGGACGGCGACACCTTTGAATCTGTTGCTGAAAAATTCAGTGCGGATCCAGAAGAGATCATCACGTTCCCCGGAAATGATGTCGACTTGACTGACCCGACGATAGACCCTGGCACCACCGTGATGATTCCCGGCGGCACGCGTGATCTGAGGAATTGGGCTGCCGACCTGCAAACCATGGGAAGGGGAGTAGGCACAGGCACGGGCGGCGGCAATGCAACCAACGCCTGCGGTGGCGGACCTGTTGCCACTGGATTCGGCTGGCCCGCAGATGACCACACCCTTTCTGGTAATCCCTATGGCCCCAGCCATCTCGGCATTGATATTTCTGCACCCGAGGGGTCGAATGTGTATGCGGCAGGCGGCGGTGTTGTGACGCAGGCGCAGGGTGGTTGGAATTATGGTTATGGCAATGTGGTGCAAATCGACCACGGCAATGGATACGTGACGGTCTATGCCCACTTAAGCTCGTATGTTGTCAGTGTTTGTCAATTCGTGGGGCAGGGCGCAGTGATCGGCTACTCGGGCAACACGGGTAATTCATTCGGCGCACACTTGCATTTCGAGATTCGTATTGGCGGTACGAACGTCAATCCGTACGATATTGTTCAATAAAATGAAAACCCTAAAGGTCTCTGAGACCTTTAGGGTTTAAATTACATGAACGAAACCTCTCTCAAAAAATCACTTTCCAAATTAAAATTCGGCGGACTGCGCTATTTTGATTCCATCGGTTCCACCAATGACGAGGCGCTGGCCTGGGCTGCAGAGGGAGCCGCGGATTTCTCGCTCGTTGTGGCAGATGAACAAACGCAGGGCCGCGGCAGACTCAACCGAAAATGGTTCACCCCGAAGGGCAGTGCTCTTGCCTTTAGTTTGATCCTGCACTCCTCCGAGGCCATGCGCCCATATCTCTCGCGGACCGTTGGACTGGCTGCGCTTTCAATTGCAGAATCCTGCTCCAAAACTGGACTCGATCCGCGCATCAAATGGCCGAATGACATTTTGATCGACGGCAAAAAGATTGCAGGGATTTTGGTGGAGACCGTCTGGTCTGGTGATGAACTCGATTCACTCGTCATCGGTGTGGGGATCAATGTTCACAGGGCGTCCATTCCACCCCGTGAACTGTTGCAGTTCCCTGCCACCAGCCTCGAACATGAACTTGGACGTGAACTCAAACGCGAGGATATTCTCTTCGGCGTTTTGGATTCACTCGTACGTTGGCGCGAACGCATGGGCAGAGATGAATTCATCAAAGCGTGGGAAGACCAGCTTGCTTTTCGCGGTCAGCAAGTCCAAACTTTCGCGGGGACGGATATCCCTGTGATGGGGGAGTTGCTCGGCCTTGAACTTGATGGCAGCCTGCGCCTGCTCGATAAGCATCGCAACTCCGTTGTTGTTCGCTTTGGGGATGTCAGCCTGAGACCCAGCGCGTGATATACTTTTAATACTTATAAGAAGAGGTGACCATGTTTGATAATCTCCGTGATGATGCCGCAGCCAGCTACGACGAAACGCCAGCCCCCCGTGCCATTGAAGGCCCAGCGCCGACTTTCAATGCCAAGCCGCGTTCAAGGCGCATTCTTGGCATGACAGCCCAACAGCGGTTCATCCTTGCCTTCATGTTCATGATCGCCGTGTGTGTGATCGGTGTCATGGCTTTATTTATAACAGGCAAGATCGGCTTCTAAAATACCTGACATAAAAACTGCCTGACTCATTTATGAGTCAGGCAGTTTTTCGTTTTAATCGAAGTGCAGACTTCAATCTGCATTTCAGATGGAAGGCGATTACACCAACTTGGGCTGCATTTCTTCCTTTTCACCGTTTTCCACGATCTGTGCGCCTGCTTTCTTTAGGTCTTCCGCAGAGATGCGTGCCACAGAGGCAACATTATCGCCTTCCTGTGGTTTGATGAGGTGAACACCCTTCGTGGCGCGGCCTGACTGTTTGACTTCCTTTACCTTCAAGCGCAAGGTCACACCGTTGGAGGTCATAATGGTCAAATCATCTGCCTTTTGCACGACGCGCGCCGCGGCGATCTTGCCGATTTCCTTCAAGGCTTTGGGGTCAATGGTAAAGTTGCCGCTCGTTGCGCGTCCCTTGGCGGTGTAATCGGTGAGCGGGGTTTGTTTGCCATAGCCTTTGGTGGTGATGACCAGCAAAGCGCCGTCTTTTTCGACCACGTCCATACTTGTGACCGCATCATCTTTCTTGAGCTTGATTCCCTGCACGCCTGCGGCCTGACGTCCCATTGAGCGTACTTTGGTCTCGCTAAAGCGCAGGGCCTGTCCATTTTCGGTGACAATGATGATCTCATCCTTGCCCGAAGTCAATCGAGCCCAGCCCAATTGGTCACCCTCTTCCAACGACATGGCGATCAAGCCAGAGGGTCGGACCGATGCGAACTCTTCCATTGAAACGCGCTTGATCTTGCCGCGTCCCGTCATCAACATGCAGAAACTATCGGAGGAAAAAGCTCCCACCGCCATGGCTGCCGTCACTTTTTCGTTCGGGTCAAGCGACAGGACATTGACCAATGGAATCCCTTTCGTTGCACGGTCTGAATCTGGGATTTGATACACTTTCTCGGAATACACCTTGCCTTTATCCGAGAAGAATAACATCGTGTTCAATGTGCGCGCAGGGATGAGCATCACCACTTCATCTTCATCTTTGGTGGTGTGCCCCATCACGCCGCGCCCGCCGCGACTCTGTGATTTGAATGCGTTGGCCGCCACGCGTTTGATATATCCGCGTTCGGTGAGGCTGATCAGTACCGATTCATCGGCGACTAGATCCTCATCGTGAATATTCTCTTGAGCCTCGGCAGCGATGCGTGTGCGGCGGTCATCGCCGTAGGTCACTGCCAGTTCGGTTAAGTCAGATTTGATGAGCGCCAGGATCTTCTTGGGGTGGGCGAGCAGGTCTTCAAGGTAATCGATCGTCGCGCGGATCTGTTTGTGTTCTTCTTCGATCTTCCATCTTTCGAGGGCGGCCAGCCTGCGCAATTGCATGTCCAAAATAGCCTGGGCTTGCAGCTCGCTAAGTTTGAAACGTTTTATCAAATTTGACTTGGCTGTATCCACATCCTCGGCTTCGCGAATGACTTTGATGATGGCATCGATGTTGTTGAGCGCGATCAGGTAGCCATCGAGAATGTGCATACGCGCCTGAGCTTTTGCAAGCTCAAACTTGGAGCGGCGCGTGATGACCGTCTGCCGATGTTCGATAAAGATCTGCAGCAGACGCTTGAGCGGCAGCGTGCGCGGTTCCCCTTCAACAAGGGCCAGCATTTGCACACCGAATGTGGATTGCAAAGCCGTATATTTATAAAGTTGGTTGAGCACTTTTTTGGGCTGTGCACCGCGCTTTAGCTCAATGACAATGCTCATGCCGCGTTGGTCAGATTCATCCCGCAGGTCCGAGATTTGATCGATCTTGTCGTCACGCACCAGTTCGGCGATGCGTTCGATCAAGGTGGATTTATTGACCTGATACGGAATCTCTGTAATGTTGATCTGATAACGTCCGCCTTTGGATTCTTCGATGTGGGCAATGCCGCGCATCACGATTCGACCTCGGCCTGTTCCGTACGCCGAGAGAATCCCGTCCACCCCGACGATCATGCCGCCAGTGGGGAAGTCGGGTCCCTGCACGAACTTCATCAGGTCATTGACCGTGACGTCTTCCACGTCATCGTAATGGTCGATCAAATAATTGATCGCGCCGACCAGTTCGCGTAGATTTTGCGGTGGGATATTGGTCGCCATACCCACGGCAATACCTGACGAGCCGTTCAATAACAGGTTTGGCAAACGCGCAGGCAGGACAAGCGGCTCTTCGAGTGAGTCATCGAAGTTTGGGCCGAAATCGACCGTGTCTTTTTCGAGGTCGGCGAGGAGTTCCTCGGCCATTTTTTGCAGACGGGCTTCGGTGTAACGCATGGCTGCGGGCGAGTCGCCGTCCACGGAGCCGAAGTTACCCTGACCATCCACCAGCAAATAACGCATGGAAAAATCCTGCGCCATGCGAGCCATGGACTCGTAAACCGCCGAATCGCCATGCGGATGGTATTTGCCCAGCACTTCACCGACGATACGGGCCGATTTCTTGTATGATGTGTTCGAACGGGTTCCCAGCTCGTGCATGGCGTATAAAATGCGCCTGTGGACTGGTTTGAGCCCGTCACGGGCATCCGGCAGGGCACGCGCCACAATTACACTCATGGCATAATCGATGTACGCTGACCGCATCTGGGTGTCAATATCGATGGATTCGATGTTACCTGTGTTCAAGTTTTCTTCAGCCATAAAATATCCTTAAAGTGGGGAAAATTTCATCAAATTGGCACAAAAAGACACGAAGATGGGGGAAAACTTCGTGTCTGCATTAGATGAAGGAAGCTCTTTTCAATAGGGCAATTATACCACCCCGGTCCGTTTTTTTATGGGCGGGTTCGAACAAAAAAGACCCGCAATTGCGGGTCTTTTTTGTGTGCCGAAGGAGGGACTTGAACCCTCATGAACGTAAGTTCACTACGCCCTGAACGTAGCGCGTCTGCCAATTCCGCCACTTCGGCTTGCTGTGCGGGTTGTATTTTATCTCAAATAATTGGAATGTCAATAAAAACGGGACGCGATCGGGAACAAAACTGTTCGGTCATCCGTTTACTTTACATCCCTAACAAAAATGTTTTAAGTCCGGTGCACTTAACAGTACTGTTGGGGGGGTCTCTTTTTGCGATTTAAAACGTTATATAGTTAAACAAGAGAAAGGAGTTGCATTATGTTCGTAGTCGCAGCAGTGGTTGCCCTTCTGTTGCTCGCCCTGGCTGGTTCTGAGCTTTTCGTGGCCCAGTACAACTCGGATGAACTTAGCAATATGGGAGTTCAAGAGCAATGATGGATGACCATCCCATCCCCTAGCCCGACGCATGTTGAAAGACGCGTCGGGCTTTTTTGTTGCTTAGTTCAGACGGGCGAGCACATCACTGGCTTCGAGCAGAAGGTAATCCACTCCATCGTATTTGAATTCGGTGCCACTGTATTTGGCAAACAGGATTTTATCCTTCGGTTTGAGCTTGATGCCCTCATCGTCGCCGATTGCGACAATTTGTCCTGTTTGAGGTTTTTCTTTCGCAGTTTCAGGCAACAGCAAGCCCGAAGCGGTTTTACTTTCCTGCTCCAAAGGTTGGACGAGAACGCGAGTCCCCAAGGGTTGAATGTTGATCTTTGCCATGTTATTTGATTCCCAGCAGTGAATTGATCTGCGGGCGGTTGAATCCGACCACGACCTTTCCGCCAATGTCGATTACGGGCACGCCCATCTGGCCGGAGCGGCGCACCATGTCGCGTGCGGCAGCCTGGTCACGACTTACATCTATGTCGGTGAATTTGACGCCTTTTTCGCGAAAATAGCTTTTTGCCATATTACAAAATGAACAGGTGGGGGTGCTGAATACGACCACCTTCGGTTGATTTTTTTGATCTGTCATCTCGATACCTCCAAAAATTTGATTTAACCATTGGATGCGTGCGTGTGAGAAATGTTGCAGATGAAAACATTAATGTTACGTATGAAATCTTCACTTATTTGTGCCCCCTACCGAGCGGTAGGGGGCAGTGGTTTGGGATATAATACACAAGTTGCGCGCCGTCTACGGATAAACAAAAGGATTTGCAAGGAAGACATCATATGGAAGTTACAGCCATTTATACAAAGATCGACAAGATCATTCAGGTGAATCTCGGGCAGATCGTATTGGAGAGTCCGAGTGGATTTCCACGCGGCGAATCCAACCTGTATCTGGTTGGCCCAAGGGGGGATGTCCTTTGGAAAGCTGAAAAACCTGACATGAGCACTCTCTATTCGAAGGTCAAGCTCAATGAGGATGGGGAGACTTTTTCGGCCTATACAGTCAACGGCCATGCCTGTGACCTTGAGTTGAAAACAGGGAAACTGGTCACGTTCACCAGCATTCAATAATAAAAATTCACTTGGGACGCAAAGAAAACCTCGTGAGCTTCGCGATTCAAAACTAAAATGACCAAACCTCCCTTCGGATTTGTACTTGCCTTTCTGTTCTTCAGTCTGCTGTTCCTTTCGAACACTTACAAGTTGTGGTTCAAGACAGACACCTATTATCAGGACATTTATAATAGCCTGACCAACGAGAAAACCCCTTATCCATTCAGGGATTTCTTTTTGAAGCGGCTGCAAAACCGCAAACGCTGGGAACTGGAGCAGAAGTTATTCAGCCTGCTGGGCATTGTCGCTGTTGTTGGTGTGGATGTGTTGGTGGTGATGGCGTATTTAGGATAAAAAATCAAACCACAAAGTGTCACAACGGAACACAAAGGGAAAGATTAAACCTTCGTGACCCATTGTGACCCTTCGTGGTAAAAAAAAGAATCTCAACAAGGAGTACAACTTGAAAATCATCGCATGTATCAAGCAAGTACCCGACTCGGAGGCGAAAGTCAAAGCCGAGGGTGGGCAGGTCTCATGGGGGGACGCGCCGCTGGTCATCAACCCGTTCGACGAGTACGCGGTCGAAGGCGCGCTTCAGCAAAAGGAAGCCTCTGGCGGAACCGTTACTGCCTTGTGCATCGGACCAGAGTCTGCGAAGGAAGCACTCAAGCACGCGCTCGCCATGGGCGCAGATGAAGCCATCCTCGTCTCTGACCCTGCGCTCAATGACCTTGATACCGTCGGCGCAGCGAAAGTCCTCGCGGCGGCGATCAAGAAGATCGGCGCAGACATGGTCATCTTTGGACGCCAAACTCTCGACAATGGCGCGGGATTGACACCCGCCCAAACAGCGAGAGTCCTCGGGTGGCCAATGCTTGGGTTGGCAGGCCAGATCAAAGTCGACGGTGGAAGCGTTCAAGTCGAACGAGTCCTCGAAGAAGGCAGACAATCCATGAAAGCGAATCTGCCCGCCGTACTCAGCGTTGTGCAGAGCATTGGCGAGCCGCGTTACCCATCGTTCATGGGCATTCGCAAAGCGTCGAAGGCAACCATCCCCGTATGGTCGTTGGGCGATGTCGGCGCAACTGCGCCCGCGCCCATCGTAACCCGCGCTGAGTTGATGAACCCGCCCGCCCAGGAAGCCATCACTGAAATGATCACAGGCGAAACCCCCGCCGAGATCGCCGAAAAGCTCGCCGATAAAATCCTTGCGGAGAAAGTGCTATGAAAACTTTTGTGTATATCGATCATTTCAAAGGTGACGTGCAGCCCGCATCCTGGGAGGCGCTTGGCCTTGCAAAAAGTTTCGGCACAGCCATTGCATTGGTTTTCGGCACAGGCGCAGACGATGTAGCGAAAGCCGCGTTGGAATATGGCGCAGATGAAGTTCTGCTTGCGGATGATTCTGCGCTGACAGATTATCGCGCTGAGACGTACGCCTCCACCCTCTCCGCTCTCGCTTCTTCTCATAGCCCGAACCTGATCCTGCTTCCGACGACCGCTCGAACCCGTGAAATGGCGGCGATGGCAGCCATTGACTTGAACACTGGTGTCCTCACCGATGTTTCAGGTTTGGAAGCAAACGGCGATTCGTTCATTGCGACTCGTCCCATTTACGAAGGCAAGTTGATCGAAAAGACTGTTTGCTCTGGCAAGCCCGTGATGGCAACCATTCGCGGACGTGCCTTCCCGAAGCCGAATCGCGAAGAAGGCAAGGGCGGCACCATCACGAAAGTCGCCGCCGCTGGTGAAGCGATCTCTAGTGTGGAAGGTTACTCTGCTGCTGAAAGCGCTGTCAATTTGGGTGATGCGGGTGTTATCGTTTCTGGCGGACGCGGTGTCTCCAACAACCCATCCCTCACCCCGCCCGCAGGCATGGACGAGAAGCAAGCCGAAGTCTGGCGCGCCCAACAGGGTTTTGCGCTCATCACTGACCTTGCCACATTATTAGGCGGTGCTGTCGGTGCAAGCCGCGCTGCCGTGGACGGCGGTTACATCACCTATGCCCATCAAGTGGGGCAAACGGGCAAAGTTGTTTCACCTGATCTGTACATTGCATGCGGTGTCTCTGGTGCGATCCAGCACATCGTTGGTATGCGAAATGCAAAAGTCATCGTGGCGATCAACAAAGACCCCGATGCACCCATCTTCAAAGTTGCTCGCTATGGCGTGGTAGGGGACCTGTTCCAGGTTGTTCCTGCGCTAACAGAAGCGATGAAGAAGAAACTGGGCAAGTAAGCAAAAATTCAAGAAATGAACAAGACCTTCGAGAAAAACTCGGAGGTCTTGTTCATAAAAAATATTCGATTGCGTGCTCGAAATTCAGGCTGAGTTTCTTGACACGGGTTATTCTCTCAGATAAAATACGAGCATCGTTATCCAAAATCAAAAAAGGAGGCACGAAAAATATGGCTACCACCCACTCACCTAAAAATTATGTTTTGAGCGCGCCTCCCGCAAGTGGATTTTAGCAACGATTCTTTTCGTTCACTTCGATCCTTCAACCGCAGGCGTGACTCACCCTGCGGTTTTTGATTCTGTCATCATTGCAGGGCGCGTAACCCTGCGATTTTATTTCCCGCAGGAGGTTTGTACAGGAAAATAAAAAAATGAAAATTGTTTTAAACGAGTTGGATGTAGAAGACCTGGAAGTACAAAATTTCATAAAATTCAAAAGTAAAAAACACAAGCTGACAGGCAAACAGTCAGTGACTCAGCTCGTTTCCCGGGCTGAAAATTCAGATCCCAATTCAAAATTTGCAAACCCTGATCTGAATGCTCTCTCAAAAATGGGTTTTCTGGATGAGTTGATCTCCGGCATCAAAACGGGAAAAGAGGCTTCGGTTTTTCTTGGTAGAAATTCAGAGGGACTTGTGGCGGTAAAAATGTATACCGATCTGCGCGTGCGGTCATTCAAGCGGGATGCATCGTATAGGGAAGGCAGGTTTATCGGCGATGCAAGGATAGAGAAGGCGATCAAACAGGGGAGTGAGGCGGGTCTCGATGCGCATCAGATTCTCTGGGTGCAGGAGGAATTCAGGCAGATGAAACAACTCCATGAACATGGTGTCAACGTGCCCAAAGCCATTGCAGTCAACGGGATTTCGATCATTATGGAATTTATCGGGGATGAAAACGGAAATCCCGCTTCGCGCATCTCTGACCTAAAAATGGAGCAGGATGAAGCGGAAGAAGCCTTCAGACAATCCGTTCAGAATCTGAAGCGGATTGTACAATCAGGCAGAGTCCACGGCGATTATTCCACGTTTAATATTCTGTGGCACAATGGCGAGGCGGTTGTCATTGATTTCCCGCAAGTGATCGAATTCAAGAACAACCCCAATGCAAATACTTTTCTGGAAAGGGATGTTCGCTCTTTGTGCAAATCCTTTATGAAACAGGGTGTTAATGCCAGTGAAGCAAAAGTGTTAAGAGAAGTTCAAACAGGTTAAAGGAGAAAAAAATGGATAAGAATTTTTACGTTGAGAACAGACAAAAAACAGCCGCGCACATGACAGGCAATGAAGCCATGTTGTTTTTCAGCGGCGAAGGCGTACGAAAAACAGCGGATGAGAATTTTCCTTTTTTTACAAACCGCAACTTCCTTTATTTGACGGGCGTCAAACAGGAACAGTCTGCATTGCTGCTGCAAAAGAAGGGCGACCTTGTCAGTGAGTGCCTGTTTGTAACCAAACCCGATCTGGAACGCGAGGTTTGGACAGGCAGGCGTTTCACAGATGCGGAGATTAACGAAATCAGCGGTGTAAATGAGATTGAAGATATCGATACCTTGAACAGAAGGGTGAACGAACTTCTCTCCTTTCAAAATATCACGACCCTTTGGCTTTGCTTTGACGCACTTGCATCGGAACGTTCGTTTGATATCGAGCGCGAATTTGCAAAGCAAATCCAGGGCAGGTATCCGCATATCGTCGTCAAGAATAGTTATCCACTGCTCGCTGCAATGCGAAAGATCAAGGCGCCCGGTGAAATCGATGCCATTCGTAAAGCGATGCAGATCACCGATGCGGGAATTCGGCGATTGATGCGCGTGGCGAAACCCGGCGTGATGGAATATGAACTGGAAGCTGAATTCAACTCCGAGCTTGCCGCCCATGGACAGCGCCGCACCGCTTTTCCATCCATCATTGCGGGAGGGGAGCGGATATTTTATTTGCACTATACAACTCCCATGTCTGCCGTGGCAGATGGCGAGTTGATCCTCTCTGATGTCGGCGCGGCTTATGATGAATACTGCACAGATATCTCGCGTGTGTTTCCCGCAAATGGTCACTTCAGTGAGCGGCAGGCGCAGATTTATCAGGTTGCCTACGCCGCAAACCGGGCGATCATGGAGCAGGTGCGTCCAGGGATAGCATTTCAAACGCTGAACCCCATTTGTCGGAAAGTGTCCTTTGATGGGCTCAAAGCGCTGGGCTTGCTGAATGATTTTGCTGACATTGGCAAATATGTCTGGCATGGTGCGGTGCATCATGTGGGGCTGGATACCCATGATGTCGGTGGCTATGAACAGCCAATTACAGAAAATATGATCTTCACAGTGGATGCGGGCATCTATGTGCGCGAATGGGGCATCGGACTGCGTATTGAAGATAACGTGCTCGTGACAGCCGATGGATGCGAGAATCTCTCAGCGGCGATTCCGTCAACGATCGAAGAGATCGAAAACTTAATGGCGGATAAGGCGTAACTGGCAGGAGAAAAATGAATTTATCGAATCCTGCAAGTGGCTTTGTCCAAGTAAACGGAATCCGCCTCCATTATCTCGATTGGGGTGGATCCGGTCCGACATTGATTTTTCTCACCGGAATGGGGTCCTCCGCTTATATCTTCAACAAATTTGCCCCGCGCTTTACCGACAAGTTCCATGTCCTTGCCCTCACCCGCCGCGGACAGGGCGATTCCGATTACCCTGAAACAGGCTATGACGCCGATACGCTCACGGAAGATATCCGCCAGTTTATGGATTCTCTGCATGTTGAAAAAGCCATTCTTGCCGGTCATTCGCTTGCAGGAGTGGAACTCACTCATTTTGCCGCGACGTACCCGACCCGAGTCGAGAAATTGATCTATCTGGATGCGCTGGATGACCGTAGAAGTCTTCAAGCAATTCAGCAACAAAATCCGCTCAGAAATATAGAAATAAAAAAAGAGGAAAGTTCCCCGCATACGTTTGAAGAATATATTGCCGATATGAAAAGGGATTTTCCCTACTTCGCAGAAATATGGAGTGACCTATGGGAAGAGGAAATTTCTCATAACGTAAAAATAAACGAGGCCGGGGTATTTGTGGATAAAATGCCTGCATCTGTTGAAAAAATGATGATTGAAAATCTAATCAAAGGATATATCCCCAAAAAAGTGGAGGCCAAAATACCAAACCTCATTTTTTATGCGCTGGGAACACCCACGTTAGAGAACGGCTACACCGAAGAGCAAAAGGCCGCGTTTGATCAATATTTTCGAAATGTAAGAGGGCCTATTTTAAAATCTGTAATCTCTGAATTCCAAAACAGATTTCCTCATGCGAAAGTTGTAGAGATCCGCGATGGACATCACTACTGTTTCATGGTTCAGGAGGAACTGGTCTATAGTGAGATGCGAAAATTCCTGCTTGAATAATTCAGTTATCGATCAGAAACTGGGGAAGTAGAAAGTGGTGAGTAAAAGATAAAGAGAAGACCTTCTGGCTTTTGCTTGAAGGTCTTCTCTTTCTATATGCCAAAAGCTGCTTCCAAAATCCATAGCAGTGCCATGCCGAAAAGAATGGTGAACAGGACGTTGCGGGTTCTCCAGGCGACGATTGCACCGCCGAGGCCTGCGAGCAGGCGAAAGTTTTGCAGGGATAGATCGAGGTGGCCTGTGGGATGTGTCAGCGCAGGGAATACCAGTGCCGCAAGAGCAGCTGCCGGGACGAAGCGAAGCGCGCGGCGCAGCCAGTCGGGCATTTCGATTTTCCCGAAAAGATAAATGAACAGGAAGCGCAGTGTAAAAGTCCCCAGCCCGATGGCGAGGAAAAGAAGCCAGATGGAGACTGTGCTCATTGTGCGGCTCCTTGTTGGGGATTCAGGCTTTCAGCCAAATAGCCAGCCGCGATGCCTAGAGAGGTGGCGAGTACCAGCCCGGTGTTGTAGGGAAGGCCCTTGGCTAACACGGCAGTGAGTCCGCCTGTGAGTGCGGCGATCACGGTGGGACGGTCACGCAGCGCGGCGAACATCAGCGCCATGAAGCTGAGCGGAAAGGCAAAGTCAAAACCCCAACTGGCCGGGACGAGTGAACCAAGTAACGCGCCGATGATCGCGCTGATCTGCCATGCCACCCAAATGACTAATGCAGAACCAAAATAATACCAGCGGTGATTGACTTCTTCTTTTGCAGTGACAAAATGACTCATGCTCACGCCAAATGCCTGATCGGAAAGCATGTAGGCCAGCAATGCTTTTTGCCACGTGGATAGTTTTTGCAGATAAGGCGCAAGCGTGGCGCTGTACATCGTAAAGCGCACATTGATCACCCAGGCGGTCAGTACCATGATGATCCACGGGCTGCCTGCTGTCATCAATTGGAAGACTACCATTTGAGAGGCTCCCGCAAAGACCAGCACAGACATTCCCACGGTTTCGAAAAAGGTCAGCCCCACACTGACCGCCGCCACGCCGGTGATCATGGCAAAGGGGATCACCCCGATCAAAATGGGCAATGACCCTCGCGCTCCGGCGACAAAATCCTTATTCATACGCATTGTTTTTTTACCGACGTTCCCTTCAAGAAGTTTGGACGGCTATTCTACCCGCTTTGCGGGGTACGGTTTGGTATATCCTTCCTATTTTTGTTGACTTTTCCTCTCCAGCCGCTACAATGGAGAAAAATTTTATAACGGAGATTTGGAATGAATCATAGATCATCACGTTTGATGTTTGTATTTATGCTTGTGTTTTCGGTTTTTGCGCTGGCTTGCAATGCGATGTCCACTCCACGGATTGTCCCTACAGTTGTGCCGACGGTGTTCTATCCGCAGCCGACCGCAGCGCCAGCCGCCACACAGAACATGGGCGATGTGAGCGACCCGCAGCCGACGGAATCGGGTGGATTCTCGTTTGGGGTGGAAGATCTCCCTGCGGATATTCCCATTTTGCCCGATGCGACGGACATGCTGGCTTCTTCCAGTTCTGTGATGTATACCACCCAGCACACCAAGGATGATGCTTCACAGTTTTACATGACCGAGATGGAAAAACTTGGCTGGACCTTTGACCCAAATGCTTCCATCAATGGGGAGGTGGCGAATATCATACACTTCACATCAGGTTCGAAAACAGCTTCGATCATCATTGGCACCGCCACTGGGCAGGTTAAGGTGCAGATCGCGATTTCGGGATAAATAGAGAATCAATAAGGCCTCTGAGATGAAAACTCAGAGGCCTTGCTGACAAATCATCGCTTGCCTGTCGAAACTTACAACCCTAATTGTTGTTTCAGCCACTCTTTGCGATCTCGGGTGGAATCCTCATTTAATCCATGCCCTGACTCGTAGATTTTCATTTCCTTTGGTTCCTGTGCGGCTTCAAAAAAATCATTCGCGCGTTCAAGCGGAACGTGGAAATCGTCATTGCCAAATTGGAAGAGAATCGGCGCAGGTGATAAATTTGAGACATGCGTAATCGGATCAATCTCTGACATTTGGCTGATAAACTCCTCCCGCGCTGACTCTTCCAATTTGGGCAGATACAGGTACCAGTCAGAGAAACGAGGCGTGGCGGCCATGATGACGTAATGGGTCGGACGTCGGTCTGCACTGCCAGCCAGTACGCCGTACATCCCGCCGAAATCGTGACCGACATAAGCAAAACGCTTTGGGTCGATATTAGGTTGTTGAGATAGGAAATCGATAAAACGGCGCAGGTTTGTCACTTCTTCAATGGAGTTTTGCGCATCATCACCCTGTGTGCGTTTCATAAAAAAATCAGGATCAGACCATAAGGTTTCAACTGTTAAACAGATCGCTCCATTGCGGGCGAATTCCACTGCCTCACTGACGAACTGGCTGCGATTGGAGTCGTGCGCTTCAGGCTCATACCAGTGGACAAATAGAATAGCAGGAAACGGACCTTCACCCTCAGGCAGGAACAACTCTGCCATGCGTCGATACCCGAAGGGTGTTTGAAAAACAAGCAGTTGTTTCTCGTAACCTTCTTCTTTTCTTTGCGCAATAATGCGGACATCGGCAGGCGAAAGTTTCTTGTAATTTTGAATTTCAGTAAACATGGGCAGCCTCCACTCAATGAATTGAATGCTCGAATTATATGGATTTTCCGCTTTCCGGCACCCTCCTTTTGGAGGGTCTGGCTGTTTTGAAAATACCATCACTTTGAACGTAATTTATGATAAATTTGCAACAACTGACTCGTAAAGAAATGGGTTGGATATGCAAACCACCAAAGGAATGGAAAGGTAGATCGTGTCACAGATTTTTTCGCGTTTCTCAATTTCAAACATCAAAAAGCAGTTGCTGGAGATTTGGCCGACAACAGTCATTGGCATTCTTGTTTCTTTGGGCGGTGCGGGGTTTACCGTGCTGATTGCAGAACTGACCGATAATCCCATTTGGAAACTGGCAAAAGATCCCGCCGAAGTGATGAATTTCCCCCCGTATATTGGGATGCTCTCCAATTGGAGTGTAATTTTATGGATCACGACCGCTGTTATTTGTTTATTTGGCGCTGTGGTATTGAAAAAACAAAATGCGCCGAAGGATACGTTGAGGTTTATCATAGGCTCGGGCCTTCTGAGCCTGATTTTAGGAATTGACGATTTGTATCGGCTGCATGACAAAATATTCCCCAGAATGTTCCATGCGCCGGAGTCGTTCTTTTACCTGCTTTATTTTTTCACGTTTCTTATTTATCTGATGTTCTTCACGACCCAAATCCTGAAATATGATTATCTTTTGTTCGGCGCGGCATTCTTTTTACTGGTGATTTCCCGCCGCATTGCGGTGATCATTCCCTTCTTCGATCAGTTTATGACCACTGGAGACATGCTGAAATACTTTGGCATCGTCTTCTGGCTTGCTTTCTTTTATAGAACGGTTTTGCATGAAATTAATGCGCTGATCAACAAGACCGCTTGACATCTCATTACCCGTGCGTATAATTCAGCCCAAGTAGACTCACGCGAAGACAAGTATCTGCCTTCCCTTTCAGAGAGCCATCGGCTGGTGCGAGATGGCAGGCAAAGCAGTGAAATCCCCTTCGTTATGTTGCTCTTGCAGGGACGTTCATCGTCGTAAGAGAGTCGGGTGCGCCCGTTATTGCGCAAGCCAAGAGGCCTGGCCCCCTCCGTCACTTCGTGACACCTCCCCCATTTTTACAAAATGGGGGAGGCTGGGTGGGGTAGGGTAAAGCAGGTGGCACCACGAGACGCCCCCTCGTCCTGCAATGGACCGGGGCGTATTCTGTTAAATGCACATGGAGGTGCAACATGTTGGATATCAATCTTATTCGCGAAACACCCGATGTCGTCCGCAAGGCGTTGAAGGATCGCCAGATGGATGCCTCCCCGGTGGATGGCATTCTGCAACTGGATGAAAAACGACGCGCCCTGCTCGGTCAGGTGGAAACGCTCAAGGCGGAGCGGAACGCTGTCTCAAAGGAGATCGGGCAAATGAAAGACGCAGCAGCCCGACAGTCGAAGATCGAAGCGATGCGTGTGGTCGGTGATCAGATCGCAGAGTTGGATCGGCAGGTCGCTGAAGTCGAAACTCAATTGAACGACCTCACATCCGCACTTCCAAATATTCCCGATGCTCGCACGCCCTACGGTAAGGATGACAGCGAGAATGTGATATTGAGGACGGTGGGCGAGCCGCGCAAATTCGATTTCACACCGCTTCCTCACTGGGACCTTGGGCCTGCTCTTGGAATCCTTGATTTTGAGCGCGGGACGAAGTTGACCGGCTCCCGTTTTTATGTGCTGCAAAAAGCAGGCGCAAGATTACAGCGCGCACTGATCGCATGGATGCTTGATCTGCACACCCGCCAGGGGTATCAGGAAGAGTACCTGCCTTTCATGGTGAAGACCGCGGTTGTGTTCGGTGCGGGTCAATTGCCGAAATTCGCAGACAACTTGTACAAGGATCACGAAGAGGATTACTACTTCGTGCCGACCGCCGAAGTTCCGCTGACTGGTTTGCACATGGACGAGATCTTGGATGAAGCCGCATTGCCGAAACTTTATACGGCATACACTCCATGCTTCCGTCGTGAGAAGATGAGCGCAGGCCGCGATGTGCGCGGCATCAAGCGTGGACATCAATTTGACAAGGTCGAGATGTACACCTATTGCAAACCCGAAGAGTCGGAAGCCCAGCATGCAAAGATGCTGAAGGATGCGGAAGAGACCTGCGCTTTGTTGGGGGTTCCGTATCGTGTGAAGCGTCTATGCACCGGCGACCTTGGATTCGGCTCGACGATGACCTATGACCTTGAATTGTGGGCACCCGGCTGCGATGAGTGGCTTGAAGTTTCGTCGATCTCCAATGTGACCGATTTTCAGGCACGCCGCGCCAGTATCAAGTACCGTCCCAGCGACGGAGGCAGGGCGAAGTTCGTACATACATTGAACGGGTCGGGCCTGGGCCTGCCGCGCACGTTGATCGCCGTGTTGGAAAACTATCAGCAGGCTGATGGTTCTGTGGTGGTGCCCGAAGTTCTGCGCCCGTGGATGGGCGGCATTGATGTGATCAAGCCGTAGCCCCCGCCCTCAAACCCATCTCCCATATTTCGCGGGAGATGGGAGTCATGTGGAAGGAGACTTAATGGACCCTGAAGCCGTAAAACTGTTTGTTGAAGTATTTCTGGAAGTGACCACATTCGTCATTTTGCTTTTCGGTTTGTTTGGATTGTTAATTCCCGTTTTCCCCGGGCTGACCGTGATGTGGATCGCCACACTCGTCTACGCTCTTGCACGGGCAACCGTGGGAAACATGACCTGGGTAGGCTGGCTGCTTTTTATCGTCATTACCCTGTTGATGATCGGCGGCAATATTTTGGATAACATCATTATCGCCAAGCATGTGCGCGATAAGAATGTGCCGTGGAGTTCGATCATTTGGGCGTTCGCGGCGGGGATCGTGGTCAGCTTGTTCCTCACTCCGATTGCGGGAATTATCGCCTCTCCGCTTGGGTTGTATCTGGCGGAATGGTATCGTCTCAAGGAAAAACAGCCCGCCTTTGATAACACCAAAGCCTGGATGACAGGCTGGGGCTGGTCACTGGCTGCAAGGTTCGGCATCGGCGTTGTGATGATCGCTTTTTGGGGGCTGTGGGCGTGGATATAGGCTGTTGATGAGAAATGTGGACTTCAGTCCGCTTTTGCCGCGGATTACGCTGATTTTTGCGAAATTCGCGGCAACTCTCTTTTAAGGGTCAATCATCGTTTTTATCTTTTAATTTTTTCTGCGCGTCGCGGATGGCGAGAAACAAGATCGACCCAACGAAGGATGTAAAAGCAAAGATGCCAAATGCTTTCCAGAAATAGCCGCTAAATAGCAAATAGAGGGTATATCCTGCTGGAATTAGAAATAGGATGAAAAAAAAGATTTGTGTAAAAGCAGAATCTGAACGTTCGTCTTGATAAGGGGATGAGGGTTTGTATTTCCATTTTGGAATAAGATACCACGGGGTGCGGCGATATGCATGATCGCTCTTCCATTTCATCTGGCTTAGATAATCTTCCGCATCGGATGGGTCGAAATTCTTATTTTTTACCATCGTCAACTCTCCTCGAACTACTTTTTCGCTTCCTGCGCAGCGTGGATGAGTGCTTCTTTAAATGTGTCACCAGCAATGTCCTTGCCGAGCGGCAGGAAGATCATGCCCTGTTCGCTGGCATCTGTGAATCGGCCTGTGATGTTCAGGCCTGTATCGGGGATTTTTGAATAGAAGAGACTCTTCTCGTAATCTTCGATCACGATATCCTGAAGCTGCATCGATTTGATAAATACGGCGTTCTGATCCACCCGATCGGCGAGGATCAGCCAACGGTTCGTCAGGATGGCGGTCTCCACCAGCAATTTTGGCCCCGGCCCGCTGAACAATCCCTTTTTTTACTTTTTCAGATGTTGAAACGATACAGTTTGTCACCCCGTTGAGGATATCACCGAGGTTGTGAAGTTCGATGTATTTGTGGATGGCCTGCAAGATATCGGGGGAAATGTTTGCAAAATTGATTTCGGTGGTTGAACGGTTATAGTCACCCATTTTTGCCTCGCATATTAACGAAAAGACCCTAAAGGTTTCTGAAACCTTTAGGGTCTGTCATGATTAGAAAGTCACAGGCTTCGAAGCCAGAGCGGCGAGTAATTTGACGGTATTCTTCATATCGTCGTAATCCACCATCTCGGAAGAAGAGTGGACGTAGCGCACCGGGATGGATACCGCTCCCGCCATGACGCCCGCCCGCGAAACCTGGATCTCACGCGCATCGGTGCTGCCCACCAAAAGAACCTCGCGTTGATGGGGAATCTTCGCCTTCTCTGCCGTTTGGAGCATCCAATCCACCACACGCGGATCAGATAACATGCCTACATCGCGGAATTTTACGCACGGACCCTTGCCAAGTTCCATCACCATCTTGAGCGAACTGGGCGTATCGCCAGTGGGGGTCACATCCACCGCGATGCCGATGTCGGGGTCAACACCATAGGCGGCTGTACCTGCTCCGCGTGTGCCGACCTCTTCCTGCGTGGTGAACACGAAATACAAGTCATTGGGCGTGGATTTGACCGCGCGCATGGCTTCGATCAATGCCACCACACCCGTGCGGTCATCCAGCGATTTGGCAACGATGCGATTACCCATTTCAACAAAGGGACGTTCGAATGCGGCCACATCGCCCACTTTGACGGGACAATCCTTTTTGCTGGTTGCGCCCACATCGATGTACATTTTGTCGATGGGCAGCCAGTGATCCATCTGCTCCAAACGGTCATACCCAACGACGCCTGAGGCCCCATTCAAAAAGCGGACGCGCGCCCCAAGCGTATATCGGCCAAATGTCCCGCCGATGTTGGTGAAACGCACAAAACCGTTTTTATCGATATGGCTGACGATGACACCGATCTCATCCATGTGCGCGGCGAACATGATCTTTTTGGGATTCTTCGCCCCGCTGGCGGGCTTTTTGCGCGCGATCACATTGCCGAGCGCATCCACGCGCACTTCATCGGCGAGCGGTTTCACCTCTGTCACCACGATCTTGCGGATGGCATCTTCATAGCCTGACGGACCAAAGGATTCAGTGAGTGTTTTGAGCAATTGTTTCATCGGTTAATTTCCTAGGGAAAATTTTTCGCCTGCGCTGTAACTGCGGCTTTCATTCTTTGTAAACACATGCGCTTTTGCATGTCCAAGCACGATCCATTCTTCATTCTGTTTTCCGACGATGGCGGTGTCTTCGTCGATGCCGATCATTATTTCGCCCGCCTTCAAACGTCCGCGCAGGGCGGAGACGAGCGGCTTTCCAAATAATGGGATGGCGTCAAAGTGCGGCATCACGAACGCGGCGGCGATCAAACCAAAGGCTGGAATGGAACGCAGCCCCATCGCGCGGAAATCGGGGATCTCGCGCCCGAGAATCATCGCGCCTGCCGAACAGCCCGCGTACACGGCTCCACGCGCCCATGCTTTTTGAGCGGCCTGCCAGACAAGGCTGTCTTTCATGGTGCGATGCAGATACGAGGGATCGCCGCCTGAAAAATAGACGATATCCGCATCTTCCACAGCCGACGCATGATTCAGATCATTGGCTGACTCTGCGTCGATGACAGGAACAGCTTGAACGTCAGCTCCGAGGCGGGTGAAATGCTCCACGCCCATTTTCGACCAGCGATTCACACTTGCATCGCCTTCCTTTCCTGCTGCGGTCGGCAGACAGACCACACGCGGCTTGCGGTTGGTCACTCCGCAATTTGCCAGCAGATGACGATCGACATCATCCATGACCGAAAGATATTCACCAGAACCCAATAAAGCGATCAATCCGTTCATCTTCTACCTTTTAAGTAAATCAGGTGACATGGCCTTCAATGCCGTGTGCAATAGATTTAACGTGTTCTTCCAATCGTCCACGCGCGAAACGCTGATGGGGGAATGGGTGTAACGATGCGGCACCGAAACCGAAACCACAGGCACGCCCGCGCGCGATAGCTGGATCGCGCCTGCATTCGTGCCGCCGCCGCCAGGCTGGCGCAATTGATAGGGAATCTTATTTTTGGCGGCCGTGTCTTCGAGAAACTTTACAAGACGCGGGTCATCGATCGTGGATGAATTCGCCACGTAAATGGCAGGGCCAAGCCCAAGCTGCGTGTTGTATTTTGTGTTTTCATTTCCATCGTAATCGGGCAGGTCGCGCGCAGGTGTGGAATCGACTGCAATGGCGAGGTCAGGGTCGAAATAATGAGCCGCCACTTTTGCACCGCGCAGACCGATCTCTTCCTGCACGCTGAATGCGAGGCAAAGCTCGATGTTCTTCGGTGCGTTTTTCAACAACTCGATCAAAATCGCCACGCCGATGCGGTCATCGATGGATTTGGACATGATGGAAGGCCCGACCTTTTTGAACTTCGTGGCAAAGGTGGCACGGTCGCCCACTTTGGCCTTGCCTTCGAGGCCGAGATCGATCTTCATTGAATCGATGCTGATGGTATGGTCCATTTCACCGCTGGAGGCGAGGTGAATGGGTTTTGCGCCGATCACGCCCTTGCTGTGATCCTTGCCGACGATGACCTGTTTGCCGACGAGGTGACGCGGGTCAATGCCGCCGACCGCTTCGAATTGATAAAAGCCATCGCCTTCATCGTTGACGATCATGAAACCCACTTCGTCCATGTGTGCATCGAGTAATACGCGCAAAGGTTTTTTGCCAGCAGAAGCCGCCGCATTCTTGCGCACAAGCACACTGCCGAGCGCATCCACTTTGACTTCATCGGCGAAGGGTTTCACTTCTTCGAGGACAATACGGCGCACTTCGCCCTCGTCTCCTGAAACGGACATGGCATTGCATAATTTTTCGAGCAGGTTGATTTGAGGTGTGCCAATTGAAAGCATATTGATTAATCCCACACGATTCTGGTAAGAAAATCTTCTTCGAGCGAAGCGATAAATTCGGCGAGCAAACGGCCAGCGCGTTGAATATCTTTCAGCGCAACGACCTCCACAGGGGTGTGCATGTACCGTTGCGGAATGCTGACCACCACTGTGGGGATGCCTTCCGCTGTCAATTGCATGGCATCGGCATCGGTGGATGACATTTCTGGCATGGCTTCATCCTTGACGGGGATTTCGACTCTTTCAGCAACTTCTTTCATGCGCTTATGCAAAAACGGATGGACACTCGGGCCGATGCCAAGCGTCAGTCCCTTGCCGAGCGGGAAGGTTTGATATCCGCTCGCGCCCGCGCCTGTTCCGAAGGTCATGTCCAATGCGACTGCGATGGTGGGGCGCAATTGAAATACAGATGTGTAAGCGCCTGCGTAGGTCACTTCCTCTTGCACGGAGGCCAGCGCCCACACATCCCACATATGCGATTTGGATTGTAATTCTTCAAGGCAGACGGTGAGCGCGGCGACGGAGGCGCGGTTATCGAGATTGTGTCCGCTCACGAGTCCACCTGACATTTCAACTGGTTCCGTATTAAAGGAGACTCTATCCCCAACGCGGACTCGCTTCGAGACGTCAGCGGGCAGGAGGCCTGTATCCACCATGAGATATTTCAAGTTGACAGCGCCTTCGCCCTTGCCCTCAGGCAGTAAACTGCCAGGCGGCATGACGATGACCCCGTACAAATCCTCTCCGCTCCCCGTGGCATGGACGGTGACGGGTGTGCCTGGCAGAACACGATGATCAATGCCGCCGATATTGGTGATGTATAAAAATCCGTCCACAATGCGGGTGACCATCAGGCCGATGGCATCCATGTGGGTGGCGATGAGTACGGAAGGGCGGGGGGCTTTTTCGGGTTTGGAAATGCCTTTCGAAGGCGTACCCTTTTTCAGTCCATGTAAAGAACCGAGTTTGCTTCGGCTGATCTCATCCACCAGCGGAGTCCACTGCTTTTCGATGAGGTCCGCTACGGGGGCTTCATGTCCCGAAAGGCCTGCAACAGAGATGATTGATTTTAGAAATGGGAGAATGTCGCTCATTGGTGAACCCTAATGGCTTTCAAAGAATTTTATGATGCTTGAATTGCGTTATCCCCCAAATGCGGTGGGAGATGGGGAGGGTGTGTTGGTTGGGGTGGGCGTCAACGTGATCGTCGGCGTGAGAGACGGGGTCAATGTGATGGTGGGGGAAGGTGTAATGGTCAACGTGTTTGTTGAGGAGGGAGTGAGGGTGACACTGGGTGTGATACTGGGAGTGAGCGTGTTGGTCAATGTGTAGGTCGGCGTGATGGATGGGGTGAGTGTGAACGTTAAAGTAACCGTGTTCGGCTGAAACGGGGTGAGTGTTAAAGTGGGAGTTGCCGTCAGTGTATTGGTGACGATGACAATCTGGGTGACGGTGTTCGTAATGATGGATGGGGTGAGGCTTTGGGTGGGTGTGGAAGGCGTGCCAGTGACCGTGAGGACGGTGGCAGTGGGTGTTGCGGTCGGTTTTGCATCTGGCGCGAGTGAAAGAAAGATAAACCCGATGCAATAGCAGGGAATGGTGGCGAGGATGACCGCAAGGGCTCTCATTCGGTTGCGAGTGCGGGGCGCGTCGGTTTCAAACATATCGGGTCGATTATAATCCAACATCATCCTATGATTCCTCTACGTCTTCGAATTTCAGGTTTTCTCTCGTATCGCGATCCCGTTGAATTGGATTTTGATTCCTTCGATCTGGCTTGCATCTCGGGGCATAACGGCGCGGGCAAATCGTCCCTGCTGGATGCGTTCACCTGGGTGTTGTTCGGCGAGGCACGCGGAAAAAGCACGGACATTATCAACCTGAATACCGATGTGAAAGCCGCTGAAGTTGCGTTGACCTTCAAATACGAAGGCAATGTGTTCCGCGTGCAAAGGACTCTGCCGCGCAATAAAAGCACCTTGTTGGAGTTTCAGGTTTTAGACGAGGGCGAACAGAAGGCAGGGGTGGAAAGTGGAAAGTGGAAGCCACTTACCGAAAAGACGACCCGTGATACGCAGGCGCGCATCGAACAGACTTTGCGGCTTGATTACGATACCTTTATCAATGCCTCCTTCTTTTTGCAGGGCAAGGCTGATGAATTCACCCAAAAGAAGGCGGGTGACCGCAAAGCGGTTTTGAGTTCCATCCTCGGCTTGGAAATTTGGGATGAGTACAAAGACCGTGCCGCAGAGAAAAGAAAACTCATCGAACGTGAAGTGGATGAAATCGACGGCCGTGTGGCAGAGATCGATTCGGAATTGGCTGAGGAAGATTTGCGCAAGTTACGGCTTGCGGAGCTTGAAAGCGCACTGAAGCAGTTGTCAACTTCGCGTGCTGTGCAAGAGGCGGAGCTTGAGAAGATCAGAAAGAATTCGGCTTTGATCAACGAACAGCGTAAGCTGGCCGAGACCTTGTCCGCTGCGCTGGAGCGTGCACGTTTTTCACTGGCAGGGTTGGAAAACCGACTTGTTGAAAAGGAATCCGAGCGCGCCGCGTATGCTGATTTGGTGGATCGCGCAAAAGAAATTGAAGCTACGTACAAGGCGTGGCAAAAAGCGCGCAAGGACTTGGAAGCGCTCGACCAAATCGCTGCGGAATTCCGCGAACATGAGGAAAAACGTCAGCCTTTGGTGCGCGAGATCGAAGTGGAAAAGGCGAAGCTGGAGCAGGAGCAGGAGAGTTTGAACGACCAGTTTTCCGTGATCGCTGAACAGGTTTCTGTGATCGCTGAATTGGAACAGCAGATCGAATCTGCACAATCTGCTTTGCAGGAAGTGGAAGCAAAGATCGAAGAACGTGGTGACTTGGTGGACCAGCGAAATGAGTCCCGCGAAAGACTCGCGGCGTTGAAAACAGAGAATGAATCGCTGCGCAGTGATATGGATGAAACCAAAAAACGCCTCGACTCGCTCGAAGAAGCCGACGGCGCAACTTGTCCGCTATGCGGGCAGGAGTTGAGCGAAGCCCATCGAAAATCGACCCTGAAGGAATTGAAGGCGATAGGGAAGGAAATGGGGGATCGATTCCGCTCGAATAAAACGGAGATCGAAACCACTGAAAAGCAAATTGCCAGTTGTGAATTACAAATTACCCAATTGGCAAATACTGAAAATGACCGATTGAAATATTCCAACACCATTTCCCAGTTGACCGAACGCATCGAAACTCTCCAGACTGTGGCAAAGGAATGGGATAAGTCTGGCAAAAAACGACTGGCGGAAGTCAACAAGCTTCTTGAAAAAGAATCCTTCGCTGCCGATGCGCGCAAAGGACTGGCGAAATTGGATAAGGAACTTGCCAAACTTGGCTACGATATTTCCGCGCACGAGGAAAAACGCAAAGAGGAATTTGATCTGCGCGAGATCGAGGAAGAGTATCGCAAACTTGATTCTGCCCGCGAGCTGAGCAAACGGATTGGAAAAGAGATCAGCGAACTGGTAGAGGAAAGAAGTAAGAAGAAAGAAGAAGTGAGGGAAAGCGAAGAGACACATCGTATTGCCGCGCAGACTTTGGCTGAGTCTGAATCGCTTAATCCGAATCTGGATGAAGCCGAGCGCGAATTATTCGCTTTACGTGAAGATGAAAACCGAACCCGCGATCAAGTTGGCGCGGCGCGGCAAAAAGTGGAAGTGCTTGTCACGCTCCGCGCGCGCAAGGCCGATTACTCCACCCAGCGCGAAGAACTCAACCAGCAAATTGTCCGCTACAAAAATTTGGAACGCGCATTCGGCAAGGATGGCGTGCCTGCCTTGTTGATCGAGCAGGCGCTGCCGCAGATCGAGCAAAAGGCAAATGACCTGCTCGATCGCTTGAGCGATGGCCACATGTCGATCCGTTTTGTTACGCAGGCTGAATATAAAGATAAAAAACGCGACGACCTGAAAGAAACGCTTGACATTCAGATCAGTGATTCTGCAGGGCTGCGCGATTATGAAATGTATTCGGGCGGCGAGGCCTTCCGTGTGAACTTTGCCATCCGCCTCGCGCTTTCCGAGATCCTTTCGCAGCGTAAGGGCGCACGCCTGCAAACCCTGGTCATCGATGAAGGCTTTGGTTCACAGGATGCGCAGGGCCGCCAGCGTTTGATCGAAGCCATCAACCTCATCAAACATGACTTTGCCAAGATCCTCGTCATCACTCATCTCGACGAACTCAAAGACGCCTTTCCAAATCGTATTGAAGTGGAAAAGACGGAGCGGGGTTCAACGGTGAAAGTGATCTAAATTGAGAAGTAAAAAGTGAGAAGTTGTAAAAACGTTTTTTACCTTTCGCTTTTCACCCATCACTTTTATCCAAAACCTCATGCCTTATTTCATCATATCCACCATCCTCTTTGTTGCCGCACTCATCATTCTGTATTGGATTCACAATCAGTATCATCTTGATATTGTTGTTACGCCTGCCAAACCTCCTGCTGCTGATGCGCCGCTGATCTCGCTCTGCATCCCCGCCCGCAATGAAGAAAGAAATATCCGCAACTGTGTTGAATCCGCGCTTGCGCAGGATTATCCGAACATCGAAGTCATTGTTTTGGATGACCGCTCCACTGATTCGACTCTGACTCAATTGAAAGAGATCGCATCCCGCGACTCTCGTCTCCTCCCAATCAGCGGATCAGACCTACCCGAAGGCTGGGCTGGCAAACCGCATGCATTGTTCCAGGCCTCGGCAGTGGCACGCGGCGAGTGGCTGTGCTTTGTGGATTCCGATACCTTCCTCAACCCCGATGCCATTTCCTCCTGTTATGCCAAAGCCCTCGAAACCAAAGCAGATTTGTTCACGACCCTGACGCAGCAGGTACTTGGCTCGTTCTGGGAAAAGGTGGTCATGCCGCTGGTGATGACCGCGCTCTCCGTGGGGTTCTCCCCGCGAAAAGTCAACGACCCGAAGCGCCGCGATGCCATCGCCAATGGACAATTCATCTTGATCCGACGCACAGTCTACGATGCCATCGGCGGACATGAAAAAGTGAAAGACCAGATCGTGGAAGATAAGGCCATCTCTGAGCAGGTCAAATGGAATGGTTATCGTTTGATCGTGGCTGATGGGTTGCAGGTGATTCGCACACGCATGTACACTTCTCTCGAAACCATGTGGGAAGGCTGGACGAAGAATATTTATCTCGGCTTGCATGACCATCCTGCCATGTTGTTGTTGGGTGCCTTTGGTGCCACCCTTGCCCTGCTTGTGGCCTTGTTCCTGCCTGTCTGGCCGATGTTGGGCGTGGCCTGGTATTTACAGGGTGGGGGATGGCTGGCGGTTGGGATCGTCAGCGAGGCATTGATTGTGTGGGGAGTTCTGCTTTTGGCGCGCGCTCAAGTAGCCCGTAAAATGCACATCTCTGCCTGGTATGCATGGACAGTTCCGCTGGGTGCGGGCGTGTTTGCCGCCATGATGATCGCCTCTGCATGGAAGGTCATCTCGGGGCAGGGAGTCACCTGGCGCGGTAGAAAATATCACCCTGCCAAATAAGGAGGGGTATTTTTTTTTGGGGGGTTTTGAAGTAAAATTTTTGGTATATGGGTGTGTTTTTTTTGGTTTGGGGGGGGGGGAGGAGGGAGGGGGGGGGGTTTTTATTAAAATTTTGTTTTTGGGGGGGGGGGAATTTTGGGGGGGGGGGGGGGGTTACTGGGTTCGATGCACTTGTAATTCCGCCTCTTTTTGCGCATATCCTTGACGAATCCTTCCCCCGCGTATAAAATCCAAGCCGTTGTTCCTGCGCCTCCTCGCGGAGGCGCGTTTTTCCGCCATAAACAAAAGAGCGTGCCATGAACGAACCTTCTGCCAGCCCCGAAAATGACCAGTCTCAGGTAAGCAACCTTTCACATGTAGACGTGGAGTTGGTCAAGGCTGAGTTGGTGCGGATGCATCAAAGCTCTGCACAAAGTATTGAGGCGGAGGATGTGGAATTGGGGATGAGCGCCGCTGTGGATGTGAAAGCTTCCAATGCAGCAGTTCGCGATTCCATTGTTGGGTTGGTTCAGGCAGCGGAAGCGACCATGCAGGATAATCTCGTGGGGGCTCTCCGGGCTGAGACAATTTCTGTTAATGGCGTGGCAGGCGTGGTCGTGGCAGGAAACGTCGAATTTGGCAATGCCTACGCAGGCGTTGTGGCAGGCCGTGAAGTCCGCGGCGAGAAGATCGAGTCGATCATTCTGCTTTCCCGCAGGGTGGAAGGCAATGTGACCACGGTGATCGATACGCGCGGCGCGTTGATCGCAGGCCTGGTTGGCGGATTATTTGCAGGGATCATGTTATTGTTGGGCCGTATGTTGTTCGGCCGAAAATAAATCAAATGTTCAGCGGAATAAGCCGCTTTGCAGAAATTCATTTTATAGGGTGAAGGTAACCGCGTGATCGCGGTGAGAGGCGCCCAAGGAGTAAAGATGGAAAAAGTAGTATTGAAGGCTTCCAAGCGTGAAGTAACAGGCAAGCAGGTGAAGGCATTGCGCCGCGATGGTCAGCTGCCCGCGGTGATCTATGGTCGTCACGTTGAGCCGATCGCCATTTCGCTTGAAGCGCACAGCACCGGACTTGTATTTGCCAAATTGACATCGTCCACCCTCGTGACGATCGATGTGGACGGCACGGAATATGCCGCCCTCGTGCGCGAAAAGCAGCGCAACTATATCAAAGGTAATCTTACGCACATCGATTTCCTCGCTGTGGATCTGACCGAAAAGATCACCACGAAGGTGCACCTTACCTTTACTGGTGTTTCCTCCGCGGTGAAGGATTACAGCGCCGTGCTCGTACATCGCATGGAACAGCTCGAAGTGGAATGTTTGCCCACCGACCTGCCCGAGCGTATTCTTGTTGACATTTCCACCATTAAGGAAATCGGCAACAGCATCCGCGTTCGCGATATTGCTCTTCCCGAGAATGTGGCTGTGTTGGAAGATGCCGATGAGATCGTGATCATCGCCACCCTCGCCAAGGAAGAAGTCGCTGAAGAAGGCGCCGTGGTTCCAGGCGTTGAAGCCGCCGCTCCTGGTCTTAGCGTGGAACGTGGTAAGAAAGACGAAGAAGGCGCAGAAAAGAAGTAAGCTTTGCTCGAATCAAAAACCGCCATCCATTGGATGGCGGTTTTTTTGTTGGCAAAACGACATATCTTATAAAGAAATTACGGATACAACATCACTTCCATGGTGTAAATGTAGACGTATTTTTTGAGATCGGGATCGCTGATAGTGATGTCGGGGTTATCCTGACGAAGGCTGAGACGTGCGAGCGTGGGTTCAGTGACCTTGTAGGGGAGTGTGGTTTCGAATTCCTGCGTATCGATGCCATTGAAATCAAGCACCCGCGATGAGATGACTTCGCCGTCGGGAAGCATCAATTCGAGAAAGGCGGGCTGTTCGTTGACGGGCCAGAAACGTCCTTTCAGGTTGATGACGCCGCCGAAAATCTCATCCCCATCTTCCAATCCTGCATACATGATGCGTTCGTAGATCATGTTCCCAAGCGGGTTGATCTGATTGGTGCCAATGGAATACAAAAGCACGGGCATGGTGTTAAGTGCCTGAATGCGTCCGTGGTCATCTTTTGAGCTGATACGGATGTAGCCTTTTTCAGAAACGGCCCGTGTTTCAAATGAAAGTTCAAAGCTGCGATAGTTACCTGCAAGATTGCGCTGAACACGTTCCAGCACCCGTTCGAGCACGCGGCCATCTTCACCAAGCAGATCCACTTGTACGATCTCGCTTTCGCCTGCGATGAGGATCACCTGTAAATTAATCGGGGAGATAAGGCTGGACATCGGCCCCGGCGACAGGAAATGGATCTCTGCGAAATCGACAAATCCCGCGGCGACAGTGGGTGTGGCGGAGGGCAGTGGAGTGGTCGGGATGGGTGTTTCGGTGGGGATGAGTGTTTCCGTTGGCGGAATGGTGGTGGGAGCCAGCGCGCTGGCTGTGGCGAAGGCGGCCTGACCAGTCAACGCGACAACGGTTGGAAGTGAATTGGCAGAATCCGCTGTGGGCGCTGACTCTGTCAATTGCGAGCAGGCAGATAACAGCGTAAGTAGGGAGGCGAGAAGGATGAGGTATTTTTTCATGGGCTACAGGAATCACTGTCCCGCAGGCAGGGATGGAATTCGGTTAAATTTCCAAACTGCCTGCGGGACAAATTTTTTACAGACCGTAAATGTCGCTGTATTTCTTTGTCAAATAGCGGACGTAAGCGGCTGCATCGATCTTGGAGCCGGTGACTTTTTGAACGAGATCCTGCGGGTCATATTTTTGGCCGAAGATGTGAATCTTCCCACGCAGCCAGTTTAGCAGGGAGTCGAACTTGCCCATGCGGATCTGATCGTCGAGGTCTTTGATATCTTTGTTGATCTTTTCCCACAACTGCGCCGAGACGAGGTTGCCGAGTGCGTAGGTGGAGAAGTATCCCATCAAGCCATTCGACCAGTGGACATCCTGCAAAACACCATGCGCGTCATCCGGGGGAACGATGCCGAGATAATCCTGCATCTTCGAATTCCAAATTTCGGGCATGTCTTTGATCGCAAATTTACCTTCGATCATGCCGATCTCGAGTTCGAGGCGCAGCATGACGTGCAGGTTATAGGTGGCTTCATCGGCATTCACGCGGATGAGCGAAGGCTCGACCTTGTTGATGCCTTTGTAGAATGTCTTGAGGCTGATGCCATCCAACTGGGATGGGAAAGTCTTTTTCATTTCAGGGAAGAAATGTTCCCAGAATGGAAGCGAACGGCCAACCAGGTTTTCCCACATGCGCGATTGTGATTCGTGCACCGCGAGCGAGGTGCCGCCTGCGAGGGGAGTGCGTTCGTAGGCGGGGTTGCTGCCCTGCTCGTACATTGCGTGACCTGCTTCATGCATCGCGCTGAAAAGAGTAGACAACGGATTGTTGGGTTCAAAGCGATTGGTGATGCGGGTATCGTTTACACTGAAAGTGGTTTGGAACGGATGCGGGGCTTTGTCCTGTCTGCCGCGGCTCCACTCATAACCGAACTTGGTAATGATCTTTTCGCCGAAATCCCAGACCTTTTTTTCATTGTATTTCTTGAAGAGGAAATCATCCTTGACCTGTTTGGCAGATCGGATGGCCTTGAGCAGTTTCACCTGCTGTGGGCGCAAATGATCGAAGATCTCTTTTACATCGGCGGTTTTCATGCCCGGTTCGTAGTCATCAAGCAGAACATCGTAGGGATGGTCTGCGGGCGGGAAGAAGGAAATATACTTCTGGGTCATTTCCACGACGCGTTCGAGATGCGGCTGGAAGATGGAGAAATCGGATTTGCCTTTTGCTTCGACCCAGACATCGAACGCCTTGGCGGTGACGATGGCCTGTTCAGCGACAAATGAGGCGGGCACGCGGGTGGATTTTTCGTAATTGCGCGCAGTAACACGGATCAGTGCGGCTTCATCCGAATCCTTATCGGTGAATTCTTTTTTGAGTTCATCGAGGAGTTTCCCGACTTTATCGGAAGTTGATTTTTCGTGGGCGATCTTGCCCAGCGTGGAAAGCTGTTGGCCTCGGGCTTCACTGCCGCCGGGTGGCATGCTTACATTTTGATCCCATTCCAGCACCGATGCCGCGTGGTACAGGTCACGAACTTCTCCGAGGATTTCCTTTAGTTCATTCAATTTTTCAGACACAAAAACCTCCAGATTTATTTATTGCATGACTTTACAACAAATTGTATTGAATTGTAAGTCAGGGGTGATTCTGAGTGGGAATTGTAATTAATTTCCGCTTTGGTTGATTTTATCCCATGGGGGAGTGATTTGGCATCCCTCCCGCGTAGGGATTATGGTGTGAACAATCCGCAGACTTTTGAGGGAATTTTTCTAAATTTTTGAAACCTGCGGATAAAAAAACAGCCACCTTTTCAGAAGTGGCTGTTGCAAAAGTCGGTTTATGGGCATTTGCGGTGCTCGCCCGCACCGTCGTCCAAAATTTCCACGGTGACGCCTTCGCGTACCTCCACGGTGGTCACTTCAGGTTCGCCAGACACTTCCAAATCATAAACGGTGTAGGTGCCAGGATAAAGCCAGACCATGTTATCGGGCTGGTCGAACGAGGAAAGCAGGATAACCTCGGCGGGCAGGATATACATTTGATGATGGGTACAGTTTCGCAAATAGGCCGGGGTGGGCCACTCGGTGGTGGTGAATTCGGGCAAGGTCTTCAGGTCGCCGTCCACTTTTGAATATTGCGTTTGAATGGAGATCCAGCCTTTTTGATCGGAATTCGGGATGACGATCTGTACCCAGTTTGAAAGTACATCGCGGGCAATGACCGGGGCGCTCGTATCTTTGTACAGCACGCCGATGGGATTGAACGCCATGTCCGGTCCGCGGCGGATGAAGATATTGCCCTTGACCGCGCTAATGACGACCCGTGGCTGGGTCGTTGCTGTCGGGGAGATCTCTGTCGCTGTGGCAGGGACAGTTGTCGGCGTGCTGGTTGCGGTCGCCGCAGGCTGTTCCGCGATTGCCACCGTTTCGATATCCTGCGGGGTGGGGAGCGCGGGAGGCGCGTCCACCCTGACTTGCATACATGCCTGAAGCAGCATAATGGTCAGGGTGGCGGTGAGTATCCTTCGTTGTATTTGGGATGACTTGATCATTCACTTGCCTATTCGTAACGCAGGGCTTCCACGGGTTCCAGGTTTGCCGCGCGGCTGGCGGGATAGATCCCAAAGAACAGGCCAATGACAGCAGAGAAACTTGTTGAAAGCAAAATGGCATCCGTTCCGACGATCGGTACGAAGTTGTTTCCTGTTGCGGTGGCAACCTGTCCCACCGTGAATGCGATCAGCCAGCCAAACATGACGCCGATGATGCCGCCGATCAAACTCAACAGGGAGGATTCGGTGAGGAATTGCAGGAGGATGTCCTTTTTGCGCGCGCCCAACGCCTTGCGCAGACCGATCTCGCGAGTGCGTTCTGTGACGGAAACGAGCATGATGTTCATGATGCCAATGCCGCCCACGAGCAGGGAAATACCCGCGATACCGCCGAGGAAGATGGTGAGAACGCCGGTGATGGTTTCGAAAGTTTGCAGGAAGTCCTGTTGTGTGAAGACGGTGAAATCGTCATCGCCAATGGGGGTGCGGTGGCGCTGACGTAAAATGTTCGAGATCTCATCCGCGGCCTGAGGCACCGACTCTGCGGTGGTGGCCTGCACGAAGAGCACATCAATTTCATCGAGCGAACTGCGTTTGATCAGGCGTGCCTGCGCCGTGGTGAATGGAATATATGCGCTGTTATCTTCGCTGCCGAACGCGCCGCCGCCTTTTGCCACCAATACGCCGATGATGCGAAACGGCTGACCTTCAATACGAATTGTTTCGCCGACGATTCCATCAGAATGACCAAAGATGGCGATTGCGGTTTCAGGGCCAAGTACCACGACAGACATTCTTCCGAGGATGTGTTCTTCATTAATGAATTCACCTTCGGCAAGTTCGAGGTTGCGAACAGGGGCATACCCCGGTGTAACGCCTGAGATCGTCGTGGTGGTGTTTTCACCTGAAAATGTGATCGTCCCATTGCCTTGAATGGCGGGGGCCACAAGGTCAACAGAAGGGGCTGCCAGTGGGTCAGCGATCGCTTCAGCATCTGAGAGGGTGAGAGGGCGGTCATTATTTCCACTTCCACCGCTGCCAGGTCCTCCGGGAGGTCCATCTGCGCTGCCCCTGAATACGAATAATAGATTTGTACCAATGCTGCTGATGGAACCGGTGATGGAAGCCTGTGCGCCATTACCGACTGCAAGCATGGCAATCACTGCCGCCACGCCGATGACAATGCCGAGCACGGTCAGGCCGGAGCGCATTTTGTTGCCATTCAAACTTTCAATGGCTTCGAGAAGGGCTTGTGTAAAGTTCATATTTTCATCCCTTCCTTGTCAGTTCGGAAGCTGGGTCAAGTTCACCGTCACGCAGGCGAATGACACGTTGGGTTTGTTCGGCAATCAATGGATCATGCGTGACGATGATCAATGTGGTGCCGCGGTCCTTGTTGAGATTGAGCAAAAGATTCATGATCTCTTTGCCAACTTTGGAATCGAGATTGCCTGTTGGCTCATCGGCCATGATGATGGCGGGGTTGTTCACAAGCGAACGGGCCACAGCCACACGCTGCTGCTGTCCGCCTGAAAGTTCGTAGGGACGATGCGTCATACGGTCTTTTAATCCAACCGCCTCGAGGGCGGCTTGTGCGCGTTCGCGGCGGCCTTCGGTAAGCCCTGCATAACGCAATGGCAGTTCAACATTTCCCAAAGCGGTCAGGCGCGAGAGCAGGTTGAAACTTTGAAAGACGAATCCGACCTTGCGGTTGCGCACACTGGCAAGCTGGTCGTCATTCATTTCACCGACCGATTCTCCGTCCAGAATGTATTCGCCTGAGGTGGGTCTATCCAAACAGCCCAGTGTGTTCATCATAGTGGATTTGCCCGAGCCGGAAGGTCCCATAATGGAAACCACTTCGCCGCGCTCGATCGTAAACGATACGCCGCGCAGCGCCTGCACGTCAAACTCGCCCATCTTATATGTTTTCGTAAGATTGCGGGCTTCGATCACCAAATCCATGTTAGCCTCCAAACGGCCCGCCATTATTGGATGGTGGATTCAAAATGATTTGATCGCCTTCCTTGATATCGCCTCCAACCAGCACACTCATTGTGTCGGATGAAGTGCCGAGCTTGATCTTGACCTGTACAGGCTGGCCGTCAACAAGCACGTACACCACTCGTTCACCATCCACCAACCTCACCGCCCGATTGGGAATCAGCAATACATCTTTTTGTTCTTCGATGACGACATTGACGGCAGCGGTCATGCCGGGTTTGACGAGTTCATCTGCATCGGTCAATTCAACCGTAACCGTGAAGCTGACAACGCCCTGCACCGTATCACCGGCCTGTCCCACTTCCACCACCTTGCCGTGATATTCCTTCGTGAGGATGGCATCAAATGTCAATGTGGCAGGCTGGCCGATGGTGACGTTATTGATGTCCACTTCGGAGACCTGCAAATCAACCAGCATGTGAGAGACATCGTCAATGCGAAAGGCTACTGTACCGGCGGTGACTTGATCTCCAATGGAGGGTTCAGCCTGGGTAATGGTTCCATCAAATGGAGCGATGATATGCGCCATATTCAAGGTGGATTGCGCTGCGGCGATTCGTCCTTCAGCTGCGGCCAGGTCGGCGGGGTCTACGCCATTTTGCAGGCGGTCCAAATTGCGGCGCGCATCTTTGAGCTGGGCTTCTGCCAGGGCAAGTTTTTCATCGGCATCTGCGATAGTCTCGGCGTCTGCATATCCTTTATATGTGCGGACTTTGGGGACTCCTCGCACGAGATAGGTCTCGGTGATCGAGATCAAACCGTTTAATTCAAGGCGGTAATTATAGGCCTTCTTATAAGCTTCCTCGGCGGTATCCACTGCGCGCAGGGCTTGTGCGCGGGCAGTATCTGAAGAAAGTAAATCTTCCAACGCCTTTTTTGCACTGGCAAGGTCTGATTCTGCGAGGATCACACTTTGGTTGAGGGAATTCTTATCGAGGCTGGCCAGTATTTCGTCGCGTTTGACCGGGGTTCCAACTTCCTTGTAAATATCTTTGACAACGCCCGTCGTCTGCCAGATAAGTATGGCGCTTTGCCTCGCGCGGACACTGCCCGTGGCGCCAACCATAGCTACGAGGTTGCCACGTTCTACCGCCGCGGTTTGGAATAGGGGTTCCGCACTTCCTCTTGTGCTAAAAAATACAACTGCGAGCACAACAGCCGCAACAACACCTATGATGATCCATGCTCTGCGGGAGATCTTTGTAAAAAATTGTTTCATTGTGATTTATCCTCCAGGAAGACAGTCCATCTGCTTCCGTGTATTCTTACTTTTTTAACTTGATAAGTTTAACCAATTAATATGTAGAAATTGTGCAGGTTTTATTGTTTCTATTCTAATTTAGGAATACGAAAAGGCGCCTTTTTGGATGTAGGAATTAAGAAATGTCTAATGATAAAATTGTGACGATTGTCATCGGGTTTGGTGACATATAAGCCTGTGTCTGAACAAGTAGATTTAGTATCATCTATAACAGGTCGTAAAACTTTATATGTAGTGGAACCTTTTTTTGGTTTCTGGAGGCATTATGCAGGCTGTTCCCAGCGAATTCTTGGCTATCGACCGCAAAGAACGCGCCAATCGTCCTTTTTTTGACCTTGATCTACGTCCGGCAGAAGTACGTACTTGCGATTTTGAAGATGTGGTCATTGAATTTGATCCCGAACGCGCGATGGTTGAAGCCGCGCGTTGTATTCATTGTCCGGACCCCGCCCCCTGCATGGTGGCCTGCCCAACAGCCAATGATATTCCTTCTGCCATGTGGCTGATCGAGCAGGGACGTTTTGTGGAAGCTGCCGGTATTTATCATCAAACAAGTTCCCTTCCCGAAGTATGCGGGCGCGTCTGCCCGCACGAAGCTTTGTGCCAGGGTTCCTGTGTTTTGAACAAACATCATCAACCCGTGTTGTGTGGTGAATTGGAAGCGTTTACTGTGGATTATGAACGCCGCACACAAGGATATGTCATCCCCCTCGGAATCCCCACTGGAAAAAAGGTTGCAGTGATCGGCGCTGGCCCAGCTGGTTTGGGGTGTGCCGAAATGCTCGTTCAAAAAGGGTACGAAGTGACCATTTTTGAATCCAAGCCTGCGCCAGGCGGTTTGCTTGTGTATGGTATCCCCAATTTCAAACTTTCCAAGGAAGTTTGGGAGGAAAAATGGGGAGAGTTTGAGCGTGCCGGTGTGAAGTTCGTTCCCAATACCTATATTGGCAAAGATAAAACCATTGACGGTCTTTTCGAAGAAGGCTTCGAAGCCGTTTTCATCGGGGTCGGCTCTGAGATCGATGCGAAAATGGAAGATACTCCGGGCACGAATCTCCCCGGTGTTTACGAAGCGACAGATTTCCTCATCCGCGGCAACGTGGATCGTGACCAGCTTCCCGAAAATATGCGCGAGCCATTGGAAGTGGGCAAGCGCGTTGTTGTCATCGGCGGCGGTGATACAGCCTCCGATTGTTTGCGTACAGCCCTGAGACTTGGCTCCAAAGATGTGACCTGTCTCTATCGCCGTACTGAAAAGGAAATGCCCGGCGGAAAGAAAGACCGCAAGATGGCTCGTGAAGAAGGCGCAAAATATCGCTTCCTTACCCAGCCGGTCAAATTCATCGCAGGGTCAGATGGACGACTTGCCGCCGTGGAATGCATCGAAATGAAACTTGGTGAACCTGACGCCAAGGGACGCCGCAAGCCTGTTCCGGTGGAAGGCTCCAATTTTAGCGTGGCCGCAGATACCGCCATTTTGGCGCTCGGTTATTGGCCTGATCCCATTCTCGGAAAAACCACTCCCGATCTCGAAGTTCATGATTGGGGTTTGATCACCGTAAAGGACAAGGCACGCGGCAACACATCGCGCCCGGGCGTATTCTCAGGCGGTGACTGTGTTACCGGCCCTGATCTCGTAGTCACAGCCATGGTCGGTGGAAGAAAAGCCGCATTGTCGATCGATGAGTACCTGAAAAATAAAAAATAACCTGTTGTGAGGGCAGGGTATAAAAGCAGGGCGGGGCGCGTAGCCCCGCCCTGTGCTTTTGTTACGTTGTGCCCGTACGGGTATAATCCAACCCATGTTTCAGCGCATCATACGCGGGCTTGAAATAACCCTTCTTTTGTTTATTCTCGCCGCGATTACTGGTTACAGCAACCCATCCCTTACAGACAAAATCGAAAAAGTACGCGCCTTCACGCGTCAGATCGAATTCAACTACATGGCATGGATGGGGAATGCTTCCATGCTCAAACTCCGCGCCGCATCCATTGGCGTGCCGTATACATTTGATCACGAAGCGCGGAAATTGATCGTCGCCGAATATCTGCGTGTTACCCAGTCCATTCTTGAAAAGGAATATCAGCTTCAGCAGATCTATGCCGATGTTGCAGTTACGGACAAGGAACTTGCTTCGCAGGAGTTACGCGCTGAGCTTGATGGTCTGTATGCCAGGCAAACAGAACTTGCCCCACTTGCCGAAGCAACCTTGCAGGAGCAGGTGAGTGTCATTCTTGCAGAGATTGGGCTTACCGCTGTGGGTCAGCCCGTGCCCAATGTTTGGTATCACTCCACACCGCTGCCATATGCGCTCATTGTTTCCCCTCGTGATCGAATCGAGCAGATCGCAAATATTTCCATCGATACCGATATTACATTGGATGAACAAGTTGTACTGGAAAATCATGTGGATGAGAACCTCAATACATCGTCTCTGGTGGTGCCGGTTGGGGGGGTGGGTGTTTACCCAACAATGGTCATGCGCAGTACGAATCTACCGTGGGTACTCAATACCATTTCGCATGAATGGATTCATAACTACCTCACCCTGCGCCCGCTTGGATTTTTATACGCCAACACGCCCGAACTTCGTACCATGAATGAGACGACCGCATCCATCGCTGGAAATGAGATCGGTGGACTCGTTATCGAACGCTTTTACCCTGAACTAAAAACCGCTTCGCACTTAACCTTGGGCCTGATCTCTGCGCCGTTTGACCACCCCGAACCCGGAGATTTTTTGCGCCCCCCGTTCGATTTCCGCGCGGAGATGCATGAAACCCGCACCACAGTGGATGCGATGCTGGCAGAGGGCAAGATCGAGGAAGCCGAGGCCTACATGGAAGCACGCCGTCTCATCTTCCTGCAAAATGGATATTTGCTTCGCAAGATCAACCAGGCTTATTTCGCCTTCTTCGGAGCCTATGCAGATTCACCCGGCGGCGCGGCGGGTGAAGACCCGGTTGGCCCTGCTGTGCGAGCCTTGCGTGAACAAAGCGATTCGCTGGCAGATTTCGTCAACACCATTTCATGGATGACGAAATTCGAGCAATTGCAGGAAGCGATCAAAAAATAATAGGCCGGAGCGCAGACTTCAATCTGCAATTCCGAATTTAGGTAACCATGAAACGAATTGTATTTATTTTGATATTCTCCATTGCAGGCATGATCGGTTTGAGTGCATGCGCTGCTGAAACCGAAGCCGCACCGACCATGACAGCAGTATTGCCAACCATGCCCAACACGCCCATTTCTGAATCCAGTTGCTCTGCGATCATTGTCGAGCCGACACCGACGCCGGGTGCGAATTCTTATTTTCCTCCCGTCAATGCGGCGGATTTTTCCTATGGTCCCGCCGATGCGCCTGTGACCATCGTTGAATATTGCGATTTTCAATCACCGGGTTGCAGTGCCACGGCGCTGGTCTTTGCTGAATTTCTGCGCAGTCAGGAAAATGTCCGCTTCATTTTTCGTCCCGTCCCATTGCTGGATGTGATGGACAAATCTGACAAGGCGACCATTGCAGCGATTGCAGCAGGGGAGCAGGACCAATTCTGGACGATGTATGATCTGCTTTACCTTCGCTATCCAGAGTGGGCAAACCTGGATCCAGATGCATTCAATGCCTGGGTATTGAGAGAAGCTGTCAATTTGGGGTTGGATGGCGAAAAACTTGAGGCGGCGATGAAGGCCCCAGAAACAGAAGCCAGCATGAGGTCCATGTATGAAGCGGGGAAGAAGCTGCGAATCCCCGCTGTGCCGCTGGTCCTCATCAATGGGACTCCGCAATCTGCCAATATCCTTAACTATCGTAACCTGAGTGACACGGTTGGTTTGATCGCGCTTGGGCAAAAACAGTTCAAAGAATGTCCGCCTTTTGATATTAACCCCGCGAAGCAATACATCGCCACGATCAAAACCGGGAAGGGTGATATTGTCATGCAGTTGTTTGCGGATAAGGCGCCGCTGGCGGTAAATTCGTTTGTGTTCCTTGCAAGGCAGGGATGGTTCGACGGTGTGACCTTTCACCGTGTGCTGCCTGGTTTTGTTGCGCAGGCGGGCGACCCGAGCGGTACAGGCAGGGGCAACCCTGGATATTTTTTCAATAATGAAGTCAGTGACTTGAAATTTGACAAACCTGGCATGGTGGGCATGGCGAACTCAGGGCCGAACTTAAATGGAAGTCAGTTTTTTATTACGTTTGGTCCCGTTCCACACCTCGATGGCGGTTACACAATTTTCGGACAGGTGATCAGCGGTTTGGATGTAGCCGAGCAATTAACACCGCGCGACCCGGATCAAGTCACCACGCTTGCGCCCGGAGATGAGATCCTCCGTGTGGAAATAGAAGAGAAATAATGCAAACACAAAAAACTCACTGGCCGTCGATTCTGATCGTGATCGTACTTGGTTTGAGCGCGGCATTTGTATTCCTGATCTCCGCGGCGGCGGGTGTCAGTTCGATATTCAGTCTTTTCACTGACGGCGCGGACCCAGCCGGTGAAATGATCGGCGCGTTTGCCTTTGGTTTTGAATTGCTGGTTCTGTTGGTGTGCGTGTGGTTCGTGCTGCAAAAGGCAATGGGACGTGAACAGGCAGACCATTCTTTCAAGTTTCCCTTTGCAGATTGGCAGATCCTTGCTGTGCTTGGGTTGGTTGGGATGTCTGTGGCAATCGGGGCGGGCGTGGCTTATACGGAGATCACCTGGCTGACGTGGTTGATTTTGCCAGTGCTGACTGTGTTTGTGATCGTGCCGCCGATCTTTATTTTCTTTGGCTTGGGCACAAGAGGATTTGAGCTTGGTTCGCGTTGGCGGGTCTTTGGCATTTTAGGTCTGGCAATGACTGTCGGCCCCGTGATCATGATCGTATTGGAAATTGTCATTCTGGTGGGAATCATAATTATCGGTGCGCTCGTGGTCGCTGTGTGGCAGCCTGCGCTTTTTGAAGAAATTCTAAGCATCAGCAAGATCATTCAACAGGAAACAAATCAAGATGTGATCCTAAGCCTGCTGGCTCCGTATATTTCGAATACGCTGGTGATCGCAACCCTTGTTGGTTATATAGGTTTTATTGTCCCGTTGATCGAGGAACTCCTGAAACCATTGGGCGTTTGGCTCTTTGCCCGCAAGATCGAATCGCCAGCGCAGGGATTTGCGATGGGGATGCTAAGCGGCGCGGCGTTTGCGCTGGTGGAAAGCCTCAACGCGAGCGGCAATGGGTCAACCGAATGGTCGGTGATCGTCAGCGTTCGCGCAGGCACAAGTCTTTTGCATATGGTGGCTTCGGGGTTGGTCGGATGGGGGATTGTCTCGGCGTTTCGCGAGAAACGTTATTTACGTTTGCCCGCCGCATATATCAGCGCCGTTGCCATTCACGGGCTTTGGAATTCATGCGCGATTGGCGCAGGCCTTTCAGCAGCCGGAGAATCGATTGGCAAACCTGAATGGCTTGCAGCATATACTCCATCCATGCTGGCGGGTATGCTCGTGCTTGGCATCGGGATGTTTGTGGTGCTGATCGCCTCGAATAAAAAATTGAACAGCAATCTGGTCCACGTTCCCGCCTTGCCGACGGAAAATGAAGAAAGAGAAGAAAAGGTACAATAACCGCATGATCGATTCAACCATTGCACATGATAGCGACCTCGTACAACTGGTCGGCCTGACCCACAAGCATTTTATCTTTTCACTCAAGGCTGGCGATGAACTTCACACGCACCGTGGTGTGATCAAACACAATGAACTGATCGGCATGCCGTGGGGCTCGCAGGTGTTCAGCCATACGGGCGCGCCATTCTTTTTGTTGCAGCCATCCATTGCGGATATTCTCAATGACCTGCCGCGCGCCACGCAGATCCTGTATCCGAAAGATATCGGTTACATTCTGATTCAAATGGGCGTTGCCCCCGGTCAGCGGGTGATGGAGGCAGGCACTGGCTCCGGCTCGATGACGATCGCGCTGGCAACGGCTGTCGGCCCGGATGGACGTGTGATCTCATACGAACAAAAGCAGGATACGCAAACGCTGGCGAAGAAGAATCTGGAGCGGGTTGGCCTCGCTTCGCGCGTGGAATTCAAACTGCGCAACATTCAGGAAGGCTTCGATGAAACCGGTGTGGATGCCTTCTTCCTGGATGTGCAAAATCCCTACGATTACATTCCGCAGGTCCGCGCCGCGCTTAAGCCTGGCGGCTTTTTCTGCACTTTGATCCCCACATTCAATCAGGTTGAAAAGACGTTGATTGCATTGCGGAAGAATAAATTCGCCTTCGTGGAAGTTTGTGAACTGATGCTGCGTCATTACAAAGCTGACGCAGCCCGCATCCGTCCGACCGATCGCATGGTTGCCCATACTGGATTTTTGATCTTCGGGAGAAGGATCGAACCCAATACTGATCCGCGCGGGAAGGAACTCGAAGAAGAGATCGGCATGGAAGAATAGCCGTTTCGATTGCGCTCAACGCGAATTTATTATTTGAAAAATGCAGGAGGTTCAATATGTTTCGTCGTAGAGGACAACGTATGTTTCGCGGAGGCAGGCAGGACGTTCCGCCGGTGCTCCAGCGGGCCAATCAATTGATGGCGTCTGGGGAATACGAGGAAGCTGCTTCCCTTTTCGCTGATCTTGGTCAACGCGCCGAGGATCGTTTTCCACACCGTGCGCCGTTTCTGTTCATTGAAGCTGGGCGTGCTGCCATTTTGGGCGGGCAGATAAAGACAGGTATTGCCCACCTGCGGCGTGGCCTGACCTTGTTCGCTTCGCAGGGACGCATGCATCGCATGCGGATGGTGGGGGAGCGTGCCATCGACGAGTTACAGGCGCGAGGCCTGAAAGCCGAAGCCGACGAGATCGCTGCATTGTTAGGTGCCAATACCCCCGCAGTTGATTTGGTTGAAAAAGAAGCACCTGCCCCAATGAAAAAGCCTGTTCTGCCCACACATTGTCCCTCCTGCGGCGCAGCGGTGAGGCCCAATGAAGTTGAATGGCTTGATGAAGTTACCGCTGAGTGTGCTTATTGTGGAAGCCCTCTGCGCTAGTTTATAAAAATGAATCTATCTGAACAATACATTACCGAAAAACTTCAATCAGCCATGCAAACGGCGACTGATTCCGATGGCTATGCTGAGATCGCTATTAACCCAGAAACACGCCTGAAATGCGCTGCGGTGCTTTTGCCGCTGACTCAAGTCAATGGGGAATGGCATTTGCTGTTCACGCGTCGCACCGAAAGAGTGCAGTCACACAAGGGGCAGGTTTCCTTCCCCGGCGGCGCATGTGATGAAGGTGAGACCACGCCGGAGCAAACCGCCTTGCGCGAAGCTGAGGAGGAGGTTGGTTTGCGGCCTGCCGACGTCAAGGTTCTCGGGAGACTCAGTCAATTGATAACCGTCACCAGCTTTCGGGTGAGTCCGATCGTGGGGGTCATCCCATGGCCGTATACTTTTAAAGTGGCGGGTATCGAAGTGGCGCGTGTGTTTACAATTCCGCTTCTCTGGCTTTCAGATCGAAATAATTATTGGGAATTCCCCTTCGGTGGTTCTGACCGGTCTTTGATCGCATATCATCCCTACGATGGCGAATTGTTGTGGGGCGCGACTGCAAGGATGACAGTGACTTTTTTGAAGACGATCGAAACGCTTGCGAAGAAATAAGGCTACGAATTTTGCTCGAATGTGCCGTCAAGATTTAAATAAAATGTATCCACTTCAAGATGGGGGAAGAGACGCTTGATCTTGTCTTCGGCTTTATCCAGATCTTCTTCGTGACGTTCCTCGGTGCCGCCGGGGCCGTACATGCCGCAATCTTCATGGTTGATGAGGATGACCTTTGAAATTCCATGCAGGCGCGCGGCAATATCCACCTGACGAATGACATCGTATACATCGTAAACACCGCCCGCCATCACAGCGCGGTCATACGTGCCTTTTTCAAACTTGGTTTCGAGCCATTGGTTGATATACGATTGCAGGCGGTAGTCCATGCAATGAACGACGATGGCCTGACATTTGTGGGTCATGATGTTGATTCCTTTATGCGATTGTTAGATTGATTCGAAGGTTCCATCCAGGTGCAAATAGAAGGTCTCCACATGCAAAGCGGGGAAAAGAGCTTTGATCTTTGTCTGCGCATCTTGCAGGTCATGTTTGTGCCGTTTGTATGTGCCATCGCGGCCATAGGCGCGGCAATCTTCATGATTGATAAGACAAACTGTTTCAATGCTGTGGATCAGCACTGCGAGTTGGACATATTTCAAGACCATTTCGTAATCATGCACACCGCCCGCCAGTGAGATGATATCGAAGTTGTCATAGCCAAAACGGACCGTGATCCATGGCTGGAGGAATTTTTGCAGACGATAGTCCATACAGTGGACAACGAGTGCGTCACAATGAATGATTGGTTTTTTAGTTGACATAGCCTACCTGTAAATTAAACTGTGGGATATCAAAGGTGATTAAAGGATTTCGCCTTCGCCACGTTTCAAAAATTGACCGTCACCGCGTTTGCCTTTCCATTCTTCGCCATCCACGATCAATTTTCCGCGCAGGAAAACTTTTTCAGGATAGCCCGCGAGTTCCCAGCCTTCGTATAAATTGTAGTCTGTGCGCTGATGCGAATGTGCGACTCCGTATTTGACCTGCTTCTCAGGGTCCCAGATGACAATATCCGCATCTGCGCCGGGAATGAGCGCGCCCTTGCGCGGATACAGGCCGAAGATCTTCGCGGGGTTCGTGCAGTTGTAAGCCACGAATTGATTCGGCGTGATGTATCCCGCGCGCACGCCATAGGTCCACATGATGGGCATGCGATCTTGGATGCCTGGCAGACCGTTGGGGATTTTCGTGAAATCGTCCTTGCCCAGCTCTTTTCCGGGGATAGCGATCTCGCTTCCTTCGTAGACGATGGGACTGGTTCCGTCAAAATAGAAGGGGCAATGGTCCGTGCCGACTGTCTGCAAAACGCCGCCTGAGAGACCTTCCCATAAACGGACATTATCTCGATCGGTACGCATTGGGGGAGAACAGATCCATTTTGCGCCATCAGGGCGGTAGAGATGGTCAATGGTGAAGAACAAATATTGTGGACAAGTCTCGCCCATCACCTTGACACCATTTTCACGGGCGTACTTAAGCATATCCACTTCGCCTCCCGCATTCATGTGGACGATGTAAACGGGGGAGTCGGCTTGCTCTGCCATGGCGGCCATGCGCAAAGTCGCTTCCACGGCGCCCCAGGCAGGGCGGGTATATGCATGCCATTCCGGGGTGGTATGTCCCGCGGCGAGCGCTTCAGGAATGAGTGCTTCGATGACATCTCCATTTTCACAATGGGCCATCATCAACATGCCGTTCTCTTTGGCGACGCGCAGGGCTTTGAAGATGCTGCCATCGTCGATGCGCAAACGGCCATTGTAGGCGGTGAAGACCTTGAGTGTTTGAATGCCCATCTTCATCAAGGATGGAATCTCTTTGGCGATCTTGTCATTGAAATTCGTCAGATTCATGTGGAAGGAATAATCAATGGCGGCTTTTTCCGCTTTCTTCATCCATAGGTCCACGGAATGGTCGAAGCCTTCATTTTCCAGAACGACAAAATCCATCACGGTGGTGGTCCCGCCGAAAGCGGCAGCCTTGTGACCGGTGTAATGGTCATCGGATGAGACGGTGCCGAACATAGGCAGGTCAAGATGCACATGCGGGTCGATTCCGCCGGGCATGATGAGCTTTCCTGCGGCGTCGATGACTTCGGCGTTGGGGTGCTGCAAGTCCCTGCCGATCTGGGCAATGGTCTCGCCTTCGATCAGAATATCCGCTTCAAACGTGTCGGATGCGGTGATAAGGGTGCCGTTCTTGATGAGGATGTTCATGGATGGAGGTTCCTGATGTTTTGATGTGTCTAGGGTTTCTGCCGTGAGTTGCGTTCAATGCCTGCTTTTAGACGTTATAGCAGGTAGCCAACTTCACGTGAAATTCGATTAGTTGATTGTAGTCCTTGTCGTTTAAATAATTCAAGTCATGTGAAACTTCGATTTGACATTCAACTTCGGCCAGTGACCCAACGGAAATATTCAAGTGCCGCAGATAATTTGGAGCAGTGCCAAGCGCATATCCTTCTGCGATGTTGGATTCTATCGAAACAGTAGCACGTCGAATTTGACTGGTAAGGCCGAACATTTCATGTTTTGGGAATTTTTCACTTGCTTTATAAATCAGCAAAGTTAATTCATGTGCTCTTTGCCAGACGATCAATTTTCTAAACGCCTTTAATTCCTTTTCCATTAATATCCGCCTTCATACACATCAGGTCCTTCAGAGACCTCAAATCCCTGCCCTTTAAATCCCAGCAAGGCCATCAGCACTTCGGGGGGAATATCCGCTTCGGGGAGATCGGTTTTGTATAGCTGCTCATTCTCGGCGCGTTCGCGCAGATTCCTCCACAGCAGTTGACGTTCTTCACCTGCCACTACGAGGTCGTTCAAGGTCTTTGCGTTGAAAAGGTATTCGCCGGTGGAATATAAAAACGTCAGGCGTTTCCATTTGTCGGTTTTGATGGGTTCTTTTAGTTTTTCGAGTCCGCCCAGTTGAATTTTGTAGTATTCCTCTTTTGCGCGCGGATGGTCTCTTTCATCTTTGAGCAGTTCGCCGCGTGTGGTGAGTTCATGCCCTTTGACCTGGGCAATGAATTCGATCTGTCCGCTGCGCTCACCGAATGCTGAGGGTTGGTAAAAAGCCAGATAGTCGACCGCAACAACTTTCGGCGCGGTGCGAAGCGGAATGCGGTACCATCCCAAAAGGCGGGCGATCTCCATATCCCGCACGGTTGGGATAAGAGCGACCAGCACCAAGTCTGTGGGTTTCAGCATGGATTAATTATAAGTCACCTTTGCAGAAGGCCTGCAGGCGAAATAAAAAAATCCTGCCAATCAGACAGGATTTTTCGCGGATTAGATTTCAGGGGTTCGCGTGTGCCATTCTGTGGCTTGTTGAAATGTGTAGCCAGCGCGAAGGACCCCCGCTTCATTCCATGCCCGCGAGACGATCTGCAAGCCGATCGGCAGACCTTCACTTGTAAACCCACATGGGACGGTGAGAGCGGGCAGACCAGCAAGATTGAAGGGCGCGGTGAAACGTGTGAGTTGACGGGCGCGTTCTACGGCGTTCTCTCCCTCCAGCACGGGTGCGGAGATGGGTGTGGTGGGGAGCAGGAGCACATCGTATTCTTCAAAAAGCAATTCGAGTCTTCGCTTGATCTCTGCCTGTGTGCGCCTCGCGAGGATGTATTCGCTGGATGTGAATGCTGCGCCTGTTTCCAATCTTAGACGCACATCGGCACCGAACCAGTCGGGGTGTTCTTTCAAACGTTCGCGATGGAAGGCGGCGCCGTCGGCCTGGGTCATCAAGGCGTTGGCGAGTGCGGCTTCCTTGAGAAAGTCCACATTGATTTCGGTGATGATTGCACCTTGTTCTTCCAATACTTGAGCGGCTTTGCGAGTCGCTTCCAAAACTTCAGGATCTGACTCTTCAATGAAACTTCCAGTTGCCAGTGCGAATTTGCGGTCTTTGATGCTGTCGCGTAAATGGCTGTAGTAATCACCCGGCAGGGTTTTCATTGAAGCGGGGTCGAGTTCATCGTATCCGCCCATCACTTGCAGCATGAGCGCGGCATCTTCAACTTTGCGTGTGATCGGGCCTGCGTGATCGAGATTCCATGAAAGTGGCAGGATCCCGCGCAAGCTAACACGTCCAAAAGTGGGCTTGAGCCCGACCACTCCGCACAATGAGGCTGGAATGCGGATCGAGCCGCCGGTGTCGGTTCCGAGCGCGGCCATGGCCATGCCTGTTGCAACGGCTACCGCGCTGCCGCCAGATGAACCTCCGGGCGTGCGGGTGATGTCCCATGGATTTCTGCACGCGCCGTAGTGTGGATTATTATTGGTCACACCGAGTGCGATTTCATGTGTGTTGGTTTTTCCAATGATCTGTGCGCCTGCTTTTTTGACCTTTTGCACCACGTAAGCATCTTCCTGCGGAATATGCTCGGCAAAAAAACGTGACCCTGCGGTGGTGCGGATTCCCTTTGTATCGTACAGGTCTTTCACAGCAAGAGGAATCCCATGCAGGAGGCCGCTTTGCGTTTCTCCATGCAGGGACAGTTGTTCGGGCGGAATGACCGTGATGAACGCATTTAATGTTGGGTTGAGCCGCTCGATTTGACGGTAGCAGGCATCGGCAAGTTCAGAAGCGTTGATTTCCCTGCTTTTTATGAGATCACGTTGGTCAGTGAGGGACAGAAATGAAAGGTTCATGTAAGGTCAATTATAACCAAACAGGACAATACTCCCATAGCCTATCTGTACTGATACCGTACAATGATGATGTCTTAATATCACCGACTCAGAAGGAGTGTACATAAAATGAAGAAGACAAAAACTATTTTGCTGGCAATGACTGTCCTACTTGCCTTATGGGTTTCAGCCTGCGGCGGCTCTGCCGCCCCCGCCACTCAAGCCGCAGTGCCCCCTGTTGTTGAAGTTGTGCCCACCCAGGCCATTGTTGTTGAAGCCGCGCCCGTCGAACCCCTTGCAACTGTCCAAACCTTTGCCCCTGCATGTCAGGTGGCCGCTTCCTGTGCTGCTCCCGCTGTAAAGGATACCGTGGCAGCAGAGAGGTATTGTGTGGAGAAGGTCCCGTACGAGAATATTCTCGTTGACGAAGGCGTTATATTCGAAGTGCTTGACCCATCGAAATTGACTTGTGTTGATAATGGAACGATGGTGGATGGCAAGCATGTGGTCGAGTGCCATGGCACTGAATCATGGGCGAGCCAGGTGAAGTTCACTAATACGGCCTGCAGTGCAAACAGCCTTGCGACTGGAACCGGTCAATGCCAGGAAGGTTTAGGATACGATGCCGCGAATAATTGCTGCGCGCCCCTCACCGCTGGTGATGCTGGCTCAGTGACCATCACGGTCAATATGGGTGAGTGCCCTAACTAGAAAAGATTAAAGCTGTATGTTCTGCATGGGTTTGATGAGCAGAGCATAAAAAAGAATCAAATTAAAAGGCAGACCCCGGAGAAAACTCTCCGGGGTCTGTACTTTTTTGATCAGGCTTAGAACAAGCCGAGTACTTTGCCGGTCTTTAAGTCGAGATCGACATCGTAGAATACAGGACGTGTGGGCAGGCCCGGCATCGTCCGCATATCTCCGAGGATCGGGTACAGGAAGCCAGCGCCAACGCTCGCGCGGATCTCGCGTACGCTGATGCGGAAACCTGTGGGCGCACCCTTCTTCGAAGCATCGGTGCTGAAGGAGAGGTGAGTCTTCGCCATGCAGATCGGGAGCTTGTCAAACCCGAGGCGGGTGTAGCGTTCGATCTGGGCTTCGGCTTCGGGAGTGTAATCGACACCGTCGGCGCGATAGATTTCCTTCGCGATGGTTTCGATCTTGGTCTTGATCGTATTCTCAAGCGGATACAGGAACTTGAACTTGCTGGGTTTCGCTGCCGCTCTGACAACTGCTTCGGCCAATGCCTTCGCGCCATTGCCGCCATCTGCCCAGTGGGTTGAAACGACCGCATCCATCGCGCCCATCTTGAGCGCAGCATCGCGGATGAGTTCCACTTCGGCTTTGGTATCGGTGGCAAATGAGTTGACCGCCACGACCACATTCACGCCGTACTTGAGCGCGTTCTGAACATGACGTTCGAGGTTGGGCAGACCCGCGCGGAGCAGTTCGAGATTTTCATCGGTATATTCGGGGGCAAGCGGTTTGCCAGCCACAACCTTCGGACCGCCGCCGTGCATCTTGAGCGCGCGGACCGTGGCAACCATCACCACCACCTGCGGGATCAAGCCAGAGTAGCGGCATTTGATATCGAAGAATTTTTCCATGCCGATGTCTGCGCCGAAGCCAGATTCGGTGACCACGAAGCCATCCTTGCCGACGAGCTTGAGCGCGATCATGTCCGCGATGATCGAGGACTGTCCATGCGCGATGTTGGCGAAAGGACCTGCATGAACGGTAGCGGGCGTGCCTTCGAGGGTCTGCATCAGGTTCGGTTTGATCGCATCCTTCATCAACACGGTCACTGCGCCAGCCACGCCGAGGTCTTCAACGGTCACAGCTTCGCCGCTCTTGTTGGTGGCAACCACCATCTTGCCAAAGCGGTCGCGCATGTCTTCGAGACCTGTGGTCAATGCAAGCACAGCCATGATCTCAGAGGCCACAGTGATATCGTAGCCAGACATATGCGCGTGGCCAGCTTCATCCTTGCCGCGGCCAACTTCCACTTCGCGCAGGAAGCGGTCGTTGATGTCGATCACACGGCGCCAGGTGATGGTGGATTCGTCAATATCGAGGCGGGCGAAGCGTGAGCGTTCTTCAACTGTCAGATCGTTGGGATTGGTCTTCTTGATGCCAAGCTTCTTCAAACGGCGAAGCATGGTGGGGGAGAACTTGCGATTGCCCTTCTTGTCCAATGGACAAAGAGCGTTGAACATCTTCTCGTCATCCTGCAGTTTTTCGTGCATCACACGCGCATCGAGTGCGGCGGCTACAAGATTATGTGCCGCGGTGATGGCATGAATGTCACCGGTGAGATGCAGGTTGAAATCTTCCATCGGGATGATCTGTGAATAACCGCCGCCTGCTGCGCCGCCTTTGATGCCGAAGGTCGGGCCTTGCGAGGGTTGGCGAATGGCAGTGATCACTTTTTTGCCGAGGTGCGCGCCGAGTGCCTGCGAAAGACCCACAGTGGTCGTGGTCTTGCCTTCGCCGAGTGGAGTGGGGGTAATGGCAGTTACATCAATGTATTTGCCGTTTGGTTTATTCTTAAGGCGTTCCAAAATTTCGAGCTTGATCTTTGCCTTGTACGGTCCGTATAGCTCCAGTTCGTTGGGGCGTACGCCAAGCTCTTCCGCAACCTGCAGGATCGTCTTCAATTTCGCGGCCTGCGCGATATCGATATCTGATGGCACAGGGCGCACCAGCTTCAACTTGGTGGGCGTGAAAGCGGCTTTTGTCTTGGGAGCGGCCTTCTTCACCGCAACCTTTTTTACAACCTTCCGAGCTTTGGGCGCGGCTTTTGCTTTTGCAGACTTTTTGGTAGCCATAGAATCTCCTTAAGATTATATATAATCCAGCGTTCCTATTATCTAATTTTTCATAGAAAAGCGCAAGAGGATTTCATCCTAATTTTGTCACTAAAATTTTTCATCTCAAGAGCGTTCCAACGTTTTCACCCTGCAAGGCTCTTGTCAGCGCTCCATGCTCCTCGGCGGAAAAGATTTGTACAGTCAGGTCTTTATTCTTTTGGATGAGATCAAGCATTTCCTCGACTTTGGCCTTCATCCCACCGGTGACATCGGTGCTGGCTGAGCCGCCGATGCCCGCCCGCATCTTTTCATAATCTGACAACTGAATCTGTTTCACCAGCTTTGTCCTCGCTGGGAAATCCTCCCACACGCCCGCCTCGATTCCTGCAAGCAGAATGCGGGAGGGGGTGAATTGCTCCATCAAAAACTTGAACACATCTTCAGTGGAGAGGATGGTTCCGCCGAGTGTTTCATCGAATACCACATCGCCATACACAACTGGAAGCAGATGAAAGTCGAGCGATTTGCGTATAGTCAAAGAATTATGATGTGTGACTTTTCTATTATTTGAGATCAGGGAAGCCGAAGGTGGAAATGAAATGGCAGGCACGCCTGCATTGAAAAGCGATTCCATTACATAACGGTTCAACTCCGCTGCCTGAAAGCGGACTTCTGCGAAGCCCTGCCATTGCTCGGAGGTTTTTACTCCGTCGCGCGTGCCGTGTTTCTTCGCGGCGACGTGTCCGAAGGAGCCAGAACCGTGCCCCAGAATCAGGAGCAGGCCCGGGTTTGAGTCCAGAACCGTTTTTATTTCCTGGGCGAGTTCTTTTAGTTTATCCAGTCGGGGGGTGTAGGGGATATCCTTGTCTGTAATGAGTGATCCACCAAGTTTGAGGAGAACGATTTCATTTTTCATCCTCCAATTTAACCACATCTTTTGATGGAGACCAACGTTTCGGGGTTGTGATTGTGATCTCCGTTGATGGCGCATGCTATAATTTCATTTATGGATATTCATGGTGGAATCCTTGCTGCGGCGATACTGGTTGCGATTGCAGCCTTGTTCGTGGTGCGCGCATCCATCCGTGTGATGCAGAATGCGCGGAAGATGTCGTTTTACAGCCTGCGGCGAATGCACAATGCAAATGCGCTGCGGCTGTTTTTATTTGCGCTGGCTTTGTTCGGTTGTTCGTTTTGGCTTCCGTTTTTCGGCGAGCCGATTGTGTACAACTATTTTCCACCGTCGCCAACGGCTTCGCTGACTCCGACCATCACATTGACCCCAACCATCACGTTGACTCCCACGATCACGCTCATCCCTTCACAGACACCTACACCTGCGGTTTCCGATACGCCCACATTGACGCTGACGCCGTTCCTGCCTGTGGCCATTGAAGCCCTGTTCAGCGGACCTGTCACACCGAACCCCGAGGCGGTGTTTTCGGCCATTCAATTTTCAACAGAGTTCGACGGTTTGAATCCGATCGACCCGAAGACGGTCTTCGAACTTCCCGTTCAAACCATGTATGGCGGATTTGATTACAACAACACGATCCCCGGCGTGCAATGGACTGCGCTGTGGTATCGCGATAATCAATTGGTCTGCTACGAAACCAACCCGTGGAATGGCGGCACGGGCGGCATCGGCGGTTACACAGAATGTGATGACCCCATCGGCGGCTGGCAGCCTGGTACCTATGAAGTGCAGATTTTCATGGGGTATGAATGGAAAGTGGTGGGACGTTTCATCGTGCTCGGCGAATTGGCTACTCCCACGCCAACAAGCACGCCGACCCTGACTCCGACCCCGTAAATAAATCACCACAAAGGAATGAAGGGTCACAAAGGAAAACCGTATATTTCTTTGTGACCCTTTGTGAATTTTCGTGGATAAATTTTCTCAAAGGTGACTCACATGACCGACAAAGCATTTCAAGATCATTATCCTGAATACCTTGCCCACTGTTATGGCTGCGGCAGCATGAACGAGCTTGGACATCAGATCAAAAGTTTTTGGGATGGTGAAGAATCAGTCTGCCATTTTCAGCCCAAGCCGTATCACACGGCGATCCCCGGGTATGTGTATGGCGGATTGCTGGCTTCGCTGATCGATTGCCACGGCACGGGTACGGCTGCGGCGGCAGGGTATCGCGCCGAAAACCGCGAGATGACTACCGAGCCGCCCCTGCGCTATCTCACCGCTTCATTACACGTGGACTATCTCAAACCCACGCCGATGGGACCAACCCTCGAGGTGCGCGGCAAAGTGAAAGAGATCAAAGGCCGCAAGGTCGTTATCGAGGAATGGATCCTCGCCAATGGTGTGGTCACCGTGCGCGGGGAGGTGGTGGCTGTGCAGGTGCCAGAGCATTTGGTGTTGGAGTTGCTGGAGGGAAAGGATGAGGGATGAAAGAAAGAGGAAAGAAGTAAGAAGTGGGGAGTAGCGAGGGAATGGATTTGATGTGTTTGAATGAATAGCGTCCCGCATGATAGATTGCGGGACGCTTCCTATTTCCTATTTTCCAATTACCAATGACTTTCTACTCCCCAAAGAACTCCCTCATCGGCTTGAAGTAGAAATCCTCCCAGCCTTTTTTGTAGCTGTCTTCCTGCCCTGCGGGGATGTTTGTGTGAACAAGCGTCAGTTTTGTTTTCCCGTTCGTTTCTTCCAATAAAATTTCAACGCGCGAGTCTGGCGCTTCTTCGGGGAATTCGCTTGTGCGCCAGGCTTGTGTGATTCTTTTATTTTCTTCCAATTCCAAAAACGTGCCCCAGATGTAACCGTCCCAGGCGGTGAAATCACCGTTGGTTTTGCCGTCCACTTTGGCGGGGCTGCCGGTCATCAGGGTATGTCCCTGCGTGGAGAGATACGCCTTGTAGATTTTATCGGCGCTTGTGTTGAACTCAGCCGTGAGATTAAATTCATTTTTCATCATTACCTCCAACCTTCCAACCTGTAACCTGCAAGCCTTCACCCTCTCCTAAATCGCCCATTCCTTCTTTTTAGCATTCATCTCTTTTGCGATCTCGGCGGCGAGGCGGGCATTGTTGAGCAGCAGGGCGAGGTTGGCTTTAAGCGATTTGCCCTTGGTCAACTCGCTGATGCGGCCCAGCAAAAACGGAGTGAGCTTCTGCCCGTGGATTCCCTGCGCGATGGCTTCGGCGGATGCTTGAGCGATCATCGGTTCCATTTCAGACTTTGAAATTGCTTCTGCTTCGGGAATCGGATTCGTGACGAGGATGCCGCTCTTCATGCCCAAGTTCCAATGGGCTTTGGCGAAGTCCGCGATCTCTTTGGGGGAGTCGAGGCGGGCGCTGACTCCGAGTCCGCTTTCGCGGGAGTAGAAGGCGGGGAATTCATCGGTTTGGTAACCGACGACAGGCACGCCCATGGTTTCAAGATATTCGAGTGTGGCAGGCAAATCCAAAATGGCTTTTGCGCCCGCGCAGACGACAATGGTGGGAATCTCTGCGAGGGAGCGCAGGTCGGTGGAAATGTCGAAGGACGATTCCTTGTGAACGCCGCCGATGCCGCCAGTGGCAAAGACTTTGATGCCCGCTTTTTCCGCGGCGAACATGGTCCCTGCGACGGTGGTGCCGCCGTTCATTTTTTTGACGATGGCGGTGGCGAAATCGCGGTGACTCACTTTCAGTGTGGATTGTGATTCAGAAAGCCGAACCAGTTCTTCGTCTGAGAGACCGATTCGGATCTCTCCATCCAGCAAGGCCACAGTGGCGGGAGTCGCGCCTGCTTCGCGCACCTGCTTTTCCATATCCCGCGCGAGTTCGAGATTTTGCGGGCGGGGCAGGCCGTGGGTGATGACGGTGGATTCGAGGGCGACGATCGGCGTGCCGCTGTTGAGCGCGCGCGCGATTTCAAGAGAGAGGGTGAGGTTATTTTTTTTCACTATGATTTTCTGATCCAATGGTGGGTGAGATGAGAGATATCGAACAACGCCTTTTCGATGCGGGCGAGGTCGGCTTGTTTTTCTTCCTGCGGCTTGGGTTCTTTTTCGATCAATTCCTTGCCCGCGAGCAATTCCTTGCGGAAGGCTTTGAGGATCTCCTGCGCGGTGGCGGTGGCATCCTTGCGGCTGGAGTCGCGCTGCATCACCTGACCTTTGAGGTCGGGGTTGGCGGCGACGAAGGCTTCCCATTCCTTGTCGAGTTCCTTGTCTTTGTAGGAGGAACGTGATGCGCTGGACGGCCTTTCGTAATTTCTAATGATGACATGGTCGATCATGTTGATGATCTCGGCGGTTTCGAAACGTTTCTTCAAGCGTTCGATACTGGCGAATTTCTTGGCGTTTTCGCGCGCGAGATTCCAGGCTTCTTTGTGTTTGTCGAGAATGAGCGTGGAGGGCAGCAGCCATGTGCCGATGTCGATCCATTCGATGGAGATGCCGATCTTTGCGGCTTTATCCTTGAACGGTTTTTCAAAGAATTGGGCGGTGATCTTTGAGCGTGATTTGAAACTGGGCGCGGAGGATTCTTTTTTGCCCGCCACAGTTTGCTGACCCGTCAATTCGACGCGCATTTGCGCGATGGTCTGGTCATTGTTGGAAGCGAGATCGATCTCCTTTTGGCCGATGGTGACGAGGATCTCACTCAGGGAATGCGAGGTGATCAATTTTTCCAGCTCGGAGGTGATGAGTGGAATTGCGGAGGTATCCCACGGGAAGCTGACCGCAGATGGGGTGGACGGTACTGGTGTAATGATGGTCTGATTGTAGACAAGCGCCTTGACCGCCTCTTCATCGAAAAGATAGGAGCTATCGTGTGCATCGGCGTCTTCTGGTTTGGGCTTGCGCAACAGGCTGAAGATGATCTTGATATCCTGCGCTTCGATCGGGATGCCGTCCTTGGTGCGCGATTTGACGGTGAGTCCGCTGACGAACTGGTCGCGCAGATTAATGATGGCATATTCGCGCTTGCCGACTTCATCGAATTTGCCGATCTCACGAATGCGTTCGAACCTGCCGAGTCCCCACGCTTCTTTGCGCGGATAAATGACTCCAGGTTCGCCGTTCACTTTTTCGAGCAGGGCCACACTGTCGAGATTAACCTGAATCGCGCCAGGCCCACCGATGAGGATGATGGGGGAGGTCTCATCCTTTTCCACAACGCGGCCTTCATTGATCGTAATTTTGTCGTAGCCGTAGCCGAAGGTCACTTCTTCAAGGAATTGGGAGGCGAGGTCTTCATCGTGCAATTCGAAAATATCATCGAGATAAAGGGATGCCATTTTTCTGGCGAGGCTGTAAACCACTGCCATCAGGGGAACGTATTTCACGAGACTCATGCCGACGATAACTGCGGCCTGCCATATTTCCTGCACGAAGAAAACAGTGAGAAGCATCGAAACACCGCTGAGCCCAAGCCACACAACGAGTTGTGCAATGCTGCGCCAGCGGTTTCTGAAATCCACGCTCTCGTCGGTCAGGCCGAAAAGCAGGGTGTTGAGTTCGTCGCGCTGTAAAGGCTTTTTCATGGCTGGCCTCCACCCTGTTGGTTGCGCGGCGCGTCAGGATTGTTATCCAGAAGCCATTTCCAGATGTCATCCAGTTTTCTTAACTCTTTTTCCATATCGGTGTTGGCGCTGCTCTCAAAGAGGATGTATTCCTTGAGCGGCTGAATGAGCAATTGCAGTGTTTTGAATGGATTTTGCTGCGGCAGGGTGGGCTTGCCGCTGAATTGTCTGGATGCGATCTTTGCGAAACTCTTGCTGGCTTCATCACGTGAGGCGGTTTCGATCAACGCCTCTTTTTCCTTGAGTTGATTTTCCTCTTTCTTTGCGAGGTTCATCCACTCCGTGCTCCACTGTGAAATGATCTGGTTCTCGATCTCCTGTTCGAAGAGCACATTGTGAATGCGCACTTCCATGATCTCAAGTCCGCGCGATTCGAGTTGTTTGAATTCGAGGCTTTCGAGCCATTCGCCTGTGGGGATGCCCGTATCGTCCAGCGCCACCACGTCGCTTTGTTTGACGCGCTTGTTGATCATGTCTTCGATGGTTTGCAGGCCGCTGATTCCAGTGGATGTGAACAGCTCACTGAGTTTGAATTTGCGGATGTATTCGCGCCAGATATTCACGACAAGGTGTGACGGCAGCTTGTTCCATTCCATGCGCACCTTGGTGTTATCCGTGGTGCCCAGTTGGATGACTTCCCGTGTAATGGCATTGCGGACAGCCTCTTCATCATAGCCATATTGCGAGGTCACACCGCTCTCAGACGGTTTCTTTTCAACGGGACGCTTGATACTGAACTTGATGCTGATCGTGGGGGAGATCTCAAAACCGTCGCGCGTCATTCCGCTGGTTTGCTGGCGGCGCTCGTTGCTGGCTTTGGATGGACCCGACGCAGGGTTTAGAAAAGGCTGATCGCTCGCCAGCGGACCGATGAATTGCCACTGCGAGCGCAGGTCCACACTGCCTGCGATGTATTCATTCCCGCTCGTGAATTTGATACCCGGGCCAACGGTATCTTTGATTTCGGTATCCGTGCGCAGCACGAGGGCGCTGGCGGTATCGAGAAGAATCACCCCTGCGCCGCGTTTGCCTGCTTCGCCTTCATGCAGGATGACCCGTCCATTTTTGACGAACAACGCAGGTCCGCGGGAGCCTGATTCGAAATTGCTCACACGAGCTGCGATCTCACGCCTATGTTTTGGATTTTGGATGGGTAGAACGAATTGGGAGAAGAAGTAGATCAGTTTGTCGCGCAGGTAGAATGCGGCGAAAATATCCAAAGCGAGCACAATGCCGCTCACAATGTAACTAAATGGAATTTTCGCGGCCCACACCACGATGTTCCAGATCACATTTGTGGTCAATATCACACCGACCGGTGTCTGCAGAAATGAGCCAATTCCGCTGAATATTTTTCGCATCTTGGGTTGATTCTAAAGCAGAAAATGGGAATTTGGCAAACGAGTTCTTCCGTGCGTGCAAGGGGCATTTTTGACTCTTGATTTTTATCGGCTTTGACTTATACTGGATTTACCTTGTCCAATTTGTATTTGTTAAGGCAGGGCGGATCCCATGTGGAAGAGGAAGAAATGAACGGAAAAGATCAAAGCATGAAGCGCACGGTCCTGATCGGGGCTGCTGTCCTTGTGATTGTCGCAGCCGCTTTTGCCTTCAGGAATTTCAGCACCCAGGGAGCCTCTGCGAAAGCACCGATGAGCGCAATCGTCAGTTTAAGCGTTGACAAAGAATCCTTCGATGGCAGCGACGATGTCCTGGTACACGTCACCATCACAAACCCGAATAATTACCCGATCCGCATTCTCAAATGGTTCACGCCCTTGAATGGGATCGAACGCTCGTTGTTCACCGTCACCCGCAACGGCGAATCCGTCCGCTACATTGGCAGGCAGATCAAACGCGCCGAACCGACCGAAGCCGATTACATCACGCTGGAGGCAGGTGGAAGTGTTACTGCCGATGTCAACCTCTCGGAACATTATGAACTTTCAAGTTCCGATAATTATGAGGTCATGTATGATGTCACCTCGCTTCAACTGTATGTGGAGAAGGAGATCGGAGAATTGAATAACGGTCGTTTGAGCTCAACCCCGATAAAAATGTTTATTACAGGGCGCGAGGCTCCTGCACACTAGTGCATGCCAACCGTGCTCTTAAAATTTCAGATCGGAGGAAACATGAAGTTAGGAAATCAAGTTGTACGTAAAGCATTTTATGGGGTCATGATATTGCTGATGGTGCTCGCCGCGTTTGGCACATGGGATGTATCAAGCGCTCGCGCACAGGGATCGCTGAATGGGGCAACTGTCAGCCTGAAAGTTGACAGCGCTTCTTTCGGGACCGGTGACAGGGTCGTTGTTCGAGTGAACATTTCCAACCCGACAAATTCCCAGGTACGTATTCTCAAATGGCTCACCCCTGCACTGGGCGTTGAAGCTTCCCTGTTCAACGTCACGCGTGATGGAAAAGCGGTTGCCTACCTTGGCAAGCTTGTCAAACGTGCCGCTCCTACCGAGTCTGATTACCTCACCATTGCCCCCGGAGGCAGTGTCACAAGTGATGTCAATTTGGCTGATTATTATGACCTTTCCGCTTCTGGAAATTATTCGGTGAAATACAATGTCGCCTCGGCGAATTTGTATGGAAGCGAGCAGGCTCAAAGCACGGATTCTCTGGCTTCAGAGGCAGTTGATCTGTTCGTTGAAGGCCGCACGACCCGCGTTCTTCAGGAAGTGATCCCGAACGTTGTGACCGGCACCAATGGATTTTTCGGTTGTTCCGCTTCCCAGCAGACCGACCTGATCAATGCCCGCAATGCTGCCAGTACCTACGCGGCTGATGATGTAGCCTACTTTGCCGCGAACAAGCAGGGTGAGCGTTACGTCACCTGGTTTGGCGTGTACGACTCAGCCAGATACAACCTGGTGAAGACTCACTTCACCAATGTTCAGTATGCTGTGGATACCGCCAACCCAATGACCTTCGACTGTACCTGTACAGATCCTGGCGTTTACGCATATGTGTATCCCGATTCTCCCTTCAATATTTATCTGTGCGGAGCATTTTGGAACGCCCCCACAACCGGTACCGACTCAAAGGCTGGTACTCTTATTCATGAAGTGACCCACTTTACCGTGGTTGGCGGCACCGATGATTATGCTTATGGTCAAACTGCGGCCAAAGCTTTGGCGATCAGCAACCCCGCCCAGGCGGTCATGAACGCAGACAGTCATGAGTATTTTTCAGAGAATAACCCGCCCTTGGAGGTTTCATCCACAACCTTCACGGATGTACCAGATACCTACTGGGCGTATGATTTCATTGAGCGGCTGTACAACGCTGGCATCACCAGCGGATGCAGTACCTCCCCGATGATGTACTGCCCGACCGCTTCCGTGTCTCGTGCCCAGATGGCGATCTTCATCCTGCGCGGCATGCATGGCAGTGCTTATGTACCTCCAGCTGCTACTGGCACCGTCTTTAGTGATGTTTCCACCAGTACCTTCGGCGCCGCGTGGATCGAACAATTCGCTGCGGAAGGCATCACCTCAGGCTGCGGCGGCGGCAGATACTGCCCGGATGATCTTGTGACCCGCGCGCAGATGGCGATCTTCCTGCTGAAGGGTGAACATGGTTCTTCCTATGTTCCGCCTGTTGCAACCGGAATGTTCTCTGATGTCCCCGTCGGTTCCTTCGCCGCAGACTGGATCGAACAGCTCGCAAACGAAGGCGTCACGAGCGGCTGCGGTGGCGGAAACTACTGCCCGAACTCATACGTGTTGCGCGATCAGATGGCTGTCTTCCTCGTAAGAGCTTTCAGCCTGCCGTAATATAGTAGAAATGTCTTATAAAGGTGCTTCTGATATTATCAGAAGCACCTTTATTACTTAATGATGGGCCGTTGTTTATACCCATGCGTACCTTGCAAGTCTCTGACCCAAATGGGGGAGTGATGCATGCCATTGACCTATTTATTTTTGTGCTTATTGGGTTTATACTAGGAAAAGAAATGAATATTTTTCGTTCAAAATTGTGGGAAATATATTATCAAGAGAACTAGAGAGCTTAAAGGATATAAAGCCATGACTTGGACATCTTTTTCAGGAATACTTAGAACAACAGCGATATTTGTTGTTTTGTCTTCTGTTTTTTTGATGGGATGTTCTGGAAATGCAGATTCACCTGTCAATAAAGCGGAGTTCCAGCCGTTGTCTTCGGATAGCAGTTCTTTCTATTATTACGTCAGCGAGAATCGTGTCCCGCTGACGTTGTCTTTGAAATGGATCGCGGTGAAATTTGCGAGCGGGGACCCGTCGCAACAATCTGCCGCTTTGAAGGGATCCATTGCCGATTCTTTGGAGCAGGCTGAACAATTTTCCCGCTATGGGGTGACGCTGCTGCCGGTAAAGGAGGGCATTACTTTCGAAGCGCTTGTAGAAGGGATCAATTTACTTCGCGCCAATACCGCGGACTTTCTTCAGGTGAATCCGGTCTTCCAAGCGGGTGATACGGGAATGATCGTGACGGATGAGTTCATTGTTACATTTCCTCCGGAGATGAGCATGGAGGAGATCAACGCCGTCAACGCATCTTATGGCGTGGAGTTGGGCGATCCCATTTTAGGGCAGGAAAATACATTCGTTTTAAAGGCAACAACAGCGACAAAGATGGACACTTTATCGCTGGCAAACCTGTATCAGGAAAGCGGTGTGGCGGTTTATGCCGCTCCTAATTTTGTGCGTGTCAAGTAAACCCATATTTTGTGAATTAACCAGAAGTTTTGGTTAAAAATTAGTTGATATAAAAAGGAGAATACACATGAGTAATACTCGATCGGTTCGTTTATTTTCAAAGCTGTTAACTATAATTGCGCTGACAGCCATGGTATTTTCGACCTTTGTGTCGGGGAATATTGGCTCGGCTCAAGCATTAGGGTCGGAGACCTCGATTTCGAGTCAAGCAGCTGATGCAAGTTCCTTTTATTACTACTCTGAGGGGAAACGGATTCAGTTGACACCGTCTCTCAGCTGGGTCGCTGTGAAATTTGCCAGTGATGACCCGGGCGCTCAATCTGCTGCCGTAGGGAATTCCAGTGTGTTGCTTGGTTCCATTGAACAGGAGCGCAAGATCACACCATCCAGTTTGTCCTTGCTGCCGCTAAGGGCGGGCGTAACAGAAAAGACACTCCGTGATGGCATCCATGCATTGCGCGCGGATGCAGCTTTCACGCTTGTGAACCCGGTCTTCCAGACCTCCGATGCCGAGATGGCTATTTCAGATGAGTTCGTCGTTACCTTCCCTGCTGGGATGGGAATGGATGAAATCAATGCTGTAAATGCATCCAATGGCGTTGAGATGGTTGATGCCATTTTGGGACAGGAAAACACTTTTGTGTTGAGAGTCACTGGCGGGGCCGACATGCTTGAGATGGCGAACAAGTATCAGGAAAGTGGAATCGCGATCCATTCCGCTCCGAACTTTATCCGCATTGTTTTCAAGCGTCCGGCCGAAGCGAAGGTCCAGCAGGATGTTGTTGGGCCGATGGCGGGAACGAATGACACCTATTACCCCTACCAGTGGCATTTGAATAATATCCAGCAGTATGGAGCTGGGACGACTTTGGATGCGGATATTGACGCCCCTGAAGCATGGGACTACACCACAGGCAGTTCCACCATCATCATTGCAGTGCTCGATGAAGGCGTGGATCTGTTCCACGAAGATTACAGCTCCAAACTTGTCCCCGGTTATGATGCTACCGGCGGTGGAAGCTCCGGCGGACCTTGGGGCGATGATGCCCACGGTACAAATGTTGCTGGTTTGGCTGCCTCTGGCAGTAACAACAGCCTCGGTGTGGCCGGGGTTTGCCAGGCTTGTAAGATCATGCCGGTTCGTATTGCATATAGCGATTCCAATGGCTATTGGGTAACCAGCGATGCCACGATCGCCAACGCCATTGCATGGGCATACCAGAATGGCGCTGATATTTTGAACAACAGCTGGGGCGGTGGATCGGAATCCACTGTGATCAACACCGCTTTCGCCAATGCCAAGACCCTGGGACGCGGCGGAAAAGGTGCTGTCATTGTGATCTCTGCAGGCAATGATGACTCTCCTGTAGTGAGCTATCCTGCATATCTCAGCACGGCCATTGCGGTCGCTGCTTCGAATATGTGTGATCAGCGCAAGATGCCCACCAACAATCTGTGCAACGGATATGAATACTGGTGGGGTAGCAATTACGGCAGCGACCTGGATATTTCTGCTCCGGGCGTCTGGTTGTATTCAACAGATATTTCGGGTGCCGCTGGCTATTCTTCCGGCAACTACTTTGACCAAATGAACGGCACGTCAGGTGCTGCTCCCATCGTTTCCGGTGTGGCTGGATTGGTGCTGTCTGTCAACCCCAACCTGACTTCTGATGAAGTACAGTCACTCCTGCAAAGCACTGCCGATGATGTCAATGGCGGCGGCTGGGATTCTCAGATGGGCTATGGCCGTGTCAATGCCAATAACGCTGTTCAGGCTGCGGCAGGCGGTTCCACCACATTCACGGATGTTCCGAGCACTTACTGGGCGTATGATTTCATTGAGCGCCTGTACAACGCTGGCATCACCAGCGGATGCAGCACCTCCCCGATGATGTACTGCCCGACCGCTTCCGTGACCCGCGCGCAGATGGCGATCTTCATCCTGCGTGGTATTCACGGCAGCGCCTACGTACCTCCAGCTGCTACAGGTACCATCTTCAGTGACGTTTCCACAAGCACCTTCGGCGCCGCGTGGATCGAACAGTTCGCTGCGGAAGGTATCACCTCAGGCTGCGGTGGCGGCAGGTTCTGTCCGGATGATCTTGTGACCCGCGCGCAGATGGCGATCTTCCTTCTGAAGGGCGAGCATGGTTCATCTTTTGTTCCGCCCGTTGCGGTCGGCATCTTCCCGGATGTTCCCGTTGGCTCCTTCGCTGCGGATTGGATCGAACAGCTCTACAATGAAGGAATTACGAGCGGCTGCGGTGGTGGAAACTACTGCCCGAACTCATTCGTGCTACGCGATCAGATGGCGGTGTTCCTTGTAAGGGCCTTCAACCTTCCGTAAGCTCGACTTGTATTAGTAAAAAAGCGTCCCTGAACTTTTCAGGGACGCTTTTTTGTTGGCTACCTTGAAAATCTTCCCCTTTGTTATATACTGGAAATTGAAATATAAACTCATGATAGGAGGAATAAATGTTTGGAAAGACCCTGATTATGTCCGCACGAAAAACCCTGTATATGCTCATGATACTGGGCGTTATCTTTTCAACCTTTGGCACGGCTCAAGCTCGGGAGATCAATGCGAGTATATTGCCCGGTGGAACGGCTCAGGTACAGATAGATAATGAAGTGTTTGCGAGCCTGGAGCAGAAAGGGGAGGCACGTGTCATCATCAATTTACGCGACCCGGTTTCAATTGCCGCTCCCTCCAGTGAACGTGAATCCGCAGTTGCCCGTATCCAAGGGAGCGTATTGAGCAGGCTGACTCCTCAAGATTTCAGGGTGATTCGTCAATATGTGAACGTTCCGGCGTTGGCGGGTCATTTGACCTCCAGCGGGTTGAATGTGTTGATGTCTGATCCGAATGTCGCTTCCATTGATATTGACCAAATGGGCGCAGGGCATCTCTCCGAAAGTGTGACCGCGCTTGGCGCCGATGTTGTCCATTCGAATGGATACACGGGACAGGGCGTGACCGTCGCTGTGTTGGATACCGGCATTGACACGGATCATCTTGATTTGAGCGATGATCTCGTGGCCCAGCACTGCTTTACAGATTCCCAATGCAAACCTGGATCCACCGCTGAAGGCACAAGCGCGGAAGATGAAAATGGACACGGCACCAATGTCTCTGGCATCATCTCTTCCGGTGGTGTAGTCAGTTCCGTTGGTTTTGCTCCAGATGCGAGTATTGTCGCAGTGCGTGTGCTTGATGCAAACAGCAGCGGCTGGGTTTCTGATTGGCTGGCCGGGCTGGATTGGATTCGCACAAACCAAGGCACCCTCGGCGTTGATGTCATCAACATGAGCCTCGGAACCTTTGCTCTTTATAGCGGCCATTGCGATGCGGATAATTCGTCGGTGGCGAATGTAGTTGCACAATTGAATTCACTGGGGATCGTCATTTTCGCTTCCACAGGGAATCAAGGCTCTGCTACGCAAATGGCCATGCCCGCCTGTCTCTCGGGAGTCGTTGCCGTGGGCGCGACCTTTGATAGTGACCTGGGCAGGGAACCAGACTCAGGCACGTATCAGGACGTCTTTGGCGGAAGCTGGCCTGCTTGTGCCAATGACACCACAAACCTGCAAACCATCACCTGCTTCACCAACAGCAATTCAGTGATGGACATCGTTGCCCCCGGTGCAAGGATCACCGCATCTGGCATGGGCGGCGGCACATCTACTTACATGGGGACGTCACAAGCCTCGCCGACCGCGGCGGGCATTGCGGCGTTGATGCTTCAGGCCAGCCCGGGCTTATCTCCCGCGACCATTGAAGCGACCTTGAAAAGCACAGGTACTTCCGTTACGGATGCTAAAAATGGATTGAGCTTCCCGCTTATCAATGCTTTGGCGGCTGTCAATGCGGTCAACACCACCTTTACAGATGTGCCATCCAGCTACTGGGCGTATGATTATATTGAGCGTTTGTATGCCGCAGGAATCACCAGCGGATGCAGTGCTTCGCCGATGATGTATTGTCCGCTTGCGCCGGTGACCCGCGCTCAAATGGCCATCTTCATTTTGCGTGGAGAGCATGGCAGTGCCTATACTCCCCCGGCGGCCACCGGCACAGTCTTTAGTGACGTCACCACCAGCACATTTGGCGCGGCATGGATCGAGCAATTTGCATCAGAAGGCATCACCTCAGGATGCGGCAATGGCATGTACTGTCCGGATGCCAACGTGACCCGCGCCCAGATGGCGATCTTCCTGTTGAGAGGCAAGTATGGCTCGGCTTACGTTCCGCCTGTAGCGACAGGTGTTTTCACCGATGTCCCCGTTGGGTCGTTTGCCGCGGATTGGATCGAACAGCTTGCATCGGAGGGAATTACGAGCGGATGCGGTGGCGGCAACTATTGCCCGAATGCAGAAGTCACCCGTGATCAAATGGCGGTGTTCTTGGTCCGCACTTTCAACCTGCCTTAGAATCTAAAGTCAAATCATTGGAGCCGCGAGACCATGGTCTCGCGGCTCTTTTTCTTACAAAACAAATTTGCAAGCAAATGGTTTTTGGGTAGGGTCAATGGGGGATTTGTTTTGAGATGGGGTGTGTCATAATTTTTCAAAAATTCTGGAGGTGTTTATGAATCAAAAAATACTGTTTGTTTTGATCGTTCTGTTTTCTTTCGGGGCGGCACATGTCGTTTCCGCCCGGCCAGCTTCGGCGTTGAGTGATGCGCCGCCGTCGCTTGGATTCTCTGAGATCGCCAGCGGATTGTCATCGCCGGTCTCCATCACGAACGCAGGCGATGCCTCCGGGCGGTTGTTCATCACCCTGCAAGGCGGGCAGATCGTCATCTATGATGGCTCGCAGGTTTCTCCCACACCGTTTTTGGATATTTCCTCGCTCATTCGAAACGGCAGCGAGCAGGGACTCCTGAGCGTGGCTTTTCACCCCAACTATGAAAGCAATGGGTATTTTTACGTTTACTACACACGCGTATCAGATGCGGCGCTGGTCATCGCACGTTACCAAGTTTCAGCGGATCCAAACCTAGCCGATGCAGGGTCTGCCTCGATCTTGTTGACCATCCCCCATGCAGAAGCCTCGAACCACAACGGCGGACAGTTGCAATTTGGCCCCGATGGATATTTGTACATTGGCACTGGTGATGGCGGCACGGGCGGCGCGTATTCGCAAGATGGCTCGTCGCTGCTCGGCAAGATGCTGCGGATCAACGTCAATGGAGCTGCACCATATACAATTCCCGCCGATAATCCCTTTGTGTCCGATCCCGCCGTCGCCGATGAGATTTGGGCGTTGGGTTTGCGCAATCCTTGGCGATTTTCGTTTGATTCTTTGACGGGTGATTTGATCATCGCCGATGTGGGCCAGAACGCGTGGGAGGAAGTGAACGTTCAGTCCGCTTCCAGCACAGGCGGACAAAATTACGGCTGGCCCTGTTACGAAGGGATGCATAGCAGCGGTGACACTTCTACCTGTACGATTGGAACGATCACCAGCCCCGTAGTTGAATATGAGCATGGCGCATCCGATGCCAACGGTTGTTCCATCAGTGGCGGCTATCGTTACCGTGGAAGTGAATTTCAAAGCCTGCAAGGTGTTTACCTGTACGGCGATTTTTGCACAGGCCGCATTTGGGGCGCGGAGCCGAGCAACGGTTCATGGGTTGCCGTGGAATTGGCCGATACTGATTATGGCGTCACTACTTTTGGTGAAGATGAAAATGGCGAACTGTACGTTGCGGATTTCTTCGGTGGCGTGATCTACAAAGTTCAAGCCACCACCTTCACCGACGTGCCGCTCGATCATCCCCTGTATGCATACATCGAAGCTTTATATGATGCGGGCTACACCGCAGGATGCAGTTCCAGCCCATTGATGTACTGCCCCGATACGATCCTTGACCGTGCCCAATCTGCCGTGTTCATGCTGCGCGGACAAATGGGCACTGGGTACACTCCGCCGCCTGCACCGTGGGATACTTTCACCGACGACTGGACTGGCTTCGAATGGGCCCAACCCTGGGCCGAAGGCATGTATCAGGAAGGCTTAACGGGCGGCTGTCAGACCAGCCCATTGATGTACTGCCCTGCCACCCAGCTTCCGCGTGTGGAGGCAAGCGTTTTTGGCCTGCGGATGAAATACGGCGTGAATTACACCCCGCCCGCTGCAATGGGGACTCTGTTTGCCGATTTCCCCTCCACCGACCCAAGCTACTGGGCGATCGATTGGGCCGAACAGGCGTATTTGGATGGGTTGCTTCCTGCCTGCGGTACCGACACGGTCAGCGGCAAGCCAATGTTCTGTCCAAACGAATTGGTGGATCGAGGTTGGGGTGCATTCTTGATCGTCAACGCCAAGAATCTTCCATTGCCATAGAGTCCAACAGAAGACCAAATAACAGTCGCTCATTCAGGATGAATGAGCGACTGTTATGGAATCTGAACCAAGTCATTTCAAAAAAGATAGGCATGGTCAAAGCGGGTCATTTTGTAAGCATATAGAAAGGTTCTCCCCCAATTCATCACTGGTTAACAGCAATCCAACGGACATTTCATTTTTGTTTTTTATAAAATGTTGTCCCTAACAACATTGTGGGCGATTCTAACAATTATGCCCGATATACATTTCACTCGAACATGCCGATAATTATGATACTGAAAAAGAGGATGATATGAAAAACCATTTGCGGTTTTTTCGTTTTGCTTTAGTAATGATTATGCTGGTGATCATTTGTGCAAATGCGCCTGTTGCTTCCGCTTCATCACAAACAAAAAAGATAGGTTTACAACCCGGTCTCGTATCTGATTTGTATGATACAGGCGACCCTGTATTGACCGATATTTGGGTGGACGCGGTCAATGGCAGTGATTCCAACGACGGCTCCACGCCTGCTTCCGCCTTCCGCACTCTCACCGCCGCGTGGAACAGCATCCCCACGACCAATCCGCTTACACAGGGGCGGCGTATCAACCTGCAGCCTGGTACCTACACCGAAAGCATGATCCCCAATTATTGGGAAAATCGCTATGGAACTTTCACCGCACCGATCTTTATTCGCGGCAATGGTTCTTCACGGGGCGAAGTTGTCCTGCAGGGCACGGTCAATATGTATAACGTGCATTACATCTACTTTGAGAATTTGAGCATGATCTTCAACGGCGATGTATTCCATTGTGAGTTGTGCAATCACATCCTGCTGCGGAATATGGTTTTGAATGGCGGCATGTTCGCGCACGAGACCATCAAGGTCAACCAGTCGCAATACCTATATGTCGAGAACAGCGATATTTCAGGCTCCTACGAAAACGCCATTGATTATGTTGCTGTGCAATACGGGCATGTTGTCAACAGTCAGATTCATGCTGCGGATGATTGGTGCGCGTATTTCAAGGGCGGCTCCGCTTATCTGCGCTTCGAATCAAACGTTGTATATGACTGCGGTACAGGCGGCTTCACGGCTGGGCAGGGGACCGGGTTCCAATACATGACCTCTCCCTGGCTTCAATATGAAACCTACGATATCAAAGTTGTGAACAACATTATCCATGACACCGAGGGTGCAGGGTTGGGCGTGAATGGCGGCTATAACATTTTGATGGCCTACAACACCCTGTATCGTGTCGGCAGCACATCGCATGTGATCGAGGTGGTTTTTGGCGGCCGCACTTGCGACGGTCAGGCGGGCGACCCCGGCCGCGAATTGTGCCAGCAAAATCTTAACCTGGGCGGGTGGGGCACCACCGCAGTGGACAACGGCTCGAACTCAGTCCACATCCCCGATAGAAATGTTTTTATCTACAACAATATTGTCTACAACCCGGCGGGCTTTCAAAGCCAATGGCAGCATTTTGCCATCTACGATTCACGCACAAACCCGGCAGGGACGAATGCTCCAAGCCCCGCTCATACCGATACGAATTTGAATATTCGCGGCAATGTGATCTGGAATGGCGATTCGGGCATGGCGTTGGGGATCGAAGGCAATTCCGATGCCTGCACTGCCAGCAACCCGACTTGTAACGAAACCCAACTGCGTGCCGATAATGCCATCAATACCGTCGAGCCTTTGCTGGTGAATCCATCTACTGGTGATTTTCACATCAATGGTACCTGGGCGGCGGGTGTCACCACCTACGATATTCCCGATTTTGTCTGGGATATCGGCGGCGTACCGGGCGGCGATAACAGCAATGCAGTTCCCATTGATTTTGAAGGTGTGACCCGCACGGGCAGCAACCCGCCGGGGGCATTTTTTGGCGGCGGGTCTGACACCATCTTTGGCGATGTAACTTCAAGTTATTGGGCGTGGCCTTTTATTGAGCGTTTGTACAACGCTGGCATTACAGGCGGCTGTAACACATCGCCGTTGATGTATTGCCCTGAATCATCCGTCACACGCGCACAGATGGCCATCTTCATCCTGCGCGGTATTCATGGCAGCGCCTATGTTCCACCGACTGCTTCGGGTGCGGTTTTTGCAGATGTCCCTCTCGGGGCGTTCGCTGTTGATTGGATCGAGCAGCTTGCGGCGGAGGGAGTGACCGCTGGTTGTGGCGGTGGCAACTATTGTCCCGATGCATCCATCACACGCGCGCAAATGGCCATCTTTCTGCTGCGCGGTGAACATGGCAGTACCTACGTTCCTCCTGTTGGTACCGGCGCGGTCTTTGGTGATGTTCCTGCCGGTGCCTTCGCCGTGGATTGGATTGAGCAACTGGCCGCTGAAGGCATCACCAGCGGCTGTGGCGGCGGCAATTACTGCCCCGATGCAAATGTGACCCGCGCCGAAATGGCTGTCTTTTTGGTGAGGGCATTTAGTCTGCCTTAGGAGAGGTTCTGATATGAAAACACGGCTTCATCGATCCAGTTCGACACAGGGGTTGATGAAGCCGTTTATTTTTTCGGTAGATGAACCTAAAAAAGTTGTAAGAAGAAAAAAATTCAGTGGACGTACCTTGCTGCAAACAAACAAAAACAAAATCAGTTTGCAAACAAGGGTTGTGATCGAAACCCGATTCACAACACAAGGAGGTCGATATGTATAAAACCAGGTCAATTTATTTGTTTCCGAAAGTTCTGCCCTCAATCGCCCTGACGATTCTATTGTTTGTGCCTTTTTTGGCAGGGAATATTGAGTCAGCTCAAGCATTAAGTGTGGGCGCGGAACCAAATCAGGAAAACGGTGAGACTCTGTATTATTTTGCAGAAGGAAACCGCATTCCATTGACTCCATCCCTCCATTGGATTTCTGTGAAATTTTCCGACAACCTGTCTGCTCAAACTGCGGCGCTCGAAAATTTCTCTCCGATGCTCGGGTCGCTGGATCAGGCGCGCCCTATCCTTTTTGGCGACATCACCCTGTTGCCTTTGAAAGCGAACATGAATGAGCAATCGGTTTTGGCGGGCGTCAAGTCAATGCGTGCAGATACGGCGAATTTTTCTCAAGCCTATCCAGTCTTTCAAACTGCGGATGCAGAGATGGCCCTGACTGATGAATTCATCGTCACATTCCCAGTTGGTTTCAGCATGGATGATATCCATGCGATCAATGCATTCCATGGAGTTGAACTGGTCGATCCCATTTTGGGTCAGGACAATACTTTTATATTGCGGGTTGCCAGCGGGGTGGATGTGCTTGCGATGGCGAACCTGTATCAGGAGAGTGGAGTTGCGCTTCATTCCGCGCCGAATTTTGTTCGCATCTTAATGAGCAGACCAGCCGTTGGGCAGATGCCTCAATCTATCGCGCCGATGGCGGATGTGAACGATCCCCTATATGCCAATCAATGGCATTTGAATAATATCCAACAATTTGGGGCAGGGACGACATATGATGCCGATATCGATGCGCCAGAAGCATGGGATCTGACCACTGGCAGTTCGTCCGTCATCATTGCAGTGATCGATGAAGGCGTGGACTTGACGCATGAAGACTATAAATCCAATCTTGTCGCTGGGTATGATGCCACCGGCCTTGGCAACAAGGGTGAACCAGTGGGTGATGATGCCCACGGCACCAATGTCAGTGGTTTAATGGCGGCCAGCACGAACAATGGACGCGGTGTGGCGGGGGTATGTCCGCAATGCCGCATCATGCCCATCCGCGTTGCGTACGGTGACAAATATGGATATTGGGTAACCGATGATGTCACTATTGCAAATGGCATCGCCTGGGCCTATCAGAACGGCGCTTCGATTTTGAATAACAGCTGGGGTGGTGGGCTGGAATCCACAGCGATCACCACTGCAATTACCAATGCAAAGTCTTTTGGCCGCAACGGCAAAGGCTCTGTGGTTATCTTCGCTGCTGGAAACAATAACATGACTGTAACGTATCCAGCGAAACTTGAAAGCGTGATCACGGTTTCGGCATCGAATTTATGCGACCAGCGCAAACAGCCGGTGAACGATGTCTGCAATGGAAACGAATATTGGTGGGGGAGCAACTACGGCAGTTCAGTGGATATTTCTGCACCGGGTGTCTGGTTGTATTCAACAGATATTATCGGGGCTGCTGGGTATGATACCGGGAATTATTTTGCTGAGATGAATGGCACTTCAGGTTCAGCCCCCATCGTTTCCGGTGTGGCTGGGCTTATCCTTTCGCTTAATCCCACCCTGACGGCTGCTGAAGTTCAGGACATTCTCCAAAACACAGCTGATGACGTCAATGGCGGCGGCTATGATGTGGATATGGGCTATGGACGCGTCAATGCCTATCGGGCGGTGCAGGCAGTGACTCCCTCGGGGTTCACCATCTCTGGCAACGCCGGGGTTGGCGGCGCAGTATTTACTTATATGGATGAGACATCAAAAGCGGTCACAACGGATGGCAGCGGCTTCTATTCGTTCCGAGTCCCCACAGGTTGGTCTGGTACGGTGACTCCGGGTAAATTAGGTTATGAATTCACACCGGTCAGCAAAATCTACAGCAATGTGGATGCGGCGCAGACCGGTCAGGATTACACTGCTTCAACTTCTATTGCCAACCTGATGCAGGATCCAAGCTTTGAAAATTACACTCCCAACGCCTTTTGGGTGGAAGCCTCTGCAAACTCAGTAACTCCTTTATGTACAGTTACAGATTGTCTTAATGGCAACGGTATTGCTGGGCCGAGAACTGGTTCTGTTTGGGCGTGGTTCGGTGGCGCGACAAAAGCCGAATCGATTGTCCTGTCACAGCCTGTTGTTTTCCCCGCAGGCACAGCCAACCTTCGCTTCTATCTCTGGATCACGAAAGCGGATGCGGCCCAAACGACCGACCAATTCAAAGTGACGATTGACCATGCCGTGGTATTTACCGCAAATGCGTCTGAATCGAGTTCCTACTCTGGTTACACTATGGTAAATCTTGACGTGAGTGCATTTGCCGATGGCGCCTCGCATGACATTGCATTTTCGGCCAACACATCCGGGCAAATGGTCAATTTCAATCTGGATGATGTCACTCTGGCCTCTGCCATCCCCACCTTTGAAGATGTACCGCTTGATTATTGGGCGCGCCCATATATTGAGCGTTTGTATAACTCAGGCATCACGCGCGGATGTGGTTCCAATCCATTGACCTACTGTCCGCTTGATACGGTGACGCGCACGCAAATGGCTATTTTCATCCTGCGTGGGATTCATGGCAACAATTACGTACCGCCCAATGCCAGTGGTGCGGTCTTTACCGATGTGACAGCCGATGCTTTTGGCGCGGCCTGGATCGAACAATTTGCATTGGAAGGCATCACCTCCGGATGCGGTTCTGGAATATTCTGTCCAAACGATAATGTGACGCGCGCACAGATGGCCATCTTCCTTCTCAAAGGAAAGCACGGATCAACCTACGTCCCGCCTGCAGCCAGCGGTGATTTTGTGGACGTGCCCGTAGGCTCGTTCGCTGCGGATTGGATCGAGCAGCTTGCCGCCGAAGGCATAACCAGTGGATGCGGCGGCGGGAATTTCTGCCCGGATCAAAACGTCACCCGTGATCAGATGGCTGTTTTTTTGGTGAGGATATTCAGCCTGCCGTAGGAAAAATCGTTTTCACGAAAACACGACTCCATCAGTCCAGTTCGATTCAAGGATTGATGGAGTCGTTGACTTATCTTGGGGAAGAGAATAATATTGACCTATTCACGAAGCGAAGGTTGTAATGGAAAGGTCATTGGGTAACTATTTGACTGGGATTATCATGGGATGCGATTATTTGAAATAATTTATTATGCATGGCAATCAAGATAGGTTTTAGTTAGATGGTTCAGTCAAAATTTTGATTTACGACTTAAGGAGAATAGATATGCGTAATACCCGATCGGTACAATTGTTTTCAAAGCTGCTATCCGCAATTACTTTGGCAGCCATGATCTTTTCCGCATTCCTGGCTGGGAATATTGGATCAGCACAGGCTTTGGGAGGGAGAGCCGCGCGATCAACCCAGGAGGATGGAAACACCCTTTTTTATTTTGCCGAAGGAAAACGCATTCAATTAACCCCTTCCTTGAGTTGGATATCAGTGAAATTCACCAGTGACGACCCGGCTGCTCAATCTGCTGCAGTGGGAGGTTTTGGCGCAATGCTTGGTTCATTGGATCAGGCACGGCCGATCCTTTTTGGCAATATCACCCTGCTGCCTTTGAAGGCGAATGTTACGGAACAAGCGCTTTTGGAAGGAATCCAATCGCTGCGCGCTGATAAAGAAAACTTCTCGCAAGTGAATCCAGTCTTCCAGACCCCAGATGCCGAAATGGCTCTTACGGATGAATTTATCGCCACCTTCCCTTCGGATTTCAGCATGGATGATATCGATGCAATCAATGCCTTTCACAGTGTCGAATTGGTTGACTCTATCCTGGGACAGGACAATACCTTTTTGCTGCGTGTTGCCACCGGGGTGGATGTGCTTGCAATGGCGAACCTGTATCAGCAGAGTGGGGTCGCGCTTCATTCCGCACCGAATTTTGTCCGCATCGTGAAGATCAATCCGACGGAAGGACAGACGGGGCAATATGTCGGACCGATGGCGGGCACGAACGATACTTATTATCCCAGCCAATGGCATTTGAATAACAACCAGCAATATGGGTCTGGGACGACGAATGACGCCGATATCGACGCCCCGGAAGCATGGGACCGCACCACGGGCAGTTCGTCGGTCATCATCGCCGTGATCGATGAAGGTGTGGATCTGGCGCATGAAGATTTAAGCTCCAAGCTTGTCGCTGGTTATGATGCCACCGGGCTTGGCAGCGGCGGCGGCCCTTCCGGTGATGATGCTCACGGCACGAACGTGGGTGGTCTTGCGGCCGCCAGTAGCAGTAACGGACTCGGTGTAGCCGGGGTATGTCAACAATGCCGCATTATGCCCGTCCGCATTGCTTATAGCGACATGTTTGGATATTGGGTAACAAACGATGCCACCATTGCAAATGGCATTACCTGGGCCTATCAAAACGGCGCATCCATTTTGAATAATAGTTGGGGCGGCGGGCTCGAATCTACTGTCATCAATACGGCGATTTCCAATGCGAAGACCCTGGGTCGTGGTGGAAAAGGTTCCGTGGTCGTATTTTCGGCTGGGAACAGTAATTCGTCGGTTTCCTACCCAGCCTATCTGGATAGCGTGATCGCGGTAGTTGCATCAAACTTGTGCGACCAGCGCAAAAAACCGATTGCTGATGTCTGCAACGGATATGAATATTGGTGGGGCAGCAACTATGGCAGCCCGGTTGATATTTCTGCGCCGGGTGTCTGGTTGTATTCAACCGACATCACAGGAGCGGCTGGTTATACACCTGGAAATTATTTCGCTGAAATGAACGGGACATCTGGTGCCGCTCCCATTGTGGCCGGGGTGGCTGGGTTGGTTCTTTCACTCGATTCAAATTTGACAGCCATCGAAGTTCAGACGATCCTCCAAAACACAGCGGACGATGTGAATGGCGGCGGATATGATGTTGAAATGGGACATGGGCGCGTCAATGCATATCGTGCCGTGCAGGCGGTGACTACATCGGGTTTCACCATTTCAGGCGACGCCGGAATTGGCGGCGCGACACTTACCTACACTGATGGAACCGTGAAGACTGCCACAGCAGATAGCAACGGTCTGTACTCGTTCCAAATTCCCTCTGGCTGGTCTGGCACAGTGACCCCAACCAAAACGGGTTATGAATTCACGCCTATTAGTAGAAGCTACACCAGTGTTGGCGCGGATCAGCCTAATCAGAATTACGCTGCGGCCGTTCCCATCGTCAACCTGTTGCAGGACCCAAGCTTTGAAGATTACACACCCAGCACGCATTGGGTGGAGACTTCCACAAACTTTGTGACACCGCTATGCACAATTGCAGACTGCACCAACGGTGCCGGTACCGCCGGACCGCGAACTGGTTCTGTTTGGGCATGGTTTGGCGGCACAACAAAAGATGAAGCCAGTTCTGTGACGCAGACGGTTGTCTTCCCCACCGGCACAGCCAACCTTCGGTTCTATCTTTGGATCGGTCGGGCTGATTCTGGCAGGGGAGCGGCCGACCAGTTCACAGTCACAGTGGATGGCGTGGTGGTATTCACTGCAGATGCAACGGAAATGAGCGCCTACTCAAGTTATACGATGGTGAATCTCGATGTCAGCTCATTTGCCGATGGCGCTTCACATGACATTGCATTTGCCGCCAACACATCCGGGCAGATGGTCAATTTCAATCTGGATGACATTACCCTGGCAGAAGCCATCCCCACCTTTACAGATGTGCCGCTTGATTATTGGGCGCGCTCATACATTGAACGATTGTATAACTCCGGCATCACACGTGGATGCGGTTCCAACCCGTTGACGTATTGTCCGCTTGACTCGGTGACTCGTACCCAGATGGCCATTTTCATTCTGCGCGGTATTCATGGCAGCGGCTACACTCCTCCGGAAGCCAGCGGCACCGTATTTTCAGACGTGACGACCAGCACCTTTGGCGCCGCATGGATCGAACAATTTGCCCTGGAAGGAATCACCTCCGGATGCGGTTCTGGAAAATTCTGTCCGAACGATTATGTGACCCGCGCCCAGATCGCGATCTTCCTGCTCAAAGGCAAACATGGGTCAACGTATGTACCGCCTGCAGCTAGTGGCGATTTCACCGATGTCCCCGTTGGCTCCTTTGCAGCAGATTGGATCGAACAGCTTGCGGCGGAAGGCATCACCAGTGGATGCGGCGGCGGGAATTTCTGTCCCAGTCAGAATGTCACCCGTGATCAGATGGCCGTTTTCCTTGTGAAGACATTTAATCTGCCCTAAGACAAATACACTTTGAACACAAAAAGAGCTTCCGCATAGGGAGCTCTTTTTGTGTTCAAAAGACACACAGCAGACAAGGAGTTAAACAGCCACATAAACCGAGCTTGCAAAAATGTTAATTAAGCCATTTGCACTGGTACATAGGTCGCCTACGTGCAAAATATCGAATCAGTTAACATACCATTCTATTAATACAGATTGATTTGTTGTTCATCACTTTAATACTTGATGCAAAGGAATTTTTAAAATGAATAAACAAAAACCGTCCACGCTTTTTAGAGTTTTCTTCCTTTTTGCCTTGCTCTTCAATCTTGCAGGGACACCGGCTCCTTCAGTTGTCGATGCGGCTGTGATCACGCCCAACCCCATTCTGTTCGTAACACAGCTTCCCATTCGGCAGGATTTCACCACGATCGGTGCCGTGTTCGGGAATCACAAATCAGGCATGCAGGATGTCGGCCGCGGCGGCGATCTTTGGATCCGCTATGGAGACGGCTCGTTGAAAAATCTGACACAAGCCGCGGGGTATGGCAGCACGGGCGCAAATGGTTTTCAGGATCACAATGCCATTGCCGTGCGAGATCCATCCGTCTATTGGGATGGAACAAAGGCGCTCTTTAGCATGGTGATCGGTGCGCCCGAACAACAGTATGTGTGGGAAACCTACTACTGGCAAATTTATGAGATCACCGGCCTGGGGAAGAATCAAACCCCTGTCATCACCAAGGTGCCAAATCAGCCTGCCAACTTTAATAACATCACCCCCATTTACGGCACTGATGACCGTATTATTTTTACGACCGACCGTCCGCGTGATGGATCGGCGCATTTGTATCCGCAGTTGGATGAATATGAAGAGGCTCCTACGGTCAGCGGGCTGTGGAGTCTTGACCCCGATACAGGCGATCTCTTTATGATGAATCATGCACCGTCCGGTGATTTCACGCCGATCGTTGATAGTTACGGACGAGTCATCTTTACGCAGTGGGATCATCTCCAACGCGACCAGCAGGCGGATGCCGACAAATACGACGGCGGAACCTACGGAACCTTCAACTGGTCGGACGAATCGGCAGGGTCCACCCCGCTCAACACCCGTACCGAAATTTTCCCGGAGCCGCGTGCCGAAGAAGAAGCCGCCGGGACAAACCTGATGCCGCATACATTCAACATGTTCATGCCCTGGCAGATCAACGAAGATGGCACAGAGCCTGAAACGCTCAATCACATTGGCCGCCATGAACTAAGCCATTACATCCAGAATTCTTTTACCGATGATCCCAACGTGGTCTATAACTCTCCAGGCCCGATCTTTAATCAAAACAAGATCGATATTTTCCTGCAGATCAAAGAATCGCCCACCAGCCCGGGGACATATTTCGGTTCCACCATGCCGGAGTTTGGCACCCATGCTTCGGGTCAGATCGTCAGCATGACGGCTCCTCCCGGGTTGGATGCGGACCATATTGCCGTTACCCACATCACTCACCCCGATACCAGCAGCACAACGGCTACAGCCAATCATAGTGGTCATTATCGTGACCCATTGCCGCTGGCCGATGGAACCCTGATCGCCGCTCATACCAGCCAGACCGGCAACGACGCCTCATCCGGACCATCCATTTATGATTTTCGCTTGAAAACACTTACGGTTTCAGGCAATGGCTATCGCACCGCCAATCAAACATTGACCTCTGGTATTGTAGAGACCATCAGCTTTTGGGATCCGGATACCAAGATCACATACTCCGGAGCCTTATGGGAATTGCAGCCCGTTGAGGTGCGCGCCCGCACGCGGCCTGCGAAGCATACTTCCACATTGGGTCCGCCCGAACAACAGGTGTTCGATCAAGCCGGGGTGAACGTGACCGAATTCCAGGCGTATATGAAAGCAAATAACATCGCTCTCATTGTCAGTCACAATGTGACCACGCGCGATGATGCCGATGTTCAGCAGCCGCTTAATTTACATATTCCCAATGGTGTGCAGACCATTTACAAGTCTGGCAAGATCTATGATGTTGCCTATTTACAGCTTTTTCAAGCAGACCAGTTGCGCGGGATCGGCGGCACACAATCACCGCGTGAAGGCAGGCGTGTCCTTGCCCAATTGCTGCATGATGCCGGTGTGGCCGTTGTCCAACCGCCCAACCCCGATGGGCCGCCCTCCAGCGTCATTTTGGGTGAAGATGGTTCAATGGCGGCTTTTGTGCCAGCCCGGCGGGCGATGACCTGGCAGTTGACAGACCCTGCCGGTGTGGGCGTGGTCCGTGAACGTGTCTGGGTCACTTTCCAGCCGGGCGAGATCCGAGTTTGTACTTCCTGCCACGGGGTGAATGAACGGGATCAAAGCGGCAACCCATCACCGGAAAATCAGCCGCAAGCCTTGCTGAGTCTTTTGGAGTATTGGAAGGTAGCCAGCAACAGCTTGTTTGCAGATGTCCCTGCTTCACATTGGGCGAGCAGTTTCATTGAGCGATTGTACAACGCGGGGATCACCGGCGGATGCGGCACAGCGCCGTTGATGTATTGCCCAGACGCCACGGTAACCCGCGCGCAAATGGCGATCTTCATTTTGCGTGGCATGCATGGAAGTTCCTATGTTCCTCCAGCCGCAACGGGCACGGTCTTTGCCGATATCCCCGTCGACGCCTTTGCTGCTGATTGGATCGAGCAGCTTGCGGCGGAGGGAGTGACCGCGGGCTGTGGAGGCGGCAATTATTGTCCCGATGCAACCATCACCCGCGCGCAGATGTCCATCTTCCTCTTGCGTGGAAAATATGGCAATGCCTACATTCCGCCCGCGGCGAGTGGATTAATTTTCGGCGACGTCCCAGCCGATGCCTTCGCAGCGGATTGGATCGAACAACTCGCTGCTGAAGGTGTCACCAGCGGATGCGGCGGCGGCAACTATTGTCCCGATGCAAATGTGACCCGTGCTGAAATGGCGGTCTTTTTGGTGAGGGCATTCAACTTGCCATAGATTTTCAAATAAATTAATGAGAGCGTCTCTGTTTCTGACAGAGACGCTTTTTATTTTTCGGCTCTTGAATTCACATTGTAAACCTTGTATAGTGATAAAAGCGCCTTGTAAACCTACAATTTATTTCGGAAGGGAGCATTTCACATGTCCGCGAAATCATCTGTTTTCCGCATTCTGCTTGGTTTGCTTGTTTCTGCTCTTATGCTGGCTTCAGTGGATACAGTCCATGCCACTGAGTCAATCCGAATGGAGGATGGAAGCGGTCTTACCGCGCCGTTCGCTGATCCTGCTTTAACGTGGAGTACCTTCCTCGGTGGAAGCGGAGGGGACTTTGCGCAGAATATGGCCGTCGATGCCACGGGGAATGTTTATGTCATTGGGTACAGCGATTCAGATTGGGGGAGTCCGATTCGTGCTTTTGATTCCGCAAACGATGCTTTTGTCGCAAAATTCGATTCATCGGGCAATCTGCTTTGGAATACTTTTCTGGGTGGCGGGGGAGACGATGTTGGGCTGAGCATTGTCACAAGTGGAAGCAGCATTTTTGTGGCGGGTTATAGTAATGACACTTGGGATTGCTCACCCGTCACCTGCACGGTTAATGCCTACACACTCGGCTATGATGCCTTCGCCGCAAAACTTGACTCGAGCGGTAACGTGAGCTGGATTACTTTTCTGGGTAGTAATGGCGCAGACTTTGGTCGTGGCATCGCAGTAGATGGAAGTGGAAATATCTATGTGGCAGGAGCAAGCGACGGTACATGGGGCGCTCCGATTCAATCTCATGCTGGCGGCGACTATGACGGTTTTGCCGCCAAGTTGAATTCATCAGGTGCACTGACCTGGAACACGTTTCAAGGCAGCGGCGGCCATGATCAAACCTGGGGCATCGCCGTGGATGCAAGTGGGAATGCCTACCTTACTGGCTACAGCAATGATACTTGGGGCAGCCCATTGATTGCTTATGATGCAGATTACGATGGCTTCGCCGCGAAGTTAGATGGCAGTGGTGTCCTAACCTGGAACACCTTCCTCGGTGGAAGTGCGGAGGATCACAGCTCTGCCATCTTTTTGGATGGGAGCGGTGTTTATCTAACGGGATATAGCACCGATGGATGGGGCAGCCCGGTGCGGGCCTATACCTCTGGTAATGATGTCTTTGCCGCAAAACTAACATCCTCCGGAGCTTTGACATGGAATACCTTCCTCGGTGGAACTGGGAGTGATGCTGGTTATGCCATCGCTGCAAATGGAAGCGATGTTTATGTCACAGGCTATAGCACCGATACGTGGGGTAGTCCGGATCGCGCCTTTACCAGCGGATTCGACGGCTTCGCTGCAAAACTAAATGGAAGCGGTGCTCTCGCCTGGAATACCTTCCTCGGTGGCAGTGGAAGTGATTTCGGAGCTGGCATTGGGTTAAGTGGCGGCAGTTTGTATGTTGGCGGCACTAGCGATGACACATGGGGTACACCGATACAGGCTTTTGATGCCGGCACCGATTCGTTCATCGTGAAATTTGCGGGTGAAACCACCCCGCCGCCGACCCCTCCGATCTTTGCGGATGTCCCGTTCGCGCATTGGGCCAACAGTTGGATTGAGACTTTATATAATGCCGGTGTCACAGGCGGATGTGCAACGACTCCGCATTTGCTCTATTGTCCCGATGCCGCTGTGACCCGCGCCCAGATGGCGATCTTTATTTTGCGCAGCATGCATGGCAGTGCCTATATTCCTCCAGCGGCGACGGGCACCGTCTTTGCCGATGTTCCAATTGACGCCTTTGCAGCAGATTGGATCGAACAACTGGCGCTCGAAGGAATCACTTCGGGCTGCGGCGATGGTAATTACTGCCCGGATGCAACTGTCACCCGTGCCGAGATGGCGATCTTCCTGTTGCGTGGAAAGTACGGCAGCGCTTATACTCCTCCCGTAGCGACCGGTATTGTCTTTGGCGATGTCCCGACTGGCTCCTTTGCGGCTGACTGGATCGAGCAACTCGCAATAGAAGGCATTACCGGCGGATGCGGTGACGGCAACTATTGTCCCGATATGAATGTGACCCGTGCAGAGATGGCGGTCTTTTTGGTGAGGACGTTTACTTTGCCGTAGGAAGATGGGGTGTAACAATTTGTGTTGAACAGGAGCCGCATAAAATTTTGCGGTTCCTGTTTTTTTGTAAAACAACTTTTGAAACGGATGTGACCATGAAAACCATTAAATCCCTTTGGGGTATAACAGTCGCCTTGACCCTGATGATCGTTTTGACTTTGCCCGGGGGCGCCGCGCTTGGCAGTGAAATGAACATGCCCATGTCTACTAACAGTAACGCGTGGAATTTGATCTGGAGCGATGAGTTCGATGGCACTGCTGTAAATACCAATGATTGGAATTTCAATATCGGCGGTGAAGGCTGGGGAAATAATGAATTGCAGTATTACACCGATGGGCAGAACGTGACCGTGGCCAACGGCGAGTTGGTGATCACTGCCGAAAACAAGAACGGCGGCTATGCCTGTTGGTATGGCCCGTGTGAATATACGTCCACTCGTATGACGACCAAGGCAAAACAGGAATTCAAGTATGGCAAGGTCGAAACGCGGATGAAACTGCCGACCGGGCAGGGCTTATGGCCTGCCTTCTGGATGCTGGGAAGCAATTTCGACCAGGTTGGCTGGCCTGCCTCCGGTGAGATCGATATTATGGAGCATATCAACCTTGAAGAGACCGTATATGGAACCATACATTGGGATGCTGGCGGTTACGCTTCTTATGGATGCCCATCTACTGATGTGGTGCCCACTGTGGATGTGACTCAGTATCATGTCTACGATATTGAATGGGATGCGGAAAAGATCACCTGGCATGTGGACGGAATTTTATATTGTGAGGCAAATATCCTGGACAACATTAACAGCACCGAGGAATTCCACGAGCCTTTCTATATTCTGCTCAATCTGGCGGTCGGTGGAGATTGGCCCGGTTCGCCTGACGCTGGGACTGTATTCCCTGCCAGCATGGTTGTGGATTATGTCCGCGTGTATTCTGCGAATGCGGATTCCATTTTTACGGATGTGCCATCCACATATTGGGCGTGGAGCTTTATCGAACGGTTGTACAACGCTGGCATTACTGGCGGGTGCAACACCGCTCCTTTGATGTATTGCCCTGAAGCCACTGTGACTCGCGCGCAAATGGCTGTCTTCATTTTGCGCGGCATGCATGGAAGCACCTATGCTCCTCCATCGGCAACAGGCACGGTCTTTGCAGATGTCCCACTCGGAGCGTTCGCTGCCGATTGGATCGAGCAGTTTGCGGCGGAGGGAGTGACCGCAGGCTGTGGCGGCGGAAACTACTGTCCAGATGCGACCATCACCCGTGCCCAAATGGCAATCTTTCTTTTACGCGGCGAGCATGGCAGCACCTATATTCCTCCGTCAGCGACGGGTGCGGTCTTTAGCGATGTCCCTGCTGGCTCGTTTGCTGCCGATTGGATCGAACAGTTGGCCGCAGAAGGCATCACCAGTGGATGTGGTGGCGGCAATTACTGTCCGGATAACCCGGTCACACGCGCCGAGATGGCGGTGTTTTTGGTGAGGGCATTTAGCCTGCCATAGGATTTAAAGAGCATAACAACGAAGGCGCCTCCACAAGTGTGAGGCGCTTTTTTGTTTGCGGTTATTTTGATACGGGTAATTAATCCTTAATGGATAAAAGTACTCTTGTATTGGGCTTGGAAAACCTGTATATTAATACGAGATGCAGTTCAGCGAACTTGTCATGAATTGCACTACCCAGACCGAAAGGGATTATTCGTATGACTACCAAAATATCCATCTTCCGTGTTTTTTCAATGCTGTTTATCTTTATGTTTTTACTGACTCAGTTTGCAGGAGTGAGCGCTGCCCCGGCTTTATCGGATAGCGTGGTGCTGACGCCCGGCAGGGCGATTGCCACCTGGCCGTCTGGCGTTCCTGCCGGGGAGAAACGGCCGGTTGTGGTGTTCCTGCCCGGGTGGGGAGGAAGCGGGTCGGTTGATGCGGCAGTATCCGCTCAAAATATGAATCTTGTGAATCAGGGGTATGTCACTCTGGCCATCGGGTTCAATTCGCCTTCGGATTGGATCAGCGATATCGACGTGCAAACCGCTGATGGGTTGGATAAGCTGTGTGCCGATGCTTCCATCCCCGCCAATTGCGATGCCATTATTTTGGATGGAAGCTCGTATGGAGGTGCGCAGAACTATTACGTGATCGAGTACATTCGCAGTAATGGTTACGATGGAAAAGCCCTGGGGTTTGTTTCTGAGGATGCGGGATATGCCGCTCCGGGAAATTTGATCGACCCCGTTACCGGCGACTTCCAGCGGACGGGCCTGGCTGATACTGCTTCCTATGGCATTGCCATGATCGAGAATTTGGGCGATAGCACCTTCCCTGTGGACGATTGCACCTGGGGCAACTGCGGCGCGCGGACGTTGAGCGATGCACATCAGGCGCAGGGCGATACCAATGTCTTTAGCATTTGTCCGCCTGGCGGCGAGCATGGAACGCGTGGTTATGCCGATTGGGATGCGTGGGTTATCTCATCGATCAAGACATTGTTCCACTCTGTCTATGGCGTGCCGACCTTTACAGGGTACACCGGCCCAACAATTTCTGTTGGCAATACTTGTGTGAGTTCGGGAGGGTCGTCCACTTTTACAGATGTGCCGACGACTCATCCGTTGTATAAATATATCCAGGCGCTTTACGATGCAGGCTACACCGCAGGCTGCTCCAGCAGCCCGATGATGTTCTGCCCCGATACCATTTTGGATCGTGCGCAATCTGCTGTATTCATGCTGCGCGGACAAATGGGTTCTGGCTATACCCCGCCCGCCGTCACAGGTATTTTCGGCGATAACTGGACGGGTTTCGAATGGGCACAACCATGGGCCGAAGGTATGTATCAGGAAGGCCTGACCACAGGCTGCCAGAGCAGTCCGTTGCTGTTTTGCCCCGCGAATCAACTTCCGCGTGTGGAGGCCAGCATCTTTGGTCTGCGCATGAAATATGGTGTGGGTTACGCTCCTCCCGCCGCGAGTGGAACTTTGTTTGCAGATTTCCCGCCCAGTGACCCAAGCTACTGGGGCATTGATTGGGCTGAGCAAGCTTATCTGGATGGTCTGCTCCCCGCCTGCGGCACCGACAGCGGCACAGGCAAACCGATGTTCTGCCCAAGTCAACTGGTGGATCGCGGCTGGGGCGCGTACTTGATCGTCAAAGCCAAGAATTTGCCGACGCCGTAAAGTTGCAGGAGAAGCAATGAACCGCTTTATAAAATTCTTTTTGGTCGTTGTACTACTTTCCTTCATCACTGCAACGATTCCCGTTCGTGCGGCAAGCCCAACGGCGGCATTGCCCGGATTGTCCATCTCTGGATTGAATATTGTGGCAAATGGACAGCCGATCCGATTACGAGGCGTGAACATGGCTGACCCATTTTGGGCGCGTGACCCAAATTTTTACAACTATTCACTCGCCGACTACACCACGCTTTCACAGACATGGCACGCAAATGTGGTGCGAATCAGTATTTTCCCAACCCAATGGAAAAACATGGATCGCCCCACCCTGCTTGCCGGTCTATCCAGTGAGATCAATGCTGCGCTTGATAGCGGAATGTATGTGATCATTTCTTATCACGTCATCGGTTGGCCGGATGGATATTCCCAGCCTGCATATCCGGGCAATCCGGCGGATACCTATGATTCCAGCATGAGCGTGGCAACATCCTTCTGGACGCAAATGGCGCAGATCTACGGAGCGGATACCCGCATCATCTTTGACCTTTGGAATGAACCCGTTCACGACGCCATGGACTACGTTGGGAGCGATCCAAATCCATACTGGGCGCCGCTCAAGGCCTACTATGAGACCCTCATTCAAACGGTGCGCAGTAACGGCGGACAAAACATCATCATCGCCACCGGTAACCGCTGGGCCAGTTGGCTGGTGGGCATCAAGGACAATCCGCTTGCAGATTCGAATGTCATCTATGCCTATCACAAATATTCCATCAACGGATTAAACACCCCTGCAGAGTGGGACAAAGACATGGGCGGGTTGCTCGGCGTGAAGCCCGTCATCGTCAGTGAGTGGGGCTATGAAGATGTAGATGTGTCAAATCCCACTTGGCCGGGGTCCGAAGCCTCCTATGGTGACCCATTCACGCAGTGGATGGATAGTCACAATTTGAGCAGTCTGGCCTGGATGTATCACCACGATTGGACACCTGCTCTCCTCAAGGCAGATAAGAGCCTGACCTTGTATGGAGCCTTTGCTCAGCAGTACATTCTTGCCAATTCATCTTCGTCCACGTTTACAGATGTGCCGACGACTCATCCGCTGTATAAATATATCCAGGCGCTGTACGATGCGGGCTACACCGCAGGCTGCTCCAGCAGCCCGATGATGTTCTGCCCCGATACCATTTTGGACCGTGCGCAATCTGCCGTATTCATGCTGCGCGGACAAATGGGCTCTGGCTATACCCCGCCAGCCGTCACAGGCATCTTTGGCGATAACTGGACAGGTTTCGAATGGGCGCAACCGTGGGCGGAAGGCATGTACCAAGAAGGCTTGACCACAGGTTGTCAGAGCAGTCCGTTGCTGTTTTGCCCCTCGAATCAACTTCCGCGAGTGGAGGCCAGTATCTTTGGTCTGCGCATGAAATATGGTGTGGGTTACGCTCCCCCCGCTGCGAGTGGGACTTTATTTGCAGACTTCCCGCCCAGTGATCCAAGTTACTGGGGCATCGATTGGGCCGAGCAGGCTTACCTAGATGGCTTGCTCCCCGCCTGCGGCACCGACAGCGGCACAGGCAAACCGATGTTCTGCCCAAGTGAATTGGTGGATCGCGGCTGGGGCGCGTATTTGATCGTAAAGGCGAAGAATTTGCCGACACCGTAAATATCGAAAAAATAGTTGATAAGTTAAATCAAAAGAGCCTTGAGTAAAACCTCAAGGCTCTTTTGATTTAATAACTGACATTACACGCACCGCCCGAGGATTTGAATGAGAGACAGACCTGAATTACGAAAACCATCGGGGCGGTGCGTGTTAGGTGAGATCATAAAAAGCAGATGTTTGCCTATTGTTTTTATTTTTCAAACGATTATACTGAATCTAAGTAAATTTTTCCAAATCCAATCAGAAGAGGAGATGTTATGTTTACTAGAAAACCGATTTTCCGAATATCTTTTGTTTTAATTGTTATCGCGTTTCTGTTAACAGGTATTTTACCTACAAAGGCCGAGTCGCTTGCCAGTGGTGTCAGCCCTTGGCCTATGTATGGTCATGATGCTGCCCACACAAGCTACAGTCCGTTCAATGGGCCGAATACGGCTAACTTGATATGGAGTTACCCACTCGATGTCAAGGTGCAAGATAATGCTTCACCAATAATCAGTCCTGACGGCACAATCTACATACCAAGTGAACTTGGATTCTTTGCTGTCAATCCTGATGGCGCACTAAAATGGAAAAAATGGGGGACCGCTTGGTATGATTACACACTTACCAGGCAAGCACCGGCTGTTGGAAGTGATGGAACTGTATATGTTGTTTCAAATGATTCATTATTTGCGCTCAATCCAATAAATGGCACAACATTATGGTCATACCAAATTGGAGGGACGACCTATGGTTCCCCTACAATTGGACCGGATGGCACAATATACATTGGCGGGAACTCCAGTAATTCCTTTATGTATGCATTAAATCCCAATGGAACGCTGAAGTGGCAATGGGATTCAGGAAGTAGTTGTTGGATTGAATCTAGTCCGGCCCTTACGAGCAACGGCGCTGTGGTTTTTTATCATGACTGTTTGGGTCTCGTCGCTCTCACCAACAGTGGTACCCTCGATTGGTCGCGTTCGGAGTTGGGTGAGCCATGGAATTCGCCTTCGATTGCTTTGGATGGAACTATCTACATTGGTGACACGGATGGTTACTTCCATGCGTTGAATACTAACGGCACTGATAAATGGAAGGTGCCTGTTTTGAATTGGATGTATGAGTCGGCCAGTGCAATTTCTGCAGACGGCAGTACAGTTTATCGCGGTGATAACGGTGGTATTTTCTACGCTTTTAACGCGGCGGGATCTGTAAAATGGCAATATGATACAGGCATTGCAGGCTTTATCACTTCAACACCTGCATTGACTGCTAATGGTATCGTGTATTTTACTCAAGGTTGGACAAGTTCTGTGCAAGCTGGTGATAAAGGGTATGTATATGCTTTGCGTGCAGCGGACGGGATTTTGTTGTGGAAGTATGAGGTTGGTTGGTCAAGTTCGTCCCCTGCCATTGGAGTCGACGGAACGCTCTATGTCGTTGGGAATAATGCATCTGATAATGCAGTTCTCTATGCCTTCCGTGTTCCCCAAACTACTTTTAGTGATGTGCCCCTTGATCATCCACTTTATAAATATATCGAGGCTCTATATCAGGCAGGTTACACAGCCGGATGCAGCACCAGTCCACTGATGTTCTGCCCCGATACGATTTTGGACCGTGCGCAATCCGCCGTTTTCATGCTGCGCGGACAAATGGGCTCTGGGTACACCCCGCCAGCCGTCACAGGCATCTTCGGCGACAACTGGACTGGTTTCGAATGGGCGCAGCCGTGGGCCGAAGGTATGTATCAGGAAGGCCTGACCACAGGCTGCCAGAGTAGTCCGTTGCTGTTTTGCCCCGCGAATCAACTTCCGCGTGTGGAGGCCAGCATCTTTGGTCTGCGCATGAAATATGGCGTGGGTTACGCCCCTCCCGCCGCGAGTGGGACTTTGTTTGCTGATTTCCCGCCCAGTGACCCAAGCTACTGGGGAATCGATTGGGCAGAGCAAGCTTATCTGGATGGTCTGCTCCCCGCCTGCGGCACAGACAGCGGCACAGGCAAACCGATGTTCTGCCCAAGTCAACTGGTGGATCGCGGCTGGGGTGCGTACTTGATCGTCAAAGCCAAGAATTTGCCCACACCGTAATTTTCAGGAGTGAAAAATGACAGTCGCCTTTATGGATTGGGCGGCTGTCATTTTTGGATTTGCGTTGTTCCCATGAACTTTAAATACGCGGCGGCGTCTATAACATGGAGGAATCCATGAAATCAACCATTGAACTGACACTTGTACTGGGAATGGTCTTGACCACCTGCCAATCGAATCCCACCTTTGTTGACACATCGCCTCTTTCTTCCCCTCAGCCTGCTGACACCTTCGACGGGACTCTCTCCACCCCTCAAATTGCTCTTACACATTCCTCTACGCAGGAGATTGCCGTGCAGGCATCCCGGAATGACTTGAGCCGGCGATTGAATATCAATGCCGATCAGATCACGGTAGTGAATGTTACAGAGGTAACGTGGTCTGATACCAGTCTGGGTTGCCCGCAACCGGGCATGGTCTATGCCCAGGTACTGACACCCGGCTACATGATACAGTTGAAAGCGAATGAAAGGATCTATACCTATCAATCTGACACGAAGGGAAACGTTGCGGAATGCGGCGGGCCTGAATTTCCGGTCACGCCGGGAGAAATCCAGGACGGACAACCTTGGATGCCTGTTCCATGACGATGACAAAATAAAAAGAGCCTGCCTCACACGAGGCAGGCTCAATGTTACAGAAGCAGGCTACTTCTTTGGTCCCTTGTTTGTATATGTGAAGTCGTATGTATAGGGAGCATAGGATGTGGTGCCTTCCGGCGCATCGAAGGTAACCAGCATGGCAACCTTGGTGGACCACTTCAACACCTTGTTCAGTTCGAAGAGGCCCTGTTCGGTTACGTGGTTCAACTTCATGCTGACCACCTTGTACTCATTCCCCTTTCCAACAGTCTTCATGCCGATAAAGGTTACGGTGTAATCATTGTTAACCGGCAGATAGTAGGTGAGATCATGGAAAGCCGCGGTGTTTGAGCCGTCGGAGATCAGCGTACCATCCACATAGACGTTGTCTATGAACCAACCGTCATAGTAGGTTCCCCAATCGGTTACATAGCGGAATGCAACCAGAATATTCTGGCCGTCGTACGCGCTTAGATCATAAGACATGTTAACCCATGTACCGCTCCAGCCGGTGAGGCCGGGCAGGTTGGCAATGACGGTTGGATGAGCATTGGGGTCATGATCGGAGGTGGTATAGGCGTTGGCGAGGCTTGCCCAGGTGTATCCGCCGTCGGTTGAGACCTGAACGAAGCCATAATCCCAAAGCTCTTCGGTATCGTAGTAAGTATCGAAGGTCAATGTACCGCCGCCCGTCGTTTCAAAGATGGCCCAATTATCCAGCAAATCGCCCGCACCGCCCCATATCACAGCGCCGTCTGATGTCCAGCCGGTTGGGAATGTGCTATAAGCGATCCCGTTAAAAGTGAATTTGCCAAGAGCCTTGGGGTCGCCGTTGACCCAAATGTAATCGGTGCCCCATGGCGGCGCGCCGGGGGTATTGAAGGCTTCGAGATTTGGCGCGGCTGGCGTGCCGATATTCAGTGGCGCAAAGTAATAGCTCAGTTTTGGATCGACATTATAGAATTGATAGAGTCCGCCGCCGGGGTTCTTTGAGTTAATCAACATTGCCACGGACCAATCGTGGAAAATGTCGGCGAAACTCTTTTGAATGTTGAATGCGGCCAGTGTGGAGTTGATACCGCTGATCCCATTGCCCTCATCATGGAATAGAGCTTGGGTGAACGGCTTGCCATATTTCTCCAGGAGATAATACTGGAACAAGTAAGCCTGACCATAATCGGTCAATATCTCCAGATCGCCCTGGTCGCCCCAAACCGTCAGCGAATTCTCGGGCCTGGCTGCGGCGGCATCCACATGACCCTGGACGGCGATGCCGTACCCGGTCAGATACTCGGCGAGATTCGACATGCCTTCATTGATGAAGTTCTCCTCATCTGAGTCGTAGTCACTGTGCAGCAGGTGTTGATATTCATGGGCAAAGACGCCTTCATAAAGATAGGGTCGTGTGCCGTTTGGCCCGGTGCGATTGACCCAATCGTAGGCATCAATTGTCATCACATTGCGGTCAAAATAGGCTTCATAAGAAGGTGAGTAGAACCCTGCGATGTAGATGGGGTAATTCGGATCGAAATAATTCTCATCGCGGACGTTTGAAACCAACACCACCTGGCGGCCAGCCGTATCGGAGTAGTATCCGGGCGGGAAATATCCCCAGGCTTCAAGCAGGGAATATGCCCCATCATGTGCGGCGGGCATTCCGAAGAAGGATGTCTCCTTCGGATACATATTGTTCTCAAACTGTCCAAGCATATACTGGGCTTGTTCACAAGTAATTTCTGGGGTAGGGCGCGGATCACCCGCAGGCCATGCCAAACTGCTTTGCACCCAAATTTGAGCCAGCGGTCCCTCGGCTACGAGATAATAGTTCGTAAATCCATAGGCGCCTGTCACACTGTTTAATCGCATCCAGGTCTTGGTAGCCAGGACGCAACTCGTATAAGGCGTATTGCTCGAAAAGCCCGCCTCTTTTGCCGCATCTTCCGGTGTGTTGCTGATGATATCTGGGGTTGCTGGCATTTCACGGATGACCGGGCCGGCATCCATCGGGCTGTAGTCGATTGGTTTGGGCGCGGCAGATGCAGTTCCGGGCATGACGGCGATCGTCAATGCTAGTATGCCGATAACGGCAAGGATCTTTCTGTTCATCAGATTCTCCTTATGTATATATATTTGAACAAAAACGATATCCCTTGCATAGAAGCGGTTTATTTCTTCGTTTCACCTCCGTGATGGTTGTAAATGGAAATTAAAAACTGCCGAAGTAAAAACCTTTCGGCAGTCTGGCGGTCTATACGTGTAGACCCATGACTTTGCGTCCCCATCTCGCGATGGGTTTGCCATTTCGAGGCGAATCCCTACCTCTCAAGCAAATGCAAAATAACTCTAAATGTGTTTTTATATTACAAGGTTTGGACGGTAATTTCAAGTGATAATTTGCAATGTTTCCGGCAGCGCCTGATCTCTGATTACAGCGAGGTTTTGTATCTATTTCGATAATGATTGTCGCAATGATGCAATTCCGCGTGTAGTGAGTGGAGATTGGATATTTTCTTAACTGTGCAACCTGCGGTCAACCGCGGATGGGGCGCGTACTTGATCGTCAAAGCCAGGAATTTGCCGACACCGTAATTCGAAAAATCAAAATATCTGTACTGGCAGGAGCCGTGAGTCGTTCTCACGGCTCCTGTTGTTAGTCGTCTGTTTTCGGTGGGGATTGTGTACCTATGAGCCAATACCGCCCAATCCATACTTGATATTTGATTTGATAAATCGTATAGTGATTTAAGGGGCAACGTGCTGAAAATGTCGTGTATTAACCTGGGAGGGTTTCCATGTTTACTCAAAAGTCGATTTTCTTTATATTGGGCGGTTTGTTGTTGTCGTTTCTAATGAATCCAGTGACGGTTGGTGCAAGTGAAACTGGGGAAATGCCTCCATTGTGTCTGCAATGGGGGGGAGACTTTGCGCCGCTGACCGCTGGCAGTGAGATGGGACCCATTTCGGCGGGGTTGAACCATACCTGCACACGGACTTCCTCGGGCGGGGTGGCATGTTGGGGAAATAATATGTCTCAGCAATTGGGAAATAACATGATGACTCATAGCCATGTTCCAGTAATGAGCCAACTTATCACTGGAGCGAGCGCCATCGCAGCTGGGGGGATGCATGTCTGTGCACTGACCACGACGGGTGGGGTGCTGTGTTGGGGAGATAATAGCGCAGGTCAATTGGGGAATAGCACGCCTTTCTGGTCCACGTATGAGCCGGTGAGTGTGCTTGGTTTATCCAGCGGGGTGATCGCCATTGCAGCGGGCCATGCTCATACCTGCGCACTTACGACAACCGGTGGGGTGAAATGCTGGGGAAGTAATGGCGATGGCCAATTAGGGAATAACTCAAATACTGGCGGCTACACCCCAGTCAATGTAAGCGGACTCACCAGCGGGGTGACTGCTATTGCAGTGGGTGGAGGGCATTCCTGCGCGTTGACTGCAACGGGCGGAGTGATGTGTTGGGGAAGTAATAGCAATGGTCAATTGGGGAATAATAACTCCAATAACCCAAGCCCAATCCCAGTCAACGTGGTTGGGCTATCCAGCGGGGTGGTTGCCATTGCTGCTGGTAGTTCTCATACTTGTGCGTTAACTGCGCTTGGAGGCATAAAATGCTGGGGTAATAATCAATTTGGACAAGTTGGGCAACAACACATTTTCTGATGAAAGCCTTCTGCCTGTGGATGTGGTGGGGCTTCCCAGCGGAGTGGTTTCCATTGCTACTGGAGAACATCATACCTGTGCTCTGACTTCAACTGGGGGGATGATGTGCTGGGGCGATAATGACAATGGACAATTGGGAAATAATTCATTGACCGTCAGTGCTGTTCCGGTGAATGTATCTGGTTTATCGAGTGGAGTTAGTTACATGACAGGAGCACGTTGGCATACCTGCGCGCTGACCTCAGACGGCGGAGGCATGTGTTGGGGGGCAAATGACTTTGGTCAATTGGGGGATGGAACAGATATCAGAAGCCTTATCCCAGTGTATATATCAGGTATGGCTCCTGTTCCCACCATATTCACAGATGTACCATCCACGTATTGGGCGTGGGAATATATCGAGCGATTGTATAACGCCGGTATCACCAGCGGATGCAGTACCTCTCCGATGATGTATTGTCCTGAGGCAACTGTCACCCGCGCCCAAATGGCCATCTTCATTTTGCGCGGCGTGCACGGGAGTTCCTATATTCCTCCAGCCGCAACTGGAACTGTCTTCACGGATGTCCCACTCGGTACCTTCGCCGCAGATTGGATCGAACAACTTGCGTCAGAGGGAGTCACTGCTGGATGTGGCGGCGGAAACTATTGCCCCGATGCGACCATCACCCGCGCTCAAATGGCGATCTTCCTGTTGCGTGGTGAACATGGAAGTTCTTATGTTCCTCCTGCTGCAACAGGAACGGTTTTTGGGGATGTTCCGCTTGGTTCCTTTGCAGATGCATGGATCGAGCAACTCGCGGCCGAAGGTGTCACCAGCGGATGCGGCGGCGGCAACTACTGTCCCGATGCCAATGTGACACGTGCTGAAATGGCAGTCTTTTTAGTCAGAGCATTTAGTTTGCCGTAACAAATGAACTTGAAGCAAAAAGAGCCGCGAGATTCTCGCGGCTCTTTCTTTTTACCTATTACCTATTCACTCAAACTTCCTACAATCCCGCAGCCTTCTTCAAAGCCTCAGCCTTATCGGTGCGTTCCCAGGGGAATTCGATATCATCGCGGCCGAAGTGACCATAAGCGGCGGTCTTGCGATAGATCGGGCGGCGCAGGTCAAGGTCACGGATGATCGCGCCCGGGCGCAGATCAAAATATTCGCTGACGAGTGCCGAGATCTTTTCATCTGCAATCTTGGCAGTGCCAAACGTTTCAACATTCACCGAAAGCGGATGAGCCACACCGATCGCATAAGCCACCTGCACTTCAACGCGATCAGCCAGACCAGCGGCGACAATGTTCTTTGCAACGTAGCGGGCCGCATACGCGGCGGAACGATCCACCTTCGTGGGGTCTTTCCCGGAGAAAGCACCGCCGCCATGTCGGCCCATGCCGCCGTAGGTATCGACGATGATCTTGCGTCCAGTCACGCCTGCATCACCCATTGGGCCGCCAATCACGAAACGACCGGTCGGGTTGATGAAGACTTTCAAGTTTTTATCAACCAAGCCTTCGGGCAGGGTCGGGTAAATGATGTGCTCGCTGACGAGTTCCATGATCTCAGATTGTGAGATCTCAGGCGCGTGCTGTGTGGAAATCAAAACAGTATCAATGCGCTTCGGTTTGCCATTGGAATATTCCACGGTTACCTGACTCTTGCCATCGGGGCGCAGCCAGGGGAGCACGCCGCTCTTGCGTTGTTCGCTCAAACGACGCGATAATTTGTGCGCCATATAGATCGGCATCGGCATCAAGGTCGGGGTTTCATTGCAGGCAAAACCAAACATCATGCCCTGATCGCCCGCACCCACATGTTCAATGCCAACGTCCTTCATCTCACCGCTTTTATCTTCCATCGCGTGATCCACGCCCAGCGCAATATCGGCGCTCTGGCTGGCCACGGCTGAAAGCACGGCGCAGGTATTGCCGTCAAAACCTTTATCGCTGCTGTCATAGCCGATCTCATTCACCACCTTGCGAACGAGTTCATCGAAGTTCACATAAGCGCTGGTGGTGATTTCACCCAGGAGTGCCACGAAACCCGTCTTGACAGCGGTCTCGCAAGCCACGCGTGACATCGGATCCTGCTCGAGGCACGCATCCAAAACTGCATCCGAGATCTGATCGCAGATCTTGTCAGGATGCCCTTCGGTCACCGATTCTGATGTGAACATCAGGCTGGGTGAAGACATGAAAGTATTACTCATTTTTTGTTTCTCCTTAAAAATATATTGCCCTTTCGACGTGAAAGGGCAATCGCATAAAGCTTATCTACCCTCTCATCTCCCAGAAATCTTCTGTCGGATTTGGCACCATATTCAACTTTCGCTGACTGGTTGTCGAGGCATCGCAGGGCCGTTCCCTCCGCCTCTCTGGATAAGAGCGCCGTATTGGGGCTATTGAATTGTGTCGCGATAATATCATAGATGACTTGCAGCGTAAAGATAAAAATGTTCAGGAAGATGAAAAACCGCTTCGCCCTTAACCGAAACTTGATTCTGTTTTAATCAGCACGCACGCACCTGAAGCCGATCTTCACCGAACTGCGGCCATAATATTCAGCCTCTCCCGGAAAAGCCGATGGGTCTGGACCCGTTTCATATCCGCGATTCGACACGCGTAAATTAAAAAGATTATCCTGAAACGAGCCGCCGCGGATCACGCGCAGAAAATTCAACCCGCCGTTATCAGGCCCCAGCGGATTTGTACTTGGAGATTCTGTATAGTAGCGGCCGCTATAATAATCTGCAACCCACTCCCATACATTGCCAGCCATATCCAGCACCCCAAACGGACTTGCTCCTGCAGGATACGAGCCCACACGCGTTACATCGCCGACGATGTTATTTGCATTCGAATTCAATTCATTCGGAGGTTCGCCGCCCCATGGATAGGTTCGCAGGTCATCGCCGCGCGCGGCGCGTTCCCATTCCGCTTCGGTGGGCAGTCTGCGCCCCGCCCATTGACAGTAGACATTCGCATCGAACCACGTGATCTGAATGACGGGATAATCTTGAAATTCAGGATTGCCGAAATAATCTCCGCGATTATCCGAGTTGAGTTTGACGGGTAATCTGCATACGCCCGCCTGCACGCACAAGTTGTACATGCCGTTGGTCACTTCCACCTGATCCATCCAAAACGCGGCGAGTGTCACATCGTGCGCGGGGATTTCGTCGTTTTCGAGCAGCACATCCAGCCCGCCCATTTTCACCGTTCCCAGCGGGGATGAAGAGTTGGGTCATGCCGTCGGTGGGGGAGACTTTCATGGTTTCAGGCGTGGCAGTCAGCACAGGCGTGGACGTAGCCTCAGGGGTTGCTGTAAATGGAATCACTGTCGGCACAGGTGTATCCGATGGAATCAGGGTGACTGTTGCCGCAGGAGCAAGTGTGGGAGTGCTTTGACAGGCGGTGAGCAAGAGAATGAAAAGGAGGAGTGTTTTCTTCATTGAAGTTATTTTATTCAGCATATTTGGAGCGCGGACTTTAGCCCGCAATCCAGGTTGATGAATCGTTATTGAATCAAATCGATGGCGTTCTGTGCCTGATCTTCAAAAAAGTTAGGATTGATCTGGTCTGCTTTTTGCCAGGCTTTGAGCGCTCCATCGTAATCGCCGTTGCGGTACAGACCGTATCCATACCACAGCCAGGCTTCTTCAGACATTTCCGTCACGCCTCGCGCGTAATCTGTCAGCACGAGCAGGTCTTCATTGCGATTGGAATGAAAATAAGCAAGGAATGGACCGAACTGATAGCGGAACATCCGCAATGGCAGACCGATCTCGCGTGCCTTGTCGTAGGCTTGTGCGGCTTCTTCGTAGCGGTCAAAATAAACGAGGTTACTGCCGAGGTTGAACCACGCAAATGCGTCGGTGGGGTTTTGGGCGATGTCTGTTTCAGACGCAGATAATGCCAATTGCCGATTCAGGCTCGGGTCCCAGTTGGAAGCGAGCAGGCTCTTCATCTCATCCTCGAATTGCGGAAAGTAGATCACGATGTACAGGTTGTTGAACGGTTTCCATTCCTTTTCAAGTTGGGAATAGGAAATGCTCAGGTCGGCGCCGTGATAGGAATCTTGAATGGTGAAGGTTTGTGCGGCGTCATCGTAGCCTGTGAGCAGAAGATAGTGCGCGGCCCATAAGTCATCGTTCGGGCCAAGCGCGTCGTTCGGGTCAAGCGATGTGACGCTTTCCACCATGACAGGATAATTTGCAGCAATCAATCGCTTAAGGGTTTCGATGCTTCCACCCACGCGATACTCCATGTTGAGCCAGCCCGCCTGTGTGCGGACGTAATATCGAAGTTCTTCGGGGTTGACGTTTCGATCCTGCAAAATGGGTTTGATCACGTTCGCGATGTCAGCCTGATTGCCTTCCCAGCCGTAGATATGCAAAGCCATCGAAAGTGTCGCGGGTCCGCAGTTATTTGGTGTTTGCTGTTCGAACGGCGGTGATGCGATGGATGCCTGTGCGGGCAGCGGCGCAAAAGTTGCCGTGGGCGTGATGGATGGAGTGAGGTCGATCATGGGTGTGGACGTGGCGGTTATGACGACAGTCGGTGTGATGGGGTGGGGTGTAACGGGTAAAGCGGTTGGCACAGGGCCGACTGGATCGAACACGTTCCTTGTGTAGATCATGAATTTTTCGATGCGCCACGAAAGAACCGATTTGATATATGGAATTTGGTAAACCAAAACAGCCAGCAGAAGCAAGCCTGCCAGCCCAATAATAATGTTTCGAATACGTTTGGACATCATGCGAGTCTACCACGCGTTCATGAATGGGAATTTAATTTTAGAATGGGCGAATTTTCCGAATATTCTCCTGTTGGTAAGAAAACAAAAAACGACCTTGTCCTAAAATCGCATTTTTGACTTGACGCTCTCCCATCTCACAATTATGATGAATTTCACATTATGAAAAATACGACACTTATGACCCTTGATCCTGAAAAATTACGTGCTGCCATGCGTGCCTGGTCGGCTGGCGTGACGGTGGTGACGGCCGTGCACGAAGGTCACAAACACGGCATGACCGTGAACTCGTTTACGTCCATTTCGTTGGAACCCGCCATGATCACCATTTCCCTGCGAGTATCCACACGCACGCATGAACTGGTATCCAAATCTGGCGCTTTTGGCCTGACGATCCTTTCGGCGGAACAATCTGATATTTCGAATCTTTTTTCGGGACAGGTGGCTGGTGCTGAAGACCGTTTTGCAAACCTGAAAACGGAAACGATGGTGACAGGGTCACCTTTGATCGCAGGTGGCCTGGCTTGGATGGATTGCCGTGTGGTTCAAACTTTCGATGCGGGCATGAATACGCTTTTCATTGCCGAGGTACTCGCCGCGCACGAAGCGAACGATGGGCCGCCGCTGATCTATCACAACCGCAAATATTGGAATTTGTCCGAAATATAAATTGAGACCCTAAAGGTTTGGAAAACTTTTAGGGTCTGTTTATGGGAGGCTTCCGTGACAGATCAATTGACCGATGGGGAAAAGCAAATCTTGCTGCGCCTTGCGCGCGAGGCAATGGAACATGCTGTGCGGGGAAAGATTTTTCCGCCTTTGGATGTTGAATCCCTCACACCGCGATTGCGCGAAAATGGTGCAGCCTTTGTCACACTTACGGTCCATGGTGATTTACGCGGCTGCATCGGCGCGATCGAAGCGTATCAACCTTTGGTTGATGATGTGCGCGAACACGCTGCCGCTGCCGCACTTGAAGACCCGCGTTTTCGTCCCGTAACTGAAAATGAATTAAGCAGGATCAAGCTGGAGGTGTCGCGATTGACCGTTCCTCATCCGCTGGAATATTCTTCGGGCGAAGAACTGCCTGCGAAGCTGCGTCCGCATGTGGATGGAGTCATCTTGAAGGATGAGTTTCGCCGCGCCACTTTCCTCCCGCAGGTTTGGGAGCAGATCCCCGACCCCGAAGATTTCCTTGACCATTTGTGCGCCAAGATGGGTGCGAGGCGTGATCTGTGGCGAAAGACAAAATTGCAAGTTTATACATATCAGGTCGAAGAATTCCATGAAATGAATTAGAATCCAGCCATGGCTGAAGACCGACCCGACGACACCATGTTCCAGGATGCAGTGGAAGCTCTGCGGCGCGGAGACAAAGCGCGCGCCAAAGAGTTGATTACGCTTCTGCTGAAAGCGGACCAGAATAACCCGACCTATTGGATCTGGCTCAGCGCCGCAGTGGATAACACCAAAGAACGCATTTACTGCCTGCAAACAGCGTTCAAACTGGACCCTGAAAATGGTACGGCGAAACGCGGCTTGATCCTGCTCGGGGCATTGGCTCCCGATGAAAGCATTCAGCCATTCCCCATGAACCGTCCGCGGGCGTGGGAGGAAAAACTTTTACTTGCAAATGAAAAGCCGAAGGAGCGGGGCTTCAAGGCTTTGGCGAAGAGTCCGATCACACGATTGGCTTTTGTATTGCTCATCGGCGCGGGGCTGGTCTCTGCAGTGATCTTTGGCCTCATCCTGCCGCGCCGCTCGAATGTGCGTCCCACCGAAACGAACACACCTGGCCCGTCACCGACTTTCACCACCACACCGACCTTGTTTGGGGCAACAGCGCCCCCGACCAAGGCAGTGCTTGGCCCCACACCATTGTCGTATTTCCTTCCTCAGACCTATACACCCACTGCAGTTTACGTCAACACACCGCGGGCGGCGCAGTCAGGCGATCAATACCGCCTGGCGCTGGCCGCGTATGCTAAAGAAAACTGGGACGAATACATCTCCAACATGCAGATCATCGCTTCGCTGGAACCCGATGCCGCCGATGTGCCCTACCTGATCGGCGATGCCTATCGTTTCAAAGGTGACGCTGACAGTGCTTTGGATTTCTATAATGAGGCTTTGAAGATCAACGAGGATTTTGGCCCTGCCTATCTGGGTCTGGCGCGTGCCAGATTGCTGGATAATCCCAAAGCAAATGTGGATAATCTTTTCGAGCAAGCCATTGAACTCGATCCCGATTTTGGCGAAGTGTATCTCGAGCGGGCGCGTTACAACATCAACAACAACGACCCTGAAGCCGCCATTGTTGACCTTGACCGCGCGGATAAACTTATCCCCAATTCTCCCGTCGTTTACATGACCTATGCCGATGCCTATCTGGCGTTGGATGACAAGAAGAGCGCGTTGGAAGCCGCCGAAACGGCTTATTCGCTGGATATTACCAATCTGGATGTGTATAAACTGCTCGGTAAATTACATATTGAAAGCGGCGAATACGAACGCGCCATCGAAGCTTTGGATGTGTATGCGGTCTATGAAACAGAAGATGATCAGGTTTTTGGTTTGCTTGGACAAGCCTATTATGAAATGGGAAATTACGAAGTTGCGACAAATAACTTCGACAGGGCAGAGGCACTCAATAAGAACGGCATTCGGAAGTTCCTTGTTTATAAGGGCCTTGCGAACCTCGAATTGAATAACCTTGATAAAGCCGTTGAAGACCTTGAAAAAGCCGCCAGTGCAGACGATACTTCTTTTGTGATCAACCTCGGTTTGCTGCGCGCGTATTATTTGCAGGAGAAATTTGGCAGCGCTTTCCAGAAAGCGGAGGCGCTCAGGTCACTGGCTGAGACGGATGAAGAAACTGCGCTGATGTTGTACTGGCACGCGCTGGTCCAGGAGAAACGCGGCGAAGTGAAGGATGCCATCAAGGATTGGCAGGCTCTGCTAAAAATGGATGCGGATGTGATGACAGAGAAAATGCGCTCAGATGCGGAATTGCATCTGAGAACAATGGTCACGCCGACGAATACGTCCAAGCCTGGCACAAAGACCGCCACACCAAGAACACCCACTCCGAGAAGCGGCACGGTGACTCCCACACCGAAGGGTGGAACGGGTACGCCTACGCCGACACCGAAGTAGGTGAGCGGAAAGTAGAGAGTGGTGGGGACGTGAAAAGATGAAAGAGAGGCTCCTTTTGGGTAGCCTCTCTTTTTACTGATACCTGTTTCACTGATTACTGCTTTACTGCTTTCCCCCGACATTCCGCGCATGGACATAAGGCCCGCAGATAGTGCCAGTTGTAGATTCCGTAATCGTGGCCGTCTTCCCAGACAATAGTCAACGCATAGGAGCCGACTGCAACGACATTTGCCAGCCGCGTGGAGGAGGTATCTTCCATTTTGCGGCTGAACACCTCGGCATCGGGTTCCGATTTCATGTTCTCATGTCCGCCGCGGCAGGAGGCGCATGGACAGGCCGCGCGTAACAGCCCAAAAGGATAAACGCTTGTGTGGTTATCATCCCAAGTGACGGTAAATTCTTTCTTGCTTTTGTTGGCGGTGACGCCGGTTGGTTTTTCAGACATATCATTCCTTTTCATTATTGAGACCCTAAGGGTTTTCAAAACCTTTAGGGTTTTTGTGAGTGTTTACGGCGAAGGGACGACGGTGAGAAATTCTGCGGCAGCCCAGCCTGCGCGGTTTTCGTCATAGGGTGCGACGAGATACCACCATGTATATCCATCTGCGGTCTGCGGGCCATCGCGGACGAGGAACACTTCCGATTCGCCGCCGAAAAAGACCGTATCGCCTGTCAGCCCCGCAATCGAGCGGATGCGTAAGCCTTCGCCTTCGGTTCCACTGATCTGCACATAGGCGCCGATGCCAATCGCGCCTGGGGCAAGAGTCGGGGTGACGAGGCTTGGGTCAAGGGTTGGTGCGATGGTGACGTTGGGGGTATGTGTCGGGGCGGGGATCATCGTCAGATCGGCAGGAGCAAACCCAACGTCAGGGGTGAAGCGCGGAGAGGTCCAGCCGATGATGATCAGCGTAATGATGAGCAAAATCCCTGCAACTGCGATTGCACCAAAGACCGTCCAACGATTGAGGTATGGTTTCAAATCCATTTGTTTAACTCTTGTTTGGGTTTTTCAATAAATATAACGCGTCTTTTGGCATGAGGATTTTCAGCGCGCGATGTTTGATGTTGATATCGGCATGGGAACTGCCGAGGGCTGGATCGCCATCCACTTGAATGGAGAAGGCCACATCTGATTCTACCCGCGCGGTGTGAAATGGCAAGCGCCGCGCCTGATCGGAGGTGAGGTGACGGCCTGCAACGAGATCAAAAAAATGACGCAGCGCATCGGCGACGCTGTTGCCGCTGAGCAGCCACATATCCATTTCATTGTCGTCGAGTAATGCCTCGGGTGAAAGTACCGACATGCCGCCCGCATAATGGCGGATGTTGGTTGCGACCGCCACAAGATAATGACCTTCCACCAATTGACCATCCGTCCACACGCGCAGATCGAGTCCATGCCAGAAGGTGGCTTCCCAAACGGTGGTGGCGAAAAAATGCGGAACGGAGATATGTTTGAAAAAACGATGGCGTGGTTCGATCTTGTTGATCGTATGTGCATCCAAACCAACGCCTGCCCACAACAAAAACGGATGGTCGTTGCACATGCCCACATCCACTTGCTGCACATCTACATTGGCGAGCAATTTGGCATTCTCGCGTAATGACCACCAGTTGAACCAGCTAAACGGTTTTTGTCCCTGCTCAATGGCCCAGACGTTGGTTGTGCCTGCGGGGAGAACAGCGAGGGCGGTATCTGAATCCAACAATCCGCTGGCAACCTGACCCACCGTCCCATCGCCGCCGATGGCGAAGACCGCATCATATTTTTCTGTGGCGGCTTGATGTGCGGTCTGGGTTGCGTGCGTGCCGCTGAGAGTCTCGGCAATTTCAATGCTCCAGCCTGCTTCTTTGAGCGGATGAATGATTCCGCGCACGTAACGCCTCACGGGGTAGCGTCCCGCGGCTGGATTGTAGAGGAGAAGTCCCTTTCGCATGGAGAGGATTATACCTGAGGGGATTCTGCCTTAAGACGTTTAAGTTCTTTAAGAACTCGGAGGTCTTGCGATATAATCCTCACCGATGACCGACGAGACCCTTCTCAACGACCGTTATCAATTGCTTGAAAGGCTTGGCACCGGGGGCATGGCCGATGTCTTTCGTGCGCGCGATCTCATGCTGGATCGCTATGTGGCGATTAAAGTCCTGCGCAAGGATTATTCGACCAACGAAGAATTCCAGAAGCATTTCCGCATGGAAGCGCGTTCGGCGGCGAATCTTTCGCACCCCAATATCGTCACCGTGCATGACTTTGGCTTTGCAGATGACCTGCTCTACATCGTCATGGAATACATCCCCGGCAAAGACCTCAAGCAACTCATCCGCGAACGTGGCCGTTTTTCAGTAGAGACGGGCATTCCGCTCATTATCCAGGCTTGTGCGGGGTTGGGATATGCCCACCGTGCTGGCCTTGTCCATTGTGATGTCAAACCGCACAACATGCTGGTCTCGCCCGATAACCGTCTCAAAGTAACGGACTTCGGCATCGCCCGCGCCCTCGCCACCATGACACCCGGCGAACGCACCGACATCGTTTGGGGGTCGCCGCTTTATTTTGCGCCCGAGCAGGCTCAAGGTGAGCCCCCTTCGCCCGCATCCGATGTGTATTCCATCGGTGTCGTCATGTATGAGTTGCTGTGCGGTACGCCGCCGTTCGTTGCATCCACTTCTGATGAATTGGCGCGTTTGCATATTTCTGCCCGTCCGATTCCAATCCGCGAATATATTCCTGATATCCCGACCGCGCTCGAAGAGATCATTATGAAGGTGCTCTCCAAAGAGCCTGCCGCGCGATATCGCACTGCCGATCAATTGGGACGCGTTCTTCTCAAATTTGGCACCCAGCCCGATGCTCCCGCGCCAACGCCTGTGCCAGTTCAAGCACCTGTCATCGCCGTTTCTCCAGAAATTTCGGATAAACTTCCGACCAGGGATTCTCCGCCGCTTCGAGAGGTCACTGCTCCCAGGCAGTACACTCAACCCGCGCCCGCGCCTCAAGACGTCCCCGAGCCTGATGCTGCCTTCGAAGAAATTGACTGGGTCTTTTGGGGACTCGCCCTATTTGCCGTACTCACCGTCGGCGGACTGATTCCATTTTGGATGATGGTTTATTTTGCCTACAATCCCCCTGTTCGATAGTTGCTTTCGCACACCCGAGAAATCGTTGGGATGATTGCGCATTGTCAAAGTGCAACAATCTCATGAATAAATTCCTCCTCGCCCCCTCCATTATTGCCGCTGATTTCACCCATATCGCAGATGAGATCGCCGCCTGCGAATCCGCTGGCGCCGATTGGCTCCATGTCGATGTGATGGATGGTCATTTTGTCCCCACCATTACCGTTGGGCCGCTTTTTACCGAAGCCTGCAAACGAGCCACCAAACTTCCCATTGATGTCCACTTAATGATTTCAGAACCAGAGAAATATCTTGAAGCTTTTGCCAAAGCGGGCGCGAACAATATCACCGTCCACGTGGAAACCTGTCCTGATTTGACTGGAACCGTGAAGAAGATAAAGTCACTGGGCTGCACTGCGGGCATTACACTTAACCCTGCCACCCCTGCCTCTGCATTGGATTCTGCTTTGCCGTTTGCCGATCTCGTTTTGGTGATGAGCGTGGTGCCTGGTTATTCCGGTCAGGTATTCATGCCCGAGATGATCGGCAAGGCGGAGGAGATCCGCAATAAATTAAATGCCCTGCGTTCCAAAGCTCATTTGGAAGTGGATGGTGGCATGTCTGAAAAGACGATCCCGCTCATGGTTCAGGCAGGTGCAAATGTTTTTGTGGCTGGCAATGCCGTCTTCAAACATCCTCAGGGAGTGGGGCAGGGCATCAAGGCTTTGCGTGCCAGTGTGGTTTAAAACAAAAATCACGGCCCGAAGCCGTGACCTTTGATGTGATGGAAAAACAAACTAAGCCGCAGATTTGCCGAGAGTCTTAATGCACTTGGCGCACAGCGTCTTCTTGACCAGGCGACCGTTCTCCATGACCGAAACCTTCTGGAGGTTGGGCTTAAACGTGCGGTTGGTGGCACGCAGGGAGAATGAGCGATTGTGGCCGAAGGTGGTTGCTTTACCGCAGGTGTTGCATTTAGCCATTTTGAATAGATCCTTTCAATTACAATGATTCCAATACCTGACCTGGCAGCATACCACAGGGTCAGCGCCTTTACTCAAAGGCACGGGATTTTACCATATAACGCAACCTTCTTCAAGATAAGATGTTAAAATAGACACGGAAGGCTTGTCTAAACTTGGAGAAGAAGCTTTGGGAAGGTTTTATGCCCCAAAGCATGACAAACTATATCGAGGAACCTATGGGCGACGAAAAAACTACTTTGGGCGGGATCCATATTTCGCCAAACGCGGTGGCGACGATTGCATATTACGCCACCCTGCAATCCTACGGGGTGGTGGGGCTTGCCCCGAAAAACCTGGCGGATGGGATCGTATCCACCATTACCCGTGAACCTTCACGCGGAATCTCCGTCCGTTACAAGGGCGAGGATATTGATATCGACATCAATGTCGTTGTTGAATATGGGACCCGCATCAACTCAGTGGCCGAAAGCGTGGCCAACACGGTGCGTTTCCATGTGGAAAAAGCGCTTGGACTGCGCGTCAATTCTGTCAATGTGCATGTAGCCGGGCTGCGCATCAGTGACACAGATTAGGAGCCGAGAAAACTTATGGGTGTGGACACTGCGCGTTTAGAGAAATTCCGTACGCTTCGCGTGCCGATCGATGGGCAATCGCTCAAGCGCCTGATCGATGCCGGCCTGACCTGGCTGCGTACCAACAAGGAAACGGTCAATGCCTTGAACGTATTCCCTGTGCCGGATGGCGATACAGGTACGAACATGGTGCTGACCCTGCAAGCCGCATGGAATGAGGTCAAGGATTCGGGAACCCGTAATCTGGGCGAGATGGCGGCCATGGTTTCCAAAGGCGCCTTAATGGGCGCACGCGGAAATTCGGGTGTGATCACCAGTCAGATCCTGCGTGGGTTTTCGCGTGGTGTGCATGAAAAAGCCACATTGGATGTCCAAACTTTGGTGAAGGCATTTGGCGAAGCACGTGACACAGCTTATAAGGGAGTCGTCCGCCCTGTGGAAGGGACGATCTTAACCGTCATTAAAGAAGTTGCCATCGCAACAGAGGCAGCTTTGGGGTCCGCGAAAGATGCGATAGAGATCCTCGAAGTGGCGGTCAAAGCCGCAGATGAGGCGGTCAAAAAAACGCCTGAACTACTCCCAGTCCTCAAACAGGCAGGTGTGGTTGATTCGGGCGGCAAAGGCTTGTTCTTTATTTTGGAAGGTATGCTCAGGTATGTGTATGGTGAGTCGCTTGAAACGCCGACGATGAGCGTTCAGCCGATGTCAGCCATGAATTTGCAGGGTGCGCTGGATGAAGTGGAAGAGGGGCAGGATTACGAAGTGGTCGTGGACTTTGTGCCCACGGGAGAACTTGATCTTGGTTCATTTTATGGCCGTCTTGAAGAGATGGGTACCTCCATTCAAGTGGGTGAGGGTGAGGGCATGTACCGCATGCACATCCATGTGCCGACCGAGAACCGTTACCTGCCGATCGATTACATCATGGGCATCGGCACGGTGACGAAAGTAGCCATCGAAAATCTGCTTGCCCAAATGGACGATATTCAAAAAAGCAAACAGATTCAATTTACCACAGTGGAGCCAGGGCAGATCGCTGTGGTGGTCGTTTCGCCAGGCGCTGGCATTAGCCGCATTTTTGCAAGTTTGGGTGTGGCGGCCGTTGTGGCTGGCGGGCAAAGCATGAACCCGTCTACGCAGGATATTCTGAGCTCGTTTGAAAACCTGCCGACCGATAAAGTCATCATTTTGCCGAATAATAAAAATATCATCCTCGCAGCGAATCAGGCCAAAGAGGTGACTGTGAAACAGGTGGCCGTGGTGCCGACTCGCACCGTTCCGCAGGGACTTGCCGCCATGCTCTCGCTCATCCCAGACGGGGAACTTGATTCTGTCGCTGAGAAAATGACCAAAGCCTTGAGCGCGGTCAAGACAGGCGAGGTTACCATTGCGACCCGCACCGTGGAAATTGACGGTGTCAGCGTAAAAGATGGACAAGTCATTGCGTTACTGGATGGCAAGCTGGTTATCTCTGCTGAATCGGTGGAGCAGGGCGTGATGGAATTGCTTGAAAAAGCCGAAGCCGATCAACATGAACTCGTCAGCTTGTATTATGGTGAAGGCATGACTCATGCTGAGGCCAACCGCATTGCCGATATTATCGTAACAAAATATACATCCCTTGAAGTGGAAGTGCAGGAAGGCGGACAGCCGCACTATCAGTTCATTATCTCAATTGAATAATTGAATAAACGAAAAGAGGCGGCGCCATCATGGCGCCGCCTCTTTTCGTTTAACTTACTTTCTTTTGTAATTGACCCTCAACAAAGCGAAGGCCGCTTTTGCCATTTCAACCCCAGCCACAATGATGACAATGATTATGGCGATCGAGAATGAGAAATTGAAGATCTTCATCAGCATTTCCGCGTTGACCGAACTGTTGGGAACGCTTTGGAACGACTCGGCTGTAAAACCGAAGATATCTGGCGTGCGCAGGATAATGACAGCCAATGCAATGCTGGCGGCTTCGATAATGATCTTTGCAATACGGGTGACGGAAGTCCATATTGCACTGCGGAGCAGGTAAATATCCAGCACAATCTCGGCAAGAAAGATCGCATTGATCCACGGCATGAATTTGAAGAATTCAACCGAGAACATGGGAATAAAGAATGCCTTTTCTTCAGTAAAGTAGGACATGCCGAGGATCTCAGGGAATAGATTCAAAATGGCGAGTCCTACGAAAGTAAAGACGATCTCGGCGATCAAGTCGCTGCGTTTGACCGTATCAGGGTCGGGTTCCTTGGCCAGAGAGGCGGGATCCCAGTCCTTTTCATCACTGAAATCGCCGATTTCCTTGTCTGGCAGCACGCGCTCAAGGATGACGAAGACGAGCACAATGTTGCCAAAGGCTGTAATTGCGGCCGAAACAATTCCTCCCAATCCCTTGCCGACAATGTTCACAAAATCCATGCCCATGAAAGGCGTGTCTGTTGCGGCGCGAATGCCTGTTAAAACCAACAACACAGTTACAAGGACGGGGATCACGATCTTCAACACCATCAGGAAGAATGGGAACAGGCGCGGGCCAATCAAATATGGATGTGGGTTATAGGTCGCGGCCACTTTTTGCGGCGATCCATATTCTTTTAGCAGCTCGATCTCCATCGCTTCATCGCGCAGGCGTCCCGTTTGTTCGACGCGGTCTTCCAGCATATCCTCAAGCGTGGACTTCAATTCCTTTTCGATATCCTCGCGTCCTTTGAGGAGCGGCAGGTTCTTTCCAACTTCAGTTACATAGCGGTCTATTAAGTTCATTTCTTCTCCTTACGCCAGCACTTTTGCCATCACAGACACGATGCCAGCCCATTCCTTTTTCAATTTCGGAAGGATCTTTTTTCCCTCCGCGCTGATGATGTAATAGCGGCGCGGGCGCGCTTCCTCCAGCTTCCAAACCGATTCGAGCAGCCCATGCGCTTCCAGACGGCGCAGCAGCGGGTAGAGCGTTCCCTGGTCAACTTCCAGACCTTGATCTGAGAGCAGTTTGAGCAGGGAGTAGCCGTATTGCTCGCTGCTCAACTGACTGAGTACCGCCAGCACAATCACGCCGCGCCGTAATTCGAGAACAACATTTTCAAGTGATTCAGTGTTTGCCATATATCAACCTTTATTGCATTATACTGTGTGATATACACTATGTCAAGAGGAAAGTATAGACCGAATTGCCTATGCTATACTCGTCAAAATTATGAACATCCTGCGCGCTTTTTCACATCGTCCCTTTGCGTTGTTGTGGACAGGTCAAACAACATCACGTCTTGGTGACAACCTATATCGCATTGCCCTCGCGTGGTGGGTGCTCGAAAAGACAGGCTCCGCCACAGCCATGGGGACCGTACTTATCTTTTCACAGGTTCCGCTCCTTATTTTTATCCTTATCGGTGGAATCGTTGTGGACCGTTTCCCGCGCATCCGCATCATGTTCCTTTCGGATATCTTAAGCGGGACAGTCGTTATATTGATCGCGCTTTTTTCCTGGCTGGATGTTTTACAGATCTGGCATATTTATATTGCCAGCCTGCTTTTTGGGTTCGTGGAAGCTTTTTTCTTCCCCGCCTATCAAGCGGTCATTCCACAGATTGTCCCTCCTGATATGCTGACAAGCGCCAACTCATTGAACGGACTCAGCCAGCGTATCATGGGTGTGATCGGGCCTATCGTTGGCGCTTCATTAGTTGCGGTGGGCGGCACTTCTCTCACATTTGGGTTGGATGCACTGTCATTCTTTGCCTCTGCATTTTGCGTGTTCCCGATTCTTCGTGCAGGGCTTTATGAAATGCCAAAGAAGGAAGATTCAGCCGCTACAGAAATCAAACCGCGCCGTACTATAAAAGAAGAGATCAAGCGCGGAATTGCTGATCTGCGTGAAGGTTGGAATGCCATTATCACCATTCCATGGATATGGATAACCATTCTTATCTTTGGGGTTCTGAATATTATGGAAGGGAGTCCGCGCGCGGTTGCGATGCCCTTCCTTATCAAAGATGAACTTGGCGCAGATGTTGCAGTATTGGGTTGGTTCGGTTCTGCCTTTTCGGTTGGGTATGTCGTGTGCGCATTGTGGCTCGGTCAATACAAACGCCTGCGTCGACGCGGGTTGTTGGGATACCTGCCTATCATGGTTAATGGCATCATGCTTTTACTCTTTGGCTTGAAATCCCCGATTCCTGTTTTGATCGCCGCCATGTTCGTTTACGGATTTTGTTTCAATATCTTTGGCTTGGTGTGGAACAGCACATTGCAGGAAATGATTCCCCACGAAAAGCTTGGCCGTGTCTATGCCATTGACTCGCTTGGCTCGTGGATTTTGCTGCCGATCGGTTTTGCTCTTGCAGGCTGGGGAACTGATAAGCTTGGCTCTCCCACAGTATTCCTTATTGGCGGCGTTGGCACCATCTTGATGATTCTCATTGGGCTGTCTCATCCCGCAATTCGAAATTTGGATTAATCATGAAACTTGGAATTGTCACCGACTCAACTTCAGACCTCCCCGCTTACCTCGTTGGTCAATACGAAATTATCGTTGTGCCAACCATCCTTGTTTTGGAAGGAAAGGAATACGCCGACGGGATCGGAATCACGCGCGAAGAATTTTACAACCGCCTGCCCGCGCTTCGCACCCCGCCGACAACTGCCGCGCCTTCGATTGGAGATTTCACCACCCCGTATGAGACTCTGCTCTCAAAAGGCTGTGACCACATCCTCTCAATCCATGCCGCCTCGCAATTGACCACCATTATCAACGTGGCGCGCAAGGCCGCCGAGGAATTCCCGGGCAAAGTCACCTGTGTGGATAGCGGTTCGCTTTCCCTCGGTATCGGTTTTCAGATCCTCGCCGCCGCCGAAGAAGCGGAATTTGGATTGCAGCCCGCATTGGCTGCGATCACCTCCACACAAGAGCGCCTTTATGTCTTCGCCGCATTGGATACGATGGAATATCTCAAACGCAGCGGACGTGTCCCTGGCGCGGTGGCAACCCTCGGCGGGTTATTGTCCATCAAACCGATGATCGAATTGAAGGATGGTGTAGTCAAACCTGTGGGGGCGGTGCGCACAACCAGCCAGGCAGATGAGCGTATCTTGAACCTGTTACTCGAAAGGGGAGAGCTTGAACGCCTCGCTATTTTGCACACCAATGCAGAACCGCGCGCCAAACAATTGCTCGATGAATTGATGAATCGCGTGCGGAAATCCATTCCGCGCGAGATTTTGTTCGTCAACGTCACGGCTGTGATCGGCACTCATCTCGGGCCGAATGGCATCGGTTTTGCGGCAGTGAAGAAATAACACATCCCCATGATAAAATTGACCCATGCAACCATCTCTGGAAAAACTACGTAAATTTTTTCGCCTGGAACATGAAAACAAATACGAAAACACCGCGATTATCGGTGGACTCGCTAAAATGCTTGATTATTGGGAGGGGGAAGCCCGCGCGGATGGAGTGGCCGAAGAAGTAATTCAGGCTGTTGCGGCCCGCCTGCGCTCCTACGAAAAGCTCAGCCCCGAAGGAAGGGCTGAGTCGCTTAAAGGCTTGTGGAAACGCATCGGAGAGACATATCCTGAAGCGGGGCAAAAGCCAAAGACACAACAACAGCTCAATCGGGTGAATCAGCCGCCCCGTCCACCCAGACCCGAGCAAGCCACACCTCCTCCGCCTGAAGAAGAATCCGCTCCGATCCCGCAGGAACAAAAATCCCAACCGAGACCGCAGGAACAACGCAAACCGCAACAGCAGCAGCGACCTGCGCCACCATCGCCGCGTCCGCGTTCTGAGGTCGTGCCCGGCGCGCGGACCAGCCAAACCCCAGCCGCATTCAATGCGGATATTACTGTTATTCAGGGTGTTGGTCCCAAGCATGCGGAATCGCTAAAAAGCCTTGGCATGCAAACCCTTGGCGACATGCTGTATTATTTCCCGCGCCGTTACGAAGATTACAGCCAGCTCAAACCGATCAAATCTCTTTTCTATGGGGAAGTGGTCACGGTGCTTGGCACGGTTCAAAGTGTACATACCCGTCCCATTCGCGGCGGTAAATCATCCATTGTGGAAGTTGTGATCAATGATGGCACAGGCGGACTCCGCCTTTCGTTTTTCAACCAACCCTGGGTTGCAAATCGTTTCAAAGAAGGCGAAGCGATCTCCGTTTCTGGCAAGGTCGATCAATATCTGGGTCGCCTCGTGATGAACACCCCGGATTGGGAACCGATCGAAGTTGAAAACCTGCATACTGCCCGCATCGTTCCCATTTATGCGTTGACTGAAAAGGTCACGCAAAAATGGCTGCGCAAGATCATGAATGAAGTGGTGTCTTATTGGGCGCCTTCGGTGGTGGATGCTCTTCCCGAAAAGATCAAACTTTCAGCACGGCTGGTTTCACTCAGCGAAGCGCTCACACAGGTTCATTTTCCTCTTTCGCAGAGCAGGCTCAAAGCCGCGCGCGAACGTTTGGGGTTTGATGAGATCTTTTACCTGCAAATGGGAGTGCTGCGCCAGAAACGTGATTGGAAGGATGCCGAAGCCCGCCGTTTCCCAGCCTCGACCGAGTGGCTGGATACGCGTTTAAGCAGCCTGCCCTTCGCTCTGACATCTGCCCAGCAAAAAGCCCTCGAAGATATTCGCGCGGATTTAGACTCTGGCAAGCCGATGAATCGACTCGTTCAAGGCGATGTCGGTTCGGGGAAAACTGTTGTGGCGGCGTTGGGTGCTTCGATCGTTACACAGGTTGGGGCGCAAGCTGCGATCATGGCCCCGACTTCCATTTTGGCTGAACAGCATTATCGTAATTTCACCAGCCTGCTTGCAGGGGAGAATGGTCCGCTGCAAAAGGGCGAGATCTGCCTGTTGGTGGGGAGCACGCCCGAGGCGGAGAAAGAAACGATCCGTCAGGGTCTGGCAGATGGTTCCATCAAGATTGTCATCGGCACACACGCGGTGATCGAACCAGATGTCCTGTTTAAGGATTTGGAATATATTGTTATCGACGAACAACACCGCTTCGGTGTTGAACAACGCAAGGAACTTCGCAGCAAGGGTACGAATCCGCATTTGCTGGTGATGACCGCTACGCCGATTCCGCGCTCACTCGCGTTGACGGTGTTCGGTGATCTCGATCTTTCCGTGATCGATGAATTGCCCGTCGGCCGCCAGCCGATCGATACCTATGTGCTTCGTCCGCAGGAGCGCGAGCGCGCGTTCACGATGATCCGCGGACAGATCAGGGATGGCAGACAAGCCTTCATTGTTTATCCGTTGATCGATGAAAGTGAAAAGATCGAAGCCCGCGCCGCGGTGGATGATTTCGAAGTGTTGTCGAATGAGGTCTTTCCCGACCTCAAGCTCGGACTTTTACACGGGCGCATGAAGCCCAGTGAAAAAGATGAAGTGATGATGAAATTCCGCGACAAGGAATATGACATTCTCGTTTCGACCACCGTGGTTGAGGTGGGTGTGGATGTTCCGAATTCCACGGTCATGCTGATCGAAGGAGCAGATCGATTCGGTCTCTCGCAGCTTCATCAACTCCGCGGACGTGTTGGGCGTGGCGCGGCGCAATCGTATTGTCTGCTGATTCCCACCCGCGAAGATGCCACCGAGAACGAACGCCTGCAGGCCATGGCGAAAACCAATAGCGGTTTCGAGCTTGCCGACCTTGACCTAAAGACTCGCGGCCCCGGAGAATTTTTAGGAACACGTCAGGCGGGTTTTGCCAATGCCTTGAAAATGGCAAGCATCACCGATGTCACCTTGATCGAAAAAGCACGCACGCAGGCACAGGCCCTGTTCGAGCGCGATCCATACCTTCAATTACCCGAACACGCCCTGCTTTCAGAAGCCTTTGAAAGATTTTGGGGCGCAGGCAAGGGCGATGTTTCTTAAATTCCCATGCCACATGGAGAAAAATGGTCAGAGCATTATTTCCCGGTACGTTCGACCCAGTCCACCTTGGTCATATTGATATTGCTTCGCGCGCGGCGCGTCTCTTTGATGAAGTGATCATGGCCGTGTACGACAAGCCGTTGAAAACCTTGATGTTTTCGCCGGATGAACGCATTTCATTGGTAACCGAAGCCTTCAAAGACCACCCCAAAATAAAAGTAACGGGCTACAGCGGCTTGACGATCGATTTCGCCCGCAAGATCGAGGCGCAGGTCATCGTGCGCGGCCTGCGTGTGTTTTCAGATTTTGAATTCGAATTCCGCATGGCATTGGCAAATCAACGCCTTGCAAAGGATATCGAAACGGTTGCATTGATCACCGCCGAGCAGCACACCTTCCTTTCCTCCAGCACGGTGCGCGAGATCGCCATGTTGAATGGCGATGTATCCAGCATGGTGCCTGCACATGTGAAGGCGGCCCTGCATGCCAAGGTGATTAACATGGGAGAGCAATCTCCACCAAACGCACTTCGTGATTAATTTGTGCTAGAATTGGAAAAGTATTAATCATTCATCAGGAAATCGCCCACGAGAGGCGCACTATGGACATTCTGCAACTTATCGACCGCCTGGAAGAACTCTTCAATGCCGCAAAGGCTGTTCCTTTTACGCACAACGTCATTGTGGACGAAGATCGCATGCTGGAATTGATCGATCAGATGCGCATCGCCATCCCCGAGGAAGTGAAAAAAGCCCAGCAGGTCATGGCTCAACGTGACCGTGTAATGGCGCAGGCGCAGGAAGAAGCCAATCGCACCCTGCAGCTCGCGCGTGATAAAGCCGACCAACTGGCCCAGAAAGACATGGTCGTGCAGGAAGCCCAACGCCGCGCCGATCAAATTGTGAGCCAGGCGCGCGCCGAAGCCGAAGCCACCCGTGCCGACGCTGATAACTACGTGGTCGATACCCTGATGCAGTTGCAGGATCAGATCGCAAAACTAAGCGGACAAGTCAGCAATGGCATTCGCATGGTGCAGGAAGACCAAATGCGGAAATCCTCAAATATTCCTGAAAAGGCCGAATAATAAAAGCAAACAGCCCTGTCAAAACGACAGGGCTGATTTTTTGTTTTTGATGAAAGGAAGTGCGTTGCACCCGATTATTGCTGGACCTGTAACCTGAGTGCTGTTTCCCGAACATTCCTCAAGCTGACAAATATCCCCGCGCCCAAAAGTAGCAGCCCAATCCCGATCACAGCCATGGACGTGTTAAACGCATCCGCGTAGTTCACGCCGCCCCAGGTGTGGGTGGAACCCATTGTGTATTGAATGGTGAGCGTGAACAAGCCGACCAAAATAGCCGCCGCGCCACCCGCTTTTTTATTGTCGCTGGCTTTCGCTTTGGAAAAATCCACGCCCTGCCAGATCATGGGGATTTTGAAGAGCAGGAAGATGACCAGCGTGAGGAGTGTCGTGTAGACCACCGCATCCACTGGCATGGATTTTCCGCGTAACATGCGCGACATGTAGATGTGGAATCCGCCGACCAACACGCCTGCGATCAATGCGTACAGACTCATCCAATATGCATCCGTTGTGCCTTTGATGAGCTTGATGGCTGCCCAAATTCCCCAAACGCCGATGGCGATCGTGCCAAGCATGAAGAGGATATACAGCCATTGATAGGGAATCAACCCCGCCATGCTTTCATATTTCTGCGGGAAGACCGCCGCACAAAATGTCCCCACGCCGCCGAGGAAAGTAAATCCGCCCGTGAGCGCCATCAAGACAATGCCGATGAAGCGCAGGAATTTTGCGAAGAAACTATTTGTAGACATTGTGTACTCCTTTTGTGTAAAAAAACAGGTCACGCTTTATGCGTGACCTGCAAGTTGATTATCCAAATTTGAAACCTGCTACAAAGAGTGCCGTTGTCAGCAGGAGCAGCATGGGGAACAATCTCATGATCGTATCCCTTGATAATATTGGTTTGCCTGTTTTCAGGAAGGAGAGTAATAACCCTGCAAGGCCGATCAAGGCACCGCCGACCCCTACGAGGGAAAAGAGCGGCATTACCTGTCCCTGTGCTGAGAGAATGATGGGGAGCAGGAAGATGGTCATGCCTGCAATGCCGTGTGTGATGGCAATGACGATGACGGGTAGTTTATTTTGCATGACGATCGAGCGGGTCAATATCACAGCGAGAAAACTGACGATGGTGAAGATCAGGTAAACGGTCCGATAGGAGGCGAGGTGCTGCCAGACGAGGCCGAGTGACAGGGCCAGTGGAATGATCGTCGAGATGATCACAACGATGGGCGCATCCAGTACTTCAAACCCGAGAATGATGAGCAGAAGTCCCGCCACTAAAATGACCCCGAAGGCGATGGTGTAGGCAGTGATGGAGACGCTGTCCATCTGGTCAATGCCGATGGCGATCTGGTATGCGGCAAGAAAACCAGTAAGGAGAAGCAGGGTGCGATCAAGGGAGGTCATTTTCATTGGGCAATGCAGGACAACGTAAATGTTGCGTTACGGAATGATCAGCAGCATCGCGAACAGCATGTACATGGATGCATATTTGAAAAGACTGAAGTTGACACGGTCTGACGGGCGGAAGACAGTGGTGACCGCAAGGAAGAACAGGCCTGCGCTCAAAACAATAATGACCCGTAATACACCAGCGGTGACGCCGATCCAGACGGAGGCCCAGCCCATGGTAAGCGCCGCAACCACGCTGGAGAATGCGATTGCAAAACGGGTGGCCGCTTCGCCGTAGGTGGATGGGAAGGTGGGCACACCTGCGCTGTTGTAATCATCAAAGAATTTGAGGCTGAAGGTGAGGGTGTGGGTTGGAATCCAGAACAGCACGGCGCATGCCAGTAAAATGCCAATTGCATCGATCTGACCGACAGCCAGCACACGCCCAGCGAGGATCGGCATGGCGCCCGAGATGCCGCCCCAAACGATGCTCCAGCAGGTGCGGCGTTTCAGCCACATGCTGTAAACGACCACGTCAAAGAATAGACCCGCAAAGACCACAACACCGTAAAACCAGTTGACCATCAACGCCCAGCCGATACCAATGACCGAGACGATGATGCCAAGCTTCAAGACTTCTTCTCGGGTAACCTGACCTGCCGAGGTGGGGCGCTTGTGCGTGCGCTTCATCTTTGCGTCGATATCCTGATCCCACCACATATTGAGGATGGTGGAACCAGCAATCGCGAAGAAGAGACTGGGAAGCATCTGCCAGAAGTGAAGCCAGTTCACAGTGGTATGCGCGCTCAGATAGCCCGCCACACCTGTAAGCAAAAGCAGACTGGTTTGCAGGGATTTGATGAGCGGGATATAAAGACTAAGCTTTGATCTTATTTTTGTAATGGACAATTGCGCCAGCATGGGGACTCCTGCGATTGATAGTAACTGGTAAACAGGGAATAAAATTACAGAGCGCAAGTATACCTGTGTACATGTGTACTTGTCTACTTTGTTACTAATCCCGCACACATCTAAACCCCACACCCGGGCTGAAGTATGTGGGCGTGGCATTGTTACGAACCCAGATGCGCAAATCCATATCGTAAGTGTCTTTCGAGCCGCCGCGCAGGAAGCGGTAGTGCATCCCTTCGTACACGTCACCTGTCCATTGCCAGACATTGCCTGCCATATCGTAGAGTCCGTAGGGGGAAGCAGAATCGACGGTTTGAAAACCATCGTATGTTTGTCCGTTATAAAAACCAACTGGACTGGTGCGTGAGCCGAATGTGGACATATCTTCGAACGGGTCGCGGCTGGAGTAGAAGTTGGCGTTGCCGCGTTGAATTTCATCGCCCCACGGGAAGGGACGTTCATCGGTGCCGCGTGCGGCTTTTTCCCATTCCAATTCAGTGGGTAGGCGGGTTTCGAAATATTTACAATAGCCCCATGCGCCAAACCAGGTGACGTTCGTCATTGGGTGATTTTCATAACCAGATTGGACAGAAAAAGTTGAGCCATCGAATTTGATTCTTTGAGATGGGTCATCGAGCGGGATGAAGAGCCAGTCACCCGCTTCTATCTTTTCCTCGTGCTTGATCCCGTGGAACTTGTCGCCTGGGTAGAACCCGACGATTTTTTCGCCGTCCATTTTTACGCTTCCATCCGCGAGTGCTGTGTTGAGGAAGTCCGCATATTGCGCGGCGGTGACATCGGTGACCATGATCTCGTAGGCTTCGGTGGATGCGATTTCATCGAACTGCCCGTGGTGGAATTCACCCGCTGGGACTTGCGCCCACGTGTTCGGGTCAATGCCTGTGTCGAAGGCGGGGATCGGAGCGTTCAAATCTACGGGGGAGCAGGATGCCAATAACGCCGCACACAGGCAAAGGGTCAGAATGAGGCGTTTCATTTGTCCACCTCCTGCGCGAGTTCGTGATCCAGTTCTTCGATCCAGCGTCCTTTATTTTTGAAGAGGTCAACCAAACGATAGATCATCATTGCGGCGAGAATGACCAGCAGCATGCCGAGGCCGAAATCAATGGCGTACATCAAGCCGTTGACAAGCGGTTGCTGCGCGGCTTCGGTGACGAAGAGCCGTTTCATCTCGAAGACGGTGACTGCGCCAAAAGCGATATCCGAAAAGATGATGATGCTCCAGCCATACCACTGACGCAGTTTGCCTTTGAAGCCGTTCATGTCGCCAAAGTAAAGCAGGATGATCGTGGCGATGATGGCGGAAAGCACATGCCAGTGTCCTGTGAGTTCGATGCGTTCTTCGCGGGCAGGCCAGACGCGGAAAATTTCATCGAGTTTGATCGCCATGAAAATGCCGATGCCGCTGGTGGTGAAGTTCATGAAAAGCATTTGCCATGTGGGGCCGAACTTGAGCGGGTCACGCAGCAGCGCTCCGATCTTTTGACCGAAGGTTGGTTTTTGGATATTGGCAGTGCCATCCTTGATGAGTTTGTTCCAATCCCAGATCAGCAGGAGCAATGCCGCAAACATGGATGGAGTCGCGCCGACATAGATCACCATGTGTGCAACAGGTTCGAGCGGAGTGACCACACCCCACACGCCGAGATTAAGCACGATGGTCCCCAGGATCATGAGCGGCATGGCGAATTTATGAAGAATGCCTTTGAAGTTCAACCAGCGCCCGATGATGAGCGTGATCATGATGCCGATCAACGCCAGCATGATATGCAGGTGACCGATGACCGAAAATTCCATGACTGTTTTTTCAGGAATACGGATGATGTTCTCGGCAAGAAATGTTTCAAAGCCGTGACCATAATACGAGCCCGGTACCGCGCCAAAAAGTGATGAAATGACAGTTGTGACCGCAGTAGCGAAAAATGCGGTGCGCTCCAGGTCGAGTCCGCTTTTGGTGTGGGCGTATTCTTTATCGGTGATGAAGTATTCCTTGTCCCACGGCCAGAGCGCGACGATCAACATCAAGCCCGCAAAGAAAATTAGCGAAAGCCCCGTGATATAGAGTCCATGAAAAGCCCAGTTGCGCCCGAAGTATGCAAAGCCCATGCCGAAGACCATGGTCAGGATATAGCCAAAGGTGATGGTGGCGTTGATCGCTGTTTTGAAAAAGGCTTTCATCTTGATCAAGCCAGTCACCATATAGGTTTCAATGGCGATGATGGCCATGGCAATCGAGTGATACAAAATGACAATGCGCCCTTCACGCTCCGCTTGCACGATCTTCATGCCGAGCGCTTTGACAACGATCTCGCGCACGCCCATCTCTGCCATCGGCCCTGAGAGCATGCCCCATACAGCGGTAACAATTCCCACCATGGCAATCGCCACAAGGATCAGTCCCTTGGTGGAGTTGAAAAGATAATTGAAACGGGTTTTGATAAATTGCATGTTCTCTCCGAGATAATGGACGATAAACCATTGATCATGAATCTATTGTCCACCGTCTGTTGTCTATGGTCAGGGATTAGCCCTTCTTTGCAAATCCCAGCACGTACGCGCCTGTCATCAGGAAGAGCAGGGGAGTCAGGATGAGCATGACAAAGTCAGGGCTGAAGAAAAGTAATTGTTTGCCCATGGTAATGAAGGCCAGCGCAATTCCGCCAAGGCCGATCAACAGTCCGCCGATGCCGACCCAGAAGAAACCCTTCGGCGCGCCCTTCGCGTAAAACGGGCCAATGAAGATCACCAGTCCTGATACCCCGTGGAACAGCGGAACCGCGATTTTCTTGAGCGAGTCCATGCCGCCGATGCTGGTGATGGCAATCGCCAGAAAACCGATCGCCGCGAACCATTTGAAATATTTTTTCCAGGAGGGGAAGTATTCCTCGGCGAGTCCCATTGAAATGCCAAGCGGGATCAAACTTGCAACGGTCAACACGTAAGGGGAGGAGAGAATACCGAGTCCGAGAAATATGAGCAGCAATCCTGAAACCAAAAGCACTGCAAACCCCATCAGATAGTACAGGTTGTGCAATGCCTTGTGTTGCTGATATCGCTGGTAAAAATACCAGCATAAGTAGGCGGCGAGCAAGCCTGTCAAAAGCAGGAAGATAACGTCTTTCATCGTTCAATTCTCCTTTTGTGATGTCTGTCAAACTATGTGAATTATTGCACAAATGGATTTGGTAAACTGTAACTAAAGTCACATTTTTGATGAATGTCCGCATCTTTACTGACCTGTAACCTGAATCCTGCTTCGATGAGAAATCAGCGTTTTTGGGGTTTTGTTATTGAAAAAGAAACGTTTTCTACGTATTCATGGTCTTATAATCCAGTTTGCTGATGAAATCTCTGTTCCGCCCGATCTTCTCTTTTGACCCATCCATATCGCGCGACCTTCAAGAGTGGCGTGCTTTTGTTTTGGTTGGGGTTCTCCGGGTGGTCTTGCTGATTTGGACCCTAGCCCTGATCACTGGAGTGAATAACGTTTTTGAAGCATACATTCTGGAGGAAGAGAAAACTTCCAATCCACTGCTGTTGGCTGGATCTGTGCTGGCAGTTTACCTGCTTGCTACCACTGTCCTTGCGGTGGTGACCTTTGGTCGTAAACTCCCGTACCATATCCGCGCATGGGGATTGCTTCTCGCGATCTATATAATCGGCGCTACCGGGCTTGTATTGTCCTCCCTGAGCGGTGACGGTCGGATTCTCCTTTTTGCTTTTGTCATTCTTGCTGCTGTTTTCTTTGACCTTCGCTACAGTGTGCCAGCGTTTGCCATCAGCCTGGCGACAATGTTCATCGTCGGGTACCTTCAGGTGAAAGGCGTTATTGTTGTTCCGCCCGAGCGTCAGATCATCTCAGCAGACGTCTCATCTTGGACCAGTGGGGTGGTGGTTTTTCTTACCCTAAGCATTGCTGTACTCATTTCAATTACTTTTCTATTGCGCGTCCTGGGGGCCAACCTCGATAAATCACAGGAACTTCTTAAGCGCGAGCAAAGACTTTCGCAGTTGTTGCGCACCGTCACAGGGATCAATCAACTCATCGTCCGTGAACAGGATCCGCACAAACTTTTGTCTGAAGCCTGCGCCTTGCTTGTGTCAGGGCGGGAATACTCCTTTGCATGGGTTGGTCTGCTTGAGCCCGACCATGTCACGCTTAGACTTGCCGCGCAAGCTGGCGATGAAATCGATCCATCGCTGTTTAATTTTCGCATGGATGCGACTGCCCGCGGATTGGCTTGCGCGGTCAATGCAATAAAGACGCGGTCCTTTTTCCGTGTTACGCCAGGCAAAGAAGGTGACTCCTGTATGGGGTGTCCGCGGCGTCTTACGGATCCGCAACGGGCCGGGGTTGCTTTGCCCTTGCTTCGCGACGAGCGGGCGCTGGGTGTGTTGGTCGTTGACCACACAACTTCATCTGGCGTGTTTGACGATGAGGAGACCCATTTGCTTCAGGATTTGGCAAATGACCTGTCTTACGCGCTGGAGAAGATCGAAGTAAACGACCGTCTTCAAGTCTACGCCCGTCACCAGACTCTGCTGAATGAGATCACACAAACCGCCCTTGAGACTCCCCGCCTTGAGGCTATGCTGCAAAAGTTCATTGAAGGCCTCGAAAAAGCATTAAGCGCGGATGGATATTATTTTTCACTTTGGAGCGAGGATACACAGCAGACGGAGAAGTCTGTCGGTTCCGAGTTGTTTAAAGATATTCTGCGATCCTTTCCAGACTTGAAACCCGGCGATAAAACATTCAGTCAATCTATTTTCGAAAGCGGTCATGTACTGGCGGTGAATGACGTATTGAATACTCCTCATATTAGCCCGCACCTTGCTGCCATGCTTCCGGTACACTCGGCAATGGGATTGCCCTTGATCGCGAACGACCAAAAACTTGGAGTACTTGTGCTCGGATTCCGCGAATCGCATTCCTTTTCTGCGGATGATATTCTGCTGGCAGAACAGGCTGCCCGGCAGATTGCTCTGGCTATATTAAAGGTGCGCCTTGATGAAGATACCCGTGCCAAGGCGGCTGAACTTGAGCGTTTGTATGCCGCGGCCCAGGACATGTCATCCAGTTTATTGGATGCACCCAAATTGCTGGCGAAATTGGCATATCACATGACCGAGGCATTGTCCGTGACCAGCGGGAACATCATGTCAATTGACCTGGCAACCGAAACCATGACAGTTGTGGGGGAATATTGGGGTGTGTATGCTTCAACGAGCGAGATTCATTCGGATCTGGGAACGGTATTCCCAAACCGGGAATACTCCACTATTATGCGTTCCATGCTCGCGGGTGAGGTGATCGTTCTACATTCAGATGATGAAGACATGACCGCAACCGAGCGCGAGCAATTCGCCAAATTTGGTATCCAATCCATGATGTTTGTGCCGATCATGGCCCATGGACAATTGTTCGGTGACATCGAGATCTGGGAGAGCCGTCATCGCCGCGAATTTAGTGCAGCGGATATCAGGCTCGCAAAAGCCATGGCCGGGCATGCTGCTTCGGTCATTGAGAATGCCAACCTTGTGAATGCTGTTCGCATGTCTGAAACTCGTTATCGGAATCTGGTGGAACAGGCTTCGGACGGGATATTCCTAGTCGATCCCGAAAAAAATCTACTGGATGTAAACCCAAGCGGTGCGGCTATGCTCGGGTATTCGGTTGAAGAACTCTTGACCATGAACGTTGATGACCTTGTGATCGCAGGCCAGTCAAACCTGATGATCGACGACTTGCGAATGGGAAAGTCGATGATCGTCGAGCAGCTCGTCAAACGAAAAGACGGCAGTACACTGCCGGTAGAGATCAGCGCAAGGATGCTGCCCAGTGGGTTCTTTCAGGGAATCGTTCGTGACATTAGCGAACGCAGGCAGGCAGAAAAAGCTCTGGCAGAACGTGAAGCCTATTTCCGCGCGATGATCGAGAACTCTGCTGAAGGGGTTGCCATTTTGGATGCGGAGGGAATCGTTCGCTACCTCGCTCCTTCCGATGAACGCCTGACGGGATATGTCGCTTCAGAGGTTCAAGGAGAAAGCGGATTCAAGTTTATCCATCCTCAGGATCTACCCAGGGTCTTGAGTGTTTTCAAAGAAGGCGTATCAACTCCGGGCGCGGTCCGAACCGCTGAATATCGTCTCCAGCGCCTGGATGGAGAATGGCGTTACTTTGAGATCACCGGTCATAATATGCTTGATGATCCGCATATCGCCGGTGTGGTCGTTAATTATCGTGATGTGACGGAGCGCAAGCAGGCGGAGCAGGCTTTGCAGGAAAATCGCTCACGACTTGAAGCGGTCATCTCCTCAGCCTTGAACGGAATCATCACCATTGACGAGGATCAGCGCATCATCCTCTTCAACCCATCTGCAGAGCGGATCTTTGGCTACCCAGCCGCCGATGTGGTCGGGCAGCCTCTCGAAATTCTTATTCCACAGCGTTTTCAAGGTTCTCATTCACAGCATGTAAAGGGTTATGCCGCCACCGGAGTGTCGGCGCGTCGAAAAGGATTGCTGGATTCTTTATACGGGAAACGCGCGAATGGCGATGAATTTCCAATGGAGGCTTTCATCTCCCACTCCGAGGTGGGCGGGGAGAGATTTTTCACTGTTATTTTCCAGGACATCACCGAACGCAAGCAGGCAGAAGATACGTTGCGCCGCCATGCAATGGAGCTTGAAGTGTTGGCCGCCTCCTCCTCGGCTTTGCGTACTGCACAGAGCGTTTCAGAGATGGTTCCAATTCTTGCGCGTCATGCCCTCCGCGCCGTGGATGGAACCTATGCCTCCATCTTCCTGCTCGATGTTGAAACAGAGGAATTCGTTTCGCATGGCTGGTATTCGATGGATTCCAACGTCGATTTCACATTGGCAGACGAGTCGAGTGTGAGGCATGTTTCCGGTACAGGCATCACTGGCCGCGTAGCATTGACAGGTGAGATCTATGTAACAGAAGATATTCAAAAAGACCCGGTGTTGGTAATTTTGAATGGAGAACGGGAGCGCCTCCAGCATGTACATGGCGGCATCTCCCTGCCGCTGCGTGCGCAGGAAAAGATCATCGGCGTCATGCATATCTGGTCGTCACGGCCGCGCATCTTCAACGAAACCGAGATCCGCCTGCTCACTGCTCTTGCGGAAAATACCAGCAGCGCCATTCATCGTGCCATTCTATTCGAGCAAACCCTTGAACATGCAAGTGAACTTGCCACAGCCTATGACAACACCCTCGCAGGCTGGGCACGCGCGTTGGAATTGCGCGATGAGTTAACCGAAGGTCACACACGGCGCGTGACGGAATTAACCCTCAAACTGGCGCGTGCGCTGGAAATCCCTGAAAATGAAATCATTCATATTCGACGTGGCGCATTGTTGCACGATATCGGCAAAATGGGAATTCCCGATTCCATTTTGCACAAGCCCGGCGCATTCACCGCGCAGGAGCGCAAGATTATGCAGCAGCATACGCAGTATGCCTATGATATGTTGGTATCCATTCCATTTCTTCAAGCCGCCCTTGATATTCCTTATTGTCATCATGAACACTGGGATGGTGCTGGCTATCCACGTGGGTTAAAGGGGGAGGATATTCCGCTTTCCGCGCGGATCTTCTCCATCATCGATGTTTGGGATGCCCTCACTTCAGATCGCCCCTATCGACAGGCATGGTCAAAAGAGAAAACCTGCGAATACATCCTTGAACGTTCAGGCAAACAGTTCGATTCTCAGATCGTCGAAGCCTTCTTTTCGGTTATCGCCGAAAACGATTAGATCCCCTCATCGCGCGCCAGGAGATCCTGAATCGTTTCCCTGCGTTGGATCACGCGGGCTGTTCCTTTTTCCAGCCACAACACGGCTGGCCGCCTCGATCCGTTGTAATTTGATGACATGCTTAATTGATACGCGCCCGATGCGGGAATGGCGATCAACCCACCTTCGTGGATTTTTGGCATGGGCAGATCTTCGATGACGACATCTCCCGATTCGCAAAACGGACCGGCGATGGAAACAACCTCGCTTCGCTCTCCGCCGACACCTGATACCGGTAAACAAGAATATCTCGCCCCGTACATCGCATGCCGCGGATTATCCGTCATGCCGCCGTCGGTCAATATCCAAACTTTTTCACCGCGTCTTTTGACCGCGCCAACCCTGTACACAGCCACGCCTGCCCGCGCCACCAAACTGCGGCCTGGTTCCAAATGTAAATGGGGGAGGGCAAGTCCGCGTGCCTGACAGCCTGCGATCACATTCTCAGAGATCACACGCACATATTCATCTGTATTCGGCTGTGGAAGTTCATCTTCGTGATAGGCCACGCCCCAGCCGCCGCCCGGGCTGAAATGCCATTCACCTGAAAACCCGACCTCCTTTGCAAGGTCAAGCCCAATGCTGATCGCCGCTTTCAGTGGATTCGCATCGCGAAAATTAGACCCCTGATGAAAATGGATTCCGTTCAATGGCAGGTTGTGCTGTTTGCAAAATTCCGCCGCTTCCAAAATTTCCGCACCAGTCATTCCGAATTTACTGCCGTGTTGACCGGTCTGTGTGTGGGCGTGATGGGTTTCAACGGCCAGCCCGGGCAACAGGCGAAGCCAAAGATCAGGAAATTGGGAATTGGATACGGTGAATAGTTGGCGAATCTGCTTGAGTTCGGTCATATTATCAACGACGATCGTCCCCGCATTTTGGATCGCAGACTTCAGGTCATGGATGGATTTATTCACCCCATGTACAAGGATACGCTCGCGCGGTACGCCGCCTGCCAGCGCAAAGGCGATTTCGCCTTCACCTGTGCAATCGACATATAAGCCATGTCCATGCGCCCATTGTGCAATGGCAGTGCATAGGAATGCCTTTCCTGCATAAGTAACAGAACCAGCTTCCGGGTAGTGCGAAGCGAGGGCGGTTTTATATCCAGTGGATGCTTCATCCATGGTGACCTTGTCGTATAGATACAAAGGCGTGCCATGTTCCCCGGTCAACTTTTCAAGGTCATGACCGGCAATGAAGAGGGTGTCTTTTTCGATTGTTGTTGAAATAGGGAAGAGTTCAAGTCTGTTCATTTTTATTTAGATTGCCCGCGACAAAGATTTGATTTTTACCGAGACGTTTGGCCATGAGTTCGGCGTGGTCTGCGGCAAGCAGGAGATTTGCCAGCGTATTCCCATCTTCCGGGAAAGTGGCGACTCCAATACTTAATGTATACCCGGAGACCACTGAGTTTTCAGCGTGCGCTTCGTTTGCACTTGCACGTGCCGAGTTTTGCAGTCGCCGTGCGAATTCAAATGCGCCGCTTTTGTTCGTGTTGGGCAGGAGAATGGCAAATTCATCGCCGCCATATCTTGCGGCAGTGTCGTATTTGCGTAAATTACTGCGGATCAAAGTTGCGGTTGCCTTGAGGCGCACATCGCCTGCGGGGTGACCCCACTTGTCGTTATATTGCTTGAAGGAATCGATATCGAAAATAATGAGCGAGAGTGGATATCCCAGCCGTGTGGAGCGTTCCACTTCGGCGGTCAAGTATTCTTCGAGTGCATGACGATTGGCAAGTCCGCTCACGGCATCGGTCATCGCCATTGCCTTGACTTGTGCGTGCAATCGGGCGTTGTCCACTGCAAGAGCAATGGGGCTGGAGAGGGTGGTCAATAATTCAACATCATCCTGTGTGAGAATACGACTTGCATCGCCTTCCACATTGAGCGTTCCGAGAACGATATTTTCCTTCAATAGGGGAACACATATTTCACTTTTGACAGTGTGATCCGTCCTGAGGAAGACGGGTTCCTTTGACGTATCCTGAATGAATTGAACGGTTTTTGTTTTTATCGTGCGTCCGCTTACGCCCTGACTGATGTGTATCTTGGAAATTACCATTTCCAGTGGATACCCGACCTGTGCACCCAGGTGAAGATAATCTTCCTTCAATAGATAAATGCTGACATGGCTGTAACCAAAGGAATTTTTCAGCTCATTCACGACGGCTGTAAAAGTGGTTTCCAGATCCAGAGATCTGACCACAACCCGAGAAACAGCCTGAACCGCGGCCATGACTCGCAAATGCTCCTGTGCACGTGAATATAGCCTGGCTCTTTGAAGGGAGGCGGATATCTGCGTTACGAGTGTTTCCAGCGTGGAGGCATCTTCCTGATTGAAGGCATCGGCTTCTATGCTTTCCACGTACAAAGCGCCATACAAATTCTTCCCCGTAAAGATCGGAACACAGATTGCGGAGCCGTAATGTTCATCGTTCGAGAAATAATAGGGATCTTCTGCTACATTTCTTGAAATATAGGTTTTGCGTATCGCCGCTGTATGACCAATGATTCCCTTTCCCACATCCTGCCTGAAACCGGGAGAGTAGCCGAAATCTTCCGTACCGGAGATGACGGTCACTTCCATGATGTTATCTGGAACCAGCAGGGAGATTGCAGCTTCGGCATATCCAAAACGTTCTACGACCGCTTCAATGGACCGCTGAAGGATCTCCATTTCATCGAAGCTGTCTGCGATCTGCCTGCCGACCTCTTCGAGCAATCCCAATTGGGCTGAGCGGCGAAACTCCGCTTCGAGAATTTCATGTTCCTGTGTAATGTCATGAATGACCAGAACACGGCCCAACGGGTCAACGCCATTTTTATTTAAATGGATGATGGATATTTCATACCAGATTGGTGTTCCGTTTTTTACCAGCTTGAGCTTGATCGCTTCGTCTGTAGAATCCCAGCGTTCCCTGAATAACTCGGGCTTAGGCAGGGCATCGAAAATATGCATTCCGACCACATTCTCCTTGATTTCAAGCCATTTTTTGGCGGCACTGTTCAGGTCGTTAATTCGGTCTTGAGAATCGGTCACGATGATCGCATCACGCAGGTTTTCCACGATGAGCGGCGCGGCAATTGGGAACAGGTTGAACAGCCCGAAACGGAAATATCCGAATGCAAGCAGTGGAGCAGATAATGCAAATGAGAGCGGGGTGGGGTCGAGATTGCTATTGGCTGTTTCGGTGATAAATATCAGATTGAAGCTCAAGGTGATGAGCGCCCCCAATAACATGGTGCCAGTCTGTGTTCTGAAGATTTTCGGCGAACGGATGTATGTGATGATGTAAACAAGAAACCCGATGGCGATGAAGAGATAGGCAATGGCTGTGAAGAACCAGAAACCAGGTCCAAAGGTGATCTGCAGCGGTCCAAGTTCACCATTTGATGGCATTTCCAAAGATGTCCAAATCAACTTGTGAGCTTCATTGGTCAACCCCAGTAGAAAAGATGTGATGCCTGGTATGGTCATCAAGAGAACATGTCCGCGTTTCGACCACCATGGGCTGATGCCTGTGTAACGCAGGGCGAATCCCAGCCAGAGCGGCGGCGATATGCCCATGCCAAGGTAGAGGATTTTTCTAGAGGCGATCTTTAGGGGGAGGGATGGAAGCGTGATCTCGCATAGGTAAAATATGACCCAGATCATCATGGCAAGCATTAAAAAACCGAAAGTCTTGGCCCCGGGTTTCTTCCAATTCAGGAAAGTGCGATAGGCAATGCCTGAAGTAAGTATGATCAGAATTACAAGGCAAAACGAGAATATCGCTAAATTGATTTGCATTAAGTTGATCTTTATTCGTTAAAGAAAAGACTCCACCAGACTTCCCAGTTTTGCATTGGAGTGGCAGCGGGGATTGGCGTGGCAACGATCACGGGTTCGCTTCCCGGTTGACCGATCGGGATGACGGGTTGGTCACCCTCCTGCACATAATGACCCTGCGTGCGCGCCCATTCATCCACCGCTGCAGTGGATTCCGCGTAGGCCACCTGCGTGTTGAGCGCAATCTGGGTCTCCATGGCCTGCGTGGCGATGGTACGTACCTGATCACGCTGGTCATTTAATCGGTTCAATTCTTCGAGGCGCGTATTGAATTCAATGACCACGAGGATCAAAACAAAAATACCAAAAAATGTCGCGGCACGCCGAAGGTTGATGGGGAGATTTGGCATGCCTGTATCTTAATCGGATTTGGCTTGATTGGCAAGAAAGGTGCCCTTTATGGTACAATCTGCCCCCGCAGAACGTAGTACCCTTCGTTCTGACTATCTCACTCCCAGAAAGGGCTTGAATAAAATGAAAGTTATGCTTGTTAAGGACGTCTACAAATTAGGTCGCGCCGGGGATATTAAGAAAGTGGCTGATGGTTATGGCCGCAACTTCCTCATCCCGCAGGGTTTCGCCGTATTGGCAACCGAAGGTGCTTTGAAGCAGGTACAGAAGATCAAGGCTCAGGCTGAGATCCGTCGTTCCTCCCAGAATGAAGAACTCAAAGGCCTCTCCGATCAGATCAAGGATGTGGTTCTCACTTTCCCCGCCAAGGCAGGCGACACCGGCAAACTGTATGGTTCCATTACCACACAGGATATCGCCACCGCGTTGACCGAGAAGGTCCGTTTCGAAGTGAAACGCCAGCAGGTCGATATCCAACCGATCCGCACCTTGGGCGAATTCAGCGCTCACATCCGCCTGACCATGGATCTGGTTCCCGAAGTCAAGATCATTGTCCATCGCGATGGTGAAGCTGCCGAACACGCCGTTGAAGAAGAAAAGGCTGAGAAGCCAAAGAAGAGCGGCGGTAAAGCAAAAGAAGAAGCTGCTGCTGCCGAAGAAGCACCAGCCGCCACAGCCGAATAAGAAACACCCCACATCACCGGCGCAAGTCGGTGATGTTTATAATATGGAACGCGACCCTTTTAGCGAATTCCCTGAAGCGCAGTAAAATACTTTTATGTTCGAGTCAATAGGTCAGCGATTAAGACAGGAACGCGAAGACCGTTTTCTCACGCTCGAAAGAGCGTCTGCGGAAACGCGTATTCGCATTGTCTTTTTACAGGCGCTGGAAGCAGATGATTATTCGGTGATGCCGTCTGCCGCACAGGGGCGCGGCTTTTTGCGAAACTATGCCGAATATCTCGGTTTGAACATTGATGAAATGATCGCGGAATTGCAGAAGAGGGCCGCCGAATCTGCACAGGAAGTCAGCGGACCTTTGCCGCAGGTGAATTTGGCGGAAACGGAAATCCCGTCTTTAACAAGTGCTGAGGATGAAAAACCGTCACGGTCTCTCTTGTCGCGGTTTGGTCGCCGTCCGAAAGTGGATGTCTCCACTGTGGCAGAATCCACTGAACCAGTGCTGGAAGAATCTCCTGTTCCAGTGACAGAGTCTGCGCCTGTGGAATTGCCTTCTGCACCTGTGGCTGAAATCGAATCGATCGAAGTGGTCGAGAAACCCAAACGTGGCAGAAAGAAAAAGATAGTTGTGGAGGAAGTCCCTCTGCAAGTTGAAACGGTGGAAATCAAACTTGAACAGGAAACGCCTGCTCAGGTGGAAGTGACGGAGATCAAACCCGAGGAGCTGATTCCTTCCATTGAGGAGAATCAGGCTGAGGTGATGGAAGAAGCGAAGCCAGGTCTGCTCTCAAGGCTGATGGGCATCTTCCAATCCCGTTCTGTAAAAACCGAACCAGAAGTTCAGTCGGCCATCGAAACAAAGCCACAACGATCAACCCCGTCACAGCCTGCCGATATTATCTTTGCCGAGATCGGACAACAGCTTCGCTCGCGTCGTGAATTGATCAGCCTGACGTTCGATGAAGTGGAACGCCATACCAAATTGCGCGCCGCTTTTGTGAAGGCGTTGGAGGAAGGCGCGCTCGACCGCTTGCCGTCGCCTGTGCAAACACGTGGAATGCTGGCAAATTATGCAACCTTCCTCGACCTTGATGTGGATGCCCTGCTCCTGCGTTTTGCAGATGGATTGCAGGCGCGCCGCCATGAAAAATATGCCGAAACGCCGCGCGAAAAAATTCAAATGGAAGTGGTCACATCCATGCCGATGCTGCGGAGTTTTATTGCAGGCGATCTGATCTTTGGCGTGGTGATCATTTCCGTGCTGGTGGCGTTGGGCATTTGGGGTGTGGGGCGCGTGGTGACTTCTCAAAACGAAGCCAATGCCGATGCCACTGCGCCTTCGATCGTGCAGGTGCTTGGAAGTACGCCGCTGCCAACGTCGATTCTTCTTGATACCACCGCAACCATCGAAGGAACTCCCGCTGAAACGCCGACCTTCGACCCGTTGTTCACACCCGATGCACCGACGCCGATCTCAAATGCAAATGTGGCAGTGAGCATCTTTGCCGTGGAGCGTACCTTTGCCAGAATCTCGGTGGATGGGGAAGTGGTTTTTGAAGGCCGTTTTATACCGGGCGAAACGAAGTTGTTCGAAGCCGCTGAACAGATCGCGATCCTGACCGGTAACGGTGCAGGATTGCGGGTGACATATAATGGACGCGACCTCGGTTTGCTTGGTAATATTGGTGAGGTCGTCAGCCGTGTGTATTTGATCACAGGCGTTGCCGAGCCAACCGCCACCATTTCACCGACGCCGACCGTGACTGTGCCCGCGACGATCACGCCCGTGCCATCTTCCACACCGTCGATCACCCCAACCGTCACACCCCCGGATGGCGGATAATAATTCTCACTGAGCACGGCTCAGGACGAACAGATTCGATTTATAGTTAGGAAAATACATGTCAAAAAATACATTTCATTTGGTTTCGTTAGGCTGCGCAAAAAATACAGTCGATTCTGATTCGATGGCCCAGCTGCTTTTACGCGATGGCTATCGTGCGATGGATGACCCCGATAAGGCTTCGGTGTTGATCGTCAACACCTGCGGATTCATCGGCCCGGCGAAAGAGGAATCTTATCGCGTGCTGGGTGAGCTTGCCAAATCCAAACGCGATGGGCAGGTTCTGATCGCTGCGGGTTGTTTGACCCAGCGTTACGGCGTGGAAGTTGCCCAAAAAGTACAGGGCATCGATGGCATTCTCGGCACGCGCCGCTGGATGGATATTGTGCAAGTGGTGAAGGAAGTCCGCAAGGGGCCGCGACCTGAGCCGTTGTATCACCTGCCTGAAGCCGCAACTGTCGGCGCAGATGAGCAGGATGCCTTGCGAGTAAGCGTGGCTGGTGCCAGTGCTTATATCAAAGTGGCAGATGGCTGTCGCCGTCCATGTGCATTTTGTGCCATTCCGTTGATCAAGGGCACGGCAGTTTCACGGCCAGTGGAAGCCATTATTCACGAAGCGCAGACTTTGCGCGATAACGGTGTGCGTGAACTGGTATTGATCGCGCAGGACACCACCGATTATGGCCACGACCTCGGCATGAAAGATGGTCTCGCCGTTTTGCTCGAACAGTTGACCGACTCTGTGCCCGATATGGATTGGATCCGCGTGATGTATGCCTATCCCGGTTACGTCACCGACCGCCTCATCGAAGTGATGGCAACGCGCAAACAGATTTTGCCTTATCTCGATATGCCGCTTCAGCATGCGCATCCCAAAACTTTGTATCGCATGAAGCGTCCTTCGAATATCGAATGGGTTCACAAGACCCTTGGGAAAATGCGTGCGGCGATCCCTGAATTGTCCATTCGCACGACTTTCATCGTTGGCTATCCCGGTGAAACGGATGAGGAATATCAAGCTTTGTATGATTTCGTGAATGAGATCCGCTTTGACCGTGTGGGAGCTTTCCAGTTTTCATTCGAACCGGGGACGACTTCCGCGCCTCTGGGCGACCCGGTACCTGCTTCTGTCAAACAGGAAAGATATGAGCGCCTGATGGAGCTTCAGCAAAATATTTCGCTGCAAGTGAATCAGTCTTATGTAGGCAAGACCCTTGATGTGCTCGTGGAAGGTTTCGACAACGGTATTTCCATCGGACGTTCCTATCGTGATGCGCCCGAGATCGATGGCATGGTATTGATCGAAGGGAAGGCCACAGTGGGCGAGATCGTCCCTGTGCGGATCGGCGGCGCGATGGCTTATGACCTGACGGGTGTGCTGGCGCAGCCACAGCAGCACGTCATTAAACTGTAGGCCAGACCTTTAGCCTGATATTTTTTTGATAAATAATCGCGACATTTATGTTACGTTACAAAAAAGCGGCCGATACTTTTATAGTATCGGCCGCTTTTGATTTTACGATGCTCTTGCAAAAGCGGTTGCGCCAAGGATCAGCGCGGAGAGGATCAGGTTTGTTCTCAATAAGATGACCTCGCGCCTTTGCAGTTTGGCGAGTTCCTCCGGGCTGGCTCTTTCCTTTTTCATCAGCGTGCGATGAATGGCGGGAATGACCTCCCAGGTTTGGACGGCGCTCACAATTCCCATAATGAGACTCAGGCTGTGTTTCACCAAAATAGACAATGACCATTGTGTGCTGGTGTCAAAGAAGCCATTGTAGTGCGAATTGGCGCTCAGTTGAAAAAGCCCGGTCGCGACTAATAATCCCATACTGAACCATGCCAGCGGTTCGAGTCTTTTTTGAAGGGCGGCGATAAAGCTGAGTTGGTCGGCCAGTTTCAAGGTCCGCTGTGACGCGGGCAGAACGAGCAGGTTAATGGCGGCGAGGCTTCCGATCCACGTGACTGTGGCGAGCATGTGGAGCCAGTAGATGATCGCCATCACCCATGAAGGAGGCGTGGTCATAATTAGGGTGTTGGTGTTATATCAGTAACGGGCGTGCTTTCAAGTGTGGGCGGAATTTCCGTCGGCGGGTAGCACTGTGTCCCTGCTTCGGCGAAGTGGTTTTGGGAACGGTTGTCCAAAGTCCCAAGACCCGAGGCGATCTGATACTGCTCGTAAGCGGCGCAAAAAGCCTGCTGGTCGAAGAGGTCATCACCGTAGCGCATGGCCGAGATGAACAGGCGCTGTGAACCGGTCATGGTGCCATCCCACATGCCAGGCCAGCCTGCGCCCACCTGACTGAAGTAGTTGTAGGCTTGTTTCCAATCGAGCTCCCAGAAACTCGCGCCAGTGATATACATGCGTGCGCCTTCGCGCAACTGGACCGAGGTGTTATCGAGCGGACCAAAGCGTTCTGCAAGGGTTAGGTGATAGATGCCGCCTTCGAGATTTCCCTGTTGGTTGATGAGGGCTATGCCATAATTGCGCAGGGCGAAGTAGTACATGCCGTCCACTTGTGCGGCTTTGTAGGCGGGATCCAGTTTGCGGACGATATCCAACGCTTCGAGGGCTGCGGGCCAATCCTGTGCGTTGACGAGTTGTTGTGCGCGTTGATAAGCGCTTTCAATGCCGCTGAAATCAGGCGTGGAGGTGGGAGTGGGAACCAAAGTGGAGGTTGGGATGACGCTCATCACCATCACTTCGGTGAGCTTTTGCTGCGCGCCGGGAAAGCTGGGGTCGTTTGCGATGATGAATTTCAGGCGCTGTATCGCAGTTTCGTAGTTGCCAAGCTGGATGTCGGTCAATGCGAAGGCGTATTGCTCGGTGAGTTGTTTTGAAATGACGGTGTCTTCTGCGCTCTGGCGGACGCCGATGCCGGACGAATACCCACCGTATGCGCCGAGTCCCACCAGCAGGAGCAGACCGAAAATGCCGGTCAGGATCGAGCGCCAGCGGGAAGGCTTCTTGGGCGGTTTGATGGGTTGGGTATCATCCACTTTGGGGGTTGATTCAGCCGCTGCGCTTTCAGATTCCAAGATTTCGGGCTGTACATTTTCAGGTTGCGGGCTTACAGGTTGTGTGTTTTCAGTTTGTTCGGACATGGGCGTTATTATACTTCCCTTTGATTTAACGAAAATTTTTCTTATTTGGGGTTCAGGTGGTTTGGCCGGGTGCGTCGTACTCAGTTGATTTACAACTTCAACAGCATTTTCGCATCAGACCAGACGATTGCCAGCGCGATCAAGCCGCCGACGACCATCCCGATCATGGCCGTGACGATAGCTCCGCCGGGCAAGTAGAGGGCCACGGCGTAGGTCACAATGCCGCCGATGACTGCCGCGATCAGCCCCTTGACCACCGATGCCCCCACATGGATCGGTTCATGCGTGCGATTCGAAAGCCACTTGAATAGGATGATGGCTTCCACCAACAGCGCGATCTCCGCGAAGGCGATGATCGGTGCGCCAATCTCCTTGAAGAAGGTCAGGCCGACGAAACCGATCCCGAGAAACATGGCAAGGCGCAATAACACGGCGTAAAGCGGGAAGAGAGGTTCCTTGCGGGCGTAGAACGAACGCGCCGCGATCTCGTGGATGGTAAAACCAGTCAACGTCATTAAATAGGCGCGGGTCGTCCATGTGACGAGCGTGGAGGTGGCTTCATCGAAACCGAAGACTCCGCGCACAAGCGGATGGATTCCCGCTGCCATCACCGCTGCAATGGGAATGGTGAGTGCGATCAACACCCGCAGGGCGCGTTCAATTGTGGCGCGGAATTCTGTCCAGTCGCCGCGTGCTGCGAGTTCTGAAAGAGTGGGGAGCATGGCTGTGGCGATGGCTGTCCCTAAAATCGTTTCAGGAACCTGCATGATCATCCAGCCGTAGGTGAGCGATGTCACGGCGCCGACTTGATCGAGGCGCGAGGCCAGGTTATCGCGAGCGAGAACGATGATCTGAATCCCGCCCATGGTCAATAAACGCGGGGCCATCAATTTCAAGGCTTCGATCAAACCCGTGTGGCGGATATTCAATGAAGGCGTCCAGCGGAATCCGAACTTGAACAGCATCGGCACCTGGATCAGCAAGTGCATGAATGCGCCGATGATGACGCCGTAGACCAGCCCTTGAATGCCGTAACGCGGCACAAGAAAGATCGCGCCAAAGATCTGCCCGATGTTGTACATGCTGGGGGCCATCGCGGGAAACACGAAATGCTGATTGGCTTGTAATGATGCCATCACCAAACCGCTGATGGAGAAAATGATCGTGCCGATCAAATTGAGGCGCATGAGTTCGGCAAGCAATGTGCGCTGTTCCTGATCAAAGCCAGGCGCGATGCCAAGTTTCGCATCCACGATGGGTTGTGCGAAGATGGCGATGAGGATCGCGAAGGAACCTGTCACGAGGAAAAGCGACATTCGCCACGCGCGAAAACAGATCCCATGCGGCGGCGCGGTCTTTGGTGGTGAGATATTCCGTCAGCAGTGGAATGAATGCCATGGCCAGCGCACCGCCCGAGATCAGCGCGAAAAGCACATCGGGTAAATTGTTCGCGGCGTTGAAGGTGTCGAGCATGTGCACCGAATCTGAATACTGCCGCGAGATGATGCCCGTGCGTACAAAGGCGAGGACTTTATCCACTAAAAAGAAGAACGCGATGATAAGCGAGTTACGGGTAAGACGTGAAAGTTTATTCATTGTTTAATGTGCCGCATCTGGCGCGATCTCCACGCCGGGGAGTTTATCTGCGATCAAATGGATCTTATGGATCAACACAGGCAGGCATTGCGGGCAGATATATTTCGTTTCGTTCTTGAATGTCAAATGCAGCAATGGCACCTGTTCATCGGTGCGATTGCAATTCAGACAGAAAAAACGGCTCCTCGCAATGACGTGGTTTACACTGTGCCTTTAACCGTCCCGCCATCCACGAGCAGCATTACACCGGTGATGAATGACGCGGCAGGGGAGACGAGGAACACAGCGGCATTGGCGAACTCTTCGGGTTCACCCATCCTCCCAAACGGACTCTCCGCCGCCTGCCGCTTCGTTTCTTCCTCGACCGTGGAACTGTTCGTTTTTGCCCGGGCAGTCATCAACTCTGTGACACGTTCCGTCTCCGTCCAGCCTGGCAAAATCGAGTTGACGCGGATATTCTCTCTGCCAAGCTCCAGCGCGAGCGATTTGGTCAACCCCACCGTCGCCGCACGGACGCTGTTCGAGATGAGTAAATTGGGAATCGGCTGTCTGACCGAATACGAAGTGACCGTCAGTACGCTGGCGGAATTTGATTTTCGCAAATGTGGCAAAGCCGATTTGATCAAGCGGACGTGCGCCATCAAACACAGGTCAATGCCTTTTTGCCAGGCGGTTTCATCGAGGGCGTCAATGGAGCCTGAAGTCGGGCCGCCTGTGTTGGTGATGAGAATATCCAGCCCGCCAAAGGCCTCGGCAGTTTGTGCGATCAATTTTTCAGGCACATCAGGCAGGCTCACATCGCCGCCCAACCCGATCACTTCTGCCCCTGTTTCCTTGCTGAGTTTTTCAGCCAACTCCTTTACCTTCGCTCCATCCCGCCCGTTGATGGCGACCTTGCAGCCCTCCTGTGCCAATGTCCGCGCAGCGGCGTAGCCCAATCCGCGGGAAGAAGCGGTGACGAGGGCAATTTTGTCTTTGAGTTGTAGATCCATGTTGTCTCCTGTGTTTGTAAATCTTGTTAATCGGTTTGCAGGTTTGAAGGTCGGCAAGTCACTGGGGAAACCTTTCAACTTGCGAACTTTTCAACCTTTCACTTCTTAACTTGAAAAATTTCAAACGAACTCTATTTTGCTGTCCCAAACATCTCCATCGGGCCAATTTGCTTCCACCCATTTTGCCACACTTTGCAGAGACTGTCGCAAGACCACCGCGTCGGAATTGAGCATCGCGCAGGCGATGATGGTCTCATCCCACTTGTCCTGCAAATCCATCTCAGCGACAGACACGTTGAATTCACGATGCAAGCGTGAAAGCAGCGGCTTGATTCGTCCGCGCTTTTCTTTGAGCGAGGAACATAAGGGCAGTCGAAGGTGGATGGTGAGGACAGCGAGCATGGTTTGATTTTTGATTTCGGATTTACGAGTTTGGATTGCGGACTTCAGTCTGCACTGGGCGCGCAGAATGTTATAACGAAAAGTTTTTCAAGAAAATATAAATTCCCACGCCCCATCCGACCAGTATTTTGAGGATGTTCAGCATGGAATCCATTCTTTCTTTAGGTGTGATTTCAATATTTTCTCTGGATGATTTAAACAGGATTCCCAGCAAGCCGCTCAATCCTAAAAGAAAGAACACTGGAAACATGACAAATATGGAAAATGAGACGAAACTGGAAATCACCTCTCGAATTTGCGGAAAGAATGTCTGGATTATAACGGCAGTAACAATCCATGCTTCGGCAAGGGTGATTGGCAGTTTCGCAGGTGAAAATAATGCTTTGAACCCTGTTACTTTCTCTTCTTCTTCACCGTAAAGAATGGACTGCGCTCTGTTTTCCCCGTACTCAGGTTTGCTTGTGTAAATTAAGGTGCCGTCATCTTTCTCTTCGTTTTCATACTCTTCTATTATGGGTGTTGTCTCTTCTTTAATGTCGTAGGATTCCTTCAACTTCTCCATCATGAAATCGGTCAGCCTGCTGTCTTCATATTGTTTGTGTTGCGGGATGCGATGTTTTCTTTCATGGCGTTTGTTGGAGAAATAGACCACAGCACCGAGGATAGACAGGATCAACAGGATGAAAAAGAAGTTCGTGCTTTTTTGGAAGGACGAATTTGAACAGGGTTGCAGTCAGAATAACGACAACGATGACAGAGAACAGAATGCCGATTTGATTGTTTTCAGAAGGTCGATTTTTCATGAGACACGTTATTACCAGATTATTCTTAGTTGATGACCAATGCCCAGGATGAGGCAGCCGCCACAAACACACATTACCAGCAGGGTGACAATTCTGGAGTGGATACCATAAAGGCCGCAGGTCACAAATAATGCAGCATATAGGTTTGGGGCATACATTAGTGGAGATGCTCCTATTGTTTCGATCCACCAATAATTAAATGGGTTGGAGCAGTTGTCATTTGGGATAAGGATAAATAAGGCCATGGTCATAAGCCCAATCATGGCTGGAGATTTCATTTTTGTGAAAATGTAAATGCCTGCCAGAGCGACAGATACGAGGAATCCCAAAATGGCTACCCCATAGTTGATTTTCATAATTGCGTCAACGCTGGGGAGTATTGATGGGGTGTTGAGGCGAAATGGATAGAAACTGTGGACTGCCGTGGTGCAAATGAAAGAGAGAGACATAAGTAACCAGAGAAACAAGGACTGCTTTCCTGATAATAACTTTGGATTGCTTTCGATTTTCCATATTTGAAGAAGCAGATAAAAACAAATTGCATTCAAGACAAAAACTACAAAACCAAAACTTGGTATAAACCAGATGGGGAAAATATCGAATTCATCCACCAAGTCTGCCGTGGCTTTGATTGACAGGAAACAGACTGCCGCAAAAATCATCGCGAAAAAGATCTTTACTATGTAGGTGAAGTTAATTGTCTGGGGTCTTGATGTGATTATATTCATGGCACTCCCTTTGTTTGAATTCTGTTTACGATTTTCGCATTACGACTTACAATCCCGCACATGGACACCGAAACCTCATACAACAAAGCCCTCGATTACCTTTATTCCTTTGTGGATTATAGCCTGAAACATTCCTCCGAATTGGCGAAGGCAGACTTCAACCTGGACCGTATGTTCGCGTTGATGGAGTTTTTGGGGAACCCGCAGAACAAGTATCCCATCATTCACGTGGCGGGGACGAAGGGAAAGGGGTCGGTTTCGGCGTTGTGCGCGTCGGCTTTGAAGGTCGCAGGTTATCAGGTTGGGTTGTATACCTCGCCGCATTTATTGGATTATTGCGAGCGGATTCAAATCAATGGCGCGCCAATTTCGCATGAGCAATTGGTTGAGTTGGTGGAAGAGATTCAACCGTATGTGGCGAAGATCGAGAAGTTGACCACTTTCGAGATCACAACCGCATTGGCCTTCATGGCCTTTGCAAAATATGGAGTCAGTGCGGCGGTCTTTGAAGTGGGATTGGGCGGGCGGCTCGATGCCACCAACATCGTCACACCGAAGGTTTCGGTCATCACTTCATTGTCATACGATCATATGGCGGTGCTGGGAAATACCCTGGCGCTGATCGCGGGGGAGAAGGCGGGCATCATCAAGCCTGGTGTGCCTGTGGTTTCCTCGCCGCAAAAGGATGAGGCTTTCGAGGTCTTGGAGCGTGTAGCCAAAGAAAAAGGCGCGGCATTAACCCTCGTGGGTAAAGACGTAACGTTCGAGTTGGTCGAGTCATCTTTGGATGGGCAGAAGTTCAACCTGCAACCTTCAACTTTCAACCTTCATCCTTTATCCTTCATCATTCCCTTGCTTGGGCTCTCACCAGATCGAAAATGCCGCCACGGCCTATACCGCGCTCAAAGCCAGCGGGATTCCCATCACCGATGAGCAGATACAAAAAGGCTTTTCTCAAGTACAATGGCGCGCCCGCTTCGAAGTGGCGCGGCGTGAACCACCCGTGATCTTCGACTCGGCACATAATCAAGATTCGTTTGCGAAACTGCGCGAAACGCTCGATGCGTATTTTCCCGACAAGCAGGTCTATCTCATCTTCGGCGCGTCGGAGGATAAGAATATTCCGGGCATGTTCGCGGAGATGAGACCGAAGATAAAAAGAATCATCCTCACACGTGCTGATCATCCGCGCGCGCTTGAGGTGGAGCAAATTCAACAGTTGGCAGAGCAGGCTGGGGTGGAGTCTGAAGCGGTCACTCCCGTTAAGTCCGCGTTGATGCGGGCGCTGGAATTGTCGTCAAAAGATGGTAGCATTGTCTTATCCGCTGGTTCGATGTTCGTAACGGCGGAAGTCATGTCTGCATGGAAAAAGAGTAACGAATGAATTATCAAAGCGACTGGAACGAAAACGAAGATAACTTTGACCTCACGCTCTCACAGCGGACCGAGGAACTGTATCGTGTGCCGAATATGGAGCCCAACGCCGACGGTTTGATCGAGGCGGTGGTGCTGCCATTGCGCGACATGGTCATTTTTCCGCGCATGGTCTCGCCGATCTTTGTAGGGCGCGAGGCTTCCCTGTTGGCGGTGCGCGAGGCGCAAGCCAAAGAGCAGACCGTGATCGGGCTGACTCAAAAAGACCCCGACCTGAACGACCCAAACGCCGAAGACTTTTTACCCGTGGGTGTGGAGATGGCGGTGGGGCGGATGCTGCAAATGCCCGACGGTTCATACTCTGCGCTGGTGCAGGGACGCAAGCGCGTTGAGATCGTGGAATTCCTGCGCGTGAAGCCGTACATCAAAGTGCGCGCGCGCGTGATCAATGAAACTCAAACTGCCGACAGACAGACTCAGGCATTGATGCGCTCTGTATTGAGTTTGTTCGAACGCTGTGTTCAATTGGACCGTTCGATCCCCGAAGAAGCGCATCTGTTCGCGATGAATATCGCGGAACCAGGCTGGCTGTGTGACATGATCGCCACCTCGCTTTCATTGACTTACGAAGCGAAACTGCGTTTGCTGCTCGTCCTCGACCCCAAGGCGCGGCTGGGCTTGTTGAATAACCTGCTCGCACAGGAAGTGGATGTGCTTGAGTTGGAAGATGAGATCCATTCCCGCGTTCAAAATGAAGTCGATAAAAGTCAGCGCGAGTTTTATCTGCGCGAGCAGATGAAACAGATTCAAAATGAACTGGGCGAAGGCGATGTCTTTTCGCGCGATGCTTCAGATTTGAAGAAGAAAGTCGATTCGGCCAGCTTGCCCGATGAGGTTAGAAAAGTGGCGTTGAAGGAATTGGAGCGGCTCAGCCAGATGCCGCCGATGGCCCCTGAAGTAGGGATGATCCGTACCTACATTGATTGGATCGTCGACCTGCCGTGGCACAATTCCTCGCCAGATAATCTTGACGTGAAAAATGCCGCGAAGATTTTGGAACGCGATCATTACGGCTTGAAGAAAGCCAAAGACCGCATTTTGGAATACATCGCGGTGCGTTCGCTTAAACCGAAAAAGGAACGTCAGCCGATCCTCTGTTTTGTTGGACCTCCCGGTGTGGGCAAGACCTCGCTCGGACGTTCCATCGCCGATGCGCTCGGACGCAAGTTCGTGCGCGTTTCGCTCGGCGGCGTGCGCGATGAAGCCGAGATCCGCGGACATCGCCGCACCTATATCGGCGCATTGCCCGGACGTATCATTCAAACGATGAAGCGGGCCGGTACGGCGAATCCGCTTTTCATGTTGGATGAGATTGACAAACTGTATTCGGATTTTCGCGGCGATCCCGCCTCGGCCATGCTTGAGGTGCTCGACCCCGAACAGAACTACGCTTTTAGCGATCACTACCTCGAATTGCCCTTCGACCTTTCCAAGGTCATGTTCGTGACCACGGCCAATTCGCTGGGAAATATTCCTTCTCCGCTTTTGGACCGCATGGAGATCATCGAGTTCCCTGGCTACATCGAAGAGGAAAAGATCGAGATCGCCAACCGTTACCTGATTCCGCGCCAGATCGAAGAAAGCGGACTCGATAATATCGGCCTGGTGTTCGAACCTGCCGCGTTACAGCGAATTATCCGCGAGTACACCTATGAAGCTGGTGTGCGCGGTTTGGAACGCGAGCTTGGACGTGTCTGCCGCAAGATCGCACGCATGAAAGCGGAAGGGAAGAAGTATCCGCTTTCCATCGCTCCCGAATTGATCGAAAAATTGCTCGGCCCGCAACAGGTCTTTCCCCCGGAAGCGGAACGCTCCGATGAAGTGGGCGTTGCCACCAGCCTCGCATGGACGGAAACCGGCGGCGAGATCATGGCTGTGGAAGTGGCCGTGCTCGAAGGCAAGGGCGGCATGCAAATGACCGGCCAGATGGGGGAAGTGATGCAGGAATCCGCGCAAGCCGCGCTGACCTACATCAAATCGCGCGCTTCCAAATTGAAGATCGAGTTGGAAGCCTTCGAACGCCTGGATATTCACGTCCACATGCCTGAAGGCGGCATTCCGAAGGATGGTCCCTCGGCAGGCATCACGATGGCCACAGCCATCATCTCTGCGCTGACGGGGCGTCCCATTTTCCATCACGTGGGCATGACTGGCGAGATCACCCTGCGTGGACGCGTGCTCCCCATCGGCGGCGTGCGTGAAAAAGTCCTCGCCGCGCACCGCGCCGGGCTAAAGACCGTGCTGCTGCCAGAAAAGAACATGAAAGATTTGGTCGACCTCCCCAAGACCGCCAAATCAGAATTGAAGATCATCCCGATCAAACATATGGATGATGTGCTGGCGTTGGCCCTCTCTGATAAAGTGACCGTCGAACCTCCGCGCCCGAAGAAACAAGCGCGCGACGACAGCCAGGAAGATTGAAATTCCATTCTAAAAACCTCTCAAAGCGGCACGGTGATAAAATTACCGTACCGCTTTTTGTTTCGTCATGTCATGCTGGGCGCAGCGAAGCATCTCTCTCATTAGGGTAGTGACCCTTCGCCGCAGAGCGGCTCAAGACGACATGAAAAAGCCTGTCAACGGAAAATAACAAATGCCGAAACTGGAAAACAAAGTCGTTCTCATTACTGGCGCCTCCTCAGGGTTTGGCGAAGATGCCGCCATGCTCTTCGCGCAGGAAGGCTGCAGGGTTGTGCTGGCCGCGCGCCGCATGGACCGTTTGCAGAATCTCGCCGAGCGGATTCAATCTGCGGGCGGTGAAGCCATTGCCATTCCAGTGGACATCGTCAACTCCGCTGATGTGGATAACATGGTGAAAACCACGCTCGATCTCTACGGCCACATCGACATCCTCTTCAACAATGCAGGCATCGGCCGCGTGGAATGGTTCGAGAATCACAGCCTCGAGCGCGACCTCGATACGCTTGTGCATGTCAACCTTATCAGCCTTATGCAAGTCACTCGCGTGGTTCTCCCGCACATGCTTGCGCGTGGCGAAGGTCACATCATCAACATGATCTCGGTTGCGGGGCTGCTGGCCACGCCGCTCATCACCAGTTATGCCGCCAGCAAACATGGCGCGCGCGGATTCACCGATGCCCTGCGCCGCGAAGTTGCGCCGCTTGGAATCAAAGTCAGCGGAATTTATCCCGGCCCTGCTTCCACCGAATTCGGTCAGCATGTCGGCAAGAACGAAGCCTATCGTTCCGTCCGCTCGCGCCTCAAAATTCACATGAGTTCAAGTTACGTCGCCCGCCGCGTGGTGGATGTGGCCAAACGTCCGCGCCGCAGTTTGATCATTCCGTGGTGGTTCCGCATCCTCGCCATGATTGAAGCAATTTTCCCCGTCCTTGTGGATTGGATTTCATACTATTTCACGAAAAAGAAACATAAAATGGATTAGGAGACTTAAATGACGACCGCCCGACTCAAAAGCCTTATCGATTCACTCCCAACCTCGAACCTGGATGCTGTTATTCTGAATCCGGGTCCAACCCTGACTCATCTGACCGGCGTCCGCTTTCATTTGATGGAGCGGCCTGTGGTGCTGTTCGTTGCGCCCGGTCACGACCCGGCGCTCGTGCTGCCCGAACTTGAAATGCCCAAACTGGGATTGTTCCCCTACAAAGTGCAGGCTTTTGCCTACGGTGAAAATCCGTCAGAGTGGGACGATGCCTTTCGAAAAGCGGCCCAGGCTCTCGGTCTGGATGGGAAGCGCATTGGAGTCGAGCCGCGCCAATTGCGTTTGCTCGATTTCCGTCATGTCAAAGCGGGTGCGCCCGAAGCGGAATACCCGGATGCGAGCGAAGTGCTTTCCCGCCTGCGCCTGAAAAAGGATAAAGCCGAAGTGGATGCAATGCGCCGTGCTGTGAAGATCGCGCAGGATGCTCTCGAAGCCACCATCCCGTTGATCAAAATTGGCATGACTGAACGCGAATTGTCTTCCGAACTGGTCATTCAATTATTCAAGCAGGGCTCCGACCCTGAATTGCCTTTTGCGCCGATCGTCTCCGGTGGACCCAATGCCGCAAACCCGCACGCTTCACCGACCGATAGAAAATTGCAGGCAGGCGACCTACTCGTCGTCGATTGGGGCGCCGCTTACGATGGCTACATCTCCGACCTGACCCGCACCTTCGCGGTGGGTGAGGTGGATGACGAATGCAACAAGATCCATAAAATTGTTCAGGAGGCGAATGCCGCAGGTCGCGCTGCAGGAGGTCCCGGCGTGCCTTGCGCAAATGTAGATAAGGCCACGCGCGATGTCATCGAAGCATCGGGCTATGGAAAATACTTCACCCATCGCACCGGTCACGGCATTGGCATGGAAGGCCACGAAGATCCCTACATGCGCGGTGATAACCTACAATTACTGGAGACTGGCATGGCTTACACAGTGGAGCCTGGCATCTACCTGACCGACCGCAACGGCGTCCGCATCGAGGACAATGTTGTCATCACAGAAAGCGGCGCGGAGAGTCTGAGCGATATGCCGCGTGAGATTCGTGTGGTTGGATAAACAGGGTTGCTAGACTTTGTGCAATCCGATTCGCCGCGCTGTTTCTGCTGATGCAGATCGCCTGACTGAGATTACCATCGCCGCCAAGCGCTATTGGAAATATCCCGAAAAATGGATCCATCTCTGGCTTCCGCAATTGACCATTACTGCAGAATACATTTCAAACCACGAAGTGTGGATGGTAACGGCAGAGGATGCCGTTGTTGGATATTATTCGCTTGAGTATCTCAATGATGAACTTTGGCTGGGGAATCTTTGGGTGTTGCCCGAACACATGGGGCAGGGAATTGGCCGCCTGCTTTTTGAACATACATTTGAAAGATGCCGCAGGCTTGGCTTTTCTGTTTTGAAGATCGAAGCCGATCCCAATGCCCAAAGTTTTTATGAAAGAATGGGCGCGCGTAAAGTAGGAGAACATCACAGCGAAGTATTCGGTCAGCCGCGCACCCTGCCTGTGATGGAAGTCGCTGTGTAAGCTTGACGGCAAATCCAAACCATGACACATCTCGAAATTAATATTTCGAGATGTGTTTTTTGATTCCCGGGATTTCCCTCTTGAAATTTTACGAAAACCTGCTATGATTGTTTATGACTGATTTATGAGCGATTATGAGCGAATTTACCCCCACCCCTGAACGACAAAAACAGATCCTTTCCCTGCTCACACGGCAGGGACGCCTGAGCGTGACCGAGATCGTAGAGCAATTCTCGATCAGCGAAGCGACAGCGCGCCGTGACCTGGAATCTCTTGCTTCGCAAGGCAAGGCCCAACGTGTGCATGGCGGCGTCATTGCCGTGGAACAGGCTCCGCCTGAATTGCCCATCCTCCAACGTGAAGGCGAGCAGGCGGATGAAAAATCCATGATCGGGCAGGCCGCTGCTGAATTGGTCAACGATGGCGAGACCGTTTTTCTCGGTTCAGGCACAACCGTCCTTGAAACTGCCAAGAATCTGCGTGAACGAAAAAACCTCACGGTTATTACCAACTCTTTGCCTGTGTTAAATGCTCTTGCAGGCATCAAGGAAATTACCGTCGTCTCATTAGGCGGGCAGTTACGCGAAAGTGAGCTTTCCTTTATCGGTCATATTACCGAGCAGGCGCTTGCAGAAGTCCGTGTGGACAAGGTCATCATGGGCGCGCGCGGTCTCAGCCTTGAACATGGACTGACAAATGACTATTTGCAGGAAACTCTGACAGATCGTGCCATCTTGAAAATCGGTCATGAAGTGATCCTTGTTGCTGACCATTCAAAGGTAAATCGCGTGTCCACTGCACTGCTTGCCCCTTTAAGCAGCATGAATACTTTCGTAACAGATTCAAAAGCAGACAAAAAATTTATTCAGGCATTGAAAAAACAAAATATCAAAGTTGTCATTGCATAACGGAGAGTCATGCTGCTTGAAAACTTTCGTCCACAATCAAAACTGGTAACCAAAACTACACTGGTAAACCAACCGAAATTCCCCGTCATTGATGCGCATGATCATCTGGGAGAACCCTTCGGCGGTGGCTGGGACAAGAAGCCGCTCAACGAATTACTTGACCTTCTGGATGAGGTCAATGTCACTCATTATGTGGATCTGGACGGCGGCTGGGGCGAAGATATCCTCGATGCCCATTTGAAACATTTCAAAGAAGGTGCACCCGAACGATTTCAAATCTTCGGCGGCGTGGATTGGTCAAAGTGGCAGGAGATGGGTGACTCATTTCCCGAATGGGCAGCGAAACGATTACATGCGCAAAAGGAGCGCGGTGCACAGGGGTTGAAGATCTGGAAGCCGCTTGGTTTACATGTGAAAGACTACAAAGGCAAATTGGTGGATGTAAACGACGAAAGACTCTTTCCTATTTGGGAAACGGCTGGTGAACTTGGTTTCCCGGTTTTGATTCACGTTGCTGATCCTGTCGCCTTCTTCGACCCAATTGATGAAACCAACGAACGCTGGGAGGAGATCGGCGCAAACCCTGATTGGGCGTTTACAAGCCCACCATTTCCAAAATTCATGCACATCATGAATTGTTTTAAAAATCTCGTATCCCGTCACTCGTCAACTACTTTTATCGGTGCACATGTGGGATGTTACGGTGAAAATCTTGGCTGGGTGGGTCAAATGCTGGATGAGTGTCCAAATTACTACATCGATTTTTCTGCGCGTTTGGGCGAGCTTGGAAGACAGCCCTATACCGCGCGGAAATTTTTTATTCAATATCAAGACCGCATTTTGTTCGGAACTGACGCCAGCCCGGACATTGATTCGTACCGCCTGTTTTACCGCTTCCTAGAAACGGATGACGAATATTTCAACTACAACACCAGTGAAGTCCCCGGCCAGGGGCGTTGGTATGTGCATGGCATGTATTTGCCAGATGATGTTTTGAAAAAAATCTATCGCGAAAACGCGATGAAGGTATTAAAGATTCGATGAAAAATTATCACACCTATAATGAAATCAAATCACAGACTCAGGCTTGGGCACAGGCACTGGATATAGTAAACGCTTCTTCCTTGCCGGAAGCTGGTGACTACGACCAGGTCATTTTCACAGGCTGCGGCTCAACCTATTACCTTTCATTATCCGCTGCGGCACTATATCAGGAATTAACTGGTCGTTCGGCCCGCGCCGTACCTGGCGGCGAATTGCTATTGAATTCGCAAACAGTTTTGACAAACCAAAAAACTTTACTGGTTGCCATCAGTCGTTCAGGAACAACCACCGAGACTGTGAAAGCCGTTGAGAAATTCAAATCAGAAAAACGCGGGGATGTGGTCGTCATCAGCAATTACGACGAAGCCCTCTCGCGTATGGCGAATGTGAACATTGTCATTGACAAAGGACAGGAAGAATCTGTTGCGCAGACTCGTTCCTTTGCTTCGATGTTCGTGGCGGTCTCTGCATTTTGCGCAAAGATGGCAGGACAGGAAGATTTGGTTGAGGCAATGAAGAAGCTGCCCGAGATTGGTAATTGGTTGATTGATAAGTACGAGTCTTACGCAAAAGGAATTGGCGAGAATCTGAATTTCGACCGATTTTATTTTCTAGGTTCAAGCTTTCGCTACGGACTTGCCTGTGAGGTGAATCTAAAAATGAAAGAGATGACCCTCACCCACAGCGAGCCTTTCCACTTTTTAGAATTTCGCCACGGACCGATGAGCATGGTAAATCAAAATGCAGTCGTAGTGGGCATGCTCTCAGACGCGAATCGAGTCCACGAGGCGAAGGTGCTTTCAGAGATGAAAATGCTTGGGGGAACAGTATCAGCTATCGGCGAGTCTGAAGCGGACGTCTGTTTTGAGTCGAATATTCCAGAAAGTGTGCGCGGCGTTTTATATCTTCCCATCCTGCAATTGATGGCGTTCTATCGTTCGGTTAAAAAAGGTTTGAACCCCGACCGTCCCGCTAATTTGACGGCGGTCGTGAAATTAGATTTCTAATCAAAAGGAGAGAAGCATGAAAAAACTGTTTTTTGTTCTTGTGATGGCAAGCCTGTTGCTTACAGCGTGTGGCGGTAGCGCAACCGAAGCGCCTACGGCATCGAATGAGCCTGTAGAGATCCGCGTGTGGGGACATCAGGCACCCGCGTTCAATGAAGCCAATCAGAAAATGTTTGATGACTTCATGGCAGCCAACCCGAATGTGACCATCAAATACGAAACCTTCCCGTGGGATGTTTTCATTCAGACGATTCAGACTTCGCTTCCTGCTGGCAACACGGCCGATGTGATTCTTATACCTGGAGGTTACACCTGTCGCTACGCAGCTGGCGGACAGCTACTCGATGTTCCTGCCGATGTGATGACCCTGGATGCTGCAAAGGATTTATTCTACGATGCGCCGCTCGGCGGACAAACCTGTGATGGAAAACTCTACGGCTTCCCCGCTGAATACAATATTGAATATGGCGGCGCGTATGTGAACCCCGCTCTCTTTGAAGCAGCAGGCGTTGCCTACCCGCCCGCTTGGGAAAACTGGGATGCGGTTTTGGCCGATGCGAAGAAGATGACCGTGCTTGGCTCAGACGGCGTGATGACCATAGCTGGCCTGCACTACACCAACAGCGACCAATTATTTACGTATTTCCTGGCTGGTATTTTGGAGCAAAATGGCAATTACTTTGCCGAGGATGGCAAACATTTCAACTTCAATTCCCCAGAAGCCATTGCCACAATCCAAAAGTTAATGGACATGACTCAGAAAGACGGTGTAGTTGACCCGATCATCTTCAATGCCGATAGCGAATGGGTCGGTGATTCATTTGCGCAGGGACACAACGCCATTGGCGTGCTTGGTTCATGGTATGCAGGTGACGCAAAGATCGGCTACCCTGATTTGAAGTTTGATTACGTTCCCCTGCCCCCGATGATGGGATCGGAACACAAGTTCGTCTCTGTCGGTGGATGGGGCTACGTGGTCGGCAAGAGCACACAACACCCTGATATTGCCTGGAAACTTGCCGCCTTCCTCGGTGCAGATCAGGCTAATGTTTTGTTCTTCAACTCCAAATCCGCCACCATCCCTGCCATGAAGTCTGTGGCAGCCGATGCAAAGTACGTGGAAGCCGTTCCGTTCGCTGCCGCAGTTCTGCCGATCTTGGATGCGGGCGCGTATCAAGGCAACCTGACCGACCCCGATCAACTGGCGTATGAGATCGTTTACCCAACCATTCTCGATGCAGTACAAGGCAACCTCACCGCAGAAGAAGCTGCCAACAGTATTAATGAAGCCGCCAATGCAATGGTGGATGCAGCACAATAAAAAATAATTAATTCTTTGTAGGGGCGGGATTACCCCGCCCCTACTTTCATCGCTCGCCTTTCCGCCTTCATCCTTCTTGTAAAGGAACACTAATGGAAATTACATCCCTGTTCAAAAAAGAGATTGTTAGCAACGGCGGCAAACTGATGGCAAAGCAAAAACGCTTTGCATACACAAGCCTTACGCCCATCCTTCTCTACATGGGTCTGTTCACATTATTTCCCATTGTATGGGCGGTCGTGATGAGTTTCTTCAGCTACACCCCCATCCGTGAAGGGAGCGGATTCCTCGGTTTGGGTGGAGCGAATCCATTCATTGGCATTGATAACTATATCGAACTCTTTACTGGCACAAGCAAACCTGCCGAAGTCTTTCGTCTTGCCGTAAAAAACACCTTTCTTTTCACAGCACTCGTTCTCCCTCTCAACCTCATTGTTACGCTTCCCCTCGCTGTCATCCTTGAATCCATTGGCGAGCGGTTCAAGACCTTATTCCGCGCAATTTATTTTCTCCCCACAATTTCATCTTCCGTGGCGCTCGTCATCATCTGGTCGTACATGTATGCGCCAGGCTGGGGTATGCTCAGCCTCATGTTTAAAGCGGTCGGCCTCGTCCCGCCGAAATCGTGGCTGCAAGACCCGAACACGGTCTACTTCGGCATTCCACTGGCAATGCTTTGCGTTGTTGTCGCGCACGTCTGGCAGGACTTTGGCTACAACCTCGTCATCTTCGTTGCTGCCTTGCAATCGATCCCGAAGACTCTGCGCGAAGCCGCCCGCGTGGATGGTGCCAACACCTGGCAGGAATTCTGGCTCGTGGTCGTCCCGCTTCTCAGTCGGACCGTGTTACTGACCAGCGTTCTGACGGTGATCTCTTCGCTGCAAGTGTTTGTCATCTTCCAGCTTCTCACACGCGGCGGCCCCAAGAATCAAACACAAACGATGCTGCTCAGTATTTACGAGAACGCCTTCAAATTCGCAAATAACCTTGGCTTATCTGCCGCCATGTCCATGATTCTGTTCATCATCATCTTGATCCTCACTGTCACCCAGTTCCGTATTCTGCGTACCGAGTGGGAGTATTAGAATGACAACAGACGCTCCCAAAAAACCATCCGTCGGCTTTGTGCTCGGAAAATCTGGTGCATACGCCATTCTAATTCTTGGGCTGGTTGGAACATTGCTGCCATTCTTCTACATTATGGTTTCCTCATTGAAAACCACAGCCGAACTGCGCCAAACCCCGCCAGACTTCTTCCCCAAAAAGCCGACCTTCGAACATTACACCACCATCCTCACCGATGAAAAAATCCCGCTGGCGCAAAATCTTTTCAACAGCATTTTTGTCTCGCTTACGCGTGTGATTATCACGCTCTTCACCAGTTCCTACGCGGGCTTCATCTTTGCCAAATATCACTTCAAGGGCAAAAATCTCGCCTTCGGGATCATCCTCATTCAGATCATGATTCCATTTCAAGTGGTCATGATTCCCAATTATTTACTTACAGTCAAACTCGGCTTGATCGACTCGCTTTGGGCGCTCATCATCCCTGCTTTCATCGACGCCTACGGCATCTTCATGATGAAGCAATTCATCGAAGCCATGCCCACCGAACTTATGGACGCCGCCCGCATCGATGGCGCTTCGGAGTTTGGCATTTACAGCAAGATCATCCTCCCGCAAATGGGACCGCCGCTCGCCTCCCTCGGCATCTTCACTTTCATGTCCACCTGGAATGATTATCTCTGGCCGCTCATCGTCCTCACCTCGCCAGAAAAACGAACCATTCCTCTTTTGGTCGTATGGTTTCAAACCCAACACGTCTCCAATCAAGGTCTTGTCCTCGCTGCATCCATTCTGACTCTCCTGCCCATCTTCATCGTCTATATCTTCCTGCAAAGATGGATCGTTGATCAAGCAACATCATCGGCATTCAAATAACATGCGACGCTTCTTGAGTATCTTTCTTCTTTCCTCTTTCCTCTTTGGATGTGAACCCGCCTCCACCTCCCCCGAGCCTGCTCCCGTGACCCACACATACACCTACTCTGACGCCTCCATCCTCAACCCAGAGCGCGGATTCTTCACCCCTTACGAATTGCCCAGCCCTGCAGGCTTTAGCTCTGTGCGCATCACAGGCAACACACTCGCCCACCTCAACATTTATTTGGATGACTACCGCGAATCAGACCTCCCGAAAGAACTGCTTGACGGATTACAGACCAACTTCGACGATATCCGTGAAGCGGGCATCAAAGCCATCATACGATTCGCCTACAACAAGGGACCATATCCCGACTCTGAACCCGACGCATCCAAATCCCAGATATTGAGACACATCGAGCAATTGACTCCGCTCCTGCAAACCAATGCCGATGTCATCGCATGGGTTGAAGCAGGCTTCATTGGCGCGTGGGGCGAATGGCACACCTCTACAAATGGATTGGATAATATTCAAGACAAGCAGGAAATTCTCAACGCCATCCTTGCCGCCATTCCAGATCGTTATGTTCAAGTTCGTTATCCCGCCAACATCATCGAGATGTATCCCAATCCTGAAGATGCGGCAAAAGCAAGAGTTGCCCATCACAACGATTGTTTTCTTTCAAGCGAAACAGATGTTGGCACTTATGAACGTGATGGCACGATTACCATCGAACGTGACCAAACCTATCTCACTGAGCTGACCCGCTTTACTCCCATGAGCGGCGAAACTTGCGCCCCATTCCCTCCTCGCTCTGAATGTACGAGTGCCATTCAAGAAATGGAAATGCTGCACTTCTCTGCCATCAACGAAGCCTATCACAAAGGGATTTTACGAAGCTGGGAAGATGGCGGTTGCCTTGATGAGATCACCAAACGAATGGGCTATCGCCTGTCTCTCACTTCTGCCGATTTTAATGAACAAGTACTCCCAGGCGGTGTATTGAATCTCACCGTCAATTTGCAAAACACAGGTTTTGCTTCCATCATCAATGAACACCCTCTCCTTGTTGTACTTGTTACAAAAGACGGCGCATCACGCCATGAAGTAAAGCTAACAATTGACCCACGCACTTGGGAACCTGGAACCACGACATTCACCGCGAAACTTCACATCCCATCCAATGCACGGGAAGGCGAATATCAACTCGCGCTTTGGCTTCCTGATGGATATGAGTCTCTGCGCAACAATCCACTGTATGCGATTCAATTTGCCAACGAAGGCCTCTGGGACGAAGTGACAGGACTCAACGTATTGGGAAATGTATCAATAACAGAATCATCTGGTGGTATGTCCGAGCGCGGAAAAGATTTCACGGTCATTTCGGCAGAATCCAGCACATCAAAATGACAAACCTTCGAGTCCGCTTTATTCGTCATCAGGAAATATCACCAGAACTTCGAATCAAAATTGAAGAACTGGATCATCTGGCATTTGCAGGTGATGACATTGACAATGATCCGGAATTCGCAAACATTCGATGGGCAATCCCTGATTGGATGGCACTTGGCTTCCTACATGAAGAATTAGTTACACAATTGTCCATACCCAAACGTGAGATTATGGTCGGTGCTGAAAAAATTTGGGTGGCAGGGATTGGCGGTATGGCAACACATCCCAAGCATCATCACAAAGGATATGGCTCGGCGTTACTCAAAGCAACAGAGACATTTATGCGTAATGAACTTCAAGTCCCATTTGGATTGTTAATTTGTGCGGACGAGACTCGCCCGTTTTACGAACTTGCCCGCTGGCAGCATGCAGCCGATATCCTTTACTATCATCAAGATGATCAACGCAGGGAACTGCATACAAGCGTAATGACCTTGCAATTACAAAATCAAACATGGCCCGCAGGCAAGATCGACCTATGCGGAGCACCGTGGTAAAAAAAACTGACTAATCGACCAGGAGATAACATGACCAAAATCACATTCATCGGCGCAGGCAGCCTCGGCTTTACAGGCGAACTCGTGCGCGACATTCTCACCTTCCCTCTTTTGGAAGACGCCACCATCTCATTGATGGACATTCACCCCGAACGGCTCGAATGGGCAAAGAAGGGTGTTGAAAAACTCATTGCAGCTGGCAACCGTCCTGCAAAAGTGGAAGCGACTCTTGACCGCGCCGAAGCGCTCAAAGGTGCAGACGTAGTTCTCACCACGATCCTTGCAGGCTCTACCGAAGTGTGGCGGCATGACATTGAGATTCCTAAAAAATATGGCATCGATATCAATGTCGGCGATACGCGCGGGCCAAGCGGCATCTTCCGCTTTCTGCGCACCATCAACCCCATGTTAGACATTGTCCGTGACATGGAAAAATATTGCCCAAATGCCATTTTGCTCAACTACACAAACCCGATGGCAATGTTGTGCGCATCCTTGCAGCGGCAGACCTTCATTCAAGTAACAGGCTTATGTCACTCCGTGCAAGGCACAGCCATGATGCTCGCCGAATGGATCGGCGCGCCGTTCAACGAAATTGATTATGTCTGCGCTGGCATCAATCATCAGGCTTGGTATCTCGAATACAAATGGAATGGCAAAGACGCCTACCCGCTCATTCACAAAGCCATCACCGAGCGACCTGAAATTTATAACGCCGAACAGGTCCGCAATGAGATGTATCTCGCCATCGGAAAATACGTCACCGAATCCAGTGGACACAACTCCGAATACAACGCGTGGTTCCGCAAACGTCCCGACCTCATTGAAAAATATTGCACCACAGGCACAAACTGGAATCCTGGCGAATATGCTTACATCCTCAAAGAGTATCAGCATAATGAAGCCACCTGGAAGGATCAGGTCAAGGAACGCCTCGCCGAAAAATTAACCGACGAAGATCTCCAACGCGGGCATGAATATGCCGCCTACATCATCAATGCCCTCAAAGGCGGCGAGATGTTCAAGTTCAATGGCAATGTCCGCAACACAAACCTCATCACCAATCTTCCACAAGGTGCGTGCGTTGAAGTCCCTGTTGTTGTGGACAAGGCTGGCATTCATCCCATTCATGTTGGCGCGCTGCCTGCTGAAACCGCTCTGCTTACGCAACTCTCCAGCGGCATCGAAGAGATGGCGATCACGGGTTCCATCGAGGGCGACCCCACCATGATCTATCGTGCAATCGCCCACGATCCTCTCACCTCGGCGGTTCTATCCCTCGCAGAAATCCGCAAGATGACAAACGAATTATTCGCACAACACAAAGACTATCTGCCGCAATTCAAACATCATGTGGTCTAGGATTCTCATCCTCTTTCTTCTTTCCTCTTTTCTCGTTGGATGTGAATCCGCCTCGGACTCACCCGAACCTGATCCTGTTTCAACGAAAGACTCAACCCTTATGCCTTCTACCTCGCAACCTTCAACCTTTGACCTGACACCTGAAACCAACTGGTGGCATCCCACTGCAGGACTCACCTGGCAATGGCAGATCGGCGATCTCGATATCGATACCTCCATCGAAGCGGATGTCTACGACATTGACCTTTACGTTGACCAAGCCATCATCGACGAACTTCACGCCAAAGGACGCAAGGTCATTTGCTACATCAGTGTTGGCTCATGGGAAGATTGGCGGCCAGACAAAGACCAATTCCCAGCTGAAGTACTGGGCAAGGATTACGACGGCTGGCCAGGTGAAAAATGGCTGGATATCCGTGCGATAGACAAACTTGCCCCCATCATGCTTGCCCGCCTTGATCTGTGCAAAGCCAAAGGCTTCGATGCGCTTGAGCCAGACAACATGGAAATCTACACCAACGACACAGGTTTCCCACTCACCTACGAAGACCAGTTGAAGTTCGCCCTCTGGCTCGCGGATGAAGCCCACAAACGCGGACTCGCCATCGGCCAGAAGAACGCCTCAGATCAAGTCTCGCAACTCGTGGATGTCTATGACTTTGCCATCACCGAAGATTATTTCTATTATGGTGACGCTGAATCCATGCTGCTATATATCAAAGCAGGCAAACCCGTCTTCGCCGCCGAATACACCGACCTGCCTGGCGACTTCGCCGCGTTCTGCGAGCAATCCAAAAAACTCAACTTCAGCACCATCCTCAAAAAACGTGGCTTGGATGCGTGGATACAAACCTGCCCATAAATCTGTTACAAGTTGCAGGTCGAAAGTTGAATGGGCCAACCTTCGGCCTTAAACCTTGCTAACCTTCAAACCTGATACCTGGAACCCAAATCATGAAACCCATAACCATCGGCAAATTACGGGGACTGCAACAAATATCCTCCCAGCGCGGCACATTCACGGCGCTCGCATTGGATCATCGTCAAAATTTACGGAAAGCTAATCCCGCATTCGTCAGCAACGAAGAACTCTCCCGCTTCAAAACGGATGTGACAGCTATTTTGGCTTCAAGGTCAACAGCCGTGTTGCTCGACCCCGAAGTCTCTGCGGCGCAAGCCATTGCCCAACGCGCTATTCCGAATAATGTAGGTCTGGTTGTGGCCGTAGAGTCCACGGGCTATGCAGGTGACGCGACTGCCCGTCAGGCACAGATCATCCCAGGGTGGTCTGTTGAAAAAGCAAAACGTATGGGCGCAAGCGCCATCAAACTCCTCGTCTATTACCATCCCGATTCACCCACAGCGTCCGAAATCGAAGCCTTCACAAAAAATATTGCGGACGAATGTGCCAAGCACGATCTCGTTCTCATGCTTGAGCCGCTATCCTATTCACTTGATGAAAGCAAAAAACTTTCATCCGAAGAGAAAAGATATGTCGTGGTCGAAAGCGCCAAACGCCTAACACCTTTGGGCGCAGACATTCTCAAAGCGGAGTTCCCGCTTGACGTGACTGAATCAGATCAAACGTTATGGAAAGAAGCGTGCGAAGAAATTTCCGCCGCAACTGACATCCCATGGATTCTTCTCTCCGCCGCAGTCGAATTTGAAACCTTCCTCCAGCAGGTGATCGTTGCATGCAACGCAGGCGCAAGCGGCATTGCAGTGGGTCGCGCAGTTTGGAAGGAAGCGGTTATGATGGACAGTAACGAACGCATAAAGTTTTTGCGAAACGTTGCACGTCCGCGCATTTCACGGCTCACTTCGTTGTGTCATGCGTTGGCCAAACCCTACACTGATTTTTATACCGCAGATCCGTCATTCGATTGGTATAAAAATTACGGAGAATAGATTGAAGAAGATCTGGCCGTTCAGTTATTACTTTATTTATTTTGCAGGGATGGCGGCTTTTGTTCCGTACATCGTTCTTTATTACCAAACCCTCGGGTTTTCGGGCACGCAGATCGGACTGCTGGTGGCAATCTCGCCGCTGGTCTCTTTGGTCGGCGGGCCGCTGATGACAGGCCTGGCAGATTCTGGCAATCGTCACAGATTGGTCATGAGTCTCGCGCTGGGAGTTGCGGCAGTATCCATGTTCATGCTGCCTTTTTTGCAGGCCTTTCTCCCCGTCCTGATATTGATTGTCATCTTCTCTTTTGTGTCGGCTCCAGCCAACTCGCTGGCCGATAGTGCGGCCATGTCAATGTTGGGGGATGAAAAACATTTGTATGGCCGTGTGCGTATGGGCGGGACATTTGGCTGGGCGCTGGCCGCCCCGCTGGCTGGTATTGTCGTTGCCCGTTATGGATTATCGTGGGCGTTTTGGGTATATGCTTTTTCCATGTTCGTGGCTCTTTTGATCAGCCAGAATTTTCTGTACACTGAGCAAAAAGAGGAAAGTTCATTCTGGCAGGGCCTCCGTGTGTTGTTAGGCAATCGCCAGTTGATGCTGTTCCTGTTCATGGCCTTTATTTGCGGCACTGCATTTGCCACGGTCAATAATTATCTATTCGCTTACATGAACCAGCTTCACATTGACGAATCCCGCATGGGATACGCGCTCACCATTGCCACAGCCGCCGAAATTCCCGTGCTTTTCTTTGCCAACCGATTGTTAATTCGATTCAAGCCGCGCGGTTTGTTGATCCTTTCGATGGCGGCAACAGGTGTACGCTTGTTGTTGTACGCGCTCTTCGATTCCCTGACGGGCATTTTGATCTTTCAACTTCTCAACGGATTGACCTTTCCCGCATTGTGGGTGGCGGGCGTCTCTTATGCCAACGACAATGCGCCCGCTGGCCTGAGCGCCACCACACAGGCGGTATTTGGTACGATGATCTTTGGTTTCGGTGCGGCTACAGGCGGATTCCTCGGCGGAATCCTTTTGGAAAAACTCGGCGGCCAGATGATGTACGCGATCTTCGGCGCGATGACACTGGTCATGCTCGTGATTTATGTTTTCCTCGAACCACGAATTGCTGTTCAACATGAAAAAGCCGTTTGATATTCTTGTCGCTGGCGAGATCAACCCCGATTTGATTCTGACGGGTGATGTAAAGCCCGAATTCGATCAAGTCGAAAAACTGGTGGATACGGCAACGCTCACGGTCGGTTCATCCTCTGCCATTTTTGCATGCGGCGCGGCGCGGCTTGGGTTACGGGTTGCTTTCATCGGCGTATGCGGCGACGATGTCTTTGGCCGTTTCATGCTCGCTGAAATGCAAAAACGAAATGTGGATGTCAACAACATGATTATCCGACCCAATGGGCAGACTGGACTCAGCGTAATCTTGAATCGCGAAGTGGACCGCGCGATTCTGACTCACCCCGGCCTGATCGCTGACCTCCAGGCATCAGACATCGCTGACAGTTTGCTGGCACAAGCGAGCCACCTGCATGTGGCGAGTTACTTCCTGCAAACAAAACTCCAACCCGATTTGCCCGCCCTGTTCCAGCACGCTCATTCATTGGGGCTCACCACTTCGCTCGACACCAACTACGACCCCTCCGAAAAATGGATAGGTTTCGACGAACTGCTTTCCAAAACGGACGTCTTTCTGCCCAACAAAACCGAATCGCTTTCCATCACAAAATCTGCAGACGTTGAATCAGCCTCGGAACAACTTGCCCAAAAATGCAAACTCGCCGTCATCAAACTCGGCGCAGACGGCGCAATTGTTTGCAATGGGGAAGTGGTTGTTCATTCGAATTCCATCTCAGTCAACGTTGTGGATACCGTCGGCGCAGGTGATACCTTCGATGCGGGATTTATGTTTGGCTATCTCAACGACTGGCCGCTTCAAAAATCTCTGCGGCTGGCTTGCGTGTGCGGAGCCTTATCCACGCAAAAGGCGGGTGGCACCGAAGGTCAACCCACCTTGGAAGAAGCCCTGACCTTTTTATGATCCTCTGCCTGACCCCCAACCCCGCCATCGACCGTTCCTTGTACGTGGATGAATTGAAGATCGGTGAAGTGCATCGCGCGAAAAAGACGCTTGCGGTTGCAGGTGGAAAAGGAATCAACGTTGCGCGTGCGATCCGCACGTTGGGTGGGAATCCGCTGTGCATGGGTCCGATCGGCGGGCACGCTGGGAATCTGCTCGCAGACCTCGCGGAGCATGAAGGCTTCTCCACGCATTGGACTCGGGTGCAAAGCGAAACCCGCACTTGCGTGATCCTGGTACAGCCGAATCAAGATTCCACAGTCGTCAACGAATCTGGGCAGCCCATCCGCGAAGAGGAATGCGACTCCCTGATCCGTGATGTCTGGGAACAGGCGGCGCAGGTTGATTTGATATCTGTGAGCGGGAGTCTGCCACCTGGCTTTTCGCTCGAACGCTACCAAACCATGCTCACAGGGTTGGTGGAACGTGGAAAATCCGTTTGGGCCGATACCAGCGGCGAGGCCTTGAAAACAGCGCTGACCGTGCATGGCATCTGCATCAAAGTCAATGCCGCCGAATTGGGCGGGGCGCTCGGTATGAAAATTTCCAATGCGGAGCAGGCGGCCAAAGCGATGCATCAACTGCGCGAACGGGGAATTTCACAGGCAGTCATCACGCTTGGAAAAGATGGAGCCGTTTTCAGTTCAGATGTCCGTGTTTGGGTGGCACAGCCGCCCCAACTGGAAATCGTCAGCAGTGTCGGCAGCGGCGACGCATTTTTAGGCGGGCTTTTGTTCGCGCTTGAAAATGGAGTGTCCTCTGAAATTGCCTTGCAAAAAGCAGTTGCCGCAGGCGCGGCGAACGCGCTCGAATTTGGCGGGGGGACTTTTTCACTGGCTTCCTTCGAAGAGATTTTCCGAAATACAAAAACTTCCATCATTGATTGAGCAGATTTTCTTTTTTGAATCAGCGTTTTCAGCGTCCAAAACAAGCTCTTTGCTTATTACCTATAAAGTCTCGGCGGCGTTTTTCTGATTCCCAAAAACAATGTATTTGGGAATCAGATTCGCTATAATGAAAATGGGGTGGGTGACGGGAACTGAACCCCTGCCTGCGGCGTCGTGATATGGGAAGGATGGTTCTGCCATGACAGATAATCATACAAATTCATTTGGTAAGTGGCGCGCCCTGATGATCCTCGGGGCTATTATTCTGGCGGTCGGCGGCGTCATTGTTTTGACTCGGCAGCTGCAACCGGGCACGACGACTTCCGCGCACATCGATGTCAACGCTACCGAATCGCCCAGTGGAGCCGATGCACAGGACAACAGTTACAGGATCGGTGTTGAATTAAGTGATGGACAATCGCAGCCTGAAGTTGCGGAGTCATTGCCGCTGGCGACCGGAGAACCTCTATCCCCTGAAGAGATCGAATTGATCTTCTCGCGTCTGCCCGCGCTGACAACTGATTCAGGCGCGGTAGACTTCAACTTCCCGATAGAGATCCTGCCGCCGCCGCGCCCGGGGAATACTGTCGAAGAAACGTTTCCGCCTCTTGAAACAGAACCAGTTCCGGATGAGGTTGAATCGGGTCCACTTGAGGTATTGCGATTCGCACCCGAAGGAGAGATTCCCATTGCGCCGTTCATCAGCGTAACGTTCAATCAATCCATGGTTCCCCTCGGCACGTTGAGCGATCTTGCCGCGGTGGATGTGCCGGTACAGATCGAGCCATCCCTGCCCGGTACATGGCGCTGGCTTGGCACGAAGACCCTGACCTTTGAATATGATTCCCGAATTGATCGACCGCCTGCCCAAAGCAACTGAATTTCGAGTCACCGTTCCCGCAGGGACGACTTCCATCAATGGCGGCTCACTGGCAACCGCCGTGACATGGACGTTCAAGACGCCGCCGCCGACCGTGGTGCTGTTTCAACCCGGCGATGTGCCCCAGCCGCTTGAGCCGCTCTTTTTCATTCAATTTGACCAACGCATTGACCCTGCGGCAGTGTTGAAGACAGTCACGGTAAAGGCGGGGAATCAAGATGTTGAAATTACTCCTGCCACGCAGGAGCAGATCGATGCGGATGTGCAGGTGAGCGCGATCGTGAAAGATGCACCCGAAGGACGCTGGCTTGCTTTTCGCGCTGTGGAACCTTTCAACCCTGAAACCAGAATCTCGATCACGGTTGGCCCGCAGACGCCTTCGCTCGAAGGTCCGTTGACCACGACCGAAGCGCAGACCTTTGAATTTTCCACGTATGCGCCGTTGCGCATCGAAGATTATGGCTGTGCCTGGTACGATGACCGCTGCCCGCCGTTGACTCCCTTTTCCATCGCATTTAATAATCCGCTTGATCTTGAATCTTTCAGCGAAGACATGCTGAGCGTTTCACCTGAAATCCCCGGCGTTTCTGCCGATGTGTACGGCAACACCATTCAGATCAGCGGCGAGACTCAGGGACAAACGACCTACACCGTGACGCTCTCTGGAAAGATTCAAGATGCCTTCGGCCAGCAATTGGGCGATGATGTGCAATTGAAATTCAAGGTGGATAAAGCCGATTCGCTTCTGGTGAACCCCGGGCAGATGCTGCTTACGCTCGATCCCTTGGGAGTCGAACCGGTTTATTCAGCTTATGCAATGAATTACAACAAACTCAAATTGAGGGTGTATAAAGTTCAGCCTTCAGATTGGCCGCAGTACAAGGCGTATCTGCGCGACTGGCAGAGGACGGATGCGCCCCCAGCCATGCCGGGCGTGTTGGTTGAAGATAAAACCCTCGACCTCGACATCCCCGATGACACGCTTTCAGAAGTGGATATAAAACTGAGTCAATACATGGATGGTGCCTTCGGCCATTTCGTCATCATCCTTGAACCGCCCGCAGGCATGTTTGAAAGCGATGATGATAAGTGGCGGCGCTTCTCACAAACTGTCATCACCTGGGTGCAGATCACGCAGATCGGCTTCGATGTGTACACCGATCACAGCGAGATGATGACGTGGACAACGAATCTCAAAGATGGCATGCCTTTGGCCGGTGTCAGCATTCAGGCAAATCAGGGCGGCACAACGATCTTGAGCGGAGCGGATGGCACTGCAATATTTGATATCCCCTCCGGGGCAACCTATCTCACCGCCACCCTTGGCGAGGATCGGGCGATCATGCCGCGCAACAGTTATTACTGGGCCGATGACGCCTGGACGCCCAGCACGCCCATTGATAACTTGCAATGGTATGTTTTCGATGACCGTCAAATGTACCGCCCTGGTGAGGAAGTGCATGTCAAAGGCTGGCTGCGGCGCATCGGTGCCAAACAGGATGGTGATGTGGGTCTGGTGGGGAGTTCGTTAAGTTCGGTCAGTTATCAGATCATCGAACCGCAGGGGAATCTTATTGGCGAAGGAAAAGTGGATGTGAATGCGTTGGGCGGTTTTGATCTTGCCTTCACACTACCCGAAGTTACCAATTTGGGATATGCACAACTGTACCTGACCGCCGATGGAAATTTGAGTGACTTGAGCGGCTTGCAGTATTACCATCAAATCGCGATACAGGAATTTCGCCGCCCCGAATTCGAGGTGACCGCCCGCAATGAAACAACAGGTCCATATTTTGCTGAAGACCATGCCACCGTTGCAGTGGAGGCGAAATACTACGCGGGGGCGGTCTGCCTGGCGCCGATGTAAATTGGCAGGTCAATACCAGCCCCGGCACCTATTCGCCGCCCAACTGGCCCGATTTTACTTTTGGCAATCAAAGATACTGGTGGTATTTCGATTACACATATCAAGATGGCGGTTTGTATGAAACGCAGACCTTCAACGGCAAAACAGATGCAACCGGCACCCATTATCTTGAACTTGATTTCAAAGCACAGGGCGATCCAGAAAATGGACCGCAGCCATACAGCGTATTTGCATATGGAACGGTAATGGATGTCAATCGTCAGTCATGGACCAGCAGCGCCGCGTTGCTTGTTCACCCGGCGGATGTATATATCGGCTTGCGCACTCCGGGTTACTTTGTTGAACGCGGCGCGCCGCTCGATGTGGATTTCATTGTCACCGATCTCGATGGCAACCCTGCCGAAGGCCGCGAAGTTGTGATTACTGCTGGTATCTTGGATTGGAAATTCAAGGATGGAAACTGGGTCGAAGAAGTGGTGGATGTTCAAACCTGCTCGCTTCTTTCCACGCCCGAGCCTGACACCTGTTCCTTTGAAACTCCCCTCGGGGGAAGTTATCAGATCACCGCCCTTGTGACCGATGAACTCGGACGCAAGAATCAAAGCCGCATCACCCGTTGGGTCAGCGGAGGGAAACAACCGCCTTCACGCAGCATCGCACAGGAGGATGTCACACTCATTCCCGATAAAGATGAGTACCAGCCCGGTGACACTGCGAAGATTCTTGTTCAATCTCCATTCAGTCCCGCCGAAGGTCTGCTGACCGTCACTCGCAGCGGCATTTTATACACCACGCGTTTCACCATCGAAGATGGCACCGCGACGCTGAACATCCCCATTGAAGAGGAATACATCCCCAACTTGAACATCCAAGTGGATTTGGTCGGTTCTACGCCGCGTACCAGTGATGACGGCGAAACGCTCGATAACATTCCACCGCGCCCCGCCTTTGCCAGCGGACAAATGACCCTGAACATCCCGCCCCAACAGCGGACCTTGTCTCTGCAATTGATGCCCGCTCAAACCACGCTGGAACCGGGCGGTGAAACCAACCTGACCGTACTTGTAAAAGATGCGAACGGTTTGCCGGTCTCTGATGCGGAACTGGCCGTCGTAGTGGTGGATGAGGCCATCCTCGCATTGACGAATTATCAAATGAAAGACCCGCTCAGCATTTTCTATGGAGCGCGCTCCTCTTATCTTTCAAGCAATTACGGCCGTGCCAGCATCATCCTTGCTAATCCGCAGGCGCTGGCAAGGCAGGCTAACACAGATAGTCTGCTTTTTGCAGCGTCGCCAGCCGCAACCGAGGCTCCAGCCATGGCAGCTGAAGCATTACCTCAAACCGGAGGCGGCGGCGATGGATTTCCGCCAGGGGCAGCCATTGATGTGCGCTCGAACTTTAATCCGCTGGCAACCTTTGAGCCCACCGTACGGACCTGGGTCCAATGGGGAGGCTCGGGTGTTCATTCAACTGCCCGATAACCTCACGCGGTATCGTGTCATGGTCGTGGCGGTGGATGAGGGCGGAAGTCAATTCGGCATGGGTGAATCCAATCTCACTGCGCGCCTGCCGCTGATGGTGCGTCCGTCTGCGCCGCGCTTCCTTTAACTTTGGCGATAAATTCGAATTGCCGGTCGTGCTTCAAAACCAGACCGATGAATCAATGGTGGTGGATGTGGTGGCCCGCGCAACCAACCTCGAACTTGGCAATGCGGGTCAGCGTGTGACCGTCCCAGCGAATGATAGGGTGGAGGTGCGCTTCGCGGCTTCGACCGTGATGGCGGGTGATGTTCAGATTCAGTTTGCGGCAACTTCAGGAGATTTCTCCGATGCCGCCACCGCAGACTTACCCGTCTACACCCCGGCGACCAGTGAAGCCTTTGCCACCTACGGCGTCATCGATGATGGCGCGATTGCCCAGCCGGTGCAATATCCGAGCGGCGTGTTCCCGCAATTCGGCGGACTTGAAATAAGCACCGCATCCACGGCTTTGCAGGCGTTGACTGATGCCGTGTTGTATCTGGTGGAATATCCGTATGATTGCTCTGAGCAGCTGGCATCGCGAATCCTTGCGGTGGCTTCGCTGCGCGATGTGCTTTCCGCATTCAAAGCTGACGGGCTGCCAACACCGTCAGAAATGGAATCAGCTGTCAGCGCGGATATTGACCGCTTGCAGTCCATGCAAAACTACGATGGCGGGTATCCGTATTGGCGGCGCGGATTCGAGTCGATCCCATTCAATACCATCCACGTAGCTCATGCCCTGTTCCGCGCACAGGAAAAAGGATTCAATGTCCCTGCGGAGATGCAACAGAATTCGCTGAATTACCTGCGCGATATCGAAAGCTATTACCCTTCATGGTATGACGATGGAACGCGGCAGACGCTCAGCGCGTATGCGTTGTATGTGCGCAACTTGATGGGTGACCGCGATTCGCAGAAGGCCGAAAATCTTTTGAAAGAAGCAGGGCTGGAGAATCTTTCGATGGAAGCCATTGGCTGGTTGTGGTCTGTTATTGATGACGAAGAACAACTGGATGCGATTCGACTCTTTGTGAACAATCATGTTGTTGAAACAGCGGGCGCGGCTAATTTCACCACTGCCTACACCGAGCAAACCTATCTCTTGCTCAGTTCCGATCGCCGCACCGATGCAATTCTGCTGGATGCCTTGATCGAAGATAACCCGCAAAGCGACTTGATCCCCAAACTGGTCAATGGCTTGCTCGCTGCTGCGCGTCAAACGCAGGGACGCTGGGGCAGCACACAAGAAAATGTCTTTGTGCTGACGGCGCTTGACCGCTACTTCAACACCTACGAATCGCAGACGCCTGATTTTGTGGCGCGCATTTGGCTGGGTGATACTTACGCAGGCAGCAACGAGTTCCGCGGGCGCACAACGGATACTTCTGAAACCTTGATCCCGATGAATTACGTGCTGTCAGAAACATCATCGGGCGGCGGAATGCAAGACTTGATCCTAAGCAAGGATGGTCCAGGTCGATTGTATTATCGCCTCGGCCTGCAATATGCTCCCACCGACCTGGACCTTGATCCGCTTGATATGGGTTTTGTCGTTGAGCGGCGCTACGAAGGCGTGGACAACCCCGAAGATGTGACTCAAGATGCCGATGGCGTCTGGCATATCAAAGCTGGCGCACGCGTGAAAGTGACCATCACCATGGCTGCGGATAATCGCCGCTATCACGTTGCGCTGGTTGACCCGTTGCCTGCTGGGTTTGAGATCATCAACTCCGAGCTGGCTGTTTCGCAACCCGTGCCGCAAGACCCAACCAGCCCTGATTTCAAATACGGTTGGTGGTGGTGGGGTCCATGGTACGAACACCAAAATATGCGCGATGACCGTGCCGAGGCCTTCACCTCTCTGCTGTGGGATGGCGTTTATGAATACGTTTATTATGCCCGTGCCACCACGCCGGGGACATTTATCACCCCGCCTTCCAAGGCTGAAGAGATGTATTCGCCCGAAGTTTTTGGCCGCAGCGGCAGCGATTGGGTGATCGTGAAGTAAAGAACCAGAGATAATTTAGAACATTCGAAGAGCAAAAGGCAGTTGTTTTGGGAGTTTTTTCCCAAACAACTGCCTTCTTTTGTATTTGGGCATCTCCGCCATCTTTCCGGGGGTGGAGGCACTGAGAAAAGTTAAGTAATCCAATTAAGTTATTTTACCGATGCGGCTTTTCCTCAGTTTGTCTAAAATCGCGGTAGTTGGTGAGTACACCTTATTTTTACTAACCTAAACCAAAGGAGATTAAGATGTTAACAAATACAGGTTCTTATGAATCGGTTAAAACATTTAGAAGGATTTTGCTGGCTATGTTGGTTCTAGTCATCATGTTTGCTTCCTTCCCACCTAGCCAAGTTCAGGCAGCAGGCAGTTCTGTAGGCTGGATTGGCACTTCGGTTACCTGCCTACCTGCGAAATACAGTCTCAATCCAGGTTTCATAGGTACATACGACGGTCAGTGGGTAGCTTTCCGACTGTGGGTAAGAAATAATGCTACCGGAGTTTACGCTCCGACCACTTGGCAGTATATACAGGCTTATACCGGAACAGTGGGTGGTTTTTATGATGTACCTGCCCCCGGAGGTTCAATCGTCTCAATCAAAACCGAAGCATATTTCTACAATCGCACCACCAACTCATGGGATTATGCAGGGACGAAATACGCCAATCACTATCATTTGATAACTTCAGGTTCGCCTCAGACATCTTGCCGTATTTTTTCCTAAAATCTTGGCCAACGTCTGATATCTCAGATTTATCCTTTATATACAATTCTGGCACTCAATGAAAGGAAAGGTAAATTATGAAAACAACATATATTCAAATTAATAACCTAGTCTGGTTTCGCCGATTGATCTGCGCCATTGCTGTGATACTTCTTATTGTTGCCGTTATCCAGCAAGTGCCAAGCAATACTCTCATGGTAGGTAAAAGGCCGCCTCCGATGATCATCATCCAGCACGCGCCAGGTGGTACTTTCCTGGCGGGCAGAAAGCCGCCCCCGAGGATTATCGTCCAGCACGCGCCGAGCGGTACCTTCTTGGCAGGCAAAAGGCCGCCTCCGAGGATCATCATTCAGCGAGCGCCGAGCGGCACCTTTCTGGCAGGTAAAAGGCCACCTCCAAAGATCGTTATCTAGTAAATATGCGCCTCAATATCTTTCTGGCAGGCTTTGCGGGTTGAAAGCTTGTAAAGCCTGTATCTTCAAAAACTGTCATATTTCAACTATTAAAACCCGATTTACAAAATAATATCCTTTATTTTTGTAAAACCCTACTGGAGAATATTATGAAAAGCATGAATGCGTTGGTAATTATGATCCTGATGGCAACCCTCATATTCTCATCAGGAATTGATGTTGCAAAAGCGGGCACTCTTAATCAAGGGCCTGACCGAACGCCACATATGGCTTCGCCTTTGCAGGTAAACTCGTTGTCCATCACGCCGCCGACCACGCCCCAGGATCTGGCAATCGCAATGGGCATTGCGCCTTCGGATATTGTATCGGCCAGCCTAAATGGGAGTGATGTGCTCGGAGTGGGTATTGGCTCAGCTCCTTTGGGTACATTTTTCCCAAGAGAAGGAAATACATTCGCTATTCTTTCCACTGGACTTGCCGAAAGCGCGGATACACCAAACGATTCAGACAGCCTGAGTTACGATTTAGATGGACTGAATAGCGCGGATGGAAATGATATGACGCAATTTATATTAACTCTTCATACTCCTGAAGGCATAAATTGCGCCAGTTTTGACTTTGCTTTCTATTCAGAGGAATTTCCAGAGTTTGTTGGTTCCCAATACAATGATACGTTTACTGCTGAGGCCCCTCTCAATGTTGCATTTGACTCCGAGGGAAACATCATCTCCATCAATACGGTCTTTGGCGTTACTGCAAATAATGGGACGACATATGATGGAGGAACAACATTGTTGCGCGCCCATGCGCCAGTGACAGCAGGAGAAAATATTGAAATTGTATTCACCATTCAGGACGTTGGCGACTCTATCTTCGATTCAACTGTGTTCCTGGATGAGTTCATCTGGAGCAATGACACAAATTGCGCTGACGGCGCAAACGATTACACAACCTTTTACGACGTGCCGACAAACTATTGGGCCTGGCAATGGATTGATCAACTCTATGGCGCCGGGATTACTGGTGGCTGTATTCTCGAGCCGTTACAGTACTGCCCCGAAGATACCGTTACCCGCGCCCAGATGGCTGTCTTCTTATTAAGAGGTATTCATGGCGCATCCTACATACCGACGGATGCGAGTGGAATCGTATTTGCAGATGTACCTTCCAGCTATTGGGCGTCTGCATGGATTGAACAATTGGCCAGCGAAGGCGTCACTAGCGGCTGTGGTGATGGCAATTATTGCCCGGATGATACTGTCTCCCGCGCACAAATGGCAATCTTTCTTTTGAGAGCCAAGCATGGTTCGTCATATTCACCACCCGCTGCAACTGGCGTTTTCACCGATGTGCCAGTGGGATACTGGGCAGATGCATGGATCGAGCAACTCGCGGCTGAAGGTATTACCAGCGGGTGTGGCGCAGGCATCTACTGTCCTGATAGCCCGGTCACCCGTGCTGAAATGGCCGTCTTTTTGGTGAGGGCATTCAATCTATTGTAAGAGAAAAATAATTGGTATAGAAAAAATCAAAGCTGTTCTAACTCGCGTTGCTGAGTCACCTAGAGTAGGGCTTGTCGAAGAGTTTATTCGTAAAATATATGTAACATCAGCTATCCATAAACCAATCGAAAAAGGAGGCTTGTATGTTTAATAAAAAAAGCAAGTTTCATATCTTTTCTCTGATGCTGGTACTGGCCCTCTTGTTGGCACAGACAGTCCCAGTCCTTGCCGCTGCGGGTAATCTCACGCGCATCTCAGTCTCTTCGAGCGGCTCTGAAGGGGATAATGACTCGTATAACTCATCCATCTCTGCCGATGGACGCTATGTGGCATTTTATTCCAAGGCTAACAATCTGGTGAGCGGAGATACAAACGAGATGTATGATGTCTTCGTACGCGATACAGTGGCGAACACCACCCAACGTATCTCGGTGTCTTCGAGCGGCGTGGAAGGGAATTACGATTCATCTCAACCTGCCATTTCCGCCGATGGGCGCTATGTCGCATTTGTTTCTGGCGCAGACAATTTGGTAAGTGGTGATACAAATATTGATGACGATATTTTCGTACGCGATATAGTGGCAAATACCACCAAACGTGTCTCGGTGTCTTCGAGCGGTGCAGAAGGAAATGATTACTCACTTTACCCTTCTATCTCTGCTGATGGGCGCTACGTCGTGTTTGAGTCCGGGGCTAATAATCTGGTAAGTGGGGATACGAATGGGTGGGGGGTGATGGATATTTTTGTGCGTGATACCATGTTGAATACTACTAAGCGGGTCTCGGTGTCTTCGAGCGGCTTGGAAGGGAATAGTCAATCGTTTGACCCATCCATTTCTGCCGATGGGCGCTACGTTGCGTTTGTCTCTCGTGCCAGCAACCTGGTGAGTGGGGATACAAATGAGAGCAACGACATCTTCGTGTACGATATGGCGGCGAACACCACCACGCGCGTCTCGATATCTTCGAGCGGTGCAGAAGCGGAAACTACAGGGGAATTTGGTTGGACCGGTTCGACCAGTCCATTCATCTCTGCTGATGGGCGCTACGTGGTGTTTCCATCGGTGGCATATAACCTGATTGATGGGGATACGAATGGATTCACCGATATCTTTGTCCGCGATACCGTAATGAACACTACCACGTGCATTTCCTTGGGTTTGGGCGGACTGGTAGGGGATTCCGCTTCAATTTCAGGCGACTCATCAATTTCCGCTGATGGGCGCTACGTGGTGTTTATGTCTCGTTCATCTGATCTGGTGAGCGGAGATACAAATGAGCTGGATGATGTTTTTGTTCGTGATACTCAAGCCAATACCACTACACGTATCTCAGTGTCTTCGAGCGGCGTGGAAGGTGATAACAACTCAGCCGGTGCCTTGATTTCTGCCGATGGACGTTACGTAGCATTTGGTTCTTTTGCTTCTAATCTGGTAGGCGGAGATACAAATGCAAAGCATGATGTTTTCCTCTACACTGTAGGTGGTGGCACAGTCTTTGCCGATGTTCCCACGTCCTATTGGGCATGGCAATATATCGAACGCCTGTACAATGCTGGCATCACTGGCGGGTGCAGCGCCTCTCCGTTGATGTACTGTCCGGAATCAACCGTCACGCGCGCGCAAATGGCTATCTTCATTTTGCGAGGCATACACGGCAGCGCTTATACACCTCCAGCGGCAACCGGTACAGTCTTTACAGATGTGCCTCTCGGTTCCTTTGCGGCAGATTGGATCGAGCAGCTTGCTCTTGAAGGTGTCACTGCTGGATGCGGCGGCGGCAACTACTGTCCGGAAGCGACCATCACCCGCGCACAAATGGCAATTTTCCTCCTGCGTGGTGAACATGGCAATGCCTACACTCCTCCAGCCGCAACTGGAACCGTTTTCGGAGATATTCCGCTTGGCTCTTTTGCGGATGCATGGATCGAGCAGCTCGCGGCTGAAGGCATCACCAGCGGATGCGGCGGCGGTAACTACTGTCCCGATGCAAATGTGACACGCGCCGAGATGGCGGTCTTCCTGGTGAGAGCTTTTGGTCTGCCATGAAAAATCCTCACCGCACTTGCGCCGTACGCCAGTGCGGTGAGGTTTTGAAGGATGGCTAAAATAGCTCAAATCAACCTTCGGAACGTTCTCTCTTCAATTTATTTGAAGCATACTCTCTATTGATCAATTCAGGCCGTGTTCAACTGCAAAGCGTGTTGCGGCGGCGCGAGATTTGACCCCAAGTTTGTTATAGATCGATGTCAAGTGTGCGTTGACGGTGCGTGAGCTGATGGTCAACCGTTCTGCCACTGCCTGGTCGCTAAGGCCATGGGCAACCAGACGCAGAACCTCGACTTCGCGCGGTGTCAAACCATTTAGCAGATCTGCGTTGGTTGAACTCTCTTTGACCTCCGGGTTCAGAAATAGTTGCGCTGCCTCCGAAGCACTCATTGCCTGGCCTTCCCTGAAGGATTTACCAAACTGAGTATCCCCGAGTTGGGTCTTCGTAGCAGCATTGATCCGTTCATATTCGCTGCGGTCTGTTAGAAAAAGAAGGAGAGAGTCTTTCACAGCATCAATGGCGCCGAGCACTTTTGCTGCAACATGAGCCTCGCCCTGAGCAACCGCTATGCCAGCCAAACCAAGCAGGCAGGCCGTTATTTCAATTGCCAGATGGTCAGATTTCAGAGCCAGTTCCAGATTCCTAATGAATAGAACCCTGCTCTGATCATATTGACCCAAATGGGAATAGACAAACGCCAGATTCTCTTCCTCGAGCATGACCTCGTCTTTTCTTCCCAGCTCTTTTTCAATTGATATTGCTTCTTCATAGTAGGGAATTGCCTGTTCAAATTGCCCTTCCAGACGCATAATTTCGCCCAGGCTATTCAAGATATGGCTGATGTAAAAATTGTCTTTGAACTGGCGCGCGTACTCAAGGGCTTCCTGAAGATAGGCCCGCGCCCGCTGCAGATCGATTTGCGGACCGAACGTTGCCAGTTCTCCCAAACCGCGCAGCGTGGAATATTGTGTGCGGACATCTCCCAGTTTCCTTGCCAGATCCAGTGCGTCAGTCAAGTCTGGCATGGCCGCTGATAAATTGCCGCTATACATCTCGCAACGTCCCAGGCTGTCCAAAGCTTGCGCAATACCATGGGCGTAATTTATTTCCCGATAGCCGCTCAGCGCCTGTTGAGCGTAGGACTGAGCGGTTTTAAATTCCTTCCGATAAAAGGCCTCAAGGCTTTGAATATAATAAGCGTCAGCAACCAGCCGACTGTCATGCGTTAGCAGTCCGATTTGTAAAGCCTGTGCAGTGTATTGTCGGGATTCTGGCAGATCTTCGAGCAAAAAAGAAAGCCATCCTGCCAGGTTTAATCCCCGTGCATAGGTGGACTGAAACTGATTATCTGAAACCAATGCCAGTAACCTAAACAGGTAACCAAAACCTGTTTTTGTAAGCAAGGGTAGAGTCCAGAGGCGCTCTGTGGCTGTCAGCATTTGTAGCCCCAGCTTTAGACGGGCAGGATTTGGATTTTCCAGACTCCATTCCAATGCGTTGCTGAAGTTATCAATTTCCAATTTCAATTGATCGATCCAGGTGTATTGTTGTTCCTGGAGTAGTTGTGTTTCAGCTTGTTCAGCGAGACCCGTGTAATAGGCTAGATGTGTATCATAAGTCGCTTGATCTTCTTTCGCTTCCTCCACGCGATCTTGCAAGTATTGCCGAAGCAATTCGTGGATTTGATAGCGGTTGTTTGAAATGCGTTCGATCAGGGCGTTGTCGACCAATCTGGCAATTATTGTGAGGTCGGCCCCGGTGACTGCGCTGGCAGCCGCACGGTCAAAGCCTCCGCGGAAGACAGCTAGTTTTCGTAAAGTAGCCTGTTCGACCTCGGATAGTAGCTGCCACGAATAATCAAAGACAGCTTGCATACTGCTGTGCTTATCCGTGGATGTTTGCCCCTGAGCCTTTAAGAATCCAGTATTTCGTTTGATCTCCTTCAGAATATCGTCACACCCGAGGACGCGCCCCCAACTTGCCGCGAGGAGCAAGGCCAGTGGCAACCCATTGACCAGCTGACTGATTTGTGCCGCGCAAACAGCATCCCCTGCCTCTAATGGATTGCCCTGTCGGCGTAGATGATGCAAAAACAATTCGACAGCAGCCGATGTTTGACCTTCCACGCTTGGCGATTCTTTTTGGTATTCAAGTCCTCGAAGGAGGTAGGCCCATTCCCAGGGCATATTGAGCGGCTGGCGAGAAGTCACTAGCAGGCGCAATTTAGGTTGACGGGGAATATTTTGAAGAAACTCTTCAAAAAAAAGAGTCGCATTGGGGAGCAAGTGCTCGGCGTTATCGAAAATCAACAGCAGGTTCTTCTCTTGCAGATAGCTGAACAATTGTTTCTTTTGATCCACAGAATTACCAAAGTCAAATCCCAGTGCTGAAGCGGTTGCAGTGAGGATATGCTCAGGCGAGCTAAGCGGCGCAAGAGCAACAAACCATACTCCATCAGTGAAGGTTTCTGCTTCCAAATGTCCAACTTCCACTGCCAGACGTGTTTTACCTGAACCACCGAATCCATATAAGGTGATCAGACATACATCCTCCCGATGCAGAAGCTCGCTGATCTGACGAATTTCCGCTTCCCGCCCGATCAATGGTGTTAGTGGAACAGGTAATTTCATGGATGTTGTTTCCATAATTAGTCGTATTATATATCTTTGCGGCTTCATTTGCCGGCGAGATTAAGGCGGTGTTTTTGATATAGTAAAATTAGCCCATGACAACCTACTGCGATTACTGCAATTCCCACCCCGACGATACCTTCAATAAAAAATATCACGATACCCAGTACGGCTTTCCGCTCAAGGATGACGATGAACTCTTCGAGCGCCTTGTGTTGGAGATCAATCAGGCTGGCCTTTCGTGGATCACCATCTTGAAAAAGGCGGAAAACTTCCACAAGGCCTACAGCGGATTCAAGATCGAGAAGATCGCGAAATACACCGACAAGGACCGCGCCCGCCTATTGGACGATGCGGGGATCATCCGCAACCGCTTGAAGGTCAATGCGGCGATCGTCAACGCGCAGAAGGTCCTCGAACTGAAAAAGGAATTCGGCTCGTTCAAGAATTGGCTCGATAAACATCATCCGCTCACCAAAGACGAGTGGACAAAATTATTCAAGAAGACCTTTGTCTTCACTGGCGGTGAGATCGTGAACGAGTTTCTCATGTCCACGGGGTATTTGCCCGGGGCACACCAACCCGATTGTCCGGTATATAAAAAAGTGGCAAGCCTGCGCCCGGCGTGGATGAAAAAATGACCTTTGCTCCGCGAACAAGCCGCGATGTTACTTTGGACATCCTGAAAGGCATCGGCTGTCTGTTCATGATCGTGGCGCATTCCAGCCTGAACTTCGGCGGCTACGAGCGTTTTAAATTCTGGTACGGATTGGCTCCCGTGCTTTTTTTTTCCGCGGCGGGTGTCACTGCCGCCTTGCAAGCCCAGAAATACAAACCGCGCGGTGTGCTGTTGACCTATGCTTTTTTGCTCCTGCTCGGATATAGTTTCAACCGCATCACCGACCCTGGTTTTCTCAAGGAGATTGAATTCGACATCATTCAGATGATCGCTGTGGGGTCGAGCATCATTTATCTGGTGGAGCGCTATGCCCGCCCCCCGGCATGGATATATTTTCTTTTGGGGCTGTTGGCTTTTGGGATGAAATTTCTCTTGCAGGCCTTGTTTTCTGGTTTTGCGGTCGTAGGCCTCACCAATCTCATTTTTCCGCCTGGCATCTTTCCGATCTTCCCGTGGTTGTTTTTGTTCTTCTTCGGTTTGTTCGCCTACCGCAATAACAATTCCATCAACCTTGCGGCGGCGCTTGGATTTGGTTTACTTTTTTTGGTCTTACAACAAACCAACTTTCCGCTTGATATCGAAAACAAATGGGATATGTCCATTGGTTATTTTCTGGTCAGTTGCATTTTGTTGTTTGGCACCTTTTATCTTTTGCGCTTGATTCCCTTCCCTCCGCATCCGCGCGGACTTGGCTTGTTGACCTTCCTCGGGCAGAACTCGCTTTTGTTTTTGTATGTCCATTTCCCGATCATTTTGTATTTCAAGGAAATTCACATCCAGAATATTTACGTGGTCATTTTTGAACATCCCTACCTCTTCTGGGTGCTGACCCTAGCCTTGACCGTCATCGTGATGGTCATTCTGCTTTGGCTGCCAAGATCAAAGGCGCTGACTGCGTTGTTCAGTCAGTTGCCAGTTTGGCTCGTGCTGGTCTTTTTGGTCTTTGCAGTGGGCATTTACATCCGCAACCGCTTTTTCACCTACTACATCGAGATCGGGTTGGGATTGCTGATCGCGTTGTTCTATCCGCGTTTGGCGAATCTTCTCAAACAAAGAAGCTCACAAAACACCTCTCCGTCCTGAGTGGAGCGAGCGCAGTCGAAGGACAGGCACCAGCTCCATTTTCTATGTATACTTACCCCATGCCGCCAACTTTTGTCATTGCAGGAAAACTAAATCGCGAATACATTCTGCCGCCTTCGGGTCAACCTTTACTGGATTCACCCGGGGGCAGTTTACTTTACGCCGCAGGTGGACTCGCGGTGTGGGATAAAAGCATCGGCCTCGTTGGGCGGGTGGGGGAGGATTATCCGCATCAATGGCTGCGCGCCCTCGATGAGCGCGGCTTCGATATCAGCGGAGTCCGCACCTTGCGCGAACTGCAAAACGTTGACCTGCGTGCCTTCATCGCCTTTACCGATACCAACGAGCGCAGTCAATCCAATGCGGTTTCGCATTTTGCGCGCCGCCAGCTTACTTTTCCAAAATCACTGCTTGGCTATCAGCCTCCCGATGAAACGCGCAAAGACCCGCGTGAACCCGAGCCCGCTTCTCCTTCTGCGCTTGATGTGCCGAAGGATTTTCGGGATGTCCGCTACGTGCATATCTGCCCCTTTGACTTTGTCAGCCAGAGTCAGATGGTCAACCTTTTTCAGGGGCGGACCCAACCAGACCGTGAGCTTGGATCCTGCTCCCGGCTATATGGCTCCTGCCTTTTGGCGTGATCTGAGGCTGGTGCTGCAGGGCATCACCATCTTTCAACCCTCAGAGGATGAACTGCGTGCGCTTTTCTGGGGCGAGACCAATGACCTGTGGGAGATGGCGCGCCGCGTCAGTGAGTATGGACCGCAGATCGTCGTCATCAAACGCGGCTCACATGGACAGATGGTTTACGATGTGCCGGGCAATCATCGTTACGAGATTCCCGCCTATGCCTCGCGCATGGTGGACCCCACCGGCGCAGGCGATGCCTTCTGCGGCGGATTCCTCGCTGGCTTCCAAAAAACGAACGATCCTTTGCTTTCCGCCTTGCATGGAAGTGTCTCTGCTTCGCTCAAGATAGAAGGCAGCGGCCCTTTTTACGAATTGGACGTGATGCCCGGTCTCGCCGAAGCGCGTTTATATGCATTGAAGGAAATGGTGCGGGAAATTTAGTTTTCACACCCTTTCGGCAATTCACTTGTCCACTTCACTGCCTGCCTTTATACTTAACCCCATGACCAACATCGTCACCCAAACCATTGACCTTGCCATCCAGATTCAGCAGATTCCCGCGCCGACGTTTTCTGAGGGACAGCGCGCCGAATTCACCCGTGACCTTTTTCTAAAAGAGAATCTCAAAGACGTTTCCATGGATTCGCTTGGAAATGTGTATGCGCGTTTGCCCGGGAAACAGAAGAAGGCCAAACCGTTGATCGTCTCTGCCCACTTGGATACTGTCTTTCCTCCCAGTATCAGTTTGCAGGTGAAGAAAGAAGCGGAGCGCGTCCTCGCACCAGGCATCGGGGATAATTCGTTGGGTGTCGCGGCGTTGTTCGGAATCCTCTGGTCATTGCGCGAGCGGAATATCAGTTTGCAGCACGATGTTTGGTTTGTGGCGAATGTGGGCGAGGAAGGCCTCGGCGACCTGCGCGGAATGCGCGGTGTGGTGGAACGGTTCAATGACAATGTGATCGGGTATCTTGTGTTGGAAGGGTTGGCGCTCGGACACGTCTATCATCGCGCCATCGGCGTGCGGAGATATCGCATCTCGGTCAAAACCGCGGGCGGACATTCCTGGTCGGATTATGGCAAGCCTTCGGCAGTGCATGAACTCGCCGCGCTGGTCACGCAGTTGACAGAGGTGCGGCTGCCGCGTGAACCGCGCACCACGCTCAATGTCGGCACGTTCGGCGGCGGGACGGGCATCAACGTGCTGGCTTCGGAAGCCAAATGTGAATTGGATCTGCGCTCTGAAGACCCCAAAACGCTTTTGAAATTAATTCATCAAGTGGAAGACTTGTTCAAACATGCAGACCGCTCCGGGGTGAAGGTGCTGGCGGAGATCATCGGCGAACGCCCTGCAGGCGAGATCCCCGCGGACCATCCGCTGGTGCAATTGGCTGTGACCTGCACCCGCGAGCAGGGACTCGAAGCCACGCTCACCTCAGGCTCCACCGATGCGAACATCCCATTAAGCAATGGCATCCCCGCCGTGGTGATGGGAATCACAACAGGCGGCAGCGCCCACACCCCGCAGGAATACATCAATGTAGAACCCGTGGGGAAGGGCCTGGAAGGTTTGGTGCGCTTTGTGGAGTTGGTGGGGGAGAGTGGTGAATAGTGAAGTGATATAGCCTCTTCCCCCATTTTCGATTTTTGAAAATGGGGATTTTTTTTCTGCTTAGTTCCATGCAACAAAAAACTTCCGAAGCAATTTCACTTCGGAAGCCTGTTCACTGATAACTATCCACTTTCATCCTTCATCCCTCCTCCTTCATCCTTTTCATTTTAACCCCAACACCTCATACACACCCAGCGGCTGGGTCTTGCCTTTCACTGACATATCGGTATGCGGTTTGGCGTTCACTTCGTTGCTGACGCGCTCGTACGCCGATGCACTGATGAGGATCTGGTTCTTGGCTGAATTTTCCTGAATGCGTTTGGCGGTGTTGACGGCGTCGCTGATGGCGGTGTATTCGAGTCGCTTTTCGGTGCCGATCAAACCGAGAACGGCCTCCCCGCAATGAATGCCCACGCCAAAGTAAAGGTGGGATTCGGTGGGCAATTCTTTATACAGATTCTCAATGGATTCGCGAATAAGCAATGCGGTCTTCACCGCGCGCAGAGTGTGGTCGGGCTGCGGGATGGGGGCGTTGAACCAGGCCATGATGGCGTCGCCCATGAATTTATCAATGGTGCCTTCCTGCGCGAGCACGGCATCGGCCATGGCGGCAAGATAGCGGTTCAGGATGCGCACTAATTTTTCTGGTTCCTGGGTTTCGCTAAACGAGGTGAATCCGCGAATGTCTGCGAACAGGGTCGTGATGGTCGTGCGTTTGCCGCCCAGTTGTAAACTGTTCGGGTCGAGTTGTTCGATCACGGCGGGGGACCATGCGCTCGAAGAGTCGGCGCTGGGCTTCGAGTTTCTTGCGCTCGGTCAGGTCATCGAACACGATCGCGAGTCCCTGGGTCTTTTGGCCTGCATCCTTGAGCGGGGAGAGGTTGAAGCGCCAGTCCACGTTGCCGTGGTTGGGCAGGTGGTGGCTGATCTCCAGGTCCACAATGGCTTTGTCGGTTTCGCGAACCTCTGCCAGATGCGGCTCAAGCTCGGAGGAAACAGAGGCAAGCGTCTCGTTAAGATGATGACCGATAATGTCGCCCGAAGAAGATCCGAGGATGCGTTCCGCGGCGCGATTGGTCAGCGTGATCTGATTCTGAATATCCGCTGTGATCACACCGCTGGCGATGGATGCGAAGATGTTATCCATCAAGTTCTTCAAGCCTGTGACTTCTTCGAGCGTATTTTTCAGGGAGGAGAACAAGCGCGCGTTCTCGATCGCAACTGCGGCCTGGTTTGCAAAAGCTACCAGCAGGTTCCTCTCCGAGTCAGCGAAGATGCCCGCGCGGATGCGGTTATCGGCATAGATCACGCCGATGAGATCATTTTTTACTTTGAGGGGTACGCACAAAATGGAACGCAGGTTGAAGGCCACGATGCTTTCCTGTCCTGCAAAGCGTTGGTCTTCCTGCGCATTGGTGGTGATGAGAGGTTCGCCTGTTTCAATGACGCGTCCCACAACAGAGCGGCTGACGGTCAACTCGGAGGAGTTGATCGATTCCATTTCCCAGTTGCGCGCCATGCGTGTGACCATTTGGCCGTGTTCATCGCGCAGCATCAGGAATCCGCGTTCGGCTTTGGTGAGGCGCACGATGTTATCCATCACGATGCGCAGCACTTCGTCGAGTTCAAGCGATGAGTTGACGACCTGTCCGATATTGGCGAGCGCGAGCATGTTGTTGTGTTCGCGCTGGAAGGCATCGATCTTTTCGCTGATGAGTGAAAGCGATGTTTCGATATGGCGCAGATCTTCGCCCGCATTTTTGGGAAGCTTCAGCCGGCTTTCTTCCAGATCGGCGCGTATCTTTCCCACCTGCAAACTCAGGGTCTGCAGCTGGTCAGGAACGGTTGTGGGGCGGGTCTGTTCATTCATAGGCGGTTACCGTAGTTGATTATAACGGTAATCGAGAGATTGCAAGGCTTCTTTTATACGAATTTGCCATGTCTTAAGTAGGATAAGGCTGGCCGCTTTTCGCGCCGTTGTCAGATTTCCAGCGCGCGGTGTATAGATCGTGGATTGATATTCCTGCAGCAAAGTTTGGATCTGAGTCTCAGCAGAAGGCAGCCGCTCGATCAATGCCTGCGCCCGTTCCTGCGAAGTGATATGACGGGGCTGCGGACGCCCAAGCCAATACAGGCTGATGTTGATCACCTGGAAGGTGCGTTCAATCGAGGCGAGCGTTGTCCAGCGAATCCAGCGATTCAGCCAGCGCGGCGGCGTATTTCCGCTTTTTGTGTAACGGCTTGCAAGATACACAGGGATGCGTTCTTCGAGTGCATAGCGGCGGGTCATGAAAAAGCCCAGCCCGACCGTCAATACCAGCAGTGTGTAGAACAGGATGGTTCTATAAAGCTCCATTTGTTCCGCTTTGGAAGCGCCGCTGTTCGATTGATTGGACAGATCGGGCGGTTCCTCTAAAAGCGGCGGCACCAATGGGTTTGCGGCAGGCGTCCCTTCTATGACAGGGTCGGCGTGGCGTCTGCGTTGATATCCAGCCTTGTCGGCGCGCGTTCAATGGGTAGTTGATTGCCCGTCGGCTCGAATTCAACCCAGCCAATGCCGGGGAAATATACTTCGGGCCAGGCATGCGCATCTTCGAACGTGACGATGTAGCGTTCCTCAATTTCGTTGAACGTGCCTTCTGCAAATCCCACCGCCATGCGGGCGGGAATCCCGATCGAGCGCAGCATCAAGGTCTCTGCGCTGGCGTAGTACATGCAGAATCCTTTTTTATAATCGAACAGAACCCACAGCACGGGATCTCTATTTTCGGGCGGTGTATCTGTGATCTCGGTGGTGTATTCGATCTCGTTGCGCAGATAGGCCGTGATCGCCTGCGTTTTGTCGAAGGGATTATCGTATTGCGCGGTGATCTCTTCGGCGAGAATCCGTAATGCCGGCGCGACATTCTCAGGGACTTGCAGATATCGCTCGGTGACCCACTCTGGATATTCCGTGCCTGCCAGACGTAATTCTTCCTGTGTGGGGTCAGCGATCAAGGTGCGGACCGTGTACCTGCCTCCGCTTGGGAGGTTTGGGCTGGCGTTCCAGGCAGTGACATCGCGGAGCGTTGGCGAAACTTCAGTGGAAGTGATCGTCCCTTCACGGCTGACCCACACGGCTTCAGCGGGCGCATACAACAGGCTTTGACTCGTGGCATTGTTGGTGAAGGTGAATTCCATTTCGTTGCGGTTCTCTGGATATTCCACCGTCAACTCATCGGTATCTGGAAGAAATGGGTCGCTTGCATCGGAAAGTGTGGTCCAGCGGCCATTGATGTACAGGTCGTACATCCTGCCTTTCCAATAATTGCGGATCGGCACGAATTCACTTTCCTTTACGGTAACGAAGAACACGGGCGTATCACCAACCGCCGCCTGCTGACCCAGCGAAAGCTCGCCGCTGTAAAAATCTCCACCAGCGTTTCTGCCAGCATAGGGTGATTCCAATGCGCTGACCGCATCGGAGAGCCGCTCAAGGATCGGTTCGGAAAAATCCTGCCAGGCTCTTGCCGCAGGTTTGATCTGCTTGATCCAGCCGGGGATGGACCAGGCAACGAAGATCGTGACCGCAGCAACGGTCAATGCGCCGCGTTCGAGATTGTTGATGGTTTCAGCGGTAAGCAGGAAGCGGGTCTTTTTCCAGTAGATCTGGTTTTCGAGAAAATACAATCTTCCGAGGAGAAGCAGTGCGGCAAATAAATAGAAAGCCAGTGCCCACATGCGCCTTGATTCGGTTGGGTCGAAGACCTGCACCACCAACATCGCCAGACAGGAGGGCAAAATGACGTTTAGAAAATCCCTGTGACGTGTCAACCAGTATCCCGCCGAAATACCGATGATCCAATAACCCGCAGTGACGAGCGAAATAAAGAACAACTGGTCATAAACGGGTTGTCCCTTGATAAATTGCGCCAGTGAAGTGAAGAGACGATTGAACAAAGTGACAAGGTCGGTCCAGACCCAGTCTGTTCTTTCAACGGCATTCAGCAATTGCGCAGGAAGCAGGATGAGCGAATAGCCGATCGCGATTCGAGTTGCCGCCTTGCGTGAAAAGGTACTGTAGCCAAGTGCGAATCCTAACAGGACTCCCGCAAGGCTGATGGTTTGTGTGAAGTAAAGATAGGGAACCCATTCCGTGATTACCAGCCGTGAGCTGGAGATTTCCACCAGGGCAATGGTCAGGATGATGGCCCGCCAATCCCACATGTTGGCGTTCGATGATTGACTTACATCGCTGCTTGTGGCGGGTGATTTTTCCATGCTTTGAGTGTACAATACAAGAAGCCCGTTCGTCAATTGTATAACCCCAAAAACCCTACTGGAGGATGGTATGCAGACCTTAATCGAGAGCGGTATTGCCTTCATTATCGCACTTCAAAGTTTGGGGGACTGGTTGATCGCTCCCATGCAGTTCTTTAGTTACCTCGGCAACGAGGAATTCTTTTTATTAGTCCTGCCGCTTCTTTATTGGAGTGTCGATTCTGCACTTGGTTTACGGAGTGGCGCTTATCCTTGTCACAAGCAACGTATTAAATAATGTCGGCAAATTGGCCTTTGCGGGCCGCGACCGTATTGGGTCAGCACCGATGTCCACGCCTGGTGGAGTTCTGAAACCGGTTTCGGTATTCCTTCCGGACATGCTCAGAATGCGGTAAGTGTGTGGGGTATGTTCGCTGCATATATGGGGCGGAGATGGATTTGGGTTGTTTCACTCGTTATCATATTTTTGATCGGCTTTTCGCGCATGTTCCTCGGCGTTCATTTTTCGCACGATGTCATTATTGGCTGGGCGCTTGGTGCTCTGCTTCTATGGCTTTTTGTTCGTTTTTGGAAACCTGCTGCCGAATGGCTGGAAAAAAAGACGATGGGCCGGCAGATCATGGTCGGTTTTATCGCTTCATTGATATTTATCGTCGTTGGGTTTGGTGCTTCGTCCCTGCGGGATGGATATCAAGTCCCTGAAATTTGGACCTCAAACGCGGCTCTGGCCGGGACCGAGTTGCCTGCTCCGCTCGACCCGAACGGTACCTTCACCTCAGCAGGGACGCTCTTCGGCGTGGCAATTGGCGCGGCGTGGATCCACTCCCTTGGCGGGGTTCAGGCTTCGGGTCCGATTTCGAAGCGTGCCATTCGTTATGTCATCGGCTTGATCGGGGTGCTCATCCTGTATATGGGGCTGGGTGCGATTTTTCCGCGTGGCGAAGGCTTTATTTTTTACTTGCTGCGCTTCATTCGCTACACGTTGATCGGTTGGTGGGTGGCAGGTGGCGCGCCATGGTTGTTTGTAAGGTTAAAGCTGGCTGGGCGCAATACGGGTGATAATTCCATCTGATATAATTGAATTATTCCGTATAAATCACAAGGGTTCGTAGATGACGCTAGAGAAAAACACCCTCCTTCATAATCGTTATAGAATAATTGAGATTCTTGGTCAGGGCGGCATGGGTTCTGTTTATCGCGCCATAGATGAAAATCTTGGCGTGGCAGTTGCTCTAAAGGAAAACCTGTTCACAACCGAGGAATATACCCGCCAGTTCCGACTTGAGGCGGTGATCCTGGCAAATTTGCGTCATCCAAATTTGCCGCGCGTTTCCGATCATTTTGAATTGGGCGAACAGGGGCAGTATCTGGTGATGGACTTTATCGAAGGGGAGGACCTCCGCTTTCGCATGGAGCGTCTGGGTACCATCACTGAAGAGGATGCATTGCAGATCGGCGCGGCCATGTGCGATGCGCTCGCTTATTTGCACACCCGCAAGCCGCCTATTCTTCATCGCGATATCAAGCCTGGTAATGTAAAAATAACCCCGGATGGTCACATCTTCCTTGTTGATTTTGGCCTTGCAAAGGTGTATCAGGGAAATAATCAGGCCACTACAACAGGTGCACGCGCCATGACGCCTGGTTATTCTCCGCCCGAGCAATATGGCACGGCGCGTACCGATCCCCGTACAGATTATTATTCATTAGGCGCAACCTTGTATGCGGCGCTATGTGGCGTTATCCCGGAAGATGGTCTTGCGCGCGCGATGGATAATGCCCAGCTAACTCCGCTTCGCAAACGAAATACCAAAGTTTCGCGCCGTCTGGCTGCTGCGATTGAAAAAGCCATGGCCATCGATCCCAGCGACCGCTTCCAAAATGCGGACGATTTCAAGAAGGCATTGCTTGGTTCGAGTTCAAAATCCCAATCAAGGCCGGGCGGATACATTGTCTCGCCGCCGCCTGCTGAATCTTTTCTGCCAAATGATCCTGCTGAAGTAGTGGCCGCCAAGGAAAAAGAAAAGACTCCGCCTCGCCAGATGACAGGCCCGGCGCAGCCGGCCCCTGTGGAAGACGACCAGCCGTTTGTCTCCCCACTTAAAAAACAAAAGGAACGCGAACGCAAGCGTAGAAATGCACTGATCCGTTTTGTCGCTGTTTTAGTTTTACTGTTCCTGGTCGGCGTGCCATTTTTTGCGCCGAGCTTGTTGCCTGAAAACATACGCGCTCAAATTCCATTCCTCGTGCCCACAAGCACGGTGACGGCTTCAATCACACCAACTTCTCCGCCAACGTTCACGCTTGTGCCGACCTCTACGGCCACCGATGTTCCTCCCACAGCGACAACTGTTCCGACAAATACACGTACTCCTACTTCAGCTCCCACCGGGAATATTCCTGTTGAAGCAACCCATACTGCAACACCTATTGTCACCGCTACGAATATACCCTCATCCACGCCTACCTTGTCTGTAACACCAGTGGGGGGTGGTTCCGGGCAGATCGCATACGCATCCAACCGCACGGGCTTGCCGCAGATCTATCTTGCTGACATCTCCAACCAGACCGCGACTCAGATCACCGATATGCCAGATGGCGCCTGCCAGCCTGCATGGTCTCCAGATGGTCAGCAGATCGTTTTCATTTCCCCATGCAAAGGCATGGATGATATCTATTATCAGGCGGCTTTGTATATCGTCAATGCCGATGGAAGTGACCTGACCCCAATCTCCACCGTCCCTGGCGGCGATTTCGACCCCGCATGGTCACCGGATGGAAAGACCATTTTGTTCACTTCCCTGCGCACAGGTCAAATGGAGATCTTCATGATCAAGGTGGATGATCTCTCGACCGCCATTCAAGTGACGAAGGGCGCCAAGAGCGTTGAGGCACGTCAGCCTTCATGGTCACCGGATGGAAGCCAGATTGCGTATTCGGTTAAACGCTTTGGCGTTTATCAGATCTGGTTGATGAATGCAGATGGCACTGAACAAAAGCAGATTGTGCGCAGTGGTGTGGCGTTCACAGATTATCTCCCCACGTGGTCGCCGGATGGAGCGCTGATTCTTTTCAACCAGCGCTGTGCCACCACCTTCTGCCTGCCGTACCTGATGAGCATTTCCGCCACAGACCGCTCTGTGGAACAGGGCACTCTTCTTCAATTGAATGTCCTTTCCGTTGAGGATGTTGAGTATTCACCGGATGGCTTCCATCTCCTGTTCGAAGGGGAGGAGGAGGCTGGCGAGAACAATGACATCCTTTACGTGACTGTGACAGGCGCAAATCGCATCCGCATCACTTCCGATCCAGGTTTGATTTCGACCCTGCTTGGAGACCCACTCCAAACTGATCATTTCGTATAGAATCCCCGGACGCCAGAGTATAATATCGTACTCTGGCGTTTTCGATATTTATAACAATTGGTAAAATATTTGACTAAAATCACGAGTAAATTCGTTGAAATAGTTTCATTAATGCTAGTTGATACCTTTCAAAAATATTAACGGTCAGCTTGTTGAATTGAAATAAAATAGTATTGAAATAGAACGGAAATGAAAGTTATTTATCCATGAGAGTAGAATACCCATCGCTGGGAAATAATCTGTTGATTTGCGGAACGAAAAAAAATAGCAGACAGGAATTTGATGATTCTCGAACACGAAACCATTTTACATAATCGCTATCGGATTCAAGAGAATCTAGGTCAGGGGGGAATGGGGTCGGTGTACCGCGCTGTTGACGAAAACCTCAGCGTGGATGTTGCTGTTAAAGAGAACCTGTTTACAACAGAAGAATACGCGCGCCAGTTCCGCCTGGAAGCGGTCATTCTGGCGAATATCCGCCACCCAAACCTGCCTCGAGTTTCAGATCACTTTGTCATCGCTGGAGAAGGCCAATACCTCGTTATGGATTTTATCGAGGGGGAGGACTTGCGCCAGCGCATGGAGCGGCTGGGTGTTCTCCCCGAAGATGAAGTCATTCTGATTGGCGCAGCCATCTGCGATGCCCTTTCCTATTTACATGCCCGCAAACCCCCGATCCTGCATCGTGATATAAAGCCTGGTAACGTCAAGATTTCACCCGATGGGCATATCTTCCTCGTGGATTTTGGCCTTGCCAAGATCATGCAGGGAAATCAAGCCACCACCACGGGTGCGCGCGCGATGACGCCCGGATATTCCCTCCCGAACAATATGGTACTGCGCGTACCGATGCGCGTACCGACATTTATTCCCTAGGCGCGACCTTGTATGCCGCCCTGACCGGCGTGATCCCGGAAGATGGCCTTGCCCGCGCAATGGACAATGCCCAGCTTACTCCCCTGCGTAAACGCAACCCGGAAGTAACCCGCCGACTCGCCGCCGCCATCGAAAGAGCCATGGAAGTGGATCCCGCTGATCGTTTCCAAAATGCGGATGAATTCAAACTTGCCATGCTCAACTCCAAGTCCAAGACGCAGCAATTGCTTGGGACTTATACGATCGCCCCGCCCCCCTCGGAAGCGGAAAGAAAAAGCGACCCGGTCAAGAGCGTCAACATCATCAAACATTCCTCCGCGTCGCTCGAAGACCAGGAATTTGTTTCTCCACGCAAAAAACTGCTTGAACGAAATCGCCGAAATATGCGGGCTGTGATCGGGGCTGTGCTCGCGATCAGTTTTATTGTCTTTTTAGGAATCATACTTTTTGCCCCGGATGTAATGCCGGAATCAGTACGGAAATTATTCCCATTTTTACCGCCTGTTGAACCCACAATCGTTCCAACAGAAATCGTATCGGTTCCGCCGACTCCGATGGCAGTTGAAAATACCGACCCAACGGCTACGCTCGAACCTACACCAGTTCAAGTAGAAACGCCCACTTCAGTAGTCGACCAAACCATTGAGCCGACACCGATCGGCGCAGATTATTTGCAGATCGCATACGTCTCCACCCGCACGGGCCTGCCTCAGATCTATCTCACCAATATTCTTACAGATCAGGCAATTGCCGTCACCAATATGGCTGGCGGTGCATGTCAGCCAGCGTGGGCCCCCGATGGAAACAGACTGGTATTCACTTCCCCATGCGGAGTGAAAAAAGATGCCTATCCTGAAGCCAGCCTGTTCATCATTAATCCAGACGGCACCGGGTTACAGCCATTGCCCACAGCCCTCGGCGGAGATTTCGAACCCGCCTGGTCTCCCGATGGAAAATTCATTGCCTTCACATCCCTGCGCGATGGATACATGCAGATCTATGCCTATGATGTTGAAAACGACAGAGTCCAGCGCCTGGTTGAAACCGATCCCACAACCTCGGCCCGCCAGCCTGCCTGGTCGCCGGATGGCAGGCAGTTGGTCTACTCCCTGAAACGGGTGGCCACCTATGAATTATGGTTGATGTCCAGCCTTGGGTCAAACGAGAGAATGCTCTTCACAAGCGGCAATGTCTTTTCAAACCAATATCCCGTGTGGACGCCCGATGGAAAATTCATCCTGTTCAGCCAGCGCAGCGCTGAAGAAGTCATATTCCCTGATCTGTTCTCACACAAACTTGGCGAGAATTCAGATACGGCCTTGAAACTCCCCCTTAGTGTTCGCTCCGTTGAAGATGTAGATTACTCCCCCGGCAGCTTTTGGATCGCCTACGAAAGCGGCGGCGACCGCGGTTATCACGTTTATTACTCCACCCCGGCGGGAGGCAACCTTGCGCGCATCACCGAAGATGTCACCTTTGACGACTTCGACCCTGCCTGGCGACCCATTCAAACCGCCCCATAGCCAGATCCTTTACGAGAAACGCGAAAGAGGAAAGATTTTCGGTCTTTCCTCTTTCTTCTTATATCGCCGTAAACTCTTACACTCCTCTTATTGACGCTCTTCATTTGCGCATGTTAAACTTACCATTCGATGCCTGAGCTTACCGAACGACAGCGGACCATCCTCCAACTCCTCATTCGCGACTATATTGAGACGGCGCAGCCTGTCGGCTCAAAGCGGCTGGTGGAACGATTCCATCTTGACCTGAGTCCTGCCACCGTCCGAAACGAAATGTCAGCGCTGACGGAGATGGGCTACCTACGACAACCCCACACCTCGGCGGGACGCGTTCCCTCTGAAGATGGGTATCGGGCTTTCGTCGGAGAGATGATCCACAAAGCGGAATTGCCTGCGTCGGTGCAAAACACCATCTCGCATCAATTTTTTCAAGCCCGCTCCGATGTGGATCAGTGGATGACCCTTGCCGCTTCTGTGCTTGCGAATCAATCACAAGGCGTCTCGGTCGTCACCGCGCCGCACGCGGAAATGAGCCGCTTCAAGCACATTGAATTAATCTCCACACAGGGACGTCAGGTCTTGATGGTCATGGTCATGGATGGCGGTGAAGTCAGCCAACAGGTCTTAACGCTGGCCGAGATCGTCACCCAGGATAGGCTCAGTCAGGTGGCGACACATCTCAATTCAATATTGGCTGGCCTTTCCATGGCTGGGATCGCCGCTGTTTCATCCCGTACGGATGCCCTTGAACAGGATATCATCACCCTCCTGCTTCAAGATATGAAGCGCACCTCCGAAAGTGCCTCAGGCGAAATTTATACCGATGGTCTCACCAACGTGTTGGACGAACCCGAATTCGCAGAATCGGATGAAGCACGTTGGGCTTTGCGCCTGTTCGAAGAAAGATCGACTTTGCAGGGCTTGCTGGCGCGGGCCTCCTCCAACAGCAGTGTCGGCGGGTTGCAAGTGCTGATCGGTGGCTCAGGCGGCTGGGATGAACTTCGTCAATGCTCGATGGTGGTTGCAAGATATGGCGTGCCAGGTTTGGTGACAGGCACCCTCGGCGTGCTGGGTCCGATGCGCATGTCTTATGCAAGGACGATCCCAACCGTGCGTTATGTGGCAGGGTTGTTAAGTGATTTGGTAAACGATACGATTTCGGGTGAATAAATTCAGATGATTAGAGAATAGAGCCTAGGCTCTATTCTCTAATCACTAATTTCTATAATGAGAGTGAGAAACATGTCAAAAGCGACAGATAGACAGGACGAATTTAATGAGAATCAAGCCGCAGCTGAAGAAATGCCAGTTGATGGAAATCAAGATTCGGCGGAGCGTGAAGCGTTGGTCAATCAATTGAAGGAAGCCGAATCCAAGGCTGGCGAATATAAGGATGGGTGGGCGAGGTCTCAGGCGGAGTTCCAGAATTATAAGAAACGCATCGAGCGTGACAATGAGTTGATGTATGCCAGCATGAAGGGCGACATCATCAAAAAAGTGTTGCCTGCGCTGGATGACCTGGAGCGCGCCCTGCAAAACCGCCCCGCCGACGATGCATGGGCGAGCGGCATTGAGTTGATCGCGCGCAAGATGCAGAATATTTTGGAAGGCGAAGGTCTGAAGCGTATTGATGCAAAAGGGAAGCCCTTCGATCCGAATTTCCACGAAGCGATCTCACATGAACCCAACGATGAAGTTGAAAGCGAACATGTCATCGATGTGGTGCAAAATGGATATATGCTCGGCGAACGAGTGATACGGCCTGCCCTTGTGAGGGTGGCACAATAAACTAGTAAGTTGAAATGTTGGAAGGTTTACAAGTTGAACCCCAACTTTCAGACCTGACAACTTTCAAACTTTAAACGAGGAACTCATGGCAAAAATCATTGGTATAGATCTAGGTACGACCAACTCGGTGGCCGCTGTTATGTCTGGCGGGGAACCTGTTGTAATTCCCTCTGCGGAAGGCGAACGACTTGTCCCTTCTGTGGTGGCGATGAATAAGAACGGCGAGCGCTTGGTGGGACGTGTGGCGCGCAATCAGGCGATTACGAATCCACAGAACACAATTTTTTCAGTGAAGCGTTTTATGGGGCGCAAGTCTGATGACCCCGAAGTGGAGCGCACCCGCAAGCGCGTACCGTATGCCGTCAATGGCGCGGATAATGGCGATGTGCGCGTACGCCTCGGCGAGAAGGATTACTCCGCGCCCGAGGTTTCGGCGATGATCCTCGCGAAGATCAAGGCCGATGCCGAGGCTTATCTTGGCGAAACGATCACGCAGGCTGTGATCACGGTCCCTGCGTATTTCAATGATGCACAGCGTAATGCCACGAAAGATGCTGGCAAGATCGCTGGTCTTGAAGTGCTTCGCATTATCAACGAGCCGACTGCATCTTCTCTTGCATATGGTCTCGATAAAAAGAAAAATGAAGTTATCGTTGTGTATGATCTTGGCGGCGGTACGTTTGATGTTTCCATTCTCGATGTGGGTGACGGCGTTTTTCAGGTGCGCGCTACGAGCGGCGATACCTTCCTCGGCGGCGATGATTTCGATCTGCGCATCATGGATCATTTGATCGAGACCTTCAAGAAAGATAACGGCATTGACCTGAACAACGATCGTCAGGCTTTGCAGCGTTTGAAGGAAGCGTCTGAAAAAGCGAAGATCGAGCTTTCCACCGTGATGCAGACCGAGATCAACCTGCCCTATTTGACTGCCGATGCAAGCGGCCCCAAACATTTGGTGATGACCATGTCCCGCGCCAAGTTGGAACAGATCACAGCGGATCTTGTCGACCGAACAATTGCTCCCGTCAAACAGGCATTGGCTGACGCTGGTTTAAATGCAGGCGATATTAACGAGATCGTTTTGGTGGGCGGTATGACCCGTATGCCCGCCATTCAAGACCGTGTACGCGCCTTTTTTGGAAAAGACCCGCACAAAGGTGTGAACCCTGACGAAGTCGTTGCCATTGGTGCGGCGATTCAGGCGGGCGTGCTCGGCGGGGAAGTGAAGGACATTCTTCTCCTTGATGTGACCCCGTTGACCCTTTCGATCGAAACTTTGGGCGGTGTTGCCACGGCTCAAATTGAACGCAATACGACCATCCCGACCCGCCGAACGCAGGTATTTTCAACCGCGGGTGACAACCAGACGCAAGTTGAAATCCATGTTTTGCAAGGCGAACGCCCGATGGCGAATGACAACAAGTCGCTGGGCAAATTCATCCTCGATGGAATTCCCCCCGCGCCGCGCGGCACGCCGCAGATCGAAGTCACTTTCGATGTGGATGCGAATGGCATCTTAAAAGTTAGTGCCAAAGATAAAGCCACTGGACGTTCACAGCACATTACGATCACGGCTTCCTCTGGCTTGAGCGACAGCGAAGTGGAAAAGATGCGCAAGGACGCCGAGGCCCATGCCGAGGATGATCGCAAGCGCAAGGAACTGATCGAAGTCCGTAATAATGCGGATAACACCGCCTACGCCGCCGATAAAGCGCTGCGTGAATTTGGCGACAAAATCCCTGCTGAGGTTCGCAGTGAAGTCGAATCCAAAACCGCTGAGGTTAAGTCTGTGGCGCAGAGTGAAGATGTCGAAAAGATCAAAGCCGCAACTGAAGCTTTGGGGTTGGCGATCCAAAAGATCGGTGCTTCCGTCTATGAGCAGGGTCAGGCAGCGGGTAGCGGCGAAGCGGGTTCAAATCCGAGTGAAGCCGGGCCCGATGTGGTTGATGGTGAAGTGAAGGAGTAGACGAGTTGAAAGATACAGGTTCAAGGTTGCAAGTTGAGACCTGGCCTGTAGTCTTGAACCTTCAACCTGTAACCAAATCATGAGTAACCAGGATTATTACGAAACTCTAGGTGTTGGACGGAACGCAAGCGATGATGAGATCAAGGCTGCGTTTCGTAAACTCGCGCGTCAGTATCACCCCGATGTAAGCAAGGAAGAACACGCTGAAGAGAAATTCAAAGAGATCAACGAGGCGTACGGCGTGCTTTCGGATGCTGACAAGCGTGCGCGCTATGACCGCTTTGGCAAAGAGGGACTCGGCGGCATGGGCAGCGGCGGTTTCCACGATTACAGCGCCGACTTCGGAGATATTTTCGAAGACCTGCTGAGCGGTTTTGGGTTTTCATCGGGACGCCGTTCGCGCAAATCCCCACGCCGTGGCCGTGACATGCAAATGGCCATTCCGCTGACCTTTGAAGAAGCGGTCTTTGGCATTGACAAGGATATTGAATTCGAGCGCGAGGAAACCTGTTCACGCTGCAATGGCAATGGCGCAGAACCCGGTACGTCACCCGTGAAGTGTTCCACTTGTAATGGGCAGGGTGAAGTGCGGCAGGTACGTCAGACCTTTTTGGGTCAAATGGTGCAGACGGCGGCATGCCCTTCCTGTAATGGGCGTGGCGAGACGATCTCATCTCCATGCAAGACCTGCCAGGGCGGCGGGTTGGAACGCAAACGCATCAAGAAGAAAGTTCAGATTCCCGCAGGTGTGGATCACGGCACACAGATCCGCTTGAATGGGGAAGGCGCGCCCGGTGTGTTTGGCGGCCCCAGCGGCAGTCTGTTTTTGGTTTTGGATGTGAAACCGCATCAATTCTTCAAACGCCGCGATAATGATGTGGTCTTAAATCTTGATATTAATGTGGCACAAGCCGTCCTCGGTGCAGAAGTGGACGTGCCCACCCTCGATGGCGAAGAGAAATTAAAGATTCCCGCTGGCACACAGCCAGGAAAAGTCATCACGATGAAGGGCAAGGGCGTTCCATATTTACGACGTAAGGATCGCGGCAATCAACTGGTGATCGTCAATGTGGCGATTCCCTCCAAGCTGACAAAGGAACAGCATCAATTATTTGAGAAGCTGGCTGAAAGTTTGGGCACAACGGTCAAGCCGCAGGAAAAGGGATTCCTGGATTGGTTGAACGAGGCATTGGGTGGGTAGATTTAGTAAACAGTGAACACAGAGCAGTAATCAGCAGCGAGCAGGTGGTGAACCTGCTCGTTTTTTTTGCCCTTTATTTATAGAACAAATTTTCTGTTATAATGGCGAAAAGATTGGCGCGTGCCGATCGAATTTATCAATGGAGGTTGAGATGGATTTTGGTTCTATAAACTGGTTGGCTGTTGTTGCTTGTGTCTTGGCTAGCATGATGATTGGTGGAATCTGGTTTGGGCCAAAGACATTTTTCCCGATCTGGTGGAAGGCCGTTGGCAAGGCAGATGGCCAGGAACCTGGCAGTAGTATGAGCATGGCCATGGTATGGGGCTTGATCGTGTTCGCTGCATTCGTTCAGGCAGTATTTATGGCTCTTATGGTTAATGCCATGGGCAGCATGTCTGGCGGTGCAACACTGGGTTCCGGTGCAATGGCTGGTTTTTTTCTTTGGCTCGGTTTTGTAGCCCCCTCAAGCCTGACGAACAAATTGTTCGCAGACCGCTTAAAGGCGTGGGTGCTTGAAGCAGGCAACCACCTCATTACTTTCGTGGTTATGGGAGCCATCCTCGGCGCGTGGCATTAAGTCTTTGCCGTCAAAGTAAGAACCCTGAAGGAATTCCATCCTTCGGGGTTTTTTTAATGAGTCGGGTATACTGTGCTCATGCAAAACACAATCCGCCTCTACAAAACAGAGGATTTTGAGCCTATTACCCGCCTGTGGTTCGATGCGCAGACCGTGGCCATGCCCGATATGATGGCGCGCATGGACTATAAATTCGATGAAGCCCAGGCCTACTTTCGCAATGTCATTGTTCTCGAAACCCAAATATGGGTCTACGAACGTGACGGCGTCCCGCTTGGTTTTATTGCCATTCAGGGCGAGCTCATTGACCGCCTGTATGTCCATCCTGCATATCATCGGCAGGGGATTGGGCAGGCATTGCTCGTAAAGGCTCGCGAGCTTTTGCCCGAGCATATTTGGTTGTACACGCATGTCGCAAACAAAATGGCGCGCGCTTTCTACGAGAAGAACGATTTTATCGCTGAAGGATTTGGCGTCAGCCCCGCGCCCGAATCCGAGCCTGACGTGGAATATCACTGGCGTGCGAAAAAATAAACGAACACGCCGATGAGATAAAATAAAAAGATGCGTCCCACATATCTTGAAGTCAATCTCACCCAGTTAAAACAAAATCTCGAAAACATCCGCGCGAAGGTTGCGCCAGCCAAAGTCCTTGTGGTGCTCAAGGCCAATGCCTATGGCCACGGCGTGGATGGCGTTGCGCCCTTCATTGCTCCCTTTGCAGATTACATTGGCGTGGCCATTGTCGAAGAAGGAATTCATCTTCGTAAAATGGGAATTGCGACTCCGATCCTCGTAATGGGTGGGACTCTGCCTCAGCAGCTGTCCGACTTTTTTGAATACGACTTAACCCTCGCCGCCTCTTCGCTGGACCTGTTGACTGCTGCTGAACAACTGGCACAATCTACCCGTAAGCGACTCAAAGTCCACCTCAAGGTGGATACTGGCATGGAACGCATCGGTGTCCGCGAATACGAAGCGGAATCTTTAATTGAGAAGTCTTTGTCGTGTAGCCATTTAGATATGGAGGGCATCTTTACCCATTTTGCAAATTCTGAAGTAATGTCATTACAGAAAAATATGACACCGCTTTCTTTGCAACTTGAACGCTTTGAAGAGATGCTGTCCATGTATGAAAAGAGGGGAGTGCCGCATCCACGTATTCGGCATACGGCTAACTCGGGTGCGATTTTATTGCACCCCGAAAGTTATTACGATCTGGTGCGGCCCGGCGTCTTGTTTTACGGCGTCTATCCTGGCCGCGATGTGGAAAAGACCATTGAGGTCAAACCTGCGTTGACATGGAGATCCAAAGTCGTCTATAGCAAGGTCACCCAGCCCGGGCGTGGAGTCAGCTATGGGTCATTGTGGCAGGCTGAGGCGCCGACAAGAATCGTCACCATCCCATGCGGATATGCCGATGGCTATTTCCGTCGCATGACGAATCAGGCGCGGGTGATCGTCAATGAAAAAGAATATCCGCAGGTGGGGCGCATCTGCATGGACCAGTTTATGGTCAATGCAGGCGGAGATGATGTAAAAGTGGGGGACGAGGTGATCTTGCTTGGCGGTGGAATTACCGCTGAAGACCTCGCCGATTGGACGGGCACGAATGAATATGAAGTGATGACGAACATCAGCGCGCGCGTGCCGCGTGTGTTTACCCGTGCGGTACAATAGGCGCACAAATTTGAAATTGAGGTGAAATTTGAATCGTGTAGTAAAAGATTATTTGGTTTTATTCGGCGTTGGGGTACAAGCATCGCTTTGGATCAGTGGACGAAATGGCTTGTCCGTACGAACATTGAATTTGGCACGCAGTGGCTGCCTGAATCTCTGAGTTGGCTGAGCCCGTATGCCCGCATTGTGCATTGGTATAACAGCGGCGCGGCCTTTGGTATGTTCCAGAATGGAAATATTGTGTTCACCATTCTGGCTTTTATTGTGATCGGCGCGATCATTTATTATTACCCGCGCGTCGAAGCCGATGACTGGACTTTGAAACTGGCGATGGGTTTACAGCTTGGCGGGGCGGCTGGAAATTTGATCGACCGCCTGCGTGTGGGGCGGGTCACGGATTTTATTTCCGTCGGCTCTTTTCCTGTTTTTAATATTGCAGATGCCTCCATCTCGGTCGGTGTTGCTGTGCTTTTGCTTGGGGTGTGGATCAATGAGCGCAACGAGAAATTAAAGGCGGCGGAACAAGCGTCAGAAAACGGCGAACAATTATCAGCGAATGATGAGTCGCTGCCTGCCCTTGATCCTGTTGATGGACCGGTCAGCGGCGAGCAACCTAAAATGAATGGCGGACAATCGTGAGTGATCGCATCGAAAAGTTTGTTTATGATGGAGAAAAGGCTGACCGCCTTGATAAATTTCTTGTAACCCGTTTGCCCGAATTTTCGCGGGCGCGCTTGCAGGGATTGATCGACGAAGGATTTGTCACCATCAATAATGTCCGCGCGAAGAAATCGGGGCAGTCCATTGAATCGGGCGCGGAGATCGAAGTGCGTGTACCGCCGCCTGTGCCGAGCGGCCTGGTGGGCGAGGATATTCCCCTCAATATTATTTTTGAAAATGACGACCTGATCATCGTGAACAAACCTGCGGGGATGGTCGTTCATCCTGCGGCGGGGCATGATTCTGGAACGTTGGTTCATGCGGTGCTGGGATATGACCCCGATCTTGAAGGCATCGGCGGCGAGGAACGCCCGGGGTTGGTCCATCGCCTGGACAAGGAAACTTCGGGTTTGATCGTGCTTGCAAAGAATGAGCGTGCTCATCGCTGGCTGCAGGATCAATTCCGCTTGCGAACGGTTGAGAAAACCTACCTCGCGCTGGTGGATGGCAAACCGCCCACACCGACGGGACGCGTGGAAGCCTCGATTGGGCGTGACCCAAGCCATAGAAAAAAGATGGCCATTGTCACTGCGGGCAAGGGACGCGAAGCGGTCAGTGAATATAAAACCCTCGAAGCATTCACAGACCATACGCTTTTGGAGTTCCATCCCCACACGGGGCGCACGCATCAGATCAGGCTGCATTGTCAGTTTTTGGGCTGTCCCATTGTGGGTGATTCGATCTATGGACGCAAAAGCCTCACTGTTGATATTGACAGGCATTTCCTGCATGCCTATCGTTTGAAGATCGTTTTGCCCGGAGAAAAAGAGCCCAGGGTTTTTACCGCCGCCTTGCCAGAGGAGTTGGAAAGTGTGCTGACCGATCTGCGTTCTTGAGGTAATAAGTTCATTGAAATAAATAAAGAAATAATATTGAACGAAAGCGCCGATGACTGTCATCTACGGTTTGGGCGGGCGGTACATTCCGTGCTGGATTTTCATGCAGGCAAACGGATCGCCATCGCCGCGCATGGGGCGGTCATTTCTTTGTTCGTGTCGCGCCTGATGGGAATCCCTGCTTTCCCTTTTTGGAGTGAGCTTGGCTTGCCTTCCTTTGTTGTCCTCGATATGAATTCAAGATCGATCTTTGCAAAAGAAAATATTGTTTAGAGGAGTTTGCCATGGAATTTGTAGACCTTCGTTCTGATACTGTTACCAAACCCACGCCCGAGATGCGTGAGGCAATGGCCGAAGCGGAAGTGGGGGATGATGTGTACATGGATGACCCGACGGTAAATGCATTGCAGGAAAAAGCCGCAGAGATGCTTGGCAAGGAGGATTCGCTTTTTGTCCCATCGGGGACGATGGGGAATTTGCTGGCTTTGCTTGTGCATTGTCAGCGCGGAGATGAGGTGATCGTCGGCGATAAATCTCATATTTATGTGAACGAGGCGGGCGGAATGTCTGCGCTTGGCGGGATTCATCCGCACCCGCTGAAGAATCAAACTGACGGCACGCTTGCACTGGATGAGATCCTCGCTGCAATCCAGAGCGAGGATGTGCATCACACCATTACGCGACTGATCTGCCTGGAGAATACGCAGAATGCGTGCGGCGGTGTTGTGCTTTCTGCGGATTACATGCGGGCTGTCGGGAAGATCGCGCGCGAGAACAACCTGTCGCTGCATGTCGATGGGGCGCGGATCTTCAATGCGGCGACGGCGCTGAACATTTCAGTGAAAGATCTGGTCGAGCCTGCTGATTCTGTGATGTTTTGTTTGAGCAAGGGATTGGTTTCCCCTGTGGGGTCGATGCTGGTGGGGACGAAGAAATTCATCAACCGCGCGCGTCATTTGCGGAAGATGGTGGGAGGCGGCATGCGTCAGGCGGGGGTGCTGGCGGCGGCGGGATTGATCTCGCTGGAGAAAATGTCCACGCGGCTTGGGCAGGATCATGCCCGGGCGAAGAAACTGTTTGAGGGGTTGAATCAGGTTCAGGGATTAAAGTTGGATGCGTTCGGCTCTTCATCCACGAACATGGTTTTTTTCAACCTGGCGGATGAAGTCAAATTGAGTGTGGATCAGATCATCGAAGAAATGAAGAAACATGGCGTGCTGGTGGATTGGGCTGGCCCCCGCCGATTTAGATTGGTAACGCATTATTGGGTGGATGACGCCGGTGTGGAGAAAGCGATAAAGGCGTTTACAGCGGTTATGAAGTAGACTGTTTCTTTTCGAGGTTTTCCCAGAACGCGGCTACGGGTTCAATTTGATCCCGTCCGCGTTCTTTTGCTATGTAAAGGCGATTGTCAGCGAGGTCAATCAGTTTGGTGGTTTCGTTGGTCTCGATGGGAAAGACTGCAATGCCCATGCTTATAGTTGGAATGGGCAGATTGATGTGATCGTTGCTCTGAATTTTGTGGGCTGCCAGACTCTCGCGAATGCGTTGGGCGATCTGTGTGGCTTGTGTGCCATTGGTGTTTGGAAGGAAGATGACGAATTCCTCCCCGCCCCAGCGCCCGACAGCATCGGTGCTTTTGATGTGCATGCGGATGGTTTTGCACAGGCTGACGAGTACTTCGTCGCCGATCAGATGACCAAAGGTATCGTTGTATTGTTTGAAGAAATCGATATCAAGCATGATCAGGCTTAGCGGCTGATTGTTCGCCAGACATTCCCCGGCTTGTTTGTTCAACATCCTGAGGAAATATCCGTGATTGTAAACGTGTGTGAGGCTGTCGAGACGTCCCTGTTCTTCTGCGATGGCGTGATGATGGGCATTGTCCAGTGCAAGTGCGGCACGTTGTGCGATGGTAAAGAGTAATTCAACGTCGCTGCGGTCAAAGGCATTTGGATAATAAGCTGCGATCGCCATGAGCCCGTCTACATAGGTGCCGCGCATGGGAACACCCACCCAGGAAAGAGATGTTTTTCCCTGCCCAACGAGCACGATCTCAACACCTTCGAGCTGAATGTTCTGCCGCAGGTCGGGGAGGAAGAGTTCCCGCTGGTGATCAATGACCCACCCGGAGAATGTGCCTCTCCTGGGAAGTTTCACATCATGGAAGTATTCCCCGTCATCATAGAGCAATTCGAGGCGGACCTCATCCCCTTCCACGATCCCGATGAAATAGGAATCGGCGTCAAGCGCATTTTGAAATGCAGCATTCAGCAGGGTGAAAACCTGTTTTGTGTCGAGTGTGGAAACGATTTGCTTGCTCAGCTCGTTGATGATCTCCAGTTTGTTGATCTGTTCGCGGGCGATCTTTTTCAACTGTTGGATGGTCTCGATTACCATGAGTGATGCTGTAATTTGGCTGGCATGAATGACCCAATCATATCTTTCCAATTCTGAACCCAGGCGTGAGCTAGTGTAAATGATCGAAAACCCAAGGATCAGACTGTATGCCGGTAGACGCGTGGAAGTTAAGGATGTTGCGAGGGATGCAATAAAGACAAGGGTATAGAGTAAATGATCCAGCTCTTCGGGAATAAAAAATGTGAGAGCGCTAAGTGTGGCTCCTGAGACAATCACATTTAGCCATGTGAATCTGGATTTATTTACCGAGGTGTTGAAGATAACGTAATAGAATGCCAAATACAGGCTGCCAGCAATGCCAAAAGCAATGATGAAATTTTTAATTAATAGGTTTTGCGGGGGGAAGAAAAGCAGGCTTGTAACAACTGTAGCCAGCAGCACCAGAATACCCGCCACAATGGACGGCAGAATGGAGATGAGATTTTCCTGCGGGGTAAAGTTACTGAATTTGATCTTCATCGCTTATCCAGCCAAAAGGTCGGGCTGGTTTTCCACGACCAACTTCTCGAATATCTCAATGATCTTTGGATCGAATAAAATATCGGCCTGTTCGCGCAGATATTTCAATGCCTCCTCGGTGGTCAATGTCCTTTCCCCGGTATGGACGTTTGCTGGTGAGGGCGTCGAATGCATCCACGATCGCGAACATGCGCGCAAGGATTGGAATTTCCTCGCCGCACAATCCGCCTGGGTAGCCTGTCCCGTCCCATCTTTCCTGATGGTGGCGGATAAGGGGAATGGTATCTTGCAAAAACGGGATGCCTGCGACAATTTTTGCACCGATATCCGGGTGCAATTTCATGATCTTCCATTCGTCTTCGCTCAGTGGACCTGGTTTGTGCAGGATCGTATCGCTGATACCGATCTTGCCGATGTCGTGCAGCAGCGATCCGCGTTCCAGTACTTTTAATTGTTCGTGCGAGAAATTGAGCGCTTCTCCCAATTTTGCAGCCAGATGACTCACGCGCAGGCTGTGACCTTCCGTTTCGCGATCTCTCGCGTCCAAAGCAGACATGAGCGCTGCGAGCGTTTGATCGTAGGTAGATTCGAGCATATCGTATGCTGCCTTGATCTCGACGGCTTGTCGCTGCGATTCCACCAATAGAAGCGATCGTTCCAGCGCAATAGCCGTCTGGCTGACAAGGGCTTGCAGGTCATTTGGATTTGCGGCGTGTTTATTGCCCTGATTTTCAGGCATGTCCATCCAGACTGCGCCATAGGTTCGGATCGGAGTTTGGATGGGCAGGCAGGCTCGAATGATGGATTGTCCGCGTGAAAGGTAAATGAGCTGACCCGAAACCATCACATCTCTGATGATCTCCATTGGATGGTCAGAGCCCCCATGCACTCCCTCGGAAGAGATCTCCACTTCTGCGACCATGTCTCCTTCTGCATTGAAAAGAATGATGCCCGTGGTGATGCTTTTCGCAAGTTTGTGTGCTGTTTGGGCGATATCTGAAGCGGCATCCTTGATGTTTTCCGCCTGAATGATCTGGTTGCTCAACCGATACAGTAGGGAGGTGGTCCGCAGGGAGGTGCGTAATTCCTGTTGCAGCCAGGTGCTTTCGAATGCACCCGCAGCTTGAATGGAAAGAAGTTCCGCAAGCGATTCATCGTTTTCATTGAAGAACACTTCATTTTGTTTTCCGAATGCAAGAATGACTCCGATGCTCAAACGATGCCAGCGGATCGGTATCGCGAGCATGCTTCGGAAGACAGCATTGTCAATGACGAGATGTGAAGTGGAGGAATACTTTCGCACATCCCTGACGCGGAAAGGTTGTACGGCATTGAATGCCATTTTTATCAACGATTCGGAATCCAATGACTCTTGAAGCGATTCCAGCAGATGAGGTGCATCTCCCGATGAGGCACTTTCGGTGAAATTCCGCTCCTGGCCGAGTTGGATCTGCACGAAGGTGAATCGGGCCTGCAAAATTTCGCGTGCAATGGATGCGATCTCACGTGTGGTGGCGGCTGGCTCCACCATGGCAGAAAGCTGACTTCCCGCCTGCACGAGATTCATCAGGCGTGTGTGGTAGCTGGAGCGTTCCCAGGCGCGGGTCAATTCTGCGGCTACAGCTTCAGCCAGGCCGATGTCGATGCTGCTGAAGGCGTTGAGCTTTTCGCTGTTAAGAACAATGGCTCCATTGACGTGGCCATTAAAGATCAATGGAATGATCACCGCCGAGAGGTTTTGTTCATTCTCAAACTTGATGTAATCCGCATCCAGTTCAATATCGTTGATGATCTGGGTTTTTCTCTGGCGCACCGCACGGCCAAGCGCGCCCTCGGTGGCTTTTTGACGAAGTCCGGAAGGAACAAGACTGATCTGTTGCCCGGCTGCGGCAAGTAACATGAATTCCTTCTGGTCCGGTTCATGGATGTACAAACTTACAAGCGAGCAGCCCAATGCGCGCTCCAGCGAATTGACCGCCAGTTGTGCGGCCACGGGCTGGTCCAGTTGATTTTCGAGCTGCTGGCTTAATTCCAACAGGAGGGTAAGTTGTGCATTCCGCTTCTTTTCGGTTTTGACCTGTTGTGTGAGTACACCGATCTGATCGGTCTGCGCCACCAGACGGATGCGTACCCCCTCCTGAATACTTACGAATGGTTTGATGTAACGAGCCAGACGACTATTCCAAATGGCTCCATCAGATTTCGATTGCGAGTCCGAATCTCTATGTTCCAATTCTGTTAACTCGTTCATGATTCCATTGATCGTCATGAGGATCATGAACAAAGCTATGTAGAACACGACTGATATGACGATGAAAAAAAGAAAAACGGCTTCATGTGTGGTTGCAAATAATTCAACGTTGGAGCCGAGGGAGTAGTTATCAATGACGATAAAGAGCGCGCTTAAGAAAATAAGCAGCGCCATTTCCAGTGTGCTCACGATCATCACGACTTTACGACCAAGGATGTTATCCTTCGCAACGCTCAGTTTTTTCCATGGCATGAAGCCTTCGAATAAGATGACGATACACAGCAGGGCGGGTGCGATCAAGTTTGAAAGGGATAGGACTGGTGTGAATATTGCGCACCATATCAGCCACGGAATGGCCTGAAGACGGGAAACCAGCGGGTTGAATTTGGAGGTTGACGAAAAAGCAGTTACCATCCAAGTAATGGAGAACAATAGGAACATACCAGCCAAGGGAAGTTTGTATGGCGTTATATCGAGATTGGCGTATTGATTCCCTGATACTGCAAGATAGATTCCACTTAAAAAACCAATCAACACAGCACTTACCTGAAGCAGATTGATCTTTGAAAAACCATTTCTCAAAGGTGTGGCAATGATCAATTGCGTGGCTGCTGTGCATAAAACAATAATGGCTTCCACATAACATCCCGCCTCTAACAATAACCCCGCAAAAAGGATCAGAAAAAAGATGCCTGCACTACGGATGAGAACGGATTGTTTTTGTGAAGACTGAAATAAGGATACGATCTGAACGGAAAGTGAGATGCTGAAGGCGAAAATGCCTGTCGCCACAATAAGCCAGTTGGATTGCCCCGCAATGAACAGATTCAGCCGGGCCGGGATCAATAACAGGCTTACACCAAAAATCCCGATGATGGCTGAAGCGAGCAAATCCAATTCATTTTCAGTGGAATGTTCCATGGTTGGCGAGGACAGCATAATGGGTTGATTTTACCTACCTTTCAAAAGTTGGGGAATGGAAAAATCCCATAGTGTGGCCATCCTTATGGGTCATATAAAGGCGTTTTTAGTTATTTCCCTGTAATAAAGCTGTCTTCAAGGTCTGATATAATCTTAATGTATATTTGGCTTGCCGATGGGGGTGGGCCTTTTACAAAAAAATTACACGGACAATACATACATGCAGAACTTCATTTCTCTTGAACAGATCGATTCGGTCGCGCAGACGATCAGAAAACAAATTTCCATTCAACCCATTGTGGGAATTATTCTCGGCTCCGGACTTAACGGTCTGGCTGATTCCGTCCAAAATGCAGTGTACATCCCTTATGGAGATCTGCCCAACTTTCCCGTCTCAACAGTACATGGGCATGCAGGACGCTTCGTCATAGGCGAGTTGGAAGGCAAGCCTGTCTTTGTCATGCAGGGACGCATCCATTATTACGAAGGCTACACCATGGGACAGGTCACATTGCCTGTGCGTGTGATGCAGCGCTTGGGCATCCCGAGCATGATCGTGACCAATGCCGCAGGCGGAGTGCATCCCGATTTCGAGCCGGGTGATGTCATGCTGATTACAGACCAACTTAACCTGATGGGAATGTCCGGTTTGAATCCGCTCATGGGCCCGAACCTGGATGAGATCGGTCCGCGTTTCCCGGATATGAGCCAGCCTTATGACCGCGCCTATTGCGATCTTGCACGCAAGGTTGCAAAGGAGAGCGGACTTACCCTGCGCGAAGGCATTTACGCCGGGTTGAGCGGCCCTTCATTCGAATCACCTGCCGACTTGCGTTTCCTGCGCCTAGCCGGGGCGGATGCAGTGGGCATGTCCACGGTGCCTGAGGTGATCATTGCGCGGCATGGAGATATGCGCGTGCTTGGCCTTTCTGGTGTGAGCAACAAAGCCAACCTGGATGGATCCACGATCACGACCCATGAAGAAGTTATCGAAGCTGGAAAGGTGATCACACCAAAGGTCGAGAAGATCATCCGCGGTGTGTTGCGCGGTTTGTAAGCTATAAAGTATCGCATAATTTACTAAACTGAAATCATAATGTTCACTCGTTCTTCCTGCAAAAAGTTTAGTGATTTATGAGACAGGCGATAGAGTTCATTCATGGCAGAGATCTATAATTTCCTCGCCTCCTACGAGGCGTTGATTTATATTGTTTTGGCGATTGGCGGTTTGTTTTCCTTTCGCTGGTTGTGGCGTTCATGGCGGGAATCGCAGACTGCGGTTTATACAATGGAACGCGAGTTCTCGTCCCGCAGGTTGGGACAATCTGCTGCGATCTCGATGTTGATTACTGTCCTGTTTTGCGCGGAATTTTTTGCGGCTACATTCATTATTCCGGGGCTTCCCTCGAATGCCCTGATCCCCACTCCAACATTAGATCTGATCTCCACACCCACAGGCACGCTTTCGCCTGCGTCGATGACCCAGTTTGCAAATTTGCCTCCCCAACCGATATCATCAGCCGACCTGATTGGCTGCACCGCCAATCAGATCATGCTCACCTCCCCAACGCCGGGGCAGGAAGTTCAGGGAACCATCACGCTGGTCGGCACGGTGAATATCCCCAATTTCGGCTTTTATAAATACGAAGTCGCTCCGTTGGGAAGCAGCACTTGGGCGACGATTTCCGCTGGGCGTGAGATTGTTGTGAATGGAAATCTCGGTGAGTGGATCACAAACGCCCTGACCCCCGGGGATTATCAATTAAGACTCGTCGTTACCGATAATCAAGGTGTGGCATTGCCGGCTTGCGTTGTGCCTGTGCGCGTCGTGCCGTAATTAAAACCGTATTCTGGAAACCATATGCCTGAAATTCAAATTCGTCCAACCATTGCAAATGACCTCTCCCGCCTCATGGGGTTTGACCACACTATTACCAGTGATTCCGTCTGGCAGTTGGAATTGCGCCGCGATACCGGGCAGGTCACAGCCTCATTTCGTGAGGTGCGTTTGCCGCGTTCCATTTCGGTGGCGTACCCGCGCAACTCCTTCGGGCTTGCCGATGACTGGGTGAAGAGATCCATGATGTACACTGCCTGCATCGGGGTAGACCCAGTTGGGTACGTCAGCCTGCTCGAGCGTGGACTGGATTCCATGGTTTGGGTCACTGATCTCGTGGTGGATGTGGCAAGCCGACGCCAAGGGGTGGGGAGTGCCCTGTTGGCGTCTGCGCAAGATTGGGCGTCGGGAAGATCGTACCGTCGCTTTGGTATGGAAATGCAGTCTAAAAACCTGCCTGCGATCCGCCTTGCACAAAAGTTCGGGTATGAATTCTGCGGGTATAATGACCATTATTACTTAACACAGGATGTGGCCTTGTTTTTTGCCAAAGCTTTAAAATAGGCTCACGGCCGTTTGGGCCACCGCCTGCGAATTATTTGTTGGAAGGGTTACATGATTAACGGTTGGATGGAACCAGTACTGGCGGGGATCCAGGCACTTAACCAGATACTGACGGCGGGGATTGCCATCACGGCGTTTTCGCTGTTTCTATATTCGCTTTCCTTTAATCTGCGCGATAGAGTGGCGCGATCGTTTGCGATCATTTTACTTTGTGTGGTGATTGTTTTCACCGCCGAGGCGCTGCAGGATGAATCGATGGCTTCTGGGACGATTGACCTGCTTCTGCGCCTGCAATGGTTCGGTATTGTCTTTCTCCCTGCGGCGTACTTGCATCTTTCGGATGCGTTGCTTGTGACGGCTGGCCGCCCTTCGCGCGGTCGTAGAAGGTTTGCCGTGCGCGGCATGTACGTCGTTTCTGCTATTTTCCTCGTTCTACTTGCATTCGGATATTTACTCGGCCCGCTCGTCCCCGATGGGAAGCCGGCCCCGCACCTTCAGCGCACGATGTGGACTGAAGTGTTTACGCTGTTTTACGTTACGGCCATGGTTTGGGCGGGCGTGAATTTTGCGCGTGCCTATAGCTTGATGTTGACTCGCTCAGGACGCCGTCGCATGTTGTATCTGATGGCTGGCGCGACCGCTCCTGCGCTCGGTTCCTATCCTTACCTGTTATTTGGTTACGGCCTTGCGGCGGAGCATCCCTACCTCTTTTGGAGTGTGGCGACGGTGATCAACGTGCTGGTGGGGGCATTGGTCATCATCATGGCCTATGCGGTGGCTTTCTTCGGTGTTTCGTGGCCAGACCGTGTCATCAAAAGCCGTTTGTTCAAATGGATCATGCGCGGACCCGTGACTGCCTCCGCCGCTTTGGCGTTGATGACGGTCATTCGTCGCAGCGGGGAATTGCTTGGCTCACCATACAATCCCTTTGTGCCGTTCATCGTGGTCGTAACCATCCTATCGCTTGAACATGCCATTACATTTGCCGCGCCCCTCTGGGAACGCTGGCTTTTCTTCGGAAGAGATCGCGGCGAATTGCAATTACTCCAAAATTTTGAAGAACGCCTGCTCACCCAAAGCGACTTGCAGCAATTCCTTGAATCGGTGCTGGCCGCTGTGCGCGACCACATGCAGTCTCCAGCCGCTTTTGTAGCAGCTTTGGATGATGAGACCTTATCACCGATTGTCGTGGCTGGGAATCGCGCCATGCTTGATCAGGAGGGTTTGACCGAGGCCTTGGACCAAGTGGGGGAGGATGAACGCCATGAGTTCCAGTGGGGGAACTTCTGGATATTGCCTCTGCGTCACCGCCGACGCCCCGAAATGGATCAGGATGAGATGCCGCCTTTGTTGGGCCTGCTCGGTGTTGCCCGACGAGAGAAGCTATTGATCGAACGCGACCAGCGCGATGCCTTGTGGCTGCTTGCTGACCGTGCAGCGCTTGCCTTGCAAGACCGTCAATTACAACAGCGGGCTTTTCAATCACTAGCCGATTTACAGCCGCAGGTGGAAATGATCCAGCGCATGCGCGCCGCTGTGCGCTACGATACACGCGCGAATTTACTGACAGATAACCTCCCCGAAGAATCAGACCTTGCCAACTGGGTGAAAGATGCCCTGACCCATTATTGGGGCGGACCCAAACTGACGAACAATCCATTGATAAAACTTCAGGTCGTGCGCGAACTGGCGGAAAAAGACGGTGGGAATTCCGCCAATGCCGTGCGCACCCTCCTTAGAAAAGCCGTTGACCAGGTCAAGCCCAAGGGTGATCGTAAATTCACCACGGAATGGATCCTGTTCAATATTCTTGAAATGAAATTCATTGAAGGGCGCAAAGTGCGTGATGTTGCATCGCGTCTGGCCATGTCTGAAGCGGATTTATACCGAAAACAGCGCGTGGCAGTGGAAGCGGTCGCGAAGGCGATCCTTGAAATGGAAATGAGCCGAAAAGAAGCGTGAAATTTGGATTGTGAAGTCAGAGCGCGGTTTTCAGTGGGATTGAACTGAAAAAGCGTCGCTCATATTTATTGTGTTGGGAAGGAGCAAATTATGACTGGACAGAGAAACAAACATGAAAATCCGATGCCTGCCATTGACGAGGGCTGGTGGTCATCGGTGCTGATGGAGGAGAGCCGATATTCGTCGGCGCATCCTCCGGTTCGTTCGGCGGGGAACAGGTCCGAGGTCCGCAATGACTCGAAGCTTGTTGCTTCACATGGTGAAGTCGAGACGGATGATTCGCTCGAAAAGAAACCTGCGACCAACTGGAATCAGGTCAAGGAACTTTACATGAGCGATCAGATCGTTGACCTGGCTGTCACCGGGCATAATCGCGGCGGCCTGCTTGTGGAGGGCAGCGGTCTGTACGGATTTGTGCCATTCTCACACCTGATCGATCTGGCGGGGAAGGTGGAGAATATTGACCGCGACCATGACCTTGAATCTTATGTGGGTCGTTCGCTTCATCTGAAGGTGATCGAATGTGTGCCCGAAGATGACCGTGTGGTTTTCTCTGAACGTGCGGCGCAGTCGGAGCCTGGTAAACGGGCCGAACTTTTCAGCGCATTGCAGCCCGGGCAAAAGGTAAAAGGCACGGTCACCAATGTTACAGACTTCGGTGTCTTCGTTGATTTGGGCGGCGTGGAAGGGCTGATTCATATCTCAGAATTATCATGGGGACGTGTTTCTCACCCGAGCAACATCGCGAAGATCGGCAGCTCCATCGATGTGCAAGTGCTTGATCTTGCACCTGAGCGCTGCCGCGTTGCACTGAGTCTCAAACGCTTGCTGGCGAATCCCTGGGAGCATGCTACGGTTGAATTCCCCGAGGGAAGTATAAAGAATGCGACCATCACTAATGTGCTTTCCTTTGGCGCGTTCGCGCGTTTGGATGCCGGTGTTGAAGGTCTCATCCATGTCTCCGAGATTCCGCAGGCCAATGGCCAACCATTGAAGGAGATCCTTTCAGAGGGAGAGGCCGTGCAGGTACGCATTCTGCATCTCGACTCCGCCCATCAACGGATGGGTTTAAGTATGAGGCTCGAATAAAACAAAATGTCTGACTCTCCACACCCTCGCAATCGGCAATATCAACAAGCCGAACCGCCCCCCATCGCGCAAAACGACTGGTTCGAAAGGCTGGCCCGTTTTTACATGCAATTTGGCCGCTTTTTGCGCGATGTATTTGGCGTGTTATTTGTCGCGTTTGCGTTCATTTTATTGCTGGGGGTGTGGAAGTTTACCGATGGCGTGCTGGTCACACCGATCGCCATGCTGCTCAAACTCTGGTTTGGCTGGGGAAGCCTGCTCGTCATCTTTGCGCTGGGATATTTCGGATATTCTTTGGTACGACGAAGCAACGCCGAAATACGCTGGGGACAAATCATCTCGCTTGAACTCGCTTCGCTCCTGACCCTTGGCCTGCTCGCTGTTTTCTGGGGCAACGACATCACTCGGGCAGAATCCGGCTGGGACGGTGGCCGCCTCGGTTGGGGGCTCGTCACCCTTGTTTGGCGGACCATGGGTGAGATTGGTGGCACACTTGTACTCTTTCTGTTGTGGTTGTTCACGGTCGTTACCGGTTTTGGCTTGTGGACAAAAATAGAAGCCTGGTTGTTGAAACTTGCCGGTGAAGCTCCGCCTGTAGTAGTGGCAACTCCCGTTCCTGCAGAAGTGGAGCAGCGGCAGATCGAACAATCCATACAACCCGCAGCGTCCGCTTCGCGAAAGAAGGCGAATCCGCTGCCTGCGGAATTCCGTACTACCCTGAAACAAAGTGACAAGAAGGATGAGAAACCTGCCAAGGCGCGGCCGCGTGACGAAGACCTCCCGCCGCTGCAAATCCTTCTCGCAGAATCAGCCGTCCGTGCGGATGAACGCACGATCAATCAAACTGCGGGTTTGATCATGAAGACCCTCGCCGATTTTGGCATCCCCGCCACAGTGATCGGATATCGGGTCGGCCCATCTGTTACGCAATTTGCGGTGCAGCCCGGCTTCATCAAAAAACCTGGTTCGGATGAAGAAGATGTACAGCAAATGAAAGTGCGCGTCGCACAGATTGCTTCGCTGGAAAAGGATATCGCGCTGGCGTTATCCGCCCAGCGTTTGCGCATCGAAGCGCCCGTGCCTGGCAAACCCTACGTGGGCATCGAAGTGCCGAACACACACAGCTCAGTTGTGCGTTTGAAGACTTTGCTTGAATCAGAAGCGTTCAATAAAGTTGGTGCGCCGCTCACTGTTGCGATCGGACGCGATGTGTCGGGCCATCCGCTCATTGCCGACCTGTCACGCATGCCGCACTTGCTCATTGCAGGTGCGACAGGTTCGGGTAAATCGGTCTGTATCACATCCATTGCGGCTTGTCTGGCCATGAACAACTCACCCGAAGACTTGCGCATGGTCATGATCGATTCGAAGATGGTGGAATTGATCCGCTTCAATGGTTTGCCGCATTTGTACGGCAAAGTGGAAACCAACCTCGAACGTATTTTGGGAGTCTTGCGCTGGGTCGTCGTCGAAATGGAGCATCGTTATCGCCTGCTCGAATCGGCGCATGCCCGTGATTTGGATTCCTACAATCGCAAAGTGACCCGCAAAGCCGATGGCAAAGCCCTGCCGCGCATCGTTGTGATGATCGACGAACTCGCCGACCTGATGATGTCTGCTCCGGATGTCACCGAACATAACCTTGTGCGTCTTGCGCAAATGGCGCGTGCCACGGGCATTCATCTTGTGGTTGCCACCCAGCGCCCATCCACCGATGTGGTGACGGGTCTTATCAAAGCCAACTTCCCGGCGCGCCTTGCTTTTGCGGTGGCGTCTGGTATTGATAGCCGTGTTATTTTGGATTACACCGGCGCGGAATCCCTGCTTGGGCGTGGTGATATGCTCTTCCTCAATCCTGAAGTGGGCAACCCCGTGCGCGCGCAAGGGGTCATGATCACCGATATGGAGATCGAGCGCATCATCTCACATTGGCAAAAGAACAGCGATGGCACTGAAGATACGCCACCGTGGGAAAAACTTTTGCAGGAACCTGGCGAAGGCGAAGACGACGGTCTGGTGGAACAGGCGATTTCCATCGTGCGCCAAAGTCAGCGTGCCTCCGCTTCATTATTACAGCGCCGCTTGCGGGTGGGGTATCCGCGTGCTGCGCGCCTGCTTGACCAGCTTGAGGAAATGGGCATTGTCGGTCCATCGCAGGGCGGCGGTAAGGAGCGCGAGGTACTTGTCAGCGAAGATGATTTGGATGCGGACAAGCAGGAGGATCTGGGTTAGTGAAGCCAACTTTTACCGATCAATTGCGCCGCATTTTCAAAGGTATCCTTGATCCGACTGGCGCGTTCTTAAATCGTATTGGGTTAACTCCTAATGCCATTACCTTGCTGGGTTTGGTGGGAACCACGGCTGGTGCGTATATTCTTTCACTGGGAAAGATGACCACCGGCGGTATCGTGCTTTTGATCTCCGTCCTCGTGGATGCATTGGATGGCACCATGGCGCGTTTGCGTAGCGAGCCAAGCGATTTTGGCGGCTTTGTTGATTCGGTCAGTGATCGGTACGCTGAGTTCATCACCTTCGGCGGACTTTTATACTTTTTTCTCACTCAGGAAAATTATCCAGGCGTGGTTGCGACTTTTCTCGCCACGGCTGGCTCGGTGCTTGTCTCCTATGTAAAAGCGCGCGCTGAGGGTTTGGGCTTCACTGCAAAAGTTGGTCTGCTCACGCGTGTGGAACGTTACATCGTTTTGATTCCCCTATTGATCTTTAATCAGCCGTTTATCGCGGTTGTCCTGATCGCTGTGCTTGGCAACATCACCGCGTTCCAGCGCATCCTTCACGTCCGCGTGCAGGGGCGCGAGCGGATGAGAAAAGCAAAAGAGAACAAAGAGTATCTGCATTAACATGACCGAAGGTCTATCGCTCGGCCCACTGCTCCTGCGTTGGAACGGTCTCCTGATTGCGCTTGGCGTGGCAATGGGGGCGTTAATTTCTGCGCGCGAAGCAAAGCGGCATGGCTTTGACCCAGAGATTATTTACTATCTTTTTCTACCTTTGACGGTCTGGGGGACTCTGGGGGCACGCGTCTGGCATATTCTCACCCCGTCTCTTTCTTCCGTTGGGCTTGGCCTTACATCGCAGCATTATCTCACCCATCCATTGGACTTCATTGCATTTTGGATCGGCGGTTTTGGTTTTCCCGGCGCTTTGATCGGTGGTGCGCTGGCCTTGCTTTATTTTTCCAAAAAGAATGACTTGCCCTTTTGGGCGTTGACCGATGTTCTGGCTCCGGGCATTGCCCTTGGTCAGGCCATCGGACGTATTGGCAATTATTTCAATCAGGAACTGTACGGTCTGCCGACCAATCTACCGTGGAAGATTTTCATTGATCCCGCTTATCGCCTGGCAGGTTTTGAAACAGTGAATTTTTACCATCCGTTGTTTGCTTATGAATCGCTCTTGAGTCTTGCCAGTTTATTTTTCCTTTTGTGGCTGGCGCGCCGATTTGCTGAAATACTTGCGGTTGGCGATCTTTTCCTTGCGTATCTTGTTCTGCATGCCTTTGCCCGCTTTTTGCTTGAGTTTCTGCGGCTTGATATTGCCCTAGTAAGTGGGATTAATATCAATCAGGTGTTTTTTGCGGTCATTTTTGTTTGTGCAGGGATCGGTTTGTACCTACGCCATCGCCCTGTCCAGGAATTGTAAGGTCTCTGTGAGCATCCATGCTGAGTAGTGGGGAATACAATTGAATTTGGGCTCATCGTTCATCGTGTGTACCAATAAGGAATCCGTATGATAGAAACTCATGATCTAAGCAAGCAGTTTCACGACTTTATGGCCGTGGATGGGGTAAATCTGTCGGTGGATGCCGGGCAGATTTTGGCGTTGTTGGGCCAAAATGGCGCGGGCAAAACCACCACTGTCCGCATGTTGACCGCTTTATTGAATCCGACTCGCGGTTGGGCAAGAGTGGCAGGATATGACGTTGTGAAAAACGGGCATGATGTGCGTTCCTCCGTGGGGGTGCTCACGGAACAGCATGGTTTATACATGCGCATGACCGCCATCGAGTATCTTGATTATTTTGGGCAGATCTACAACATCGCGCCCTCGGCACGGAAATCTCGCAGCGAGCATTTGCTTGAATATTTCGGCCTCACTGAAGCTGCGAAGCGCAGAATTGGTGAATACTCAAAAGGCATGCGCCAGAAACTGGCCCTGGCCCGTGCCATGATGCATGACCCCGGTGTGTTGCTGCTTGATGAACCCACCTCAGCCATGGACCCTGAATCTGCGCGGCTGGTGCGGGATGAGATTGCGCGGCTGAAATCGTCCCAGCGCACGATCGTGATTTGCTCGCACAATCTCACTGAAGTGGAAGCCCTGGCAGACAAGATCGCGATCATTTATCGCGGACGGATTCTACTGCAGGGTACTTTGGAGGAATTAAAAAAGAATGTGCTTGGCCTGCCTGAATACGAAGTCAAATTCACCGACGCCTGGGACTCAAGTAGGTTGGAATTGCCCGAAGGTGTGGAAATACTTTCTCGGACGGCGACCAGTTTGAAGGTCCGTGTGGAGCGGCCGCAGGCATCCAATCCAATGATCTTGAATGCATTGTCCAGGGGATCTGCATCGGTGATGGCTTTTCAAGAGGAAGCCCGCACGCTCGAGCAGGTGTACCTTAAGGTGATGGCGGAAGCAAAAGGACGCGAAAATGTTCAATAAACTTAGGCCGGTCTGGCTTGTGGCGGGGCGTGAATTAAAAGACCAATTCCGTGATTGGCGTGTGTTGACGCCGATGATCATTCTGATGGTCTGTTTTCCGTTTTTGATGAATGAGTTTGCAAAACAGACGGTTGATTTTCTGAATCAATACGAGGCAAATTTAATTCTTGACCGCCTTGTTCCATTTTCGATCATGATCATTGGCTTTTTCCCGATCACGATCTCGCTGGTAGTTGCGTTGGAAGCCTTCGTTGGCGAAAAGGAACGCGGCACGATCGAGCCTGTGTTGAGCGCTCCGCTCGATGACTGGCAGTTGTATTTTGGAAAGCTGCTGGTGGGCGTGGCGACACCTTTGGCGGCGAGTTATCTTTCCATTACTTTGTATCTCATTATGATCGTTCAGCAAGGACTTGAAATACCTTCGTTTTCGATCATGCTGCAATTGATCTTGTTGACGACCGCCCACGCCACCTTAATGGTGAGCGCCGCGATCGTGATCTCGGTGCAATCGACTTCTGTGAAGGCGGCGAATTTGCTGGCTTCGTTCATCGTCATCCCTGTTGCCATTTTGATGCAGGGGGAGGCGGTCATGCTGTTTTGGGGAAATGAAGACGTGCTCTGGCTGGCTGTTGCGGGTGTGATGATTATCGCGCTGCTTTTAATTCGTGTGGGCATTGCCCATTTTCAGCGTGAATATTTGCTTGGCCGCGAGATCGATACGATCAACTTGAAGTGGGTCTTGAATACGTTTTGGAAGAATTTCATGGGCGGGGCGCATTCCATTGGCGAATGGTACAGAAAGGTTTTGGGCGGGGCAATGCGGCGCGTGCTCCCTGCCGTGCTGGCTGTGACCTTGGTGGCAGGTGTCAGTTTATGGATGGGCTACGATTGGATCATGGTGAATGTATCACCGGTCATCGCAAAAGCATCTCCTGAAAGGCTCGAGAAGATCGAGGAAAGCGCTCGTGAAATGCCCGGGCTGGCAAATTTACAAGACACCATCAATGCCCCTTTCCTATTTATGAACAACACCCGCGCAGTGGCGCTCATTTTCCTTGCGGGATTGGTTTCGTTCAGTGTGCTGGGCGTTTTGCTTTATATGCTCAATATCGGTTTGATCGGCGGCGTATATGCACTCCTTGAACTGCTTGGCCTGCAGCCATTGCCGATCTTTCTGGCGGGGGTCCTGCCGCATGGCATTTTTGAATTACCTGCGCTGGTGATCGGTGCGGCCGTGGTGCTTTACATGGGTGTGGCTATCGTCACGCCGCAGACAGGCAAGTCGATGGGTGAGGTGATCATTGAATTGTTTGCCGATTGGACGAAGATATTTTTCGGTCTCGTGGTACCGCTGCTGGCTGTGGCTGCGGTCATCGAGGCGTATATCACCCCTGTCCTTTTGGCTGGTGTTGTGAAGTAGACAATTCGTTTTCCCTTGATCGTTTTTTTCAGCAAAGCCGTAAAGGCGCGTTTCTCATGCGCCTTTACGGCTTTGCCTTATCATGTGCCAATATACTCAATTGGACTTTGCCAAAACAGTTGTTAAATTTTGCATCAGGCGATACAATTTTGTGGGTCAGGTCATCCAGATTTTCGAAATAAAACTGCGATTAACGAAGGCAGGAATGTAGGATAAGATAACCATATGCCAAAAGTAATCATCCTTGGTTCGTCCAATGCAATCCCTACAAAAGGCAGCGAAAATACGCATATGGTCCTGGTGGGTAAGGAACGTATGGTGCTGATCGACTCCGGCAGCAACCCCATTTTGCGGCTGGAAGAAGCCGGTCTGGATTTTAACGACCTCACCGACCTGATTCTGACGCATTTCCATCCCGACCATGCCTCCGGGATCCCCCTGCTTTTAATGGATATGTGGCTGCTGGGGCGCGAAAGCCCGCTCCACATTTATGGATTGCACTACACTCTCGATCGCCTTGAAAGTTTGATGGGGTTCTACAATTGGTCTGACTGGCCGAATTTCTTCCCGGTGATCTTCCATCGGCTGCCGATCAAAGAAATGACCCCCGTTTTGGATTGCTCCGATTTTACGATCCATGCATCGCCGGTGCGTCACTTCATTCCCAACATTGGCCTGCGTGTGGAATTTACCCGCAGCCAAAAGGTGATGGCCTATTCCTGCGACACGGAACCCTGTGAAGAAGTTGTGCGCCTGAGTGAAAATGCAGATGTGTTGATCCACGAAGCCACCGGCGAAACCCCGGGGCATTCCTCCGCCCGGCAGGCGGGAGAGGTGGCCAAAAAAGCAGGCGCGGGCAGGCTGTATCTCATCCACTATCCGACCGGTCAATACTCAAGCGGCGATCCCATCGCGGAAGCAGGCGAGTCATTTCGCGGCATCGTTGCCTTGATGAAGGATTTTACAGTGTTGAAGTTCGGGAAAAGATTACCGCTCTCCCATTTTGGAAGAGCGGCTGAAAATGGCAGCGATAGTCGTACGAAAAAGGCGGGGAAAATTTACCAGCCCGAAATATAAGGCTCCCACTCGCCGTTCTCTGTGAGGTGCCGCCCGAAGATATATGCGGCATTGGCGGGTGGTTCCTTTGGAATATGCAGGAGATGCATGTGAGCCTCTTCCACTTTGCGCCCGCCCTTGCGGTGATTGCATGAGGAACAAGCCGCCACCAGATTCGTCCAAATATGCTGGCCGCCCATGTGACGTGGGATCACGTGATCCACAGTCAATAGCCCATCCCGTTTGCCGCAATACTGACAGGTATAATTGTCACGTCGGAATATTTCGCGGCGCGTTAATTTAACATGCGGACGTGGACGATGTACTTGTGATTCCAACCGAATGACCGACGGGCGGGGGAGCATTTGCGTGATTGTGTGAATGTATCCGCGCCCATTGACGATCAAACCGGCTTTCCCAGCAAGGATCAGACCAACAGCCCTGCGTGTTGAGCATACATGAATCGGCTCAAAATTGGCGTTGAGTACCAGTACCGGTTCGTACATATTGCCTCGGAAATCTGCATGATTATACATCCACTCAAATAAATCCGCGCAGCGGTGCATTACAGGAGCGTTTGAAATGAACATCATGATCGCAGGTGGTTCGGGTTTTTTGGGGAATGCCCTCGCAAGATCCTTCCTCGCAGATGGACACAAAGTATTCATTCTCACCCGCGGCACACATTCTCTGCCGGGAACGCAGGCCGTGCCATGGGATGCGAAAACAACGAATGGATGGGGGCATCTTGTAAACGAAATGGATGTGATCATTCACCTGGCAGGCAAGACTCTCGCCTCATGGCCGTGGACTGCCGCAACGAAAAAAGCCTTCCACGACTCTCGCGTCATACCCGGACTGGCGCTTGTTGAAGCGATCCTGCAAGCGACTCAGCGCCCGGGAATTTTTATTCAGCAGTCGGGCATCAATCATTATGGCCTGAGCGGCGACCTCGCTGATGAATCCACGCCGCCCGGAAGCGATTTCCTGTCACAGCTTACTGTAGAGTGGGAAAACACCACCAAACCGCTTGAAGAACTGGGTCTTCGGCGGGTAGTCACCCGTACGGCGCCTGTGCTCGATAAAAAAGATGGGCTGATGCCGCTGATGGCTTTGCCGGTAAGGCTTTTCGTGGGCGGGCCCATGGGCGATGGAAAATTCTGCATGCCGTGGATCCATATTCAGGATTGGGTCGGTGCAATGCGGCATTTGATCGCAAATGAAAATGCGCGCGGTGTGTATAACCTGATCGCGCCTGTACCCACTTCCAATGCTGAATTCAATCGAACCCTTGCCAGCGTGCTTCGCCGCCCATATTGGTTTCCTGTGCCTGCATTTTTGCTGCGGACCTTTTTGGGGGAAATGAGCGTCTTGATTGTTGAAGGCAGGTTTTCCCAGCCCAAACGGCTGACCGAGTCTGGGTACCGGTTCCAGTTTCCAGGTCCGCGTGAAGCGTTGACCGATTTGTTCAGTTAAAAGTCAAAGGAGAAAAAAATCCCATGAAGAAAATAATCCTCGTGCTGGCATTCCTTCTTGCCGCCTGTGGACCTTCTGCACAGCAGCACCCTGTGGTGGTCGTGCCGCAATTGATTGCGACGGCCGAGCCGTATATTGACCCGTCTTATCCGACGGCCCAAGTGGAAGTCGCCGCACCGAATCAAACGGCGAGCGGTATCGAAGTTCGTATGGAACGGGTTTCAATGGAAGGCAAAAACATCAATGCGGATGTGTGTTTTACCCTGCCCGATACATCGGATTGGGGTGTTCAATCTGCGAGCCTGACGTACGGGGGAGTGGTTGTGCAGGAATTTGGCACCACCCTGTTGAGTTTTCAAGACCCTGTGAATGGAGTGGCTGGTCTGCGCTGTGACACGCTGACCTTCGTTGTGCCGCCCGATGCCGACCTGACCAATGCGGCGATCATCATTGATTCCATTGGTACCACAGTGCGTGAAGGCGAATATTGTTCGGTGTACATGCCGAAGATCCAGCAGGCCATGCTCGATCGCGGCATTGCCATTACATTGGATTGCATCGATGTGAATGGTTTGTTGACGATGCAGATCCTCAGCATCCCACCAGAGATGACGCAGGAACAGGCCGAGCAGATCGTTTACAGCGACGAGTTCTACACCGTAAAAGGCCCGTGGACCTTCCCGTTCGGTTTGGCACAGTAAAATTCTTGATGTATAATACGCGCATGTTCAGTTTAAGTTCGTTCAACAAATACTATTATTACACCCATCCATAATCCCTTGCGATGGAGTGCTTGAAACGCGCCCACATCATCGCGGGCGCGTTTTTGTTTGTCAATTTCAAAACAAACCAAAGGTTTTGAAAACCTTTAGGGTTTAGGTAAAGGAGAAGCTATGAACATCGAAGAACAAGTTGAATTGTTGATGCTCGGTACGGAATACGGCGATGAGGATCTTAAGAAGGCCATGACGGCTGAACTCCGCGAGCGATTGATACTTGCCCAAAAAGAGAACAGGCCGCTGCGGGTGTATTGCGGTTACGACCCCACATCCACAGACTTGCATTTGGGGCACACCATTACCATGCGCAAGCTGCGCCAGTTTCAGGATCTGGGACACGAAGTCACTTTTCTGATCGGAAGCTACACTGCGTTGGTGGGTGACCCTTCGGATAAAAATAAAGCGCGTCCGATCCTGACCGAGGAGAAGGTCGCCGAAAATGCGATGACTTACACCGAGCAGGCTTTCCGTGTGCTGGATCGCGAAAAAACGAAGATTCGTTACAACGGCGAATGGCTTTCGAAGCTCACGCTGGTGGACCTGATCCGCCTTGGGCAGAACTTCACCGTTCAACAGTTTTTGGCGCGCGATAACTTTGCCAATCGCCTTGAAAAAGGGTGAGCCAATCTACATCCACGAGACTTTCTATGCGTTGATGCAGGGTTATGACGCCGTTGCCATGGAAACCGATGTTCAGATCGGCGGCTCGGATCAGTTGTTCAATATCATCGTGGCTGGGCGCAAATTGCAGGAGGCGTTGGGTCAGAAGCCGTTGGTGGGTATCATCACTGCGATCCTGCCCGGGACGGATGGCGTGCAGAGAATGTCGAAATCCACGGGGAACATCGTGCCGATCAACACGGGAGCGAACGACATGTTTGGCAAGTTGATGTCTGTGCCCGACTCTGCGATGGCATTGTACATGCGCCTCGTCACACGCTGGAGTCCGCACGAGATCGAAAAGATCGAGCAGGACGTGGTTTCCGGTGCTTTGCATCCGCGCGATGCGAAGATGAATATGGCAGGCGAGATCACCAGCATTTTCTACGGCGAAGAAGACGCGAAATCTGCGCGTGAGAATTTTGTCAAGACCTTCCAACAGAAGGAGATTCCCGATGAGATGCCCGATTTTGCTCTACAATCAGGGCAAACAGTTGTGGATGTGATCCTCGCTGCCGGATTGGCTGAGAGCAAGAGCAAGGCCCGCTCTCTGATCGATCAGAAGGGTGTGAAGTTGGATGGTGAGGTGCTGGAACGCGGCGATGCACCTTTCCCACATCCAGGCGTATTACAAGTGGGGAAGCGGCGTTTTGTACGGGTTAAGTAAATTCAAAAAAGAGATGAGCCGAGCGGCTCATCTCTTTTTTGTTTTGCTGGTTGGGGTCTTTTTACGTGGTTTCTTTGGTTCGCCCAGCGCGTTTTTGTACAAGTCATCGTTGTCGATCATCTTGCAGAAGGCTTCCACGACGATGGGGTCGAATTGTTTGTTCGAGAGCCCTTTGATGTACTTCATTGTTTTCTTGCGAGACCATGCGCGGCGATAGGGGCGGTCTGAAAGTAAAGCATCCCAAACATCGATGATCGCGAAGATGCGGGCTGCGAGAGGGATCTCTTCGCCTTTCAGGCCACGGGGGTATCCGCTTCCATCCCACCATTCGTGGTGGCAATAGGCAATGTCCACTGCGGGGCGGAGGTATGCAATGGGGTAGAGCAGGTCATATGCGTATTTGGGATGTTTGTGCATATCGGCCAACTCGCTTGGTGTGAGTGGGCCTTTCTTGTGAAGGATGGCATCTGCAACACCCATTTTGCCGATGTCGTGGAGCAAGGCCCCGCGGCGGATCTGCAATAAGTCGGTTTCGGGAATGTTCATTTGCCGTGCCAGTTCAAGGGTCAGGTTTGTGACGCGGTTCGTATGTCCCTGAGTCTCCTTGTCGCGTAGTTCCAGCGCTTTGCCCCAGCCTTCCAGGGTCGTGTCATATGCAAGGGAGATCTCCTGATTGGTTCGTTGGAGATTTTCGAAAAGCTGCGCGTTGTCGATTGCAATGATGGCCTGCTCTGCAAGTGTGTGGATGAAATCTAGCCAGTCTCCGTTGGGGGTGAAGGGTTTGCGGAAATAGGTTTCCAGGATGCCCTTGGTAGCTCCCTTGCTAAAAAGCGGCATGGCGTAATAACTCACGAATTGCTCGGATTTTAAAGTCCGCATTTTCGGCAGGTCGGGTTCCTTGCTCAAGTCCTTTATGAAGATCGCTCTGCGGTTCAAAAGAATCTGACCTGCGAGACCTTCGCTAATGTTTTGCGAGCCGCGCACTACTTCACGATTTTTGAATCCAGCTGGGGCGTAATAATTCAAGGTCTGGCTGTTGGGGTTGAAGACCAGTACTGTGGCGGCGCTTACTTCCATCTTAGTGGTCAAATGCTCTGTAAGGATGCCAAGTGTAATATGCAGGTCAAGGCTGGATGTGATGGCTGTATCCATCTCACGTAGTGTGGTGAGTCGGCGAATCTGTTCTTCACTGCGCTCGAAGAGGTTGGAGCGGTAGATGGCGTTGCCCGCGATTTCGGTAAGTGTTGTGATCAGGCGAATATGATTTGCTCCGATCTTATGGGGTGCAGACATGGCAACCACCAATGCACCGATGGTTTCGGATACGGTGCGAATTGGGAGTGTTACGCTACTCCAACCTGTACCGAAGAAGCTGGCATTTTCAGGTACGATAAGGTTATCGTGAATTAGTTCGGAACTGATGTGCATCGCTCCTTTGGAATACACCGAGCCAACGATCCCTTCATTGGGTTTGAACGTGGATTTTGGCAGACCCTTTAGCCTGCCACTTGTTGCAATCGGTACAAGTTCATTTGCTCCATGGTCATACAACCAGATGGCCGCTGAGTCTGTGCCCATGTTGGCTTTGATTTCATTGAGCAGGATGGGGATCATCTCTCGAGTATCGCGGGCGGTGCGCAGGGCAAAAGAGACACGACTGACCATTTCCAGCTCATCGAGTCTTTGGAGTGTCTCGGTATAGAGGCGCGTATTTTCAAGGGAGTTGGCGGCCTGATGGGCGAATATCTGAGCGATATGTGCGTCATTTTTTGTGAATGTATTGGGGATGTGGCGATCAATCGTAATGTATCCGGTCACCTGTCCGCGGGTGATCAGGGGAACCCCCATCCATCCACGAATCTTGCTGGTCTCTGCCCATCTTTCAAAACGGGGATCATCGTCGCAATCCTCAAGAATCAAGGGTTCGCCAGTTTCTCTAGCGATTTTGAATAGAACATGATCGACCGGGAAGATATGATTTAGAGCCTTTTCTGGATTTTGAAGGCCCCTGGTCGCTGTAATGCGGATGTGAGCTCCTTCGATCTCCATGATGGATGCGCTATCGTACGGGACGATCTTGCCCAGCCATTCAAGAATGGCCTCATGCAGGGATGGCAGGTCAAGCAGACTCGAAAGGATGGTCGCAGCTTGACGTACAAGTTCAGACTCTTTGCGTCGTTTTTGTTCCAATTCAAAAAGACGGGCATTTTCTATTGCGGTTGCGGCCTGGTTGGCGAACGTTTGAACGAGCACTGCGTGTTCCTCGGTATAAATGCCTGCTGTTTTGCTGTCGAGATTGATGAAGCCGATCGGTTTATCCTGAATGAACATGGCAACACCCATCCATCCGTGGATATATTCACTCCCTGCCCATTTTTGGAAATAAGGATCCACTTGCGCTTCTTCGAGAGTGTGAGGTTTCCTTTCCGCGATAATGGACCTCCATTTTTCAGTGATCGGGAAGATCTGTCCGACGGAGAAATGTCTCGGTAAATTGCGTTTGGCGACCATCTTCAATTCATCCTCCTGATGCACCATCATGATGGAGGCGCTGTCGTAGGGGGCGAGCTTTTTCAGCCAGTCCAGGATGTTTTCGAAGACGTTATAAACATCCAGCGTGTTGGCGAGTGCAGATGTTGCCTGATTTAAGATCTCTGCATTTTGAAGATGTTTGTGTTCCGCCTCGAATAGGCGGGCGTTTTCGATGGCAACCGTGGCTTGCTGTGCGAGGCTGTTTAGAAAATCGAGGTCAGTGGATTTGAAAGCCTTATCCTCTCCGATCCGCCAGACGACCAGCAAACCGGTCAACTGGCCCTTTGAGAGGAACGGCATTCCCATAATGTGTTCATCCCGTCCGATCTCGGTCCCTTCAACAGGAACCGAGCGTGGGTCATTGATTGTGTTGTTGACGATCTCTCCGCGTTTTTTGAGGGCGATATCTCCCAGGATTCCATTGCCGATTTTCAGCGGGTCGTTCTTGATCTCTTCTGAATCGCTGCCAAGAGCGGATATTGCCCTCAGTCGTGGCGGATTTTGCTCGGCCAAATAAACCGCACTGGTCTCCGCCTTTAGTAGTTCTTTGGCGTAAAGAGCGATGCTATCGAGCACTTTGTCGAGTTCAAGGGTTGCGGAAATGCTGCGGCCGACTTCTGCGATGGCTGCTGTTTCCTGCGCGCGGTGGGCCGTTTCTTCGAACAAACGTACCGATTCTATTGAAATGGATGCCTGATGCGCGATACTGACAAGGAAGTTCAACTCGGACTTGTCAAACAATCCATTCAGTTTTGGCCGCCAGGCATTGATCGCGCCGAAGGATTGTCCGTGCAAGATTAGGGGGGCAGACATCATCGTATCAAGCGCGGCATCTTCTTTGGGCGTGCCGGGCACGGTGATCGTGCGTGAGTCCAGTGAAATATCATTTACGATCTCGGGCTTGCCAGTCGCAATAATATTGCCGGTAATGCCTTTTCCGATCTCGATCGTGTGTGAAAGCAATTCCTTTTGATAAGCACCTTTTGCTGTAACGACCTTGATGGTTTTGTTATCATCTTGAAGCAAATAAACTGCGACCGTACCGGCATTGAGTAGGGAGATGGCTCTCTCGGCAATTTTATCGAGGGCGGGGATTACCTCACGGGTCGTGGCAATCTCATTTGCAATATTTGCCAGTGTTTCGATGATCTGGGTACGTCGTTTTTCCTCGTGGAACAAGCGGGCATTTTCGATGGCGATTGCAGCCTGGTTTGCAAATGTCTGCGCAAGGGCGGCGTGCCCTTCGTTAAAAAAATTCGGTGTTCGGCTATCGAGATTTAGAAAACCGATTATTCTGTCTTTGGAAAATAAGGGGATGCCCATCCAACTACGGATATAGTTTGTCTGCTCAAATTTTTCGAATCGGTCATCGATTTGAACATCTGGAATGATTATGGGCAGGTGAAATTTTTCAATGCCGCCCCATTTCTTTAGATCAAATAAATATTTTTTGCCGATCATTTCTTGGGGAATGTTTTGCCCCGCGACAATTTCAACATACTCATTGTTGATCATTTCAATTGACATACTGTTGAAACTCACTAGCTTCGAAAGTGAAATGAATATATTTTCGAAGAGTTTGTCCAGTTCGAAGAAGGATGTTAATGTTCCGGTTGCTTCCCGCAGAATTTCGGCTTGTTCGCGACGCTTTTGTTCTTCATCAAACAAACGTGCGTTTTCGATGGCAATCGAAGCATGGTTCGCAAGTGCGAGTCCAAGTTCTTCATCTTGCTGTGTGAAGTGAGATGTTTGAAAACTTTCGAGCGCGATCATTCCTATTGATTTACCCTTGGCAATCAACGGGATTCCCAAGAATGACCTCATTTGTGAATTTTCGCCAAGGTACCTATAACGCGTATCAAGGAGTGTATTGTCGATCCGGACAGTTTGCTGCTCAGTAATAACGTGGTTGTTGAGCGGCAATTCTCCAAGCAGGAACGGCTCAGGTTTTACGAAATTTATTGATCCGGCAGATGCTGAAATAGTCAAGTAGTCTGCATCTAAAAGCTGGATGCTGCCGCCGTCTGATGGAATCACTTTAATGAGTTGATCAAGAATGGATTGTAGAACCTGATCGAGGTCCAGTGATGATGCGGCTATACGGATCAGGTCCAGTATTGCTGTTTCGCGTTGACGTTGAATCTGTTCTGCTCTAGTGAGGCGAAGCTTCTCAATTGCGGTTCCCAAGCCACCAGCGATTGTATTGAGCAGACGTTCATCCTGTTCATCAAAGGCATTAATCTGTTTGCTTTCTACATTAAAAACACCAATGATCCGTTCATTTACTCGAAATGGGGTGCATATTTCCGATTTTATACTTGATAATATTTCAATGTAATCTGGATCTTGTGTGATGTCGTTAATGCGGATGGATCTGCCGGTCCGCACTGCTCTCCCTGTAATTCCACCTGTAATCGGGTAGCCGTTTTTCCATTTGGAAATATCAGCACCTACATAAGATGGGTGAGGGGTTAGCATGGTTCCCTGTTCGTTCAAAAGTAAAATTCCGCATACGTCCGTGTATATGCTGGCAGTAATCCTTGTCACTTGTTCAATAATGTCATTTTCCGAGTTGCTCTGTGTGCCCGCCATGGTCGTTGCCCGCAGGATGGTCAATTCCTTTAATTGGCGCTCAAGCAAGATCTCTGCTTGTTTTCGAACCGTAATATCCTGTGCAATAGCGATAATTACATCCTGTCCGAAATAAGTTCCCTTGTTTAAGGTGATGATTTTAGGGAATATCTGGCCGTTACTTCTTATTCCCCAGAATTCGAATTCTTGCGGCTCCCCGTTAAAAGTGTGTTCGATCCTTTTGACGAGATTTGTCAGATCGTTTTTATCGGGTGCACTCAATACCTCTGGTGTTTTTCCAATAAAAAACTCCCGTGGATAACCGTACATCTTCATTGCGCCGTCATTAACATCAAGGAATCTTCCTTCTTTATCCTGAATATAAATGGCTTGGGTCACGCTATTGAATAGTTCACGGTAGCTGACCTCGTTTTCCTTCATTACCCTTTCTGAGTTTTTTTGCTCTGTAATATCCAGAAGAGTGCCTTGCCAGAAGAGGGGATTTCCACCCTCGTCTTTAATGATCGAAGCATCTTCTTTGATCCAGACATAATGACCGTCACGATGACGTAATCTATATTCAATGCGAAACGGCTCTCCAGTCTCGTCCGTTCGGATATCCTCGGCAATGACGCGTTCGCGGTCATCCGGGTGAAGTGAGTTTTCCCACATGTCTTCACCAGCTGCCCACTCTTCCGGACTATAGCCAAGTAGCTCCTTGAGCCGCGGGCTCATATATCGAGTGGATTGGGAATCATTGAATATGTCCATGAAAATGACTGCTGGTAGTTTTTCAACCAAGGTGCGATAGCGCTCTTCAGCTTCGCGTATTGCGTTTTCGGCATTTTTTTGCTTTGTAATATCTGTGACGAAACCCTCGTAATACAATATTTTTCCGTTAATACCCTTTACAGCACGGGCATTTGTGGAGGTCCAGATTATGCTTCCATCTTTTCGCAGGTTTTTTGCGTCGAACTTTTCCACATATCCTTGCTGGGTCAGTGCTTCTGTAAATTCGCGGCGACTCTCCATCGATAGGTGAATTTGTGTGCTGATGTTACTGATTTGTTCGATCATTTCTTCAGGCGTTTCATAACCAAACAGTGCCGCCATGGCAGTATTAACATTAATGAATTTCCCTTCAGGGGAGGATCTGAAAATCCCTTCTGTTGTGGATTCAAACAAGTCTGAAAAATTTTGTTCTGCAGTTTGTAGGATGTTTTTTCTGTTCTTTAGCAGGATAAATAAAACGAGAGCAGTAATGAGAACGAAAAACCAACCTTTATATGATTGAACGATGGATAGTTGATATGGGTCGGTGAATAAAAAAGCAACTATTCGGTCGGAAAGTAGAATCCATAAGGCCCCTATGATGGCATAAGTAAGGGAGATACTTAATGCAGATGATGATCGTGAATTCTTCATGATCTGTTCAGGTTTTTTTCCTCTATTTGATTATAGACTTTTTTCATGGATTTTTCATAAGAAAAGTGAAACAAAAAAAGCAAATCATTTATGATTTGCTTTTGAAGAGGCGTCGAGGGGATTTGAACCCCTGATGAGGATTTTGCAGACCCTTGCCTTACCACTTGGCCACGACGCCATATTATTGAATGAGAAATATTGATTGAATGTTGCTAATCACCATTCTCTTTTATTGAGCGGGCGATGGGATTCGAACCCACGACCTTCTCCTTGGCAAGGAGACGTACTACCACTGTACTACGCCCGCATTTCTTGGCTAAACTTCAGCCAGAGTGCCGAGACCCAGGATCGGACTGGGGACACCACGATTTTCAGTCGTGTGCTCTACCAACTGAGCTATCTCGGCAAAACCATCTTTTGTAAAGCGGTCGTGATTTTACACGTACTTATAGAGATTGTCAAGAAAAGCATGCGAATTCGTTTGAATGACATTCAATATCAAATGTTGCTTGACTTTTTATATTCGTTTCGATATAATGTTAGGTCGCTGTCCAAGTGGGACAGTTAAAATCGTTTTATAACCCAGCCACAAGTCAGGAGAGAAGAATGGCATCTTCTTTGCCCCAAAAAACCTACGCACGTATTCCAGTAAAGTTAGAGCTCCCCAACTTAATAGAAGTACAACTTGATTCGTTTGAAAGACTCAAGAAGGAAGGGTTGAATGATCTTTTTCATGAGATCTCTCCCATTGAGTCTTATAACAAAGGAATGAAGTTGTTCTTCCCAAGCAGAGGCCCTGAGTCACAGCAATGGGGACTCAAGTATTGGTTTGGCGAGCCCAAACATGGGATTGAGGAATGTGTCGAACGTGATTTGACATATGCCAGCCCATTGTATGTCTCTGTCTTGTTAGCTGGCCCGGATGTTCCGGAGCCGATCAAACAGGACATTTTCCTCGGTGACTTTCCTGAGATGACTGATAAAGGCACGTTCATTGTAAATGGCACTGAACGCGTCGTAGTTTCCCAGTTGATCCGCTCTCCTGGTGTGTATTTTGAAGCACCTGCGGACCGTGCAACCGGCCGTCCTTTGGCCATGGCGAAATTGATCCCGGATCGCGGCGCGTGGATGGAGTTTGAAACACGTAAGTCCGACTATATCATCTTGAAATTCAACCGCAAACGCACGGTTCCAATTACCGTTTTCCTGCGTGCTCTTGCTGCCGTGGATGATGGGCTGAAAGATTCCCCCATCAAATTCGGTACAGATGAAGAGATTCTTTCCATATTCAAGGATGTGGATAACAACCCTGAGCGTATGTTCATTGCGTCTTCGCTCAAGCAGGAACCTGATTGGAGTCAGTACAATCAGACCATCCCTAACGCCGCATTAATCGAGTTTTTCAAAAAGATGCGCCCCGGCGACCCTGCAACACTCGATAATGCCCGTCAGTTTCTCGAGGAGCAGTTATTTGACCAACGCCATTACGACCTTGAACGCGTGGGCCGTTATAAGTTGAATCAAAAACTCGACTTGAATATTCCGATCCCGCATCGTACGGTTTCGAAAAATGACGTGATTCGTTTGATTCGCCGTATGATTCAGATCAATAATGGTGCGGAGCGCCCTGACGATATTGACCATTTGGGCAATCGCCGCGTCAAGACAGTAGGGGAGTTGATCCAGAACAAGTTGAGAATCGGCTTGCGACGTATGGAACGTGTGATTAAAGAGCGCATGTCCATTCGTGATCAGGAACAGCTTTCTCCTGTGACCTTGGTCAATATTCGCCCCGTGGTTGCCGCGTTGCGTGAATTCTTCGGCTCATCACAACTTTCACAGTTCATGGATCAGACCAACCCGTTGGCTGAGTTGCGTCACAAGAGAACTTTGTCCGCGTTGGGTCCGGGTGGTCTTCGCCGTGAACGTGCTGGTTTCGACGTGCGCGATGTTCACCACTCCCACTACGGACGTATCTGCCCGATCGAGACCCCTGAAGGTCCAAACATTGGTCTTATTGGTCGTTTGGCTTCCTTTGCCCGTGTAAATGAATATGGCTTCATTGAAACACCGTATCGCAGAGTGTACAAATCTTTCAAGGCTGATGATGAACGCCTGGAAGGCCGTACTTTGCGTGAAGATGTTTACGACCCCAAGACCGAGGAGTTGCTCTTCAAGTCTGGGACTTCGGTTGATTCCAAGGCCATGAAGAAGCTCGCCAAGATCGGCGGAGATGTCAGCGTGATTCCGTTTGTTTCTGACGAAATCGCTTACCTTTCTGCAGACGCTGAAGATAAATATACAATTGCTCAGGCAAATGCTCAATTAACGGAGAGCAAAGAGTTCTCTCGTGAGCGTATTTCCTGCCGATACCACTCAGGCTTTATGTTTGCTGGATCCGAAGCCATTGATTATATGGATGTGGCTCCGCACCAAGTCGTAGGTATTAGTGCGGCGCTTATTCCATTCCTTGAGCATGACGATGCAAATCGTGCGCTCATGGGCTCGAACATGATGGCGCAGGCTGTTCCTTTGGTTCGCCCCGAAATTCCATTGGTTTCTACAGGCATGGAGGGTCATGCGGCCCTTGACTCAGGTCAGGTTGTGGTTGCTGACGCAGATGGTGAAGTTGTTTCTGTAACTGGATCCACCATCACGGTCAAGGAAAAGAAAAGCGGAAATCGCGTTTATCAGCTTCGCAAGTATCAGCGCTCCAATCAAAGCACCTGTATCGATCAGCGACCCTCTGTAGTTAAAGGGCAGTTGATTAAGGCTGGCGATATTATTGCCGACTCCTCTTCCACAGATAGCGGTCAATTGGCGCTTGGTCAAAACGTGGTTGTTGCCTTCCTTTCATGGGAGGGTGGCAACTTCGAAGATGCTATTTTGCTTTCCGAACGTCTTGTTCAGGATGATCGCTTCACTTCTGTTCATATTGAAAAGCATGAAGTTGAAGCTCGCGATACCAAGCTTGGCCCTGAAGAAATTACTCGCGACATCCCCAATGTAGGCGATGACGCTATCAAAGACTTGGACGAGAACGGCATTATTCGTATCGGTGCAGAAGTTGGCCCGAACGATATTCTTGTTGGCAAGATCACGCCCAAAGGTGAAAAAGAACTTACACCTGAAGAGCGCCTGTTGCGCGCGATCTTTGGTGAGAAGTCTCGCGATGTGAAAGATACTTCTTTGCGAATGCCTCACGGCGAGCGCGGCAAAGTTGTTGATGTAAAAGTATTTACCCGCGAGGACAATTCTGACCTTTCTGCTGGTGTGGATATGATGGTGCGTGTGTCAGTTGCACAGCGTCGCAAGATCACAGCAGGGGACAAGATGGCAGGTCGCCACGGAAACAAGGGTGTGGTTTCCAAAGTCGTGCCTGTGGAAGATATGCCCTTCCTTGAAGACGGTACTCCTGTTGACCTCATCTTGAATCCGCTCGGTGTTCCTGGTCGTATGAACATCGGTCAGGTTTTGGAAGTGCATTTGGGATGGGCTGCGAAACGCATGGGCTTCCGCGCGATCACTCCGGTGTTCGACGGCGCCAGTGAAGAGCAAATCGAAGCCGAACTTGCTCGTGCATGGATCATGGATCAATCCTGGAAGGAAGCAGCTGAACGCGCCTGGGAATGGCTCAAAGATCAGGAATATGATCCTGCTTCCATTCAAGATGACGATGAAGTTCGACGTTTGTACCTTGAGCATTGGCTCGGCAAACGCAAGTATGATGTTTACAGCTTGAACGATTTGGATTACGCGCGTCACGCGACAGCCCGTGAATGGTTGCGCGAAAAGGGCTATGCCAACCCCGAAGATATCCTGCTCGAAGACCGAGATGTGGCGAATCCCGACCCTGAGATTGATGACATGACCGTCAAGGCATGTTTACGACTTTGGATGGAAACCAACGGACTCACACGTCGTGTTGCAGAAGATAAGGTCTACGAAACCGCACAGGAAGTATCAAAGGAAAAGGGTGTTCCTCTTCCCATTCTTGGCAAGCAGGTTTTGCGTGATGGAAAGACCGGTATCCCGTATGATCAGCCAGTAACCGTTGGCGTAATGACCATACTCAAGCTTCATCACCTTGTTGAAGATAAGGTCCATGCACGTTCAACTGGTCCTTACAGTCTGGTCACACAGCAGCCTCTCGGTGGTAAGGCACAGTTCGGTGGTCAGCGCTTTGGTGAAATGGAAGTGTGGGCGCTGGAAGCTTATGGTGCTGCGCATACTCTTCAGGAAATGCTCACCGTCAAATCGGACGATGTTCAAGGTCGCGTAAATACATATGAAGCGATCGTGAAGGGTGAGCCGATTGAAGAGCCGAGTATTCCTGCATCGTTCCGTGTTCTCGTCAAGGAACTGCAATCCCTTGGCCTTGCAGTTGAAGCGATCAACGAAGGCGGCGACGTGGTCAAGTTTGGCAAGGATGATGAAAAGGCCCATCCACCAAAACACGACACCGGCTTGCTTAGCCTCGGAGAGAATCGATCAGGAAAAAAGTAGTAATTCCTATTGACGCGACAGGTATGGCGTGATAAACTAATCAGCCGTTGCCCAATGAAAGCAAGAGTGGCTTTATCCCCACTCGACCCAAACTGGCAGCTACAAATGAGGCCATCAGGAATCGTTATTGATGGTCTCATTTATTGCGAATATTCAAATGAATTTGTGAAATAATTTGTAATCGGAGGCGGTTATGCCGACAGTAAATCAAATGGTCCGTAAGGGCCGCAAAAATAATAAGACAAAAAGCAAAGCCCCGGCGCTTCAGTTCACTTTGAACAGCTTCAAGCAGCGCCGCGTGCGACAGGATAAGGGCGCACCGCAGAAACGCGGTGTTTGTACTGTTGTTCGCACCATGACTCCCAAGAAGCCGAACTCTGCGTTGCGCAAGATTGCGCGTGTGCGTTTGACCAACGGCATTGAAGTCACGGCTTATATTCCTGGTGAAGGTCACCAACTGCAGGAGCACTCTGTTGTATTAGTGCGCGGTGGTCGTGTAAAGGATCTGCCAGGCGTACGTTACCACATTGTGCGTGGTTCCCTCGACACCACCGGCGTAGCTAATCGTAAGCAGGGCCGGTCCAAGTACGGCGCAAAGCGTCCGAAGTAACATATAGATGGAGTAATAGAGCATGCGTAGAGCAAAACCTGAGAAACGGGAAATCCTTCCCGATAGCCGTTTTAATAGCGTTAACCTGCAGACCTTGGTCCAGCATGTGCTTAAGCGTGGCAAGAAGAGCACTGCTGTTCGCTTAATATATGATGCGATGGACCTGATCAAGGAGCGCACCGAAAAGAATCCTTTGGATGTTTTTGATGGTGCTCTCAAGAATGTTGGTCCTGCCATGGAAGTTCGCCCGCGCCGTGTGGGTGGTGCAACCTATCAGGTCCCGATGGAAGTTTCTACCGATCGCCGCACAACCTTGGCGATCCGCTGGCTTCTTTCAGCTGCTCGTGATCGCTCTGGTAAGTCTTTTTCGGACAAACTTGCATCTGAATTGATTGATGCGTTCAATGAAACTGGCTCTGCTATCCGTAAGCGCGATGAGACCCACAAGATGGCAGAAGCTAATCGCGCCTTCTCTCATTACCGCGTTTAGTTTTTAATTTAATCTTATATTTGTAAATAACAGGAAGTAGTTAAGCATGGCACGTGTGCATCCGCTGGACAAATACAGAAATATAGGCATTATTGCCCACATTGACGCTGGGAAAACCACCACTACCGAGCGTATCATGTTCTATACCGGTATGACTCATCGCATCGGTTCTGTCGACGATGGTACTACGGTGACCGACTGGATGGTTCAGGAACGCGAGCGTGGTATTACCATCGTTTCTGCTGCCGTTTCTGCGGAATGGAAGGGATATCAGGTCAATATTATCGATACTCCCGGACATATTGACTTTACTGCGGAAGTACAGCGTTCCTTGCGCGTATTGGATGGTGGGGTGGTGGTGTTTGATGCCGTGCAAGGCGTGGAGCCCCAATCTGAAACTGTGTGGCGTCAAGCTGATCGTTATGGCGTGCCACGCATTTGCTTTGTTAATAAGATGGATCGCGTTGGTGCTTCCTATGAACGTACCATTGAAACGATCATTGACCGCCTCGGCGCAAATCCGATTCCGATGCAACTCCCCATTGGCTTTGAAGCAACCTTCAAAGGTGTAGTAGATCTTCTTTCTATGAAGGCTGTTGTTTGGGAAGATGATTTGGGTAAAGAACCTCATATCATTGAGATTCCTGATGATTTGAAGGAACAGGCTGTTGAAGCCCGAGCCAAGATGGTGGAAAAGATAGCCGAATTGGATGATGATTTGACTATGAAATTCCTGGATGCCCAGGAAATCAGCATCGAAGAACTCAAGCTCGCACTTCGCAAGGGTGTTCTTGCCACCAAGGTTGCTCCCGTGTTCTGTGGATCTTCCTTAAAGAACAAAGGCGTACAGGTTCTTCTCGATGCAGTAATCGATTATCTTCCTTCTCCGGCAGATAAGCCAGTTATCACGGTATCTGAGCCCGGTGTTCCGGAAAACACCTTTGATATTGCTGCACAAGATGATGCTCCCTTGGGTGCTTTGGTCTTCAAGATCGTGACTGATCCATATGTGGGTCGCCTTGCTTATGTCCGTGTTTATTCTGGAATTTTAAGCCAGGGCCAAACTGTTCAGAACACCACCAAAAAAGGAAAGAAAGAACGCATTGGACGCTTAATTCGCATGCACGCCGATCACCGCGAAGATGTAGCAGAGATCCGTGCTGGTGATATTGGCGCAGTATTAGGCTTCAAAGAAAGCTTTACCGGTGATACTCTTTGCGATACCAAGCCTCTCGTTCTTGAGACTATTTCGTTTCCGGAACCGGTTATTTCTCTCGCAATTGAACCGAAGAGTTCTTCCGATCAGGAGAAGATGGGCGAGGCCCTTCGCAAGTTGGCGGAAGAAGATCCAACACTTCATGTGAATTCAGATGAAGACTCTGGTCAGACCATTCTTAGGGGGATGGGTGAGTTGCACCTTGATATTATCGTAGACCGTCTGTTGCGTGAATTTAGAGTACAGGCAAATGTCGGTGCTCCTCGCGTAGCATTCCGCGAGTCGATTACCAAACCAATTAAAGAAGTTAATTACAAATACGCGAAACAATCAGGTGGACGCGGTCAATATGGACACGTGGTATTTGCCATGGAGCCGGGTGAACGCGGAAGCGGTATCGTATTTGAAAATAAGACCGTCGGTGGTTCCGTTCCGAAGGAATATATTGGACCTATCGAAAAGGGTGTTAAAGAAGCTGCAGATGGTGGCGTTCTTGCTGGATACCCTGTTGTCGACTTGAAGGTTACCTTGATTGACGGCTCCTACCATGAAGTTGACTCTAATGAAATGGCCTTTAAGATGGCCGCCATTATGGGCTTCAAGGAAGGTGTACAAAGGGGTAACCCAATTCTTCTTGAGCCGATGATGAAAGTGGAAGTCGTTGTTCCTGAAGAGTATCTGGGCGATGTTATGGGCCAGATCAACAGCCGCCGTGGTTTGATTCAGGGCATGGAAGTTCGCCCTGGTAATGCCCAGGCAGTGAAGGCGATGGTTCCATTGGCAGAAATGTTTGGGTATGCAACACAACTTCGTTCTGCTACACAGGGACGTGGTGTGTTCAACATGGAATTTGACCACTATGCGCCAGTATCGCAGTCAGTGGCGGAAGAAATTTTAAAAGCGTAAACGTTTTTTCATAATTCAAGGAGTTTTTTATGGCGAAGGAAAAATTTGATCGCAGCAAACCGCATCTGAATGTAGGGACCATGGGACACATTGACCATGGCAAGACGACATTGACAGCGGCAATTACGAAGGTGGCAGGCCTCTCAGGGCAGGCAGATTTCAGAGCCTATGACCAGATCGACAATGCACCTGAAGAAAAAGCACGCGGTATCACGATCAACATTGCGCACGTGGAATACCAGACGGACAAGCGTCACTATGCCCACGTAGACATGCCCGGTCACCGCGACTATATCAAGAACATGATCACTGGTGCGGCCCAGGTGGATGGCGCCATTTTGGTAGTGGCAGCCCCGGATGGTCCGATGCCGCAGACACACGAACATGTGCTGTTGGCTCGCCAGGTGGAAGTGCCGTCGATCGTTGTCTTCCTGAACAAGGTGGACATGATGGACGATCCCGAATTGCTCGAGCTCGTAGAACTCGAATTGCGCGAACTGCTGAGCAAGCAGGGCTTCCCCGGCGAAACCACCCCGATCGTGCGTGGATCTGCCAAGCAGGCCTTGGAAAGCGCCTCGACCGACCCGAACGCTCCGGAATATGCTCCGATCAAAGAGTTGCTGCGTGTCATCGACGAATACATCCCCGAACCGAAGCGTGACACCGACAAGCCGTTCATGATGTCTGTGGAAGACGTGTTCTCGATCAAAGGCCGCGGCACCGTGGTAACTGGTCGTATCGATCGCGGGATCATCAAGATCGGTGAGCCGATCGAGATCATCGGCTTGCGCGACACCAAGAGCACCGTCTGTACGGGTGTGGAAATGTTCCACAAGCAGTTGGACGAAGGCATGGCAGGAGACAACGTAGGTCTGCTCCTGCGCGGTATCGAACGTGAAGATGTGGAGCGTGGCCAGGTATTGGCCAAGCCGAAGTCGATCACCCCGCACAAGAAGTTCCTCGCGGAAGTGTACGTGTTGAAGAAGGAAGAAGGCGGTCGTCACAAGGCATTCTTCAGCGGCTATCGTCCGCAGTTCTACATCCGCACGATGGATGTGACGGGAGACATCACCCTTCCTGAAGGCGTGGAAATGGTCATGCCGGGTGACAATGTGAACCTGACCGTTGAGTTGATTGTGCCCGTGGCTCTTGAGCAGGGCTCCAAGTTCGCCATTCGTGAAGGCGGTCTCACCGTCGGCGCGGGTGTCGTTACCAAGATCCTGGAATAGGTGAGAGATGATGGCCAAACAGAAAATCCGTATCCGTCTTAAGGCATATGATCACCGCGTTCTTGATCAATCTGCGAAACGCATCGTTGAAACTGCCGAGCGTACTGGTGCTCAAGTTGTGGGTCCCGTACCCTTGCCAAGTAAGATCGAACGCTTTACAATACGTCGCTCTGCATTCATCGACAAGGATTCGCATGAGCACTTTGAAATCCGCACCCATAATCGTCTGATTGACGTTTTGGATCCAGACTCAAAGACCATTGATATGTTGATGCGCTTGAACCTGCCCGCAGGTGTTGATATTGAGATTAAGATCTAATTTAGTTCAGTAACCGCAATAATTTTGCGGATTATTTGAGACAGCGCAAGAGTAGGTCTGTGTTGTAGAACCGACACAAACCGCTTCGCACCAGACCTTCTGACTGCGCTGCACGGAGATGATGCGGTCGTTGCCCCGACTGGCAGTCTCGTCAATTCTTCTAAAGGAGTAAATTGAGTATGTTGAAAGGGCTAATTGGTAAGAAGATCGGCATGACCCAGATCTTCGATGAGCAAGGTGTTGCCTATACGGTAACCCTCATCGAAGCTGGGCCATGTTACGTTACCCAGGTACGTACGCCGGAGAAGGAAGGTTATTCATCGGTACAACTGGGCTTTGGCGAAGTGAACCCCAAGCGCCTCACAGGTGGACAGTTGGGTCATTTTAAGGCCAATGAAATTTCCCCTGTGCGCTTCCTGCGCGAATTTCGAGCAAAAGATCATGGATTGAAGGTCGGCGACAAGATTAATGTTGTCGACGCTTTTGTCGTTGGTGAACGTGTCGATGTAATCGGCGTCAGCAAAGGCAAGGGCTTTGCCGGAGTTGTAAAGCGCTATCATTTCCATGGTATGAACGCCACGCACGGAACGTCCGACCGAAACCGCGCGCCAGGCTCGAACGGCTCAGGCACTACGCCTGGGCGAGTCTTGCGAGGATCGCGCCGCGCTGGTCATATGGGCGTGGATCGCGTCACCGCTCAGAACATCAAGATCGTCATGGTGGATGCGGAACGGAATCTGCTCGCAATTAACGGCGCAGTTCCCGGTGGCAAGGGTAGTCTCGTCATGATCAAGGAAGCGCGCAAGCAATAGGCGCGCAGGAAACGGGAGCCATATAACCATGAAAGTAGATGTTCTTGATTTGAAGGGCCAAAAGGTTCGCGAGATGGAATTGCCCGCGAATGTTTTTGAAGCCCCCGTAAATGTAGACCTGATGCATCAGGCATATACCCGACAAATGGCGAATGCTCGTCTTGGTACACATCAGACGAAGGTTCGTTCAGAGGTTAGAGGCGGTGGTCGAAAGCCGTTCAAGCAAAAAGGCACTGGTCGCGCCCGTCAGGGTTCCACCAATGCAGCCCAGTGGGTGGGTGGTGGCCGTATTCATACACCCCATCCCCGCAGCTATGAACAGCGCATGCCCAAGAAAATGCGCCTCGCCGCACTCCGCTCTGTATTGTCTGCCAAAGCCGCTGATGCTGGTATTGTTGTAGTGGATGATCTCGATATTAAAGAACCGAAGACCCGCCTGATGGCTGAGGTTTTGGGCAGTTTGGTTGGTACATCAACCGCTCTGGTTTTGATGCCTGCAAAGGATCAGAACTACGACAACGTGATGCGCTCTGCCAGCAACATCGAGAGCGCCAAAATCTTACTCGCAAGCTACTTGAATGTGCGTGACGTACTGAGTTTTGACAAAGTCGTCCTGCCGCTCAAGACAATTGATGCGCTCGTGGCGCACCTTGGATAGGAGAGAGACATGACCACGATTCACGATGTCCTCGTCCGCCCTCTGGTAACTGAAAAATCCAGCTTCCAGTCGGGCAAACTTGGCCAATATGTTTTTGTCGTCGCCGATAAGGCGACCCGTACCATGGTAAAGGATGCAATTGAAACCCTGTTCGATGTTACCGTGGCGCGTGTCAATATTATGAATGCTCCCGCCAAACGCGGACGCCGTACCAAGAGCCGTCGTTTGCTGGTGCGCCGCCCCTCGTTCAAGAAGGCAATCATTACCCTTGCCGAGGGAAGCAAGTCCCTTGAAATCTTTGAAGGGGTGCAATAATGGCAGTTAAAAAGTACAAACCAGTAACTCCCGGCATGCGCGACATGACCGGTTACACCTTTGAGGAAATTACCAAGAGCACTCCTGAACGCGCGTTATTGGTAAAGAAAACAGCCCGCGGTGGTCGCAATGCTCAAGGTCGCGTTACAGTTCGTCATCGTGGTGGTGGCGCTCGCCGCTACATCCGTATCGTGGATTTTAAACGCGAAAAGCATGGCATTCCCGCCAAAGTGGCCGCTGTTGAATACGATCCGAACCGCACAGCCCGCCTCGCTCTTCTTTTCTACGCGGATGGTGAGAAACGCTACATCATTTCACCTCTCGACTTGAAAGTTGGCGACGCCGTGATGTCTGGTCCGAATGCTGAAATTCGCCCTGGCAACGCTCTTCCGATCAGCAACATCCCGATCGGTACTTTGATCCATAACATCGAGGTAAAAGAAGGCAAGGGTGCTCAGCTTGTCCGCTCTGCGGGCGGCGCTGCACAATTGCTCGCCAAAGAGGGTGACTTTGCCCAGATCCGTATGCCCTCCGGTGAAGTTCGCCTTATCCATCAGGTCTGCTACGCAACGATTGGTCAGGTTGGTAATCTTGACCACAGCAATGTCAAACTGGGCAAAGCTGGACGCAAACGCCACATGGGCATTCGCCCCACAGTTCGTGGTACTGCAATGAGTCCTCGCGACCATCCACATGGTGGTGGTGAAGGCCGTCAGCCTGTCGGTCTCCCTGGTCCTAAGAGTCCGTGGGGTAAACCCACTCTCGGCAAGAAGACCCGCCGAAACAAAAAGACTGACCAGTACATCGTGCGCCGTCGCAGTAAGACGAACCGCTAAGAATTAGACGAGGTACGCATATATGTCAAGATCATTGAAAAAAGGCCCTTACATTGAGCCGAAACTGCTCAAACGTATCGAAGCCATGAACCAAAAAAATGAAAAGAAAGTCATCCGCACTTGGAGCCGCCCTTCTGTGATTTTCCCCCAGATGGTTGGACACACCATTGCGGTGCATGACGGACGCCGCCACGTGCCGATCTACATTACCGAAAACATGGTCGGCCATCGATTGGGTGAGTTCGCCCCGACACGGACCTTCCGTGGTCACCAGACCAGCGAGAAAGCCGCTTCGGCGTAGGAGAGTGAGATATGAGCGATATTCATGCAAAAATCAGCCATCTTTCCCTCTCTGCACAGAAAGTCCGCATCGTGATCGATATGGTGCGTGGCAAGAGTGCAAATGAAGCCCTGGAGATCCTCCGCTTCGTTAACAAACGCGCCGCATTGCCAGTGCAAAAGTTAGTTGCATCGGCAGTGGCCAACGCCGAAGAAAACTTTGGTGTCAGCCGCGACGATCTGTATGTTGCCAAGATCACAGCCGATGAAGCCCCGACACGCAAGTGGCGCCGCTTTGGAGCTCGTGGCCGTTTCAAGCCGATATTACGCCGCAGTTCACATGTGACTGTTGTATTACGCGAGCGCGGAGCTTAAGGAGATTTTATGGGTCGTAAAGTACATCCTATTGGTTTTCGTTTAGGGATCAATCAGCCCTGGGGTGGGCGTTGGTTTGCCGAAGGCGCCACCTATCGTCAGCAGTTACATCAGGATTTTGCCATTCGTTCTCTGTTACTTGGCAAATTTTCCAAAGGTGGTGCTGCAGCCAGTGAAGTCGTTCGCGGTCTTCGCAAGCAAATGCCCGATGCCGTGAAAGATGGCAAAGCTGGAATCTCCCGTGTCGATGTCGAACGCACACCTGGTAAGGTCCGCGTTTCCATTTACACCGCCAAGCCCGGTATTTTGATCGGACGCAAAGGCGAAGGCGTGAAGAAGATCCGCCAGGCGCTGGAAACTTTGGCAGGCAAGAAAGTCGAGTTGGATATCAAAGAGATTTCCTCTCCCGACACCGATGCCATGTTGGTCGCCAAGAACATTGCTGATCAGCTTGAGCGTCGTATCGCCTACCGCCGCGCAATGAAGCGTGCCATTCAGCAGGCCATCAAGCAGGGCGCTGAAGGCATCAAGATTTTGGTCGGTGGTCGTTTGGGCGGCGCGGAAATGTCCCGCGACGTGTGGTTGCGCGAAGGCCGTGTGCCTCTGCAAACCCTGCGTGCCAACCTTGATTTCGCCACTACAGAAGCTTTAACCACCTACGGCCAGATCGGTATCAAGGTCTGGATCTACAAAGGTGAATCGGTTCCTGAAGTTGAAGAAAAAGCTGAAGCGACGGAAGGCGTGTACGTCAGCGAGTAATCGCGACGTCACACTGAGATGAGGTAATTGATATGTTAATGCCGAAGCGTGTAAAGTGGCGCAAGCAGATGCGCGGTCGTATGAAGGGTAAAGCTCTCCGCGGAGCGGAAGTTTCCTTCGGCGAATTTGGTCTGCAGGCGCTGGAACCGGGCTGGGTAACAGCCCGCCAAATTGAAGCAGCTCGTCGCTCCATTGTTCGTGGAATGAAGCGTCGTGGAAAGGTCTGGATCCGCATTTTCCCGTCCAAGCCTTTTACACACAAACCACCCGAGACCCGCATGGGTTCCGGTAAAGGTAATGTGGAGTACTACGTGGCAGTGGTCAAGCCAGGCCGTGTCATGTTCGAAGTAGGTGGCTTGCCGGGCGACATTGCTGTTGCCGCCTTGAAGAGCGCGCAATACAAATTCTCCATTAAGACCAAAGTCGTGGGTCGCCACGCGGAAGGAGAATAGAAGATGAAGTCTATGAAAGTGGAAGAAATCCGCAAAATGGCAGCGGAGGAAATCCGTAAGAAACTCACGGACACGCGCGATGAATTGATGAAATTGCGCTTTCAGCAGGTGAGCGGCCAATTGACTGACACCAGCAGCCTGCCAGCTCTGCGCCGCAACGTCGCCCGCATGGAAACGGTCTTGCGCGAGCTTGAGAACGCTGTTGTGGAAGGTGCATAATGAATAATCGTCGTCGTATGACTGGTGTAGTGACCAGCAATAAAATGACCAAGACTGTCGTGGTGGAGATCACCCGCAAGTTTCGTCACCCTCTTTACAAGAAGGTGGTGTATTCGAGCGCGCGCGTAAAGGCGCATGATGAAATCGGCTGTCAGATCGGTGATCAGGTCCAGATCGTTGAGACCCGTCCGTTATCCCGCGACAAGCGATGGGCAGTTGAAACCATCGTCAAGCGTGAGACACGCACCGCTGATCAGGGTGTAGGAGAATAGGCCATGATCCAGCAGGAGTCACGTTTGAAAATTGCCGATAATACCGGCGCCCGCGAAATACTTGTCATTCAAGTATTAGGCGGTTCCAGACGCAAGTACGGAGCGATTGGTGATATTGTGGTGGCAACGGTCAAAGCTGCCGCCCCCCAGGGCTCTGTAAAGAAGAGTGAAGTTGTAAAGGCCGTCATTGTGCGTTGCAAGAAAGAGTGGCGCCGTGAGGATGGCTCATACATCCGCTTTGATGATAACGCCGCGGTCATCCTCGATGCTGATGGCGAAAACCCGAGGGGCACACGTATCTTTGGACCCGTGGCGCGCGAACTGCGCGACAAAGGCTACATGAAGATTGTGTCGCTGGCCCCGGAAGTGCTGTAGGAGCGAAGAATGAAAGTAAAGATTCGAAAAGGCGATACAGTAGAAGTAATCAGCGGCCGCCTTGAAGACAAAGGCAAACGCGGCGAAGTCATCAACGTTATTCTCGATGACCGACGCGTGGTTGTACAGGGTGTGAACATTCGCACCAAGCACCAGAAACAGGTGCAGGCTGGAAACCGCCAAATGAACCCGGGCAGGATCCAGTTTGAAGGGCCGATCGACATCTCGAACGTGATGCTGGTTTGCCCCAAATGCAGTGAAGCCACTCGTGTTGGAATTCAACGCGATGATGACGGCGCTCACCGTGTTTGCAAGAACTGTGAAGCCATGATTGACTAGGCCGTGGAGCAGATAAAATGAACAGAATGCAAGAACTCTATAACAAGGAAGTAGCCCCGGCCCTGTTCAAGTCGTTCGGTTTCAAGAACGTAATGCAGGTGCCGCGTATCGAAAAGGTCGTTTTGAACATTGGCCTTGGCGAGGCGATGGACAACCCGAAGGCCCTTGAAGCTGCCACCGCAGACTTGACGCAGATCTCCGCACAGAAGCCTGTGCAGACCAAGGCTCGCAAAAGCATCGCGAACTTCAAATTGCGTGAAGGCCGTCTTATCGGTGCAAAGGTAACTTTGCGTGGCCCTCGTATGTGGGCATTCATTGATCGTCTCTTTAACATTGCCCTGCCGCGCGTACGCGATTTTCGCGGTGTTTCGGCGAATGCATTTGATGGTCGTGGAAATTACACACTGGGTCTCAAGGACCAATTGGTTTTCCCTGAGATCGAGTATGACAAAATTGACAAATTGCGCGGTATGGAAATCACAATTGTGACTTCTGCCCAGAATGATGACCACGCCCGCGCATTGTTGCGATTGCTTGGAATGCCGTTTAGCAGCAACAAGAAGGAAGCTTAATCTATGGCAAAGAAATGTATGCAATATCGAGAACTGCGCCGCAAACATGCTGTTCAGGTGCGCAATCGTTGTCAGCGTTGTGGACGCCCACGCGGTTTTATCCGCCGCTTCGGCTTGTGCCGCATTTGCTTCCGTGAATTAGCTCTGACGGGCAAAATCCCCGGCGTCGTAAAGGCATCCTGGTAGCCCCAGGTGGAGGAAGATCATGTCATTTACTGATCCGATCGCTGATATGTTGACCCGCATTCGCAATGCTGTGCTGGCTGGCCATGCCCAGGTTGCAATGCCCAACTCAAAGATTAAAGTAGAGATCGCCAAGATCCTCAAGGATGAAGGCTTTCTCGAAGGTTTCGAAGTGGTGGAAGGTGAACGCGAGGCTCAGAAGGTCCTGCGCGTGAAGCTGAAGTATGTTGGTGAACGTCGCCAGCGTAAGGCAGTGCTCTCTGGTTTGGAACGTGTAAGCAAACCAGGCCGCCGCATCTACACCAAGAAGACGGACATTCCGTGGGTGCTTTCAGGTATTGGCGTTGCCATTATCTCCACACCCAAGGGTGTTATGACCGGCGTACGCGCTCGACAGTTGGGCGTGGGCGGCGAGATCATTTGCAAGGTGTGGTAGGAGGTTTATCGTGTCTCGCATTGGTCGATTGCCTATTGATATTCCCGGCGGCGTACAGGTGAACGTGAACGGTTTGGATGTTCACGTGAAGGGCCCGAAGGGTGAGTTGAAGAGATCGTTTTCCCGCTTGGTTGGAATCAAAATGGAAAACAATCAATTGAACATTACCCGCAATTCGGAAAACCCCGCCGAACGCGCCATGCATGGTACTGTCCGCGCAGTGATCGCAAACATGATTCACGGCGTTAGCAAGGGTTTTGAAGTTGTTCTCCAGGTTGAAGGCGTGGGTTACCGCGCTGAAATGGAAGGGAAGAACCTCGCCCTGTTTGTTGGTTACTCACACCCGGTCAAGATGGAACCCCCGGCTGGTGTAACATTTGAAACGGACGCAAAGACCCGTCAGATCAAAGTTTCGGGTTTTGATAAAGAATTAATCGGTCAGATTGCTGCGAATATTCGCAAAGTACGCCCGCCTGAGCCGTACCATGGCAAGGGTCTGCGCTACCTGGGCGAACGCGTCCGCCGCAAAGCTGGTAAAGCTGGAAAAGGAGCCAAGTAAGCTATGGCTAAGAAGAGTCGCTCTCTCGCTCGTGAACGCCGCCATGTGCGCGTTCGCAAGCATGTACATGGAACTGCCGATCGCCCGCGCTTGAACGTGTTCAAGAGCCTTTCCGGTATCTATGCCCAGATCATTGACGATCACGAAGGCAATACCCTGGTTTCCGCGTCCACAGTGGACAAGGATCTGCGCGAGCAGGTAAAGGGTATGAAAAAGACCGAACAGGCCAAGGCCATTGGTAAGGCGGTGGCGGAACGTGCCAAATCCAAAGGGATTTCCACAATTGTGTTTGATCGTGGCGGTTTCCGTTATGTTGGTCGTGTCAAAGCCCTTGCTGATGGTGCCCGCGAAGGCGGTTTGCAATTCTAGAAGTTGTAGCGGCGAATTAATTCGTTGCTACGTTACTGGAGAAAGATATGGCAGAAAAGCAATTTACTGATAAGCAGCAATTTGAAACACAGGACGCCTTTGAAGAGCGTGTTATTGAGATTGCCCGCGTTGCAAAAGTGGTAAAGGGTGGTCGTCGCTTTCGCTTCCGCGTGACAGTTGTCGTTGGTGACAAGAACGGTACCATCGGCATGGGCACTGGGAAGGCGAATGCTGTTCCTGACGCCATGCGCAAAGCTTCTGAACGCGCTCGCAAGGATTTGCGTGTAGTGAACCTCTCCAACACCACCATTCCGCACGAATCATTGGGTAAGGTGGCTGGCGCAAAAGTCTTCCTCAAGCCCGCCTCCGCTGGTACTGGCGTTATCGCCGCTGGTGGTGTGCGCGCTGTATTGGAACTCGCTGGCGTTCGTGACATTCTCACCAAGTCCATGGGTAGCGCAAACGTTTTGAACGTGGTTATGGCTACCTTTGGCGCTCTGGAAGGCTTGCGTTCTCCCGCAAATGAAGCGGCTCGCCGCGGCAAGCGTACGGAAGAATTAATGCCCTTCTGGGAACGGAGGAAGCAACATGCCTAAGCAAGCAACTTCCGGAAAGACCCTGCGCGTGACTTGGGTGAAAAGCGATATTGGCTTTCCCAAGGATCAAAAAGCCACTATTAAAGCACTGGGCTTGCGCAGATTACATCAAACTGTTGAGCACAAGGATACGCCCGCCCTTCGTGGTATGTTGAACAAGGTCGTTCATTTGCTCAAGATCGAAGAGTAGGTTGAATATGAAACTTCACGATCTCGTACCCAATGTTGGGTCAAAAAAGAATCGAAAGCGCGTTGGACGCGGTATCTCAGCAGGGCAGGGTAAAACCGCCGGTCGTGGTACCAAAGGCGCTGGTGCTCGCTCCGGCGAAGGCGGTCACGCTTATCGTCAGGGTGGTAACCTGCCGTTCTTCCGCCGCCTGCCATTTATCCGCGGTGAAGGATTTACCCCGCCAAATCAGGTTTCCTATAATGAAGTGAACCTTGATCAACTTTCACAGGCCTTTCAGGCCAATGCCGATGTGACTCCTGAAGCCCTTGAGCAGGCACATCTCCTGCGCGACTCACGCAACCCGACAGTTGTTTTGGGACGCGGTGAGATTACCGTGGCCCTCAAAGTGAAGGCACATCGTGTAAGCGCGGGCGCCAAAGCCAAGATCGAAAAGGCTGGCGGCTCGGTCGAATTGATCGCCTAACCCCTATTAAAGGATACTTTGCATGAAGAGCACTTTTTCAGGCTGGCATTACCTGTGGAAATCGGAAGATATTCGACGCAAACTGATCATCACCTTTGCAATTTTGGCGTTGTATCGGCTTGCGGCGAATGTACCCGCCCCTGGCGTAAATTTTGAAGTTTTGGCTGCATTCCGCGCGTCATCTGCGGGCAGCGGGGGCTTCCTCGGTTTTCTTGATCTGCTCTCTGGTGGTACGGTCTCAAACTTCTCATTGCTTTCAATGGGTGTGTATCCGTACATCACAGCGCAAATTATTTTGCAGTTGTTGATCCCGATCATTCCAGCTCTGCAGCGTAGAATGGAAGAGGATCCTCGAGAGGCTCGCCGCTGGCAGGAAAAGTGGACTTACTATCTTGCCGTGCCGATGGCTGCCCTTTCTGCAATCGGTCAAATCAATATTTTCAATTCCCTATCCCTTCAGGCGGTCGGCGAGAGGATTCTCCCGTTCGGCTTTGGCGCTGACTTGTGGCTTACATCGCTGACGGTTTTGCTTGCCATGACGGCCGGTACGATGTTTGCCATCTGGCTTGGTGAGTTGATCTCCGAATATGGTATTCGTGGACAGGGTCTTTCTCTGGTTATTTTTGCAGGTATCGTTGCGCAAATGCCCGCGAATCTCGTTTCTCTTCTTTCAGATGAAAGTACACGCTGGTTTATGTTGTTGTTTACCATCGTGATCATCATTTTGACAGTGTTTGCGATTGTTTATGTGCAACAAGGCCGACGGAACGTCCCCGTTATGTACCCCGGACGCCGAATGGGCAATCGCATGTCCATGCCCGTAAAAGGTACACTGCCTTTGATGGTGAACTTGTCAGGCATGATCCCCTTGATCTTTGCAAGCGCAATTTTACAGTTTCCAGCAATCCTTGCAAGTTACTTCACCAGCAGCGAAAATGCAGGTGTTGCCAAGTTCTTTACCGATGTACAGAACTTCTTTGGGGCTACCAGCACAACCACCAGTAATTGGGGATATTGGCTCCTCTACTTCTTCATGGTTGTGATTTTTACATTTTTCTATACTTCTGTGTTGTTCGATCAGCAGAACTATGGAGAGAATTTGAAAAAAGTTGGCGCAACCGTTCCCGGTGTACATACTGGTGCTCCTACTCAAAAGTATTTGAGCACAGTCCAGCGCCGTATCACATTGGTTGGCGCTGTGTTCCTTGGGATAGTTGCAATCATGCCTTTCTTAATAGGTTTGTTATTGCGGGTATTGAGTTTGAACACCGCTAGTTCCCAGGCTGGATTGTTCCTGGTTTCCTCTTCAGGTTTGCTCATCGTTGTGGGCGTGGTACGTGATACCTTCCAAAACATTGATGCAGAACTCAAATTGCATGGCTATAAAGATTCACTGCTGGTCCGCTAAGGAGCTGTAATGACGACCTTCATCGTCCTGCTTGGACCTCCTGGAGTGGGTAAGGGGACCCAGGCCGAGATTTTGGCCCGTTCCACCAACCTCGCACATATCTCTTCAGGAGATCTCTTTCGCGAAAACCTTAAAAACCAAACAGACCTCGGCAAACTCGCCAAATCCTATATGGATAAAGGCGAACTGGTACCGGATGATGTAACTATCAAGATGATCCGTGATCGCCTAAAACGAGATGACTGCAAGTCCGGTGCGATCCTCGACGGCTTTCCGCGCACACCAGCTCAGGCTGATGCACTCGAAAAGACACTCGCGGAGTTCAGTGGTCAGGTGGACAAAGTTCCTTATATTACTGCTGCTGAAGATATCCTGATTGAACGGACTGGCGGACGTTTTACATGTCGTGCAAGTGGCCATATCTATCATGAGACGTTCAATCCTCCAGTAAAAGTCGGAGTATGCGACATCGATGGGTCTGAGTTGTACCAGCGTGATGATGATAAAAAAGAAACCGTTACGAAGCGTATTCGTGTCTATCTCGAACAGACCATGCCGCTGGTGGAGTACTACCGGACAAGAGGTAAATTAGTCGAGATTAACGGTGACCAGGCCGTTGAGCAGGTAACACAGAAACTACTTGCTGCCTTGAAAACATAATTTTGGTATTGTGCGGAGCGAAGAATAATCGTGCTCCGCTGAGAAGTAGGTTTTATTCAATGAGTTGGCAACGCCAGATCAAGGTCAAAAGCCCTGCGGAAATCAAGGTCATGCGCGAAGCAGGGCATATCAATGCAACCGTTCTGGCCGCGGTAAAAGAACTTTTACAACCAGGTGTGACGACCGCCGACCTCAACGCGGCTGCTGAGGAGGTGCTGAAGTCACACGGATGTGTATCGCCGTTCAAGGATTACGGCCATCCGCCATACCCTGCATCCATCACCGTTTGTATCAATGACGAAATGGTGCACGGAATTCCCCACCCGAAACGAAAGTTGAAGGAAGGGGATATTGTCTCGATTGACTGTGGCACGATCCATAATGGCTTTGTCGCAGACTCCGCTTTCACTGCCGGAGTAGGGGAGATCTCTTCCCAGGCGGCAAAACTGCTTGAAGTCACTGAAGGAGCGTTGTACGCTGGCATTGATAAAATGCGCAAAGGTAACCGCACAGGTGATGTTTCGGCAGCGATACAAAAATATGTGGAAGACAATGGTCTCCACGTAACACGCGAGTACACAGGTCACGGCGTCGGGAGAAAAATGCATGAAGGTCCCCAGGTACCAAACGTCGGTATCGCAGGAACCGGATTTCAACTTCGCCCGGGACTGACGATTGCACTTGAACCAATGGTGCTCGTTGGGACGCATGAAACCCGCGTCTTGCCCGATCAATGGACGGTTGTCTCTGCTGATGGGTCTTTGACGGCACATTTCGAACATACAGTTGCCGTTACCGAAGGAGAACCCCTCATCCTGACTGTCCTGTAACCAAGCAGGCAACCGAAAAAGTATGGACGGTTCGTAAAACAACCAGTATAATTAAGTCTTTGGTCGTCAGAAAAGATGACCCCAAGCAAGGAGATTGAATTCATGAAAGTATCACCCTCCATTCGCAAGCGTTGTGCCAAGTGCCGCATTATTCGGCGCAAAGGCGTTATTTTCATCATTTGCGAAAATCCAAAACACAAGCAGAGACAGGGTTAGTGTGGTGACCTATGGCGAGAATTGAAGGTGTAGATCTGCCCCGCAACAAGCGGGTTGAAGTTGGCCTGACTTACCTGTTTGGTATTGGCCCGACACGCGCTCAGAAGATTTTGGCTCACACCAAAGTCAATCCTGATACGCGCATCAAAGATTTAAGCGAAGCGGATGTTGCCGCGATTCGCGAATATATTTCCAAAAATTTCAAGGTTGAAGGCGATTTGCGCCGCGAAGTTCAATTGAACATTAAGCGCCTGATTGAAATCGGGTCTTATCGTGGTTTGCGCCATCGCCGTAACCTGCCTGTCCGTGGCCAGCGCACGCGCACAAACGCGCGCATTCGCAAGGGCACCAAGAAAACGGTTGCCGGTCGTGGTCGTCGCAAGGGCACCAAGAAGTAATTCTGTCCGAAAGGTATAAATAAAAATGGCTCAGAGTGTTCGTTCCACCCGTCGCCCATCGGGCGCCAAAAAAGGGAAGCGTACCCTGTCCTACGGACAGGTGCATATCTTTGCTTCCTTCAATAACACGATCGTTACTGTTACCGACACTGAAGGCAATACGGTTTCCTGGGGTTCTGCTGGCTCCGCTGGTTTCAAGGGTTCTCGCAAGAGCACACCCTTTGCCGCCCGCCTCGCCGCTGAACAGGCTTTAAAAGCTGCCCAACAGCTGGGTTTGCAGGACGTTGATCTTTTCGTAAAAGGCCCCGGCCCTGGTCGCGAGAACGCAATTCGCGCCGTCCAGTCCATGGGTTTGAAAGTTCGCTCTATTTCGGATATCACCCCGGTGCCACATAACGGCTGCCGTCCTCCGAAAAAGCGACGCGTGTAATTAAGAGGTTGTTACCATATGGCTAAAACATTAAGTCCAGTTTGTAAACTTTGCAGGCGCGAAGGCGAGAAGCTTTTCCTTAAGGGCGAGCGTTGTTTTACACCCAAGTGCTCCTTTGAAAAGCGTGATTTCGCCCCCGGCCAGCATGGACGCACCGCAGGTCGTGGTGGTGGTAAAGGCAAGGGTATGGGTACCGGACGCGCTTCGGACTTTGCCCGCCAGTTGCGCGCCAAGCAGAAGGCCCGCCGCATTTATGGCGTGATGGAACGTCAGTTCCGCCGCTATTATGATACGGCTAAGACCGGCCACAGCCTTACCGGTTTGACCCTGCTTCAGATCCTTGAATCCCGCCTTGATAACGTGGTGTTCCGTCTTGGATTTGCTTCCAGCCGCTCACAGGCTCGCTTGCTCGTTGCCCATGGTCATTTCACTGTGAATGGTCGCCGCACCGATGTGCCTTCCATGCTCCTCAGCGAAGGTGACGTTGTTAGTGTGCGTGAAGGCTCTGGCAAATTGACCTACTTCAAAGACCTGAGCGCCTACACTGAAAAGCGCAATGCGCCCAGTTGGCTTAATCGTGATATCAAAGCGATGGCCGGTACCTTGGCTCGCATGCCAGAACGTGCTGAGATTGACGGAAGTCTCGACGAGCAGTTGATCGTCGAATACTATTCCAGACGCTAATCTTCCATTTTCGCTCTGGCCGGACTGTAAGCTGGTGTCCAGCCTTGAGCATTATATAAAGGGAAAGGTGAACCGTGACTGGTATCATCACGAACATGGTTATGCCAAAAATCGAGCGTGAAGCTGAAGCTCGGAACTATGGCAAATTCACAATTGGTCCGCTGGAGGGCGGTTATGGTGTGACGTTGGGCAATGCCCTGCGCCGCGTCCTGCTTTCCTCTCTTGAAGGAACCGCCATCACATCCGTACGTTTTGCGGATGTTCTGCATGAGTTTAGCGACGTCCCGGGCGTGCGAGAAGATGTCATCCAGGTAATGCTGCAGGTCAAACAGATCCGCATCAAAATGGATGGTGTTGACAGCGCTCGTATGCACCTTGAAGTGCGAGGCGAAGGAACGGTCACCGCTGCCGATATTGTTACCCCGGCCGAAGTTGAGATCGTCAACCCTGACACCTATCTTTTCACGGTGGATGGTGCAAAAACCAAGCACGACATCGAATTCGTAGTGGAACGTGGCCGGGGTTATTCCCCAGCTAACGAACGTGCCGGGCACATGCCCATTGGCGAGCTTCCTGTGGATGCGATCTACAGCCCGGTAAAGCGGGTGAATTGGGAAGTATCCTCTGCCCGTGTGGGTCAGAGCACGAATTACGACAAATTGATTTTGGAAATCTGGACAGACGGCACCATTTCGCCGGAACGCGCCCTCAGTTCCTCCGCCCGCATCCTCATCGATCACCTGCGTTACGTCGCTGGCATCAACGAGGAAATGCTTGCGGTGGCCGTGGAGCGCGAATCCTCTGGCAGCCGTTTGAGCAGTGAACTGGCCGAAACGCCAGTGGAAGCCCTCGACCTGTCCGTGCGTGTCTTCAACTCATTGAAGCGCACTGGCATCACCAATGTTGGTGACGTGCTCGACCTCCTTGAAAAAGGCGAGACCGCGGTCATGTCCATCCGCAACTTCGGCGAAAAGAGTCTCGACGAGCTTCGCCAGAAGATGCAGGAAAAGGGCTTTATGAAAGACGACACATCCTCGGAGAGTTAGAAGATGAGACATTCAGTAGCAGGTTATATTTTAGGACGCACCAAAAGCTCACGTATTGCCTTGAGGCGCAACCTGATCAAACAACTTTTTATACACGAGCGTATTAAGACCACGGAAGCCAAGGCTGCTGCGGTTCGCGGTGATGCCGAACGCCTGATTACCATTGCCCGCAACAGCGCCAATGGCAGCGATTCGGACAAGCTCAATGCGCGCCGTCTGGCGATCACCAAGCTGGGTGATAACCAACTCATCAAGCGTTTGTTCGATGAGATTGCTCCCCGCTTTGCGACCAGACCCGGCGGTTACACCCGTGTGACGAAACTTGGACCCCGACTTGGCGACGCCGCCGAAATGGTTGTCCTTGAATTGGTTGAAGAATAGCAGAAACATCCGGCGTTCAGCCAAAAGCTAATTGCTAAAGGCTAATCGCTATATGGCACGTTACAAAGTGATCCTTGCCTATGACGGCACCGGTTTTACCGGAAGTCAAAGACAGGCAAACTCCCGCACAGTGCAGGGCGAGCTGGAAAAAGCGCTCCGCAGACTGGGATGGTCTGATAAGTCCATCGTTATGGCTGGCAGAACAGATACGGGAGTGCATGCGACAGGACAGGTGGCCGCATTCGATTTCGAATGGGCACACACGGAGGATAAACTTCTTCGTGCGCTCAACGCGGACCTTCCTTCTGATCTTGTCATACGAAGCCTGATCACGGCCCCGGCCGATTTTCACCCACGCTTTGACGCCGCCTCGCGCGAATACCGCTACAGGTTATTTTGTGGAACGATCCGCGACCCGTTGCGGGAAAGATTTTTGTGGCGGGTTTGGCCCGCCCTGGATGAAGATGTCCTCAACCGGGCTGCAAACATCTTCCTCGGCACACATGATTTTGTCACCATGGGTTCACCGACGACCCCGAAAGGGACGACGGTACGCACGGTGACGAAAGCCGAATGGAAGAGAATGCCGGATGGTGAGTGGCAGTTTGAAGTCAGGGCAGATGCGTTTTTATATCGCATGGTAAGAAGGCTGGTTTTTGTACAGGCTTCCGCCGCCCAGGGAAAATGTTCGCTTGAAAAAGTCCGCAATGCTTTAAATGAGCAGGGAAAACTTTCATCCGGATTGGCTCCCGCGCACGGCTTGACGCTGGTTGAAGTAACGTATGGATCACATGACTAGATTATGAAACGGAGTGACGAAAGTGCAACAGAAAACATATTATCCGAAAGCCGCTGAAATTCAGCGCGACTGGGTTGTGCTGGATGCCGAAGGGCAAAATTTGGGCCGCTTTGCCGCGAGCATTGCGCACATTCTGCTTGGCAAACATAAACCAACCTTCACACCTGGTGTGGAGATGGGAGATTTTGTGGTTGTGGTAAATACCGAGAAGGTTACAGTGACCGGTACCCGCACCAGCAGCAAGCTCGAAAGCAAGATCTACTATAGTCACTCCGGTTACCCGGGCGGCTTGAAGAGCATCTCCCTACGGGATCAACTCGCCACACACCCCGACCGCGCCCTGCGCGATGCCGTATGGGGCATGCTCCCGCACAACCGCATGGGTCGTGCAGTGCTTAAACGCCTGAAAATCTATGCTGGCCCCGATCATCCGCACGCAGTGCAAGCGGCGAAGAAATAAAAGAGGTAAGAGAATATGGCTCAATATTATGAAGGTATTGGTCGCCGCAAGGCAAGCACGGCCCGTGTTCGCCTGACGACCGGCAACGGAAAATTCACCGTGAACGAAAAAGATGGCGTAGCTTTCTTCACCCGTATGGGCGATGTCGAAGACATCATGCGCCCGTTCGGTGCAGTGGGGCAGGAAGCTGGCAAGTACGATGTAAGCGCCATGGTTAACGGCGGCGGCACATCCGGCCAGACCGAATCCGTTCGTCTCGGTATTGCCCGCGCCCTCCAGCTCATCAATGCGGAATGGACATCCGCCCTCCGCAAGAAGGGCCTGCTCACCCGCGATGCCCGCGTGAAGGAACGCAAAAAGCCAGGTCTCAAGAAGGCCCGCAAGGCACCGACCTACACCAAACGCTAATCCTTTTTTACTGGGATTTCAGTTAATCCGTAATGCGTAATCCGTAATTATTTACGAGTTACGAATTACGGATTACGCATTTAACCACGGAGATAAGCATGGACTTCAACCTGATCTCTTCCATCTTCACGACGTTGTGTATCGCGCCGCCCTCGAAGCTGACTCTGCTCGAAGCGCAGACTCTCGCGTCTGCGCATGTACCGCCATTTCCGCCTGACATGCCCGCTTTGCTGACCGGAATCGATACAAGCGAATTGGCTTTGCAGGTTAGAACCGTATTGTTGACCGTGTATCCACGCGGGCACAGTATTTTTGTCGTTGACGTCAATAAGATGAAAGAGGAAGTATTGGGCAGTTTTGGGGCTGGTGTATTTTCCCCAGAGACCTGCTTGTATATTCCGTCGCTGGGGGAGGGGACATCTTTCGAGTCATTTGCGGAGATCGTGGCGCATTTGCGCGCGCCGGATGGCTGCCCATGGGACAAGGAGCAGACACACCAAACCCTGCGGAAGCATCTGCTCGAAGAATCCTACGAAACCTTGACCACCATGGACGAGAACGATCCCGAAGGAATGCGTGAAGAATTCGGTGATCTGCTTTTACAAATCGTGTTGAATTCGCAGATCGCGAATGAGGCCGGTGAGTTTTCGATGAACATGGTTGTGAAAGGCATTTACGACAAGATCGTTCGCCGTCACCCGCATGTGTTTGGAGATGTAAAACTCGATGGGGTGGATGGCGTTTTGCAGAACTGGGAAAAGTTGAAGGAAAAGGAACGAAAGGAAAAAGGGGAGGATGGAAAGCAGGAAAAGGGGTTACTGGATGGCGTTTCTGCCGCATTGCCCGCGCTAACCCAGGCGCAGGAATATCAAGACCGCGCTGCGCGTGTTGGTTTTGACTGGCCCGAAGTGGAAGGCGTTCTGGATAAAGTCCGCGAGGAGATCGAAGAGATCAAACGGGCACAGAATATTGATGAAGTCACTGCCGAGTTGGGTGATTTGTTCTTTGTGCTGGTCAACCTGGCGCGCTGGCGTAAAGTGGATGCGGAATCTGCGTTGCGTGGGACGAACTTGAAATTCAAGAAACGTTTTGCTTACGTGGAGCAAGGCGCGAAGAAGCAGGGAAGAAATCTTTCGGATATGAGGCTGGAAGAGATGGATATTTTGTGGAACGAAGCCAAGATGAAAGGTTTGTGATTATTTCAGACCTGGCTTACCCAAATTAGCATTTTGCCTGTCGATGATTTGTAAGGATAGATCATGAACAGGCGGGATAAAATTTTATTAACATGGGAACCAATCAGAACACTTCTTCCACAGCACAAACTCCCAAATGGGATTTGCCCGATGCCTGGGCAAAAAGCGGACATTGCCCTGCTTGCGGTGCGACGAATTTGAAAGTGACACACCTGCCGGACATGCCGGATTATTTATCCTGTGCGCGTTGTCAGGTATCGTTTGAAGTGGAAAATGGGGGACGATTCGTTCGTTTGAAATACATCCCCGACCGATATGAATTTGCGGATGCCCAGCTTCACAACCGATGGGTGGAGGCGGCTAGTCTCTCTGCGATCTTGAACAAAGCCAGACCTGCGGCGCATGAAGAAAAAACCATACCGCCATCTACCCAAATGCTTTCGGATGCGGACGCTTGGAATCGCGCACTGGGCATGTATCGGCTTGGAAACAAACCCAAGATGATCCAGTTGACGCTGATGCAATCTGGAATGCCACAAGAACAGGCAGCGGTCATTTATCAGAAATTGAAGAAGCTGGCCGAACAGGATGCTCAAAAAATGAATCAGAAGTTCTGGATATTGGCCGGTATCTCCATTTTCCTGATCCTTTCCCTCGCGGGTGGGTGGTTGTATGCCAGCGGTAATCTTGCCATTCTAATGGGCGATGCTACGCCTGTGCCAGTGGTGGAAGGCCCTTCTGCAGTTGAACTCCTACTTGACCTTGTTCCTGATGATGCGAAGCCCGCCATCGTTGACCTGCCCGAAACGGTTGTGGAAGTTGGCCGTGGCCCCGGGCATTCCTCATGTCCTCCGACATCGGGAATGGCGGCGGAACTGTTTGGGGGCGATGCTGGCATGTGGCAGAAATCGGGTGCCTTTGCCGCGTGGCAAATGGTCAACCCGATCGATTCTGCCATCGTGACAGTTCCAACAGATATGACTGCCGCCTACGTGAATAATAAGACCATGCAATTCCTCTCGGTGCACGGACCAGCAACGATCTACAACGTAAATTTTCTAGTGATTTCCTGTTGAGGAAGTTAATGGGTCATTCTTTTTTGGGGTGTAGAATTTCCAGCGCCATTAAGTGTTCGTCGTAATAAACGCCATCGATGTAAAGTGCCTTGGGGTCAGTGCCGTAGAGTTTGAATCCGCAGCGCTCATAACTGCGGATGGCTGATGCATTGCTCGTGACAACCGCCAGTTTGACGATAACAACTTCATGTTTTATTGCCCAATCCAAACAGGTGCGGATCAACGCTTCGGCAATATGTTTCCCGCGCCATTCGGGCCTGACATAAACGCTGATGATGCTTGCGCTGTGATGATTCTTTTTCGTCATGTTTCGAAAGATGCCTGTCATGCCGATCAATTGTCCGTTGTGTTCGGCAAGGAACATGGCTTGCTCTTTCTCAATTATGGCCAATCTTCCCTCCCAATAACTTAATGGCTTGAGCAGGGCTTCTTCATAATCTGAGCCATAAGCAGTGGGGTGATCCTTAAGAGCTTTGAGCCGCAATTCGCGGAACGCTGGCAGATCTTCCGGGGTTGTGTGGCGGATGATGATTTCTTCCAATGGAGTGGATGTCATAATGTAGCGATTAGTTTTGGTTGCATGTAAAGCGCGCCAATGCCTCATCAAAAAGCGGACCGGCTGTTTCAGCCTGCGGGGTGTAGACCTTCCAGGCAAAGACGCGGTCGCCGCAAGTCCAGGCGGCGATGCTGCCGAAGGGCACTTCGCTGATCGTGGTGGTGATGGGTCCATACATCACGTTCATGCCGCGGACGAGTTTTACTTCGAGGGTGCCGGTTCTGGTGTCCACTTGATCGTCGAGCAGGGTATCGAGCAGGAATTGCGGGTCGGATGTGCCGGGGGCTTGCAGCCAGATCAGATTGATGACCACGCTGGGAATTTGGTACGCGGCGAGGAATCCGTTGTTGTAGGCGCTTGGCGAGAGTTGACTTAACGCCGCCATGTGATCGTAGAACGCCATGTTGGCGGGATGCCCGATACAGAATTGATATTCGCAGAAGACACCTGCCAGTGAAATGGGCGTGGGGGATGGGTATGCGGTCGGCGGGATGTTGGGAACGGCAGTTGGAAGCGCTGCAATGGTGGCGGCGACGGATTGTCGAATTAAATCGTTTGGGTTTGGAGTCGGGAGATTCTTTTTCGGGGAGCAGCCTGCAAATAGAAACAGAATCAGGCTGATGGTTAAGTTAAGAAGCGTTTGTTTTTTCATCCCGAAATTATAATGGAAAAGCCCCGTCATCAAGACGGGGCTTCTGTTTTGTGGATCTGTTTTAGTGTCCGCTTCCTGCGGAGGGGGTGCCGAGAAAGATTTCGGGAGCGGCTGGGCCTTCAACGATGAGGAAACCTGCGAGCCCGCGCTGCAATCTTGAGAGGGCATGATCTACAAGAATGAAGCTGCCCGGTACTTCGAGTTTGAATTCGACCATGGTTGCACCGCCGGGTGGGACAAGCGTGGTTTGCACGTCGGTGAGCGGTGCGCCGGTGAGGGAGGCCTGGTCGAAGACCCGATCGAAGATCTCGCCGATGACGTGGAAGGACGATGTGAAGTTGGGTCCGCCTACACCGAAGAAGATGCGTATGGTTTCACCGACATTGGCTTTGAGTGGTTTTTGAGTGGTGAGCGCGCCGACCGCACCATTGAAGACGAAATATTCAGGATCTTCATTCAGCAGTTTGGTGGTATCGGACATCTGATGGCCTTGTTCGCCGAATGCGCCCGATGTGTATAACTCACCTTGCATGACGTAAAACTCGCGATCCACCGGGGGCAGGCCGCCTTCAGGTTCAACAAGGATGAGGCCATACATGCCGTTCGAGATATGGTCTGCGACCATCGGGGTTGCGCAGTGATAGACGAAGAGTCCGACATTGAGTGCCTTGGCAGTGAAGACGCTTTCCTTGCCCGGCTGAGTTTGGGTCATGACTGCGCCGCCACCTGGGCCTGTAACTGCGTGAAAATCGACGGAGTGATTCATGGTGCTGGAGGTGTTGTTCTTCATGTGGACTTCGATGGTATCACCGAGGCGCACGCGGAAGAATGGGCCGGGGACTGCTCCGTTGAATGTCCAGTAGGTATATGTGGTTCCATCTGCAAGCTGGCCTTCCACTTCCACAGCCTCGAGATTGATCACGACGGTGGTCGGTTCGCGGGGTTCGAGCGGCGCGGGCAGGTCGGCTGGGTCGCGCACCACGTCTGCGCCGGTGGTGGGAGCCTGGGGTGCGGCGACAGCAGTGGATTCACCGTATGCTCCAGCGGGTAATCCATTGAGATAGGTAACGATGGAGTTGAGCTCGTCTTCGGTCAATGTGTCAGCCAGGGCGGCAGGCATAACATTGGGTGCGCATGCGCCGGTGGGGCAGGTAGGGGCGATAAACAAATTCGGGTCGAGAATGGATTCGCGGATGTATTCCTCGGTTGTGGTGGCTGTGCCGGTGTAGGTATCGCTCTTGAGGTGTTCTTCGGCGGCCATGCTGAGGTTTGAAAGATTGGGCGCAACCACGCCAACAGCGTTGGGGATTCCATCGATCGCATGGCAGCTTCCGCATGCGCCTTTTTGGAAGGCGGCAAGCACGGCGGGGTCGCCATTGCTGGTGGAGGAAACGGCCGCAGGCATCACATCGGACGTGCTGACCATTAAGATGCCTCGCATGCCCAATTCAGCATGGTTGGCTACACTGTCGAAATATTCCATTTCTCCATGAACGGTGGATACAGCAAATGTGACCGAGGCTTCCTCGCCCTTTTCCTTTACCACATCGGTGCTTACGTTGACTTCGGGAAAAGTGATGTCATGTTGCCCTTCTCCGCCGTTGATCAATGTGACTGTGATGGTTGAACCAGGGGCGGCGCTCAGAGTGGGGTTTTCGATCCCGTTGATCTCGTCGCTGACGCCAAGAAAGACCAGTCTGCCTTCCCGCAGGTCGGTGGTCAATACATATTCCTTGTCAACAGGTTGGAAGCTTGTGCCTGTGCAGGCGGCGATGAAAAGACCAAGCAGAATTGTTAAGACCAGAAATTTAAAGAATTTTTTCATTTTGTGCTCCTTATTAAAGTATTTGAATGTTGTATTTGGGCAGGTCTTCAAGGAATTTTTTTTCGTCAAGTTGATAGGTGTTGATCACATCTTCCAACCTGCAAAACCGCGCAAAACCGCAGCCCACACAGGCGGCATGCCAATCCAGAAAGAGCCTGGCTGCCTTGGGGGAGGATTTCAAAATATCTTCCACACTGGTTTTCAAAAGTCTCGAATTGTCTTCCATGATGGATATAGAATATCACCTTTCTCCGAGTTGTCTTTGCGCTAGCGCAAATAAGCAGTAGGGACACAGCGCCGCTGTGTCCCTACACTCCATCCGCAATTCTTACCAGTTCGTGTGGTTTCAAAATCCTTATTCGTTCCCTGCCCGTTTTTATGATCCCCTGCCGCTCCCATTCACTGAATAACCGACTGACCGTAAATAGCGTGGATCCGGTCATCTCGGCCACATCCTGTCTGGAAAAGGATAACTCGATTGCCGCATCTTTTTCGGACCTGATACCTGCCTGCCCTGCCAGGCGGATCAGCGCATTGGCCACCCTCTGCTCAACGCGTTCCGTAGCCAGTTCCCTGTAGCGGGCCTGCATTTCTTGAATATAAGCAGTCATTAGGTTCATCAGGTCGAAGGAAAGATATGGGCGGGTTTCCAGCATGGAATGCAGGAACTTGCTGTGAATTGCGAGCGCCGTGCTATCCTCCAGGGTTTGTGCGCTGGCGGGGTAACTCGCCTCCGCGCGGACAGCTCCCAAAGCGCCGAACATCTGCCACGGGTAAATGGTCCGCAGATTCACCTGTTGACCATTGGGATTCGCCTGCATTAATTTGACCTGTCCGCTGGCGAGCACGTAAAGATATTCAGCCGAATCTCCTTGAAAGAAGAAAAACCCGCCTTCTTCGACCGAGCGGGTAATGCTGTTTTGCAGAATAAGGCGCAGGTCGTCGTCTGTCGCATTTTGAAAGACGACGACCTGTTTCAAATCTTTTATTGAAATTTCCATCTTTCTATTTTACCCCTGGAAATAAGACCAATCCTTGTAAATTGCACAGAATCCTCTTTGCGCCGCATCAAAGAAGGAATGATACGTTTTGAGTATATTGTTTCTTATTCGTGCTTAAAAGGATCTTATGAAAAAAAACCTTGCTACCCTGATTGTCATTCTCCTGCTGTCCTCGGCGAGTATCTGGAGCTATCAGCGCTTTGCGTTGTATCAATTCCATGGTTCGGTGTTTCAGGAGCCAAAGCTGGCGGCTGAGATCGTTCTGCGTTCGGCTTCAGGCCCTGTGCGTCTTAGTGATTATCAGGGGAAGATCACCTTGTTGTACTTTGGCTACACTTCCTGCCCGGATGTTTGCCCCACCTCGTTGGCAAATCTAAAACTGACGCTTGGTAATTTATCCCCTGAAGAAGCAGTGCAGGTACAGGTTGTTTTTGTCTCTGTAGATCCGGCTCGTGATACACCCGAAAAACTCGGCCGGTATGTGCAAATGTTTGATGCAGGTTTTATCGGGGCGACGGGAACCCGTGAGGAGATCGACCTGATCACAGCTGCGTTTAACGTCTACTATAAAATAAACAACTCGGAATCAAGTGAAAACTACAGCGTGGATCATTCTGGATTTATAACAGTGATCGACCGCAGCGGATATGCCGTTATGAGCTGGCCGCACGGCACTCCGCCTGGTGAAATGAGCGAGGACCTTCGCTATTTGCTACGGAATGGCATGCCGATCAGCGCACAAATTCTGGCAGGGCCAACATATACGCCCGTGGTGTGTGCGGTGACTCTTGCTCCTGCGCATATCCAAGGCGGTGAATGGCTTTATCAACACCATTGTGCACAGTGTCACGGCTCAGATTTGGCTGGCAACCCCGCCTGGCAGGTGGAATTGGCAGATGGTTCACATCTTCCGCCGCCCTTGGATGGAAATGGGAAAGCCTGGCAATATTCTGAACAGGACCTTCTCAAGATCATTAAAGAGGGGCGTAGCTTGGATAAGCCCATGTACATGCCAGCGTTCAAAAACGGGCTGGCAGATTGGGAAATTAACTTTATCCTCACATACATGAAGAGCAAATGGAGTATCAATCAACTGAACTATCAGCATGGATTTATGACTCTGACACCACAGGCAACTCAGACTCTTGTTGCGACTCCATCTCCAACTAATACGGCAACTCCGTAGCAAAAATATGTCTATGCTTGTATTGATGAGGACAAATGATTTACATATTTTAGAAGTGATTTTTGTCCTTGACAGGATCTGGGTCAAAGTTTATTATTAGTTCACCCCACCCCCCTGGGGGGGGTAAGAGAAAAGCAACAGACCTTATCTGGAAGTTAGAGGTAACCATGGAAAACGACAGCACAATTCGAAGACTGAAGACCGTTGAGGGCCATCTGCGCGGAGTGATCCGCATGGTGGAAGAAGACGCCTATTGTATTGATGTGATCCGCCAGATACAGGCGATCGAAGCGGCGCTCAATAAAGTCAGCTCCAGAATACTGGAAGACCATTTGAATTCGTGCGTTATCACCGCGATCCAGGGCAGTGACAAAAAGGAACGCGAGCGCGTTTTGAAGGAAATTACTGAAGTATTCGAGATGTCTACAAAAGTTTAATTCGTTTGCTAATCTGGCAGGCGGTGTTTATCGCCGTATTGAGGCTGCCAGTGAAATAAAAATAAAAACATACAACCAAGGAGAAATAAAACCATGACCACAGTTACTTATACCGTCCCTGCGATTTCCTGCGGACATTGCACCCACACGATCGAGACCGAAGTGTCTGATTTGCAGGGCGTGCAGTCTGTAAAAGCGGAGATCGATTCCAAAAAGGTGACCATCACATTCGATGCGCCCGCCAACGAGCAGGCGATCAAAGCCTTGCTCGCAGAGATCAATTATCCTGCTGAAGGATTGCTCACTTTATAGTGTTTTCGGTCACGCAGCTTTCAGGCGTGACCTTGTTATAGGAAGTTGAAAATGACTGATACGAAGCAATTAACTTTACCAATTACTGGCATGACCTGCGCAAACTGTGTCGCAACGGTGGAGCGCAATCTCAAAAAGCTGGATGGCATGCAAAGCGCGGTGGTGAACCTGTCCTCCGAGCGCGCCACTGTGGATTTTGACTCTGCCAAACTCGGGTTGACCGATGTCATTGCACGTGTAAATCGTGCGGGCTATGGTGTGGCCACCGGCGAAGCGGACTTGATCATCAAACGTCTTTCTGATGACAACGATGCGCGCCGCCTTGAGAAGGCCCTCGCCAAACTTGAAGGCGTGCTGGAGGCACAGGTTACGTTCACCACTGAAAAAGCGCGTGTGAAATATATTCCAACCATCGTCACACAGGCGGAATTGCGCCGTGCCGTGGCTGCTGCCGGGTTCGAGGCGATGGAGCTCGGTGGGGAAGCGGAAGATGCCGAGGCAATGGCACGTGAGCATGAGATCAACGAACAGCGTCGATTGCTCATTATCGGTTTGATCTTTACAGTTCCGCTTTTCCTGCTCTCGATGGGCAAGGACTTTGGGCTGCTCCCTGACTTTTTCTACACAGGCACAACCATGGAAGGCATGCGTGACGCCCAGCCGTGGTTCGGATGGTTAATGCTGGCACTTGCGCTGCCCGTTCAGTTCTATGTTGGCTGGCAGTATTATGTGGGCGCATTCAAGGCACTGAGAAACAAATCTGCGAACATGGATGTGCTTATCGTGATGGGCTCATCTGCTGCCTTCTTCTATTCATTGCCGATCACGTTTGGTCTGCTCATGGGGCACGTTTACTATGAGACGGCGGCCGTGATCATCACCCTGATCAAACTTGGAAAATTCCTCGAAGCCCGTGCAAAGGGACGCACCTCTGAAGCGATCAAGAAACTGATGGGATTGCGCGCCAAGACCGCACGCGTCATTCGTGACGGGGTGGAGGCTGAGGTCTCAATTGACGATGTCCGTGTCGGAGATATGATCCTCGTCAAACCTGGCGAGAAGATTCCCGTGGATGGAGTTGTCATCGAAGGCCGCAGCGCAATTGACGAATCCATGCTGACGGGTGAATCGCTCCCAGTCGAGAAGAAGCCCGGTGACCCGATCATCGGCGCAACGCTCAACAAACTCGGATTGCTGAAATTCGAAGCGACAAAGGTTGGCCGCGAAACTGCGCTGGCTCAGATCATCAAGCTGGTGGAAGATGCGCAGGGAAGCAAGGCGCCGATCCAAAAACTGGCTGACCAAGTCTCTGCGATCTTTGTTCCGATCGTAATTAGTATTGCCGCATTGACTTTTGCAGGCTGGTACTTTTTCGGACCCACCCTGCCGATCAACTCTGATATTGATAACTTCACACGTGCCCTCATTTACATGGTCGCTGTGCTGGTCATTGCCTGTCCGTGCGCGATGGGACTTGCCACACCGACTGCAGTTATGGTTGGTACCGGCAAAGGTGCCGAGATGGGTGTGCTTTTTAGGAACAGTGAAGCGTTGGAACGTGCAGGGAAAGTTTCAGTGGTTGTGCTGGATAAAACTGGAACCATTACAAAAGGGCAGCCTGCGGTTACAGACATAATTACCAATCCCCAAATACAAATTACCAGTGATGAACTTCTCCGCCTTGCTGCGTCTGTGGAGAGGGGGAGTGAGCATCCACTGGGTGAATCGATTTGGGCGGAGGCAACAACTCGCGGGTTGAATTTGGTGGAACCCACTGGTTTTAAAGCAGAGGCTGGGCATGGCGTGCAGGCTGAAGTCGATGGAAGAAGCGTGATCGTCGGGAACATGAGAATGTTCGAGGCGCGTGGAATCCAGTTGGGCGGACTCGAATCCGAAGTGTCGCGTCTTCAATCTGAAGCGAAGACGGCCATGCTTGTTGCGGTTGATCATGTTGCCGCAGGAATTATTGCAGTGGCCGATACGATCAAGGATAGTTCGAAGGATGCAATCGCAGAACTGCACAAAATGGGGTTGAAGGTCGCAATGATCACAGGCGACAATCAGAAGACGGCAGATGCGATCGCGAAACAAGTTGGTATTGATATGGTCTTGGCCGAAGTATTGCCCGAAGGCAAATCGTTGGAAGTTAAAAAACTCCAGGGCCAGATCGAAAATGGTGAACCGCAGATCAAAAACATCGTTGCCATGGTGGGTGACGGTGTGAATGATGCCCCCGCACTTGCACAGGCGGATGTGGGCCTCGCGATCGGCACAGGCACGGATGTGGCAATGGCTGCCGCGCCAGTGACTTTGATGAGCGGCGACCTGCGTGGCGTTGCGCGTGCGATCAATCTATCGCGCAAGACACTTTCGACCATCAAGCAGAATCTATTCTGGGCGTTCATTTACAACGTGGTGCTCATCCCCGCCGCCGCGCTTGGATATTTGAACCCGATGCTTGCCGCAGGTGCGATGGCGTTCAGTAGTGTATTTGTGGTTTCAAATAGTTTGAGACTACGTGGACAGAAAATTTAGCGAACTCTGTAACGGTTGAGCAGGTCGGATTTTCATTTCGATTTGCTCAGCCACCAAAAAATGAACAAGGAAAAATATTAACATGAAGAAACTTTCTCTCTTTATCATCGTTGCAATGGTCCTCTTGACCGCTTGCGCCCCAAAGGCCGCCGAAATGCCCAAAGCCGAATTGCCTGCTGGAAAAGCATGGGCTGAAGGCAAGGAAATTTATTTCGTTCATACCGAAGCCTCCGACGCGGGCGTGGCCGAAAAACTCACCGGTATGATGAAATCTCCCGTCATCCTTGTGCCTTCGCTTGCGAATGTGCCTGATGAATCACTCGCAAATGTATACGTCTTTACCAATGGCATTGCAGGTTCCGGGCCTTTCGGTTTTCAGGCGGATGTTTTTGACAACCCACCCGGCACCGATGGATATACCCCGCTCCGCCGCTTGAATGTGATCACATGGACGGATGAGACCAAGGCACGCGAACTCAAATCAGTCTCCGAGGTTTTGGATGCTGAAACGGCTGGCGAACTCACCATTGAACAACCCGGTGTTGTCATCAACATGCCGTTCGTCATTTGGGATGGCGGAAAACGCTAATTGATTTTTTATCACGGAGAAGATAAGGCATGGAGAAGTAACGATCCCTATGCCTTATCTTCTTGACATTTCTTGTTTTAGAGGTCGAATGACTAAGAATCGAAAGCAATCCATTGACCCTGTTGTCATCGTAACGATAGGTGTTGTTTTTCTCGCGATCGCCATGGCTTTGATCGCATTTTCATCGGGCTCAAGCATTGCCGGTGACGCAAGCACGACGAGTCAACTCATGGTCGCATTCATTACAGGCCTCACCACCGGTGGGTTGAGCTGCCTGGCTGTGCAAGGCGGTCTGCTTGCCAGTTCACTTGCACACCAGATCGAGCAGGATTACGTTGGTCAGGTTGCAAGTGGCAAGAACATGAAGAAAACGACTGTCTCACATACAAGCAGCGCTTTCCCGATCCTGCTTTTCCTGATCTCCAAAATCGTCGCCTATACATTGCTTGGTGCACTTCTCGGATTGGTTGGTTCCTATCTTACCCTCAGCCCAATGACGCGTGCCATGTTGATGATCCTCATCGGCGTTTTCATGATCGGCAACGCGCTGCGCATGTTCAATGTGCATCCCATTTTTCGATTTTTCTCCATCGAGCCGCCGTCATTTATCAAACGCTACATTCGTAAAACCGCCAAAGGCACAGACACTGCCACCCCCGTTTTCCTCGGTGCGCTGACTGTGTTGATTCCCTGCGGCGTGACCCAGGCGATGATGGCCACTGCTCTCGGAACGGGAAGCGCAGGCATGGGCGCGGCTTTGATGTTTGCGTTTACGCTTGGCACAAGCCCCGTCTTTTTCGTCATCGCATATCTGACAACGGAACTTGGTTCAAAACTAGAAAAATTCTTTATGCGATTTGTGGCCGTGTTGGTTTTGATTTTGGGATTTGTGACTCTCGACGGCGGACTCAATTTGATCGGCTCCCCGCTCTCGTTTCAAAACCTGACCCGAAACTGGTTCCCATCTCAAAGTGAATCCAACTCTGTTGCAGTTTCTCCTCAACAACCCATCTCTGCCGATGGCCTTATTCTCAACGTCAACAACGACGGTTACTTCCCAACGACACTCAAGGCCCAGGCAGGCAAAGACTTCACCCTGAATCTCATTACCAACGAAACCTATTCCTGCGCGCGTGACTTCGTCATCCCTGCATTGGATTATTATGAACTTCTTCCAGATACAGGGACGGTTCAGGTGAATATCCCAGCCCAGGAAAAAGGAAGCACCTTGTTTTTTACCTGCTCGATGGGTATGTACACGGGGCAGATCGTTTTTGAGTAAATGCCATTCTCTCTTGGTGAAAAAAGAATAAAGAGGAAAGAAATTTCATATGATAAAGAAAACTTTCAAAGTTGAAGATATGACCTGTACCAACTGCGCCATGAAGCTTGAGTCCCTCGAAGACACGCTCGAAGGCGTCAGGGAGATTAACGCCAGCTATCACAAGCTGGAGATGGTCATCGAATATGACGAGTCCAAACTAAGCGACGAACAGATCGTGGCGGCTGTAAAGAAAAAGGGATATACGGCGGTTGTAAAGTAAGGGGAAAAGCGGAAGTAAAAAGACAAGAAAACAAGTATACATATAGGATTATGTGTGTACTTGTTTTCTGCATTTCCCTGTTTCCGCGTTTCCGTTATACTTCCGTTTATGCCAAAATATTACACACTTAATGAAGCAAATGAGACCCTGAATCTCATCCGCCCGCTGCTGGAGGAGATGATGGAGATCGCGGCAAAGATCCGCGAGAACCAGCCCGAGTTATGGGAATTGGTGAGGAAATCTGCAGGCAATGGTGGAAATCCCCGCTTGAGCAAACTGCTTGTGGAGTTTGACCACCTTGATGCGATGTATCATCAGGTTCAGGATATGGGTATCGAGATCAAGGATCTGACCATTGGGCTGATCGACTTCACCGCTTTGCGCGATGGCAGGGAAGTGTATCTGTGTTGGAAATACGGCGAGGGGGAGATTCAGTTCTGGCACGAGATCGAAGCGGGTTTTGCAGGTCGTCAAATAATTGATTGGGAATAGTAAGTTGCCAACTCGCACAAATTGACCTATACTAGCCCCTATCTATCTTAAAAGCAGCCCGAGGGAAGATGACCGTATCCACAATTGGCCGATACCAAGTTGAGAGTGAAATTGCACAGGGAGGAATGGGTGTCATATTTTTGGCGCGTGACCCGTATATCCAGCGTCAGGTCGTCGTAAAAGTGCTGATGTACAGCCGCACCTTGGAGGATGTGTACCGTGAATTCTTCCAACAGGAGGCGGAGGTGATCGCTGCCCTTGAGCATCCCAGTATTGTCCCCATTTATGATTTTGGCTGGCATGGAGAGCAGCCGTACATTGTCATGCGGCACATGTCTGGCGGCAGCCTTGATGATCATCTCAAAAAGGGCGAGATCAAGCTGACCGACATGGCGCACATTCTCAAGCGTGTATCCGATGCGCTGGATGCGGCCCATGCAAGGAATATCATCCACCGCGATGTGAAGCCTTCGAACATCCTTTTTGATTCGACGGGCGAGGCTTTTCTTTCAGATTTTGGCATTGCCAAATCGCAGAAGGTTTCCGATGAAGACGGCGAGGAATATCTGGTTGGAACTCCCGCATTTATGAGCCCTGAACAGATCAAAGGTAGCCGCCTGGATGGCCGCTCTGATGTTTATGCTTTGGGCGTTGTTTTGTATCGTTTGCTCACAGGCCAGCTTCCTTTTTCAAGCAATTCCACCACTGGCTTGATCAATGCGCATATCAGCATGCCCATTCCTGACATCCGCCTGATCAGAGCCAATATCCCTGCCGTATGGCAGGAGGTCATCAGTAAGGCCATGGCAAAGGATCCTGTTGATCGTTATGCCACTGCGGGCGATTTCGCCCGTGATGTGAATGAAGTGGTTTCAGGCAAGTGGTTTTTGAGAAAGTTGTAAGAGAAAAAATACTGCACCCATCAATGACCTTGTTGCCAAAAGAACAAGGTCATTTTTTATTGGACTTGTCTATCCGTTTATCCATTTACTCACCCAAAGGAGAAAAATGAAAAAAGGAATTTTGTACGGCATGGGCGCCTATTTGCTATGGGGATTTTTTCCGATCTATTGGAAATTCCTGCATGTGGTTCCTGCATTGCAGGTTATTGGTCATCGCATTGTCTGGTCTTTTATCGTTCTGTTGATTTATGTCCTCGCTACAAAACAATGGCAGGATTTTCGTAATGTGGCGTTCAACGCCAAAACCATCGGCATATATGCCATTGCGAGTGTGCTGCTTTCCATTAACTGGCTCATTTATGTGTGGGGTGTAAATTCGGGTTTTATTGTGGAGACCAGCCTCGGTTATTTCATCAATCCGCTCATCAGCGTTTTGCTTGGGGTCATTTTTCTGCGTGAGCGGCTGCGCCCTGCACAGTGGATTCCCGTCATCATTGCTGCGATCGGTGTGTTTTATCTCACCTTTGTTTATGGCCGCCTGCCGTGGATCGCACTCACGCTCGCGTTTTCTTTCGGTATTTACGGGCTTGTTAAAAAGCTTGCGCCGCTTGGCTCACTTTATGGCCTTACTCTTGAGACAGGCATTGTTTTTCCCGCCGCTTTGGTCTATTTGATATTCGTCCAGGCAGGCGGCAGTGGGGCTTTCATGCACGACGGCCTGCAAGTGGATCTGTTCCTGATGGGTGCGGGTATTGTCACTACGATTCCCCTGCTCATGTTTGCTTCCGCTGCAAAACAGATTCCGCTTTCGATGGTGGGCATCCTTCAATATATCGCGCCGACATTGCAATTTCTCATCGGCATCTTCCTGTATCATGAGCCGTTCGACCAGTCGCATTTGATCGGTTTTGGCATTGTTTGGGTCGCACTTGTCATTTTCTGGGTTGAGAACTATATCGCCAACCGCAATCCTGTGGAACCCATTCCAGAACTTGGCGAGGGATAAGAAATAACTTGTCAGTGTGTCGCACCTTCGCGGGACGTGATAGTGCGGCACACTTTCAGTGCTGACTCTTTGTCGAAGCAGAGGCAGGATTCAGGTTGAGAAAGAGGCGCGTTTTTTACGTCGAAGATGTATAATCGCTGAAGTCAAAGAGGTGATTATGGCAAACAAAAAAGGTGTCATTGGAATCTTGACCGGGGGCGGCGATGTGCCAGGGTTGAACCCTGCCATTCGTGCTGTGACGATCCGCGCACTGCGAGAGGGATATCAAGTAGTGGGTATTCGCCGCGGCTGGGCCGGGCTGGTGGATATCGTCCGCGATAAAAATGCAGACAATAGCAACAATTATCAATTTTTATCTGAAGAGATCGTGAACCGTGCCGGGCGCACGGGCGGTACCTTCCTGCATACTTCGCGCACGAAGCCCAGTTCGATCAAAAAAGCGAGCGTGCCCGAACATTTGCAGGGACAATACGCCGAGGAAAAAAATGACCTGACGCCCGAGGTGTTGAAGAACCTTGATTTTTTGGGCATGGATTATTTGATCCCCATCGGCGGCGATGACACGTTGAGCTACGGCGTGCGATTGTACAAGGAGGGCGTGAAGGTGATCGCCATCCCGAAGACAATGGACAACGATGTGCCTGGCACTGATTATTGCATCGGTTTCAGCACCTGCGTGACCCGCACCATTTCGTTGACCAACAGCCTGCGCACCATTGCGGGCTCGCATGAACGCTTTTTGGTGCTCGAAGTCTTCGGGCGTTATGCGGGTTTTACCGCCATGCTGCCGACGATGGCGGGCGCGGCGAATCGATGCGTGATTCCAGAATTCAAGTTCAACATCGAGCATCTGACTGAGTTGATGAGCAAGGACCGTGAGGCCAACCCCAGCCATTATTCCGTTTTGCTGATCTCGGAAGGATCCATGTACGAAGGCGGTGAAATGGTCTTCGAAGACCGCAGCACCGATGCGTACGGACATGCAAAATTAGGCGGCATCGGAGACCTTGTCTCGGCGCAGATCAAGGATATTTCTCCGAAGTTCAACAAAGGCAAAACTGTGGACGTGGTCAACCAGAAGCTCGGTTACATGGTGCGCGGCGGAGATCCCGATGCCATTGATTCAATCGTTCCGATGGCGTTCGGCAACCTCGCGCTTGACCTTTTGCTGAAGGGCGTGCATGGCCGTTTGGTGGTGTTGAAAAATGGACGTTACGACAATATGCCGCTCGATGTGGTCACGGCCAGCAAGAAGGTTGTGGAAGTGAAGCATTTCTACGACACCGACCGTTATCGTCCCATCTATGAAAACTTTGAAATGAAGCCTCTCTTCATTATGACGAGCGAATAACGGTTTTGGAAAACGATTTGTACCGTCAGGTTCATGTGAGCCTGACGGTTTTGTTTTCTGATGGGAAAAATCTTTGCCGCGAAATTCCGCGGATAGGATATTCCTTTCTTTGAGCCTTTGCGTCCTCGAGGTGAAAAACAGACTTTTCAGACACTTTCCAAGGTAAACCCCGCCAATTCCGCAGATGGATTCAAGACTGAATTGGTTATAATTGTCAAAATTTTCAAGGAGTTTCAAATGAACTTTGCAATGTGGAAGAAAGCCCTCAATGTGATTCCCGAGGTATCCAAAGAGGAGTGGGATCAGCTGGATGTGATCTCAAAATGGTTGATCTCAACCCGCGCGGCTGTTCTCATAATGACCTTTATTTCGGCGGCGTTGGCGGGCCTTTTCGCCTGGCGTGATGGCTCATTCAGCTTCATCCCGTGGATCGCGCTTGTCTTTGGTCTCATCATGGCTCATGCCAGCAATAACATCTTCAACGATTACACCGATTTCGTGCGCGGCGTGGACAAGGACAACTACTACCGCACCATGTACGGCGCCCAGCCCATCGCCTCGGGTTTGATGACCCAGCGTCAGCACTTGACCTACTTTGCCGTGACGGGTTTCCTCGCGTTGACGGCGGGCTTGTATCTTATTTTCTCGAATGCCAATGATCCCATCATTTGGATTTTGCTCGCAGCAGGTGCGTTCTTCGTGTTGTTCTACACCTGGCCGCTCAAAGGGTTGGGACTCGGCGAAGTGGCCGTGCTCGTGGTGTGGGGTCCGCTGATGATCGGCGGCGGATATTACGTGTTGACGCATGAATGGAATTGGTCAGTAGCCATTGCCAGCCTGCCCTACGTGCTGGGTGTGACCACCGTCATCTTCGGCAAGCATATCGACAAGATCAGCGTGGACAAGGCTAAGAACATCCACACCCTGCCCGTGGTCATCGGCGAAAAAGCCGCCCGCTATGCAGTCATTGCGATGATGGTGCTGCCCTATCTTTTCACTGGATATTTGATCGCCACGAAATTTTTCACGCCTGTAATGTTGATCGTCCTGCTGGCGATTCCATCCCTGCGCGAAAGCCTTCCGCCTCTTTCCAAGCCCAAGCCTGATACCCGTCCTGAAGGTTTTCCCGACGGGCAGGGAGGCTGGCCGCTCTACTTCGCGCCCATTGCCTTCCGCAACAACCGCTCCTTCGGCTCGCTCTTCATGCTCGGCCTGCTCGTAGACGTGGCCCTGCGTATCTTCCTCCCCGCCTTCTGGCGCTAACAGTTTGATGCGATAAAAATCCCCGAAAGACAATTCTTTCGGAGATTTTTTGATTCTGGAGGACTATAATTGGGCCAAAATTTCTAAGTGGAGGAATGTGTGAAAAAAAAAAGGGGGGGGGTGTTGGTGGGTTTTTTGGGGGGGGTTTTTGGGGGGGGGGGGGGGGGGTGTGGGGGGAGTTTTTTGGGGGGGGGGGGAGGGGGGGGGGGGGGGGGGGGTTGGGTTTTGGGGGGGGGGGTTGTGATCCAAGGATGGTCGTTTGGAGTTGGGCGCAAATGCTTTTGGAATCTTGAGGGAGGGGGGGAAAACAGCAAAGGTATGTGTGTGGCTTTGGCTTACGGCGAGTTCATTATATGCGCAATGTAAACCTGTAAGAAGGTGGTTTATAAAAAAAGGATTTCAATCTTGAGCAATAATTGATTTTTGATTTCCCTGCTCCAGCCGTCGTCCTAGGCGGTGGGGACGTTGCATGGCCGTGAGTTGTTTTTTCGGGGATTTTTATAGTAATCATTTTCACAAAACGATTGTATAATCCCGCACGGTTGTTTTCTTTATTCATAAGTCTGTCTGGAAAACCAACCCTCAACACACAAAGACTGCTCCGCAATTCTTCGTGGTAAACAAAAATTTTCAGACAGGCCCCAATATTACTCAAGGAGAGAGTACTATGCACATTAATTTCGCTATGTGGCGTAAAGCCTCGTGGCAGCTCATCAAGATGGACGACAAGAAAGAGTGGGATGCCCTCGATGTCGTTTCCAAATGGTTGATCGCCACCCGTTCCGCCGTGACCCTTGTCACCGTTTATTCCTGCGTCATTGCAGGCATCCTCGCCGCCCGCGATGGACATTTCTCATGGGTCCCGTTCCTGATCGTCACCCTCGGCTTGTTCATTGCCCACGGCACCAACAACATCCTCAACGATTACACCGACTTCAACCGCGGCGTCGACAGGGATAACTACTTCCGCACCCAGTATGGCGTTCACCCCCTCGTTCAAAAATTCTGGGATAACTCCACCTCCATCCGCTGGTTTTTGGTCAGCGGCCTGTTGGCCACCCTTTCAGGAATCTACGCCCTGTTCTATACCAAATTCTCAATGACCACCATCGGGTTGTTTGCTTTTGGCGCGGTCGTTCTGCTGGCATACACTTATCCCTTCAAGTATTGGGGTCTCGGTGAATTCGCCATCTTCCTCATCTGGGGACCGATCATGATCACAGGCGTGTACTTCGTGCTTTCAGGCATCTGGAACTGGAACGTCGTCCTTGCGGGCATTCCCTTCGGCTTGAGCGTCGCCAGCATCAACATTGCCAAGCACATCGACAAGCACGACCCCGACAAGGAAAAAGGCGTTGGCACATTTCCTGTCCGTGTGGGGGAGGCCAACGCCCGCCGCGTGAATCAGATCGCCATTATATTAATTTATGTTGTCATTGCCTACCTTGTGTTTGTTCCACGCTATTTCACGCCTGTCATGCTCATCATCTTCCTTGCCTACAAGGAAGCCCTCATGATCCTCGGTGTCATGAACAAGCCCAAGCCCGCACAGGCTCCTGAAGGCTGGCCCGCCTGGCCCATCTGGTTCTCGGGCTTTGCCTTCCAACACAACCGCAAATTCGGCGGCTTGCTCATCGTTGGTCTCATCCTTGATGCACTGCTGCGCACTTTCCTGCCCACCTTCTGGCCCGGGGCTGTTCTAAAAATAAAAAAAAAAAGAGAGAAAAAAAGGGGCGCGGGGTCGTGGGGTTTTTTTTTATTATATTCTCACTTATTACTCACCACAATATCTTCCACATCCAGCCACGCCTCGTCATTTTTCAAAACCCCAAACGAGATTTTCCCTTCCGGGGTGAATGCCGCAAATTGATTATCGATCCAGATGACGACCCCCAACGGCCGCGAAGCGTTCGGACTCACAGGCGACTCAAACACGAGAACATCATCCACCCAAAAAGCGGACCGCTTCGCACCCCACTCGAGCCTGTATTCATGCCATTGAGTGACGTCCACGCTGAGAGCGACTGAATCCTCGCCGATCACCTTGCCCAATAAATTTCTCGTCACCTTGCGCGAAAACGGCAGCGCCAATCCAGCTGGAATCAACAGTGGATGAAATATTGGCGAACGAAATGTTTGTGCTAAAAAACCTTGTGCGGGTTTATCGCCAGTAAAAGATAAATAATTTTGCGGCGAAGCGTAAAAGAACCAGACCGCATTTGGCAAAGCAGGCAATCGAAACGGACTTCCCCCAAACCCAAGCGATAATCCAAATGGATCATTCCACAAGCCGAAGCCCCATGTTCCGGGGAGGGAACTGCTTGTAGCTTTTGCACGCAAGCTCAAGGTTAGAGATCGATGCGGAAACCGATGACGCGGCAGTTGGGAATAGTCATCGAGTTGGGAACCGCGATAGTGTAGAGAATCCCCTTTCTGTATTCCCAACCTCCACCCTTTTTCAGTTTTTTCCGCTGATGCATTTTGTGTTGCCCTTGCCTTCATCCTTCATCCTTCATAATTCATCCTTGTCTTTTCATCATTTTCTATTCACCAACCAAATGCCTACCAAAATCACCGCGCCGCCCAAAACCGAAACGAGCGTGATCTGCTCGCTCAAAATGATCGCGGCGACAATCATGCTGGTGAGTGGTTCAACAAAAAGGAATGCGCCTGTTTGTGCAACGGGCAAGTGGCTGAGCGCGTCGAACCAGGCGATGTAGGCGAAGCCCGTGGTGAAGATGCCGAGGAAGATCATGGCCATCCAGCCGCGTGAATCGAGTTGGGAAATTTCGGTGTAGCTTTTGCCCGCGAAAAATGCGACCGAGGTGATCAGCCAGCCGATGGTCATCACCCAAAATGTCATCCGTGTGGAGGGGTGGTCTTTCAAGCCGCGACGCGACAAAATGGAAAACACCGCCCAGTTGACCGAGCTGATGAGAATGAGAAAATCGCCATAGGTGCCGAACTTGCCGATGGCAATGGTGGCGAGGTCGCCTTTGCTCACGACCGCCAGCACACCGATCATGGCCAGCACAATACCCGCTGATTGCATGAGGTTGAGTTTTTCCTTCAAGATCAGCCAGCCGAGAATCGCGATGAATGCGGGCGATGTGGAAACGATCCACGCGGTGGTGGTGGCTTGCGCAGTTTGTAAACCGTTGGATTGCAGCCATTGGTGAAAGGAGATTCCCAAAAAGCCGAGCAGGGCAAAATACAACCACTCATTGCCTTTTGGAAGGGCGAATTGTTTGCGCATGACCACGGCGACGAGCAGGATTGGGATACCCATTGCAAAACGCAGCCATACCACGGCAATGGGAGACATCTGCCCGACGGCGATCTTCGTGGCTATGAACGATGCGCCCCAAACGATCACAGCGAACAGGGCTTCGAGATAAGGGATGAATTTTGTTTTTTGCATTTAAGTTCCTTTGGAAAAGTTGACTGATTATAAATCCTTGACACAAGTATTGCAGGTGCTAGAATACGAAAATATTAATGGTGCTTTTTAGTCTTATTTAGGAGTATTCATGTCGACGAAAATTATGCTGGTGAACCCTGCACGTCACTTTATTGCCAATCAGGCAGGGCTTGGGTATCTGACTCCGTTGGGGTTGGTATTGATTGGCGGGCCATTGAAAGATGCAGGTTTCGAGGTGAAACTGGTTGACCACGATATGAACGGCTGGCCGCTGAATCGGCTGTTGGAAGAGGTCGCGGATTATCAGCCGAACTATGTTTTGCTTGGGCATTCAGGTTCCACAGCTTCCCACAATGTGGTCGTACAGACCGTGCAGGAAATTCGCAAGGCGTTTTCAGAGATTCGGATCATTTACGGAGGCGTGTACCCATCCTACGCATTTGAGAGTATTCTTCGGCAGGTTCCAGAGATCGATGTGATCGTCCGCGGTGAAGGGGAGAAGACTGTTGTGGACCTCATTTCGGTTTGGGAAAAAAGCGCGGATCTTGAACAAGTTGCTGGAATCGCCTGGCGCAGAAATGGCGAAATCGTGGTCAATCGTCCGCAGCCCGCGATTCAAAACCTGGACGAATACCGCCCGGGTTGGGAATTGCTGGATTGGAAACATTATCAAATGTTCGGCTTTGACCATGCCGCAGGCCTGCAATTCAGCCGCGGCTGTACGCTCACTTGCAGTTATTGTGGTCAGTGGATGTTTTGGAAGAAGTGGAGGCATCGCAGTCCGCAGAATATTGTGGAAAATATGAAACTGCTCAAGGAAAAATTCGGTGTAAAGCTGATCTGGTTTGCTGATGAAAATTTCGCTGCTGATCGCGATCTCGCAAAAGAATTGCTTGAACGCATCATCGCTGCCGATCTCGACCTCTCGCTCAACCTGAACATGACTGCCGCCGATGTCGTCCGCGATGCGGAATTGCTTCCGCTTTATAAAAAGGCGGGCGTGGATTACATTGTGATGGGGGTGGAGTCGCTTAAAGATAATGTCATCGCTGACATCCGCAAGAACAATCCCTTCGCCACTTCAAGGGAAGCGGTGCGGTTGTTACGCCAGAACGACATCATCAGCCTGACGAACATCATCTACGGCCTCGAAGACGAATCGTGGAGGACCCTCTTTGAGAAATTCAGGGGCATGCTCGAGTTGGATTCTGATATTTTGAACGCCATGTATCTCACCCCGCATTTTTGGACATCGGATGGAAAAGCCACCGACCCTGCGAAGATCATTCAATCTGACCTTGCGAAATGGTCGTATCGAAATCAAGTCATCGCCACATCGTATCTGAAACCTTTCGAGTTGTTTCTCGGGGTGAAACTGACTGAGGCTTTATTCCATTTACGCCCGAAGGCATTGTGGCGGTTGGCCGCACACAGAGATCGTCGCTACTTGAAGATCATGCGCGCTTCAATCCTGACAGGCATCCGCGTGGTGCTGGCGGAGATCTGGGAATTTATTTTCGATACAAAATTTGTAAAGCGTGGAAAAATAAAAGAGATATTCGGCGCGGAACGCTCAAAACAGGAATTCACTCCACTGGCTTGAAAATGATCAGTTCTTGAAATTTTCCAACAGTTTTTGGTAAAGGGATTCGGTTGCAGGCAGCGGTTCCATATCCAATTCCTTTGCCAGAACGCGCTTCATTTCCTGATACAGGCTGACCAATCCTGCGCGGTCTCCCAGCGCGGCGTGGACTCGCAGTGACTGGCAGTACAAATCTTCCTGAAGTGAATCCACGCGCAGGGCACGTTCGAGCAATTCAATCGAGCGCGTATAACGCCGATGGGCGTAATGATGATCTGCCAGCGCCCGCAGTGAGCTGAGATAGGCTTGTGTGATCCGTCTGCGTTCGGGGAAAAGCCAATCGTAATAATAGTTTTGCAGGTATTCGCCGTTGTATAAATTGATGGCCTGCTCGTAAAAACGCGCGGAGCCTTCTTCGTCAGAGGCGGCGCGGGCTTTGGCGAGGGCAGTATCAAATTCCTCCACGTCGATGGTGAAGCGCGCGGCATCAATGCGGTAATCGCCTGCCTCCACTAGGATCAGGCGCGGGGAATTTTCTCCCGTTTTCAAGGCACTGCGTAAGCGCGAGAGCGCCGTGTGAAAAGCGGTCAATCCGCGGCCTGCTTTTTCCGCCCAGATGGCATCGAAGGCGCGGTCGGCGGGGATGCGTTCGCCGCGAAAGGTGATGAAGAAAGCCAGCAGATCACGCGCCTTGGAGGAAACCCAACGTTCCTGTGTGATCTCCTCTTCGCCCACAAAGACCCGAAACGCGCCCATGCTTTTGATCGTGATCACAGATTGGTCTTTGACCGTGATGGTTTGTTTCCTGCGCTTGTCAGGTTGGAATTCGATCACCCGATCCAAAAACGGACTGGCGTGCCCCGCTTCGATCAGCGCATTGCAGACCACGCGGCTGCGTTCTCCCTGATCGACAAACAACTGAAAGGCGCGGGTGGGTTCGATCAATTCCAGGGAGGCGCGGGCATAGTCCACGCCTGTTTCTTTTCGGTCAGTGACGAGGTGAATATATGCCAGCCCGAAATACACCATCGCCAGCGGAACTCTGAATTGACGGCGTTTCCCTGATTGCAATAATTCATTGAATAAATTTTCGGCGCGGTTGAGTTGTTCATTTTCAAGGGCAACATCTGCCAGAACACTGCGGCAGACAAAGGCTTCGTAGGCATCGCGGTTGCCTGTGTACGCCCACAACGCGCCTTCGGCAAGCTGCCAGGCTTCATCCACGCGGCCCTGACCGTACAGGTTGTACGCGAGATAGCCCGTCGCCATCAACTGCTCGTAGGAGGCCATGCCAAGTCTTTGGGCGAGTTCCACCGATTGCCGCAATGATGCTTCGGCGCGTGAGGTTTCACCGAGGCGCGTGAGCACATTTCCCAAAGCGGTATAAGCGGCGGGGAGCAATTCGGTGAGGTGCAGGGTTTGCGCGATCTCCAATCCGCGCTCGGCGTATTTCAGTGCGGTCTCAAATTCGCGCCAATACAAATGCGGAGTGACCAACAGGATATACGCCTGCGCCGCGATCGGTGACATTTGATCGGGGACGAGTCGCAGCGCCTCTTGCGCATATTGCGCCGCCGACTGCGGGTCGCCGTGCCACCAACAGATCTGCCCCAGAGATTGGAGAAACCCAGCACGCTCCAATGCCGAGAGTTTATCTGCGGCCTGACGGGCTTCATCCACGGCTTGTTCGGCGAGTTCCTGTCCGCGGTCCATGCCGCTGAGGAAGCCCGCGCTTTTGGCGAGCGCCATCAAGGCTTCGGCGCGCGCGGCATGATCATTTGCTGGCGCAGATTCAAAAGCCTGCGATGCCAGCGTTTCAGCCTGACGATAATTTCCCTGTGCGCGATACACTTCCGCAAGGCGGGTGATGGCGCGGCTTTGCCCCGATGGATTCTTTTGCTGTTCAAATGAAAGGCGGGCGTCTTCATAGGCGGTGGTTGCCAGCCCCGCTTCGCCCAGCCTGCGATGGGCGTTGCCGTGCTGTAAAAGCAATTCGGGATATGCCCGCAGTAATTCGGCGGGGAGCATGTTGAGGTAGCGATGCAGCACTTCCACGCGGCCACGTTCAACGTAATCGGATGCGAATTTCAATGCCACCTGCGCAGCGGATTCAAAAGCCTGCGCGTTGATGAAATGGATGAAGGATGCTTCCCACTCACCGTGCTCCTCGTAATATTTTCCCGCGCTTCTTTCCAAACCCGACACCTGATCGCTGAACTCGCGGCGGAGTCTGCTCAACAGGAATTCGCGGAACAGAAAATGATATCGATACCAGCGTCTTTCTGAATCGAGTGAGGTGAGAAACAGATTTTGTTTTTCCAGTTCTTCGAGAATATCCTGTGAATTTTTTACGCCAGCGATGGAATTGCAGGAGGCCGAATCCATTTGTGCGAGGATGGCGGTGTGTAATAAAAATTTTTGTTTTTCCTCGGGCTGTCTACGGAATACTTCTTCGGCGAGATATTCAAAGACAAAACGGTGTGACCCGCTCAATGATGCGATGATTTCGCGGGCGGCCATTGCATTTTGCCCCGCCAGCGAGTTGCGGACGATCTGCAAGCCTGCCGCCCAGCCTTCGGTCTTTTCACTTAATAAAGATAAATTTTCTGAAGAGAGATCGTGGGCTTCGCGCTTGAATAACTCTGAGACTTCATTATCACGGAAGCGCAAGTCGGTGGCGCGTAATTCGGCCAACAGTCCGCGGGCGCGCAGACGGGCGAGTGCGAGCGGCGGGTCGGCGCGGGTGGAGATGATCAGCCGCAATGTAGGCGGCGCATTTTCAAGCAGGTAATCCATCAACTGATGGACGACGGGGCTGGTGATGGCGTGATAATCTTCGAGCACGAGCAGAAATGGATCGGAGACCTGTTCGTTGAGTTCGTTGATCAATACGGTAAGCACACGTTGTGAGGCCATGCCTGCTTCGGGGCTATCGAGCAGGGCTTGGGCGTTTTGTCCGAGTTTGGCGGCTTTTTTCAATTTGGCGCGGCGAATGGCTTCGATGAGATAGGTGAGAAAAACCGTCGGGTCGGAATCTGCTTCTTCGAGTTGGTACCAGGCTGAAGGTCCAGCATGAGCCGCTAAAAAATCCGCAAGCAGGGTGGTCTTGCCGTATCCCGGCGGTGCGGAGATCAGAATCAGCCGTTGCCCTGTTTGTTTATCCAGCCAATCTATGAGATGCGGGCGCGGCAGGGAGCCGGCCCGGGGAGGCGGCGTGAATTTTGTATTGAGCAGGGGGGAGGGCTTCATCTTGGGCAATTATATCCGCTAATGTTTTGCAAATTTTCTGCAAACCCGCTGTGATAGGATTGCACAAATTCGTCCAAGATAAGAGGAGAAACCATGAATAGAAAGCTGTTCGTTTTATCGCTGTTGTTGGTGTTTTCGTTGATTTTGGCGGCTTGCGGTTCACCCGCGCCCGCCGCAACGGATGCGCCCGAAGTTCCCGCCGCTACGGATGCCCCCGCCGCCACTGAGGCTCCTGCCGCAACCGAGGCTCCCGCGGCTGGACCTGTCGTTTTGAAATATGCCAGTTCCGCCAATATCACCACATGGGACCCGATCGCTTCATTCTCAACCGAAGCCGCCTACATGGCGAACATGTACGAGCAATTGCTGCGCGTCAATGCGCCCGGCAGTGCTGAACTTTTCACTCCCTTGCTTGCTGAAAGCTGGGAAAAGAGCGAAGACGGTTTGGTGTGGACCTTCCACCTGCGCGAAGGCGTGAAGTTCCACGATGGCGAGCCGATGAATGCGGAAGCCGTCAAGAAATCCATCGAAGCCGCCAAGGATCATGCGGGCGCTTCCTTCATTTGGCTGCCGCTCGATACCGTGGAAGCCACCGATGAATTGACCGTTGTATTCACCTTGAAATGGGCACAGCCTCTGGAATTGATCGTCGGTTCTGAATATGCCGCCTATATCGTCAGCCCGAAGGCGCTCGATGCCGCCGCCGCTGATGAAAACTACTGGAGCGCTGGTGTGGAAGCAGGTACGGGTCCGTACATGCTTGAATCCTACACCGCTGACCAGGAAATTGTTTTGACTCAGAATCCCGAATATTGGGGCGGATGGGAAGAGGGTCAGTATGAGAAGGTGTTGGTCACAATTGTGCCTGAAGCCACCACACGCCAGCAACTGCTTGAAGGCGGTGAAGTGGATCTCGTCACCAGTGTACCTGCGGATGCTTTTGCGACCTTTGAAGCGAATTCTGATTACACAACCTCGCTCGAACCCGCGCTTTTCAATTACACCGCTTTCTTCAATACGTTGAAAGCCCCGTTGGATGACCCGAAGGTTCGCCAGGCTTTGTCGTATGCGATCCCCTACGAAGACATCATCGCCATCGGTGCGAACGGTCGCGGCACCCAGAGTCGCGGGCCTGTGCCTGCGGGTGTGTTCCCGTATTCGGACGACGTTCCGCAATATAACTACGATATCGAAAAAGCCAAGTCCTTGCTGGCTGAAGCGGGTCATGAAGGCGGCGGATTCAGCCTCAAGCTGACCTATGCTTCCGAGAATTCCACCGAGGAAACCTTCGCTCCATTGATCAAAGATTCCTTTGCCCAGATCGGTGTGGATGTCACCATCGAGGCGCTTGAGTTCACCCAGCAATGGGAACTTGCCAAGACAGATCCCGCCACTGCTCAGGATATTTTCCTCCTGCTTTACTGGCCCACCTATTCTGATGCTGGTGCCGACAATATGTGGAGCATGTTCTACGGCAATCCTGAAAACCCTGGCAATTTGAACGCCACCAAGTTCAACCTGTCCTACTGGATGAACGAAGATTACAACGCTCTGGTGGATGAAGCAGGCGGTTTGAGCGGCACCGATCTCGATGCCTCCCTCGCCAAATACACCGAAGCCCAAACCCTGCTCGTGGATCAAGCGCCCGCCGCTTTCCTCTTCGACACCATGGTTGCCTTTGTTATCCCGAACCGTGTGGAAGGCTTCAAGTACAATTTGAACTATCCTGATGTCCGCTTCTGGTTCTACGATCTTCGCCCTGCCAAATAATTCATAACGATTGGATACCTCACCACAGAGAGCATGAAATTGGGTGTTCTCTGTGGTGAATTTCAAAACCATGCAAAAGCTTGAATTCCTCCTCCGCCGTTTGGGCGCCTCGATATTTGTTTTGATCGGTGTTTCGGTCATTACATTTTTTATCGCACGCGTCGTGCCTGCGAACCCCGCCGCCTTGTACATCGGCCCGAAGGCGCGCGCGGAGGATATTGAGCGTGTCACCAAACAACTCGGCCTCGATAAGCCGCTGCCCGTTCAATATGCGGTGTACATGCAGGAACTTTTGCGCGGCGACCTCGGTACATCCATTTCAACCAAGCGCCCGATCACCGAGGAATTGGCAGGCCGCATCCCCGCCACGCTCGAATTACTTTTCTCGGGTATGTTCATTGCGGTGTTAATCGGCGTTCCGCTTGGCGTGGTGAGCGCGCGCTGGCAGGGCCGTCCCATTGATGTGGGCGTGCGTGTGCTTTCCATCGTCGGCGTTTCCATGCCCGCCTTTTTTCTTGGACTCATTTTTCAGATCATATTTTTCCGCAACCTTGGAATTCTTCCGCTCGCAGGCCGTGTGGATGGGGACTTACGATTTTCGGATCCGTTGACGGTGATCACCAACTTCATCCTGCTCGATTCGATCCTGACCGGGAACTGGGTCACACTCAAGGATGCTTTTCTACACCTGATCCTTCCCTCCCTCACTTTGGCCGCTTACCCAATTGGCTTGATCGCCCGCATGACCCGCGCCGCCATGCTCGAAGTCTTCGGGCAGGATTACATCCGCACGGCGCGCGCCTATGGGGTTCGTCAATATGTGGTGGTGTATCTTTACGCATTGAAGAATGCCATCAGTCCCACGCTCACCGTCATTGGCCTGACCTTCGCCTTCGCATTAACTGGAACTTTTTTCGTTGAGATCCTTTTCAACTGGCCCGGGCTGGGGTTGTTCACCGTCCGCTCGCTGTTGAATTTGGATTACCCCGCCATCATGGGCATGACTCTCTTTGGCGCTTCCGGGTATGTGATCATCAATTTATTCGTTGACCTGCTTCAGGCGTGGGTTGACCCGCGTGTGAGTCTGAACTGATCATGGCTGTCACCCCGATCCTTCCCTCCGAATCATCCAGCAAACGGACCGCGCGGCACGTGTTGTCGGTCATCTTGCGCGACCCGTTGTCATTTATCAGCACGGTCATTATTGTTTTGTTTATGTTCATGGCGATCTTCTCTTATCAGATCGCGCCTTATCCAGAGGAAGGGGAGGGGAAAACGCACGCTTCGAACACCCTGTTGCCGCCCTCTGCCGAACATTGGTTTGGCGCCGACAAACTTGGTCGCGACATTTTGAGCCGTGTCATTATGGGCTCCCGCCCTGCGTTGATCATTCCGATCGGCGTGGTGTTGTTCGCTGTGCTGATCGGCGCTCCGCTTGGCGCATTGGCTGGCTACAAAGGCGGTTGGCTGGATGAAGTCATCATGCGTATCACCGATCTATTCCTCGCGTTTCCATCTCTGCTTTTGGCGATGGCAATTGCCTCCGCGCTCGGCCGTGGATTGGATAAAGCCGCGCTTGCGCTGATCATCTCGTGGTGGCCGTGGTACACGCGCATTGCACGCGGGGTCACGCTCAGTTTGAAGGAGCGATATTTCGTCGAGGCTGCGCAGGCGATGGGCGTCAGTGATACGGTGATCATTTTCCGCCATATTTTGCCAAATACGATTTCGCCCATCCTCGTGCAAGCCACAGTGGATCTGGGAACTGTCATTCTGGCGATGGGCGGTCTGGCATTTTTAGGCCTTGGCACTCAGCCGCCTTCACCCGATTGGGGTTTGATGGTCAGCGACGGCCGAACCTACATCCTCGATCAGTGGTGGATTGCCACATTCCCCGGCATTGCGATCTTTGTTGTGGTGCTTGCGTTCAACCTGCTCGGCGATACCTTGCGCGATATCTTTGACCCGAGGCAATACAAATGAACTATTTATTGTCGGTCAATGATCTTGCGATCGAATTCAAAACCGCCAGCGGCGTTCACAAGGCGCTGAATCATGTTTCATTTGGTGTGAAGCGCGGAGAGATCTTCGGCGTGGTCGGTGAAACAGGCTGCGGCAAGACGATCACTGGTTTGTCCATTTTGCGGCTGCTGCCGAGATCAGCGCGGATTCGCGGTGAGATCATGTTCGAGGGTAAGGAATCTGCTCTCGCTCTCAGAACCAGAAATGGACACGGTCAGAGGCGGTCGAATTTCCATGATCTTCCAGGACCCGACCTCTTCGTTGAATCCAGTTTTTACGGTTGGCGAACAGATCACACGTGTGGTCCGTCAGCATTTGAAGTTGGATAAAAAAGCGACGCAGATACAGGCTGAGGAAAGTCTCGATGCGGTTGGACTTCCCGATGTCAAACGGGTGATGACTTCGTATCCGCATCAGCTTTCGGGCGGGCAGCAGCAGCGCGTGATGATCGCGATGGCGTTGGCTTGCCGCCCTTCGCTGTTGATCGCCGATGAACCCACAACGGCATTGGATGTGACGATTCAGGCGCAGATTTTGAATCTGCTGCGTGACCTGCAAAAGAAATTTGACCTGTCGATCATTTTGATCACACACAATTTGGGTGTGGTGGCGCAGGCTTGTGACCGCATGGCGGTTTTATATGCGGGCAGTGTCGTTGAAATTTCGCCCACATATTTTGTGTATGAATCTCCGCATCACCCGTACAGCAAGGGACTCTTGAATGCCATCCCGCGCCCGGGTATGCGCGGATCAAGAATGGCGGCGATTCCGGGGACTGTCCCTGCCAACCCGGGCGAGATCGTTGGTTGTCCGTTTGCGCCGCGCTGTGCCAATGTGCTTGAACGCTGTACGAAAGAAATGCCGCCGTTGAAATTTGTAGGCGACTCGCATGAGAGCGCCTGCTTTTTACCTGCCGAGTCTCGAAAATGATGACGAATCAACCTTTACTTTCAGCACAGAAACTCAAGAAGCATTTTCTGCTTTCCGATGGTTTGATTGCGCGCATCAACCCGGCCATGCGGCGCTACGTCCATGCGGTGGATGGGGTGAGCATTGACGTGATGCAAGGGGAGGTGCTGGGGCTGGTGGGTGAATCGGGTTGCGGCAAGACCACGCTTGGACGAATGTTGCTGCGTTTGATCGAGCCGACCGAGGGACAGGTGTTCTTTGGCGAGCGTGAGATCACCGCGCTTTCACGCACCGAGATGCGCCCGCTGCGCCGTGAAATGCAGATCGTTTTTCAGAACCCGCTCTCGTCGTTGAGTCCGCGTTTGAAGATCGTGGATATTGTGGCGGAGCCTTTGCGGACGCATGGAATTATCCCAAAGAATGAGATCAGGAATCGGGTTGTTGAATTGCTCGATCAGGTTGGTTTGGGTGCCCAGCATTTGGAGCGTTTTCCGCACGAGCTTTCAGGCGGACAATGTCAGCGGGTGGCGATTGCGCGCGCATTGGCGGTCAATCCGCGGTTGATCGTTTTGGATGAGCCAACTTCGGCGCTGGATGTTTCGGTGCAGGCGCAGATCATTAACCTGTTGCAGGAGTTGCAGCAAAAAAATAATTTGACCTACGTTTTCATTTCACATGACCTCAATGTGGTGCAGCATATCAGCGACCGCATCGGTGTGATGTATTTGGGCAAGCTCGTGGAATTGGGCGCGGCGGATGAGGTCTTCAATGCGCCTTTGCATCCGTATACGCAGGCGTTGTTTGGCGCGATACCTTTGCCTGTTGTTTCGATTGAGCGGCGCGAACTTTCTACGCTGGAGGGGAATGTGCCCAGCCCGATCGATCCGCCTGCGGGGTGTCGATTCCATCCGCGCTGTCCGTTGGCTGCGGGGCGGGAGATTTGTCAGAAAACAGAACCAGTTTTACGTCAGGTAAGAGGCGGGCGCTCCGTCGCCTGTCATTTTGTGGAGTGATGAGGAATCCATCTATGACTCGATTATTTGGTATTGCCGGTGTGCAGATGTCTGTTGAACGGTGGAATGCGCATGCTACGATAGATAAAATGTCTGATCTTGCGCTGAACATCAGCAAGAGTTTTCCGTGGGTCAACCTCGTGATGTTCCATGAGTTGGTGGTGCCCGGGCTGGTGCAGTTTGTGACGCCCGAGGATAAGGATTGGTATCTAAAAAATTCAGAGGCGATCCCCGGCCCGTTGACCGAGCGTTTGCAGGCTTTGGCGCGCAAGACTCACAAGTGGCTGGTGCCCGGCTCGATGTGGGAATTGGATGGCGACAAAATGTACAACACCGCCATTGTAATTTCACCGGAAGGCGAGATCGTTGCCAAGTATCGCAAGATGTTTCCGTGGCTGCCCTACGAAGCAGGGACAACGCCCGGCGATCAGTTTTGTGTTTTCGATATTCCCGATGTCGGGCGGTTCGGTTTGTGCATTTGCTACGATATGTGGTTTCCCGAAGTCTCGCGTCAACTGGCATGGATGGGCGCGGAGGTGATCCTTCAGCCGACACTCACGCCCACTTCAGATCGTGAATTGGAACTGGCGATGGCGCGTGCCAATGCTTTGTTCAATCAATGCTATTTCGTCAGCGTGAATGGGATCGGTGAGTGGGGCGGCGGGCGTTCAACGATCATTGACCCTGATGGCCGCGTATTACAGGAAGCCTCGACCAACCAGACCTTCATGACCGAGATGATCGATCTCGATCACACTTCACGGACGCGTGAGTTTGGTACATTAGGTCTTGCGCAAACATTGAAACAGTTGCGTGACTCCGGACATAAATTCCCGCTCTATGAAGACAATAATCTTGAAAAAGGAAGTTTCGCGGAACTCGGGGCATTGAAGTTCCATAGAAATATCAATACGGCCAAGACAACTTAATCAATGGGAATCAGGCGGGCAACACGGAGGTGCGTGTTGCCCGTTTTTGTTTTCGATCTGGCAGGCGCGGTCTGTCAATCAACTTTATATCAGCCAAAGGAGCATGAACATGAAGAGATCGGTTTTCCCATTTGCATTGACCCTGTTTTTATTGCTGGCGCTTTTGATGGCAGGCATGCCCAACCCGGTATCTGCCCAACAGACTCAGATCTATTCCACGAACTTCAACACTGGTTATAGCGGTTGGACGACCAGTGGAACCGTGGCAAGCATTGCAAGCCCGTCCATTGCGCCCAACTCGGTGAGCATCCGCGGAACCGCCAGTATCACGCGCGCGGTATCAACGGTTGGGTATTCAGGCATTTCGATCACATGGAACATGGCTGCCTCCTCATTGGAAAGCGCCGACCATTGTTACATCGAATACAACACCGGCAGCGGCTGGACCGCCATCGGCACCTTGAATGACGGTCAGGATAACTCAACGTTTTTTAACGGCACCACAAACAATATCGCTGGCGCAGATCAGAACGCGAATTTCCAGGTCCGCTATCGTGGCAATGGTGCAACGACTGGCGATTATTGTTATGCCGAAGATGTCACGGTCACAGGCACGGCTGGGACTCCGCCTACCAGTACCCCGATCCCGCCGACTGCGACTCCCGGACCCACTTCCACACCGCCTCCCGGCGGATCGGTTCCCGGCGACCCGCTGACTGGTTCTGGTGCTGTGACACGTTCCTTGCTGACATATGCAAACCTGACTTCTGGCACCAGCACCGCCCCTGTGGATGACGGTGCGTTTGCACTTCCGTCAAATGCAGCCATGCCGCTGCATGCCTTTGAAGGTTTACTGGTCTTGAATAACGAAGCCACCAGCGGCGGCTTTAACGAAGTAAAGGATTCATATGCTTATACTGGGAATGGTGATAATCCCCGCAAGCATTTGCCCGAATTCAGTTTCGAGTTCGTTCAAAATGGAAGCCATTTGATTCCCGTCAATCAAGGCTTGAGCATCACCGGTCACCAATATTGGAATTACATCATTGGCCCGGGCCGCGCCTGGTCTGAAACGACCGATAATGGCTGGTCGCGTGCTTCCTTCCCGTTTGCGTTGGTTCAGCGTAATGCCAATTGCACCCACAATGGCGTAATGACCTTCCTGTTCAACGGCTCGGCGGTTTCGAATGTGCGCTATCAGATCACCCAGGAAACCTGTGCTTATTACAAGATCAACATGTGGGGACAGTTATCTGCCACGTACTCACCGTATGCGGTTGCAAATGCAGACACGTACAAGAATAACCACGCTGTGGAAGTTGGAAATCGCCTGCCCACCAAATCCATCGCGGAATTGGCGACGGATTACCCCGCCTCTGGCGTTAACACGTCCGTTTTTGGCAGCGGTGTGACTGCCGCGCACATGACCACTTATGGCGTGGTGTTCAACGGAGTCAATTATGTTTCAGGCTGCGGCACGCGTTACGGTCAATATGCCTATTGCGGTGTGATGCGGGTCCCATCCTATTCCACGGCTAAATCTGCCATGGCATCCATGTCTTTGATGCGGCTCGGGCAGAAATACGGATCTGGCGTATACAACCTGCTGATCAAGGATTACGTCCCCGAATACACTGGCAGCGTTGGCGTGTGGACGAACGTGACCTTCAATAACACCATTGACATGGCTACAGGGAATTACCGCCTGGCTGGATACGAGTCCGACGAAGGCGGAAGCTACATGGAAACCTTCTTCCTCGCCGAACCATACAGCAGCAAGATCACAGCCGCCTTCAATTTCCCGAGCAAAGCCGCGCCGGGTACATTCTGGAATTATCACTCCTCCGACACTTTCATCCTCGGGCGTGCGATGCAGAATTATCTGAATGCGCAGGGCGGCGGAAGTGACATCTTCAATATGCTGCGTGACGAAGTTTTTGTCCCGCTCAAGTTGAGTGCAGGCACTATGACTTCGCTCCGCACCGATAACAACACCACCGGTCAAGCCTTTGCAGGCTATGGCCTATTCTGGACACAGGACGATATCGCCAAGGTTGCCCTGCTTTTGAACAACCAGAATGGGGTTATCGATGGTACGCAGATTCTCCAACCTGATATGCTTGCCGATTCCATGCAGGATGACTCCACCGACCGTGGAATGAACACAACCGGTACACCAGTGTTCAAATACAACAACGGTTTCTGGGCCAAGGAATTCACCTCCGCTGATGGTTACACCTGCTCTTTCTATACTCCCTTTATGTCAGGCTATGGCGGCATCACGGTTGTGATGATGCCCAACGGCGCCACCTACTACTACTTTAGCGATAATGAAGAATATTCCTGGAGCAGCTCCGTGAACGAAGCCAATAAACTGGCTCCGCATTGCCCATAAAAACTGCACGATAATGAACTGAAGCACAGCCGCCTGCGAAAAATGCGGGCGGCTGTTAATTTAATAATGTCCAGATGCCCTTCGGGGAGCGTGCCCATCGGGTATAATTGCCCTTCGGAGGCTCTTTTATGGAAATTACCTGGTATGGACATTCCTGTTTTCGGCTCACGGAGCGCAATTATGTTACCGTGGTCACCGACCCTTATGACAGCAAAAAAATAGGATATGAACCGTTAAAACTTAAAGCTGAGATCGTTACAGTCAGCCATGACGCGCCCGGCCATAGCTACAGTGAAGCGGTCAAGGGCTCCACACACGTATTAACGGGTGCTGGAGAGTTCGAGATTGGCGGTGTATTTATCACCGCCGTTCAAACTGACAGCGCTGGCAAGAAGTCCAAAGAAAAGGTTCGCAATACTGTATATGTGTTCGATTATGACGGCATCACAGTGGCCCACCTTGGCGACCTGCAGCAGATCCCCACACAGAGCGAGATCGAATTGCTTGGTACTGTCAATGTGGCGCTGGTTCCCGTCGGTGGCGGGAGCAGCCTCAACGCTGCGAAAGCCGCGGAAGTCGTCAGCATGCTCGAGCCCAATCTTGTCATCCCCATGCACTATTCCACACCCGATTCAAAAATAGACCTTGAGTCAATTAACAAATTCATCAAGGAAATGGGTCTCAGCAAACCGGAGTCACAGCCCCTGCTCAAGGTATCCCGCTCGAGTCTTCCCGATGAGACACACGTTGTAGTTTTGGATTACCAAAAAGGATAATATGTCGGTCAAAGTCATCATGACCTGGGATATCGCCGCCGAGCGAGATCAGGAATATTTCGAGTTTGTTATCGGTGAATTCGTGCCTGGTGTTCAGCGGCTTGGGCTTCAACCCACGGAAGCCTGGGCGACGATTTACGGTTCCTATCCTCAAATTCAGGTAGGGCTGCTTGCCTCTGATATGGCACAGGCGCGCCGCATTCTGTCTTCTCCAGATTGGGTGGCCCTGCAGGAACGCCTCTTTGGTTATGTAAAAAACTATTCACACAAGATCGTTCCGGCGCGCGGCGGATTTCAGTTTTAAAGAAACTTTATTGGGCTTCGGAAGTTTTTCTCAAACGCTATGATTTCAAATACACCTCAAAAGACTTCCGAAGTCTTTTCTCGATTATGGCCGTGGTTTTTCTTTGCCGCGGCCTTTGAGTCCCTGCTCGCTGCTCTCGCGCTCCTGCTTCTTCCATCTGAAGATGGCTTGTCCCTTGCGCGCCTCGGCCTGCTTGCGGTTTTTCTGCTCTTCTTTTTCGCGGGGATTTATTTTGGATGGAATACTCGTCGCGACTCATCCAATTTTGACTGGTTCGCCGACACGACTTTCATCCTCGCCTCTGCGCTTCTTTCCCTAACCTCGGGCCTGACTCTGTTCCTTTTGCGGTATCTCAGCCCGGAAAAGCTCCTGCCCTATTACGAACGCCTGAGTCCTTTGCTTTGGTATCTGCTGGTCATCGGGGTCCAATGCTTTATTCTGCTCCTGCTCCAAAAGAATGGATTTCATCCGCAGGAATTATCAAAGCGTAAACCTGTTTATATCTGTGCCCTGATCGTCTTTTTCATTTTATTTGCCATCTTCCTCTTTGTAGCCATTACCAGAATCGGCATCACCGCAGACCAGGCCTATTGGGGTGAACCCGGAGTTGCCATTCTTGGCTGGCAATTTGCCATTGCTATTCTCGCGGGGTTCACTACGCTTGTTTATGTCCTGAATGAAGTTGAAGGACGAAATTTACGCTTTACGAATTTTTTCATTCCTCTGGCTCTTTATATCACCGCAGCCATTCTCTGGCTTAGAGTGCCAGTGGACGTTTTGCAAAATAGTTTTTATTCGCCGATCACTCCGCCTGCCAATACGCCATTTCCATATTCCGATGCGGGTTTTTATGATTACCTCGCTCAAAGCCTCCTCCTCGGTACGGATTACCTCGGCAGCATTCCCCCGCGTCCGTTTTATGTGTTCTTTCTGGCAGTCCTGCATTTCTTTTTCGGGCAGGATTATTCAGCCATCATCACCGCGCAGACTTTGGTTCTGGCATTTTTCCCGGTGACCTTGTATTTCCTCGCGAAGAAACTGCATACCCCCGCCGCAGGCGTGACCGTTGCCATGTTTGCCATTTTCCGCGAATTGACCGGACTGTGGATTTCTTCCAGCACCCGCGTGGCAAACTCAAAAATTTTTACCACCGATTTCCCTACCGCCATGGCGTTGACGGTTCTTTGCCTCGTCCTCATTTGGTGGCTGGAACGTCGTGATTTAAAATCCACGCTGATCGCGGGCGGATTTTTCGGCCTGGTGCTTTTATTTCGAACGCAGTCATTGCTTGTTTTGCCAGTGGTATTTGTGCTGGCATGGTTTGCCTTCCAGCGCAAAACCAAAGAGTGGGTGATCGCTGGCATTGTCTTCGCTATTGCGATGACCTTCACTGTGCTGCCATGGTTGACTCACAACTATACCGTGACAGGCCAGTTTACCTTCGATGATCCACGCCAGGCGGCCATCATTTATAGCCAGTATTCCTTTTCGGGGCATTTGGATCTCAGTCAATTCGACCCCGCAAAGGAGAGCGTCGGGCAGCGGATCGTTTCCTTTTCACTTGAAAATCCCGCCTATGTGGCTGGCTTTATCACCAGTCACATCTTGAATACGGAGATCGGCGGATTACTCGCCCTTCCGCTCATTGAAAGATTCGATGGATTAATGGAGCCTGTCAATTTATATTGGGTTTCATGGAATGGGACACTCGTCTGGTACAACCTTGTTTTGCTTTTGATCTATCTGGCAATCATCGCAGTAGGGATTGGCGCGTCTTGGCGTCGCATGCAGTGGATCGGTATGGTGCCGCTGGCCGTCAACCTGGGATATGTGCTTGCCAATGGCATTTCCCGCTTTTCCAGTTGGCGCTACAACCTGCCCGTGGATTGGGTCATTTATTTCTATTTCGCCATCGGCGCAATGGAAATTTTAGGAGGCCTTTCCCTTTTATTCGGCAAAAATCCATTTGTAGATATTCATGAATCTTCCAAACTGAGTCAAGGAATTTCCCTTCGCGATTTTCGCCCGCAATATACTCTTTTCATTTTGGGTTTTATGTTCATTGGTGCACTCCCGTGGTTTGCAAAAGGACTGGCGCAGCCCCGATACACAGCCTCTCAAAATGAATTGCTCGCAACACTCGAATCTCGTGGACATGATATTGGAGAGATTCGAACTTTCCTTGATCAACCCGAAGCTGTTCTTTTGGAAGGACAATTGCTCTATCCGCGCTTGTTCAGGCGTGGAGAGGGGATGGCTTCTGTGAATCCCTGGCCTGCGTACGCGATCCGCGATTACTCCCGCATTGGCTCGATTCTGCTCAACGCCACGCGCAGCGATTTGATATTTATCACGAAAGACCTGCTTGATTTTCAACACGGCGCAGATGCGATTGTCCTTGCCTGCAAGACAGATGAAGGCTACTTCAACGTCCGCTTGATCGATTTCGAAAAGACGTTCTTCGAATCCGCTCCGCTGACCGACCTTTGCGCTGACAACTGATACCTGACAATGCCTCGCCTCTCTTCCGACCTTCTAAACTGGTACAAAAAACACGGGCGGACTCTCCCCTGGCGCGACCACCCCGATCCGTACGCGGTCTGGGTCTCTGAGATCATGCTCCAACAAACCCGTGTCGATACGGTGATTCCCTACTTCGAAAAATGGATGAAGTTGTTTCCCGATATCCCCGCGTTGGCAAAAGCTGATGAGCAGACCGTCCTCAATGCATGGGAAGGGCTGGGATATTACAGCCGTGCCAGAAACCTGCACAAAGCTGCGAAGATCGTCGCTGAAAAATTTGGAGGCGAATTGCCCCGCAATTTGGATGACCTGCGCAGCCTGCCTGGAATTGGCCGTTACACGGTTGGGGCGATTGCATCCATGGCCTTCAAAATGGACGAACCTACTTTGGATGGTAATCTGCGGCGAGTATTTTCTCGCCTGTTCGATGTGATAGAGTTTGCCGATTCGCCTGCAGGCGAAAAGATATTGTGGGGATTAGCCGCCGAAAATCTGCCCAAAGGAAAAGCCGGTGACTACAACCAGGCTCTGATGGATCTGGGCGCGACCATCTGCCTGCCGAAAAATCCACGCTGTTTGCTTTGCCCCTTGATGGAAATATGCGAAGCCCGCAAGAATGGCACGCAGGAGCTGCGTCCCGTTTTGAAGCCGAAGAAACAGGCTCCACACTACGTCCACGCGGCAGCAGTGATCATCGAGCGCGGACGCGTGTTACTGCACCAGCGCCCCGCAGACGGATTGCTCGGCGGCATGTGGGAATTTCCAAATGCACGCGTCGAAGCTGACCCTGCCGCAGGGCTGGTCAAAGCCATTAATGCCGCATACAGCTTCAAGGTCAAGAGAAAAGATGCGCTGGGTGTCGTCCAGCATGCTTATACCCATTTCAAGGTCACTGTCTATGCGTTTCGATGTGAGGCGGCTTCGGTCCCCAAAAACAAAAACCTGAAATGGGTCAAGCTCGGCGAACTGGACGATTTCCCCATGGGCAAGGTGGACAGGCAAATTGCGAAAATGCTGAAGTGATATTTGATTGAAAATTTGATTATAAAAGAGGGAATTGATTCTCGGTTGGATTCTCGTTATACTAGGATTTAGGTTTTATATCCGTGTTTTGGGAGGCTTAAATGGATCAAAAGGCTAAACCTGCGCCTGGTAACAATGAAGAAGAACAGTACAAAGAAAAGGATCCCTTTTGGAGACGCCTTCCACTTGTTGTGCCAATTGTTGGGGCAATTCTTACATGTACTGCGACTGTAGTGGGAGCGTTGTTGAATGCTGATGCAATTTGGAACTTTATACTTAATAGACCTACTCCGACTCCTACTACCATTAGTATAGAAGTTTCTCCTACTGCAACAAACAGCCCTTTTATACCCACCTCTACACCCGAACTCTCTTGCATACTTAATCATAATTGCCCTGTTGGCGGAGATTGGGGGAATAACTGTATTGCCGGATATAACTGGACGGTTTACTCTTCATCGGATTTCCCCGAATTACCCAAAGATGATCGTGAATGTTTTTCACAACCTATCTTGGATGCGTTTTATACAAAGGATGGGGGATTGTATATATTTTCCCAGCCTAAAGCTTTAACAAAATCCAAGGATTATGGTGTGTTCTACCCGTTACCACAGAGCGGAAATGTAAGCGTTGATATTGATCTGGATAAGGTTGATAATGCGCAGATTTGGTTTGGGATTTTTGAACTTCCTGATGTTAGCTCTAAGGGAGTCTTACTAGTCGCTCCACCTGGTGATGTGCGTGAGCAGGCATTTGCGCTTAAAACCATGCCAGAAAATAAACGAATAGAAGTCAGCAGAGTCTTTCAAAATCCATCAGGGAGATATACATTGGGCTTTGAACTCGAATTTGGTTCGATCATTGCCAATGCTGAAGGTATATCAATGACGCCCATTCCATTTACTTCACCTAATCGCTGGTTATTTATTGGGTATCGGGCAAAATTGGATGATCCAGCAAACGGTAGCGCGGATATTCAGGCGTTGTTTACTGACTTGAACATAAAGTAATATAAAAAAATCCCCAAGCAAGTCGGGGATTTTTTTATATTACTTATCTTACGCCTTGCTCAATGTCACAAAGACCATCGGCCTGCGTTTGGTTTCCTGATGCAGGTAGCTCTTCACGGCATTGACGATATCTTTTTCGTCATCCAATTTGCTGTCATGGACAACGTCCATGACGCGCTTTTGCACTTCGGGGATCAAGGTTTCCGCTTCTTCGGGGGAAACGAATCCGCGGGTGATGATCTCGGGGTCGTGGAGCAGGCGGCCTGTAAATTTATCAACGCTGATGTCAATTAAGAGAATGCCATTGCGGGCCAGTTGACTGCGCTCGCGCATCACGTCGTGGTCTATGTCGCCGATGGATTCACCGGTGACGAACACGTAATCGCCTGGAATGCGTTCGCCGAGTAGGATCTTGTTGCCGATCAATTCCACCACCTGTCCATTTTCAACGACGATGGTGTTTTCGGGCTCAACGCCGAGCTGCATGGCGAGTTCCGCATGGCGCATGAGCTGGCGCAATTCGCCGTGAATGGGCATGAAATGCTTCGGCTTCACGAGGTTGATGAGCAATTTCTGCTCCTCCTGCGCCGCATGACCCGAAACGTGGATGGGGGCGATGCCATCATGGATGACTTTCGCGCCTCTTCTTAACAGACGATTGATCGTCTTGCTGATGGTTTCTTCATTGCCCGGGATCGGGTGTGACGAAAGCACGATGGTGTCACCGGGTTTCAGGTCAAATTGACGGTTTGTCCCAGCGGATAACCGCCCGACGATGGAAGACGGTTCGCCCTGTGAGCCGGTGCACATGATCGCCACCTTGTGGTCCTGCATTTGCAGGGCCTGATCGATGGGCACGATCATTTCATCGGGGATATTCAGGTATTTCATCTTGCGGGCGATCTTTACGTTGTCCACCATGCTGGGGCCAGCAAGCGCCATCTTGCGTCCGTGCTTGGCGGCGGCGTCAGCTACCTGCTGAACGCGGGAGATCAACGAAGCGAAAGTCGCCACGATGACGCGGCCTTTTGCCTCTGCAAAGACCTTGTCGAACGCGGGACCGATCACAGACTCAGAAGGAGTCCAACCGGGGCGCTCGGCATTGGTTGAATCGGAGAGCAGCAAATCCACGCCGCGGGTGGAGAACTCGGAGAGCTTGGCAAAATCGGTCGGCCAGCCGTCCACGGGGGTGTGGTCGAATTTGAAATCGCTCATGTGAATCACCAGGCCCGCGGGGGTGGTAATTCCCAAACCGACCGCATCGGGAATGGAATGGCTTACATGAAAATATTCGATCTGAAAGGGGCCAATCTTGCTTGATTCGCCCGCCTGAATGGTTTTAAACTGTGCCTTGTGCTGGGCATTGTTTCGAGAAAGTTTCCCCTCGATCAATCCGCGGGTGAGCGGGGTTGCGTAAATGGGCACGTTGATCTGGTCGATCACGTGCTGGATCGCGCCGATGTGGTCCTCGTGCCCGTGGGTGATGATCAGCCCAAGCACGCGGTTTGCGCGTTTTAGTAAATATTCAAAATCGGGGATGATGTAATCTACCCCGAGCATGTCATTATGCGGGAACATAATGCCCGCATCTACAACGATGATGTCGCCTCCGAATTCATAGGCCATCATGTTCTTTCCCACTTCGCCCAGCCCCCCGAGCGGGATAATTCTTAACTTGTTCTTTTTACTCATATGTTTTTTATAAACCTCACTAAGAGTTGATATGTTAAACCGCTTATGCGGTAAAAGTCATGGTTGATGTATTTCTGGTATTTTCCTCGGCGCCTTTTCCCACAAAAAAAAGACCTCCGCTGACTTGCTCGCGAAGGATCGTACTTCAAAACACGATGTTCTCAAACAAACTGCCTGCTATCGGCAGAGAAAGTCAACTTAACTAATGAGAGTATAGCAGGGCGGGGATGATTTGTCAAAGCGGACTTTGTCCACAGGATTTTATCCACAGGACTATGCCAAAGGATTTTGCGCATCGCTCCCCGCCCCGGCCTGATCTTATTTTCTGCTGCTTTTACTTTGCTGACGTTTCTGCCGCTCGAGCATCACGTTGAATTGCAATTGCTTTTCACGGATCATTTTCTTGATGCGATTGCGGTCTTTTTCCTCGTAGGTGGTTGCGAGCCTATCTTTCAAGGCAGCGATCTCCTGTAACAGATCCACTTCGGCAGAGACCATGCCCGCACCTTTCAACATCGCATACGCATTGCGGACGTCTTCCGGTGTTTCAAAATATGCTGTCAGGTCGATGGGCTTGCCCTTGCCTTTCAGGTTGTCGAAATCGCCACGTTCCTGTGCTTCTTTGATGATGGCTTCCACTGCTTTTTCAAGACTCATCGTCAGCCTCCTACAATGTAAATTTGCCCGACCAGTTTCAAGGTCCGCTGTGAGGCGCGGGCTTTTGTTTATTTGTTCCTCAGGCTATCGACCATCTTCAAGAACAATTCAACGATTTTCGGGTCGAAGTGCCTGCCCGATTCTGATTTTACATAATTCAGCGCTTTTTCGAAAGACCATGCCTTACGGTAAGGGCGGTTTGAGGTAATGGCATCCCAGACATCGATGATGGCGAAAAGACGCGCCACGAAGGGGATTTGCTCGCCTTTCAATCCTTGCGGGTAGCCAGTGCCGTCCCATTTTTCGTGATGGCAATAGGGGATATCAATCGCAGGGCGCAGGAAGATAATGGGGCGGATCATGTTATAGGCATATTGCGTATGTTGGTGCATGATCTCCCATTCCTGTGGGGTGAGGTCGCCGTTTTTGTTCAGGATATGGTCAGGAACGCCCATTTTGCCGATGTCGTGCAACAAGGCACCACGGCGCACCTGAATAATATCGGCTTCACTCAAGCCTGCCAGCTGTGCAAGTTTGACCGTCCATGCGGTGACGCGTAGGGTGTGGCCTTCTGTTTCTTTATCCCTGAGTTCCAGTGCCTTGGACCAGCCTTCAATAGTGGCATCGTATGCGAGTGAAAGTTCGAGATTCGATTTTTCGAGGTTCTCGAAAAGCTGGGCGCTATGAATGGCGATGGCGGCCTGGCCTCCGAGTGCTTCAAGGAAATCGAGCCATTCCTGGTCGGGGGAGAACGCTGTTTTGTTGTACACCTCAAGGATGCCGCACACCTGTCCGTTGGCGATCATTGGGACGATGTGACAGCTTTCGAAGCCTTCCTTGATCGCGATCTCGCGATACATGCGGTCTTCTGCGTTTTTGAGATTTGTTACCTTGACCATGCGGCGTTCGATGATGGCTGTGTTTGCAAACCCATGGTTCAGTTTGGGATTCGCGTTTTCGATCTCCTTGTGATGGAAGCCCTGAGCGGTGGCGTATTCGAGCATGTGGGTGACTGGGTTGTAAAGCAGGGTTGCCGCTGCATCCACTTTCATCAAGGCAATGGCCTGACTGATGAGCATGTTGAGGGTGAGGAGCAGGTCCATGTTCGAGTTGATCGCTGTGTCGATCGAGCGTAATGCCTGTACGCGTTGCAGCCGCGAAAGCGCATCATCATAAAGCTTTGCACGCCGCAAGGCATTGCCGACCATTTCACCAATGGCGCGCAGCAGTTTTATTTCGGCGGCTGTGAACGGCCCCAGCGCGGAATCTTTTGCGCGGGCGCACAGTAGCGTGCCGATGAATTCCTTTTCGGATTGCAGAGGCACGATCACGGTCGGACCAATGTTCTGTGTATTTTTTATTGATGGTGACCTGAATGGGTCGTTGGTGAAATCGAGTGTGATATAGGGTTCGAGTGTTTGCATGATGCGCCCGCTGATGCTGTTCTTGCTCTCGAATTCCAGGCCTGTGTTGCCGCCAAGTAAGCCGCTTCCAAGGATGTATTTAAAGTGGATGCGATCTGTTTCGAGCAGAATGAGCGCATTGGCGTCTGAGTTGAATGTCCCCTGCATCTGCTCCAGCACAACGGGAATCATTTCCTGTGCGGTTTGTGCGGTGCGTAAATGGGAGGATATTTTAAACAGAGCTTCCAGTTCCTGTGATTTTTCAATGATCTCTTTTTCAGCCAGTTTGCGTTCGGTGATATCTTCCTTTACGCTGACGAAGTGGGTGATCTTTCCATTGCCGTTGAGGAGCGGTGAGATCAGCACATCCTCCCAGTAATATTCGCCGTTCTTTTTCTTGTTTTGAAGTTCACCATGCCAGACCCTGCCCGAAGTGATACTGTCCCATAATTGGGTGTAGGTTTCAACGTCTGTATTGCCAGATTGAATGATGCGCGGATTATTGTGAATGATGTCTTCGAGCGCATATCCGCTTATCTGAATGAACTTCGGGTTAACGTAATTAATATTGCCATTGAGATCGGTAATGACCACTGAAGCCGGGCTTTGCTCCACAACGAGAGATAGCTGGCGCAGCCTTTCGTCCGACTGCTTTTTTTCGGTGATGTCGATCATGATCCCAAGCAGTTTGATAGGTTGATCGTCTTCCAGCACCACTTTGACCGTATCACGCAGCCAGACAACTCTTCCATCCGCGGCGATCATGCGATACTCAAGTTCAAAGGAGCTTTTCATCTTTGCTTTGGCGGCACAAAAATCCACGGTTGATTCGCGGTCTTCGGGGTGAATATGGTCCACCCAAAAAGTCGGGTCAGTGATCCACTGTTCGATGGGATAACCCAATAATTGCTCTGCCTGCCTGCTGACAAAGGAGAAGGACAATGCGTGGATGCCAGATTCCCAAACGACCCCATCGACATTTTGTATCAGGGATTCGTAATCCTGCTGCATCTTTTTCTTGATTTCCTCGGCGTTCTTGTGCTGGGTGATATCGTGGAGGATGACAGCGAATTGTTTTGGCGCAGGCGAAAAAGCACGTACTTCAAAGTGCTTTTGAAGGTTTTTGGAATATTCCTCGAAATGCTCGGGTTGACCATCCAAGGCCACCCTGCCATATCGTTCCACCCAGCTGGACTCGGCATCTGGCAAAACTTCCCGTAAGGTTCTTCCGATAATACTCCCTGCCCTTAAACCAGTGAGTTTTTCAAAGGCCGGGTTAACGATCAAAAAGCGATAATCCACAGGTTTTCCGTTCGCGTCGCAAATGATGTCGTGCAGCGCGAATCCATCCATCATTTCCTCGAAGAGCAGGCGATATTGCCCTTCACTGGTGCGCAGGGCAGCTTCCGCTTTCTTTTGTTCGGTAATGTCGAAGAAAATGGTGGTGAATTTACCTTGAACCGGTCTGGATGTTGAAATATGCTTCCACGCCTTCAGACGGTCTTCATAGAGTTCAGTGACGATGTGGTCGTCATTCAAGTGTTCTTTCCAGAAGGCGTTGATGTATTCTGCGGGCATCTTGTAGATTTCCGTCGCCAATTTGCCAACGGCCTGTTCATGGGTTACATTGGCGATGCGTTCATAAGCGGGGTTGACTTCCAGTATTCTATAATCCACAATCTCGCCCTGTTCATCGTAGACCAGTTCGTTCAATGCCAGACCTTCTTCCATGGTATTGAATACCGTACGGAGTTTTTCTTCGCTTTCCCTCAAGGCATCCTCGGCCTTTTTCTTTTCGGTAATCTCATGGCCGCTTCCCAAGATGCCGACAGGATTCCCGTCTTCACCACGGATCAGCACGAACGTATCCTCGCTCCAAAAAGTTGTGCCGTCTTTTTTGTAGTATTCCAATTCCATTTTGGCGGATGATGTGCTGTTTATGTTTTCAGGCGCGAGAGCCGATTCAATGATTACCTGGGCCCGCCGCATGGAATCGGGGGTGAGGTTTTGATCCAGCGGCAGATACCGCAGCTCGAGGGGAGTAAATCCGCGCAGCCGTGTGACCGATGGGCTGGTGTAAATTGGTTTGAAATCCATATCCATCAGCCATACGGTGTCCCTCATGTTTTCGGTGATCAGGCGGTATTGGGCTTCGCTTTTTTCAAGGGCTTCCTCGGCCTGCTTTTTTTCGGTCACATCCTGCATTAGGGAAAGTACGTAGGTTCCGCCTTCCAATTCGATCAACTCGCTGTCGCAAATGCAGAAGACTTCCCGCCCGTCCTTTGCATGCAAGAGCAATTCCATTTTTGTTACGCGGCCCAAGGATTGCAGGTCCTGTTTCAATCGTGCACGGTCTTGCGTGCTGATCCAGCCGATCTCGATCGACGTCCGTCCGATCACCTCATCACGTGTGTATTTGGAAACTTCAAGGAATTTTTGGTTGACATCCAGATACCTCCCCTCCTCCAATGAGGCCAGGGTGGCCATGACCGGAGAAAGATTGAAAACCCTGGAAAATTTTTCTTCGCTGGATGCGATCAGTTCATGATTCTTTTGGATCGATAAGATCAGTTTCTCCCTTTCCTGAAAGCGTTTTTTTAGGTCATGGGATGTGAGGTAAATACCTGCGATTCCTACCAGCCAGAGCACACCATACCCCCAAAATAAAAAATTCAAGTGTGAAACGTGCTGAATTTGATGAAGCGAATCCCCCCTCATTGTTGTTTCCGAAGGCTCAAAGCGCACCCAGTTAATGTTGAACCATACAAGGCAAATGGTGATGACTGTCCACCCAGCCAATGCCGCTAGAGTGTAGGAGCGTCCCCTAAAAAAGGAATCGTCGGTTTTAGTCATGAGTTACCTCAGTACCAATCATTAAGAATTTTGGCTTTTGGTGGAGATTGTGTGAACAAAAACGCCCTTTGGCAGTATAGCATTATTGACACCAAGCGTAAATTGACATTCGTCACCCCTTCATGTAAACTTCCTAAATGGACATAGACTTTGATCTGTACCGCCACGAAATTCGAATTTCATCAGATCCTCTGGTGCGCCTCTCGGCGATCGATGTTTCGCCCGAGCTTCCAAAACGGACTCTAATATTTATTCACGGTTTTGGCGGCAAGGCTGAGCAATGGCAATATCAAATGCAAAAGTTTGCATTGGATAACCGCGTCATTGCATTGGATCTGCGCGGACATGGACTCTCCGACAAGCCGACTTCAGGCTACGACATGCCCCGCATCCAACTGGACCTTGAAACTGCACTGACACAGTTGAAAGTATCCACGCCTTTTGTTTTGATCGGCCACTCCTTCGGCGGCGCAGTCGTCACAGAATATGCCCTCAATCACCCCGACCATGTTGAAAAATTGATCATCATTGCCACGGCGGGTGAATTCAAACTCAAACCCCTTTTCAAACTTGCATTAAATCTCCCCGCTTCGGTGCTGCGTTTGGTCGGTCTCTTCACCCGCAGATGGCTGCATGCGCCGCCTCATGCTCTCAGACCCTTCTACCTCGAAAATCTTTCACAGTGGGTGGGCTGGGACCGATTCAAGAAATTACAGGTCCCCACCATGGTCATTCGCGGACACCGCGACCTTGTCTTCGATCGTCCGCTGTTCGAGAAGGTGGCAGGATCCATTCCCGATGGCGAAGATGTCGATATCGGCGTATCAGGCCACATGGTCATGTTGGAGCGCCGCGAAGCGGTCGATCGTGCCATTGCCCGCTTTCTCAAAGGTGAGACGAAGAAATCCTGGCGCGATGATTCTTCTCTGATCGTTTCCAAATCTGCGCGTGACGAATTGAAGAGTCAGCGGGTCTGGCTGAATCATTACGAGAACGGCGTGCCCTACACGGTGGATGTGCCGCGCATTCCAGCGCATCACCTGCTGCGTTCATCGGTGCGTAGATTCCCGAACCATACCGCCATCTTTTTTGAAGGCGCAAAACTGACCTACCGAAAATTGAATCACGAAGCGAATCGTTTTGCAAATGCCCTGCTCGCGCAAGGCATCGGCAAAGGCGCACGCGTGGTTTTGCTTTTGCCGAACGTGCCGCAAATGGTGATCGGGTTTTACGGCGCGCTGAAAGCGGGCGCGGCGGTTGTTCTCATCCCGCCGATGATCGAACCCGAGGAACTCACACGCCAGGTCAAGGAATCCGATGCGAGTGTGCTGGTCACGCTTTCGATATGGTCAGGACTTGCCAAACAAATTCAACGTGATGCGGGCACGCCCCACCTGGTGTTGACCGACCCCGCCGAATATCTTCCCCTGCCGAAATATCTCATCTCGCGCTGGCGCAACCGCGGACTCGACGTGCAAAACGCTTTACACTGGAATCGCTGGCTTTCCGCGCAAAGTGATAAATCACCCGCAGTGGATGTTCAACCCGGCGATCTCGCTGCCATTATCTTCACGGGCGGTACCACGGCGCAATCCAAAGGTGTGATGCTTTCGCATCGTAATCTGGTGGCGAATGCACTGCAAACCCGCCATTGGCTGCCCGACGCAGAAGAGGGCCGCGAAAGATTTTTGTGTGTCGTGCCCTTCTTCCACAGCTACGGCATGACTGCCGCATTGAATGTCCCTGTTTCGCTTGGCGCAGCCTTGATCCTGAAAGCGCAATTCCAGACTCTTGAAGTTTTGAAGACCATCAAAAAATATAAGCCGACCATCTTCCCCGGAACGCCCAGCATGTATGTGGCGATCACGAATTTTCGCGGCGTAAGAAAATATGGGATCAATTCCATCAAGGCTTGTATCAGCGGTTCAGCGCCTCTGCATGTTGAAGTTCAGGAATCTTTTGAGAAACTCACCAAAGGCAAACTCGTCGAAGGCTATGGCCTAAGCGAAGCCTCCCCGATCACGCATGCCAATCCGCTTGGAAAGAATCGCAAAGTGGGCAGCATTGGCGTTCCGTTGCCTTCCACGCATGCCGCTGTTGTTGATTTGAAATTGGGGCGCAAGGAAGTGGAACCCGGTCAGATCGGCGAACTGGCCGTGCGCGGTCCACAGGTGATGATGGGCTATTGGAAAAATGAAGCCGCCACACGCGAAGTCCTCACTGACGATGGTTGGCTGCTGACTGGCGATGTGGCTCAAATGGATGAAGAAGGCTATTTCCGCATCATCGCTCGCAAGGCCGATATGTGGTATCCCGAAAAGCCCGGTGCGCCTGCCTTCCCGCGTGATGTGGAGGAAGTGATCTACGAAATTCCGCAGGTCAAGGAAACTGTGGTCGTCGCTGTGGCGGGGCATCCTTTTGCTTTCGTTATCGCGGGCAAAGAGAAGCCGAGCGCAGAATCGGTCATCGCGTATTGCAAGCGCCGATTGCCCCCGCATCTTGTTCCCCGCTTTGTGATTTTCATGGATGATTTTCCACGCACGTTTATCGGAAAAGTTTTAAGACGCGAGTTGGCGAAACGTTATGGGAAACAAATTGCAGGAGAGTAATTAAAAATAAGGATGAAAGATGAAGGATGAGGGATGAAAATCCCCGTTCTTGTCTTGCAAAAAGGATTTTTGAGAAAATGGCAATTATGGATCAGGTAACAACACATGGCGGGATTCTCGAAGGCGGGCGGTTCGTCAATTATGTGCAGCAGGGCAAAGGCGCGCCGATTATTCTTACGCATGGCCTGGCCGCCTCGCTTCATGATTGGGATGATCTTTTGCCCGAACTTGCGGCCAGCGGTTATGCGGGTTTTGCGCTCGACCTTCTTGGTCATGGCGAGAGTTATAAACCAACCAATCATCACGATTACTCGTTTGATAATGTCTTTGATCATTATTCGGCATGGATCGATTCACTTGAGCCAACTGAGCCAATGATCCTGGTCGGGCATTCATTGGGCGGCGGACTCTCTCTGCAATACACGCTCAAGTATCCTGAACGCGTGCGCGCATTAGTGCTGGTTAATCCGTTCTACGATATTCATCAACTGCCGCCCGTTCTGCGACTCGCGTTTCGGCGTAAATTGATCAATACCTCTCTGATCGACCGCACACCCTATCGCCTCTTCCGGCTCATGGTGGATATCACCAGTTTTAATTATTACATTGGCCATCGCGAGACTCATATCCTGCCTGAACACATTCGATATCAAACCGCGCTGGACTATAAACGCGCCTCCTCCGGGATTTACAACATCCCGCGCTCGCTTCCAAACCTGACCTTGAGCCTGTCACAGATCAAACAGCCGACTCTGCTCCTGTGGGGTGGACGTGACCAAACCCTCGCTCCACAATCCTTCCCGCAGATCGGCAAATTGCTTCCGAATGTCATTGATACACACGTCCTGCCCATTTGCGGACATGTGCCGCATCAATGCCACCCTGAGAAATTCAATCCGCATGTGATGAAGTTTCTAAATAACCTTTTATAAAAAAATCCGCCCCAAAAGGGCGGATTTTTTTATAATTGTTAGGCGTGTTATGTCTTGAAAAAAGCCCGCCCGATCAAAAATCCCACAAAGGTGAAAAACACCCCCGGGGATACACTAAACATAACCCCGACCAGCGGTCCGAGCATACCGCCCAACACCATACCAAATATCGAAAATGGGACGCCGATGCCAAAGCCGATTAAGGTTGCACGATAAGCTCCCTTTGTCTCGCACCGTCGCAGGGCGGCGATCAGTGCCAGCCCAATGAAGGCTCCACCGATGAAAAAGAAAATATAGTCCGTGATCGGCGCAGTGATGCCCGAGTTGCCAAAACGCAATGAAAAGACCAAAACCTGCAGGATCGGGAATGCCAGGCCGATTGCCAGTGACCATAAAAAAGAAGGTTTTTTGTTCATGATGTGCCTCTGTTGGAAGAGATACCTAACCTAAAAAAATCCCGCAAAAAATCATCCTTGCTGAAAGGCTGAGACCTAATTGGGTTATGAAGATCTACAGCAATGAAGGATTAAATACCTGCAATATTCAAAATGGAGGATATTTCTGAAAGCATGGCGGTGAGTGTTGGATGCGATACTTCAAATTGCTGAATGGCTTCCCGCAAACGCCCGAGCATGGTGTCCCGGTCGGTCTGATTGAGCAGTTCATTGATATCCTGTTCGATCCCACGCAGGAGTTGCATGCCTTCTTCGTCCACAGAATCAACCTTCTCCAGTTCGGCATGGAGCTTTTCAAGCAGTTTCTCAAGTTCCTTGTTTTCCATCATTCACCTCTCATAAAGATCGTATTTGTTTTTGAACCCTCACCTGCCTCCACTTCAATTTTACAACGTTCTGGTGGATTGTGTCAGTTCAATATCTCGTTACCCGCCTGTTCGATCTCTTCGATGATCTTTTTCACCTCGACTTTCATTTCCGTGGTTGCGGAGGGAGTCATGGAGATGAATTTGACCATGTCGCGCGACTGTCGCAACAGGTCTCGTACACCGGCGACGTATGAAAAGTTATATCGTCCGCCTTCTGTTGGAATGGGCAATTCGCGCGCCTGTTGGATGAATTTTCGGGCTAGTACAATGCGTTCAGCTGCCGGGATGAGTTTTGCCATGTTTGCTCCTTTGGAATAAAAAGGACGCAGCGTTTGCCGCGTCCATCATGATGCACTGATTTGGGAAACTAATTTTGCGGAGGAGTGAACGGTGCGCCGAGGGATTCGACTGCGACCTTGGTGGTGTCGTTCGGGTCAAAACGGACCATGGCCGGGGAACCAGGGGTGATCATACCGATTCGGATTCGGCTGACGAATGTGGTCGTCACTGCCTGAAAGGATGGGCGATCGGCGGGGTTGACTTGCAGGGTCAGGCGTACCTGCGGATTGTCGTTCATGGAGGCACCTGTATCCTCAGCGTTAAGGATCACAGCAGGGGCTTGAATGCCGCTTTTGATCAAGCTGCTGTTTTGGCCCATGTTCTTGAACATGCGGTATAGGAAAAATCCAGCCACACTCATAGGGATAATGGTGGAAACACAAACACACAAAAGAATAACAACTGTCAGCAAACCAGAGCCAAGAATGACGGGTAATTCCATGGATCCATACTCCTCTTTCAGATTGAATGAACAGGCGGCATTATATCATTTGGTATTTTATTGATACTCCCCCAAAAGTGGGGGAGTATCAATGGTTACGGTTCCCAAACAAAATGGATTGTGCCGAATAGATATGGTTGTCCATTCACATATTCAAATCCCACCAGCCAAACCTTCCAATCGAACACAACGTCAGGCGTTGGCGGTTTCACGACCGCATAATAATGGATATTGTTGTACGGCCACGGATTCGGATACATCGAAGCGTAGGATGGATCATCACAATTCAATTGATAGGTGGAGTTTAACACATCAACCAGTTGCGGCTGGACGATCTGCGCGAAGGTGCCGATATCTGATATGCCACTGGCGCCTCCACTGCCCCAGTCGATGATCTGCGGATCGGTGAAGATTGTCTGCGCTGTGGCTGTTGTGTAATTGATCGTGGTGCTGTATTGCCAGTAATTCATATTCAAGCCGTGCTTGGGGCTGACCAGGGAACTGAACTGTGCGCCATTGGAAAGGGTCGTGGACTGTTTTAATTGTTCGATCAACGGCAGGATGCGCGGATCGGCACAGAAACCTTCATGAGTTGTGTATTCGGTCAGGTAAAAGGAATTGACCCATCCCGTTCCACTGTCGGGGCGAATCACTTCGACCCATTCAGAACCAGCTTCCAGTTGAGAGAGACCCGTGCGTTTGATGTTGACCGTGTCAAAGGGGAATGACCCGACGATTGAGTTGGAAGTGCCCGGGGCGGAGTAAATATCGAGCGTTCCGCCTGAAGATATCAAGGTGACTGCATAGGGTGTGAACGATGCAAAGCCTCCCCTGGCTGTGAGCAGGCCAAACCAGTAGGGCGTGCCATCGGCCCGCTGGGTCATGTAGAGAATGGCTTCGTCAATGCCTTGCGTGCCAAGCCCTGAAACAAGCAGCGCCTGTGATTTGGATGGGTCGAGTCCCATGAGCGCGTAGGGGTTCATTCCGCCGAGCAGGACGGTCAGGTCGCGATTGGGATCGGAGGTGAGTGTTTTGGATGATGCGAGGTAATAGGTCTTCAACTGTTCGATGGCTTCATCGGGCGAGTAGGAGGTGCCTTGCGATTGCCAATATCCGATAGCGAAGGTTTCGCCCATTGAGGCTTTTAGTGTGCCGTAGTCGCGCGTGTTCAAGGCTTCGAAGAGGGTGCTGAGCGTAACGGCGGGCGCGGGGATCGCGGTTGGGGTGGGTGTGGATGTGGCAGGAGACCAGCCAAAGGTTGTGAGCATGTTTTGGATGATGGCGGTCTCGGCCGCATAATCGAAGACAGGCGGCGGTGTTTCGTACACGCCTGGGTTGGTGGAGTGCAATCTCAATTCGAAGCTGATGCAGGCGTTGTTTTTTGCGGTGGAATAGGCGACCCACTGATAGAGGTTGCCCGCCGCTCCATCTTCGCCGACTTCCTTGAGGAAGGAGGTGTTGTTGATCGTGACAGTTTCAGAGGTGACCAGCATGGACGAGGATGCGATGAGACTGCGACAGGTTTGCAGGTCTTCACGGATAAGGATATCGAGAATCTTTTCTTTCAGGTTTGTGCCGTTGGCAAATGGCAGGGTGAGATGAGCGGCGTTGTCGTTTTGAATAGTCAGTGCCGCGCTTTGCGGATATTGGATCTGGAAACCGTATTTCGAGTTGACGTAGGTGGGCCAATCGTAGCCGAAGGGGGTAGGGGTGAAGGTGGGTGTGGGGGTGGCTCCCAGCCACGTAAATGTGGAGACCATATTCGTCAGCACGGCGATCTCTGCTGTTTCGTTGAAGGCGGGCGGCGGTGTGAGGTAATTACCCGGGTTTGTGATGTGCAGAATCATATCGAAGGTGACACAGGTATGATCTCGAAGCGTGGAATATGCCACCCATTGATGGATCTGCCCGGCTGCGCCATCGCCGCCTGTTTCCTTGAGGAAGGAAATGCCGTTGATCACCACGGTTTCAGAGGTGCTTAACATGGATGACCTGCCGAGATAACTGCTGCAAGGATCTGCATTTTGCACGGCGATTACCTGCAGGGTTTTCTGATTCAGGTTCGTGCCTAGTGCGATGGGCAGATTCATATTGATCGAGTTTTCCAACATCTCGGTGATCTCGGAAGACTTTGGATATTTGAATTGGAAGTTGTATTCCAGATTGGTATAAGTCAGCCAGTCATTGACCTGCGGCGTGGGGCTTGAAGTTGGCGTGAATGTCGGCGTGGGATTCGTGCGGACGATGACCGGAGCCGACCAGATCGCGCGGTCATTGGTTGCTGAGCCGTTCGCGGATAACGTGAGGATGAATCGCACACTTCGACCCACCAGCGGGGTCAAGTCGAGATCGATGTTATTGGGGCGGCCTTCGTTTTGTTCACGCCATGTCCAGAAGTTTGTGATCGTGCCTGTGGCGGTCATGTAATCTAATTTGAAGGCGACGTAACAACTTGTGCCAAATTCACAGCCAACGGTGGTGCGGAAGTGGTCGCCGGGTTGAACGGTCATGGTGGGATAAATTCCCTGCACATAGCCGTTGTATTTATTTTGCGGCCCAACCAGCAAGGCGGGATTCGAATTGGTCGTGCCATCCTCTAATTTGGTCGAATCCATTTTTATAACGAATCCGTTTTTATCGGCGGTTGTGCCCGGGCACGGGAGCAGGCCCGCTCCGCTCTTCCATTCTGCCGAGCATACGTTCGCGGCAAAATCATAGCCTGTGCTGATGGCTGGTGAACCTGTCACATTGATCTCGATCCAGATCGGCATGGCTGCATTTGCGCTGATTCCGAACAAGGCGCCAGATGCATTTTTTAGAATCCAGTAGCCGCGATATTTTCCAGGCGAGATGGGAGCCGTCATATTGAGAGTCAGATCAACGGTCCCGCCTGGTGCGATGGCCTTGGGCATGGCAAGGGTTGTTGGTGCGCTCATCAGTTCGCCGCTGTAATAAGTCAGGCTGTAAGCGGTTGTCCAACCGCATGAGCCGCTGTTCTTGATGCGCCATGTTTTGGTGAAGGTTGCGCCCGGAGAAAAGAGCGTCCCATCTGGAACCGTGATATCTGCGACGAAAGCGGCCTTGTTGCAGCCCAATGGAGAAATTGGCGGCGCAGTGACAAATGGAGTCAGTGTAGGCGTTAAGGGCGGAAGCGGTGTAAGAGTGGATGGCGGTATGGGCGGGACTTCTGCGCTGGTGCGCACGATTCGGGGCGACCCCCAAACTGCTCGGTCACCACTGGCAGATCCAGCCGAAAGGATCTTGAAAATGAATTTAACTTTCTTCCCCGCGAGTGCGCTTAGATCGATATCGGCGCGATAAAAGCGGCCGTCGTGGGTTTCCTTCCATGTCCACAATCCCCTCACACTTCCAGTGGAGGTGACGTAATCCACGCCAAAAGTGACATAACAGCCTGTAGCCCCAAATTCGCAATTGACCAGCGTTTGAAGATGATCCCCTTTGCTGACGAGGAATTCGGGATAGGTTGCCTGAATCATTCCGTTGTATTTATTTTGGGGAACGAATAACAGCCCGGGCTGTGAATCGATCGAATCATTTTCCAGCCTTGGGAAATCCAGCTTGTAGGAATATCCGCGGCCGTCGCCGCTGGCGCCCGGGTAGGGGAGGATGCCTGATCCACTTTTCCACTCGGCGTAGGATGCATTGGCAACGAAGTCATAAATGACGGCGCTGGTGTCCAATACATTGATATCCACCCAGAAGGGATCGGTGCCATTCGACCCGATCCCAAATTGTCCGCCTGTGATACTCGGGTCGTTCAATTTCCAATACCCGCGAAAGTGGCCGCCTGTTTTTGGTGCGGTCATATTGATGGAGATATCCACCATCTGACCCGGGGGCACATCCACTGGTAAATTGATCGAGGAAGGGGCACCCAACGATTCGCCGCTGAAAAAGACCAGGCTGTAGGATGTCGTCCACGTGCATGAGCCGATATTCATCAGCCGCCAGGTTTTTGTGAAGGCGGTCCCTACGGTATAAGACGTGCCGTCAGGCACGGTCAGGTCGGAGATAAATTGAGCCTGATTACAGGCCTTTGCTGCCGCCGCTGAAACCGTAAGTTGGGAAAAAACAAGACCCGCTAATAGCACCCCTGCAAAAAGTTTTCGTGCAAACATCGTGACCTCCAGCCGCACACATGGCTAAATGGCCGAACAGACCTGAGAATCGTCTGTTCAAGTCTTCACTTATTATGATGACATAAATCGAGCCACTGGAGTGTTGAAATAGCATGACAGGAAATGGATATGCCCCCATCTTGTACTACGAAGGAAAAAAAGGGTCACAAGGATTTTCCTTTTTGACCCTTTTTGTTCAGTTACTTTTCAATACTGTAACCTTGCATCATCATAGAGTTGACCACGCCCCATTTTGCACGTATGACCTCGGCCTTTTTATCCACCTGACTGGTGATCTTCAGGTCTTCGATGGGGGCAAAGGCAAGCAGCATGAAATCGGGCGGTGCTTCATCCTCGGAGTAGACCGTGCCTTCGATAATATAGGTCCCTGAGTAGATAAGGACCTTGAAGGGTGTCTGGTAATCCTCCCACATTTCGAGCAGGATATCTTCGGCGGCTGGGTCATCGGAGAACATCGCGACGACGTTTGTAAGAGAAGGCATGCGCCACTCATCGAAAGTGCGTGTGGGGGTGTTGATATTTCCCATGGGTTGGACGCGTGCATCTGTTAATAGCAGGCAGCCTCCCGAAGGATCATCAATTTCAGCGTCGAATGCACCCGAGAGTGCTGAGGAATCCGAATCATCTAGTCCGTCCACGAGATATTCATTGGTCAGGATGGAGACACGAATACTCTTTTTTTCTTTTTCCTCTTTTTTACCAAAGATCATGAGAAACTCCTTGTCATTGAACGGATTTACTCGATCATTACGCCATCGAGATTTTCTTCTGATTCAGGATAATTCATTTTCAGCCCTTCCAGTGTATCCACCAGTATCGTGGAGATCGCCAGATCGCGGAACCATTTGCGGTTGGCGGGGATGACGTACCACGGGGCGTATTCCGTGCTGGTTTTGCTCAACACATCTTCAAAGGCTTCCATGTATTGAGGCCAGAGTTTGCGCTCTTCCAGGTCGCCTAGGCGGAATTTCCAGCGCTTGGTGGGATCATCAAGGCGGGCCTGCAACCGTTCCTTTTGTTCGTCCATGTCAATGTGCAGATAGAACTTCAAGATGGTCGTGCCGTTTTCGGCAAGGGCGCGTTCGAATTCATTGATCTGGTCGAATCGCTGTTTCCATACCTCAGGCTGGACATAGTTATGCACGCGCACGACCAGCACGTCTTCATAGTGACTGCGATTGAAGATGACCATTTCCCCTTTGCCCGGCACCTGCTTGTGGATGCGCCACAGGTAATCATGATCGAGTTCCTCGGTTGTGGGTGCTTTAAATGCCGCGACTCTCACGCCTGCAGGGTTGACGCTATCGAAAACACGGCGGATCGTACCGTCCTTGCCGCCTGCGTCCATGGCCTGTAACACGATCAACACCTTGTGTTTGTGTTCGGCATACAGCAACTCCTGCAAAGATTCAAGTTTGCCGTTCAGTTTTTCGAGTTTGGCAAGACCTTCTTCCTTGTCGCCCTTGAAATCTCCCTTGTCATTCGGATCGTACTTCGAGAGTTTTACTTTTGTTTCGGGTTTGACCAAAAATTTTTTCATGGAATGCCTCAATTGTTGTTATGACCTGATTTATATTTCTCAATGAATTACGGAGAGGGAATCATCATCCACCAGCCTGAACCGCCGGGGTCGCCGTTATTTTGCCAGGCATGCCAAACGCCTTCGATGCCCAGCCAGTAAGCGGAACGGTTCGTGCCTGTCAATGGGTCATTGAAATGGATCCTGGTCTTGTTGGGATTCTTGGGGTCGATGGTCAGCCCGGTGACTACGACGAAGTGCGCGCCAGAGTCAGGGTCATCGAGACGGGCCAGGATGTCAATGATAAGCGGATCGCCGTTGGTCAATTTTTGAGTTAACAACTCCAGCGCCTCGTCCGCAGTTTGGACCGTGCCGCTGGATACTGTTTCTGCAAAATGGTCGGCGATCTTGACCATATCCTCAGGGCTGGTGAAGGGCGCTTCATCTTCAATGTAGTATCCTTCGGCTAGCGCAAAATCGATCACCTCCTGCTCGGTGACCTGTTCTTCGGGATAGGCATAGTTGTACGCCATCGTAATGACCGCTTCACCGCATGAAGTGTATTTTGCCTGTACGATCGCCCGCACGGGGAGATTCATTTTTCCGCGTAGGCGCAACTGCCGCTCCCAATAGGTCTCGTCGCCGTCTGCGAAGGGGGCGAAGCCAAGGGTTAACAGTGCGCCGATGCAGAGCAGGTTGAGGATTGTGAGTCGAACGGTGGGAGATATCTTCATTTTGTCGGGGAAAATTTGCAAGTTGTAATTATCCAAGTTTGGTTATATTATACAGCCATGAAAATCAAAGCGGCGAATACGATTCTATATTGCAAAAAGTGGCGGGAAACCGTCGAGTTTTACAGGGATGGTTTGAAACTGCTGTCCCTCTCCAGCACCGATTGGTTCGTGGAATTCAAATTGAACGAATCAGCGCGCTTGAGCGTGGCCGATGAAACGCGCACCTCCGTCAAGAGCGGCGATGGCAGGGGAGTGACCATCAGCCTGCAGGTTGCAGACGTGGACGAATTGCGATCCGAACTGATGCAGGCGGGTTTTGCGCCCACGCCTGTCAAAGAGGTGTGGGGTTCCAGGGCCATTTATCTGCACGACCCCGAAGGCAACCGACTTGAGTTCTGGTCGGGCCGCGCGAAGGCGTGACCTCAGAACCATTTTCTCCTTTTTCTTCCTTCTCAGTTGTTTTTTGAAAAAATGTGAGTATGATGAAATTGAAAGGAGGAAGAGATGAAAGCCTCAAAGAATATCTCGTGGATCGCTGTGTTTTTTGCAATTCTTACTGTTTTAATTTTAGTGGGTATTGTCTGGAAAGGATATGGCTTGGGATACATTCCTGCCCGGCATATGGAGAATCCCGACATCCTCCTGCCTATTTTGATCTCTGTAAGCGCAGTTGGGTTATTGATCTCTCTTGCCTTCCTCGCAGTTTCATTCTCGGCATTGGAGTTGTCAGACCGTAATCAGGCTCTGGGATTGCCTGAAGGCAGCGTGCGGGCATTGATTGCTCTGCTTCTCATCATCTTGTTTGTGGTCATATCCATCTATCTGTACGGGCGGCTCCGTTCACCAGTAGGGAGTGCCATCTACAAAGAATACATTGGTATCTCAGAAGCACAGTTGGATGCCATCCCTGAAGCAGAGGTAATCTCGATTCGAGTGCGGACTGAAGGGGAAGAGAAAACCTTCAATGTTACCCGAAGGATTCCACCTTCTGAAGGCAGCGAGGCCAGCCAGAGGTTTGCAGAACAAGTGCTTACGACCATCAGCACGCTGGTGGTATCAATCGCCGCTTTCTATTTTGGGGTACGTTCGGTGGAGGCGGCACGGGGCATCGTAACGTCCACCTCCATCCCTGTTATCCGCAGTATCAGCCTCACTGAAGGCAGGCTGGGAGATGCCGCCAAGGATGTGGAGATTCTGGGGAAGAATTTCGATTCACCCAAAACGGTCAAGCTGGTTCGGGGTTCTGACGAAATTCCCATCGAGGAGATTTCTGCAAGCGAGACCAGGATTCGCGGGAAGTTAGCGATCCCCGAAAAAAAACCAACCAAGAAATATGAGTTGGTCGTAGTTAACAAAGACGGCGGCGAGGATCGTCTTGCGGATGCGTTCGAAGTGAAGGATAAGGTAGTATCCGCGCAAGACCCGCAGGAGCCAGTGGATTCAGATCCGTCAGCACAGGACCCGTCTGCTGCACAAGGATAACATTTAGTGTTGCAGTTGTTTTGATTCTCTGCCGTACAAACCCCCCTTGGGGGGCAGAAACACCCCCCGCGGCCAAAAAAAAAAAAAAACGCCCCCCCCCGCCCCCCCCCTCCGGGAAAGGGGGGGTAGCGAATGTTTTGAAAAAAATTGAGCAGGGATTATTTTTGGGAGTGTCGATTATCCCGCTCCAGTCGTTGAAGCGCGGACTGGATCCACTTTTTGCGTGTGGACCTCGGTGCGCGGGTCCGCTCGAATTCGATCAAGCGGTCTGTTGTGGCGCGGTCCCCTTGCACTTTTTGGAGCAGGTCATTGTATAAAATGGACGCATCCAGTGCGTCGCCGAAGACATCTTCAGCCGAATATGGTTTTTTGAAGAGCTTGTAAAAGGCGTCTTTGAGTTTATCGAGAAGCCCGCCGCCTTGCGGGGCTTTTTCTTTTATGCTTTCGGTTTCATCTTCAGGCTCGTATAAATTGACGCCGCAATTGGGGCAGCGTGTCAGTTCATAGTGGAAATATGCGCCGCAGTTGGCACATTCGAATTCGTTTTCAGCGGGTTGGGGATCAATGCTGGTTGGCATGGTTGGGTTCCTTTTTTAACATGAAGACACACAGAAAAAAGCTTTGTAGCGAACCCATCAGCATATTCATCCGGTTGTGGGTTGTCTGGGCCAGCGGGAGAACAGAAATAGATTGGTGAGGAGCGCTGCGATCATGGTGAATACACCAAGGATGAGCGGTTCCTGCCAAAGATCGATCCATGAATTGATCTCGGCTTTTTCGGGGTTTGCAGGGTCGTAGCGCATTTCCACTTGTTTGCCGATTGGGAAGCGGGTGTAGCGATTCCACCAGCGATAATTATTCTGGCTTTGCACGGAATAACTCTGGCCGTTCACTTGAAATTCAACGATGGGATAAATGTCGGTGGTGAAGGAGGATTTATCTTCCTCCAGCAGGCGGACTACAGTGCCTGTCGCCACTTCACCGTCTACACTCAGGGTGTAGCTGCGCCAGCCCAGCCAGAGTGCGAGCGCAGCGAGGACAAGCCAGAACAGATTCGAAGCGACGAACCACCCAAGCCATTTTAACTTTCCAGACGTACCAGTAATAGTTTGCATAAGAATATCCTTTAATTCGATCCAAGTCACGGAGAAACACGGATAAACAAGTTTTATGGCTTTACTTCATACTCAATAACAACCTTTGTTTTTAAAAAGAGACCGAGGCGTTCGGCTTCTGCTTCGATGCTTTGGCGCAGGGAGCGTGGTGCGGAGGCAAACATGCTGACCTTGACGGTCGTTTGCGCGCCTTTGGTCTTGTATTCCCATACGCCTTTCATGCGGCCATCCACGAGGACGACGGCGGAGATCCAGCCCTGGGGGCGATAAACCCGATTCTTTAGCGTAGCAGGCAGCAGCGGGTCGAGATCGCGGCCCAGCCCGAGGACGTAGGCGTCGAATAAGGGCAATAATCTCACGGTGTTGGAGATGTCCATTTTTTGAATCGACTTGAGTGTGGAGGTCAGTGCGATCGCGCGCCAGCCTTCCACGTTCACTTCTTCGAGTTCGGATTCCAGTGATTTGAAAACTTTTTTCGTCATGGTGATGCCCGCCCCGCCCCACCACCAGCGCGAAAAATCTTCGATCGTGGCTGGACCGTAAGCCTGCAAATACATGCGGACGATCTCCTCCAGCGCCGACATCGGTTCGATCTCGCGCCATGTGGTGATCCATTTTTTTGGATTCACGAAGGTGACGTTTTGCCCCTGACTCGGACCGAAGCACAAGTCGCCGCGAAACGCGGATGGTTTCAACGGCGAACCCCAATTCGCTGTGACTATTAATTCGCGCAAGGCAGGGACGCGGGCTTCGCGCGCCACGGCGATGGCGAGTTGTTCGCGGGTCATGGGTTCTGCGCCCAATACCTGCGGAACCGCCTCAAGAAAAGCGGCTTGCTGGGTGGGGGAGATGCCGTAATAGGTAAAGTAATTCGTCCAGCCGCGGTCACCATCCATGCGGCGCGCAGACACGAACAACGGCAGGTCGCTGGAGGGAATCAGGTGCAAGGTGCCGCGCATCGCCCAGGTCTTGATGAGTGTATGTTCCTTCCACAATGCAGATTTGACATCCTGCGAAGACAATCCATCCACGCGCGCCCAGAGCGCCAGTTCCGCCGCAGACATTACCTGGGCCTGTACGCCGCCAATGCGTGTGGCCGCTTTGACAAAGTCTTTGCGCTTCAAACGCGGTGCGAGATGATGCCGCGATAATCGCCATGCGTTGAGTTGATTCCATTTTAGTGAGATCATCTTTAATCCTTTTGATCCAATCTCAACAAACCACTCCAGTAGACTCGACCGTGGCTTGCAGCATTTTCTTCACCAATTCGAAATCGATCTTCTCTGGCTTGGAGTAACGGATGCAGCCTTTGCCGAGGCTGACGCCTTTGATCTTCAACTGGCTTTGATAGGTTTTCATCACATCGGTTCTGAGGATATACAGCCCAATGAAGTGCTTCTGGCTGGCGAAACCGACTTCCACTTCTCCGTTGCGGGAATAGCACGGCCCGCCGTATTGCATTGACTCTTCGAAGCCTTTCAAGGTGGCGAGACATTGTTTGCGCAATTGCACCAGTGCCGCCCGCCGCTCGGCTGGGACTTCTTCCAAATAGGCTGTTACATCTTTGGCCTGACTTTGCATGAGACACGACTCCAACTTCTAAGAAAGTATGTTTTTTTACCACAAAGAAACCAAGTCTCAAAGACTCAAAGGGAAAAATGTCGCTTTGTGATCAGGTTTTCAGACGCTTTCTAAAGGAATGTGCAATGATAACGCTTTACGTGCGATACTCGGTGAGGCGTTGGATAAAGCGCATACCAGCCTGGATCTGAGCAACCCGCTGTGCGGATAGGGTGCCGATGTATTCGCCCAACTTGGCCTGCTCCACGGTGAAGACCTGTGAGACCACCACGATGCTCGGTTTGGACAGGTTGGCCTCTCCCGTTTCGAGCAGGACATTGCCTGGCAGGGTCGCTTGCTTTGCGTTCGTCGTCACTGCGCAGAGGGTAATGGTCTGGGTGCTGGCATCCGCTTGAATGACCACGTGGGGATGAATGTAAGCACTATTTGTCGCTACCCAGTAAATATCGCCTTGGCTGATCGTCATGCGTCTTATTTTACTCTGGCCTCGTCCCTGCCTGTGAAGTGAGTGCAGGTGAAGTGGGTTGTTATGTTATATTGAGGAGACAAAACAATATAAAGGAACCTATTCCATGCGATACAGATTTCGATTTATCATCGAAGATGAAGAAATTGCCGAATTTGAAACGGACGCCAATCCGCCCAGCATCGGCGATGAGGTGGTGATCGGCCCGAATTATATTTCCCCTGAAAAAGCGGGCCTGAGCCACAATACCTTTGTGGTCAATAATCTTTTACACGTCTTCAACGAGCCAGATTCCACGCTGGTTGAAATTTCGCTCGAAGTGTTGGATTGACCTGCGCTGCGACTGAAAATAATAAAGAGACAGTCACCTTTTAGGCAGGTTGGCTGTCTCTTTTATTTCCTGTGATAGGATTTGAACTCTAAACTCAAGTTATCAAAGATCTGAGTTTATCAGTGTTCATCTGTGGTTAAAAAATACTTGGAGATAGTCGCTAAGGAAAAAACGTTTTGACTCCTTCATTGGCGAAGTAAGTCAGGTTGAGGTTGACCAACTGCATGGCGGACCAAACGTTATCCCAAAAGAAATTTGAGATCGGCGAATCCGTTGACAGTAGAAGGAAAACGATCAAGAACCCAAAAGGCCGCAGGAAACTGGCGAATCCCAGCAATTCATGCGGAAGGAAAGGTTCAAGAATGCCAAAACCATCCAGGCCAGGGATCGGCAGCAAATTGATGAACAAGGCGACCATTTGCAGCAACGCCAGCAGGCCGAGCGCCGAGAGGAATTCCTCTGGCACCGCTAATAAAATGAAATAAAAGGGGAAGTTGCCAAAAGGCAGCGCAAGCAGAAGCAGACAAATCAGGTTCGCCAGCGGACCCGCCGCCGAAACAAGGCTGCGATAGATCGGCTTTCTCAAGGCGTGAACATTGATGTAAACCGCCCCGCCTGGAAATGCAATTCCACCCATCAGCAGCATGACCAAAGGGATGACAACACTGATAATGGGATGCGTATATTTGAGCGGATTCAGCGTAAGGTATCCCTTATGTTCCACGCTTTCATCCCCACCCCAAAACGCTGTGATGGCATGTCCGAACTCGTGCAGGCAAAGCGAGACGAGCCAGCCGCTGATGATAAAAGCGAACATGAACAACTGCGGATTGTTCCCAATGCCAAACCACAAAAAAACAGCCATGGTGATGGTGAATAAAACCAGGCTGATAAAGATCGGACTGATGCCATTGTGCATGGCTCTTCCCAACGTTTTGAACAGTTCAGAGGTGGGGGCCTTGTCGCTGGGCATGTCTTTGATGCTCTTCATGCTTTCGCGGACCTGCTCCGCGGTCACCCCATATTGAGCCAGAATCTGCCCAGCCTTGCTCTCAGGGCTGCGCAACATGCCCAACAGCAGGATGGGTACGTCAATGGCATTAAGCGCTTGATCCTGCATTTCGGCGAGGGATTCGCTCAAGACGGATTCGTTTTCAGCGGATAGATCCAATCCTCCGCGCTTCTCTTCTGACCCTGTAACGGCCTGCCCTGCTTCGAGTTTGATCGTGGCGGACACACGCGCAACGAGGTTTTCCACCCTCACTTTGAGAAACTTCAACACCGCAGACACCTGTGACTTGGGGAGTTGCAATAACGCCAGCAGCAGCGCCAGCGAGTCGACCGATGACTGTCCATTTTGTTCAGCGATGCGCCTGGCATTGTTCAGCGCATTTTGTGCGTTACGTGTCAGTGGGTGGGATGTGTTGGGCATTGGGCGATTATACCCGTGGAAAAATTCCCCGCTTCCAAGGCATCTCGTGTGTGAAGTGACAGTCAGGCGCTTTCAATCCCGACCCCCACCCTTCCTCCCCCAAATACGACATTTAAATGCGTTCATGTTTTTTTGAATTTTTCATGTCTTTGGAGAGGTGCGCAAGGGCGGAGGAAGGTAACCAAAGGTGCATATTTATTTAAATTAAGTTAAGATGGTCGCTAGTTTTCTTCTATAGTTTTTTCAAGCCTTTGTAAATTAATAAATTTCGAGGCTATTAATCTCTCAACATAGTAAATCCTTTGATACTTTCAATATCTTCCGATTGCTAAAATCTGATTGGTCTTTCATTCATGTTCCTGTCGACATGTTGTTGTACGTAAACACCAATTGTGGTTGAATCTAGATTTTATTTTACCTTTTATCTCATTATTTCATTTCGAATATTATACTGGCTTTATCAACTCTTGTAAATTTTTATTGACAATTTTTTCTTGTCAGTTATTGTCTCCCCAGCCAACTGATTTTATCCATGAAAACTTCTTTAGGCCTTCAAATACCTTGAAATTCTTGGTATCAACCCTTTCGTCTGTATCTTATATTCGAAGACAATACTACAAAACCTTTTCAAATTGAATGTTTGTTTTGTCTTTGGTTTCAATTCATAAATTCCCTTCAAAGCATTTGTTCAAAACTTTGATGATTCTTTTTTGATATCAGATAGTTTCCTGAGATTAATCCAAATCCCAAAATTCTTTATAATAACGTTATTATTGCGGAAAATTCTTCGTCGGAAAGAAAGAGCATCAACGCATTTGATTCCCATTGATCTAGTTGAGATATTCGGAAATAATTGAATGGTAAATTCCTATGAAGTTTCTCAAAATTTACTTTCCTAGAATTGGAATGTGCTTTGGACAACATATTCTGAAAAATAGCCAATGAACCAATCTTATCAGGATGGCTTCAACCGGAATTTGCTATGATTTATATATATCGCAAGAATAGATCTCGATGACGGTATTTTGAGAAACGAAATTAAGGCAGCCAAGCTTTGGAAATAGCATAACATCCCTAAACCAAAAGCTATGTAAAATCAACTTCCCAAATCCTGGTAAGCTTTTTCAGTGGCGCCGTCTTCGAGATTTCTTGAAATCAACCACCTTTCTTCATTCGGTAAACTAATCTTAGAAAACGGATAAACATCCGCCTGACAGGTTTATTTGCAATTGAACTTCAGCAAAAGATTTGTTTAAAGCCATTGTCACCCTCGATTATTTCATTATATTCCCCTTAAATCCCAAAAGATGCCTCAAAAATGGCGCCAACTCTTTTAATTTCTAGCACTCACTAAATCCACAAGCATAGCACTTGCGGCAGCCTTCTTCATTCACCACCGCCGCCTCACCGCACTCGGGACAAATGTCGCCGATCTTCATGGTGTGGGTTTGCGGTTCTTCGTGGTGACCGTTCCCGTTCGATTTTATTTCTTCAGCGGGAGCGCCGTCCTTTTCACGCAGGTATTGGTCGAGCACCTGACCGATGCCATCGGGTAACGAGCGCACGCGGTTGATGCCGAAGCCGAGCGAACGTCCGCCGCCGATGCCGATGAGCTGGACAATGACCTCGCGCATTCTGTCCACGGGCGCGACGGGGGAGGCCATGCGCAAAATGTAAGAGATCAATCTGCCGATGGCCTCAGAGACCGCGGCGATTTCAGAGCCAGCCTTGGCCGTGTTGACGAATGCCTCGAAGGGCTGGGTTCCGCCGTTTTCGTTGATGGTGATGAAAGCCTTGCCCACGGGCGTTTCGATGTTGTAAGTCTTGCCAGTCAACGCCTTGGGACGCGGCTTCTTGGTCCCATGCCACATCGTCGCTGCGGGCTGCATGGTAGAAGCAGCCTGTTGTACAGGAGCAGTTTTCGGTTCGACAGATGCGGGCGCTTTCTTATCCGCAGTGGCTTTGGTTTCCAGAACCACCTTATCGCGTGAACCAGTCACATACACGGTAATTCCCTTGCAGCCGAGTTCCCAGGCCATCATGTAAGCCTTGGCCACATCCTCTTCGGTGGCATTCTCGTGGAAGTTGACGGTCTTCGAAAGCGAGTTATCCACGAAGGCCTGCAGCGCGCCCTGCATGAGCACGTGTTCCTCGGCGGTGATATCCGCAGAGACCACAAAGGTATCGCGCACGGCCTGTGGAATTTCAGTGATGTTCTGGCAGGTGCCTTCGTTCATCACCTGTTCCACAATTTCCTGACGTTTCTCTTCACCGAGGCCGAGTTTCTTCAACGCCTCATCGAAGCGCGGACTGGCGTAGGTCAGTTTCAGATCCTTGCCGTTATCGTTGACGTGGCGGATGTAAGCCAGCGCGAAAACGGGTTCGCAGCCATAGCCTTCACAGCCAGCCACGGTGGCGATGGTTCCTGTGGGGGCGACTGTGGTCTGCGCGGCATTGCGGATGCCATGCTTCTTGATGCCATCGACGATCGCATCCCACGTAACCTCGGGCCTGCCCCAGTTATTCTGATAGTTGACCAGCGATTTGGGCGCGTGCCACTTCATGTCATCCATATCGTAAATGGAACCTTCGATGGCGGGGAAGGGTCCGCGCTCTTCGGCGAGTTCCACGCTGGTCTTCATCGCATGGAAACGCACGAACTCCATCACCTGCGCGCCGAATTCCTGACCTTCCTTCGAGCCATAGCGCACGCCCGCGTGATACATCAGATCTGCAAGACCCATGATGCCCAAGCCGATGCGGCGTGCGCGATGCGCGGCTTCCTTCAACTGCGCCACAGCGGGCACATACGCATTCGCTTCCACCACATCATCAAGGAAACGCGTCGAAGTCACCACCGACTGACGCAGGGTTTCCCAATCCACCGAGCCATCGGGCCCGCAGTGCTCATTCAAATTCACAGAACCCAAACAGCAGTTCTCATACGGTCCAAGCCATTGTTCGCCGCACGGGTTTGTCGCCTCAAGCGGATACAAATGCGGCACGGGATTCCCGCGATTGGCCGCATCAAGGAACAGCACGCCAGGCTCGCCGTTGTGGTGCGCCTGCTTGACGATCTTGTTATACAGTTCGCGCGCGTTCACTTTCTTATAGGTGTGAATGGTGATGCCAGCGGCTTCGGCTTGTTCGAGTGTGCCGCTGAAACCTCTGTGCTTCATTTCGCCGAGGTCGGGGAAACGCAGCGCCCATTCCTTATCCTCTTTCACAGCTTGCATGAAGGCATCGGTGATGCCCACGGAAATATTGAAGTTGGTGATCGAGTTCTCGTTGATCTTGCAGGTGATGAAATCTTCCACATCCGGGTGGTCCACGCGCAGCACGGCCATGTTCGCGCCGCGGCGGGTGCCGCCCTGGGCGATCTCGCCAAAGGCATGGTCATACACGCGCAGGAATCCCACAGGGCCTGTAGCCTGCCCTGCTGAGGTCTGCACGAGCGCACCCTTCGGGCGCAGGCGTGAGAACGAGAATCCATTTCCGCCGCCCGTCTGTTGGATCAAAGCCGCATCGCGTAAAGTCTGGAAGATGCCCGCGCCATCGCGTCCCATGTCGTCGGTAATGGGGAGCACGAAACACGCGGCCAACTGCCCAAGCGGAGTTCCCGCACCAGTAAAAGTGGGAGAGTTCGGGAAAAACTTCTTGCTTGAAAGCAGGTGGTAATACTCAACGGTGCGCTGGGCTACGTCGGCGCCCCATTGTTCTTCGACCTTCGCCACATGGTGGGCCACACGCCAGAACATCTCTTCGACGTTCTCAGCGGGTTTGCCGTCATCACCACGGCGCACATAACGCTTCATCAACACCTGGCGGGCATTGTCTGTCAGGGAAGCCTTCGGGAGTCCCTTTGCCATGGCGGGCGTGGGCAGAAGACCATTCTTAACTTTGGGTTCGGTGGATTTTGCAACCATACTTTACTCTCCTAATAAATATATTGTTTTCGTAGTGCAGACTTCAGTCTGCACTTACGCTGATTGTTGTATTTGCGTTCCGTGATTGGATATAAAAACGGCAAAGACATTTCCCCCTTGAAGGGGAGCCCTTGCCGTTGAATTAATCTTCGAGTAACTGGTCGATCTCTGTGCGAATGGACTGAAGGTCATCCAGACCGAGGTACACAATGGCGTAGCGAATGTAGGCGATCTGGTCCACTTCCTTGAGGGTGGTCATCACGAGGTCGCCCACCACGCGGGAGGAAACTTCAGCCTTGCCCATTTTTTGGAGTTGTGTCTCCACATGCCCGATCATGCGCTCAATGTCCGCCGCTGAAACGGGGCGCTTGGCGCAGGAAATGCGAATTCCCCGCGCCAGTTTCTCGCGGTCGAATTCTTCACGTCCGCCATCCTGTTTGACGATCAACGGTGTGGCCAGGATCGGACGTTCGTAGCTGCTAAAGCGCTGGCGGCATTTCAAGCACTCACGGCGGCGGCGGATTCCCCCGTGACTGTCGTGGGAGGTATCGAGCACCTTGGAATCGTGGTGTTTGCAATACGGACAACGCATTAAAATCTCTCCATAATTAGAACAAATGTTAGAGCCAAATATGGGCGTCTGGGCACTGCATCCCCGTATATATGGCTAAAGTGTTCGGCATTTTAGCACCAACCCCCATCCGATGCAAGAGGACAATATGGTGACAGAATCCTTAAAATATTGCACAGTCAAATTTTTTAACGTTTGCAGATCAAATCTGTATGCAAGTTGGCATGTCACCTTGAGCGTAGCGAAAGATCTCGTCCCCGCCCAATGCGAAATGATTTCAAGCAAAGGGAGGGATTATTCGTCGCCACAAAGCGGCTCATCAGAATGACGGGACATACATGATTTACATACACCCTCCCTGCGTAGGGTGATTGATGCTGTTTGTAAAGTTATAATCGTTCAATGACGCGCATTCGTTTACGTCAACCTGTCTTTGCAGTCATGGTCGTGCTGTTATTGATTTTGCAGCTCGTTCAACCATCGCGCACATGGATGTTTCTCTTTACCGCATTCAGCGGCATCCTCATCAGTGCATATCTTTGGGCGCGTTCACTTGGTGAGAGTCTGCAATTGCGGCGGGAAACCCGCTTGGGGTGGATTCAGGTCGGAGGTCAAATAGAAGAACGCATCACCTTATCCAATACATCTGTATTACCCGCCGCATGGATTCAATTCGAAGATCATTCCACGCTTCCAGGATTCAACGCCTCGCGTTCCACCAGCATCAGCGCGGGTTTCTTCGATCAATGGAATGTCACCGCCGCCTGCAAACAACGCGGACTTTTTTATCTCGGCGATGCAAACATTTTGACAGGCGACCCCTTCGGGATATTCGATGTCACCATCCACGCCTCCGAGCGGACCTCGATCCTGGTCCTGCCCCAAGTGGTGACTCTCCCCGAGATCTCGATCGTGCCATCGGGTTCCTTTGGCGATGGTCAGCCGCGACGCAATGCGCCCGAGCAAACCATCCACGCATCCACGGTGCGTGAATATGTCCATGGTGACAGCGTGCGCATGATCCACTGGCCGACCACTGCGCGCACGAATAAAGTTTTTGTGCGCCTGATGGAAAGCGCCCCCGAAGGTGACTGGTGGATTCTGCTCGACCTCGATAAAAATAATCTCTTCGGCGAAGGCTGGGATTCCATCGAAGAACAAAGTGTTGTGCTCGCCGCATCGCTCGCAAGCAAAGGACTACGCAATCGCAAAGCGGTGGGCCTCATCACCAACAGCAAAGACGCCGCATGGATCCACCCGCAAAAAGGGGAGGGGCAGCGCTGGGAAATTTTGCAATCGCTTGCGCTTTCCCAGCCTGGAGAACTCGGCCTCGATAAAACCCTCGAACGTATTCAATCTTCACTTGGCAGACATCACAGCCTCATCATTGTCACTGCCTCCACAAAAACGGATTGGCTGAAGACACTCCTTCCGCTGGTCAAACGCGGCATCGTCCCTACGGTGCTCCTGCTTGATGCATCCACATTCGGCGGAAAGGAATCTCCTGCACTCGTCGCCGCCAACCTCGAAGGCCGCGGCATCAAATATCACATCATTCCGCGCGGCATGCTCGAAGCGCCCAAAACACTTTCCCATCAGCAAGGCGGCTGGAAGTGGCGCTCCACGCCCACAGGCGAGATCATGCCGATTCGAAGTTGAAACAACTCTTCGTCCTGAGCGGAGCTGCGTGATTTCCGCAGCGTAGTCGAAGGACGAAAATAGATCTATCCATGAAAAAACTTTTTTCACTGCGCTCCTTCCTGACCTGGCTCATTTTGCTTCTTGCAATGGGCGCTCTTGTCATGGGGCTGAAGGACGGCATTCTCGATGTGCAGGATGCGGCTTTCTTTCCCGTGGCAGCATTCGCAGTGACGCTTGCTTACCTGCTGGGTTTTGGCGCATCCTCACCCCGCCGTGTGTGGATCATCGTACTCGTGAGCGGTTTTTTATTTGCGATCATCGAAAGCGCGCGATTGATCGAGCCGTTTAAACTCATCATCCGTGCGATACCGCCGTTCGAGCGTGACCTGCTGCTCTGGTTCCTCGAAAGAGATTCTCCCGAGGCTGTCTTCCCCGACACATCTATTTTTCTGATGCAGTTCACAGAGTTGACGCATCGCGCAAATACATTCTTCACGCTGATCTTCAGTGCCTCCCTCAAACATCCCATGGTGCGCGAGTTCATCTGGGATTTGCCGATTTTGTTGTGCGCGGCCTGGGCAGGCTGGAAAACCAGCCGCCATAACCAGACCTTTCTTGCACTCGCGCCAGCGCTTGTTTTGCAAACTTATATTTTGGAATACACAAGCAAGGACCTGTTCTCGCTTCAACTTGCCATCTTCACTTTGATCATGCTCATCGGCGTCAATCAAAAATGGAATTTCACAAGCCGTGATACAGAAGGCAATTCGAAAACGGCACGCGAAACGTATTCCGCCATTTTGATCCTATCCATTGCGCTGACTTTGGGCGCGGGTTTCATGCCTTCCATTTCCATTCGAGAGGTGGCGCAGAAACTTTCTCGCAAGGATGATGTTGGCAAGGCCCTCGGCCTCGATAAAGCTTCCGCACAGGCATATGTTATTTCTGGCGCAACGGGTTTGCCGCGCCAGCATCTCATCGGGTTGAGTCCCACGCTGGCTAAAACGGTCATGTTCACCGTGCAAACGGGCGAACTCGCGCCGACCGAAAACTCGATCACCAATGAAGCCATTCCGCGTCACTACTGGCGCTGGCTGACTTACGATATTTACAACGGCCAGGGCTGGTCCACCTCACCTGTGGAGGGTATGCCATATTCAGCGAACGAATCGATCCTTCAAAAAACGGACGATAGCTACAGCGTCATCCATCAACAGGTGGAAAAATCCTTCAGCGAAGACAGCCGCCTGTATTGGACGGGTCTGCTTGCCACGGCAGATCAGCCCTTCAATGTCAACTGGCGCACCCAGCCGCCCAACGAGGCCGACATGCTCGGTGTCATCACAGAGACGAAAAGCTATCAGGCGGATTCGTTTGAGCTCAACGTCAATGCGAATCAATTACGCGCTTCCTCTCTGGACTATCCAACTGGGATCAGCGAAACCTATTTGACTCTCCCCGATACAGTTCCCCAGCGTGTGCGCGATCTCGCCGAATCGCTGACGGCAAATGCCGCCAATCCATACGACAAAGCCAAAGCCATCGAAAGATATCTGCGCACCTATCCATACTCGCTCGATGTGACTCCGCCCGCGCCGAATCAAGATGTGGCAGATTACTTCCTCTTTGAATTGAAGAAAGGCTATTGCGATTATTACGCCACATCCATGGTTGTGATGGCGCGTTCTGTTGGTTTGCCTGCGCGGCTGGTCATTGGGTATGCCAATGGAATCTATAATGCCAGAAGCGCGCAGTACGTCATCCGTGAGGCGGACGCCCATAGCTGGGTCGAAATTTATTTTACAGAAGTCGGCTGGGTGGAGTTTGAGCCAACGGCGGGTCAATTGGAACTCACCCTGCCCGATGATTTCTCAGGCGTGGACGATTCCTTCGTTCCAATTATCCCGTCTGCGCCTTTGCGGGAATCGAATGATTTTGTAAAACTGGGGCGTTTCCCCGAGCCGAATATCTTCATCCCGCTGGCTGCTTTGGCAGTCGTCATTTTGTTTGCGAGTCTGTGGTTTCTGCGCGTGCAGGGATTGCTGCGGTCTCATGAAACGGTCGCGTCGATCTATGGATACATTTATTATCACGGCAAAAAGATATATAAAGATGCGCCCATCAACGAAACCCCGACGATCTTTTCTGCAAAACTGCGGGCCAGGCTCAGGAGCGGTTACGAATGGCTGGCCCCCGCGCCCGATGAAATTCGATTCCTAACCGACCTCTATCTACAGGAAACATACAGCGCTCATCCTGTTTCAAAGGATGAGCGCCGACGGGCGATCAGGGTTTGGCAAAAATTATTTTGGAGGCTGTTGTACGCGCAATTCAAGCGGATGTAGCAGGAAGTTTTACCGCAGAGTCGCGGGGTTCTTCTTCTTACGGAGTGGTTGTAGATGTGGGGGTGAGGATATTCCCAACCGTGATATTGACCGAGAGTGTATCGCCGAAGAAAACGCCGTTGGCATCGGCCATGCGCCACGAACTTTGGATGAGCCCATTTTGATCGGTGGGGACAGCCAGTTGAATGGAGATCTCGCGTTTTGCGCCGACGGGAATCGCTTCTTCGAGGGTGAACGTTTCTCCACGCATCGGGTCGCCGCCCACGTGTTGGAATGTGAATCCGGGCGGCCATGCGCATCCGCCGCTGTTTTGGACGAGCCAGGTCTTGGTGAAGGATTCATTGGGTTTCAAGTTCGTGCCGTCAGGGATGGTCACATCTTCGATCCAGAGCAGGTCGTAACAGGGATCTGCGGTGGCGGGTGTTTCGAGTGTGGCAGTCAGGACAACAGGGGTGGCGGTGAATTTTTCCGTCGGCGCTGGCGATGCGGTTGGAACAGCGACCAGGGTTTCGGTCAGGGAGGAAGCGTAGGTGGCGACTGCCTGCGTGCGCAGCGCATTCGTGTCCACTGGTTTTGTCGGTGTCGATGAGTTTGATTCGCATGAAAAAAGCAATGCGCCCAGGATCAGTGTTGAAAAAAGGATTAAACGTGTTCTCATGGTTATGCCTTCCGAAAGGTGCTCCTTCTAATGGTGCTGAAAGTATACAACAATCGCGATTGAATTTCAGATTGAATAATCTGCCCATCTGACAAACATGATTACCCCGAATTTAATAGGGGACGCAGATAAACGCAGAAAACGCTGATTTTTGCTTTGATCAGCGTAAATCAGCGTTCATCTGCGTCCCGTTTGGCTCGTAAAAACAAACTCACCCGCGAAAGATTATTTTCGGGGTGAGTCATGTTTGTTCAATCCTTGGTGAGCCAGTCTTTTGCCTCTTTGTCATTTGCAAAATATAAAATTGACTGGCCTGTGATGCGTGAAAGCAGGTCTCCCAATGTGCGCTTGACGCCTGTGATTCCCAGCGTGGCGGTCTTGCGGACATGCGGCTTTGTTCTCCTGGATGCCTCGTTCAAGATCGGCATTAGTTCATTCGTGATTTCCGTATTCGTGAAATCTGAAATAATGAGAACAGAATTTTCAGGCTCGCCCATCACGATCTCCTGGACCTGTGCCAACTCCTCTTGAATGGCTTTTGTATTGAAGAACAGGTTGGAGAAATCCTGATACAGTATCTTTTTGCCGTTATATTCGATCCATTTGGATTTCATGACAAGCTCCCTTTTTTACTTGTTGGTGCGGCTTTCTTTGTAAAGCGCGATGCCCGTGGCAAGGGCGCCGAGGAATTCCCAAAGTCCCACCCCGAAGAAACGCATCGGGGCAATTCCAACGACGACGGTGGTTGTGAACACGATGAAAGTCAACGTGCGGAAAGGCACGGTCCAGCGATAGAAGATCTTCACATCGTTTAGGGCGGCCAGCACATAATAGATGCCGATATTCAATGAAGCCATGGAGGACGCCGTCATAAAGACAATCGTGTAATCGCTGCTTGCGCGCATGGCGCGGTCAATGACTTCAAAGCCGAGGATGGAGAGAAGAATTTCGGGGCGGATCAGGCCCATCAGTCCAAGCAGGAACGCAAGTACTCCAAAGATAAAGATGGTCCAGCCCGATGCGTCGCGAATTTTCATGTAGTGTAGTTCTCCTTGTGCACTGCTTTGTATGATTTTTGCCGCGCTTCCTCAAATTATACTTGTAAACCTTTCTCATGATAAAATAAAAAATCTATGGCAAAGCATTTGGTATTGGTGGCTGGCAATATTGGTGCGGGAAAAACAACCCTCACAGAACGTATTGGCGCCCGCCTCGGCTGGTGGACGGGATATGAATCCGTAACAGATAACCCATACCTTTCTGATTTTTACGGGGATATGCATGCCTGGTCTTTCCATTTGCAGGTATTTTTTCTCGGTCATCGTGCCGACCAGTATCTTGAAGCCTCACGCGATTCGCGTTCCGCCATTTTAGATCGCAGTATTTACGAAGATGCTCATATTTTTGCGCGTGCGCTTCATCATATGGGCAATTTGGGCGAGCGTGATTATCTGGCGTATCGCCGCCTGTTTGAGGTCGTGGTCAATGGATTGCCGCGCCCTGACCTGTTGATCTACCTCAAAGCGCCCGTTCCTGTGTTGATGGATCGCATCCGTAAGCGCGCCCGTAATATGGAAACTGGCATTACCCCGGATTATCTGTCCCTGTTGGATTCTTTTTACAGTGAATGGCTCGGCGCATTTGACCTTTGCCCCGTGTTGACCATTCAAACAGGCGACCTTGATTTTGCCCACCACCCCGACCATCTTGACCTTGTCGTCCAGCGTATTCAAGACAAGCTGGCTGGAAAAGAAGTCATGGATCTCACCCAAAAATAACATGTCAAATACCCTGCTCTCGAAAATCCCCCTGTTCGCTGGACTTCCCCGCAAGGAATTGGACCAGATCCTTGCCGCCATGGAAAAAAAGGAAATGGCCGACAGGGAGATCCTTTTCAAGGAAGGCGATCCCGGCGAACATTTTTATATTGTCATGAAGGGTACGCTGGAAGTGCTCATGGCTGCGGGGCAGGCAGAGGAGCTTTTGCTCAACGTGATGAGCGAAGGGGAGCATTTCGGAGAGATGGGCTTGATCATGCCCGGTGGACATCGCACTGCCACGGTGCGCGCGCGCGGAGAATCCACTTTGCTTTCGATGAGCCGCGAGACATTTCTTGGTCTGACTAAAAAACATCCCGAGCTTTCCGGTTCCATGGTGCGCGTATTAAGTCAGCGTCTGGATGCGACCAATACCCAAACCTTCCACGAACTTACTGAAAAAAACAAGAAACTTCAGACTGCATACGATGAATTGAAAGCCGCTCAGGCTCAGATCATCGAAAAAGAACGCCTTGAACGTGAACTTCAAGTTGCCGCAGAAATTCAACTCAGCATTCTGCCGGATGAACTTCCCAAACCGTCCAATTTTGATTTTGGTGCCTGCATCCTGCCTGCCCGTCAGGTGGGCGGCGATTTTTACGATGTCTTTTATGTTGGCGATGGCCTCATCGGCGTATTGATCGGTGATGTAGCCGACAAAGGTGTGCCGTCTGCGCTATTCATGGCGCGCGCGCATGCGCTCGTCATGGCGGAGGCCGACACCGGCCTTTCTGCAGGCGAGGTGATGCAATTGGTGAATCGTCACATCACGCGTTTGCAAAAGTCAACGCAATTCGTCACCGTGTTGTATGGCATTCTCAATGTGAAAACAAATGAATTCAGTTACGCGCGTGCTGGTCACGAACCGCCGCTCGTTCTTCAGCCAGATGGCAAGGTGGAGCGTTTGCCTTATCGTCCGGGCATGGCGCTTGGCTTGTGGGATTCGATCTTGCTCGACGAGCATGCGATCACCCTTCCGCCCGGCTCGACCCTGCTTCTATTTACAGACGGTATGACCGATTGCCGCGACCCAAATGGGGAAGCCTTCGGCATTGACCGCATCAAATCGGTTCTTGAATCCCTGTCCAATTCCTCGGCGCAACAGGTTTGCGATCATCTGCTCAGCACACTGGTGAAATATCAGAATGGCTCCAAACAGGATGATGACGTAACCCTCGTTGCCATCCGCGCCACAGGCGGATAATATTGTGAAAAAAATCCGCCGCCAGAGATGGCGGCGGATTTTTTATCTTAGTGCCTGTTCAAGGTCGGCCAGTAAATCCTCAACGTTTTCGATCCCAACTGATAATCTCACCAGCCCGGGGTCCACTTCCAACTTCGAGCCCTGTGTCGATAAATGTGTCATCGCTGCGGGCACTTCGATCAGAGATTCCACTCCGCCAAGTGATTCTGCCAACGTAAATATCTTTGTGGATTCCGCGACTTTGACAGCCGCATCCCGCCCATCTTTCATCACGAACGAGATCATTCCTCCGCCATTGAGCATTTGGCGCTTCGCCACCTGGACCTGTGGATGGCTCTCGTGAAATGGGTAGATCAGCCGTTTGACATTTTTCTGCTTCTCCAGAAACGCCACGATCTTCTCCGCGTTCTGTGCGTGACGATCCATGCGGATCGGCAAAGTCTTGATTCCACGCAGCACGAGGAATGAATCCATCGGACCTTGAATCCCGCCGATGGCATTCTGCAGATATGCTAACTTCTCGCCGAGTTCCTTGTCCTTGCCAATGATCGCGCCGCCGACCACATCCGAATGTCCGCCGAGATATTTCGTCATCGAGTGGACGACCAGATCCGCGCCCATTTCAAGGGGACGCTGCAGGTAGGGGGTTGCGAAAGTATTGTCTACGACCAGTAAAGGCTTATTGGGATGATTCTTGATCATCTCTGCAACGGCGCGAATATCGGTGACAGCCAACAGCGGATTTGTTGGAGTCTCCAACCACACGATGCGCGTGGACGGAGTCAATGCTTCGGCGAGATTCTCTGGATCGGTTGTGTCAGCAAATGTAAAGTCCAGACCGAAGCGGCGCAGCACTTTGTCAAATAAACGGAAGGTGCCGCCGTATACGTCGTTACCCGCAACCACATGATCGCCGCTTCCTAACATTCGCAAAACCGTGTCAGTCGCAGCCATGCCGGAGGCGAAGGCCAGACCCCATTGTCCGCTTTCGAGTTCAGCAAGACAATCCTGTAAGGCCTTGCGTGTAGGATTTAGCGTGCGCGAATATTCATATCCCTGACGCGGCTTGCCGATGCCATCCTGCTTGTAAGTGGATGTGAGATAAACGGGCGTCATCACCGCGCCGTTGTTTGGGTCGGGTTCCTGCCCTGCGTGAATGGCGAGAGTTTCAAATTTCATTTATGCTCCTTGTGTAGTAGGGGCGCAGCGACGCTGCGCCCCTACGAAAATGGTGGTTTATTTTACTCGCTTCATTTTCAGACACGTACATGGATAGCCCGCGTTGCTGCCAGCAAACTGCTCGATCTCTACAAAACCTTCGCTCTCGTACAACGCAATTGCTCTTTTATTACCGTCAAGCGCGATCGTCCATGCGCCTTCGCCGATCTCGCGGATTCCGATTTTCAATAATTCACGGCCAATACCTTTTCTGTAGTGGCTCGGATCAACATACAGCCACGCGAGATAATCTTCATCCACACCGACAAAACCCACGACAGTTTCATCATCACATGCGACGAATTTGTTGGCGCGCTTCAAGTCCTCCGCTTCCTCGTCCTTCTCAATGGGAACAAACCCGCGCGGGTCGCACGAACCGATCAATTCATGCGGCCGCGCGCGGTCATGGATCTGGCAAATGGACTGCCAATCTTTCTCTTCATAACTTCGATACGTGATCATTTTCTCCTCGCGATTTTTTATGAAGCCAATTCTTTTGTGATTTTGATCAATTCCATTGCATCATCAAATAACTCAAAATGCCCCGCATCGATTCTTTGATCGAGCGCATCCTGAATCACTTGAATCCACTTACCGCCGAGTTTTTCCTGTGCCCATTTTGCCGCGATGGGTTTTGATACGATCGTCCCATATTCGAGTGCGTGCAGTGCGCGGCACATGGTGAGGATGGCATAGGAATGATAGTGACTGTCGTGATCACGCAGCCAGGACGGATCTTCCAGCATCGGAAACCACCATTCATCGAGAATGCCTGTCACAGCCTTTCGAATTTCATCTGGCAGAACAGGATCGATCAAGGTTTTTGGATCTGGCCCTTCCAGAACTTTCCCATATTCGCGGATGATGTGCCGTTGGATGATCCAGTCGCTGCCATGCGGGGCAACGTAGAATCTGGCTTCGTTGATGGTTGGGTAGGCTTCTCCGTTTGCTTCGTAACGTCGCAAGGGGATTTGCGGAATGTACGAACCTTCAAGTTTGGATGCCCAATCCATTTCGCTTTTCCAGAGTTCGTTGTGCATGGCTTCCAGTTTTGAAATCGTTGCTTCGGGAAGCGCTTCGCGGGTGACGATGAGAAAGTCAATGTCGCTGGCATCGGGGTGGAAGTCACCGCTGGAGAGCGAGCCGTATAAATACATGCCGACGAATTGATCAGTCAGAATGGTTTTTGCTTTTTCAAGCAGAGCAGACAGGATTTGATTCACGCCATCATATGGCGTGAAATTTTGTGTTGACATGATTTTCCTTTATTTGATCAGACCCTAAAGGTTTTTCCGAAAAACTGGATTCAAGATTTGCAAGCGACTCTTGCTTGAATTTCGTTTTTGCTGGCGAAGAAAACCTTTAGGGTCTCGGTAAGATAATTATTATTTCAATATCTTCCCATCCTTCGCCACCCAAACATCGGAGGCAAAGCGTTCGATGAAACTGCGGTCGTGGACAACGGCGAGGATGGTTCCCTTGAAATTTTCGAGGGCTTCCTCGAAGCGTTCACGCGAGGGAATATCAAGATGGTTGATGGGTTCATCGAGGATGAGGAAGGTACATCCCTGTGCCACGAGGGTGGCAAGCTGCAAGCGCGCGCGTTCGCCATAGGAAAGTTCTTCCGAGGCGCGCAGGGCGGCATCGCCTTTGAAAAGGAAGTAATGTAGGAAGTTGCGTGCATCCGTCTCGTTGAAAGCGGACACAGATTGAATGGTCTGCAACGCGCTGAATTTCGGGTTGAGCAATTCCTGCTCTTGTGTCATGTAGCCGAGCTTTGTCGCGCCGCCCAAACGGAAGGAACCCGCCAGCGGGGGAATCCTGCCGACGATGGTGCGGATGAAGGAAGTTTTTCCTGCGCCGTTCGGTCCTGTCAACACAATGCGCTGACCGGCACGGATGAACAGATTGATGTTTTCAAGTAGTGGATTTTCTGGCGTGTAGCCAATAGATAACGATTCGGTTTCCAATACAAATTTTGATTGGTGATCGGGCTCGCCGAAATCCAATTTCAAGGCCCAGTTGCCGCGCGGCTTTTCGATTTTTTCGTCGGTGAGGATGTGTTCGATGCGGGCTTCGATGTGTTTTGCGCGACCTGCCACATTTTTGGTGGCGCGGTTGCCAAAGAAGCCTTTTGCGAATTTATCTCCGCTATCGGCTTTGCCGCCTTTCTTCATAATAGTCAAACTGCGGACGTGACCCGCGGCGCGGCGCAGTTGAGCCAATTCATCCTGCTGGTCTTGATATTCCTGCAACTGCTTGTCCTGCTCCATCAATTTCTGATGCAAATAATCTGAGTAGTTGCCCGCATAGGCGCGGATGCCGTGTGTGATCGGATTCAACTCAAGGATGGATGTGACCGTGTTGTCGAGAAAGACACGGTCATGTGAGACGATCAACACTGCGCCTTGAAATTGATTCAACCATTCTTCAAGCCATTCGAGCATTTCGATGTCGAGGTGATTGGTGGGTTCATCGAGCAGCAATAAATGCGGATCTTCGAGCAACACGCGCGCGAGCATGAGGCGGGTCTTTTGTCCGCCGCTGAGGTGGGCGATGGGTGTATCGGCGGGGAGGTGGTCAAGGCCGAGCGGGGCGAGAATGGTTTCGGGTTGAATCTGAAATGTGGAAAGTTTTTTCAGGACTTCGTCATATTGACTTTGGAGTGCGGCATCATTTGGGGTTTGCGATAATGCCAGGGCGAGCGACTCTATTTCAGCGGCGGGATCTGTTTGGGTTTCTGGGTCAAGCCCGAGCGCGGCGTGAAGCGTCTGCCTAGGGTCGAGGTCCATTCCCTGGGCGAGATATCCAATTCGTAGATTTGGGCGCGTCGAAGAGACATCCCCGGAATCGGGATGCTCGAACTTTGCGAGGATGCGCATGAGGGTGGTCTTGCCTGAGCCGTTCGGGCCGATAAGGCCGATGCGTTCGCCTGCGCTGATATTGAAATTGATGTTTTGTAAAACCGGCTGAATGCCAAAATTTTTAGAGAGGTTATGGATACTAAGCATAATGTTCGTTCCTGTAGTTGTTAAAAAGAAAACCGAGGGCATGCCTCGGCTGATGAATCAATACAGCGGGTTGGTGCCCTGAAAAAAATGGTTGTCTACAGAATATCCGTCATTCGCTGGGTGCTCCTTTAATACGGCGACATTTTATCATAATAAGGTAAACTTTGGCGTTCGGTAAACGTCTATGCACGAGAGGAAAATGAAATGACAAAAACTTTACTTGCGGTTCTGGCTCACCCTGATGATGAGTCTTTTGGTTTGGGTGGCACGCTGGCTTTGTATGCAAGCCGCGGCTATGATGTGTATTATGTCTGTGCCACGCGCGGCGAAGCAGGCACAGTGGATGCGGAACATTTGATGGGTTTCAAGGATACTGCCGAGATGCGCACGAATGAATTGATGCGCGCGGGCAAAGAACTCGGATTGAAGGAAATTTTCTTTCTTGGCTATCGTGATTCGGGCATGCCGGGCATGGAAGATAACAAGCATCCTGACGCGCAGATCAATGCGCCGATTGATGAAGTAGCTGGGCGCGTAGTGAAGTACATCCGTGATCTCAAGCCAGAGGTTGTTTTGACTTTCGACCCGATCGGTGGATATAAACACCCTGATCACATTCATATTCACAAGGCGACGGTGCTCGCCTTCGAAAAAGCGGGTGACGCATCTTTCCACCCCGAGGCTGGATCAGCTTTCAAGCCGCAGGCCTTGTACTTTCAGGTTTTTCCAAAAGGCTTGTTGCGGGCGGCAGTGCGTTTGATGCCGCTGTTCGGAAAAGACCCGACCAAGTTTGGCCGCAATGGCGATATCAACATCAAGGAACTGGCTGAGGTGACCTTTCCCATCCATGTGCGGCTGAATGTGGCTTCTGCGGCAGAGGCCAAGCGAAAGGCTAGCGAATGTCACGCCTCGCAGGGTGGGATGCAAATGCGGCGCGGACTGATGGGCTTCGTGACGCGCCTGTTCGGCGAAAATGAAGATTACATGCAGGCGTACCCGCCTGTGACTGAGGGTATCAGGCGCAAAACGGATTTGTTTGAAGGGATTTAGTATCGTTCCATTTTCAAAAATGTAGGTTGTTTGAGCCTGGGCGATGGGTTTATACTCATCGTAACAACAGGAGGTTGTTATGAAGCACCTACGTTTGTTCTTTGTGTCTTTGGCTGTTGTGGCTCTTTTAGCGGGCACGCTGACCACCCCATCATATGCATACCCGGATAGTACAACTACGATTGTGAAGGTCCCAGTCAAGCCTAATCGATCACTGCCTAATGCGGATACGTATGATTGCACCAAGGCAACTTTATACAACAAGAACGGCAGTTACGCAGCGACGTTTACCAATCCGCCTCTCAGCAATGGCTGCACTTTTATTTTCAATAATGTGCCTGTCAATCAGTGGTATACCGTTGAGTTTCTTGTGAAATACAAACTAGGTTCCCCTCCTTATATTGTTATTAGAACCACACAATCGGTTTATATTGCAAAACCTACGCTTACCACCATCACAACAGCTACATTGCTTTATCGGCCGAAATGATCTTGTAAACGTCTGAAAAATAAAACGGTTGGGAACATTTCCCAGCCGTTTTTCGTTAATGGGCAGGGAATCTCTTTTTTGAAAGCATGATAGAATTTTCTCAACTCCTCAACTATTGAAAAAAAACTATGACTGAATCAAATCCCTCTGTTCCAGCGCGCCGATTGAATTTTGCGCGAATACTCGAAGTTTTGCGACATCCCAAACTCGCCTTTGCAGAGATTGCAGGTGAGACTGTTTCTTCGTGGCTTGACCCCGATGCTGGCATTGAGCATCTCGTCTTCACTGGTCGTCATTGTTGGCGGATTTGTGAAAGCGCGCGCAGCGGCGATGGGGGAGATCCAACTGCCTCCGGATTGGCAATATTGGACGCCCGACATGCAAAATAATTTCATGCAGGCACAACAGGCCACACAGGGAGCAACATTTGTTTACATCATTCCGCTGCTTTCAGCTTTGGCTGGGTTATGGCTGGGCTGGCTGATCTTAAGCGGACTTTTGCATCTCGGCTCCACTTTGCTGGGCGGGCGTGGCACAATGGGCAGTGCCTTGAACATCGTTGGCTGGGCCAGCCTGCCTTTTATGCTGCGTGATGTGCTGCGGGTTGTCTTCATTCTCATTGCGGGGCATGCCATTATCAGCCCGGGGTTATCGGGTTTTGCGGGTGGGGCCATCTTTTTAGGGAAGATGCTTTCAAGAGTGGATATTTTTTTCATTTGGAATGCCATCCTGTTGGTCATTGGATTTGGCGCTGCAGATGGACTTCCGCGCAACAAGGCGATTATTGGGGTGGGGATCATTTTGCTCGTCATTCTACTTGTACTCGCAGGGTCAGGGGCGTTGGTTTCGAGCTTTAGCAGTGGAACGGCCTTCTAAACCAGGCGGGTGTGAATGACTTCCCCTTTGATCCACATCACTGACCTGAAAAAGCACTACCAAATGGGTGGGACAACCGTCCGCGCATTGGATGGGGTCAGCCTGGATATTGAGCCGCATACCTTTACGGTCGTGATGGGGCCATCGGGATCAGGCAAGAGTAGCCTGCTCTATTTGCTTGGCGGGCTGGACCGTTCCACATCCGGTGAGATCTCGATCAGTGATGAGCGGTTGGATCAGATGGATGAAAACGCGCTTGCGCTTTTCCGCCGCCGCACCATGGGGTTTATCTTTCAATCCTATAACTTGATCACAAGCATGAACGCCCTGGAGAATGTGGCCTTTCCCATGCAATTCACCGGCATACCGGTTTCTGAGCGCAGCACCCGCGCCCGCCAATTATTGGAACAGGTTGGCTTGGCAGACCGAAGCCATCATCGCCCTGCCGAGCTTTCAGGCGGACAGCAGCAGCGCGTCGCTGTGGCGCGTGCGTTGGTCAATAATCCTAGTTTGATTTTGGCCGATGAGCCTACCGGAAACCTCGATACGGCCAGCGGCATTACGGTGATGCAGTTGCTTTCGGACTTGCATCGTTCCGGGCGGACCGTGCTCGTTGTGACGCACGATCCGCGCATGACGCGTTTTGCCACACACAAGATATTCCTGCTGGATGGACATGTAGTCAGTGAAGATGAGTATCAATCTGCCGCATTGGAAGTGCCGTAAATCCATTGTGGGCTGACCTCATGACGTGCAGTTTCAAGCAACGGGAGACTAAATGAAGTTTCAAAATAAATATTTTGTTTCAATCCTTCTCACGATAACCCTATTGGCGGGTTGGACAACACCCGCCTATGCCGACCCCGTGATCAGTTCGGTGGATCCCAATCTCGTTTTTAACGACATCGCCACGACCATTACGGTCACAGGCTCGGGCTTTGAATCTGGCGCTGTCGTTTCTTTGAAAAACTATGGCACACTCACCACTTCTTATGATGGCCCCAACCAATTAAGAGCCGTTGTACGCCCCGGCGTTGCCGCGGGTTCATATACAGTGGTGGTCACAAATCCTGATTCGACCGTGTTTGAATATCCCAACGGGCTGACCGTTGCCGATTCATCTCCGCTTCCCACCCCGACCTCGATGCCGTTTGACCGTCCGCAGATGGTGATCGGTTCCTATGAGATCAATGTCGAGCGTGTGCGTTCGGGCGATGATTTCAAACTCAACATTGACTTTGGCAATGCCGGCACTGTGGCTGCCTACAATGTGCAGGCAGTTTTTACATCGACGGACCTTATCCCAACTAAAACGGGCGGTGCGATCTTTTTGGGGACCATTCGCGCCGGTGATCATAATGATGCAACCCAGCCATTTATTGCGCTCGATACTATTTATGGGAAATCGGTCGTCACCACCGATGTCACGCTGACCTATTACGACAGCGCAGGCACGGAATACATCGACAAATTTACGCTCAGTATCCCCGTGGGAGGCTCAACCGTGCCCTATCCCACTGCCACTCCAACAGGGGTGAACAATGCCCAATTGGTTATCACCAGCTATGCGTCGACGGTGGAACCGCTTCAACCGGGTGAACAATTCCAGCTTGGGTTGACGGTCCAGAATATGGGAAATACGAGTGCCAAGCGTGTCACCATGATCGTGGGCGGTGGTTCCTCAGGTGATAGCAGCGGCACGCCCCAGCCTGGTGGCGTTTCCGGGAGCGGCGGCGAATTCACCAATTTTGCGCCGGTCAACTCATCCAATATTCAATCGCTTGGCGATATTCCCGCTGGCGGTCAATTGCAGGTCTTCCAAAGCCTGATCGTCAATGTATCCACCAATCCGGGCGCATACCCGATGAAGATCTCGTTTTCTTATGTCAACAACAAAGGGGAAGTGGTCAACGATGATCAGGTCATTACACTGTTGGTCTACAGTCTCCCGAATGTGGACGTGAGTTTCTACCGCCCGCCCGACCCGTTCTTTGCCGGTGAGCCGGGTGCGCTGCCGATCCAGATCGTCAGCCTCGGAAAACGCACCACTGTTTTGGGAAATATGAAGATCGAAACGACAGGAGGAACGGTCGATCCTGCCACGACTTTGGTTGGGTCGCTGGACCCAGGCGGTTACTTCACCTTTGACTCGACCCTGTTCCCGGATGCCCCCGGCCCGATGGATTTAACCGTCACCATCGAATACACCGACGATTTCAACCAGCCGCGCACGCTCACTCGCAAATTGCAGGTGACGGTGGAGGAAGCCTTTGTTGACCCTTCCCTCGATCCTTCTCTTGACCCCTCGCTTGGTGGCGGTGGCGGTGAATTTGCACCTGTTATGGAAGAGGAAACTTTCCTGCAAAAAATATGGCGTGCCATTCTTGGCCTGCTCGGTTTGGATTCATCGATGTCGCAGAACAGCAGCCCATCCGAAGCGCCGATATTTGAAGGAGAGCAAGTCCCCATGCCAGCCGGTGGCGGCAAAGGTGGCTAGGAGCATTGCTTCCACATGAAATTCCTTGATTTGATTCGCCTGATCTTCGGAAACCTCGGACGTCGCAAGGCGCGTGTGGCCCTGACCGCCATCGGTGTGGTCATTGGCACAGCGGCGGTGGTCATCCTTGTTTCGCTTGCGGTCGGTCTTCAAAAAAGCGCCACCGATCAACTTTACGGCATCGGTGACCTGACCTTGATCGATGTGATGCCTGCTTATGGCATGTTCTATGGCGGCGGTGGGGGATATGGCATGGCCCCTGCGGTATCCTCCGATCAGCTGCAGGAACCAGCCCTGATCACAAATCCTGTCCTCGAACAGTTCAGGGCCATCCCCGGAGTTCAGTCGGTTATCCCGCGTGATTATTTGAATGCGGCTGCTGTCATCTCCTATCGAAAATTGGAAGGCGGTGTGGGCATCATCGGCATCGATACAGACGACCTCGCGAATATCGGCTTGGAAGCCAGTGAAGGGACGACTGTGCTTTCACGAGGTTCGGTGATTATTGGTGTCATGACCCCCAATAATTTTTACGATCCGCGTCTGCGCCCCGGGCAGGAACCGCCCCCACCGCCCGACTTGTATAACGAGCAAATTCAATTGGTCGTGATGAAATGGGATCAGCAGGGGAATGTAACCCAGAAAAACATCAGTCTGCGTGTAGCAGGAGTCTTGAGCGAAACAGGCGGCGAGGCAGATTATTCCATCTACATGCCGCTGGAATTGGTGCGTAGCTTGAACGAGTGGTCAAATGGGATTCGCATTAACTACAACAAGACCGGCTACAACCAGGTCATCGTCAAAGTTGAAGATCCCAATCTGGCTTTGGATATCGCTGACCAGATCACCGAAATGGGCTTTCAAGCCATCACCCCGCAGGCGTATCTCGAAAGCATCAACGGTTATTTTCTCGTTTTGCAGATCATCTTCGGCGGTGTGGGAACCATTGCCTTGCTGGTCGCAGCTATCGGCATCGCCAACACGATGGCCATGTCCATTTTGGAGCGTACGCGTGAGATCGGCCTGATGAAAGCAGTTGGCGCAACCAACCGCGATGTGCTGTCCATTTTCCTTGGGGAAGCAGCAGGCATCGGCTTCATCGGAGGCGCGGGCGGCGTCATCATCGGCTGGCTGGCGGCACAAGGCATCAACGTGCTGGCCATCATCTATCTGGCGGGGCAGGCTAGCGAGCAGGGCGGTCCGCCTCCCAGCGTAGCTGTCTACACCCCTGTTTGGCTGCCTGTCTTCGCGTTGATATTTGCCACCATTATCGGAATGCTTTCTGGACTGTACCCCGCCTTGCGTGCTGCCACAATGATTCCCGTACAGGCCCTGAAATACGAATAAACTCGCCGCTCGCATCAAATTCTGACGTTTTACCTGCTTCTGCCTCCGAGAAAAATTCGATCCTGCGGGGATTTCAGCCGAAAAATTTTAATATAGAACGTATATTTTTGAGAATTATCCGTGATGGTAGGATTAAGCGATAATAACGATCTTGTGAAGGAGAATTCTCATGCCTGAACGTCGAACCACCCCCCGAAAAAAGTTTGATTATTATCTGCGCGTTGTGGATGATGATACGCAGGGGATCATTGGTCACATGGTGGAGGTAAGCCCCTACGGTTTACAGTTGGAAACAACGGCCCCATATCCTGTTGAAAAAGATTATTACCTGCGCGTAGAGCTTACCCCCGAACTGGCAGACCGACCATTCATTATTTTTATCGCCCGCTCAAAATGGTGTCGAATAGACGAGATCGAACCCAATCTGTACCATGTGGGCTTTGCGATGGTCGAGATCATGCCTGATGACCGTGAAATCTTTCTCCGTATCCTTGCCCGATTCGGACGATAACCTTCAAGGTATATATAGGGGGCATGTGTGAAAAATTCCCATATCTGGCGCTTGACGTTTTAGAACGGGTGTTCTAAAATATTCATACTGTTGTCCACTTTATTAAAAGGAGAATGCTATGTCCAAGCGAAATGTTGTTCATGTTGAGATCCCTGCGGCGAACGTTGGAAGCGCGGCAAAGTTCTATCAGGACTTGTTCGGCTGGAAGCTTCAACACGTTCCCGATATGAATTACACCATGTGGGAGGCAGCCGATGGCTCCGGCGGCGGTTTCCCCGAGGTATCGGCTGAAAACCCTGTCGGGCAGGTGCTGGTCTATATTGCCAGCGACGACATCGATGCAGACTTGAAGAAGGTCGAACAACTCGGCGGCAAAGTGCTTGAGCCTAAACGCGAGATCCCGAACATGGGCTGGTTTGGCATTTTCAAGGACCCGACCGGGAACGTGCTTGCGCTTTACACAAGCATGAATCCTGAAAACTAGCGGGTTGGGCCATGGCTACCAGCGAGTTTAGGTTTACTACAAAGCCCGAACCTTTAAAAAAAGGTGTTCGCCTCAACCGGGCAAAATACGAGGTTGTGCGCATGGCTGTTCTTGAAAATCTGCGTACACATGGTGCGCTGACCTTCACGCAATTGGGCAATCTTGTGGAAGAGCAATTGCACGATAATTCTGACAATTCAGTGATGTGGTATTTCACCATTGTGAAACTGGATATGGAAGCCTGTGGCGAAATTCACCGTGTGCCGAACTCAAAACCCCAGTTGATCGCTTTGCATGAAAATGCCTGATCTATAAATTAAAAATATTTATCAAACGGTCCGCAGGTTTCGAGGAGAAGTCTGCGGACCGTTTTGATTCACAAATGGGGGAGGGAGGATCAACCTGACCACATATTGAACATGTACATTGCGCACATGATGCTCATGATCAACATGCTGGCGATCGTCCATACACGGTCAAAGATGGGATTTTTGCCGAGCCTGCTGAGAAAAAGAAAAACAGGCGGTGCTGCCAAAACGTAGCGATACATTCCCTGGGCGGGTCCACTGGTGAATGAGAGGAAGACCACGAGGAAACCGAAAATGGCGAGGTCAGGATGTTTCTTGAAACCTGCGATACAGGCGGTGAAGCCAATCACAATGCCGAGCCATTCCACAAAATAATAAGCTGCAGCTTGCGGATTATTTTCGAACATGGCGCGGAAACCGTCAGACCAGGTGATGAATGTGACGCCAAATGAGAGCAATCCACGCCCAAAGAATTCAGCTTCCACGAGGCTGAACGCCAACCCATAATAAGAAATGCGCCAAAGGAAAAATGCCAATATGGGAGAGGCTGCGACCAACCCATTGGCGACAATGCGCCAGGGAATGCCGCGATAATAGATTTGACTCCATTCCATGTCGAGCTCCAGCCACTCGGCTTCCCTGACCCACGAAATAATGAGCGGGATGGCGATCACCACCCCAGCCGCGCGGGTGAAGGTAGCCATGACTGCGACCACCGCCGCCCAGCCGCGATGTCCGCGGCGGAGCAGCAGCAGGCTGCTGAAAGCCAGCCCGACGAACAGGCCCTCCGTATATATTTCAGCCAGAAAAAAGCCGCTTGGAAAAATGAGCAGGTAAAAGGCCGCGCGGACGCCGCTGGCTTCATCCATTTCAACGCTTGCAAATTCATACAGGGCGATCATCGCGGCCAAAGTACCAAGCAGGGAGACGATCACTCCTGCCAGGCTGGCCGTGGCGATGGCATTTAATCCGAACAATGAAAGCGGGATTGCAAACAGGCGCATCATCATCGGGTAGAACGGAAAGAATGCATAGCTGAGGGAAATGCCCGGAATTTCCGTGGATTGTGCTGGAATGACAAAAGGCCAGAAACCCGTGCTGGGGGTGTCATCCCCAACTTGTCCGCGGATGCGTGCCGGGCCGGGAGCTTCATATCCGCCTACGGCGATCGCGAGATAGTATTCAGAATCCCATGAAACGTGGCGGTTGAGAAAAGGTTCATTGAGATAGATCTTTCCGTCCTGACTGCCCGGCGTGGTTTCAGTGGCTGTCCATTCAAGCGCGCGGTCTGGCGGCTGGATCGTGTAACGCGCCGGTAAAAAGACATGATACGCCAACATGATCAATGCCCATCCAAGCCAGATACCAAAGATTGTACGGTGATTGGGGTTACGAAACATGGTATTTATTTTTCCATTCCGGTTACTACGATGTCACGCATAAAATAGCGCTGCGAGATAAGCAACACGATGACCGGCACGATCATTAAAATAAGCGCGCCAGCCTGAAGTTGATTTTGAATCGGTGTGAGGCTCTGGAAGCTTTGCACCCCAAATGAGATCGGAGCCAAATCGCGGCTGATGCTGAGATAAAGCGCCGCCTGACGCGTTTCGTTCCACATGTAGAAGAAATGCAGAAGTGACACTGTGATCACCGTAGGCCAAGATTGCGGCAGGATCACCTGAAGTAAAACCCGCAGCGGACCAGCGCCATCGAGCATGGCCGCTTCATCCAGATCCTTGGGGATGCTTTTGAAGTTCTGGCGCAGGAGGAAAATGTAAACGGCATTCCCGAAAAAGAAAGGAACCAAGATCGGAAGCCAGGTGCCTTCCCAGTGCAGGATGCGTACGAAAAAGAAATAAGTGGGAATGAGAGTCACTTTTTCAGGGATCAAAATGGTCGCGATCAGGATGTAGAAAAGAATGTCACCGCCTGGCAGGGGGAAACGCGAAAACCCATACGCCACGATAATGGAGGAAATCAGGACACCGATCTCTCCAATGATGGTCATGATCAGGGTGTTTTTTAGCATTTGAGAAATGGGTAACGCACTAAACAAGTTGGTGAAATTATCAAGGGTGATATAAAAATGGTAGACCCCTTTTAGTTGACGCCAGCTTCCCTCCCATGGAATAAGCCCGCCATCAGGGTTTTGCGGGTCGATGAATTGACTTGACATCCGTCCCGGCTCCACCAACACAAGCTGGCGAATCTCCCCATTAGGGAATGGAACATTGTAGATCGCATAACTTCTACCTTGATATTCATAGCGTGTGTGCCGGGCAGGGTAGGCGGGTGAATTGCGATCAGACAGCTGTGGTCCTTCCATGAGAGATGTGGCGACCATGAAAAGCATGGGGAATAGATACACAAACAGGATCAGGAAAATAAACAAATTAAACAGTCCGCTGCCCAGTGTTTCCCATAGTTTTAGCGAAAGATAATTGTGCGGCACAAGCCAATTGCGTTTTGTTTTCGTTGTCATAAATTATGCATCCCGATCCGGGTAATATACCCAGCGGCGCGCGCTCGTAAACAGGGCGTACACCACGATCATAACGATAATGAAGAAGAACCAGGCCAGGCTCGCTGCATAACCCAGGTCATATCTTTCAAAGAGAATAAAAGTGACATAGCCGTCATAGGGTGAGAAACTCCCGCTGAATACATTTCCGCGGTCGAGCAGGATCACACCGCCAAATATGGCGATCATGTTAATGACGATGGCAAAGAAGATGGCCGGGGAAATAAGCGGCAGTGTGATGTAGAAAAAACGCACCAGCGGACCTGCTCCATCCACCCGCGCAGCTTCCTGAATTTCAGGCGGCAATCCCTGCAGTGCGCCAAGCATGATCAGCATGCCCGGGCCGACAGACCAGAGCGAGCTAATGCTAAATAGCAATGCAATTGCCCCGTCGGAATACAAGTTATTGAATCCGTTCAGGCCAAGCGGTCCGAGGATCAATTTGTTCAGCCAGCCTGTGGCAGGGTCGACAAAACCGATCCACATAAAGAAAATGGCCACGCCAGGGATGATACTCGGCAGAAAGAACAACGTCCGCATCATGTTACCCGCTTTCAAGCGCGGATTGCTGAGCAAAGACGCGAGAAAAATGGAGGCGGCCAATTGCAGGGGGATCGTGGAGATTCCCAGCGCGATGGTCTCGAACAATACATATCCCACCGCATCGTCGTGAAACAGGCGGATGTAATTCTCAAGGCCTGTGAATCTCGTTTGCTCGGGGGTGAGCAATTGAAAATTTGTGAATGAGATTCCCAACGATGCCAGGATGGGCAGCAATTTAAACAACAACAGGCCGATGATCCAGGGCGAGATCAGCAATATGCCTAACCGCCTGTTAAATCTTAATTGTGATGTTTTTCTATTGGTCATAATTTCCTTTTGCATGGTCTGCCAATAAATGGCGCTGCGGGCTTTGGGTGTTATACTCTGCCCGATTAAATTATGAAGCTCGAACTCAAAAGCCGTTTCAACGATCTGCTCTTTGCACGTTTGTATTATTTCACTTTCATGGGAGGCTGGGGCTTCGTTCTCCCGTTCATCAATCTCTTTTATGTCAGCATCGGTTTCAACGGAAAACAGATCGGCTTTATTTCATCCACCAGCGCCATTGTTGGCATGCTGGTTTCGCCGCTGTGGGTGAGTGAGGTCAAAAAGCGCCCGCAGGCTCGCAATATTTTGCAGGCGGCGTTGATCCTCGGGGGCATCGGGTATTATGCAATCGGCCTGCAAAGCCTGTTCCCATTAATTATCATCATTGTATTTTTGCACGCGCTTGCTGCCTCGGGTATTGCGCCGCTTTCGGATTCAATGGCGGTGACCGTCTCTCAGGAATCAGGCAGCGGATATGGCAGCGTGCGTGTTTGGGGCTCACTGGGATGGATCGTCACGGTTCTTTCTTCGGGATGGCTGACAGCCCGCTACGGCTTTATCGCCGCTTTTATCGGGGTGGCCGTCATGTGGCTGATTGCCGCGAGCCTGATCTTTTTTATTCAGCCGCGCTTTTTCAGCTCACGGCAAATATCCACTCAACCGAAACCAAACCTGCGTGTCGCGCTTCAATACATCTGGCAGGATAAAGTCCTGCGTGGATTTGCATTTGCACTCATTGTCATTGGTTTCTTCAACAACGGCGTTTTACAATTTGAAAATGTTTTTCTCTCCGAACTCGGCGCCACCAAACAGATCATCTCTGTGGCTGGGATCTTGAGCGCAGTGGTTGAAATTCCATTCATGATCTATTCGGATAAGATCGTGCAGCGGGTGGGCGCACATCGTCTGCTGTTGGTGGCACTGAGTATGACGATTTTCATGCGCCTCTCGGTGTTGACCCTGCCATCCATCATCACGATCATGGTGGTGCGTTTTATCGGCGGGGTGGCGTTCAGCTTTTACACCATTTCGTTCATCAAACTCATCAGCAGCCGCACCCAGCCCACAGAGACTGGTACCGTGCTGGCGATCTTCAGTGTAACCCTTGCCGGGTTGGTGAATATCGTCGCTTCGCCCGTCTCTGGCGCGATCTTTGATGTCATCGGTGCCCGTTGGCTGTATGCCCTGTCTTCGGTGGGATACGTGATCGGCATCGCCTGCCTGTGGCTGACACGACCAACGGATTCATAAATAACCGCGTAGTCGAAGGACCGTTTTCGAGAATTCCGCTTCGACTACGCTCAGTGTAAAGAACGTGTTTAGAATCCGTTCTTACGAATGACGGTCTTATACCATTTCGCACTGTCCTTCAGGATGCGCTCCTGTGTTTCGTAATTAACCCAGACGATGCCAAAACGCTGGGAATACCCGAACGACCACTCAAAATTATCCATCAATGACCAGACGAAGTAACCAGCCAGCGGCACGCCTGCCTGAATGGCGCGCTGCGCTGCGGCGAAGTGCGTGCGCAGGTAGTTGGTGCGATGTACATCTGCGACATTTCCATTCTCATCTGGCGGCGTGGAATAGCTGGCACCGTTCTCGGTGATATAGATCTTCAGCGGGTTGTAATTGAAATAAACACGTCCCAAAACGCCGGTCAGCCCATCGGGATAGTTTTCCCAATCCATTTCCGTCCAATGCTCGGGAGTCTTCGGGTGTGGGAAGAAGATCTGCGGGTCGTTGTTCGGGTCTTCAACGCGGTGTAAATTGCGGCCGTAATAATTGAGACCAATGAAATCCGTCGGAACGGCGATGGTATCCATATCGCCTGATTGCACGAAGTCTAAACCGTTTGGAGCGCCGCCCAATTTCGTGAAGTACTTGACCATATCCGATGGATAGCCGCGCCCGTAGACCGGGTCTGCGAACCAGCGGAACCATTTGCCATCATCGAGGCGGGCCGAGTCCATATCCATTTTGCTGTTGGAAGCAGGGACCTTCCAGCCGATATTCAGGGTGATACCCACTTCGGCATCCTTGCTGTTATTGCGGATGACAGGCACTGCCATGCCATGCGAAAGTAGCAGGTGATGGGCGGCACGCAGTGAAGCAGGGAGGTCTTTGACACCCGGTGCATGCACGCCTGTCTCATACCCCAGCCAGGCGACCACGGCGGGTTCGTTGTGGGTGATCCAGCTATGGACACGGTCACCGAGCGCGCGCGAAATGACATCGGCATATTCAACAAAGGCCTCGGTTGTGGAGCGTGCCGTCCAGCCGCCTTTGTCTTCCAGTGCCTGCGGCAGGTCCCAGTGTTCAAGCGTCACAAAAGGATCGATGCCAGCACTGAGCAGACCATCGACCAGCTTGCTGTAGAAATCGAGTCCTTTTTGATTGACCTTGCCGCGCCCAGTGGGCAAGACGCGCGGCCATGAGATCGAAAAGCGATAGGCTTGCAGGCCGAGTTTTTTCATCAGGCCGATATCTTTTTTCCACAGGCGGTAATGGTCGTTTGCCATATCGCCGTTGTCATTATTTCGAATCTTGCCCGGGGTGTGTGTGAAACGATCCCAGGTGGATTCACCCTTGCCGTGTTTATTCCATGCGCCTTCGATCTGATAAGATGCCGTTGCCGCACCCCAGATGAAATTGTCAGGAAAGATGATCTTGTTTGCCATTGCATGCTCCATTCATTATTTTGTAGAAGATAATTGTGCGCTGATCGTTCGTGCGCCTTCCAACGTTGCGGGGTAATCACCTGTCAGCACCTGCCATGTTTCAGCGTGTGTGACAGAGTCGCCCTGCTTCAAAGTCCGTAACGGACCAAGCGTTTCCAATTCGATACATACATCTTTTACATAGGCTTCCACGTTACAACCCAGATCGGGGTGGACCTCATCTGCATTGACCTCGAAATGCTTGATGAACAATGCGTTACTGAAAGCGCAGGCGATCCATCCGTGGGAATTGTTGCCGCCGACCTTGCATGCCTCGGCGCTGGCTTTTCCGTGAAGCAGAATTAACTCATCGTTAAGTTCGAGGCGCTCGTCGTCGATCCGCGTATAAGGCCAGAGCACGATATTGCGATTTGGTAGTAATCCATCCACATTTGATTGCGGCAGGATCGCCATGCCGCCCAATCGCAATTGGGTGATCGCCCAGGGAGCAAGCCGAATTTCATTTTCGCCGTGCCATGTGACCCGATGAAAAAGATGGACGCGATTGTCATCCAGCTGAATCGAGATTTCTTTTTCGATCCCGGATGCATCCTCAGCACTTCTTAGAATCACCTTGCTGCCATTTTGTTCGACCTGCACGCCATCTTCAGGGCAGACGTAAAAAGGATTCTCCGGCGCAACCCACAAGCGATGCCCGCCGCGTAAATAAAACTCTCCATGCGGTGTGGGCCAGTGAACCTCGGGTGTTTCAGCCAGAAGGTTTCCACTTGCTCCCTTTGCAACCAGCCCAATGATCCGCGGACCCGTCGTCGTTAAATAATCGAGCCGCAAAAAATCATTTTCGATGGATGCGAATGGAAGCGCGGACTCAGCCATGACTATCCCATTACGACCTTGACGTTAACTTCCTTTTCGCCATCCTGCGTGCGGATCACACTACCCGACACCTGCCTGCCGTTCACTGTGACAGTTGCCACGCCTTTGCAGACGTGCATGGGATTCTCCACGGTGATGTTGTAGGTCACACCGCGATATTTTCGAATCGCGGAGAACCCATCCCAACTGGCGGGGATGACGGGTGAAATTTCCAGCCCATCCAATGTGGGGCGAATTCCGAGGATGGATTGTGTGATGGCGGCATAATTCCATGCGGCGGTGCCGGTGAGCCATGAATTCTTGGCTTCGCCGTGAGTCGCGGCATCTTTGCCTGCGATCATCTGGGCATAAACGTACGGCTCGCATTTATGTAATTCGCTGATCTCTTCGCGGGCCGATGGATTGATGCGTTTGTAGTAATCGAAGGCGTTGTCGCCGCGCCCAACGATGGCTTCGGCGATCATGATCCACGGGTTGGTGTGACAGAATATCCCCGCGTTTTCCTTGTACCCAGGCGGGTAGGACGAGATCTCGCCGAGGTGCAGATAATATTCGCTGAAGGCAGGCTGTTGCAAAACAATGCCGTGTGGTGTGGCGAGGTGTTCCGCCACTGCATCAAGCGCCTTGACCGCGTTACCGCTATCCACACCAAGACCTGCCATAATGCAGATGCCCTGCGGTTCGATGAATATCTTGCCTTCGCTATTTTCCTTTGAACCAAGTGCATGACCAAAATCGTCATACGCGCGGCGGAACCAATCGCCATCCCAGCCAGCAGCCCAGACGGTCTTTTCCATTTCTGTGGCAGCCTCACTGTAAAAAGTTGAAGGTTGAAGGTTGAAGGTTGTTGAACCTTGAATCTTCAACTTGTAACCTTCAAACAATCCCATCATCTCTTTGCAAGCCAGCACAAACAACCCCGCAATGAATACACTCTCGGCCACTGTGCCATCTTTATTGGTTGTTGTCTGGAAGGATTGCCCCGGGGTGTCGGAGAAACAATTCAGGTTCAGGCAGTCGTTCCAATCGGCGCGCCCGATCAATGGAAGTTTGTTTGGCCCCAGACGATCCAGCGTGTATTGAACGGAGCGCTGTAAATGCTCATACAGTGGAGATTCGCTCCCCGTTTCATTTTCATATTGCACAAGTTCATCCAGGATCGACCAATCGCCGCTTTCTTTGATATAAGCCGAAACGCCCAGCACCAGCCACAACGGGTCATCGTTGAAGCCAGAGCCCACGTCGTTGTTGCCGCGTTTGGTGAGCGGTTGATATTGATGAAATGCGCCGCCGTTCTTGAGTTGTGTTGCCGATAGATCCAAAATGCGTTCGCGCGCGCGTTCGGGGATCATATGCACAAAACCGAGCAGATCCTGATTCGAATCGCGGAAGCCCATGCCGCGCCCGATTCCACTTTCGAAATAGGAAGCCGAGCGGCTCATGTTGAACGTCACCATGCATTGATAGGCGTTCCAAATGTTGACCATGCGGTTGGTATGTTCGTCGGGCGTGGTGACTTGCAGTTTGCCCAACAGCATTGTCCAATGATCGCGCAGGTCGTTGAAGGCTTTGTCTGCGTTTTCCTGCTTGAGATATTTTTCAAGCGCCGCCTTCGCCCGTTTCTTGTTGATGATTTGCGAGCCGGGCGGATCGAACTTGTCATCTTTCGGATTTTCCTGATAGCCGAGGACGAAGATGACCTGTTTGGATTCACCGGCCTTCAACTGGACTTTGACATGATGCGAGCCGATGGGCTGCCAGCCATGCGCTTCGGTATTGACCGATGTGCCTGATTCAACAACCTCGGGCTCATTCCAGCTGCGATATTTTCCGAGAAAATCCTCGCGAACGGTGTCGTAGCCAGTCAGTTTTTCAGAACAGGCAAAGTAGGCGAAGTGATCGCGGCGTTCGCGATATTCGGTCTTGTGATAGATGACCTCGTCAACGATCTCCATTTGACCGATCGAGTAATTGCGCTGGAAATTGGTTGCATCGTCGTTTGCGTCCCAAAGGCAAAACTCAATGGCTGAGAACAGGCTCAAGTCCACGGAGGATGCGCTTTCGTTGGTCAGAGTCGTTTGCCAGATCTCGAGCGATTCCCCAAGCGGAACAAAATAACGGGTCGAGGATTTGATCCCATTAAATTTGGAGGTGATTACGGTATAGCCCTGTCCGTGGCGGCATTCGTATGCATCGAGCTTGGTGCGTGTGGGCATCCAGGACGGCGACCAATATTTGCCCGTGCCGTTATCACGGAGATAGAGGTAACGGCCGCCCATATCGAGCGGGGAGTTGTTGTAGCGATACCGTGTGAGGCGGCGCAGGCGCGCATCTTTGTAAAATGAATAGCCGCCTGCGGTGTTGGAGATGAGCCCAAAATAGGCCTCACTGCCGAGGTAGTTGATCCAGGGCAGGGGAGTATCGGGTTGGGTGATTACATATTCACGTGCTGAGTCGTCAAAGTGACCGAATTTCATATATGCTTCCATTCTGTAGGGGCGCGGTGGTGCTGTGGTCCATACAATAAATTATTTTATTTTTGCCAATTCTTCTTCTATTTTTTTTACCAGTTCCTGCGGTACATAGGTCGGGTGATTGTGTGCAACCTGTTCGAGGGTCAACTCGCCAGCCATTCTCATATCGGCCATGAGCAGGAAGCCGCCGATGTGTTTTGAGATCACGGCGCGGCCATCTGGGTCATCGAGGATGGTGTTGATGAGAAGGCCTGCATGCAAACGGGCGGCGCGTTTCACCGGTTCGATGGTGACCATCTGACTCGCTCGTATGTCGCGGCTGGATGCGCCGACGAGAATTTCAAACTCGCCTGCCTCCACCGACCATGCATTCAGAGTCGTTTCAAAATACCAGAATGCCTCACGATCGAGGGTGAAGGTGATGGTCTTGGTTTGTTGCGGCGCAAGCTCAACTTTCTCGAAAGCTTTGAGTTCCTTTTCAGGCCGCGCAAACGTGGATTTAATATCACGCACGTACAGCTGAACGACTTCCTTGCCCGTTACTTTGCCTGTATTGGTCACATCCACTTTCACTTCCATGGTTTCGTTCGGCGTGATGGATTTTTTATTGATCTGCAGGTTACTGTACTCAAAGGTTGTATAAGAAAGTCCGTGGCCGAATGGAAAGAGCGGCTCCACTTTCTTTTTGTCGTAATAGCGGTAGCCAACGAATATCCCCTCACCATAGCGGACTTTGCCATTTTCACCGGGATAGTTGATGTAAGCGGGGTTATCTTCCAATCGCACAGGGAAGGTGGTGGGTAATTTTCCGCTTGGGTTCGCATCACCAAAGAGCACATCGGCGAGGGCATTGCCCTGTTCCTGGCTGTTGTACCAAAGTTGAAGAATGGCAGGGACGTCATCTGCCCAGGGCATTTCAACAGGCGAGCCGACGTTCAACACGACGATCGTGTTGGGGTTGGCGGCCACAACCTGGCGGATCAACTCATCCTGCTGACCCGGCAATTTCATATCCACACGGTCGAAGCCTTCTGATTCCCAATCGCCGTTCAAGCCAGCAACGATCACGGCCACATCAGAACGTTTGGCGAGTTCCACAGCTTCGGCGATCATATCGGCGGAATGCGGCGGCTGGTGACCAAAAGCAACTGCACGCCAGCGCGGATCGCCCTTCCAGTAATATTCCACTTTGATGTTGTAAGCTTTGCCGCCTTCCAATTCGATCTCGGCGGTCTTTTGTTTGCCCATATCGGAATCTGATCCATGATCAACGACCAATTTTTCATCCAGATAAAGGCGGCACCAGCCTACTGCGGAAAGAGCCAGAGTGTGTAATCCGCTTTCCTGCGGGGTGAACAGACCTTCCATTCGAAGCGAGAAGTTATCCTGCGGAACATTCGGGACGCTGTTATCGAACCAGCCATGTTGAACACGGGTGCTGGTTTCAACATACAAGGGTTCACCCTCAAATTCAGTACCAGCAAACAGGCTCAGGCGGAGTCCGCTTTCGCCATTGGGAGTAGATAAAGTTTCAGGGGCAGGAGCAGGCAGATTTTTGTAGATAAAGGCTCCAGTGGCGGCTTCCACCAAAACATCTTTGCCTTCCGGAGCGTTGACTCCATCGAATGGCGAGACGGTGTAATGCGGGGTGACGCTGGAACTGCCGCCGCCTAAAATTTGCGCTGTGCGGGCATATGGGCCGATCATCGCAATCGTCTTTACATTGGCGAGCGGCAGAATGCCGTTATTTTTGAGCAGCACAATTGCTTCCTGCGCGGCTTCGCGGATGATGGCGCGGTGCTCTGGTTTGTCCTCACCTTTTTCAGGCTGTAGAACTGGATTTTCAAACAGACCGGCTTTTTCCAACACCCCAAGCAGACGACGAACTTTATCGTTCAACCTTTCCTCGGTCAGGGTTCCGCTTTCGAGGGATTTTTTCACCACTTCAGCAGACATCCAGCGCGCAGGCCCGGGCATCTCGAGGTCGAGTCCGCCTGCGGGAACACCGTCGTCATACGTGCCGAACCAATCGGACATGACGATGCCGTCGTAGTTCCATTCACCTTTGAGAATTTCAAGCAGCGAATGATCGTACTCGCAGGCATAAACTCCGTTGACGCGGTTATAGGAAGACATCACCGCCCACGGATTGGAGTTACGGATCGCGATGCGGAACGGCTCAAGATAAATTTCGCGCAGGGTGCGCTCATCCACTTCGGAACTAATCGAGAAGCGTTCATATTCCTGATCGTTGGCGATGAAGTGTTTGATGCACGCACCCACGCCGTTATCTTGAATGCCCTTGATATACGCGGAAGCGATCATACCGCTGAGAAATGGATCCTCGGAATAACATTCAAAGTTGCGGCCTGCGATGGGCGTGCGGTGAATGTTGACTGTGGGTGCAAGCAGGATATGCGCGCCTTTGGCTTTCAACTCATCCGCCAATACATTACCGACCTTTTCGATCAGCCTGGGATTCCAGGTTGCGCCAAGGGCAATGCCGACAGGGGTGGCAACCGATGGCGTTGACATGCTGCCTTTCGCGCCGCGCGCGCCGTTCGGGCCATCGGTCATTTTGAATTGCGGAATTCCAAGTCGCGAAACAGAGACGCTATGCCACAAATCTGCACCTGCGAGCATTGAAATTTTTTCATCGAGGGTCATTTGGTTAATAAGATCATTGATTCGAGACATGAAAACTCCTGAAAGGTGAAGGATGAATTTGATGGATAAAACTAAAGGCTCGCAAAAGTTACTAATTCAATTTCGTTTGATCGGATCGCTTCTTTGATGGACGGATCTGTCAGAATTTTGAGTTCGGTCTCGCGCTGCCTGGCATAAGAGGATGCTTTCAGAAGTTCATCATCCACATATCCGGGGTGGGTCATGATCTCGTAGGTACCATCCCCGACCTCGCTGATGATTCTTTGCAACTCATCGTGCGTGGCGAGGTCGTCATAAAAACTTGCGAAAAAAGCTTTCGGCCTGCGCGGATTAAATTCAGCGAACAGCTTTGGCGCATATTCCCTGATCGGCCCGATCAATTCGGGCGGAAGCCCTGCCATGTCATCGCTGTCATTCACCACGGGCAGTCGGATGGCACAATCGTATTCCTGGGCAAGCTCGAGCATTGCGCGAAAAAGCGACGGACTGAAGTATGAGGAATGATGATGCGAATCCAGATGGGTTGGCTTTTTGTTGGCGGCTTGGATGAAGGCTTCGATTTGTCTGCGCCATTCGGCTTTCACTTCGTTGACATCGATGTCGTTAATACGCTGGATCAATGTGGCCAGCTTGAGGAAATTTCCGTTCTCATCTGTGATGGATTTGACCGATTCATACGGACCAATGGGTTTGTCTGCTGTGAGCACAAGGTGGACTCCCAGCCCAAGCTGGGGAGTTTCCCAAAGGCCGATCTTGATATCCGCCGCAGTGGTGGGAATATTCATCATGCAAGTGGTGGATGTGACCACTCCAAGCAAATGTGCCGCACGAATTCCGCGCGAGACCTCGGGCGTGCGCCCGTAATCGTCAGAGTTGATGATGAGACGTTTCATATTTATTTGCTCATGTCGGCGAGATATTTCTGATACAGGTCAACGAGATGGGGAAGAGGTTCCTTGTAAAATTCCTCTGCGTCCACGGCCAACTTTGCATATTCGGGAATCGGCAATACCTGCGGATTCGTTTTCGCAAATTCCTGAATGACCTTTGCGTGTGGCTTGAGCGAGCCATCAGGACGCACCAGGCCGAAGAATCGTTCATGCTGTGAATTCTGGCAGGGAGGTACGTCCCACAACTCGGGGATGTAATCTGCATAGCACCAGAGCATTGCGCCAGTGGCACCGCTGTGCTGAAGTTTCGGAATCGTCAGTCGCAGGAATTCGGCAAAGTCTTCCTCACTGGCCATGAATTGCTCGCGTTCGCGTCCATTGGTCTCGGTCCATTTCATGGTGTAGGTGGCTTCACCGGGCAGAGCGGTACAGCCGCCAAATTCTTCCATCAAAACGGGTTTGCCTGCCAATGCCGCTGTCAACGCGCAGGTGAATGGGACAAAGTCTGGGTCGAGCGGTTGGCGCGCCCACGGTGTGTACATCGGGTACGAGTGCATCACGGCGACATCGGTGTTCGCGTACACCTTGTCGATGCGCAGGCCGTTATCACGGTGCAGCCCATCGCCATGCAGGCCGATGGTGACAGGGTGTTTCGGGTCGATGGATTTGATCAAGCCGACCATTTCCTTCACCCAGGCCGCGCCTTCATCAGATGAATTCGGCCAGGCGAAAAGATCGGGTTCGTTGCCGAGATTCCACATCCATACGGCGGGATGGTCTTTGAGCGTGGTCACAACCGTTTTCAACAGCAGGCGTGTGGCATTCAAAGCCATCTCATCATGGAACATGTTGCGATAGCCTTTATCGGTCTTTTTGCCTTCGCTGACAATATCGCGGATCCAGTCGTGCGCTTTGGGAGGCAGGTCTCCACCCAGTAGCCAGCGCGGACTCCAGTTAGGTCCGCTCATGTGACCGGTGAAGAACGTAATATCGAGGCCAAGTCCATTTTCGGCGGCAATATCAGCCACCTTCACGAGATTGTCGATCTTATCTTTCGCCACGCTGTTCGGTTCGGGCTGAAAATCATCCCACAATAAAAACAAGCGAACGACGTTCATTCCGATCTCTTTGATGACGCTGAATTCCTCGCGCACTTCACCCGCATCGAAATCGCTCCACCAGTACATGGCTTTGCGGCGCGGCCAGTAATTTACACCGAGTGTGAATGGTTGTGACATGGGACTCCTATGCAATTTCTCCGTCCTTCGACTACGCCACACAAAGATCGTGTGGCTCCGCTCAGGACGAAAATTTAGTAGAAATTATTTATGCACTACTTCAAAAATGGCTTTGACCAGCGAGTATTCGCCCTGCGCATCGTGATCCAATGCCCAAAACATGATGCCGCCTGCGTTTTGCATGGCGAGTTTTGTCTTGGCTTGCACCGCGGGAATGCCGTTATATTTTTCTGGAGAGCCGTTGTATTCAAATGAATCCACCTGGGCGGCGGCGGGATCGAACTGGACGAGTTTCGCAAAAGAAATCTCACTGGGCCGCGTATAAAACGGCACACCGATATTGATCTTTTCCTTCGGCACGCCACGCCCGCTCCAGTATTCCAATCCCTTTTCGAATTCAACGAGGCTGCCGTGAATATCACCATCGTAAGTCATCACGTTGACGTAATCGACAAGCTCAAATACTTCGCTGGGAATTCCCAGCCCGGTGTCGTCTCCAAACGAGATGACCGCGGTGCTGATCTCTTTTTCGGGCAGGGCCCGGCGCAATTCCTTCATCAATGAAAGAAAGTTCTGCGAAGATTGCCCCTGATCTGGATATTCCCAATCGATGTCGACTCCATCGAGATGGTACTGATCAACGACTGCGACGAGATTTTGAACGAACGCGCTTCTGGCCTCAGGGACGGCTGCCATGGCCTCGAATTCATTGTCCCAGCCCCAGCCGCCGACCGCAATGCTCACACGGACATTTTTTTCGTGCGCGGCTGTGACAATCTCTTCAAGCTTCCATGAATTGTTGAGCGTTTTAAACGTCCCATCTGGGTTGGGGATGAGGAACGAGTAATTAATGTGGGTCAACTGATCGTAGGGGATCAACGAGGTAATGATTGCATCAGTTGCGTAGGCGACGATTCGAAAGGAAGGTTTCTCAGGCATGGCGGGGGAATTTTGAGGCGTGCAAAATGTCAATGAAAGGGCAAACAGGCATAACGTTAAGAAAGAAGCGCGGCATTTCATCAGGCAAGGACGGCCTTTACTTTTGTCCGCTCTTCGTTGGATAGTTTTAATCCGCTGGCTTCCATTCCAAGCAGGACGGCTCCGATGACAGGTTTTACTTCTGCTGGAATGAGTTTGGCTTTTGGCGCAAGGGCGTGGACGGTTTCGCGCATGGGGCCGATAAGCATTTCTCCGCTTTTGAACATGGAGCCGATCAGGGCAATTTCGATCTCAAGGGTTTCGAAATTCAACTGGCGAATGACTGCGTTTGCAAGCTCGCCGAGTTCCGTGCCAGCCCATTGAACAAGACTGCATGCCGTGGAATCTCCCTGCTCGGCAGTTTGAAAGACAAGCGGCGCGGATTCTGCTCCGATCTGATAATAGCCGTTGGTGTAGCCTTCGATGAGGTCTTCGAGATTCCTCGCGTTGAAGTGTTTGACGAATACATCGCCAAGAGCGGTGGGCGGGATGCGTTTGGACCATGAATAGCCGATGACCTGCATGGCGCGATAGATGAGTTCGCTTGCGCCTGCACCTTCGCCCATGAGTGTGCCGTAGCCTGTCACACGGCCTTCGCGTATGTGCTCGCGATCCCAGCCGCGGCAATTGCAGCCTGTGCCTGAAACGACGGCCACCCCCCAGCCTTCACTTGTGCCCGCAAGCAAGCCGAGAGTCACATCGTTGACCATTTTGAACGGAGCCTTCAAGCCGATGTTGTTGATACTGGCGCGCATGATGGTCTCTTCGGCAGGCCAGTCATAGCCGCCAATGCCGAAGCCTGCCCCTTCGATATCTTCGATTCGAATATTGGCGTTTGAAATGGCGCCACTCAAGGCTTCGCCCATGGCTTTTTCCATGCCTTCAAACCCGACGGTTTCGTGATTGCCAGGGCCGCCTTGACCCGTGCCAAGCGGATTGCCGTTTTCGTCGGTGATGAGTGCGGCGGTTTTTGTTGCGCCGATGTCTATTCCAAGATAATATTTCATGCAGGTCTTGTGTTTAAAGCAAAAGTTGTATAAAGAAACGCCTGATGAGGCGTTTCTTTATTATTTGAAGAATTGCGGCAGATGCTCGCGGTGAGTTTCGAGCATGTCATCGAGTACAGCCTGTACCTTATCGGCCTTGGGTCCGATGGGGTGGACGAGCAATGCCTGATACGCCGCGTTGCGGTCGCCATGTACGGCGGCTTCAACGGTCAGCAGTTCATAGGCTTTGACAGCCGAAATCAACCCGAAGCAGGAGGTGGGCAGTGGTTCGGCGGCAATCGGCGTGATGCCGCTCTTTTTCACAGTGGAAGGCATTTCGAGCACCCATTCCGCAGGCCATTCCTTCACTGCGCCGTTGTTCTTGATATTGACCACATGCGTTTCGCCGAGGTCGTTGTAATGTGCGTTGAGCAGCTGCGTGGCAACGGTCGAGTAATAGGCGCCGCCGCGTTTCATCAGATCGGCAGGTGGTTCGTTGAGCGCGGGGTCGGCGTACTGGCGCAGCAGATCCTTCTCCACTTCGATCACTTCCTCAGCACGTGAGGGCGGCCAGGCTTCCTGTGCCTTGAGTTTCTTATCGGTGTGATAGAAATATTGCAAATAATAATTGGGGATCATGCGCAGCACTTCCACAGTGCGCGGCTCCCATTCGGGATGTTCTTCCTTCTTGAGTTCCTCGATATATCCCTGAATGACCTGCGGCCAGACATCTTCACCATCGATTGTGAACCCGCGATGCCAGGAAAGATGATTCAACCCGAGCGTTTTCAATTCCGCGCGCTCAGGCTCGATCTTTCTACCCGTGGCCTGCTCGAGCCCTTCGAGGATGCTCATCTTCGCCGTGATAGGGACGTTGCAAACGCCGACCGAAGGCGTATCCTTGGCATACATGCTCAATGCCTGTGTAACCAGACCCGCTGGGTTGGTGAAATTTACCAGCATCGCGCCCGGCTTGGAAAGTTCCTGCATGTCTTTTGCGATCTTGAGGATGATGGGGATGGTGCGTAAAGCTTTGCCCATACCGCCCACACCCGTGGTCTCCTGGCCGATCAAGCCATGACGCAGGCCAAGGTATTCATCGCGTTTACGTGCCTCCATGTGCCCGACGCGCAATTGAGTGGTCACATAATCTGCGTCTTTAACTGCGGCGCGCTGGTCGGTGGTGAGGACGACCTTGAACGGAGATCCCTTGGCTTCGACCATGCGCTGGGCAAACCCGCCGACAATGTCGAGGCGTTCCTTGTCGATATCCATCAGCCAGAGTTCATTGACTGGGAATTTATCGAGGCGTGCGAGAAATCCGTTGATGAGTTCGGGGGTGTATGTGGACCCTCCGCCGATCACTGCAACTTTTAACATAGATATATCCTTGATCGTTTGATGGTTGGGCAATTAAATACGAAGGACACCGGGGATACACAAAAGGGAGCTTTTCTTACTCTTATTCCCTTTTCAGCACCCATTGTGTCCTTCGCGTTTATTTTCCTGTTTTGAAAAGGTTCTTATTTCTCAACACCTGTTACAACAATACCCTGAACGAAGAAGCGTTGGGCAACCACAAACAACAGGAGAGGTAAAAGCATTGCCATTAACGCGCCTGCCTGGATCAGTTGTGGGCGCTGTCCATAAATGCCGTTGAAGGTGGAAAGCGCAACGGAGATGGGCCAGTTATCACGATTGGTGGAGAGATAGATCAACGGGCCAAAATAATCATTCCATGCGAAAACGATATGGAACACGGTGACTGCCATCAACGCAGGGTAGGATTGCGGGATGATGACAGACCACAAAACACGCAATGGGCTGGCGCCATCGATCATCGCGGCTTCATCCAGTTCACGCGGCAAGGTCATGAAGTATTGTCTGAGCAGGAATACATCGTACGCATTCGCAAAGAACGAGGGTACGATCAGTGGCAGCCAGGTACCCACCCAGCCGATCTTGGTGAAGAATGTATAGGTTGGGATGACGGTCACAAAGGCGGGCAGGAAAATCGTCGATATCAGAATCACGAAGAGGAAATCGCGGCCGGGGAAACGGAAACGCGCAAAACCGAAGGCAACCAATGTGCAGGAAATTAATACGCCGATCTCGGTCCAGATTGCGTATTGAAGAGTGTTCCATAAAAGCCGCGGATAATTAATTGCTTCCCATGCTTCTTGATAATTCGAATATGTTGGCGAGAATTTCCATGGACGGTCCAGGTTACGCCATGAGCCTGTCCAAATGATTTCGCCTGCAGCAGTATTTTCAGGGTCGATAAAAATGCTTTCCTTCTGACCCTTTTTCAACATGGCAAGTTCTTTGGTGGTGCCGTCTGGGAGAGGCACAATGAAAACTTCCAAATCCTGGCCGTTATATTCGATCTTGGGAGGTGCTGCTGGATAAATCGGAGCGCCTACAATTGAGATCTGATCCTGCGTTTTCAGTGAAGTGAATATCATGAACGCAAAGGGTGAGAGAAAAATGATGAGGATCGCCAGAGTAAAGATCGTAACAGTTACTCCGTCCAGCCTTTTCTTTGCAGTAGGGGATAATACATTTTTCATATGATTTTCTCCTTAAGAGCGGCTGTCACCGGCATAGTAGACCCAATATTTGGAAGTGCCAAAAAGCACGAAGGTAATCAGCAAAATAATGAGGAACAGGAACCATGCCAGAGTGGCTCCATAGGACATATCTTGATACGTGAAGAAATTCTTGAATAAATACAGGCTGTAGAACATGGTTGCGCCACCCGGGCGGCCTGTTCCATTATTGACAACCAGTGGAACAAGGAAATATTGAAATAGTCCGACCATGCTTAGAGTAAGGTTGAAGAAAATGACCGGTGAAATCATGGGGAAGGTGATCTTCCAGAAAGTGTGCCAGCCATTTGCGCCATCCACTTTTGCCGCATCGTACAATTCTGTGGGAACCCCTTGCAGGCCAGCCAGCATGATCAGCATGGCATTACCCACTCCCCAGATACCCATGATCGTATAGGTAGGATACACCCAGAAAGTGCTGTTGGCCCAGTCAGGAGTGGCTTCCCTGGCCATTCCCATTGCAATCAATATGCGATTGATCCAGCCGGTTTCAGAATTTAACATGCCGCCCCATAAAAATACAGCGGCCACAAAAGGAACGATAAAAGGCATATAGAACAGACTGCGGAAAATCATCGCGCCTTTTAGGTTTGGGTTATTCATTAAAACCGCCAAACCCAAGGGGACTAGAATACCAATCGGCAGTGAGATCAAGCCGAAAGTGATGGTAACGCCCATGGAAGTTGGCGTACCGCCTGAAAGCCAGGTGATCCAAGTTCTTGGGTCAACACCTGCCTGTCGATCCTTGAGCAGGTATATATAGTTATCAAACCCGACAAATTTGGGCGTGCTCAAAATACCGTCTGTAATCGATAGATTCATGAAACTAAAGATCAGGGACGCAATGATCGGTAATAATGTAAAAGCCAAAAAGCCAAAGATCCAGGGAGATAAAAACGCCATTCCCTGTTTGAATTCTCTCCGTGCAATCGGAGACATATTGCGGAATGATTTTCTGGATGGAAGATATTTTCGAAAGTTTGACAGCTCTTCAAACATGGGCGTACTCCCTTCGTAAATCGATCAGAAATTAGTTTGGCGGGCCGGTGAAAGCCGGCCCGCCAAAAGTATATCATTGCAGGTTTACTTGTTATAAATGGTGTTTAGATCTTCCACAAGCTTCGCGTATTCGGCTTCAAAATCAAGACCTTCAGTGTTGTTCATCAAGTCAAAGAAGGTGGCGAAGCGAGCTGTTGCTTCGATGGAGTTCGGCTGGTACTGTTCGGAACTTGGGGTATCCGGATAAGCCAAACCTTGATTGAAGACATCCCAGCTTTCCTGGGTCACGAACGGATAGTCCGTAGCTTTCTTGTCGAAGAAGGCCTGGGTCTTGGAAGGAATGGCGGGCATGGCACCGTAAGCGGGCAGGAGTTTGTCGCCGCCGGTTGTGATCAGGTAAGCCAAAACTGTGAAAGCTTCGTTGGGATTCTTGGTGCCTTTCCAAATGCGGAAGGTGTCAGCATCGATACGGCCATTTACTTTGCCATCTGCGCCCATCGGTTGAATACCGAGCTGGAATTCATTGCCAGCCTTGGCGAAATCACCAAGACAGCAGGTGTACCAGGTCTGGGTAAGGCCCATGGCAGATTTGCCGGTGTTGAAGGCATTGCCGTTGCCGAATTCAGGAGCGGCATTCAAAGGACCGGAAGGAATGAAGGGTTGATCACCCCACATGCCGTCATAGTACCACTTCCAGGCATCTTTCCAACCATCGGGGATGGTGGACTTGAATTCGCCCTTCTTGTCGCCGCTGTAGATCTTCTCAGCGCCGTCATAGAATGTAGCGACTGAAAGAACAGACTGCCATTGGGCGCTGTAACCAACCTGTACAATCTGGGCGCGGTCAAAACCTTCTTCGGTGGAATTCAAACCATTAATATCAATGGTTAATCGCTTGGAAACTTCGGTAACAGTTTCCCAATTCCAATCCAGTTCTTTGCCGTCGAGGACATATTTCTCGCCATATTTTTGTGGAGGATAGGCAAGACCGGCCTCGTCAAACATGGAAGGCACAAAGTACATTGCACCAGGGAACACAGCGAAGGGCAAACCGACTTGCTCGCCCTCAACCTGGTAGAACTTAATCAGCGCCGGATCAAAAATCCCGGTGTCAAATTTGGTTGCTGCGATAGCATCAGTGAGGTCAAGCCACTGACCGTAAAAATCGTTCGAACCACCCCAGCCTACTGGGCCGACAATGTCGGGGCCAGCGCCGGAAGCGATCTGGGTTGAGAGTGTGTCGCGGGCGCTGTCGTAAGGAACGATCTCAAGCACTAATTCGATTTTGTCCTGGGAGGCATTGAAATCCTTTACAACTTCTTCCTGTACTGTAACCTGGGCAGGATCGGTACCAGTACCAAGACCTACGAACCAACGAATCTTTACCTTCTCAGCGGGGGCACCGCCGCCGCAAGCTGACAAAATCATTGATGCAACGATCATCAGAGCGGCCAGGATGTATAGTCTTTTCTTCATGGTGTTATTTTCTCCTCTAATAGAATTTGAATGTACGACTTTACTGGAGACCATTATTTAATAGTAAGTGCTTCCACCTCCTTTATGCTTTGCTCATCTCGTGTAGTGCAGCCACATGAGCGTCGAATGATCAGTTCCGTTGGCAATAATGTAACGCCTTCGGGGGACTGTTTATCGAAGAGAGAAAATAGTTGTTCGGTTGCGATCCGGCCAACGGCCTCCGTAGGAGCGGAAACAGTGGTAAGCGGGGGAGTTAAAAATGCTGAAAATCCCAGATCATCGAAACCAACGACAGAGACATCTTCTGGTACTCGATAGCCATTTTCGTGCAAGGCCTTGAGAACCCCTATTGCAGCATCGTCATCGCCTGCGAAAACTGCATCAAATGGAACCTGCTTTTCGGTGGCTATGAATTCATTCATTACCTTATATGCAGTATTACGTTCGAAATCCCCATTAAGCATCAATCTTTCATCAAAAGGAATGCCATTTGCCTCCAGCGCAGACCTATAGCCGGTTTCACGCCAATAGGAATCCTCCTGAAAGATGGGACCGCGAAGAAGCATGATATGTTTTCTTCCATGAACTTTAATAAGATGGTTAATTAGTTCGAATGAAACTTTTTTGTTTTCAACTGTAACGCTTGGGATTTTTACCGATTCAGGCGCGGTGCGGTGAACCAGAACCATTGGGAAATTTCTATGATGCAAAGCAACTAGATCATCATCTGACAGACCGTCTGAGAAGACCAGTATTCCATCTGTATTATGGGGGCCAATGGGAGGGGGATTATCACGACTACCCAGGAGATAGGTGGCTATTACGAGATTGTATTCGTGCTTACGAACAACTGCCTCAATTCCATTTAATAACGGCACAAAAAAATCGTTATGCAGGGTATTTAATAGAAGACCCACCACACGCGTCTTTTGAGACGCCAATTGCCGCGCTGCTGCGTGGGGAACATACCGTAATTCCGCCATAACCTTCTTCAGACGCTCCGAAACGTCCCTCGAAATAGGGGCGTTATGGTTGATATAGCGACTGACGGTGGCAACAGAAACGCCAGCCTTTTCAGCCACTTGCCTGATAGTAACGGAGTGTGATTTTCTAGTCATAGCTTCGTATAACCACGTGTAACTGGTTACAGTAACCGGTTACATTATTGCATATTTAAATGGTTAGGTCAAGACGCAATTTCTTAAAATATCCAAACATAAGCTATTTCAGGTTTAATTTGCAATTTCCCCTAAATAATTCGTTTAAAACTCAAATATACAAAAGCCGATAACTTGCTTTGTTAACAGCAAGTTATCGGCTTTGTTAGGACACGGCTATTATCTTTTTTAGCCCACCCACATATCATAACTGAACAACAATACAGACATTCCCATCAACAAAATGCTTGCAATGGTCCATGCTTTATCGAAGAGTTTGTTTTTTCCCCAATATCCCAACGCAATGAACATGGCTGGCGCGATCAGCATATAGCGTGCCATGCTTTGAGCCGAACCACTCAGTGCAGAGAGCAAAACAACTGCCAGACTGAATAACGCCACAATGGGATCGCGGCGGAGCAACCATATGCTGCTGACCAATGCAGTGAGTGTTGCAGCCACTTCAATGCTGAAATAGATCAGCCCTTCTTGACTCATATACCGTGCATAGAAGTAGGCGTTCTTCCAACTTTCGATCGAACTTTCGATAGTCATCAATCCGCGCCCAAAATAGAACTCTTGCAATTCAGCCCAACCTTCGCCCAGTGGGGAAGTGCGCCAGATATAATATGCACCCAAAGGGAGTAAGGCAAATATACCTTGCAGTGCCCACTTCCAGGTCAATTGTGAACGGATTTCGGATTTCCAGTTAATGCTCATAACCCAGGCGAGCAGCAAAGGCAGTGACATTGCCGCGCCGTGAGCGCGCGTCCAGGCGGCGAGCATGCCCAACAGTGATGCCCAGATCCATTGCTTGCGCTTCGTGAACATCAGGGATGAGAAAGCCAGGCCAATAAACAAGCCTTCTGTAAAAATTTGCGCGAGGAAAAAAGCGGATGGAAAAACAAGCATGTAAAATACGGTTCGCCATGCACTCTCTTCGTCGAGTAAGTCGCGGGTCATTTCCCATAATGCGAACATTCCTGCCAGTGTTCCGAGCAGCGCAATGATGGACCCCGCAAGTGTCGCTGTACCGATCGGTGAAAGGCCGAACACTTTCAAAGGAAGCGCCAGCGCACGCATCAGGTAGGGATATAACGGAAAGAATGAATAATTTTTGATCACTAACAGACCCGTTGCGGGGTTTCGCACACTGCCGGCCTCGGGATCATCGTATCCACCGACCGCAATGCCGACATAATATTCGGAATCCCATGCAACCTGCCGATTCATAAAAGGCTCAAGTAAATAGATTTTGCCGTCGTTGCTGCTTGGCAGCGTTTCATTGGCACTCCATGATACTGCTTCATCTGGCTGCTTTACTTGCAGGCGTGTGGTTACAAGCCATTGAAACCCATATAACAAACTGAACCATGCGAGCCACAACAAAATCAAATGACGTTTCATAACACTCCTCTATTTCATGATGAACAAAGTGATGGATTGCGCTGGGAATGCGGGCGCCTTGGACAAGTCGACGATACCCATGTTTTCAGCTTGATGTGTCGGATCGAATAGCCACGCTTCGCCCTTAACGGATGTCTGTCCGTCAATTCGAAGGGCTTTTATCTGCTCTTCAAGCGACAGGTTAACGACCATGATCGTTAAAGTCCCATCTTCACGTCGCGCGGCATAAATAGACAGGTCAGGACTATCAGATGAAGAGTAGACCAGCTCGCTGCCGAATTTTTTATATAGTTGATAGGTGTAATAGCTGGGGTATACATCGCTTCGGCCAACCAACCCCCAGCCGCCATAACCGCCTTTGGAAGTGAGCATCCAGTGATTTGCCATAAACACGCCGTTTTTGACCATGCGTCCAAGCACATCCCCAAGCCAGATGGCATTGTAGTGAGAATCAGGCGTGGACTCTCCGCCAACAGATTTGCTATAGTCTGAATTGAATTCGGTAATCGCAATGGGAAGATCGCGCCCAGTTTCCTTTTGGATCATAGCCCGCAGGTAGATAATGATTTTGTCCCATTCCTGCGCATTGATCCGCAAGTCTTCAATGGAGGCAGGACCCGAAACCCTTGAGCGTGGAAACGGATAACGATGGAAAGAGACAACGTCCACAAGATCACCGTTGGCTTTCAGGAAATCTTCCATCCATAAGGCATTTTCCTTCGTGAAATTCGTGCTTGCACCGGAATAGTCATAACTCAATTGGTGCGACTCAGGGCCAACCAGCTTTATGCTCGAATCCACTTTCTTCATCGCTTTTGCAAACGCACGCCATTCCTCATTGAATCGTTTGCTGTCATAACTTTCTCCCAGGTTCTTTAGTTCGCCATCGTACAAGGTAGGCTCGTTCCCAATCCCCCAATAAACGACGCCATACTTCATTTCCTTGTTCACATAGCGCACCATCTCTGCGGCTTGTTCGGGAGTGCCTCCAAGCAGGCGTACGTTGATCATGGCCGTTGCCCCCATCTTTTGAATTAGGGTCATGAATTGGTCGATCTGAATGGTGGTTACATTGTTATGATCTCCCCATGAGCCAGCAGGAAAACGCAAAATACTGACCCCAGAATCATATGCAGGTTGCAGCCCATCCACCGAGAGTGCGATCCATGGACCATAATTGGAGCCATAGACCAGGGGGCTGATCTCACCGAGAGAAATATTCGGGTCAACAAATAACGTGTCGGGATATGGAGTGGGGACAATGGTGGCCGTAGGGATCGGCGCGGGGCTTTGCGTGCAGGCTGCAAAAAGGAATATGGCGAACAATGAAAAGATGGCTTTGCGATTCATGATGACACTCCATTGTGGATTTTTGAACCTGCGAACTATTTCGACACGCATACCAGAAGCTCCCGAACAATTCCCGTCGCTTCCACTTTGGTCGTTGCCAGCACTGGAACTTTTCCTGCCGAATACACTTCGCGGATATTCTGCCCCGAGTTCATCGAACTTCGCGGCAGGATACCGACCGCATTGGAATCAGAATCCACCGCTTCCGACATTTTCTGCGGGCTGACGGCCACCTTTGCGAATGAAGAGACGCTTCGACCTTTCATCACAAGCTGCTCAAACAAAACTTGCATATCCGCGTCTGACGAATAGACCCAAACCTGCGCGGACGGATTTCCGCTCCCCGTAAAAAGCGTTTGCACTTCTTCCAGTGTGAGATTTTGCAGTTGACTGTCGCGATGGGTGACGACGATCAGTTCATCTTCGCCGACCTGATAAGCTGGAGAGATGATGGCCTCAGGTTCACCCAAACGCAGAGATATCTCGGGTGAACTGGCCGACATGTCTATCGCCACGTTCATGTCCTCAGCACAGGAATACAACTCCGCAAGCCACGGCATCGCAGCGGATGTAGAGTACGCAGTGACGACTTGTAGGGGGGAGGTCGAATTTGTAACTGGAGTACAGGATGCCAGCAGGAATATCAATACGAAAAGTCTTTTCATCGTTTCGATTTTACTGCTTCCTGTGCTGAACTCACCAGTTTTCGATTAACGCTGCCAGCAATTTCGCCCGTTCTTCCAGGCTGTTTGCAAAAATGTATTCGCGGTCGGAGTGATAGCCTTCACCGATTGCGCCCATTCCATCCAGCACGGGGATGCCCAGCGGGGCGACGAAATTGCCATCGGAGGCGCCGCCTGTGCCGCCAGCTTTTAGCTCGATACCAAGGACATCTTTTGCGATCTGGGATGCCTTTTTGAAGGCCGCCTGACTGACTTCACCGAACGGCATTGGCGGGCGATTTAACCCGCCCGATACTTCAATGGAGGTGCCATCCAGCACAGGCTTGAGTTTCTTCATTTCCCCATCGAGCCTTTCCCATTCGCCAGGCTGCATGACGCGCACATCCACTTCGATGGTGGATTCTTCAGGGACGACATTTGATGCCGTGCCGCCGTTGATGATGCCCACGTTGAGCGTGGTCTGTTTTTCGTAATCGGTCAATTTTTGGATGGCAATGATCTGATGCGCCATTTCTTCGATGGCGTTGCGGCCTTCCTTGTGGTCACCACCCGCGTGTGCGGCGCGCCCCTTGACCTTGACGTTGAATTCGCCTACGCCTTTGCGCCATGTTTTCAGTGATCCATCCAACAAAGCGCCTTCCATGACGAATACGATGGACGCCTCCCGCGCGAGGGATTCAATGTGCTTGCGTGAGGTGAGGCTTCCGATCTCTTCGTCAGATGTGAACAAGGCCGTGACGGGGCGTGGAGCAGCTGTCCCTTTGGAAAGAAGCGAGGAGATGGCGCTCAAAGTGATGACAATGCCCGCTTTCATATCCAATGTGCCGGGGCCGTGAATCTTCCCATCCGCCTCTTTGTAGGGAAAAGTTTTGAGGGTGCCAAGCGGGAAAACGGTATCCATGTGGCAGAGGATCAATACGCCGTTCTTGCTGTCGTTTCCCCATTTGGCGAGGACATGGTCGCCTGTTTTTTTATTGGGGATGATCTCGACTTGTGCATTGAGCTTGCGGCATTCACCGGCAACGATGCTGCCGACGCGGTCGACTGCTGCTTTTTCGTGAGAAGGAGATTCGGTTTCGACGAGTTGTTTGAGAAGGTTTTTCATAATGAGAATTGTTGGATGATCAATACGGTTACACCGGCTACTGCGCAGTAGGCGGAAAATACATACAGGGAATGTTTATTGTTGTGCAGGTAATTCATGAGCCATTTGATGGCAAGCCACCCGACGATTGCGGCGGTGATAAAGCCAGTGATCAGATAGGGTAGAAAGGCACGTGTGCCGCTTCGTTCAATGACGCTGAGCATTTCGTAGGAACCCGCGGCCAGCATGACCGGTATTGACATGAGGAATGCAAACCGTGCGGCATCTTCACGGGCAAAGCCGCGGAACATGCTGCCCGAGATGGTTGTCCCGGAGCGGGATGCGCCGGGGAAAACTGCAATGATCTGGAACAGGCCGACGATGAGCGCATCAAGCCAGGTCATGGATTCAAGGCGGCGCATTTTTTTATCGAAGTATTCGGCGAGTGCAAGCAAAAGCGATGCCGTGAAAAAACGGATGGCGGCTTCGATCAGCGGCGTTTTGAATAAGGCCTCGACCGCGTCCTTGAAAAAATACCCCGCCAATAATGCGGGGATGGTTGCTATGACAATGTACCAGCCAAGTTTTGCATTTTGCGGCAGTTGATCGAACTTGCGCAGGCCACCGAGGTTTTTAAGGGTGTCAATGGCGATGCCCAGCAGATCCTTCCAGAAAAAAAGGAATAGCGAGACCACTGTCCCCATTTGAACGAGGACGCTGAATGAAAATGTTGCGTCGGTTGCAGGAATATTGAGAATTTTTTGTGCCACAAGCAAATGTGCCGTGGAGGAGACAGGAATAAATTCAGTCAGTCCCTGTACGATACCAAGGACGACCACGTGGAAGAAAGTCATTAAGTTTCCTTTATCTTATTGATTGGCGAGTTTTCCGTGCGAAGTACGGAAAACAGGGTTTCGTTCGTTGCAGGGAGAGAGGCTCGGCCTCTCATTGGAGTCGATGTTAATTTTGCTTTGCAGGTGCGGCGGCTTTGTCTTCGATCAGCCGATGCAGATCCCACAGGACGGCCAGGGAAAGGAAGATGAACAGAACTTCATAGTTACTTTCCTTGACTTCCTGAACCGCCTGGGTGAAGGTGATGGTTTTGTATGAATAAAAGGAATGAAAAATTGGTTTGGCAAGCTGGGCTGCCAGATAGTTGAAAATGAACAACAAGCCGATATCCCAATGGACAATTGGGGTTAGCTTTTCGATGAATTCTCGGAAACTTTTCGAAGCGAGACTCAAGGCTGGGAGCAGAACGGCGAAGCCGACCCAAAATACAGTGAAGATGTTATCGGCTTTTAGCAGGTCGCTATCTTCGAATACTGCCAGGTTGTGAATGTTCAACTCCTCCTGAACGTTTTCGTCAGCCAATACTTCCGGTTGCGGAATATTGAAGATCCTTTGCCCCCAACTGATCTCCTCTCCGGCACCAAAGAAATACAGGAACGCCAGTCCAAGATAAACCAGCAGTTTGAACCAATGGAAGTTGGTAGTCTTGCGGTTTTTAAGAGCCAGCACGAATATATAGAAGGAGATAACCGCTGCAATGCCCAGCGAAAGCGCCCCAACATTTTCGAAGTATGTATCCTCGAGGAAGAACAGGTTACCCCATTTTTCCCCAAAAAGAAGGGTGCTGAAGCCCAAAATAAAATAAAGGATTATTACGATATAGAAGGCGGGGTGGAGATACCATTTGTTTTTTTTCATTATGTAATTCCTATTATTGAATTTGAACACCAATTTGCATCATCATGCTCTGGTTATATTGATCAAATGCGTGATCTGTTGCTGCCTGGTTCAACCATGGTCAATGGAGTGTATGGTGATGGGCTGGTCTTTGCCTTTTGCGATGATATCCTTTTGTGTACCTGCCATTCTATCAGGAAGGCTCAGACGTGTGTCCTCTGAAATCCAAATCTCGCCTGCCCCCGCGGACTTTTCAATGCGTGCGGCGGTGTTGACTGTATCCCCGATCACATCGTAAAAGCGGACATTTTTTCCGCCGAGCAGCCCTTCTACGAGCCAGCCTGTGTGAATACCGACGCCCACGCCGAGTTCACGTTTCAGCAGGGTACGGGTGATGGTCTCTTGCAGATCACGGGCGGCGCGCACGGCTTCTTCGGCTTCAATGAAGACCGCCATGACCTCATCTGCAGTGAATTTATATTTGATGACCTGATAATTGTTGAACAGGTTTTCCACGCTCATGTAATAACGATTGAGCAGGGAAGCGACTTCTTCCGGGGAACGTTTTTCGCTCCAACTGGTGAAGCCGCGAATGTCCATGAAGAGGACGGTTCTTTTTTGCCGTGAGAGGCGCATGGAATTCGGGTCATTGATGGCACGTCCGAGCAGGTTGCGTCCGAGCAGCCATTCGGAATAGATCTTCAATTGGGCAGCGGTTTGGTGAAGCAGGTTGAGGTGACGTTGAGCGTTCGTGTTGGCGAACCCGACTGAAAGTCCAAGCAGGAACGTGGCGAGCCCGATAAAGCGGTGGGAGGTATCTGTAAAAAATTCGGCGATGGAAATTGTCTGCTGCGGATTGGCCAGCGTTTCAAAGATCACGTAAAGGATAAAAAGAATTTCAGCGCGGATAATGTTTTCGATGACAAGCAGGGTATCCGCGAACCATCCGTGCAGATTTTCCTGCGCCGCCTGCAGAAAAGCAATTAACAAGGCGACAATCAGATAGGCGATATGCTGGGGTGCGGAGAAAAAATCCATACCTTCGAACAACGTCTCGACCATGGTGTAGAGTGCGGGCGCGATGAGGTTGCCAAAAAATTTCTGCCATGGGGGCAGGTTGGCCCGGCGTGACAAAAAATAGGCTTGCAGCATGGAAGACGGCACAAGGATGTAAAAATCGGGACGGGAGAGGTAGACGACGCCTTCGTTCAAAAATTCGAGCAGGATGATGGCGATGGGAAACTGCCCCGTATTGCGGAAAAGCTCCGTCAGAAAGCGGTTAATTGTCGACCCGGAGAGTCGCTGCTCAATACTTTGTTCAGGGAAGGATCGGTTCATATCCTTATCATACCTTGACTTTGTGCCTGCACAATTGCCTTACCGTTTCAGGGAGGCTTATCCATTCCCTGCCCGCTTCGCATTATTTGACCATTGATTAAGCAATTCAGGCGCACGTGATTCAAATGAACCTTCTGCAATGTAGATCCTGATTTTTTCCATCAATCGGATCAAGGCGCGCAGATTGTGAATGGAGATCAATGTGCCAGCGAGTAGTTCTTTTGCCGCGATGAGGTGGCGGATATAAGCGCGGGTGAATGTCTTGCACGCGTAGCAATCGCAGGTCTCATCAATGGGACGTTCATCTCTTGCAAATGTGGCGTTCATCATATTAAGACGCCCTTCGGGTGCAAACGCGGAATGATGCCGCGCCAAGCGGGTCGGCAGGACGCAATCGAAAATGTCTATGCCGCGCAGGACGCCATTGATGAGGTCTTCGGGGGTGCCGACACCCATCAGGTAACGGGGTTTGTTTTCTGGCAGCAATGGCGTGACCACATCGAGCGTGTCGTGCATTTCCTGTTTGGTCTCGCCCACCGAGAGTCCGCCGATGGCGATGCCGGGCGTGTCGAGAGAAGCGATAAATTGCGCTGACTCAGCCCGCAGGTCCGCGTTGACGCCGCCTTGCACAATCCCGAATAAAGCCTGGTCGGGGCGCGTCTTCGCTTTAATGGAACGCTCTGCCCAACGATGGGTCCGATCCATGGCGATCTTGCTATAGGCAATATCGTTGGGGTCGGAGCATTCGTCGAAGGCCATGATGATGTCTGCGCCGAGGTTTTCCTGAATGGCGATGGATTTTTCTGGCGTGAAGCGATGCGTGGAACCGTCAATGTGGCTTTTGAAGGTTACGCCGTCATCGTCTATTTTGCGGGTGTTCGATAATGAAAAAACCTGAAAGCCGCCCGAGTCGGTCAGCATGGGGTTGGGCCACTGCATGAATTTGTGCAGCCCGCCCATGTCGCGCACGAGTTCGTCGCCGGGGCGCAGATATAAGTGATAGGTGTTGCTCAAAACCAGCGAGGCTTGAATCTCTTTGAGGTGTTCGGGTGTGAGGGTCTTAACCGTGGCCTGCGTTCCAACAGGTGCGAAGACAGGCGTGATCAGGTCGCCGTGTGGTGTTGTGAAAATCCCTGTGCGGGCGCGGTTGTTTTTGGATGTAATTTGAAAAGAGAACATGCGGTGATTATAAGCGATGGATTCGTCCGTCTCGCAATGACGAATCACGCAGCAGTGGCAAACAGGCACTTGAGATACGCGCCTTCTGTAAAGCGGATCGGGTGATCGACGGCGTGACCTGTGCGCTCGATTTCGATTAAGCTGCGCCCCGCTTCTTGTGCCGACCTGTGAATGGATTCGAAAAACGAATCAGAATCCACGCGGCTGGAGCAGGATGCCTGTACCAGTGTGCCGCCCCTCCGCAAAACGCCCAGACCAAGCTGGGTCAACTTGCGATAGGCCGATAATGCTCCAGCAGTTTGCTTTTCACTTTGGGCAAACATGGGCGGGTCAATGATGACGACATCGAAGAGGCGTTTTTGCGATTGCATCCGCGCGAGGACTTCGAAGGCATCTTCGGCGAAGGTTTCGTGTTTGACAGATGCCACAGTGGGAAAGTGTTGATTGTGTTTCATGTTACGGATGGCAGCTTCGATGGCGGGCGGGCTTACATCCACGCTGGTCACTTCCTTTGCGCCGCCGCGCGCGGCATAGACGGAAAATCCGCCTGTGTAGGCGAATACATTTAACACGGTTTTATTTTTGGAAAGTTTTTCTACCCGCGCGCGGTTTTCACGCTGATCGAGAAAGAAGCCCGTCTTCTGCCCGTGAATGGGATCAGACTCAAAGGTGAGGCCATTTTCTTGAAACAGGATCAGGCTTGGGGGAGTCAGATTCGTGATCGTCATCCCATCGCTCAGGTTGTGAAGAAATTCCGTCTGCTTTTGAAGTAAACGGTTGAGACGCAAAATCAAATGACTGGCTGGGCTGATTTGTGCCAACGCGTCGCAAAAACTTTTGAGATGCGGAATCCATGCGGGCGTATAAAGTTTTAGAACGAGCGTATCGGCGTAACGATCAATGATCAAACCTGGCAATCCATCGTTCTCACCGTGGACGAGCCGATAGCCTGTGGTTTTTGTTTCTTCCAAATGCGCGCGCACAAGAGCCGCGGCGGCAAGTTTGTTTTGAAACCATTCCGTATTGATGGTTGCAGGATCGCGCGATTGCAAAATACGCACGCGAATTGGTGATGTGGGATCATATAACCCGATGGCGAGAAATCGGCGTTTATCATCGAAGATCACGGCTAAATCACCGGGCGCACCTTTGTGGCTTTGTTCGGTGATCGATTGATCGAAGATCCACGGATGCCCCTGACGCAAAGCACGTTCTGCGGGCGGGCTGATGCGCAGCGCGATCCGCTTTGCAGACGGGCTGGGAAGTTGCGACAGAGAATTGTTGAAATCCATGATGCTGGCATTATACAGGTCAATCCCCCTGCCTGTATAAAATACGTTATCCAAATTTTTCGTGCTCTTCCATATCCATCAACAACAAATCCAGTGCGCCTACTGAAACCTGCAATTCGCGCAGGGAGATCAACATGGATAAGATCATCAGGATCAGGGCGATGCCGAAACTCCAATTGCCGCCGAGGGTCCAGCCTGCGAAGAGGGCGAACATGCTGATCACGCAAAAAAGCAGGCTGAGCACGCCAACGATCTGCATGTTGCGGATCAGATAAATGCGATAACGCAGGTTTGTGATCTGACCGAGCAGGTTTTCATCCTGATCCGTTTTGTATTTTTCGTGCAGATTGCGGATGATGCTGGCGAGTGTCAGAAATCGATTGGTGTAAGCAAGCATTAACAAGGAAACGGTTGGGAATAATAGGGCAGGGGTTGTAAGGGTAACGTCCATATCAGGGATTATATCCCTGTGTAATATCGTTACATAAATCTCTTGTTTTCAAAAAACACGCTTTTGCAGACTGCGTCTGTGCGCGATCTCTTCCATCACCTTTGCACGGATCTGCATCCACTCATATGACGGGATGGCGAGAAATGCCTCGACGGCGCGCGGGTCGAACTGCCTGCCAGATTCTTCAACAATGATATCGCGTGCGGTTTCGTAGGAACATCCCTGTCGGTAGGGACGATCCGAGGTGAGCGCATCGAAGGTGTCGGCAATTGCAAACAAACGCGCTCCGATGGGGATCTCCTCTCCACGCAAACCGTTTGGATAGCCCGTGCCGTCCCATTTTTCCTGATGACAGATCACGATCTGGATCTCCTCGCGCAGGTAGGGAATCCCAGCCAGCATGTTATATCCCGCCAATGGATGCAGATTGATGATGTTGCGTTCCGCTTCATCGAGTGAACCAGGTTTGTGCAGCACGGCATCGGGCACGCCGATCTTTCCGATATCGTGGATGAGTGCCCCGCGGCGGATACTTTTGATGCTTTCTTTATCCAGCCCGATCTGCTGCGCAAGGCAGGCGGTGTATTCGACCACGCGGCGCGAATGTCCTTCGGTTTCTCGGTCACGCAGGTCAAGCGCGGCGGAAAGTGCATCGAGGGTCAGGTCGTAACTGGTTTGCAGGTCCGCGACGAGTTGGGCATTGTTGACCGCCAGCGCCGCGCTATCTGCAATGGAGCGGAACAGGTCGAGGTCGTCTCGGGTGAAAAGCTGTCCATCCCTTTTGTTCACCGCCTGGATCGCGCCAATGGATTTATCCTCCAACACCAGCGGCACCGTCATCAGCGAGCGGGTGACAAAGCCCGTTTTTTCGTCCACAGACCGGGCGTGGCGCGGATCGTTCTTTGCATCCTTAATGATGATGGATTCCTGTTTGGAGACGCTTGTCCCCACGATGCTGGGAGCGTTGAGCGGTACAGCCAGCCCCATGAGTGACTCGGAGCCCGCGCCTCTGGCGAAGCGGCATCGAATGACACCTGCTTCATCGTCCACCAGCCAGATGGATTGGGCTTCGGCATTAATGGCCTTGTTCACTTCTATAAAAATGCGGGGGATGAGTTCGTCGATATCCAGTGTCTGGTGCAGGTGGCGGCTGATCTGGTTGAGCAGTTTCTGGCGCCCGGTGGTGCGGTTATTCCGCTCGTAGAGTTGGGTGTTTTGAACAGCAAGGGCAATATGCCTGGCTGTTTCGTGGACGAAGTCATAGTCGGAGTGGGTGAAGACTGGTGCGCCAACCTTGTTGAGGACATTGATCTCACCCAGTAGTTTACCGCGCGCCACGAGTGGGACACCGATCATGTTACGGACGTCAATATTGAAGGAAGCGCGATATGCTTTGGGGTCCATCCATTTAGATTGGAGCGGGTCCTCGATCTGCGTCAGCCTGCCCGTTGCGGTGCGATACGCAGCGACGAATTTTCGGGCGCGCATCACGCTCCCCGCCATTTTTGCAGATTGCGGTCCGATGGCGTGGACGCAGGTGATATCCACCTCGGCTTCGTTGAGCAGCCAGATCGCACTGTCTTCGCTGGCGACAGTATTTTGAATTTGGGTAAGGATGGAAAGTAGTATGGGATCTAGTTCGGGCATGGAGGAAAATTCCTGCCCTAACTCTAAAAGGATCGATGATGGGATGAACGCGGCCATAAAATTCTCCACAACCAATAAGAAGGACGACGTCAGTGTGTTTCCAGTATACTGCGGTTTGAATCAAATAAAAAGTAGGTCGTAAATTTAGAGCCTGTCAAACTGGCTTGTAGTTCAGACTTTTTACACAATCCCGAAGAGATGGCATGATTCTCGTTTCGGGAATGGAGGAAACCATGGCAGGGACATATACCCAGATTTACATTCAAGTCATTTTTGCAGTGCAGGGGAGGCAAGACCTGCTAAGCAAGGATTGGCGGGACGAAGTGTTCAATTACATGGCGGGTATCATCAAAAACAAGGGACAAAAGCCCATCATCGTCAACGAGGTGGACGACCATGTCCACGCATTGTGGGACTTAAACCCGCAATAGCATTATCCGACCTCGTAAGAGATATCAAGAACAACATCACACCAAATATACATTTCAGGACGAATATATGGGCTTCCTCAAATTCGAGATCGAACATAATAGACTTTATCGGAAATAACCGACGGGACTATAAAATGCCCTTGAAAATCGGCTTTTTTATGCCAAAATCCTTAATACCGATAACGTCTAATGTATAATATTTATTTGGATGGACACAATGAAAAACGCTTTTATCAAATGGTTCATGAAGATCAATGCCTTCTTCATTCGCATCTCACGCGGACGGGTTGGCACACAACTCGGCTCGCAAAACATCCTGGTCTTGAATACGGTCGGGCGAAAATCAGGACAGATGCGTAGCATCCCAATTGCATACTTCTTCCACGAAGGCAAGTATCTCATTGTCGAATCCAACTGGGGCAAGGATAACCATGCCGATTGGTATTTCAACCTGCAAAGTCAACCGCAAGCTACCCTCGAAGTAAAAGGTAAAACGATCAGCACCAACGCGAGGTTCGCCGAAAGAGAGGAATACGCCCGTCTGTGGGATTACCTTACCAAAAAGCATCCTCCCTATTTGGAGTATCAGAAGATGACGAAGAGAAAAATCCCGATTGCAATCTTTGAAGAAATCAGTTAATAAAGGGTTCATAGGTCTTACTGACCTACGAGCCCTTATTTTTAATTAAGACACCCTATGATAGAATCCAACAACTAAAACAAAGGACGCCTTGGGGGAGCATGAGCCTTTGCAGATAACTATTTATTTTGGAGAATAATTTATGCCTCGAAGGAGTCTCGCTCGTCTATATAAAGACGAGTTTTCAGGGTATTCGTTTGCCAGTTTTCAAAAAGACCTGATCGCGGGTCTATCCGTTGCGGCGGTGGCGTTGCCATTGGCATTGGCTTTTGGCGCAGGGTCAGGCGCGGGCGCAGCAGCGGGACTCATCACCTCCATCATCGGCGGACTTGTCATCGGTGCATTGGGCGGCGCACCATATCAGATCAGCGGCGCGAAAGCCGTCACCAGCGTAGTGCTGATCGTACTCGTCAATCGCTACGGACTCGAAGGCATGTGGTTCGCCACCCTCTTCTCAGGGTTGCTCATGCTCACCATCGGTCTCCTCAAACTTGGCCGCTTCATCGCCTTCATCCCCGCGCCCGTCATTCGCGGTTTCACCCTCGGCATCGCCCTCATCATTATCATCCGCCAAATGGACAATCTGCTCGGCATCCACACCCCCACTACCGAAACCGCCGCGCAAAAACTTATTGGATATTTCAACGAAAGCTTCGTCATAAATCCGCAAGCCATTATCCTGGGACTCGTCGTGATAGCGACCATGCTGCTCTGGCCGAAAAAATGGAATCAATATTTCCCATCCTCCCTCGCTGGACTGATTCTTTCCACGCTTCTTAATTTAACTGCGGGCTGGTCAGTCACGACCATCACTTCCATCCCCCGGACATTGATCCTCGAACAGCACCTCGACCTCACCAAAATTCCGTGGGCGAATCTCTCCGATTTCATCGCCCCAGCATTGACCCTCACCGCACTTGGCTCCATTGAAGCCTTCCTCTGCGGCGCACTTGGCTCAAACATGACAGGCGTACGTCTGCAAGTGAATCAACAACTCATCGGGCAGGGACTCGGCAACATTACCCTGCCTTTCTTCGGCGCAATTCCAACAACCTCCGCGATGATCCGCACCAGGGTCGCTATTCAATCAGGCGCGCAGACGCGTTTGGTCAGCATCTTTCAAGCCATCTTTTTATTGATCGCCATGTTCCTCTTCGCCCCATTCCTCGAGCGGATTCCTTTGGCTGCATTGGCAGGGCTTCTCATGGTGGTCGCCATCCGCTCCAATGAATGGAGCGCGATCAAGCGCATCTTTGCCAAGCGCTTCAAGACCGATATGATCGCCTTCAGCATTGCTATGCTGGCCACCGTTGTTCTCAGTCTCACGGATGCAATTCTGCTTGGCACATTCCTTGCAGGAGCCGTATTCCTCAACAAGATCGCCAGCATTGATATCAATCTTCAGGATGTAGATGTTGACCGTCTCAAACAACGCGGCATTGAAACGGCTGGCAAATGTAAACATATCCGCGTGGCATTTCTCACGGGGCCATTGTTCTTCGCGGCCACAGGTCAATTTGATGAGGCCTTCGCCAATTTGAAAGACACGCACGCATTGATATTGTCCATGCGCGGCGTGCCGTTAATTGACACGGAAGGTCTGGAGGAAATTCAACGCTTGCACGAAAGACTCCACAAACAGGGCGGTACGCTCATGTTCGCAGGAGTCCACGACAACGCGCGTGCCATGATGGAGCGCGATGGTCTCGTACAAATTATCGGCAAGGAAAATTTCTTTTGGTCCAGCGATCAGGCCATCGTCGAGGCAGAGAGGCGCGATTGCGCATTTTGTGCGTCGGAAGTCATCGAGTCGCCTGAAAATGCAGCGACGTAAAATTCCATTAACAAACAACAGCAATTGGAGATAAGATTACATTGGAGAAATAAACATGCCGCGAAGAAGCCTTGTGCGATTGTATCAAGATGAGTTCACAAATTATTCACCCGCAAAATTTCAACAGGATCTGCTTGCAGGTTTGACCGTTGCCGCAGTTGCGCTTCCATTGGCACTGGCATTTGGTGTTGCATCAGGAGCCAGCGCGGCGGCGGGAATGGTCACTGCCATTCTTGCAGGCTTTATTATGGGGTTGCTCGGCGGCGCGCCATATCAGATCAGCGGACCAACGGGGGCGATGTCTGCGGTGTTGATCGTGCTCGTCACGCGTTACGGGCTGGAAGGTATTTGGGTGGCGGGGTTATTTTCTGGCTTTTTGCTTTTGATGATCGGCATCATGCGTCTGGGCCGCTTCATTGCATTCATCCCCGCGCCAGTCATCAGCGGATTTACCTCTGGCATCGCGCTCATCATTTTCATCGGCCAGATCGATAACTTTTTCGGTGTCAAAACTGCGGCCACTGAAACCGCCGCACAAAAATTCATTGGATATTTAAACACACCATTTATACCCGACTGGCATGCCGTTGCGCTTGCATTGATCGTGATCGGGTCGATGCTGTTCTGGCCTGCCAAATGGAATGCGCGTTTTCCTGCCTCCCTTCTTGGAATCATCCTTGCCACGCTTCTTAATTGGATTTTGAGTTGGCCAGTCTCGATGATCGGAGTCATCCCTCAAACCTTGTTCCTCGAACAACGCCTGACCCTTGCAAATATTCCCTGGGAGAATCTTTCTGATTTCATCGCCCCTACGTTGACGATCACCGCGCTCGGCGCAGTTGAATCGTTGTTGTGCGGCGCGGTTGGCTCGAATATGACGGGCGTGCGCCTGCAGGCGAATCAGGAACTCATCGCGCAGGGCATCGGTAATATGGTGATTCCATTCTTCGGCGGAGTCCCTGCCACGGCGGCTATTGCACGCTCCAGTGTAGGGATCAAATCAGGCGGGCAGACTCGTTTGGTGAGTGTGATCCATGCCGTTGGGATTTTGCTTTCGATGTTCCTTCTCACCGCTTTCATGGAGCGGATTCCGCTTGCGGCGCTGGCTGGCGTATTGATGGTCACTGCCGTGCGCATGAACGAATGGGACGCGATCAAATTCATTTTTGGCAAGCGTTTCAAGACCGATATGATCGCTTTCACCATCACTATGCTGGCCACCATCGTGCTCGACCTGACGCAGGCCATCCTGATCGGCTCATTTCTTGCGGGCGCGGTATTCCTCAACAAAATTGCCAGCATCGATATCACTGTACAGGATGTGGACATCAAGCGATTACGGGAGAAAGGAATTGAAACCGATGGGCATTGCAGGCACGTGCGCGTGGCCTTTCTCACGGGTCCGCTTTTTTTCGCGGCAACGGGTCAATTCAACGAGGCTTTTTCCAACCTGAAAGAGACTCACGCTCTCATTCTTTCGATGCGCGGCGTGTCACTGATCGATACCGCGGGGATCGAAGCCATTCACCGCCTGCATGAGCGGCTTCACAAGCAGGGCGGCACGCTCATGTTCGCAGGCCTGCACGACAACGCCAAACAAATGATGGAGCGCGGCGGGTTGGTGGAAACCATCGGCGAGCGGAATTTCTTCTGGTCGAGCGATCAGGCCATTGTCGAAGCGGAGCGGCGGGGTTGTAAGTTCTGTCGAACCCGCCATAAATTCCACGCGGTATAATCTTAACAAGCCCACAAAGAACATCGCCGCCAGAAAGTAGGCGGCGTTTTTTGAGGCGCTGATCTGAAAGATTAGCAAATCCCAACACGTCCTCATGAAGGCAAATAACCTTCAACTTGCAACTTTCAAACCTTCAAACCCGCCCTCCATGCAACTCACCGACACGCACTGCCACCTCGATTATCACAAATTCAACCCTGATCGCGCGGAAGTTATCCAGCGCGCGAATGATACGGGGTTGATTCGGCTGCTCGTACCCGGACTCCACCACAGGTCCAGCAAAGATGCGGTGCAGTTGGCAGAGTCAAATCCCAGCGTGTATGCGGCGGTCGGGTTTCATCCCACTGACTTGGATGAATTCACAGAAAAGACCTTCGAAAAAGTGAAGGATTTGGCGCATCATCCGAAAGTGGTCGCCATCGGTGAAATTGGAATCGATTATTACTGGGTGAAGGAAAGCGAAAAACGGGCGATCCAACGCGAGGTGCTCAAGCGGCAGTTGCAGTTCGCTCAGGAAGTGGGGAAGCCCGTGGTCATTCACATGCGCGAAGAAAGCGATGCGTGGACGGGGGATGCCTCGGTTGACCTGCTCGCGATTTTGAGCGAGTGGAAGAGCGGGCTGAGCGGTGCGCTCGCTGAACGGCCGGGCGTACTTCATTCTTTTAATGGCGATCTCGAAACCGCCCAAAAAGCGCTTGCGCTCAACTTTTACCTCGGAATCACAGGTCCGGTGACTTATAAAACTGCGGACAAAAAGCGCGAAATTATTGGACAAATTCCCCTTGACAGAATCCTCATCGAAACTGACTCGCCTTTTCTCTCCCCGGTGCCGCATCGCGGCGAACGCAATGAACCTGCCTATGTTCGTCATATTGCTGATAAAATTGCAGAAATCCATTTAAAAAGCCCTGCGGAGATCGCCAGCATTACAACCGCCAATGCGGCACGGCTCTTTGCATGGGGAGACTGATTTGAACGCAGTAACTTTTCTCTCACCAGTAACACAGGAAATCAAACTCGTTGAAGAACGAATGCGGATGCAGGCGGATGAAAGCCATCCCGATTTGCGCGCCGCATTGGAGCATTTGCTTGCGGCAGGCGGAAAACGAGTCCGACCCACCCTTGGCCTGCTCGTCGGAAACATGCTGAATGCACCCCTCGACAAACTCGTCACCCTCGGTGCGGCAGTTGAACTTCTGCACACCGCCACCCTCGTCCACGATGACTTGATCGACGGCGCTTTGCTCCGCAGAGGCATGCCCACCTTGAATGCGCGCTGGTCGCCGCCCGCCACTGTGCTGACGGGTGACTTCCTGTTTGCGCGCGCCGCCAAACTCGCCGCCGAAGCCGATCATTTGGCATTGATGAAATTATTTTCTGAAACGCTTGCGATCATTGTCAATGGTGAGCTTACGCAAATGTTCACCTCGCGCGGGTTGATCAGCCGCGATAATTATTACAAGCGCATTTACGCCAAGACCGCGTCGTTATTTGAAATGACCTCGCGCGCCTCGGCCATGGTCAGCCCCGTGGATGACGGCATGATCGAATCCATGCGCGATTTCGGATATCAAGTCGGCATGGCCTTCCAGATCGTGGATGACATCCTCGACTTCAACGGGGAACAGGCTGCCGTGGGTAAACCCCTCGGCTCTGACCTTCATAACGGGCTGGTCACGCTCCCAGCCATTTTCTACGCTGAAGCCAATCCCGACGACGCCGATGTCCTCTCCCTGCCCAATGGCGGTTGGACCAACACCGAGAACATGACCCGCCTCGTGGAAAATATCCGCGCGAGCAATTCATCGCGCCTCGCCATGCACGAAGCCGAGCGCCACGTGGACCGCGCCCTCGCGATTTTGGCGACACTGGAAAATTGCGCTGAACGTGAAGCGCTGGAAAACCTCGCAAAATATATTGTGGATAGAAAAGTTTAGGTAGAGAATAGTAAGTAGAGAGCAGTAGAATCAGTGAACAGTGATCAATAACCAGTTTACCCTTTGCCAGACTCCTACTACTTTCTTTTTCATCCTTCATCATTCATCCTTCTCCATTTCCCACTCCCATGCCTAGTTCCAAAAAACCTTTCCGCATTAACGTTGGCTTTATCATTTACGAGGAAGTCGGTAATAACTACGACTTTCCCTTTGAATTCGACAAGATCGTCCTCGGCGATGACCTTGAATTGCGCAACTTTGATGGTATTGTCAATGTCGGCAAAACCCCGCAGGGACTCGTGGTGCAGGCAGATTTCTCCGCTGAAACCACGCTCGGCTGTGTGCGCTGTCTCAGCGACTTCGACCATGAATTGGATTGGTCGTTCACCGAGTTATACGCCTTCGACAAACGCTCCGAAACAGAATCCGCGCTGATTCTGCCCGAGGATGCCCATATTGACCTTGGCGAATTGCTGCGCGAGTATGCCCTGCTCGAAGTGCCCATCAGCCCGATCTGCAAACCCAATTGCAAAGGCCTGTGCACCGAATGCGGCCAGAACTTGAATGAAAAAGACTGCGGCCATCGTGAAGACCTGTCCGATTCGCCGTTTGCGAAGTTAAAGGATTTGCTCAAGTAAAAATGGATTAGACCTCTTGCATAAGTCACAATACAATTGTGTGAAAAACCTTTTGAAACACTGAGACACGAAGACGCAGAGGAAGACCAATTAAGAACTCCGCGTGCACTGCCTCAGTGTCTCCGTGGTAAAAAACTTAACTTTCGCAAAAGGTCTATTAATGAAATGACAGTCACATTCAAGGTGACTGTCATTTATAGAAAATAATGAAACCATCCATTCAAAAAACACTTGGTCTTATCGTTACATTGAGTTTGATCGGGGGCATGATCTTCTTACGCGCACGGCTCAGTTACAACACCTTTGATTTTCAAAACTCGAATTTCACCTTCTTTTGGCTTTCGGGGCGAATGCTGATCGATGGCGAAAACCCATACGACGAAAAACAATATCTGGCAGGCCATGAGACGTACGGAATCAAATGGCAGCCCAACCGAATATTTCCATATCCTTTGCCATTGGCGATCTTCTTCATTCCGCTGGGTTTTCTTTCGCTGCCAGTGGCCTATATCACATGGCAGGTCATCACACTATTGATCGTCGCTGCTACGATATTTTTATTGCTTGCACATTGGGAGGAATCTGCACAGCGTCTGTTGCTGGTTCCCATTTTTGCGGCGATGTTTTTCTTTGGGCCGATGTATCTCACCCTGCACACGGGTTCGGTCGGTGCGATTGCGTTGCTGGCACTCTTGGCGGCGATCCTTTTGCTGGAGAAAGACAAGTCCATGCTGGCGGGTATCGTTCTTTCATTAACGATGCTCAAACCCCCGCAGGGAATCACCATTCTTTTGCTGGCAGGCATCTGGTTTCTGGCACGGCGCGATTGGAAAGCCATTTACGGCGTGGCGATCGGCGGAATTGCATTGCTGCTCATTGGGATGATTCAAGACCCGTTGTGGGTGGTCAAATTCCGCGGCGCGAGCGAAGCGGTGATGGATCGGACTCAGGGAGTCCACTCGAATGTGTGGGCTTTTGCGTACCTTGCCTGTAATGGGAATTCGCCATGCTGGCCGCTTCTGGGCGGGACCTTGAGTTTGATCCTGCTTGGGCTGGCTGGATTCTTCCTTTGGCAGAATCAGGCTAAATTGTCCGCGTGGGAGGCGTTTAATGTCATCATCCCGATCGGCTTTGTCAGCACGATCTATCTCTGGGCGTATGACCAGATTCCGTATCTCATTCCCATTGTGTGGATCATCGGCACGCTGGTGCAAAAATCGCGCAGTTTCATTTACGCATTCCTCTTTTTGATCGTGTTGGTGCTGTTCTCGCTGTTCGCGTTGTTGCAGCAGGCTTCGACAGACAAGGATCTGTGGAGCCTGGGGACGACGCTCATCGTGCTTGGGTCTCTTTGGGTGGTCTCGCGCATGAAACAAAAACCGCCCATTGACAAACCATCTTCCACGGCCTAAAATACGGCTCATGAAATTCAGACCTGAATTCCCAATGGTGACAATGACCATGGCCATGCGAATGCAAATGGAGATGTTTTGCCGCGAGTGGAAAGCACGTTAGGTCTGTATACCTGAACGAAAACGGGCTGTCCATTTTGCGGACGGCCTTTTTTATTGCAAATTACAAATTAGGAAATTGTATGAGACACTTATGTGTCCCAATCCCATTCCTAATCACCTAATTCCTTATGGAGTATCTTATGTCTGAAAACATCCTGATCGCAGTTGCCTGGCCTTATGCCAATGCTGAAATCCATGTAGGGAACCTGACAGGGTCACACCTGCCCGGTGACATTGCCGCGCGTTATCATCGTTTGAAGGGGAACAAGGTGCTGATGATCACCGGCACCGACTCGCACGGCACGCCCGTCACCATGAGTGCGGATAAACTCGGCAAGCCCGTAGAGGAAGTGTACAAGTCCTATCACGAAGGCTTCATTGAGCTGTTCCAGAAGATCGGCATTTCGTACGACCTGTACACGACCACGCACAGCGAGAATCATTTCAAGGTTTCGCAGACCATCTTTTTAGCGTTGCAGAAAAACGGATTCCTGTTCAAAAAGACCGAGCCGCAGTGGTTTTCGCCCGGGTTGAATCGCTTCCTGCCTGACCGCTACATCGAAGGCACTTGCTACATCTGCGGCACGGAAGGCGCGCGCTCTGACCAATGCGATGCCTGCGGCAACGTGCTTGACCCGACCAAACTCGTCAGCCCGAAGTCGAAGGTGGAGGGTGATACGTCGTCACCTGAGTTGCGCGACACCGAGCATTTTTACATTGACCTTTCGAAGCTTGAGCCCGATGTTGTGAAATATCTCAAAGACCGCGCCGACCACATGCGCGATACCGTGTTGGGTGAGTCCCTGCGCAAGGTGGAAGCCGAAGGGCTCAAGCCGCGTGCCATCACCCGTGACCTCGATTGGGGCATCCCTGTCCCTGTGGATGAAGCGGGTTGGGACACGAAGAAACTCTATGTGTGGTTCGAGGCCGTCATCGGGTATCTCTCTGCTCCCATTGAGTGGAGTCAGGTATCGGGTAATGGCGAAGCGTGGCGCGATTGGTGGACGAATCCAAACGCGAAGCAATTCCATTTCATTGGCAAGGACAATATCTTCTTCCACACATCGCTCTGGCCCGCTGAATTGATGGGCGTCGGCAGTGCATTTATGGAGCTGTTCGCGGGCGAGGAAGTCCCGCTGATTTTGCCGTACGATGTGCCTGCCAATCAATTCATGAATCTCGAAGGCAAGAAGATCAGCGGTTCGCGCAGTTGGGCGGTGTGGGGACGCGATGCGCTCACACGCTTCGACCCTGATGCCATCCGCTATTACTTGACCATCAACATGCCCGAAACCAAAGACAGCGATTGGGATTGGGCTGAGTTTGTGGCGCGCAACAACAACGAGTTGGTCGCCACGTGGGGCAACCTTGCGAATCGCGTGCTGGCTTTCTGTTATAAGAATTGGGAAGGCCAGGTGCCTGATGTGGATTTGAGCACGCTTCGCCCCGCGGACCTTGAACTGCTCGCCGTCATCGAAAACGGATTCAACACTGTGGGCGCGGAACTCGAAGCCGTACACCTGCGTTCGGCGGTGGGCGAAGCGATGAAACTCGCCACCGTGGTCAACCAATATCTCGATGTCAATGCGCCGTGGTCTGCCATCAAAGTGGACAAGGCCGAAGCGGGCAAGACCATCTACACCGCGCTCAAAGCCATCGACTCGCTCAAGGTCATCTTCGCGCCGTTCCTGCCGTTTACCAGCGAAAAACTGCATGGCTTCTTCAATTACGAGACTCCGCTGTTCGGCGAGCAATACACCGAAGAGGTAAGTGACTCGTTGGGCACGCACACGGTGTTGCGCTATAAACCTGTCGAAGGTTTGCAATGGAAACCCAGCGAGTTACAGCCTGGGAAGAAGTTGAATCAGCCCGGTCCGCTGTTTAAGAAGTTGGAGATTGAAGTGATTGATGTGGAGCGGGGAAGGTTAGGCAAATGAACAAAAAATCGGATGTCATCTTGACATCCGATTTTTTTTGTTAAATTTCTTGCGAGGGGCGGCAGAGAAAGACGCGGAGTTTTCGGGTTTCGGTCATTGGGGAGGTCCCAGTTCCTTGTGATGGTCAAATTATACGGCAGAGAGGGTGCGTCGCACCAGACTTAATTGGATTCTGCTTATCCGTAGATTTATTTCATTAATGAGAAAGAATCTACCCGTCTGGTGCGACGCACTGAATTTATTGCTTCGCGATCGTAATACTGGCAGGCTGCGATGGCGCTGCACCTCCGCCTGAGGCGATGACCATATGCGAGAGCGTGGGGACAGCGAGATCGGCATCGGTGATGGTGTAGGAGGCGCTGCAGGTGAGGGTGGCGCCGGGGAGGATGGTGGCGGTGGCGTCACCGCAGTTGATCGGGGTTGCACCGTGCAGTCCGCCGGTGATGGTGAATTGGGAGGGTCCCAAATTCACGCTGCCGCTGTTCTTGATGGCATATGTAAAAGTAATTATCTGACCAGCCTGCGTGTAGGTGAGCGGATTGGCGGCGATGGTCAGGGTCAGCAGTTTGGTGACTTTATTGATCGTGACGCTCGCAGCTTGTGACGGTCCCGCGCCTCCGCCTGATGCGGTGGCTTGATGTGAGATCGAATTGAGGGTCAGGTCTTCCTGGGTGATGACGTACGCAGATGTGCACGTGATTGTTGCGCCGGGGGCAATACTTGCGGCCGCATCGCCACAGTTCAACGGCGTGGCGCCGAGCAGTCCGCCGCTTACTGTGAACTGAGCAGGACCCAGATTCCCTGTTCCGCTGTTCTTGATGACGTAGGTAAAGGTGATGACCTGCGCCGCCTGATCATAGGTCAGCGGGTTGGGTGTAATGGTCAACGTCAATGCCTTGGTTTGTGTTGGAGGAATCGTCACGGTGCCTGCGGAATAATTGGGAATCCTGAGTTTGATGACACTTCCCGTTGAGGTCAGGCTGGTGGTTGCGTTCGCCAATTGCAAAACGGTGGGGTCGGCGCTGTATTTTTGGCCGAGGGTGGTCCAGGTATCTCCAGCTTGAAGTGTGTGAGAAACGAATGTGATGCAGGGCGGACCATAGAATTTGGAATAACCACCTGGATTATTCACGGTCAGGACTACCCCGGGCTTGATCTTGCTCGGGTCGGGAATCTTGTCTTTGTTATCTGCGGCCAATTTGTTGGGGTCGACTCCGTAGCAACGGGCGATCTGCCATATCCATTCACCTTCGATGACCGTGTGCGAACTGCTTGAGGCAGATGGAGTGACCGTGGTGGCGCTTTTCGTGACGGTGGCTCCCACAGGGGGCGATGTGGGAGCGCCGCCGCCAGCCGCGGTTGCATTGGTTGAAAGGGAGGCCACACCCATGTCAGCTTGAGTAGTTGTATAAGTGGCCGAGCAGGTTACAGTCGCGTTTGAAGCGAGGGTTGCAGTCGCCTCTCCGCAATTGATGGGAGTCGGAATGCCCGTGTCGGTCACTGTGAATTGAGCGGGTCCCAGCGTGGCCGCGCCGACATTTGTGATGACGTAGGTATACGTAATGGTCTGACCCGCGCGGTCATATGTTGTGGGGTTGGCGGTTTTGGTTAATTTCAGGATCACAGGTGGAACGGTGGCGACCGTGGTGGTGGCTTGGTTGGAATTAACGTTGTTCACAGTGGCCATCGCTGTGGTGGTGACGGAGCCTCGATCGAGGTCAGCCTGTGTGATGGTGTAGGAGGATGTGCAAACGACCGTTTCTCCTGGATCGAGCGAGGCATCCAGATTGCCGACAGTGAGAATCTCGGGGCAGGTTGCGCCTGTCACAATGATAGGCCCGGGGGTGGATGCTGTGCCTGAGTTCTTGACGCTAAAAGTATATTTGATCACCTGTCCCACCGTATTGAATGGGACCGAGGTATCTGCCAGCATGCCGAGTTCTATGGTCACAACAGCGGGGAGGGCGGGGGTGGCTTGCGCAACTGCTGCATCTGCGGCGCCGCCGGTGAGCGAACAGGACGCCAGCAGTAATATGGCAGTTACAGAGCTTATGAACGAACGAATCAGTTTTGTCATTTGATTTCCTCTTTTTCCGTTAGTGGGTTGCCTGAATAAAATTCGTAGAGGATATGTTTATGGGATGCTTGATAGGATGAGTATAGCATTAATGATGTGGGGTTGAGTCCGTTTTTGAGGAAATCTGCGGTGTAAAAACGGGGATGACCAAGTGGGTGGCCCCTGTCTGCTGACATTCCTTCCCGAGGAGGGTGCGCAATTTTCAGTTCAATGATAGATTCGAGAAATATTTTTTATCGAGAGACAGTTAATAAATGCGAAGGCGGTCGTGTCCCATGCGAAATTGGTTGAACATCGGTTTTGTCGTTATCATTTTTATGACCCAGACTTCCTGCGGTAATTTGAATGAAACTCCTCCGACCTTGAGTGATCTTAATACAAATACCCCTGCTGAGAGTACACCTATGAATACTAACATTCCCTCGCCATCTGAAACTCCAAACCCAACACCGGTACATGCAGGTATTTGGAGTGAGGAAGCACCCATGCTGACGCCCCGTTCTGCCCATGCAGTGACAAGTTCTGACTCTGCAATTTATGCGTTGGCTGGGACAGATGACATTGGCAAGCCCGTCCTTGAAGTTGAGGTGTTCAATGGCAAAGAATGGAAATTGGAAACCATGCTGCCGGGGCAGGGTTTGAATGCGCCGACTGCATCAGTTGTGGGCCAGCGTCTTTATGTGATGGGCGGGTTTACTGCTGTTTCGAATATGCCCACTAATGAGGTCCAAGTGTATGACTTGCAGTCGCATGAATGGAGCATGGCAGCGCCCATGCCAAATCCGCGCGGGGGACATGTCGCTGTTGTGCTGGACGGCAGAGTCCACCTTTTTGGGGGCGGGAACTCGGTCTCGACAATTGATGATCATTCCGAATACGATCCTGAAACCGATACATGGCGCGACCTGTCCCCCTTGCCGCGCGCGGAGGGCAGTCCGGCGGCTGTTGCTGTTGAAGGCAAAATATATGTCATTGGCGGCAGGAGCGGATACTCTGACTTTGGAGATGTTTACATTTACGATTCGGCGACAGATATCTGGGCCATGGGGCCGTCCATCGAGCCGCGCGGCACGGCGGGCGCAGCCGTATATTGCGGCGGCATTTATCTATTTGGCGGCGAGTCTCAAGCTCAAATGAAAAACCTGGATGATGTCTTTCGTTTGGATTTGAAAAGAAATGTGTGGGAATCGGTCAACCCGATGCCTAATGCCCGCAAGTTTGTGCGTGCAGTCGTATTTATGAACTCAATTTATATCGTTGGGGGAAGTACAGTGCTGGCAACCAGCCATTCGCCGATTGGAAGCGCATCTGTGGAGCGATTCCTTCAACCGGGTTGCCCATAATCCTGTTCGCCAAATTGTTTTCGCTAACTGAATGACAGATTGATCTTCAATCTCATAAAAAAACTCCGTGAATATTCGTGATTGACACACGCCTTAATTTGCCCTATAACCTATTAAACAAAGGAGCAGATCATGGACAGAATTCGGGCATTGGTACTTTCTGGCGGCGGCGGACGCGGCGCATTTCATGCGGGCGTTTATAAGTATTTGATGGAATCTGGCAAGCTGGGCGTCGACTCAAACCACACCGCCGCATGGGACCCGCAAGTTTTGGTGGGCACCTCCATCGGCGCGGTCAATGGCGCGGCCATTGCGCAGGGAATGTCTGCCGATGAATTGGTCAGGGTTTGGGAATCGCTTGAAGAAACAGACATCCAGGGCCTGCCCCCGGGCATGCGCGGACTCGCCCGCTGGTTTGCACGCAAAGCCTTCGGCGCGATCATGGATGCGAACCTGCCGCAGGTCCAACCACAGGATGCCACTTCGCCCATCCCCAAGGAATTCTGGCCGCCGCTGCCGATCACATCCAAATGGTGGGGCGAGCGTTTGGTCGGTCACTGGATCAACCTGCTGGATACAGGTCCGCTTCGCAAGACCCTGCACACGCGTTTCAAATTCGATTCGAAGGAATTATCCAAAAGCGAGAAGACCCTGCTCATCGCCGCCACGAACGTGCAAACAGGGGAGCGGATCATGTTCAGCAATCGCGCGATCCAGCGACGTGATACCGGTGAAGCGCGGCAGGATGTAGTGACCTCGATCACTGCCGACCGTATACTTGCCTCCTGCTCGATACCACTCGTCTACCCGTGGACATTCGACCCCGAAACGAACGCATACTATTGGGATGGTGCGCTGGTGGCAAATACGCCCATCGGTGTTGCACTGGATGCCATGCGCGATGTTCCGATCGATGTCCCTGCTGAGATCGTGGTCGTATTGATGACACCGTGGTGGGAGAGCGGTGACCCTGTTCCGCACATCGCGCGCAAACTCCCCGAATCCTTTGGCGATGCAATCACCTGGACTCTCGATTGGATGCTGCTCGCTTCCTTCCGTGAACGTCTGCGCTTGATCAAAACCTTCAACGATATGGCCTTGCGCGAACGCGCCGAAGGCAAAGGTCCCTACAAGTACCGCGAAGTAAAAGTGATCATCGCCGCGCCCACTGACTTTCTCCCCGCCGAACGCATCATTGACTATGATGGGGATGTCTCCAAAGATTTAATTCAGCAAGGCTACGCCGCCGCGAAGAGAGCTTTTGAAACGGCCTTCAAGGAAGCGTAAGCCTATCGCCTGTGCGAGATGGATAACCCTTCCGCTTTTGTGTATCGGTGAATCGTGTTGTAGCAGGAATTTGGATTAGCTAGGATTTGTTTAGAAATTCCATCAGATTGGGCGGCTGGTATTTGGGATTCGTATTCAACGCCATGCGCTCCATGACGCTTTCATCGATGGTTTCGTTGCCATATTTTGTCTGGCCGATCGGGCGTAGATATTTGCCCCAAAGTTTATAAAAGCCTGTTAAAGAGTTGCGCATGCTGCACTCTGGACGAGCATTGAAGTGCAGTAGATAATCCCAATTACATTCTAGCCCTACCAATTTTGCAGTGGCTTTTTTTACCATCCAGCGGAAGGCGTAATTCTCCAGGCGGTAGCTTCGATATTTTCCCGATTCATCTGGGATTCGGTCCGCGTTTAGAGAGCCGCCCACATTCGAATGACACCCGGCGAACCACCTTTGTTCAATGGTTTGGTATTCCGGAGGCGGTTCTGACGGGTCCCATAATGTTGCCTGGAAGGGGTAGCGCCATTCGTCGATTGCCAGTGCCTGATAGGCGAATTCCACCCTTGAGCTCAATTGCACGTTATGAAAGGCGTATCTTTGGTTGACACGGCGCGAGAGTGGACCATGGAAAGGCAGCCCCAACGCTCCTACGGTATCCCATACTCCAATGAACTTTATCTTCACCAGACGGGACGGATGATTACGTTTGCGAAATCCTTTTCCCTCACGAAAGATCGGAAGTGCCGGGTCATGATCGTCCAGTAGATAATGTTCGTAGGCTTCCGGGATGTAGTACGCATCATCCTTGGTCAATAGCCCGCAGCGATGTAACATCCCTGCCAGACTGCGTACCGTGAACGCGCCGCGGCTGAACCCGAACAGGAAAATTTCATCCCCTTCATCGTAGTTATCGACCAAAAATCGATAACAGTCCAGAATATTATTGGATAAACCCACCCCAAAGCCTCCCCCGATAAATTTGTCGTAGAAACCCAACCCCGTCCCAACCCCTGTGTCATAGTAGACCACTTGCGGCGTGTTGTCCTTTGCAGTGGGTTTGATGGCGCGTGCCATTTTTACAACGTTGGTCGGCTCACGGATCGGTTTGTTGTAAAGGATTTCCTGTTCAGGGCCAGGGATGGAGGATTGTGATCTTTCCTGCTCGGCACTCTTCTTATCTGTGTCGATTATATCGGGGGTGTCCCAGGTTCCGTCGGCGCAAATGATCAAGCGTTTCATGAGCATCTCCTATTTGATAAGCCTATAAGAACATACTACTGTTTTTATTAACTTTGTCAACAGGTATTTGGGAGATCAGAGAAAAACAAAACTCCATCCACATCGGAAGGAGTTTCTGTTTTTCTGTATACTTACATCCTTGCCAACAGACAAGATAAGCTCAGCCCCATTCCCTTAATGAAAAGGCTTGTTTTAGGGCAGTTCTTTTGTCTTTTGGGCCTGTAAAATCCCTTGCAGGTCATATCCCATAAAAACCAACAGAAAGATCTCTGCGATCTTGGCGTAATACCCAATGGCGGCTGTGGTCGCGAACAGGAAGGTCTTATCGCCAAGGATGACCCACAATAAGATCGTGAGCAGGGTATAGCCAGCAATGGACCAGTAAACAATATGATGCCTTTGTTGAAAGAACGGAATGGGAAGAAAGTATGCGGCCAGCAGGGCAAGCGACCCAAACCCGTTCAATACGATCGGGTCAAACCAGCCAAAGTAGGGGTAACACATAATGTGGAATGTTGCAGTGGCAAGGCTACTTACAATGATCCCATAATGCCAGTAATAAAGTATCATCCTTAAAACTCCATGTATTAGGTTTATGTACAGACGTATTTTTGATGGGAGTCTTACCCCGCTCCTGCGTGCCGTAGAGAAGAGAGCAGACTTTTTGATTGCTTGTGCTTACCAGGTGGAGTACGGACTGCCTGAATGATAGCCCCTGAAATTTTAGGCTTCTCTGGAAATTAAGTCCTAGCCGAAATCATTCGCTTTGTTTCGACAAAAATCACAATAATCCCGCTTATAACCAATTCTGCAAAGATAATATAGAAAGCGCTTCGTTTGACTTGGGTAATAAAACTCGAAAAAGCCACAAGCTCTGGTGAGAGAGATGGATAACTTTGCAGCAAAATCATGAACAATACATTTTCAAGCAAATCCGTGACAATGAACGTGATCGGGGCGGTGACAAGTATCATTTGCCAGCGGGGATTATGAAACGCTACCAACACGAACAAGATAGTTGCCAGACCGCCCAGAACTGGAAAGGGTGTGTCAATAAGCAAATCCCAAACATACAATTCCCTTCCCTGCTCTCCATAGGCATCAAATAACCTTTCAACGGTTGCGAGATCATATCCGAACCGCAGGTCAAGTTTGGGCTCACCGTTGGCGAGGT
>JADKEA010000021.1 GCA_016718275.1 Candidatus Villigracilis affinis
AAATGGAAGATGATGAAGTGGAGATCGTTCAATCGGGCAGCATTTTCGAAGCGGGTGAGATCATCAGCAAAGCCGATGCGTGATGTGGTGCTAGGCATTGCCCGCGCGCAAGTTGATTCGGCTCGATGGTCCGCCTGTGGTGGGGGCGGTCATTCTCGGCATGGAGCAGGCTGGTTTCGATGGTTACGTTGTGCGCGATGTAGTAGTGCGGACAGCAAAGGAAATTGTGAAGTGATATTTAGACCCTAAAGGTTATTAAAGCCATTAGGGTCAGTGAGGAAAAAATGAAAATTGGATATGCACAAACAGTCATTACGCCATCGCTCGATAAGCCCGTATATCTTGCGGGCTTCGGGCAAAACCGCCGCGCTGAAACGGTTCATGATGATCTATATGCGCGCGCGCTGACAATTCAAACGGAAGAGATCACGCTTGTGCTCGTTGCGCTTGATCTGATCGGATTTTTTCAGCAGGACATGCAGGATGTCGGGGCGTTAAAGGTCTCTGATGTGAATTTGCATGTTGTCATTGCTTCCACGCACACGCACCACGGACCCGACACGATGGGGCTTTGGGGGCCAGACGATAAAACCTGCGGCGTGGATTCAGATTACATGTCCGCGATCAAAAAGAAGATCGTGGATACGATCAACGCTTCGCTTTCTGACCCCAAACCTGCCTTTGCGAAATGGACATCTGTCCACGTTTCAGGTTTGGTGAAGAATGCCCGCAACCCTGAGATCCTTGATGATGAATTGACCTTGCTGCAATTCGCGGCTGACGATGGCAAACCGTTGGTCACCTTGTTTGACTTTCCATGTCATCCCGAAGTGTTGTGGGAGCACAACCCAAATATCACAGCGGATTATGTCGGCTATCTGCGCGATGAAGTGGAAAAGCAGACAGGTGCGCCCTGCATTTTCTTTTCGGGTGCACTGGGCGGCATGATGACCCCCGACGTAAAAGATCATTCCTTTAAAGAGGCGGAGTTTATGGGGAGGAAGTTGGGGGAGGAAGGTGTAAAGGCGTTGGATGCAGTGAACAGTGAGCAGTGTTCAGTGGTTGGCTTTCAGAAGAAGGAAATCAAAGCCAAGCTGACAAATCCGCTTTACAAGGTTGCTTTTTTGCGAAAATTGATTCCCGATGTGCGCGATAGAAAGGGATACCTCACTACAGAAGTCAATCTCATCAAGATCGGCGGGTTGTGGCTGGCAACTGTCCCAGGGGAGTTGCTGCCAAAGCTGGGCTTGCAGCTCAAAGCGTGGATGAAGGAAGCGGGGGCTCAAGTCACAGGTGTGATCGGGCTGGCGAATGATGAGGTCGGTTACATTTTGCCCGTGGAAGATTTCAAGTATCCGTTGAATCCGTTCAAGCCTGGAAAGCATTATGAAGAGACGAATTCCATCGGCAAGGGCATTGCAACGAGCGTGATGGATGCATTACGTGAAGTCATTGCGAGCCCCGAACGCGAGTCGGGGTTACTTCGTCGCCAAAGAACGGCTCCTCGCAATGACAAAGATTGTCATCATCGGTGGCGGATCGTATTCGTGGGGACCCACATTCATGCGGGATGTTTTCGCCACGCCCGAACTCAAAGGCTCGACCATCGTTTTGCACGACATCCTTCAAGAGCGCGTGGATTTGGTGCATGCGCTCGGTCAAAAGATGATTCAGGATTTCGGTTTGGATTTTCATCTTGAAAAGACTCTTTCTCTCGAAGAAGCGCTTCAAGGCGCAGACTTTGTGATTTTGACCATCACCACAGGCAGACTCGAATCCATGCGGCCTGATCTGGAGATCCCTGCGAAGTATGGGATCAGGCAATCGGTGGGTGATACCACAGGCCCAGGCGGGTTGGCGCGTGCTTTGCGGAATATCCCCGTCGTTGCACAGATTGGGCGCAAGGTGATGGAAATTTGTCCGAATGCGCTTTTCCTCAATTACACCAACCCAATGACCGTGCTCACGCGCACGCTTGCCATGCAGGGCGTGAAGGTGGTCGGCTTGTGCCATGAGTGGATCGGTGTGCGTGAGAAACTGGCGTTGATCTTCGGCACAGCACCTGAAAATATTCAAGCACAGATCGCGGGTATCAATCATCTGATCTGGGTCACAGACCTATATACCGATGGCAAACGGGTTTGGGATGAGGTCCCTGCGATTGCTGGGAAGATCCTGAGCGGCGAGATCAAAGTGGACGAAGAAGATACCTCGGTTTTTACCGACCATGCGAAAGTAAAGTCCACGCTGTTTCAGTTGTATGGCGCGCTGCCTGCCGCGGGTGACCGTCACATTGCCGAGTTTTTTCCGCACTTTATCAATGAGTCCACCAACTGGGGCGCGGACTATGACATCAAGCTTACCAGCATCGAAGACCGTGAGGCGTTGGAAGCCTTCGCAAAAATGATGATCAAATCTGTGCTGAAAGGCGAAACCGATTTGAAGCCGTTCATGGAAGATATTTCCACTGAGGCGGCGAATAAGATCATCCGCGCGGTGGTAAGCGGAGAAAATTACATCGGCATTATGAATTTACCGAATATGGGCCAGGTTTCAAATCTGCCCTGCGACGCTGTTGTTGAAACCTATGGCGTCATTAACTCGATGGGTGCGCATGCCACTACATATGGAGAAGTCCCTGCTGGGGTGCAGAGTATTTTGCAAAAACATATTTCGAATCAGGAGATGACCATCCGCTCTGCATTGGCGGGCGATCGGGATCTCGCGCTGCAAGTTCTGCTCAACGATCCGCTTTCGGGCAGGCTTACCATTCCACAGGCCAGGCAGCTACTTCATGAATTGCTTGAAGCCAACAAGCAGTATCTGCCGTTGTTCTTTGGAGTCTAAACAATGTGTGATGGACAATAGACCATAAAGCTCCATCGTAAGCACCACCTTATGCAACCCACTCCTCGCTCCCTCTTTTTTATGCGCGCATACTACCTGCTCTGGACCGGCGCAGGTGGGTTTGTCTTCCCATTCATCAGTCTCTTCTACGCACAAAAAGGGTTAAGCGGCACACAGATGGGCTGGCTCACCACCATTGGCAGCCTCATTGGGCTTATCAGCGCGCCGTTCATCGGGCGCATCAGCGACAATGCAATCAATCCGCGCCGTGTGCTGCAACTTTGTCTCTTCGGCTCAGGCGCATTGATGCTCGCCCTCGGTCAACAAAATCTTTTTATTGCCATGGCTGTCATCATTGCGATCGAAGCGTTGGTGGGCGCGCCCGTTTATCCGCTCTCTGACGCGCAAGCCCTCAGCATCTCCAGCGAAAAAGAAGGCTTCGGCTCCATTCGATTGTGGGGTTCCTTGGGATGGGCGATCACAGCCTTTATTGGCGGGTGGATGGTCAGCCGCGCAGGACTCGTCTCCATCTTCTGGGGATACGCCGCCTTATACGGACTCTGCATCCTCATGCTCGGACGCATCATAACAACGCCGAAACCTGCCTCTGCTGCCGAGGAACATCATCTTCCCCTTGGAAAAGTCGCGCGTTCCTTGGTCACCCAACGCACCCTGCTCGGACTCACCATCGCTTTATCCATCTTCTGGCTGTCCAACGGCGGACGTCACCAATTTGAAACGCTCTACATGCATCAACTCGGCGCAAGCGAACAGCTCATCGGCTGGGCATACACCTACCCCGCCTTGATGGAATTACCCATTATGCTGTGGGCAGATAAACTCGTCCGCAAACATGGCGCTGGGAAAATCCTCTCCCTTTCAATTTTGCTTGAAGGCATCTCGCTTATTGCCATCGTTGTCTATCCTTCCATTGCTTCCATTATGTTCATGCGCGCTGCGAGCGGATTTTATTACAGCTTCTATGCCATTGCCTCGGTCGGCTATGCGGTTGAAAACGCTCCCGAAGGACAAGGTGCTACTATCCTTTCCCTTTATTACGTTACCCTCAATGGTATCCTCGCACTCTTCAACGCCCCCCTTAGCGGAGCCGTCTTCGACTGGGTAGGCGCTTATCCACTCTACATCATCGCCGCCGCAGGGACGATCCTTGCCTGGCTGGCGTTGGTCATTTCACAACGAAAACCTGCGATTCAATTGCAGGCTTCTTAAAAAGGAGAAATAACATGTCTGAATTAGCGATACTCGGTGGACCAAAAACAAGGACGGAAGCGTATCCGCAGTGGCCTGTGTGGGATCAGCGTGATATTGACGCCGTGGTCGAAGTGGTCAAATCAGGGCGTTGGGGCGGGTATCCGTACCCCGGCCGAAGACCGCGGAACTGGCAAAGAAATTCGCAGAGCTGCAGGGCGGCGGGTATGCCGTGCCGATGATCAATGGTACCGTGACGATGGAAGTTGCCCTGCGCGCGGCGGGCATTGGCTGGGGGGATGAAGTCATTGTCCCTGCCTATACATTTCAGGCAACCGCATCCGCACCGATGGGCGCAGGCGCGATCCCCGTCATCGTGGATGTGGACCCGAATACATATTGTCTCGATGCGAAGGCGGTGGCGAAAGCCATCACGCCCAAAACAAAAGCCATCATCCCTGTGCATCTTGGTTCGAATATGGCCGATATGGATGCGATCATGGAATTGGCGGAAAAACACAATTTGATCGTCATCGAAGATTGCGCGCATGCGCACGGCGCGAAATGGCGCGGTAAGGGCGCAGGGACAATTGGTCACTTCGGCTCGTTCAGTTTGCAATCTTCAAAAACGCTGACAGCGGGAGAAGGCGGAATTTTGCTGTGCCGCACGCCAGAGTTTGCCGCGCTGGCCGCATCTGTGATTGACTGCGGACGTCCGCATGCGTTGGGCGGCGGCGGTGAAGACAAGAATGGACTCGCGATGCAGGGCGGAAATTTCCGCATGAGCGAATTACAGGCTGCGATGGCGCTTGTGGGCATTGAGCGTTTTCCTGCGCAGGCGAAACAGCGCGAGGAAATGGCGGCTTACATGGATGAAGCCCTGAGCGAGATCAAAGGCGTGCGTGTGATGAAACATGATGAACGCCATACCACTCGCTCGTTCTATCGCTACATCTTTGCCATCGATCCGCAGGAATTTGGTGTGGAGCATGATGTACTGTGCGGCGCGCTCGACGCGGAAGGGGTGGATTGCTGGGTCGGTTATGAGGCGATGCACAATTACGAATTGTTCCAGCCACAGAGATCAAAATTGGCTGTGCCGAATGCATTCCCTGAGTATTTCGATTTCAAGAACATGAACCTGCCCGAGGCCACCCGCGCCTGCGAACATGAAGCGGTCTGGCTCGATGAGGCTATTTTCCGCGAAGGCACAAAGGGTGTGGATGACGCGGTCGCTGCACTAAAGAAGATACAAAAGAATGCGGTTGAGTTGAACGCTGCCGCCGATGAGTTGAGGAAGAAGTACGGTTAAGGGTTATTCAGTCCTGAGTATGGTCAAACAAAAATTCCGCCTTCAGAAAAGACGGAATTTTTGTTGAAAGCAGGTTGTGACTTACTTCAGTGCTTCTTTTGCGGCGTTGATGACTTCATCGTAATTCGGCTCCTCGCTAAGGACGGGGAGGTATTTAACGTAAGTCAGCTTGCCATCGCGCCCAACGATGAAGACCGAGCGGCGCAGATAGCGGCGTTCCTTGATGAGGATGCCATACTTCAAACCAAAATCGGCATCGATGACATCGGACACGACCTTCACCTTGTCCACGCCTGCGGCGCCGCACCAGCGTTTTTGCGCCATTGGGAAATCCGTGCTGATGGTGTAGATGATGATGTCATCACCCAGTTTTGCGGCTTCTTCATTAAAGCGGCGGGTCTCGCGGTCACAGGTATCAGTATCCAGTGAGGGCACGGCAGAAAGGATGATCACCTTGCCCTTGGATTCCTGAAGAGGATTCACGGTTCCCCAGCCTGTGACCACGGAGGTGAATTCGGGTGCGGCCTGCCCCACAGCGACCTCATCGCCAAGCAGTGTTGCGAATTTATCGCCTAGTTTGAAAACATCATTACGAACGGTTGTCATTGAAAATCTCTCCTTGAGTTGATTGATAAATGGATAGGTGTGAACAGTAAATTCTTACAAAATGCAGGGCGGATTTTACCGCAATATTTTCCGTCAAACACCAGACTTGTGACTGGAAATACCCCGATCAACAGCTTTTGCCAAATGGAGATCGCCAACCTAAAGAACCGCGTGGTGCTGCCCAATTAATTCCTGAACTTGCGTGCAGAGGCTCTCCAATTTTGGCTGACAGGAAACCACAAAAAGCTTATTGATCGTCTCGCTGGAGGATAGTGTGACCGAAAGCATGATACGGTCGTTGGCCGCTTCGGCCAGTGATATTGAGGTAATACTGCGCAAAGGAATATATTGCCAGACCCCGCCATACTGAGGGCCAGCGACTTCCCGGTCACGCTCATGGATCAGGATCAATTCCTGATTTGTCAGAACAGTTAGATGTGTCGGGGAGACGGTCCGTTGAAATATGTTTCCAAATATTTTCAAAATGGGTTCGCGTATTTCAGATTGAAGCAGACTGTTATGGACGATTTCCCCATGGATCAGACTGCTTCGACCAAAATTCATGAACTTGAAACTGAGCCCAGACAAATAATTGAATTTTTCTTTTTCTGCATTTAACTTGGCGTTGTCGACACCTTGAGGTGTTGGGCGCAGTTTGTTCAGGAAGGTCGTGAAGTAACGGGTGCTTGTGGTGTTAAAGTCGATTGTTGAGGCACTCCACTCCCCTGCGCTGGTTATCCCGCTAATGGTTAGCCAGGAACTGAGGAGTACATTGCCCACTTCCACTTTGCAGATGGTTTGATAGGGGTAACTCTTTGCGTTGACCCGACTGCCGTTCCGCTCGAGGATGTGAATGGCGTTATCAGCGTCGTAGATCAGTTTTTCGGTCGTTTTCCCCTTGGGTTTTATGAGTACAGGTGTGAACACGATATATGGGAAGTGCTGATCATCTGCAATATAGGTTTCAAAAAAATCTTTATAAGCAGCTGGAATTGCCTCGTAGGTCTCAATAACTTTTGACCATGCGGCCATGGTTTGTTTTGCCCCAGTTAACAGATTGCTTTGATCGTTCAATTTTTCCAAAATATCCAGACCTTTCTGGTAATTATTGTGGAGGATGATTTGATTTGCCTTCGCAAAATCATTTTGTGCTTATTTCATTGTACTCTTAAAGAGCTTGAATGGAAGCGCAAGATCACTGTGCTCCCATTCTCCACTTCACTTTCCAAAATAATTTCACCGCCTTGGATTTCAACAATCGTTTTGGAAAGTTGGTTAGTACAATCGGTAAGGTAACCAATGGTGGGTTTTTAGTTAGTAGTTGTTAATGGTAATTCCGTAATCCTTTCCATTGAAATAAAAAAAAAAAAGAGACAGCAAAGGTCATCCAATTTTTATAGGTTCTCAAACGCAGTGGTACATTTTCGCGAGGAAATTTCACCAAAGTACCGCTGGCTGTATTGTGTTAATAAATACTTCAAATGACGATGTTACCATCTTGACTTGTGCCTCTGGTTCAGCCACCCGTATATCCCTCCAAGAACACCCCCTGTACCGATAATGATCAGCAATCGATGTAAATATTCAGGATGGTTTTTTTCAATGACAAAGTAAGTAATGGTACGTGAAGCGAAGAACTGTTCATAGCCTAAGACCATCTTTCTTTGACTTGAAGCGGAGTGATATCTTTGCCGACTTTCTCCACCATCATCGTTTCGTAATCAGACCAGTTGCTGAGGTACATTTTTGCCACCTGATTACCCTCGAAGACGATCAGGTGGGTGCAGATGCGATCGAGGAATAATGATCTTAAAACGGTTTTAACCTTATCAACAACCTCTACACTGCTATCACACCATCATTTTTCAATTTAAACCAACCCCTGCTTCCTCGCAATATCTGCGGCTTGGGTGCGGTTTTCAGCTTGCAGTTTGGCGAGGATGTTTGAAACGTGGTTCTTCACGGTGCCTTCGGTGATGAACAGTTTTTCAGCCATGTCTTTGTTGGATGCGCCCTGCGCGAGCAAGACCAACACTTCGCGCTCACGTTCAGAGAGTGATTCCATTGTGGCAGTTGTCGGCCGCATTATCTCGCGCAGGGCACGTGAGGCAATCTCCGGCTGAATAAAAACTTCGCCTCCGTGAACCCGCCGTATCGTTTGGATAAGTTTGTCGGCAGGCGTATCTTTAAGAAGATAGCCCATTGCACCCGCTCGTACACCCTGATAGACATAATCGTCACGGTCAAAGGTGGTGAGAATGATGACCTTTGCCTGAGCCCATTCACGGCACAATTTGGCGGTCGCTTCGACGCCGTTGAGAATAGGCATTTGCACATCCATGAGGATGACATCGGGACGTAATTCGAGCGCAAGTTGCACACCGCGTTCACCATCCCCCGCTTCGCCGACGACGTGTAAGCCTGGTTCGAGATCGAGAATCGTTTTCAGCCCCTGACGCATCAGAGTCTGGTCTTCGACGAGCAGGAGTTTGATGGGATCAGGCATGGGTGGAGAAGAGCTTCTTAAAGGATGGGCAGTTTCACGTCGACGCATGAGCCGTTGCCGTTGCCAGTTAATGTCAATGTGCCGCCGAGTCCTTCAACGCGTTCGCGCATTCCGCGCAGACCGTAATGACCGGGTTGCTTTTCTGCATCATGCGGCAAACCGAGTCCATCATCCTTGATGGAGAGTTTTGCAGAATTGGATTCTATTTCAAGTTGAAGCTCCGCAGTGCGCGCGGAGGAATGTCGCTCGATGTTCGCCAGCGCCTCTTGTGCGACCCGCCAAAGGGTCTCTGCCTGCGTGGGAGAAAGTTGATTCGCACCTTCCGCGACATAACACGTAATTTCAAGATGCGCACGTTGACCCGTATCCACACTCAAGGTTTGCAGCGCCTCACTCAAACGACGTTCGCCCAAGCCGGGGGCGCGCAACCCCGCGAGGGAACGGCGCAAATCGTCCATGCTGGCGCGCGTCAGGGTCTTGAGTTCATCCACTTGCGCGGAGGCACGCTCGGGGTCCACTTTATAGAGGCGTTGTATCGCCTCCAATTGAACGGAAAGGGCAACCAGTGCATGACCAAGGCTATCGTGCAGGTCTCGGGCGAGCCGCTCGCGTTCCTGGAGAGTCGCCAGTTCGGTGTCGCGTTGATGGGCGAGTTCCAATTCCTTTTGAGCGGCTTCCAATTTGGCGATGAGTTTGGCGCGCTCTCCGCTGGTACGAATGATGCCAGAAATGAAGAGAAAGATCGTCATGCCGCCAAGCCATTGGAACGTAAATCCAATCACGGCGCCAAGCGGAATCTGCCTGAGGTTCCAATCCGAAGTGATCAAGGCAATCAGAATCGTGACAATGGCTGTTCCTGGCATGACTGCCCGAAGCGGCAATAATCCAAACATTTGTCCAAAGTAGGTGAAACCCAGCCACCATGTAAATGGATCAAGCCAACATGACAGCCCCCACATACAAACTCCGCCCACAAAATACAAGGCAAGATTTCGGCGTGAAATGGGCCAGCCGCCACGCGTGATACAGAAAAAATATAGCAGCCCTTGCGCAATGGACAACCCTGCCACCATCCACTCGCGCCAGGTTAGTTCATTTGCATTTGCAATGAGAACCGCGATGGCAGCAAGGCTGAATATTAATAAGGATGCTACATCCCAAAATCTGCCATAGAGTTCAAAGTATTGGGCAGGTATTGGGAGTTCGCTATCAGCCAGGTGAGATGAGCGAGGTTCCGTCATGTGGAAAGTGTACTCTGGAAGAAGGAAAGTGGAAAGTGAGCGTGTCACCCTGAGCGATAGCGAAGGGTCTCTAATTTCATCACAAGAGATTCTCACCTGCACTGCATCCGCAGCGCGGTGCAAGTGTCGCTTCGCTCAGAATTACATACATGTTACTACGCCTTCGGTTCCCAGCGGAACAACTTTGCGGCGATAAAGGTCGCGCCGATGCCATAGGCGGCGAGCAGGAACAGATGCGTCAGCCATTTGGGATCGAGCGTGGCTTCCAACATGGCAGAACGGACGAGTTGAACCACCGGGTAAGCCGGCAGGTAAGGCACTACGTTCCTCAACCATTCCGGCAACATATCCAACGGGAAGACCATGTCGCTAATGAACATCAATAAGAAGTAGATCGTCATGCCGACGGCGGTGGCGGTCCCGGCTTTTGCCGCCATACCGCTGATAATGCCGCCCAGCGCCATGAAAGCCAGCAATCCAGCGAGGATCATGGGATACGACAGGAGCAGGCTGGTCCCGGTGACGGGCACATCGTAGAGCACCACACCCGCCAGAATAATGAGCGTACTTTGCAGAACACCAATGATGACGTTGACCAGCAGGTACGAACCGATCAACTGTCCGGCAGGCAAAGGTGTCGCCTGCAATCTGCGCAGGACGCTCTTTTCGCGCATCTCGAGCATCATGGTGGAACTGCTGACCAGCCCGAAACTGAGGGCGTTGAGTACAATGACGCCGGGCGTCATATAGTCCATGTATTGACTCATGACCGCGCCGTAGATGAACACCGGTATAGCGGGCATTGCTCACATCTGGCAATGAGCGCACTTGATCCAATGGCAATTCCACAGTTGCCTTTAACATCGAATTCAGTTGGAGGTTGGCGATCAGCGCGGCGGGCGTGTCACAGGCTACGATCTGACCGCGGTCAATGATGGCGATGCGGCCGCAGAGTGCCTCGGCTTCCTCCATCGCGTGTGTGGTGAGAACAATGGTGCGCCCCTCATCGTGCAACTGGCGGACGATGTCCCAAACCGCGCGGCGGGCGTGCGGGTCAAGCGCGGACGTAGGTTCATCGAGCAGAACGATCTGCGGGTCGTTGGCAATCGCAACAGCCAGCGCGAGACGTTGTTGTTGTCCACCGGAGAGACGGCGGGCTAGTACATTGCGCTTCTCAACAAGATCGAAGCGTGCCAGAAGATCGTTGATCTGCCCAGAGGTGAGGTAGACTTCATACAGTGCGGCGTAGACTTCCACCAGTTCGGCGACGGTCAAGTCGTCCATCAAGGCGGTCCTTTGCAGTTGGATTCCCATCTGGCGTTTGGTTGCAGTTGTATCCGTCTGCACGTTGATTCCACCAACGTGAACGCTGCCCTGTGTGGGTTTATGCAAACCTTCCACACAGGCAAGCAGGGTAGTCTTGCCTGCGCCGTTGGGACCCAGCAAGCCAAAGATTTCGCCCTTTTCTACCGTCAGGCTCACATCTTTAAGGGCCTGCATGGGACCATAGGCGGCTATTAAATTTCGTGCATCGATAATCGATTGAGACATTTTTAAACTCCTTTGTCCTGCCTGTTTCGATGCTCCGGGAACAGCGCACGCCGTGATGATACGGCTCAGCCCCGTCGAAGAACGATTATGGATATGTCGAAAGTCATGGTGTGGAGTATGGCGAAATAAAAACGAGATTGGCGATGAGCCAGTCTCGTTTTTATTTTGTCGCCGTGCCGTTTACTGTCAATTGATGCTTATAATGGTGCGTGCGGGTCAGCGAAGTGCCGCACTGGATGAATTGACTGGAACAGTATAAAGCAGGCAGGGTCCAGGATTGGGTAAGCTGTCGATAGATAGCAAAAAGCGGATTGATTGTTTATGGGAATGTTTTAAACGAAAACACCCCTATGTGGGGATGTTCATTCGTTTTTGACTTTATGTTCTCTATTTGGTGGGTATATTCCAGGCGGGGCGAAACTTATAGCTATATACATGATATATGCCGCGCTGGGTTGATTATGGTCACGCTGTGATGTCAAAGTGTAAATAAAAAGCACCGTAATTTACATTTTTCGACTTAAGTGTTATTATGAACGCGGTTGTTTACGATATCCTTGGATATAGCACAATGAATCCTAATGATTTTCGTTCCCCCGAAGCTGGACAGGTTATCCTGACTCAAAATGGTTACCATGCTTTTATTCCGGCGCCTCTGCCGCCCAACTTGATCTGGTCTTTGCCATTGATTTCCGCATTGTCTGAAGCAGAACGTGACTTGAGCCGTCTGGCTGCGCTGACGGGTGCGTTTCCCTTTCCACGCTTACTGATTCAACCATTTATGCGTCGCGAAGCGGTGCTTTCTTCACGCATCGAGGGCACACGCGCCACACTGGCGGAACTCTATACTTATGAATCTACCCAGTTATCCTTTCTTGAGCCGGAGGAGGATGTGCGCGAAGTACATAATTACGTCACGGCCCTGGACTATGGATTGGAACGATTGAAGGCTTTACCAATTAGCCTTCGCTTAATCCGTGAAATTCACGAAAAATTGATGCATGGCGCGCGTGGCGGAAACCTGACCCCAGGTGAATTTCGACGTACCCAAAATTGGATTGGGCCAGCCGGTAGTACGATTATGACTGCCACCTTTGTTCCCCCGCCAGTGGATGAGATGAATCAGGCATTGGGTGATTTGGAGAAGTTCATACATACAGGCACTGACGTACCGGTCTTGGCGCGGGCGGCGATGATTCATTACCAGTTCGAAGCCCTTCACCCATTTCTGGATGGCAATGGCCGGGTGGGGCGCCTGCTTATGGCTCTGCTTTTTACTGAATGGAATATCTTGCCTCAACCATTACTTAACCTGAGCGTTTACTTCGAACGTTATCGCCAGGAATACTACGACAATCTTCTGGCTGTATCCCAACGCGGTGGCTGGGAGGCTTGGCTGCGCTTTTTTCTGCGTGGAGTCAGTTTACAGGCACAGGATAGCTTGTTGCGCATGCAACGGCTGGAAGCAATACGTACAAAATATGAGCCGCTGGTGAAATCAGATCGTAACTCGGAGCGTATGGGAGCGGTGTTGGATTTCCTATTTGCCAGGCCCATCCTTTCCGCTAAACAACTGGCAGAAAACGTAGGCATGCCGTTCAAAACCGCCAGACAATATATTGAAAAACTTGCCAGTGCCGGCATTTTGCGCGAAGTCACTGGGAATGCCCGTAACCAAATCTATCGTGCCGATGATATCTTTGGCGCGATGGATAATGTTCAGGAATAACCAGTTGACAATATTTACTTAAAAACACCCGGCATTTGCTGGGTGTTTTTCGTTGTCTTATTTAAGCAGTTCTTGCCGCCTACGTGACGTCTACGTGCCACCTACGAAATTTATATCCGTATACCAGAATGTACCCCGCCGGATAGATCCGATTGCGGTTGTGAGGCGGAAAATTGACAATCTTAACTTTCACCAGCATGATCCAGCGCAAAAGACCTGTCTTGCCTGAACCAGGTTCACCAAGAATCAAAGTAGTTGCATGGGGCGGAGTCGGGACTGACTTTAGTGGCGATGCCCCGTCCGAGTCTTGGGATAAGGATGGGGATGGCATCATGTCATATACAGAGTGCACCATGTATACATTCGAGACGCTGGAGGAGTGCGATGCGATGTTTGGCATGGGCGACAATGATAATCAATTCCCCGCACAGGAACCATAACCCCATGGCCTTTCGTTTATTTTGATTTTTCACCCTGCCCTGGACAGGCTGCAGATTTGCTTTGATCCATTCCCGCAGCCTGCCCGCCTGTTTTGATTCTCCAAGGCGCCTGTAAATGCGCATGCTGTTGGCGGTGAATTTAATGGCATTGACCTCGTCCCTGCGGGCCAGGCAGACTCTTCCTTTGGAAAAATAGACATCGGCAAGGATCATTTCATTTTGGATCTCACCGGCGGAGTCCAGTGCAGCGTCCAGGACCTGTTCTGCCTTTTGCAAGTCCAGGGTTTCGAGATGGACCTGTCCAAGAAAATTGAGCGCGACACTCCTTCTTCTTTCTTTTCTCCACTCTTTAGTGATGTGCTACCTACCGGGTGAGTAGCCGAATTTCCGCTTAAATTAACGCAAAGACGCCAGAGACTAGTCTCTGGCGTCTTTGCGTTAATAAATCCTTTTTGTCTGTGGCAATTGATTTTAGAAGAACAAACTGCCGATCAACGCCGAAGCGAGAGTCATGGTCACGTTGTCAATATCCTTGTAATGCAATGACTCAACTGCTGCACCCGCGAGTGCAATGAGCGTGATCGGTAAAACATAATGGGTGAACGGGGATGCGAAAACTCCAGCCGCCACATAAATGTAGATCATGATGCCTGCCATCAACAGGCCTCCCACGAAAACGCTGACCATGCCCGCAATGGATTTTTCCTTGCTCCATGGCAGTTTGGGCGAAGGGATGCGCCGCCCAACGATATCTGCAATGCCATCGCCGCCGCACATCATCATCAACGCGATAATGCCGATGGGGTTCTCGCGCCAGTAGATCAACGTCAGAGCGACGAACATAATGCCGTAATAAAGCGGGCCGCGTAAAATTTCCTTCGGGTCACCTGTGCGTGACATGGCCTGCACAGATGCTTCATCTTTCAATACCCCTAGCCCGATCAACGCAAATTGCGCCGTCACGGCGAAAGGTACCAACGCCGCAAGCCAGCGGGCCTCGGGTGCGTCATTGAAAAGGAACCAACACAACACGAAGAGGGGACCCGTGCCAATGTGGATGACCTTGCGGCTGAGTTTTCCATCCATCCAGCCCCGATGGGCGATGAAATCCATGGAACGTAAAAACAAAAGCGAGGCGGCAAAGGTAATGATGAGGGCGATATAGTTATTCACTTAAAACTCCTGGCGTTTGGTGGTGTGGTCGATTGGTTCGATAGTCTAAAACCCGTATTTGGGTAAAAAGATGTCCTGTCTAATTTTCTATGCTAAAATCCGTTCATGCAATTTGAGGTTTTCACCCTTTTGCCCGAAGTATTTCCCTCGTATCTTGACACCAGTATTATCAAACGCGCCCGCGAACGGGGATTGATCCATGTGCGTGTGCATAACATCCGCGATTATACCCATGACAAGCATCACATGACCGACGACACCCCCTACGGCGGCGGCGGCGGAATGGTGATGAAACCCGACCCCGTTTTCGAGGCGGTTGAAACTGTCATTGGATTGAACACGCCTTTCAACAACAGCCTCGAAGAACCCTTGATTCCGTTCGGGACTGAAGCGATACCCGACTCCGCCGAATCCTGATTCAAACATCCCGATCATTTTACTCACCCCGCAGGGACGTGTGTTCAATCAGGCCATCGCGCAGGAACTTTCCGCACACCCGCGCATTGCCCTGATCTGTGGCCGCTACGAAGGCATCGACGAACGCATCCGCGAACATCTTGTCACCGATGAAATTTCCATCGGCGATTTTGTGCTCACAGGCGGGGAACTTCCCGCGCTCATTCTCATTGACGCCATTGCGCGATTACTCCCCGATGTGCTGGGTGACCCTACTGGCGCGCAGGATGACTCGCATGCCATGGGCCTGCTCGAATATCCACACTACACCCGTCCGCCCGAGTTTCGCGGCTGGAAGGCTCCCGACATTCTGCTTTCCGGTGACCACGCAAAAATAGACAAATGGCGGCGGCAACAAGCCTTGGAGCGGACCTTCAAGAAAAGGCCGGACATGCTTGAAAAGGCCGAATTAACGAAAGAAGATCTAAAATTTATCGAAAAGTTAAAAAGTTCATAAGGCAGGTTGGAAAGTTCGTAAGTTGGAATGTTGATATATCGACTACTCACCCAAGTCCTTCAACTTTCAAGCCTGCAACCTTCAACCTGTAACTTTCACCCTGTACCCATTGCATGGAGGAAACGATGTCATCACGATTGAATTACGGCAAGACCTTTCTGCTCGGCTTTGGCTTTTTGGTTTTAAGTGTGGTCTGGGGAGTGTATAACGCCTTCGTCCCGATCTTTCTTTCGGAAAAATTCGGCCTCTCTCCCATCGTGGTGGGTTTTTTCATGACATTGGATAATATTGCAGCTTTGTTTATTCAACCGCCCGTTGGCGCGTGGTCTGACCGATTACGCACCCCCATGGGCCGCCGTATTCCGTTTTTGCTGATCGGTGCGCCGATCACAGCCGTGGCCTTTGGGTTGATCCCATTGCCAGCCATATTGCCCTTATTCGTGGCTTGCACGAGTACATTGCTTTTAAGTGCGGCATTTTGGCGCACGCCCGTCATCGCGTTGATGCCCGATATTACACCTTCTGAATTCCGCTCGCAGGCGAATGGCATCATCAATTTTATGGGCGGCATTGGCACAATTGTTGCTTTGCAAACGGGCGGCCTTTTGTATAAGATGAGTCCCAATTTTCCGTTTTGGCTCGGTTCAGGCTTGGTTTTGCTTTCCGCTTTGATCGTTTACCTCTTCATCGAAGAACCGAAGGAATATTCAACCACGGAAGCGCAACCCGGTATGTTTGCCAGTCTGCGCGAAGTGATCAATGATGAAGATAAAAGCGGACTTCGCATTCTTTTTGCCATCTTTTTCTGGTTCATCGGCTTTTCTGCTGTGGAAACCTTCTTCACGTTGTATGCCAAGAATCATCTCGGCTTGCATGAAGGCGATGGCGCAACCTTGTTGTCGGTGCTGCCGTTGTTCTTCGTGCTGTTTGCCATCCCGTCTGGGTTTATCGCAGGCAAGATCGGACGCCGAACCACGATCTCGATCGGTTTGATCACATTGACCATCATGCTCGTACTGCTTTACGTGACCCCCGCGAAGGCGCTTTTGACGGGCATTGCGCCTCTGCCCTTGGTTGGTATTCCGTTGGTGGAAGGTGGTCCGCGCATGCTTACGTTGGCGGGCGTCCTGCTGATCTTTGGCGGCGCGGCCTGGGCGTTGATCAATATCAATTCCCTGCCCATGATCGTGGATTTGACCAATGCGGCGCGCATCGGCACTTTCACGGGTTTGTATTACCTGTTCTCCACCTTCTCCGCGATCGTCGGCCCGAACGTGAACGGCTGGGCCATTGAATTGACCGGTGGAAACTACAACATCATTATGTTGATCTCGCCGTTGTTTATGATGGTTGCACTGTGGCTGATGCTTGGCGTCAAACGCGGAGAAGCGTCACAAGCGAATTAGAAAAGTAGGAATAAAAATTTGAAATTCAAAGTTTTTCTTCTTGCGATTGCATTGACGGCCCTCACGGCCTGCATGCAATCGCAAGATTGTTTTAGTGAAGAAGTCTTTTGCGCGGCATTGGTCACCGATACGCGCGGTATCAACGACCACGGTATGAATCAGGAAACTTGGGCTGGGTTGGAGGAATCCAAGTCGGGTGGGCTGGCCGATCAGGTTGAGTACATCGAATCGGTCGATGCGCGTGATTACGAAAAGAACATCGCCTATTTTGCGGAACGAGGATTTGATGTGATCTTCACGACAGGCCCGGGCATGGATGACGAAACGCTTCGAAGTGCGGACCTGTATCCTGATTCTGTTTTCGTGGGCATATCCCAGCCTCAAGAGGAAGTTCACCCGAATTTAGTCTCTGTTACATTTGCAGAAGACCAAATGGGCTTTTTGGCTGGGGTGATGGCAGCCCGTCTTTCTGAAATGCGGGTTGTCGGGGCGGCTTGCGAGACAAGCGAGATCGATCCGATGTGGCGGTATTGTGAAGGTTTCCGCGCCGGGTGTTGTCTGTGGATGAGAACATCAAGGTGCTGGTGACTTATCGTGAGGATGCCAGCCGCGACAGTCTTTTCATAGACGATGATTGGGGATATGAAACGGGGCTGGCTTTAATTCGGCAGGGTGCGGATGTGATTTTTGCAGCGGGCGGCGTTACGGGGGAGGGGACACTCCGCGCGGCGTTGGATGAGCAGGTTGAAGCCATTGGCGCGGAGCGGGATCAGGGTGCAGCGGGCTACGGGGTTGTTTCCTCTGTCTATGGCAGGGCCAGTTTCCGAGGTCCAGAATATGATCCGCTTGCTGCGGGGCGGAAATGTCTGGGAGCAGGCGAATGGTCAGTTTGGATATGTGCCATTTAATCAGAAATTCCCCGAAAGTTTGGCTCGCGAAATGGATTCTGTGATTTTGGGGCTTTTGAACGGTGAAATTAAGACGAATGTGTCACCTCAAAAGCCATAATTTGGCTTGAAATATGTCTGTAATAGTTCAGGCTTGCACAATAAAATATAAAGATTTATACTTGCAAAGTCGTAAAGGCTTTGCTCAAAAGGCAAACTTTTTAAAACCCTATTCTTAGGAGAAGAAAAATGAAAAAGTTTTACTTTGTTATGGCTCTGATGATCGTCGCTTCGATGGTCCTCACCGCCTGCGGTGCAAGTGCGCCGACCGCTGAAGACTGCTCGAAGGAAGAAGTGTTCTGCGTGGGTCTCGTGACCGACGTGGGCAAGATCAATGACAAATCCTTCAACCAGTCCGCTTGGGAAGGCGTTCAGAAGTCCCAGGCTGATGGCGTGGCTGATGTTGTTCAATTCATTGAGACATCCGATGCCAAGGATTACGCCAAGAACATCGCCCAGTTCGGTGATGCTGGTTACGATGTCATCGTGACCGTTGGTTTCGGTCTCGGTGAAGCAACCGCTGCCGCCGCTGCGACCTACCCGAGCGTCCGCTTCATCGGCGTGGATCAGTTCCAGGCTGAAACCGTCGCTGGCGTTTCCGGTTTGAACTTCCCCGAAGACAACGCTGGCTTCCTCGTTGGCGCCCTCGCCGCGATGATGTCTGAGAGCCACAAGATCGGCGCCGTTTGCGGTACCGATGTGGTTCCTCCCGTTTGGCGCTTTGGTGAAGGCTACAAAGCCGGGCGCCGCTTATGCTGATGGCATGAACGGAACCACCACCGAAGTATTCGTTGTGTACCACAGCGATGTGGGCTTCGACAAGACCTTCACCGATCCCGAATGGGGCGCTCAGACTGCCAAGTCCATGATGGACCAGGGCGCTGATGCCGTCTTCGGTTGTGGTGGTCTCACCGGTAACGGTGCCATTACCGCCGCCGCCCAGGCTGGCGCCTACGCCATCGGCGTGGACACCGACCAGTACCTGACCCTGCCCGAAGCTGCTTCCCGCATGCTCTCCTCCGCGATGAAGCTCATCACCCCCGGAGTTGCCGACCTGATCAAGGCCACCAAAGATGGTTCCATCGCTGATGGCAACGTCTTCGGCGCCGCTGGTTACGCTCCGTTCCACGATCTTGATAGCAGCGTCCCCGCTGAAGTCAAGGCCACCATGGAAGAGATCAACAAGGGTCTGCTCGACGGCTCCATCAAGACCAACGTTGCTCCTGTCAAGCCGTAAGTTTTTCACGTTGTAAGAGAGAGGGAAAGAGGCGTCAGTCTCTTTCCCTTTTTTATTTGATTTTGTAATACCAGTATGGGGTTTCCAGGCGGCTTGTTTGATATAATTGTCCTACAATTCACAGTTCCACTGGAGCGAAGGATGCAAGAAGAAAAGCAATCAAATTCGCTGATAAAACAAATATTGCAGACGATTTCAGATAACAGCCTGGTCCCATTTTTGGCGATTCTGACAGCGGTAGTTGTTGGCGGCGTGATTATCGCATTTGTAGGCGGAAATCCCATATTAGCCTACCGGGGGTTAATCGAAGGTTCATTTGGCTCAACGAAGGCATTAAGTGAAACCGCTGTTTGGGCGACTCCATATATCTTTGCAGGCTTGGCTGTTGCGCTGGCTTTCAAAGGCGGGTTGTTCAATATTGGCGCTGAAGGTCAGCTGGCGGTTGGTGCAGTTGCCTCGTCATTGATCGGTTACGCCCTGCCTGAATGGCTTGGCTACGATCTGCCTGCGATTATTCATCTTCCATTGGCGGTCCTTTTTGGCGTATTGATGGGCGGCCTTTGGGCAGCCATTGTGGGATGGTTAAAAGCGTATACGGGCGGGCATGAAGTCATCAATACCATCATGATGAACTACATTGCACTCAATACCACATCCTTTTTATTGAACGGCGTGATGAAGGATAGAAGCCCAACCAACGTGATCGCGCGTACACCGTTGATTGCGGATAGTGCACGAATCCCTCCGATCTTCGATGGGCTGCGTGTGCACTGGGGATTCATTCTTGCTTTGCTGGTTGCGTTTGGGATTTGGTGGTTACTTAATAAAACGACCGTGGGTTTTCAGATCCGCACCGTGGGCTTGAACCCGGATGCTGCGAAATATGCCGGCATTAATGTCAAGCGAATTATCATCCTTACCATGGCGCTTTCCGGTATGCTGGCTGGCCTTGCAGGCACAATTGAAGTGACCGGCTTGAATTACCGTCATGAACTTGGCTTTTCGATCGGGTATGGCTATGATGCCATCGCCATTGCCCTGCTTGGAAAGTCACATCCTTTGGGGGTTGTACTATCAGCCTTCCTTTTTGCGGCAATGCGCAATGGGGCGACACGCATGCAGTTCCTCACCCAAATGCCAGTGGACCTGATTTCCATGATCCAGGCGTTCATTCTGCTTTTTGTTGCAGCGGATGCGATCGTGCGGTATATCTATCGCATCAAATCCAAAGGTGAACGCGTCGTACTCACCCGGGGCTGGGGAGGCTAGGAGAAAAAATGGACTGGAAACGTTTTGGCTTTATTGCCTTGATCATCGTTGTTCTTTTTGGCACAGTCGTCATGATCGGACAGGTGAAACAACCTCCTGTATTGATCATCACCAGTATGCTGGCCACCACCATTGCAGTCGCCACACCGCTGGCTCTGGGCGCTCTTTCCGGTGTCTATTGCGAACGGGCTGGGGTGGTTAATATCGGCATCGAAGGTATGATGCTGACCTCTGCTTTCTTCGGCTGGTTGGGCGCCATTTACATGTATCATATTTTCAAGATTCCGCCTTCGATCAGCATTGTGCTCGGCGTGATGTTCGCAATACTCACTGGCATGCTAATGGCATTGCTTCTGGTTTAACAGGCTTTTTGAATCGTCAATTGTTTTTCGGGGCAACCAGCGTATTTAAAGGCAGTGTGCCAAGCTCCCCGGGAGTTTTACCCACCATTCACGTCCCGCTCACGGAGATCTTTACTTCCGTTTGCGGAACATCTGCTTCCTGCCTCGAAAACCTGGCGGCGATCAATCGTGTGTTCGATCAAAAGCCGATTGCCATCAGCGCCATTCTGCTGGTGTTCTTCTCTCACTATGTGTTGTTCAATACGCGTTGGGGATTGCGCACCCGCGCGGTGGGTGAACACCCCAAAGCGGCTGATACGGTGGGCATCAATGTCATCAAGATGCGCTACGCAAACGTTCTGATCGGCGGCATGTTCGCCGGGTTGGCTGGTGCGTACTTTACGATCGAATCAGTCCCGTCTTTTGAGCCTCTGCTTACAAATGGACGCGGTTTTATTTCACTGGCAGCGATGATCTTCGGGAACTGGACTCCTATCGGGGCATGGGCGGCTTCGCTGGTCTTCGGTGCATCTCAGGCACTTCTCATCAATATGCAGATCTTCCGCGATGTCATTCCTCCACAATGGTCGTTCCTGCAGGAATCCTATATTGTTGGGCTTACACCGTATATTCTCACCATGTTCATCCTGACGGGCATTATCGGCAAGACCACGCCGCCTGCTGCCGATGGTGTTCCTTACGAGAAATAGGAGGCGGACATGACAGAAGCAAATATCGTCCTGGAAGCAAAAAATATTACCAAGCAATTCCCTGGTGTGCTCGCCAGTGACAATGTCAATTTTGACCTGCGCAAAGGTGAGATCCACGCCCTATTAGGAGAGAACGGTGCTGGGAAAAGCACATTGATGAATCTGATCTATGGTTTGCATCTCCCGGACAAAGGCGAGATTTTCGTCAACGGAAAGCCGATTGAGATCAAATCTCCCAATGACTCCATCGCGGCTGGCATTGGCATGGTGCATCAACACTTCATGCTCATCCCCGTCTTTACCGTGGCGGAAAATGTCATGCTTGGCGATGAAGTAACCAAACGAGGCTCACTGGACCGTGTTACGGTTGCCGCAAAAATTAACGAAATATCCAAACAGTATGGTCTTGATGTAGACCCGAATGCACTGGTTGGTGACCTGCCTGTTGGTTTACAACAGCGTGTTGAAATCGTCAAAACGCTCTATCGCAATGCAGAGATCGTTATTCTCGATGAACCAACCGCCGTTCTCACTCCGCAGGAAGCGGAAGATCTTTTCCGTATTATGCGTGACCTGACAGCACGTGGTGTATCCATTATTTTCATCACCCACAAACTCAAGGAAGTCCTCGCCGTGGCAGATCGCATTACAGTCATGCGCGCAGGTCGTGTGATCAACACGGTTCAGCCTTCGGAGACGAACGAAGCACAATTGGCTAATATGATGGTAGGTCGCCAGGTGATCCTCACCGTTGAAAAGAAGGATCACGCTGCCAGCGGTGATATCCTTAAAGTGGAAGGCCTTTCTGCGCGCGACCAACGCGACTTGGAAACGGTTCACAATGTTTCCTTTACAGTACGCGGCGGCGAAGTACTTGGAATTGCCGGTGTTCAAGGCAATGGCCAGACCGAACTTTCAGAAGCCTTAACCGGCCTGCGTGCCCCGACCGGCGGAAAAGTAACCATGGATGGGATCGACCTGACCGGCAAATCGCCGCGGGTCATGACTGAGGCAGGCTTGGCCCACATTCCGGAAGATCGCCAGCGCCACGGACTTGTTCTGTCCTATAGTGTCGCCGACAACATGGCCCTCTGTGATTATTATCGTCCGCCCTTTAGCAGTCGCGGCGTTATTCAACAAAAGGCGCTTGATGAAAACGCGCGCAAACTGATCGGCGCATTCGATGTTCGTACACCTTCTCCGTTCGTGAATGCTGGGAAACTCTCCGGCGGCAACCAGCAAAAGGTGATCGTGGCACGTGAATTGAGTCGCCACAATGTAAAGCTTGTTATCGCGAACCAGCCCACCCGTGGTTTGGACGTCGGTTCTATTGAATACATCCACAGCGAGATCATCAAGATGCGTGATCGTGGTGTGGCGGTCCTGCTCATTTCCGCTGAACTGGACGAGGTCATGGCGCTTTCTGACCGCATCGCTGTCATGTATCGCGGCCAGATCGTGGCTGTGGTGGATTCGAAGAAGGCCACCCGCGAACAACTTGGCTTGTGGATGGCTGGCGCCCACGTGGAAGCTGCACAAGCATAAATCCATATTGTTGTAAAATATCACTTCCCTGTATTTCTGGCTGAGAACAGGCTTGGATGTCAATTTGACTTATCAAGATCCTTTCGGCTGGTCTGGCAGGGAAGCGGTTTTGTAATGTTCCAAATATTAAGGAGATAAAAAATGAAGAAATACATGTATATACTGATCGTTGTTATGCTGGCTGTCAGCATATCAGCTTGCGGCGGCGGAAATGCTGCTGCCACAGAAAGCCCGGTGGATTCGGGCGCCCCTGTCGATGCGGGTGCTCCAGCTGATTCTGGTGCGCCCGCCGATCCCGGCGCAGCGGTGGATGTCCCTGCAGATCCCGCCGATGCAGGCGTCCCGGATGAGATGGATGGTTTTATGTTCCCTCCGATGCCGGGCGAATCTGAACCGAAGGATGATGTCAATTACTTTGTTGCCATTCTTCGCGAACAATCGGGGATTAGCGGCGATCTTCAATTAATAACTGCTGTGCCTGCCACAACCACCTGGGAAACTGTCCTAGCCTATTATGACCAGCAGGCAAAAAACAATGGCTGGGTTCTTGAGAAGACCGAGGAAGTTACAACCCAGAAAGGGTATCTCTGTACCGTGGCCCTTTTTACTCATGGCAACAATAAGATCCTGATTGCCTATTACCCATTGAATGGTGAAGTGAACATTTTGCAGGTTCAAGGTCAATAAAACTAATTCGCATATGCAACAGCGCAAAATCACTCGATTTTGCGCTGTTTTGTTGTAATCTTTGACTGGAAAAGATACTCAAATTAAATTTTATTCTGGGAACAAATAAATGCGAATGGGCGTTAAAGCAAATGGTCCGCTGAGACAATGAACATATTCAAGCCGTCATACCCGAATTGATATAAATATGCCGGAACTTGACTGCGGTACAATATCACGAATTCAAAGGAGAGAAGATCATGAAGAAAAAAATCCGCTTATTTCACCTGCTGATTATCTTCACCTTGTTTTTAAGCGCATGCAACCTGCCCTCGAACAATGTTGAAGATATTGCAAGTACTTCTGCCGCACAAACTGTTGAGGCTTTGTTAAGCGCGACTTCCGCAATTGTTATCAGAACACCGACTTTTACTGTAGCTCCCCCGCTTGTGACTGCTACGCTTACACCGATTCCCTTGCCCATCATCACCAGCACTTCTGCAGCGACGGCCACCTCCAATTGTAATGTCGCTCAATTTATAACAGATGTGACCTTCCCGGATGGCACAGCAGTGACCCCTGGCCAGGCATTCGTCAAAAAATGGCGCATCAAGAACATCGGCTCATGCACTTGGACAGGTTTTTCATTGGTCTTTGACAGCGGCGACTCGATGGGCGGCCCTGCTTCCAAGCCGATCAGCACCGTCGGCCCCGGTCAGGAAATTGATCTTGAAGTCAATCTCACTGCCCCGACCACGACCGGCACTTATAAAGGCTATTGGCGCATCACGACGAATGGAAATGTCCTTGTCCCTGTCGTCAGCGGATATCAAGGTAAATCCTTCTATGTGGATATTAAAGTCCAGAATACAACTACAGGATCGCCGAGTGCCACAGCCACGATTACACCCACGGCTACCATCACTTCCACTCCCTTTGTATTTACCGTCACCAGTGTCCTCTTCAATGTGACTGGCTCATGCCCGAATTTCAATTACACATTCAGCGTTACAACGAGTGGACCGGGTACAGTCACCCTGCATCGGGTGTTCAGCGACGGGTCTGCGGATCCTTATCCAGCCACCCTGAGCTTCAATTCAGCGGGCACGCAGACCAGCCCAAGCATTCCCATGACCTTTAATAAGCCGGGCAGCAGCGCCTGGGTCGATGTTTACATCGATCTGCCGAACCAAAAGCAATTTGGGCGCGCCACGTTTACCTGTCCGTAACGAGTTTCGATATAAAATGGAACGCGCCCTGGGAAAAACCGGGCGCTTCTGTTTAACAGTATAATTATCAGCGCGAAAGGAAAAAAATGTTCAAAAAAATCAGATATATACTATTCACCTCAATTGCTGTCTCCTCTTTACTCCTAACAGCCTGTGGCAGCGGAGCAACACCGGAAAGCACGCAAGACACCAGTGGCATGCAGACCGCTGTGGCGCAGACTGTTGCTGCACTTAACATCAGCGAAGGTACTCCCACTCCCGAACTTCCTGTTTTCACATCGACCCCCCTGTTATTTGCGCCCACCCTTACACCGCTTGCCCCGGTCGCTTCTCCCACGCGAACCCGCAACCCATCGGTATCCGAATGCGCCCAGGCAAGCCTCATCAGCGAGAACATTCCGGATGGAACGATCTTCAAACCTGGTCAGGCTTTTACCAAGACCTGGGAGATCAAGAACACGAGTCCCTGTTCATGGGATACCAGCTATAAGATCGTCTTCCGCGGCGACGATGTCTTGGGCGGTGCGTATGTTTACAACCTGCCCCAAGCGGTGGATCCTGGGCAAATTGTGCCCATCTCCCTTTTGTTTATCGCCCCGCAAGCCGATGCAACCTACACATCCAGATGGATGCTCCAAACGCCGGATGGCGTTGAGTTTGGTGTGGGGGAGTACAGCGCGCCGTTCTATACGGAGATCGTTGTCTCATCCTCTGCCACCCCCGGGGTTTGCCATTACCTCTGTTGAATACAATGTTGTACGCGATCCCGCCACGGGATGCCCTGCGAATGTGAATCACATTGTGTATGCCACATTCACCAGCAACGGCCCGATCGAATTCAGCTACTATTGGATGCAAAGCGACAACAACAATTCCAATCCGAAAATATTGAAAATGGATGCTGCTGGCACGTTGACCATATCCCGCGAATGGAAACTCCATCTCGGAAGTACCCCGGGCACAAAATGGATGGCCATCGTGATCGTGGATCCGGTTCAGCAGGAATATCCACATGCGGAATTCACCTATTTGTGTGGAAGTTCGTAATTTCATCGAATTCCCTCTTGAGCAAATGGAAGCCAGCGCAAGCTGGCTTCTTTTCTAGACGGAACCAAAAGCATTTGTCAGGCGTCCTTGTTACTGGGAACCCATCTTCCGGAGAAGAGTCATGTTCACGAAAAAACACCTGTTTTTCTCTTTGTTGCAATTTTGACGACCGTTCAACTGGCCTGTAATTTTGCAAACAGCACTGCGACGCCTGATACATTTGCCACTTTGAATGAACTGTATACCGCGTCTGCTCTGACCCTTGAAGCTGATCCTACACAACCGGTTGTGATCTTGCCGACAGCCACCCCGGGCCTGCCCCTGCCAACGTATAGCCCGGGTCCGCCTCCGACTGGGTTTCCTGTTGCTACAGCGACGAATCGCCCCGTTTATGACCCACCAGTTCCAACGTCTATATGTGACGCGGCGGAATTCGTCAAAGATATGACCTACCCGGATGGTACGCCCGTAACGCGTAACACCACTTTCGAGAAGACCTGGCGCATTAAGAATGTTGGCACCTGCACGTGGACGACATCCTACTCGCTTGTTTTCGCTGGCGGTTATCCAATGAGCGGCCCAGCCGTTTCGACGCTCGCAAGATCTGTAAGTCCTGGCGCTTCGATTGATATTACTGTAAAGCTGACCGCTCCCAGTGAAGAAGGGGAGTATCTCGGCTATTGGAAACTTCGCAACACGAATGGCGTAAATTTTGGGATCGGCGATAAAGCGGAGAAGGCGTTTTGGGTTGAGATCAGAGTGCCTGGAGCCTCCTACATGGCTTATAGTTTTGTAGAACATTTTTGTGAGGCCGATTGGCGAAATGAAGACGTTGCTCTTCCGTGCCCCAGGCAAGGTGAGCGACCCCAACGGTTATGTTCTAAGGCTGGATTCCCTTGTGATGGAAAACGGTGTGACCGAGAATAACCCCAGCCTGCTCACTGTGCCGCAGGATGTAAGGCATGGCGAGGTCAGTGGAGAGTACCCAGCCTTCACGATTCAAGCAGGGGACCACTTCCGCACGATTGTGGGCTGTCAATACGAAGCGAAGAAATGTGATGTGGTATTTCGCCTCGATTACAAGAAAAACGGGACGGTAAAAAATCTGTTCCACTGGAACGAAGTGTACGAGGGCAATTCTTACCCCATTGATTTTGACCTGAGTTCACTGGCTGGTGATTCAGTGAAGCTCATCCTCGTGGTCACTGCCAACGGCGGACAGAATCAGGATTATGCGATCTGGCTGCATCCGTTTATCCTGCGGCAGGGGACGCCCGGACCCACAGCGGCGCCCACGCTGACCTTCACACCGACCCCCACACCCACCGCAACGCCCACCAGCACGCCCACGCCGTAGGTGCGTTATAATAAAGTTAACTAATCGAGTTGCTGTCTAACAAGATTCACAGGAAATTTAACGCGAGGGCGCATAGACGCTATTAAAAACTGGCGGATTGACGGCTTTGTGTTAAGAAAACCTGGTAAGACCAGAGCAGAGAATACAGGCAGCAGTTTGAGTTAACTATGTTCGGAGGTACCTATAATGAGAGTTCGTAAATTTTTTTGGCTGGCGGTCTTTTCCATGCTTGCCATGATCCTCAGTTCCTGTAATCTGGGAGCCACTCCGGTCCCCACGCAGGATCTGGGCGCGGTACAGACACAGGCATTTAATACTGTTTTGACCCAGGTTGCGGCGCAAAGTTCCCCGACTCCTTTGCCGACCAATACCCTCCTGCCAACAAACACACTTTCGGCACCTGCCACGTTTGCGTCGGTTGGCGGTGGTGGTGCCACTCCCATTCCCTTTAACACCCAGCAGCCTGTTTTGGGGATCACTCCTCTGGCCTCCCCTGTGCCAACTGTATCCGTTTTTGCAACTATCACAACCAAGAACGGCTGCAATGACGGGATTTTGGTCAAGGAGAGTGAGCCTTTTGACGGTGACGTATTGCAGCGCGGAAAGGCTTTCGAAAAGGTCTTTCAATTTTTGAACACCGGTACTTGTGTGTGGGACGAGGGATACACCTTTGCCTTCCTGCCCGATTTTTCCACCCCGGGTTTCAAAGGCTCCGATATTGTCATCAAAAAAGCTGAAGATTACGTCAAAACGGGCGCCAACATTTCGTTTGTCTTGAAGCTGGTCACCAATAACGCGCCTGGTGAATATATCGGTACCTGGAAAATGAGAGATGACGAAGGTAATTACTTCGGCTCCATGGTATGGGTTAAATACGTCATTAAATAGTCGGCAGATAATCAAGAGAGGAACCATGAAAGTTAGATTTGTCATTTTTGCAGTAATTACCACGCTGATCCTGGCTGCTTGTGCACCTGCCACTCCCGTTGTGCCGACGCCCGATGTGCTTGCCATTCGCACCTCTGCGGCATTTACAGTAGTTGCGGAGTTCACTCTTACAGCCGCCGCGTTCACACCCACCCCGATGCCTCCCACAGCGACATTCACCGCTGAACCTCCACCCACTGAAACTCCAACCATCGCATTTTCAACCGACCCTACCCAGATCGCGCTTGGTACTCCTGCGGGCCCAGCCTGCGATGACTATTCCTTTGACGCAGCCACAGTGGATGTCACCATTTTGGATGGCACCGCCATGACGCCAGGACAGGAATTTGTCAAAACCTGGAAGATCAAGAACACAGGCATCTGTGCCTGGGGTGATGGCTATGGCCTCGTTTATGCCTATGGCGATAAGATGAGCGGCGTGCCCGTTCCTATCGGCCTGGTTGAAGTGGGTCAGGAAGTGGAAGTGTCCGTCAATTTCAAAGCCCCCGATCAGATCGGCGAATACACCAGCGCATGGCAAATGGCAAACTCCAAGGGCGTTACCTTTGGCAAGGCCATCTTCGTAAAGATCGTTGTTAAATAAATCTTTTGGTGCGTCACGGTAGTATCTTCTGGTAAATCAGCAAAATCTACTCGATTTGGATTATCAAATAAAGTAAGGTGCGACGCACCTTTTCCCGAATCAACTTGTCCGACCTCAAGCAAGCCATTAAAGACAAATCGCGCCAGCTGGGATTCATCCTGGCTGGCGTTACTTCTTGCGAGTCACCTGCATCTTACGGTATTTTCGAAGAATGGATCAATGCGGGCAAACACGGCACAATGAACTACCTCGCCGAAGAACGCAATCGCATCCGCCGCGCCGACCCCAAACAAATTCTCCCCGAGTGCCAATCCATTCTCGTCCTCGCCTTGCCATACCAACCTGTAACCTTCAACCTTCAACCTTCAACCCTTCGCATTTCCTCCTACGCCCTCGGCGACGATTATCACGACATCATTCCGCCGCGCCTGCAACAGATCGTGGAATTCATTGAAGAGCAAATCGGTCATCCCGTCCCCAATCGTTATTACACCGATACAGGTCCCATTCTCGAACGCGAACTTGCCCAACGCGCAGGCCTCGGCTGGATCGGCAAAAACTCCATGCTCATCAACCCGAAGATGGGCTCCGCATTTTTTCTCGCTGAAATCCTGCTCGGCATCGAACTCGAACCCGACGACGCCCTCATCACCGATCACTGCGGCACCTGCACACGCTGCCTCGAAGCCTGCCCCACGCAATGCATCCTCCCCAATCGCACCCTCGACGCGCGCCGCTGCATCTCCTACCTCACCATCGAACTCAAAGACGACATTCCCGAAGAACTGCGCCCGCTTATGCAGGATTGGATTTTCGGATGTGACGCCTGTCAACAAGCCTGCCCATGGAATCGATTCTCACCCCCGGCAGATCCCGCTTTCGAATCGAAAATCCCGCTTCCTGTCTTGACCTCTGACCTGCTTCTGACATCCGTTGAATTTAATCAGCGCTTCAAGAAGAGTCCTATAAAGCGTGCCAAGCGACGTGGTTATCTCCGCAACCTGGCTGTTGCTGTTGGAAACAACGGCAATGAAAATGATCTTCCTGTTTTGGAACAAGCCGCTCAAGACGAAGAACCCATGATCCGCGAACATGCGAAATGGGCTGTCCAAAAAATAAATGCGGATTGAAGTCCGCACTCTGGAAAATGAAATGAAAAAACTTCTTATCGCCACAAATAATAAAGGCAAAGTAAAAGAGCTTCAGGAACTTCTCAAAGAATTGGATGTTGAACTTGTCACTCCTGCCGATATCAACCTGAATCTCGATGTGGAGGAAGATGGCGCGACCTACATTGAGAACGCCTCGAAGAAAGCCATCGCTTTCGCCCAAGCCAGCGGACTGATCTCCCTCGCCGATGACTCGGGTCTTGAAGTGGATGCGCTCGACGGCGCACCAGGTTTGTATTCCGCGCGCTATCATCCCAAGCCCGGCGCAGACGATGCAGATCGCCGTGCGTACATGGTTGAAAATCTAAAAGACAAATCGCGCCCGTGGACAGCGCACTTCCATGCCACGATTGCCATCGCGGTTCCAGGTGGAGATGTGAAAATCGCCGATGGCGATTGCTACGGCGAGATCATCCCCGAGGAACGTGGCACAGGCGGCTTTGGCTATGATCCCATTTTCTTCATGCCTGAACTGGGTAAGACCATGTCTGAGTTGGAAATGGAAGAAAAGAACCGCCTCAGCCATCGGGCCAGGGCGGTGATGAATGCAATGCCTATTTTGAGAGAAATATTTTTTTAACTGACCGATCTCTGTTCGGTGCTGTTCGTCTCTGGTGCATTGGTAGAATCTGCTTGAAGTGTTGATTCCGCCTCTTGGGCAGGATCAACTTCAACGTTAAGTTCGACGCGGTCTTTTTTCGTCTTCCTAGTGCGGATGGGTATTGAATCGACGAATTTTTTTAGCAGATCTGCCACGATATCGGGCTGCTCAGCCATGACGAGATGCCCTGCGTTTTCCACAATGTGAAGCGTGGCGTTGGGCATGTTTTCCTGCAGCAGCTCGGAATATTTTACGGGCATCATCCTGTCTTCCACACCGCAAATGATTAGGGTGGGGACGCGGATCTTTTTCAACTGGCTGGTTACGTCAAATTCATTGCAGGCAAGAAAATCGCCGAGCAGCACGGGCGGGCGCACATCGAGCATTTGACGTTTTGAGAGGTCTTTCAAGTTTTGCGGGGCATCTGCACTAAAACAGCTTTCATTGATCAATTCGACCGCGGATTCGAATGTATTGGGGCTTCCTACTGTTTCCAAAATGAGGGAGGCCACGCGCATTTTCGAGCCGCTGCCCAGCAGACCCAGTCCGCGTACTTTTCGCGGATATTTTGCAGCGATCGCGAGCGCGATGGCGCTGCCCATGGAAACGCCCACAAAGACAGCAGTGCGAAGTTTCAATGCCTGCATGAATGCAAGCACATCATCAACATAATCATCGATGGATTGTCTGCCGTTCCCCTCGGATTTTCCGTGCCCGGGCAGGTCGAGCGAATACACCTTTTCATCCACCATGCGGCGAACCTGCGGCGGCCACGATAAATGATTACCGCCCGCTCCATGAATGAGGATTATGGGCGGGCGTTTTGTAGGAGTATCTTCTTCTGCCTCGTGGGCAAAGTAATATAGATTTGCTGCGGTAGGCATATTTTATTTTGAACGCATGTGATGCAGGCGGTCTGCAGCTTCCTCGGTGAGGGGAATGTAGACCTGTACTTTGGTGCCCTTCCCCAGTGTGGAATCGAGTTGGAATAATCCGTTTACAAGTTCTGCACGCTCACGCAAATTTACCATGCCGAGGCTGCTGTTGGCTCGTTTGTCGTATGCCTCGGTTATGGATTTTACGTCGAAGCCCATGCCATTATCTGCGATCTCCAACAGAGCAATACCCGCATCCATTTGAGTTAAGCTGACAGCGATGGTTTCAGCCGCCGCGTGTTTGCGGGCGTTGTTGACGGCCTCTTCAATGATATAGAAGATCACGCCCTGCTTGCCCATTTCCAATTGAGTGGTCACTCTTTCATCGATATTATGTGTCACTTTTTGGGCATAGGTTTCCTGCATTTTATCTGACATGGCCTGGATCGCTGCAACGAGGCCTTGCGATTCAAGAATCAGCGGGCGCAGGGTGAAGAGCATGTGGCGGATTTCCTTGGTGGTGCGATGCGCCAGCTCTTCCAGTTTGACCACTTCATCGGCGGCGGAATTGACATCCTTTGCCAGCATGCGCCGCATGATGTTGAGGCGCATGGCAATGGCCGCGACAGATTGGGTGGGCCCATCGTGCAGATCGCGCGCCAGCTTCTTGCGCGCTTCTTCGTGGATCTCCACCATGCGTTCTTTTTCCTCGACAAGGTCCTGATACAAACGCGCATTCTGGATCGCGATCACGGCTTGACGGCCAATGATATCGAGCAGGTTGCGGCGCTCCATTGTGAAATACTCCGAGTCAGGATGGGCGAATAACAGCACACCGTACACATTGAATCCGCTGCGCAAGGGGGAAACAATATCCGCTGGTACAATTGCGGAGCGCAATCACGCGGCCGAGTTCGGGGTCATAGCCGATGTCTTTGAACCAGAGCGGCTCGCCTTCGTCGATTGTTTTTTTGAGGATGCCTTCCGCGGCATCAAAGGTGACACGCATATCGGCAGTAGTGAAGCGCCGCGCCGACCCGATCCGCAATTTGCCGCCGTTGAACAGCATCACCACACCAACGAGGGGATCACTATGCAGTTGTTCAGGGTCGGGATTTAATGCGGAAGCGCTCAGGTTAAGTGCAGATTCAAGCACACGTTTGTAACTTAAAGTGGAGGATAATGCGGCCGTCAATTCATAAATGGCGCGCATGCGTTCGGCTTGCAGGGCGCTTTTTCTCTCTTCAGAATCCAGCCACAGTTCGCGATTCTTTCTCATATGGATGATCATACGCTTGCCGAGAAAACCGAACACCAGACTTAATGCGATCAGGGATGCAGAAAAAGCGATGGCGAGCGGCAGGCTGTCCTCGGCTTGTACGCCCATGTAGATCATAAGCACTGAGAACAATACGGAGGCAATCACCGCCCCCAGTAATTCAAAAAATATCGAACCCGTCAGGATCGGAAGGATGCCAGCCCAGACCGCAGGTCCGCGCAGACCGCCTTGGGCCCAATAGAATAATCCAGCCAGGGTAATATCAACAAGTGTACTGAAAAGGCGGTGGTAGGCCACGCGTATGTTCATTCCTGCCAGCGCGGTCATGAAAAGATTCCAGGCGATCAATAACCCCAGCGGCCACGAAACTGCAATTTCAAGTTTGTCCCCGAGTCCAAGTGAAACGACAAAGCCGACCAGAATGATCCATCTCAAAGATATGGCAAACCAGTCTGCCATGTAGGGCGAATCAAATCTTCGTAACATAACTTCCCTATGATAACGAAAAATATCCGGTACGACAACCAGGGTGACTTACAGCTAGATTACACCTTGTTAAGTATTGTAGCCCATTTGAGTTAAATATGGGCCAAGCTTCTCTTTTAAGAGCGATTTTTGTTCGTCATTGTAGGCTTCGCGAAAACGCCCGATTTTGCCCTTGTAGAAATGCAGACCCTGCTGCCCTTCCGCAGTACTTGGACGATATTGCTCGATCACCTTGCGGACCTCAGGCCTGCTCCCGTTTAATTTGAGATATTCGACCAATTTGGCAGATTCAACATCATAATTCGTCAACAGGTCTTCGTAGCGCGCGGTGAGGACATTCTTCTCTTTGATCCATTTTTCCCAAATGTGGACATATTCCATCATGAAATCCATGCTCTTGTCAAAATCGGACAGGTGCGAGAATGCATTGGGGCGGCCTTTGGTGAGCGCACGCTGACCGAAATCGAAGGCCGAGAGCATGGCGTCGCGCGGATCACGATAAATGTATGTGATGCGCAGCCTGCCCAGGGTCGAGAGCAGACGCGAGGCATTCGTCGGCGCGGAGTGTGCCTTGATGACGAAAGTATTGACCAGCGCGGGAATCATCACCAGTCCAAGCCTTCTGGCTGAAAGCACACCGATATTGCAGTTGACCTCGGTGAGGACATTTTGCAGCCGATACCGTTCGCGGATATCGCGCGCATCGGCACAGCCTGTGGTTTTCATGAGATCGTGAATTAGATTGTAGTGCCAGCCCGACCCAGCGCGCGGCATTCCGACGGATAGTACGATCATTTAATTTCCTTATTTTGGAGTGCAACGCCCTGCCCAGAATCTGTTAAAGAGTCTCCAGAGGTTGCCGCAAGCCCTACCAGTATGCCTGGAATGATCCAGAGGTTCGGCGTTGTGAGCGAATCTTGTGTGAAATTATAAAATGTGATTGCAAACCATGCAAATATTCCCGCCACTGCTGCAAATCGAGCCCAGCTTTCCCTGCGGCGCAGAAGGCTGAGTATATCGCCAAGTATGTAAAACTGAAATGCTGCGAACAAAAAGAAGCCGATCAAACCCGTTTCAGCCAGCAGGCGCACGTATAGATTTTTTGGGTTGGGATACAGCCTGTTTTCAGGGCTGAGTTGTTTGGCGATCTCAGGCACGGTGGTGAGCGACCAATCGGGCAGGTTCGGGTAAATGTAGAAACCACTTGCTCCGAGGCCTACGCCCGCCCAGGGATATTGCTCGAAAGCAGATAATGCCCCAGCGGAGTATGCACCGCGCGCGCCCGCGTTAATATCCACAATGTATTCGCTCAAGCTTTGCGCGTCCGTTTCCCATAAACGGCGGAAGAAATTTTTCTGGCTGAGGAACAGGAACGTGCCTGCGAATGCGCCAATGATCGCGACGATGATTCCGATTCGAAATGCCATTTCCAAAACGCGTCCGCGAAAACCGCTAATGAACCAATTCCACACCGAGCGGGTGACATCGCGGCCCACGAATAAAAATGTCAACCCAGCCGCGGCAATGGTGGTGAGCAATCCGCCGCGTGAGTAGGTTGCCAAAACCACCAGTAAAGACAACGCCATTAGAACAGGTTCCAGCCATTTCAGTCGTGTGATGCGGAAATTCGTCAGCACGGCGGCAAATAAAAATGGGATGAAGGTCGTCGCGAATTGTCCCGCAAGCCAGGCGGGTTCATATGCAAGGCCAGAGATTCGATTCGTGCGTACGAGTTCACGCATTGAAAATGCGCGCTGCCAGTGCGTCACCATTTCTTTTTCGAGCAGGCCCGTGTAAAACGTGACTGCCTGCAAACCGCTCCATGCAAGATCGAGGCACAATCCCGCAAATAGCCATTTGACCGTGAAACGGAAATCATCTTCGTCTTTGTTCATCCATAGGGCGGCGATGAAGAAGGCGATGCCGATGAAGAGAGTTGCGAGCGCGCGGATGGCTCTGCCTGAATAGGTTTGCCCGCGCAATGGGATCGGATCGATCAACGCCCCGAAGCTGGTCGCTGCCACCATGAACAGGACCAGCACCCCAAGCGGAATCAACGCGCCTGACCAGTTGAGCTTTGTTTTTCCGCGCCACGCCAGAATCAGCATCAGCGGAATCAACACCGCCAGCGGATACATCGCCAGCGGACGAACCAATGTGCCTTCACCCAAAAATGGAAACCAGCGGAAACTGGTTACAGGCAAAGTCAGCAACGCCGCACCCCAAAGGATGCGGGAGATTTTGTGAGGGTTGTTTACCACTGAGGTCGCAGAGAACACGGAGGTCTTCATTTATTTTTGGGCTTGATGAAAAGTAATGCAAATATAGCCAGCATGAGAAAACCGATAGAACCTGCCAATAGATAACTACTTAATGGAATGCTTCTCTCTTTGGCAATACTTTCAGACTGAGTCGCTTCGAGGCGGACGAATTCGTTGATCGTGCCTGAGGCCACATCCGCTTCGGTTTCGGCAACGAAAGCCTCCGCCCAGGTTGTGACCAACGATGCGGCGAATTGTGAATCATCGTCATCGGCGTAGAAATGCCAGCCTGCTTCAGCAGGTTGACTGAGTTGCAGTTTGCCCCTGCGCAGTTCTTCTAAGGGAATGCCGAATTCAGATGATAGCCGTCCCAGCACTTCATCAGACCAGGCGATCTCTTCCAATTTGCGCGACTCGCGTTCGAGATAATAAAACTGCTGACGATCCGTTTCCTTCGGCCAGGCTTGCTCCAAATTGAAATCCACATTGACAGTGGCCTGCGCGCGAAATGGCGGCGGAGCCGCATAATAAACCACAGCACCGATGATCGCGCCAACGAGCGCGCCAAACATCCAAAAGCGCCATGCCTTAAGCAGGCGGATGAAGTCTTCAAGAGAGGGGGAGGTGAGAAGATGATTCATATTGTGTTTCTCCGTTCTGAGCGGAGTGACGAGTGAACTTTGAGAAATGGAGTCGAAGGATAGAAGGATTACTTCTTAATTCGCCATTTCCAAAGTGGACCAATTATTTTTCTCAAATAATGTTTCGCCACAATGATGGAGAGAAAACTGCCGCCATCGCGGTAATGCACGCGAATCATTTCGGGCCAGCAGCGGTCATCAGCAGAGGTGGTCTTGCCGAGATTGTGGATGCGGAAATTCGCCCACGTTTGCCCTGCGATATATTTGAATGGCGCATGTTTCGCAATGCGCGTCCAAAGATCATAATCCATTGCAAAATAAAAAGATGGGTCGAGCGGGCCGAGCTCCTTCCAGTATTTTGCGCGGAAGAACATCGTCTGCTGCGGAATATGGACGTAGCCTTCGCGTAAGCGGCGATAATCTGTTTGCGCGGCGGGAAATTTTCCGATTACGTTCCCAGCTTCATCAATGTAATTACAGTCGGCGTACACCAGCCCCATCTCTGGATTTTCCATAAGATATTTTACAGCCTGTGCAACTGCCTGCGGATGATAGGTGTCGTCCGAATTGATCCATGCGAGGATGTCGCCTGTGGCACGGTTGAAGCCCTTGTTGATCGCATCGGTCTGACCCTTGTCCTGCTCGCTGACCCACCAGGCGATTCTACCCGCATACTTTTGAATCACGTCCACGCTGCCGTCTTTGGAGCCGCCATCCACGATGATGTACTCAATGCGTGGATACTCCTGCCCAAGCACCGATTGGATCGTGGCTTCGAGAAATTGCGCCTGATTGAAGGAAGGCGTGATGATGGAAACGAGTGGGAGGTTTGACATTAGAAATCAGGGATTAGAAAATGGTTACCATTCGACGTCGGAGTAAAAGAGGTGAGAGACGCTTTCGGTCATCTTGCGGATTCGGAGAATCTCTTCGGCGGTCAGGCGTTTTTTCCAGTTGTCCATGTTGGCGCGGCTGTCCAATTTCACTGAGTGGACTCTTTTCTTCGAGAGTTCGGTCGGGTTTTCGGAACTGCTGGAATTGAGGATGGTGTCGCGCACTTTTTCGTCAAAGGTCAGGCCGAGAGACTCGTATAGGGATTTATACCCTGCCACGGGGTCAAGTGAAAGGTCTTCGTGGCGGACAATTTTGATTTCGGGGAGCAGGTCACGGGTAGAGTGAACCGCGCGGTAGATCATCCGCCAAAGCAGGGACGATTGACCGATGATGTCATCCGCTGGAATCGATTCCATTTCGGCACGATCCTGTTCGAGATGGTCGCGCATCAGCATCGGCTGGTTGAGCAGGTCGCGGAAATCGAAGGGCCAGTTGAGGCGTTTGAGGCTGCTGGCAAACCCAGCGGGGTGACGTACGGTGATGACGATCTGGCAATTCAATGTTTTTGCGAACCACGGCGCAGAGAAAACCGCGAACGGGTCCTTGAGCAGGGCGCGCTGATTTTGCAATTTGCCTTTCATAAAAATGGAAAGGTCGCGGCCCATGCGCAGGAAATCCTTTTGCGAGCGGATCGAGCCAATCTCTGCGAAAAGGTGATAACGGTAATTCAATAGTTCATGGAAGGCAGGTAGGTATGCGCCTTCGTTTTCGGCGGTGATGTATTGATACCAGTGTTGAACATCGGCGCGATACACGCCGCGGCGATGCAGTACGTTGAGCGGCTCACTGATATAAGCGGTTTGTGGATTCGCCGCCAACATGCGGCCAACCCAGGTGGTTCCACTGCGGTGTGCCCCTGTGACGAGGATCGGCTGTTTCATGTTCATTTTGGCGGCGCGGTGCGGATGGAGTTGACCTCGTAATACTTCGCGGCACAGCGATTGACCCAATGTTTCTCGGTGATCTCCATTTCCTTGACGCCTTCCACGCCATCAAGTTGGACGATCAGCAAATCGGTTTCGCCTTGTGCGATGAGGTCATTGATCTGGATCACACGCGTATCCCAGGCTTCGGCGCGGGTGCGGTAATCTGGGATGTCGTTGAGTGCCAGCCAGCCAGCGCGCAAAGGATAAAACGCCGCCACCGCAAGTAAAACAGCAGATGCCAATTTGAGCGGCAGCTTTTCAAGGGCAGCAGGCCGCCACTGTGCGAGCAGACTTCCGAGCAGTGCACCTTCGATCATCAATCCAGCCACCAAACTGACCTGACCTGCAAATCGGGCGCGCTCCACGGGGAAGGACTGTCCATATACGCTGGGGGCAAAGCTGGCGACGATGAGCAGATAAGAAAGCACGGGAATGACCATTAACATGGTGCGGGCGAGTTTGCGCTGGGATTCGGTCAAGGTGGAAGTGGGGGAGGCGTACATGTTGTAGAACATGAAGAACGGCATCGCCACTGTGAAAAGGGTCGGCAGGGGCAGCGTTCTGAAGGAATTATCAATGAAGTTGAGTCCGTATTGAAAAGAACGGATAACAAGGAAGAAGATCGTTGGCGGTTCCTTGCCGAGGCTGACACGGTAATAATTGGCGGGAGCCAGCCCCATGATCAGCAATGCCAGCACCGCGCCAGCCAGCGACCAGCCGATCATTTTCAGGGCGGTGCTGCGGGTGGAAGGTGACATCCATTTCCAGGTGGCGGCGAAGGCGAGGGCCAGCAGGGTGATCATCACCGCAACAGTCGGTTCGGAGAATCCGCCGATGATGAAGGCGATGAAAAAGCCGAGAACGTATTTCCAAAAGGAGGCAGATTTTGCTTCGGATTCGGTGATGACCTTCAAAATGAAAGCCGCGAGAAACGGCATGAAGACCAGCGGTGCAAAATGCGTGGACATGGCGGACCGCCAGTACAAAATTTGAAAACGGTTGGGCGCTTGCAGCAAGGCAAAGAACACCACCAAAAAGGTGAGCGCGGCGATGGTGAGTTTCGACCAGCCATTTTTGCTGAAGCGGCTGGCTTCAGATAACATCCACGCGATGCCTGTCAGCCAGAGGGCGATAAATAAGGCGGGCAGGATCGTAACGGTGCGCGGTGAAATATATTCGCTCAATGCGATGAGCATAAAGTTGGTGTAACGGTCTGATACGAAAATGTAGTTGTTTAGCAGTGCGCTGAAGAAATTGGTGCGGATAAAATCCACACTGCAATAATCGTCGGCGAGGTGGCGGGAGAAAATGCCGAGGTAGGCATATACTCCGAGCGCAAAAGCCGAGAAGGCCGCACCCAACCCCGTGGCGATGGTGAGAAAGTCAAAGGATGTTTTTTTTGTTTGGGTCATTTATTGTAAGCCTGTAGATGTGAGATCGAAGATGATGTAACCATCGCCTTCGGCAAAGATGGGATAACCTGATAGTTTTTCCTTGAGCAATGGCTGGCGTTTTAATTCGTCAAAATCGGTTACCAGAAAGAGTTCCTTTTTGAGGGCGATGTCTTCAAATAACCCGTCGAATTCGAGTTGAGCGCCGCGCAGGTCATCGTGATAAACGAGGTCGCCGTAGGTGGGCCATGTGGTGATGCTCGTCCAGCCCCAGTAGGCGAGGCGCGAGCCGTAATCTTGTGTGAGGCCTGCGATGTTTTTATCTCCGAGGGTCTTGCCGATCTCTGCCCACATTTGTGCTTCGGGGCGGTAGTCGGTCGCTTTCATTTCGGCGCGGATATTCCATAAGGAGGCGAAAATTCCGAAAAACAAAAGGCCGAAAGCAGAAAAACGGGCAAGGCGTGTTGGCGTCAATGCTGTGAGTTGAGTGAAGAACCATTCTGCTAAAGGCGCGAGTGACAAGGCCACAATGGGAATCAACGGCAAGCTGTAATAGTCGTGCGAGGAAATGTGATAGTTGAAGTACATGCCGAAGAGGGCGTACCCGCCCCAAAGTCCAAGAAAGAAGCGGCGTTTTTTTTCATCCACAAAAAATAAACCGAGCCATCCCAACATCAAGGCAATTCCACCGATGACGATGTTGAGCATTCCGACCCAGCCGAGATAATAGGATGGACTCAGAAAAAGCGCTGGGATGAAGCGGCCGCCGAATTGCTGACCGAGATAGCCCGCGATCCACACACCGTAGATGACGTAAGCCGCGCCTGGCAGGATGCCCAAAACGGTCATGACATAGACCTGCGGCCTGCGTGCCGTTTCAAAAAGAGACTCTCGTCTGAGAATGGATCCCAACCCGCCGCCGATGACAAAAAATGCCGCGACGAATTTTACGTAAATGGCGAATCCGCCGAAGAGACCTGCGAGGATCGCCCATCGATAGGAAGTTGGGTCGTCGCTCCACTTATAAACCGCCCACCAAAATATGATGATGAGCATCACCATCAATGGATCGGGTTGAAAACTGCGGCTGGCAGCGACGGCGTAGGGCGTGAAAAGATAAAAGGCTGTGGCAACGAGAGCGCCGTCAACAGAGGTGAGTTGACGCGCCAGCAAAAATAAAAAGATTCCGCCGATGACCCAAAATGCCGAGGAGTAAATTTTTGCAACCCAAATCTGCTCGCCTGTGAATTGATATGTGAATGCGACGAGGCGCTCGACGATCTCAGGTTCGATTGCCGCGCGGATCTTCCATTGCTGCACGGCGAAGCTTTTTTGTTCCGTGGGAATATCGCTGAGCGTTTGATAATACATGCCGCGCGCCTTGAGCGCGGAGAGTAGTTGGCGCGTGGGATGAAAATCGAGCGGGAGGTCGGTGAGGTCGTAGAGGCGGATTCCAAGCCCAAGACCCAAAAGCAGAACGAGTGCGGCAATTTGAGCGAAACGGGAGGAGAAAAAGGAAACTTTCATTTCTGACACAGCCCGCCTATTGTAACGGATTTAATAAACGGACTCTGTTGCGGATTTACGGACGGAAACGGATTTCTTTACGGGCTGGCGGCGCTGTCAATTGCCAGAACGCAGCCTGCATCCAATTGTGGAACGGCTTGTCCCTTTGTGATGAAAATCTTTTCGTCCCCTTGAAGCAATTGGAACCTGATAAAGCTCACTTTGAGAGTGGCCGTGGCTGGGTCAGCTTCCCGCGGGTAGCGGCTTTCTTCTGCCATGACAGTATTGGTTCCGCACTCGTATATTTTGTAAATCACTTTCCACTTCCACCACCAGGTTTGGAAGTAGCTAAGGTCGCATCCACCATATCTTGGGTTGCATTGCTCTTCGCTGGAGAGCATGTCCCACAGTTTGATGAGGTCGTTGGGGGATTGGGCGTCGTTGATCTGTTTGTAATAAGATTCCACTGTTTGTACGACGGGAAGTTTGATTTCGACGCTCGAAGCGGCAGTGGATGCAAGGGTGGGGATAAAGGTGGGTAAGTAGATGGGGGCAGACGTTGGCACGCAGGATGTAAGAATCGCGACCAGTAGAAGCAGAGGAAGAATGACGATAATTGTTTTGTTCATCTCTTCCAGTTTAGCATGACCAGCCCAGCTAAACAAATCAAAATGCCGAGAATGTTCACCCATGAGATTTCATCCTTGAAAACAAAGATCGCCACAGGGACAAGGATGAGCGATGCCACCACATTGACCAGCACGGCGGCAATGCCGAGATTCCAGCCTGCGCGGTAGGTGAGCAGGAATCCGAACTCGATGCCGACGATGGCGACAGCCAGCCCAATGCTGGCCCAGTTGAGTTGCTTCAACTCGGCGGCGATCCCGTTTTTTGCGGGGAAGAAAAAGAAGGTGAACAGCGTAACGATAAAGGCGATGGCGTAGGTCACCAAAAGCGAAACGGTGAAATTCACACCGGAAGGTGTGCTTTTGGCGACAAAGTGATAAAGTGCGCTGGAGCAGATGGCCAGAGTGATCGAAAAATAAAAGAGGGACATGGTTTTTGGTTTCATGGTTGATAAAGTAAAAAACTCCAACGTCCCCGACGTTGGAGTCCGTTTGAGGCTAATGGAAGCCGATATTTTCAGAGGTGATCCAGATGGCGCGCACCTCGTTGGGGTCATCGACGCACAGAATGGCATCGCCTGTCTTGGCCACAGAAGGCTTGTCGCCGGTGATCCAGGCGTAGCCCCAATAACAGCCCGCCAGCACGGTGACGGTCGGTTCGTCGAACGGGCCGAGTGTATAGCCGTAGGTGCCGCATTCGCCGATCTTGTTCGGGAAGTTCATGCCAAACGACAGGGCGGCTTGTCCGCCTGATTTATTGACGAACTTGACCTTGACCGTGAGTCCCTTTGGTTCAGCGGGCGGCGGCAGGTTGCAGGGATCGTCCGCTGGATTGGTGGCCACAGCCAGTGTAGGCGGGGCCAGCGTGGGCAGGATGAGCGCAGGCGCCGTCATGGTGGGTAAGGGCGTGAAGGTTTCGGTGGGAATAGGCGAGGGTGTTTGTGTGGGGAGCGCAGCTTGTGTCTGGGTGAGCGCGATCCATGCATTGGCTACGGCCGTGCCCTCCACGTCCGCTGCGGTGAGGGTGGGCTCGGAAGCGCCACCGCAGGCCGATAGAGTGAAGATGACGAGGATGGAAAGGATGGTCAGTTGTTTCTTGTTCATTTGTTTCTCCAGCCCCCATTTTTACCATGAAAAAGAGGTCTACTCGACAGGCTGTTTTTTCAAGACCTGTAAGATAAATTCCGCTGTCCGCTTTCCAGATGTCGCATCTGTAAATGTGATCTCATCTTCGACGAATTTCCGCCTCTGGGCTGCGTCGACAGTTGAATCTGTTAAATAGAGATTTAACGCGTCCCGAAGTTGATCCTCGTTTTCCGCAACACGTCCCGCTTTAGCCCAGCGGAAGCGTTGATGCGTGGGCCAGTCGCCGATCTCTTTCAGCGAGAGCGAGAATTTCTTTGGCTTGTTCCATCCACCGGGGGTGTCTATGGTCGCGGCGATCATCGGCGTATCGTGGACAGCGGTCTCGACCAGCATCGTGGAATAAACCGTCACCACTACATCGGAATACGCCATCATCGAAGATTTCTCGTCCATGTCTTCGCCGCCGTAATAACCGAGCGAGCCGCCTAATGCAACCGGCTGAACAACATGCACGTTGGGATATTTCTTCTCCAATTCAAAGACCTGTGCGCGCTCGTCTGCAAAAATTTTCGGCTTGTCTTGAAAGTGACTCGGATGCAAGCGGATCAACAATTGCGAAGGCTCTGCCAGCGCATCGGATGAAACCAGTTTTGCCAGCGCTTCGATGTTCGGGAAGTTCGGCGCGAAATGGACAAAGCTGCTGGCGTAAGAAATCAACTTGCGCTTCGGGTCAAGCCCGTGCAGTTTGAAATATTCGTCGCGCGGCATGAGCCATGACTTGCGGAAGTATCCGTCATACGAAGGGATGCCGCCGATGTGGACATGCTCGGGGTTCCAATCTGAACCTTTGACAAGTTCCTCTTTTTGCAACTCAGACCAACAGGTGGCCCACTGCACATCTGCGCCGCTGACGTTGTAACTGGATGAATTGTCCCAGCCGACGATGACGGTCATGTTCGGGATGCCGCGGCGGGCAGATTCGCGCAGGAGATAACGATCCATGCGCCAGCCTGGGGTGGAGGCGATGACCATGTCAGGTTGGTATTTGTCAAAGAGGTCAGTGTACAGGCCCGGGGTAGGCGTGAAGCGGTTTTGCAGCTTCACCAAAAGTTTGCGGGCGAAGGAAAAATTCCGCAGGAGGAGAATCATCAACGCGGAGGGAATCCAAATCCCCAAACGGAATTTCCAGCCGTTCTCGCCCCAGACCTCCCAAATGTGGCTGTCCATGGCTTCGGTGTTGATGCGGCGCGAGCCGCCCACACGGCGCAGGTAGCCGAGCAGCCATTGCATTCTTGGTTGAACTTTTTTTGCGTAGTCGTTGGCTTGTTTGAGGCGCAGCCCTTCGAAGGTGAGGCCGGGACGAGTGAAACGCGATGCGATCTTTTCTTTGGTGTCGTCATCGGTGAGGACGACGACCTCAACGCCCGCACGCTGCGCGAGCAGGGTCGAGACGACGTCGCTTTGCAGGAAATAGATGATTGCCATGCCGTGGTCGGCAGAGATGAAAATGCGTTTGGTCACTGAATGGATTTCGCTTCTTTTTGACTGGGATTTGTTTCTGTTTCAAGAACAGATTCTAACCTGACAACACATGCCAAATGGAATAGGAAAATATATCCCTGGCGTTCACCCATCGGTTATCTTTAAATAGGTGATATATTCTTGGTTTTGTATTATTATAAGCCATAGACCCCATAACGTTTCTGGAGGCGCTTATGCGACACCTTGTGAAAAAGCGCATTGCAGATGAACTGCTGGATTCCCTCCCAGCTCATATCGCAATCCTCAATTCACAGGGGGAGATTATTGATGTAAACGAATCATGGAAGCAGTTTGCACGGGAGAACGACTGCTCCGACAGCAAGTTTTACGTTGGCGTGAATTATCTGGCTGTTTGCGAACAGGCGCTGCAGAGCGAGCACGATGATACTGTTGAGAAGACATTACGAGGGATCCATGCCGTCTTTCGGGGAGAGGAAAATGAATTCCTGTTGGAATATCCATGCAATTCCCCCACTGAGGCGCGCTGGTTTACCGTCCGTGCAAAACACTTTGAATACAAAGGGGAAACCTACGTAATTGTTTTGCACGAAAATATTACAGGCGCTAAACTTGCGGAAAAAGTGAATGAAGAGGGAAATGCTCGTTTTCGCCAACTTTACGAAAACAGTATGGATGCCATTCTACTCACCGCTCCGGATGGTAGTATTCTGACTGCAAACCCTGCGGCCTGCCAGATGTTTGACAGGACCGAAGATGAAATTCTTATGCTTGGGCGCAGCGGATTGCTGGACGTCAGCGATCCACGCTTGATGGAAGCTTTGAGAGAAAGAGAAAGGACTGGCAGATTTCGCGGCGAGTTAACCGGGATATGCAGGGATGGAACGAAATTCCCCATTGAGGTGACAAGTAATTTATTTACAGATTATGACGGAGGGAAATTAACCGTCACCATTATCCGCGATATGACGAAACAAGAGCAGGCCGAGACCAAATTAAAGGAAAACCGTAATCTCTTTCGCCATCTGACGGATAATCTTCCCGATGCAATTTACACGCTGGATTTGGAACAGAGGCAAGTCACATACTTTAACCGGAACACCTTTCTTGGTTACGACCGCGATGAATTAATGGCGCAAGGTTCCTTACTAAAATACATTCACCCGGAAGATGTAGCGGCTGTCTCCGATTATTGGCAAAGACTTCTTGGTGGAAAAAGAAACGAAGGCATGGAATACCGCATACAAAATAAGAATGGACAGTGGGAGTGGGTTGAAAGCCGTGAGATCATAATAAATAGTAACCCGGATGGAACTCCAAAAGAAATTATGGTCATACTGAGGGTGGTCACTGACAGGAAACAGGCGGAAGCAACCTTGCGTGCAAATGAGGAGAAATGGAGAAGGCTTTTCGAGATTCTACCTGTTGGAGTTTCAATCATTGACGAAAACAGAGTTATTGTGGATATGAACTCCAGGCTTGAAAAAATTCTCAGCATCTCCAAAGAAGGTTTGCTCGCCGCGTCGTATAGAAACCGCCAGTATCTCCACGGCGATAACACACCCTTTGCCCTCGAAGAATTTCCCACCATAAGAGCCATACAGGAACAACGATCGATCTTCGACATTGAGATGCGTGTAATAACTGAAGATGGCAATACAATCTGGACTACTGTGAGCGCCGCCCCGCTTCCTTTTCAACACGAGAAGGCCGTTGTTGTGACGGCCGATATTACCGAACGCAAACGTGCCGAAGAAAAACTTACTCAGATGTATCAGATCATTGAAGAAAAAAACCGCGAGCTCGAACAGGCCCTTGACCGCGAACATCATTTGGCGCGTACGGATGGATTAACAGGCGCAAAAAACTATCGTCATTTTTTTGAAATTGCCACCTACGAAATCGCCATGGCGAATCGATATCTTCACCCGCTTTCGATCATCTTGTTCGATATCGATAAATTCAAAAAATTTAACGATACCTTCGGGCATCAATTGGGGGATGAAATGCTGAAACATGTGGTGCAGATTGCCAAAAAACGTCTGCGTGAAACTGATGTTTTATCCCGCTACGGCGGCGAAGAATTTGTTGTTGTGCTTCCCAATACTACATCAAAAGATGCTTTTGCGGTTGCTGAAGATATCCGCAAGCATATTGCATCTTCTTTTCTCGGTCACAAAGAGGAACGCAAGAACGTAACGATTAGCATTGGTATAGCCGAAACACTGCCAAACGAAAAAAATGGTTTGGAAAAACTGGTCCGGCTTGCAGATAAAGCCTTATACGTAGCAAAGAAAGCAGGGCGCAACCAATCCGTAATTTATTCATCAGAAATGGACAAGTAATGCGGGCCTGATTATTCTGTCTGATTCGAAAAAAGAAAAATCTGCGTTTTCTGCGTGAATCAGCGTCCCGATTTAATTTCCGATAAAGTCTATTTCATATATGTTGAAATGCAGGTATATCCCAGTTATATTTCTTCCGCTTCACGTGCCACGCGATTGATCTCATCCAGGCTTGCGCCGCGGGCTTTTTCGAGGCGTTCGAAGCGTTTGCCGAATTGTGACATGGCGTAGTTGATGAAGTCCTCTTCCACCAGACCAAACGGGACGATTTGATAGCGGGCGAAGGCATCGCCGATCACGCCGATGGCGGAGGGGAGCAGGGTATTCATTTGCGTTTGGAGATTGTCCCATTCCTGCGGATGGGCGGCGATGAGGCGCGAGAGCAGATACACGCCATACGCAATGTGACGCGACTCATCCTGTTTGAGCAGGGAAATTCCCTTGCGCAGGCCGGGGAGCAGGTCATTGCGTTCGAGCATGGTGAAGAAGGCGTGATAGCCCGTCTCTGCGAGGACGCCTTCGACGACCATGTTGTAGGTGACAGAGGCGGCGATCTGATTCGCGGGAGATGCATCGATGCGCAGGGCGTTCAATGCAGAAGGCAATGCTTCGTAGAATAACTGGCGGTAGTTGTCGCTGTGATAACGAGTCAAGTCCGTGCCTGCTTCGGCGACTTCATCCATGAACCTTCTAAAGAAATCGGTGTGCTTGGCTTCTTCAAAGAGGAAGGTGGTGAGATACATTTCCTCTTCGATGCGGCCTTCCTGCGCAACGGCCTGGATCAGCGGCAGCAGGTCGAGGGTCACGGCTTCTTCGCCAGCCACAAACATCGAGAGCAGCAAAAGGCACAAATCCTTTTCTTCATCGGTGAACTTGACCCAATCCGCTTTGTCTTTTGAAAAATCAATATCGGATGGATTCCAAATGCCGAGCTTCTTGGCTTTTTCGTACAAACGCATGGGCGGCAGGTCGCGATTCAATCCGCGGGTGGTGGTGGCGAAGGAGGTGTGGGTCATGGGGATTCCAGTTTTAGGTTTCAGGTTGAAGATTGCAAGTTAGATTCCGCTTCCAAACGGATCGCGTTCATCCACCAAAATCGTGCCTTCGGACATGACCCACGCTTCGCCCGTAATCGTTGGGATGATTCGGTTATCCTGAATCTGGATACTCCCCTCGAAGATACTGCCAACGACGCTTTGTTGTTTCCAGATTTGTCCCTCTTGTAATTTTCCATCTCCATATAAACAAGCGAGTTTGGCACTGGTGCCTGTTCCGCAGGGAGAGCGGTCATAGGCTTTGCCTGGGCAGAGGACAAAACTTTTGCTGTCGGCTTCATCCGTTGACGCGAATAACTCGACGTGGTCAATCTCCGCGCCGTTTGCGCCAGTGATTCCGTTGGCGGTGAATTGCTCGCGGACGCGCCACGAGAATTCGGTCAGCGCTTCGAGGTTTTGCATGTTGACTTCAAGTCCGTGGTCGTGGCAGAGGAAGAACCAGTTGCCGCCCCACGCCACGTCGCCGTGGATGGTTTTGCCATCGACGGTGACAGGGACGTGAGTCAAGTGGCGATAGGCGGGGATGTTTTGGACAGAGACTTTATTGGGATATTCACCCGCTTCATTCTTGTGCAGAGTTGCTTCCACAACCCCAACAGGAGTCTCCACCCGAATCACGCCAGGTTGGACTTTTCCCAAATAGGCGAGAGATGCAATAAGGCCAATCGTGCCATGTCCGCACATGCCGAGGTAGCCGACGTTGTTGAAGTAGATGACTCCGAATTGACAGGTCGGGTCGGCGGGCGGGACGAGGTATGCGCCGACGAGCACGTCCGAGCCGCGGGGTTCGAGCAGGACGGTGCGGCGCAGGTCGTCGTGATGCGTTTTCAGCGTGGATAATTTGTCAGCAACGGAACCAGTTCCAAGGTCGAAGGGAAGCGAGGTGATGAGGCGGGTAGGCTCTCCGCCCGTGTGTGAGTCCAAAAATGGGATTCTTTTCATTGGGTAGACATCCAAAAGAGCTAACCACGGAGACACTAAGGCACGGAGTTTAAAAATCTCAGTGTCTCCGTGTCTCAGTGGTTAAATGGTTTTGAAAATACGCTCAAATTCGAGACGGTCTTCAGCGGACAATGGCAGCAGCGGCTGGCGTGGATTTCCAACAGGGATGCCGCGCAGTTCGCAGCCGACTTTGACCTTTTGGGTGTAACCGCCGCTTTCCATGTTGCGGAGGAGCGGGAGGAGCTTGTCCATGTGTTTGCGGGCGGTGACGAAGTCGTTGGCGAGCGCGGCTTCGAGGACGTTGTGATGTTCGAGCGGAGCGCAGGAGGCGGCGCCGCCGATCCATGAGGTGGTGCCCCAAAGGAAGTAGTCGAGCGCTTGATCGTCGGAGCCGCAGATCATTTGATAGCGGTCGCCGTAGCGCAGATGCATTTCATAAACGCGGGACATGTCGCCGCTGGCTTCTTTGATGCCGATGATGTGATCGTATTTGGTCAGACCGTCCATCACTTCGTAGCTGACTTCGGTGCCCGCGCGCCAGGGGAAGTTGTAAAGCACGATGGGAATTTTGACGGCTTTGGCGACGGCTTCGTAATGCGCGAGCAGTTCGCGCTGGTTGGGACGTGAATACGGCGGGACGGCGACCATGAGCGCGTCGTAGCCCATGCCCTCGGCGATCTGCGAGTAGCGGACCACGTCGCGCGTGGCGCCAGAGTTGGTGCCTGCAATGAGCGTGACCCGCCCGTTGACTTTCTCTTTGGTGAATTTGAAAATGTCCAGCCGTTCGGCTTCGGTGAAGGCGTAGACTTCGCCCGTGGTGCCGCCTGGGACAAGCCCTGCGATCTTGTTGGCGATCAGGTATTCGATCAGTTGTTCAAGGACGGGGTAGTTGATGCTTTCGTCCGCGTTGAAGGGGGTGACGATGGGGGCGTATATTCCTTTGAGTTGCATGGGGGCTCCAGTTGGAAGGTTTGAAGGTTACAGTTTATTGATATTGGGAGCAGATATCATCCTTAGGATATTAGTTGAAACTTTCTTCTAATTTCTTCTTCTGATGTTCGCGCATCATAGGATAGCTTTAAAGAAGCTAGCTGCCCATTCGTATTCACACATTACCAGCATTTCTAAGCAAACGCAAGGCTGATTTCAACCACAGATTATTCAACCATACATAGCCATTGTTCCGAACTTTCTACCCCATTCCAAGTTATTTTTGATAATCAAATTCTTTCCAAGAATGCCCAGTGGTTAATTTTTTGTGCACAGGTGATTGACAATTACAAACGAGCACAAATTCAGTGTGTAGAGGTTTTGGACATACTCCCATCAAAATCCTGACGCGCAGATTCACAAGTGAATTTGCGGAAATCCTGTAGGAGTGGCTTGTTTAAGGGATTTATCATTTTTATAAAAATCATTTTGAACAAATTCCATTTCAGGTTTGGTTGTTTTGGCTACCAGCCCTTCTTAGTGGTTCCTTTTTATCTCTTTTAGCATCAGGATTCCTTTTTGGTCATAGATAAGCCTCTTCATTTTTCAAGCCAAGACGCGTTTTTCAAACTGACTAACAATCTTTCAAATGCACGTTCCCTCTGTCCTTCAAAATAATCCGCATACTGCCATGCGCGCAATCGGCGCGGTGGTTCGCATTCCTCCAACCGCACGGGGATGATGTATAAAGTACCTTCGGGTTTGTAATCGGCAAAGTCCAATACAATTCTTAATTCGCGTTGAATATAGCCTTCTTTGTTAATTGAATTTTTGGAAAGGCAAACAATGATCGCGTCGGCGGCTTCAACGGCTTTTTCGATCTCCATGTTCCAATCCTGCCCTGGGTAGAGTTCTTCTTCGTCCAGCCAGGGTTGAATCCACGGCTCGGCGCGGAGTTTTTGATACAACTCGCGGACGGCGGGTTTGTCATTGCTGGAGTGGCAGAGGAAAACGCGGAGAGGGCGGTTTGTCATAAGGTTTCCCCGAAAGGGATTTTGTAGTTGTATTTTACGACTTATCTTGAAGGTCCGCGAGTATCTTTTTCAAAATCGGAATAATCGGCGGGCTGATCTCGGAGGGGATTTCCCCCAGCGGGAAATATTTCCAATCAGTATGCTCGGGGCTGATGCGGACTTGTCCGCCCTGGATGCGGGAAATGTAGGTGATGGTCACGTTGTGGACTTCGTCCCCGTTTGGGTAGCGATAGAACTGGTCCGCACCAGAGAAAACGCCGTACAAAGATAAATTCTCAAGCGCAAGCCCTGTTTCTTCCAACGTTTCGCGTTTGGCCGCTTCCTCCACAACTTCACCTGGCTCAACAGCGCCGCCAGGCGGCCCCCAGCATTCGTTGTCCCTTCGCTTCAATAGAAGCAGGCAATTGTGCTCATCGAACACAAAGACGGTCGCTCCCACCATCAGAAGCGGACGATGTCCCACGTACTTCCGCAATTCGATCAAATAGTCCATGTCTTATATTTTGATGGTATTTCCCGAACGGATCGACTCCACCGCCGCAAATGTGGACTTGGTCACACCAATGAGATGCTCATACGGAATCGGCGCTTCGCCCTCACCTTGAATTGCTCTGGCGAAAGCAGACATTTCCGCCCTCCAGCCTTTGTCCTGTGCGCCGCTTTGGACAGTTTTCTTCCCATCCTTCACAGTCGTCAACGAGACGTAATCATCCAGCACCGCCACCATGCCTTCGCAGAAGACTTCGAGCCGCTCCTTGGGCATGGACTTGTCGCCGTTGGCAAGATAGTCCACTACGCCGATTGAACCATCGGGGAAGGTGAAGGTCATCGAGACATTGTCCTCGCGATATTTGCCTCCATTGGGTAGTGCATGTGCGCTCACGCTGACAGGTGCTGCGCCAACGAGGAAAGTGATCAAGTCAATAAAGTGACAGGCTTCGCCGATGATTCGTCCGCCGCCGAGAATTGGGTCTTGAGTCCAATGGTTGGATGGAAGATAGCCTGCGTTGACTCGGTAATGAGCATGGAGAGGCTCATTTCGATTTACGATTGACGATTTCAGATTTTGGATTAGTGGGGAGAATCTCCTGTTGAAACCTACAGTGAGTAGTGAGTGGTGGGTGGATAATGTTTTGGTGACCTGCTCCAGTTGTTTCGGGGTGATGGCTAACGGTTTTTCAACAAATACATTCTTGCCAGCTTTGATGGCTTTGATAACAAGGTCGCTATGAGAATCATGTCTGGTGAGAATGGCGATTGTATTTATGCTTTTATCGTTGATGATTTCATCTTCTGACGAAGTGGCGTATTGGAAACCGAATTTCTTGCCTGAATGCTGAGCGTGGAGTCCGCCAGATGAGGCGATGCCAATTAGCTCAAAGTCTTTGTTGTTTTTAATGACTGGAAGGAGAGTGGCATTGGCATAGAGTCCCGCACCGAGAACACCCAGCTTGACAATGGACGATGGACGGTGAACAACGGAAGGAAACTTAACGTTTCTTTCTTCTTTCGTCTTTCTTTCAGGGTAAGTAAGGAGAACCCCAAGGAACGGCTCTTTCTTCTTCCCAGTAATTACCTCATACGCCTGCACCCCGTCTTCAATATCGAAGCGGTGACTGATCAGCGGAGTCACTTTCAACTTTCCACTGCCCATCAAATCAACCACGGCCTGAAAATTACGCCCTTCTGTCCATCTTACATAGCCGATTGGATAATCCACCCCATTCTCTTCGTAATTCGAGTCGTAGCGGCCTGGGCCGTAGGAGCGGGAGTTGATGAAGGAGATCTCTTTTTCGTAGTACACCTTGCGCGGGAAGTTGAGTCCCACGGCGCCAGTGGCGACAACCTTGGCACGGTCACGGGCGATGACGCCTGCCAGTTCAACGGGGTCATTGGATGGAGTGTCTGCGCAGATGATGATACTGTCAAAGCCGCGGTTGGCGGTGAATGCCGCAGCGGCGGATTCTGCCTGGGGGCGAAGAACCGATTCAACGTTAAGAGAAGAGGCGAGCTTGATGCGCTTCGGGTCAATGTCAATGCCGAGGACGTTGCATCCTGCCGCAGCCGCCAGTTGAATCGTCAATAATCCCAAAAGACCTAAACCGATCACAGCAACATTCTCGCCAAGCTGAGGTTCTGCGAGACGGAAACCGTGCAAAGAAATTGCGCCGAGGGTGGTGAAGGCCGCGGATTCAAAATCCACATTTTTGGGGAGGGGAGTGAGCAGGTTGCGCGGCACAACATTGTATTCGGCGTGCGTGGCATAACCGCCGCCCGCACAAGCCACACGTTGACCGACCTTGAAGCCTTGCATGTTCTTGCCAAGCGCAACGATGGTGCCCGCGGTGGAATAGCCAAGCGCCATCGGTTGATCGAGACGGTTGAAGACGGCACTCACGGTTGGCATGATGCCTTCGCGTTTGGCTTTATCAAGGGTCTGCTTGACGAGGTCGGGGCGGGAACGCGCTTTGCCGAGATAACTTTTTTCGGCAAATTCAACGACCATGCGTTCCGTGCCCGCCGAAACAAGGCTTGCTGAAACTTTGACAAGAGCCTGTCCCTCACGCGGGGTGGGGATGGGGATATTTTCGATGATTGTTTTTCCGTCGCGTATGTTTTGAAGAAGTTGTTTCATATAAAAGAAAGTATATCGCAAATCAGAGGTGTGCTGCATCTCTATGAAGTGCAAGCACAATATGACATATGTCACTTCTTCAATTAAGTAAAAACTTAATTATTGATTCGAAATTATGGAAATGCTATTCTAGACTTTAGAAAAACAGCTCTAGCTGTTTATTTTCGTTTGCAAAAAGGAGAAACATCATGGAACTTGGCGGTTATGCAAATCGGATCGGTTGGGTGGACCTCACAGCAGGCAAAGTAGAATTCAAGCCTGTTCCTGAGGATGATGCCCGAAAATATATCGGCGGTCGCGGCCTCGGCGTAAAGTTTGTTTTTGATAACGGCCCCAAGGTTGATGCCCTCTCCCCCGATAATATTTTATGTTTTATGAACGGCCCGCTCACTGGCTCTGAAGCCAACATGAGCGGCCGCATGGCGGTCGTAACCAAATCGCCTCTCACTGGAACCGTAACTGACTCTCACCATGGTGGCTGGTCTGCCGCCCGTCTGCGCTGGGCTGGCTTCGACGGCTTGGTCTTCAAAGGCAAAGCCGCAAAACCGACCTACGCTTACATCCATGATGATCAACTGGAATTGTTGGACGCCTCCGAAGTTTGGGGAAAGAACGTTCATGACACCATTAAACATTTCAAAGAAAAATACGGCGAGAAAGACCTAACCGTAATCACGATCGGCACCGCAGGCGAGAACCTCGTCAAATTTGCGTGTTGGATGAACGAAGACGACCGCGCCTCTGGCCGCGGCGGTACTGGCGCAGTTGGCGGTTCCAAGAACCTCAAGGCTATTGTCATCAAATCTGAGAAGAAGATCGTCAAAGCCGCGAACCGCGATGAATGGAAACCCGCTCACGACCGTGCTCTCAAGAACATCATGGCTGAAGAGAACATCACCAGCCCGCGCAAAGGCGGCCTTTCGGTCTACGGCACCAACGTTTTGATGAACATCACCAACAGCATTGGCGCTTTGCCCACCAAGAACAGCTCTCTCACATCCTACGGCGAAAACGCCGAAAAGATCAGCGGTGAATACATCAACGCCAACCTGCTCGTTGACAACCCCACCTGTCACGCCTGCCCTGTGGCATGCAAGAAGGAAGTGGAAGTCAAAGACGGCCCATACAAAGGTCTGCGCATGGAATCGGTGGAATACGAACCGGCATGGTCAGTCGGCGCGAACTGCGGCAACAACGATGCCCGCCTCGTCGCCAAGATGATCGATCTCTCCAACGATTTCGGCTTTGACGCCATCGAAATCGGCCACCCGCTTTCGATCTGGATGGAAGCCAGCGAAAAAGGCTACACCAACGGCGACGGAAAACTTGCCTGGGGCGACCCCGATGGCATGACCAAAGCTGCTGAAATGATCGCCAAGCGCGAAGGCCTCGGCAACGTCATGGCTGATGGCGCAGAAGCCACTGCCAAGCATTTCGGCCACCCCGAACTGTCAATGACCGTCAAGGGTCAGGGCATCCCCGCTTACGATCCGCGCGGCATGAAAGGCATGGGCCTCGGCTATGCCACATCCAACCGCGGCGCCTGCCACCTGCGCGCCTACGTTGCCGCCGCTGAATTGGGCGTTATGCCCTTCGGCTCCCTCAAGGTCGATCCGTTGGCCTGGAAAGACAAGGGCGGCCTCGTGAAAGTATTCCAGGACATTCACGCCTTCTCCGACAGCATGGACCTCTGCAAATTCAGCGCCTTTGCCATGGGCACCGATGAATATGCCCAGCAATACTCCGCCATGGTCGGCGTGCCCTTCACCTCGGACGATGTCCTCAAGACCGGCGAACGCATCTACAACCTCGAACGCCATTACAACAACCTCGCTGGTTTCGGCGCAGGCTCCGATATTCTTCCTGATCGCTTCACCAAGGAAGCCTCCACACAACCTGGCTCAGTCGGCCACGTTTGCGAATTGGACGACATGCTCGGTGAGTATTACACCGCCCGCGGTTGGGATAACGGTGTCGTCAGCGAAGCCAAGTTGAAGGAATTGGAAATCGCGTAAGGTAAGTGACGAGTAATAAGTAATAAGATAAAAGGCGACGCGTCCATTTGGACACGTCGCCTTTTGATTCGCTCGCTTCTCTCTTAATCTGTAACCTGATTCTGCTTCCTCAGATATTCCCCCACTGAAAATTCATCCTTCATCATTCATCCTTGCACTTACCCTCCTGCCCTTAATGTCTTCTTCGTGAACCGCTCCAGAAAATCGTCTGCAACCCGTTCCTCCAACTCCATCGTCAAACGGGATTGTCCCACCGAAAGCGAAAAGAGACGAAACGGCTCCATCTTCTCGATCTTCACGCTCCAGCCATCCCCTTGGATCAGATCCTCGCCATGAAGCGTACCGCCAAGTTCCTGCAAATATTCCTTGAGCAAATAATAAGGAATACCGCGCATCTCATGGACAATGGTCCGCATGGGATTTTAGCCGCCGCCCACTGGCGGGAAGATATCCACCTTGTCGTCCGGCTGGATGATCGTATCGAATTTATCGGGAAGGTACACTGCCTCACGACCGTTGATGAAAAACTTCATGTGCGGCAGGAAGTTTTCATTCGCATCCAGCAACTCCTTGCGCATGGACGGATAATCCTTCACGAACATCAGCACCAGTTGAATGGCAGTCGTGTCTGGCGGGAGTTTCAATTCCACCGTCTTCTGTCCCACGATCGGGCGTAACGTAGCATAAAAATTAACTTTCATGATTGTTTCTTCCATTTTCTACACCTCCAATCCTCTAAAGAAATCCTTTGGCACATATATTTTACCGTTAAGGTCACTCTTTAGAAGATATTTCATCAACTCACCTTACGCAAAACGCAGGGACAAACCACCCTGCGAGAACAAAGCAGCCTCGTAAACCTTGAAAGGTCGCTCCCGCTTCACAAATTAAAACAAAAAAGCTCGGATGGTTAGATCCGAGCTTCTAAATATGCTGATTACTTTATGGGCATTGGATAACGCCTTGCGCCCACAGACAACCGCCGCAGACTGGAGCAATGTCGTTGCCCAGACAATCCTCTTCGTTGGTCTCTGAGAGTTCGCATCCGCCGCAGAAGGTGCAGGGTGCAAAGGAGAAATTGTGCAGGCGTTCGCGATATGCCAGATAATCGGGATCAAGCCACAGGTCAGAAAGGGAGCGCTGGTTTACATTCCCAATGATGTGCTTTTTTGAAAGCCGCGGTTTGTTGTGCAGATAGCTCATGTGTGTGTGCATCAGCGGCCAGCACGGGCTGACATCCCCCGTCCACGCAATGGACATGGTGCCATTCTCGACAAAGTTGCAAACATCGTTTGCGCCGCCCCAATTGTTGCCCGCATAACTGATATTTAATCCGCTGTTGAAAACTTCAAAAAGTGTGTCGCGGGTATTTTCATCGAAATCCATCTTGGGCAGGCTGAGAGTCGGCAGGTGCGGGGCTTGTAAATAGGCGATATCACGCACGGTGCGATTGTAAAGACGGTCGGCTTGCATGTCTGCTGTAGCAGGCTGAAGATTGCTGACCGAGAAATATTTTGCGCGCAGTGACTTGCCGATCTTGATCACCTGCGGAAGGTCGGCAATGTTGCGCTTCATTGCCACAAAAGCAATGCCGATCTCAGGCGTGGGATAATGTCCGCCTTTGCGCATTTTCATGAACCGTTCAAGATTGCTGATGACTGTGGGCAGTTCCGCGCCGAGACGGACATCGCCGTATGATTCCGGAGTCGCACCATCCAGCGAGACCCAAAGTACATCAAGCCCCGCGTCGATCAACTCGCGGGATTTTTTCTCGGTGAGAATGGTTCCATTGGTAATGAGCTCAACTTTTACACCGAGTTCCTTGACGCGCCGAATCCATTCGATGGTTTTCTGGTGAAAGAGAGGCTCGCCAATACCGCCGAAATATACGCTGGGGATCGGGTCCATTTTTTTCAAACCGTTGAGGATACTTTCAAAAGTCTCTTCGGTCATGCGGCCCATGGGTTGATCCCACGCGTTGCGGAAACAGGTGATGCAATCGAGATTGCAAGCAACCGTCGGTTCGATATATATCTTTGTGAGGTGCGTGATCGGCCGATGCATGCGTACAAAGTTGGTGCCTTCGTCGAGGCGGACCCTCGAGCCAGGATTCAGCCCGTATTGGCGGGCAACTTCGGGCGGAAGAATGAGACGTCCCAGTTCATCCACTTCTGCCCAGGCTGTTGTAGATTTCGTCGATAGTACAGTCATGCTTTCTCCTTGCAAATAAAACAATGCCTATCTATCATATCTATTTTTCTGGAAATTTCATGTGACAAAAGTTACATTTTCAAGATTACGGCGGTAACCGGTCTTCGATGCCGTATAGCTAATAATGAAGGTGATATAATTTTGCCATTCCATTTTAGGAGCAATTCAGTGGCTGATTCACGTGTTTCAAAATTTGCTAAAGTCTTGGTGGAACATTCGGCACGCGTTGTGCCCGGTGACCGCATTCTGCTTGAAGGTACCACAGCGGCGGAACCCCTGCTGCGGGAGCTTTATATTCAGATCCTGGAAAAAGGTGGTCATCCGCATTTGATGATGGCGCTTCCGGGCATGATGCCATTTAGCCAGGATGAACTGTATTTGACCTATGCCAAGGATACGCAGCTCGATTTTGTGCCGACATTTTATAAACTGGCTTACGAACAATTCGAGGGGCGCATTCGTATTCATTCGGCTACAAATACAAGAGGCACCACAAACCTTGACCCAGCCATACTTCAACGGCGCGGCAAGGCTACCTCGGTGATCACTGAAGCGCAGTTTCGCCGCGGCGCAGATGGTTCGTTTAAGTGGGTGACGACTCTCTACCCAACCGACGGTTATGCTCAAGATGCCAATATGAGCTTGAAGGAATACGAAGACTTCGTGTTTGGCGCGGTGCATGCCAATGAAGATGATCCCGTCTCGTTTTGGAAGAGCGTGGAAGGCAAGCAACAATCTGCCGTGGATTATATGAAGGGCAAGAGTCAGGTAATCTTGCGCGGACCCAATGTAGACCTTACCCTTTCCGTAAAGGGTCGCACCTTCCTGAATTCCTTTGGCACATTCAATATGCCCGATGGCGAAATTTACACCGGCCCCGTGGAAGACTCAGTGAATGGCTGGGTGAAGTTCACATATCCTGCCAATTATGGCGGTGCAAGTGTGGAAGGTGCAGAACTGACTTTTTCGAATGGCCGTGTATCCACTGCCAAGGCCGATAAGAATCAGGATTTCCTGCTCAAGACATTGGATATTGATGCGGGATCCCGCACGTTGGGCGAATTTGCTATTGGTACGAATTTCGACATTCAACAGTTTACCGGCAACATTTTATTCGACGAAAAGATCGGCGGTTCCTTCCACATGGCACTCGGAGCGGGCTACCCGGAAACTGGTTCAAAGAATAAGAGTGCGATTCACTGGGACATGATCTGCGATATGCGCACCGATTCAGAGATCCTTGTGGATGGCGAGTTGTTCTACAAGAACGGTCAGTTCGTGTTTGAGAAATAGTTAACAGGTTTGCAGGTTTAAAAGTCGAAGGTTGAGGAATTTCCTCAACCTTCTTTTTATTCATCACCAAATGAAATACCAATATTGCGGGCGGTGATCACTGCGTCGTCATCCAGTTTTACACGTTTGGATATTGCGGTCGCTTCTTCGAGTGAAATGTCTGTGATTTTTCCGCATTGTAATGCGACCATGCGGTCGAAGCCGTCTTTTGCGGCCAAGCGGACAGCTGCCGCACCGTAGCGGGTGGCCAGCGAGCGGTCAAACGAGGTGGGGGTTCCGCCGCGTTGGATGTGCCCTAAAACGGTCACGCGTGATTCGAAGCCTTGTTTTTCGATATATTCTCCAACGACCTGGCCGATTCCACCCAGGCGCGGTACATAGATCTCATCCCCTCTTCGTGAGAAGACTTGTTCGCCGCCTTGAGGCTTTGCGCCTTCCGAGACCGCAAGGATGCTGAATTTTCGTCCCTTCTCCGCACGCTCGTGGATCTTGGACATGATGCTAGCAAACTTAAATGGGATCTCCGGAATCAGAATTACGTCTGCACCGCCGGAAACACCTGCCTGCAAGGCAATAAAACCAGCATCGCGCCCCATTAATTCCAACACCATGGCGCGGTGATGGGATTCTGCGGTCGTATGCAGGCGGTCGAGTGCTTCGGTGGCAATGTTGAGTGCGGTGTCGAATCCGAAGGTGGCCTCCGTGCCGCCAATGTCGTTGTCAATGGTTTTGGGAACACCGATGATCGGCACACCTTTTTGGGAAAGTTCGTGTGCAATGCGTAGTGTGCCGTCACCGCCAAGAACGATCAGGGCATCCATTTGTAATTTTTTGATTCCCTTTACGATCTCATCGGAAACATCCACGGTAACTTCCAGTCCATCGCGAATCACCTTGCGGGCGTAGGGATTGCCGCGATTGGCAGAGCCGAGAATGGTGCCACCGCGCGGCAAAATCCCGCGCACTTCCTCCATGCCAAGGGGAACGATACCGCCCTCTTCGAGAAAACCGTCGTAGCCGTTCTTAATGCCAAAAACTTCGCAGTTGTACATGCTGATGGCAGTTTTTACAACCGCCCGAATCACTGCATTTAAACCCGGCGCATCACCGCCGCCTGTGAGAACCCCGATCTTTTTCATGGTTGACACTCCTTATATTCTATATTCATATCATACTGCGTATCTTTCTTGCAATACAATCTCATTCCCCATATAATGAACCAATGGAAACGAAACCAATAAGAGAGTCTTTTCAAAATATCCTGCGCTGGTTTGTGCCAATTGCAGCAGCCCTTGCCTTCGCGGCTTGGATGTATCTTTCCCCTGAAGGCGCACTCGGCAAACTGGATGCGATCGGGTATGCGGTTTGCCATCGCATCGATGCACGCTCCTTTCATATTGACGACCGCCAGCTTCCACTGTGCGCGCGTTGTACAGGTGAATTTTATGCCGCTGGTGTTGCGCTTATTTTTCAGGTCTTTGTGAGCGGGAAACGCAGCAAACTCCCTTCCCGTGGAATTATTGCTGTCCTTGTTCTGTTCTTCCTTGCTTTTGGCATCGACGGGAGCAACTCTTACCTTTACCTGCTCAAACAAACCTCTCAAGGTGCGCTGGATAAGATCCCGAACCTTTATATCCCCAATAACATATTGCGGCTTTTCACAGGCAGCGGTATGGGCATTGCGCTCGCGACTGTTTTGTATCCCATCATCAACCAGACCTTGTGGCGTGATCTGGATGACCGCCCTGCGCTGGATTGGAAATCCTTTGGCGGCCTTGTCGCGCTGATTATTGTCCTCAACCTGCTTGTGCTTACAGACAGCCTCTTCGTGTTGTACCCTGTTGCCTATGTCAGCGCGCTGGGTACGTTGTCCCTGCTGGTGATCGTCTTCGCCATTTTATGGATCATGATCATGCGGCAGGATAACAGTTTCGAGAACGTGCGTCAGCTTTGGCTTCCGTTCCTTTCAGGGTTGACCCTTGCATTGCTGATGATCCTCAGCATCGACCTTGTCCGCTTGCAGTTTACAGGCACGTGGAGTGGTTTCCCCGGAATGACGGGATGAGTTTTCGCGCTGAAATAACTGAAGCGCGAAAAAATAATAGGAGAGAAAAATGGAAATGTTACTTGGCATATTCTCTGCATTTGGCCTTTCAGCCAGCGCAGGCTTAAATGCCTACATCCCTCTTTTGGTTGTAGGTACAATTGCGCATTATGCTCCCCAAACCTTGGCTCTCGGCAAGCCTTGGGACCTGCTTGCCAACCCCTGGATCCTCATTCTGCTTGGCATTTTGGTCATTATCGAGATGGTCGCAGACAAGGTTCCCGCGGTCAATCACATCAACGATCTCATTCAGACCATCGTCCGCCCTGTGGCGGGGGCAATTGCCTTCGCTGCCAGCGCAAACGTCATTACAGACATAAGCCCCGTGCTGGCACTTGCCTGCGGCCTGCTTATGGCGGGGAGCGTACATGCGGTCAAGGCGATGGCGGTACGCCCCGCGGTTACAGCCACGACGGGTGGGGCGGGGAATATCCCCGTCTCCATCGCTGAAGACATTGTCGCGGTGGTCACCTCGGTTCTGGCTGTCCTGCTCCCTGTCATTATGGGAACCCTTCTGATCGTTCTCTTTGCACTAGTACTTTGGTGGTGGTTGCGCCGCACAGACAAGGCGCAAACTGCCTGATATAATCGGGCCAATCGAATTCATACCTGCTGACAAAAACCCGATAACACTGTTCAGCACGCGCAAAATTCGTATCGCGCGATCAATTATCAAAAGGAGTAGAAATCATGAATGACATGCCTGTTTCCCCTGAAGCGCCGAAGAAAAATAACACCCCCATTATTATCGGCGTAGTAGTTGTTGTTTTGCTGTGCTGCTGCTGTGCCATTGGCGCTGGCGGCTGGGTCTACGGTGACGCCATCGTCCAGTCACTCGGAATGTAAATGATCCTAAAAAATCCTCCGTTTCAAAGCGGAGGATTTTTTGTTTTAAGCGTCTCTTGCAATCCATTCAGCCCCGCATACACTTTTTGTTTTAAGTCATCATCTAAATTCAATTTTTCAAACTCGTCTTCATCCAGGACCGTTTGTGCTCCATCAGCCGAAACCCACAAATCCAGCGCAAGGTCAATGTACGAAACAAAATCCTCTTCAATGATGGCGGGCTTGCCAATGTTGCAATACCAGCCCTTGAATTTTCCATCATCGCGGTCGTAAATTTCAAAGATGTTATACCAACGGTCGGAATAAAACGTTTCCACGAAACGGTCATTGCGTTTTAGAACAATATCCATGAACGGCATATCGTCACGGTTGAATAACGCTTCCAACGTAATGGCATTTTCTTCGCGACTCAAAACTACGCCTTCATATTGCCAGGTCACTTCATCGTTAAGATTTTTCTTTAAGATTTTCATGCGAGACATTCTACCTTAACCCGCACACGAATTATCTCACCGACCTGCGGCGCGTCTTTCATGTGGATGACAAGCCCGCTTCCCGTCTTAACCTGAAACTGATCCCGATCAAAAAGCACATCCTCCACTGTAAGTTTTATCTCCTCTCCCTCACCCGATTGCCTGATCAGCAACGAGACTTTATCTCCCGCCGAATGATTGTGATTGCATTCCGCTTTGAACATACCAAAGCGCGTTTCCACATTTATCATTCCGCCTTCTGCATTCTTCATTCTGCCTTCCAAGGTGTTCCCCATCCCCAACATCCGCGCCGCATGGACAGAGTTTGGGCTGTTCCACACTTCATCAGGCGTGCCGTCGCGGATAATTTCGCCGTCGTGCAGGAATAGGATGCGGTCTGCGATGGTGAAGGCTTCATCCTGGTCGTGCGTGACATAGATCGCAGGAATTTTCGTTTTATGCAAAATGGCACGTATTTGATTCAGCAAATCTTCCTTCAAAGATTTATCCAATGCGCCGAGGGGTTCATCAAACATCAACAGGCGCGGACTCGGCGCGAGGGCGCGGGCGAGTGCAACACGCTGCTGCTCGCCGCCTGAGAGGTCGGTCACTTTGCGGTTTTCGAAGCCTGTCAAATTGACCAAGTCCAACATCTCGGCGACTCTTGGTTTTATTGTTTCGGCGGGGACGTTTCTCATCTTCAACCCGAACGCGATGTTGTCAAAAATGTTCAGGTGAGGAAAAAGCCCATAGTCTTGAAAGACCAAGCCAAAGTCGCGGAGGTGAGGCGGTGTTTGGGCGAGGTCAATCTGATTAAACAGAAACTGTCCGCTTTCAGGAAACTCCAGACCAGCGATCATCCGCAAGAGAGTTGATTTTCCGCTGCCCGATGCGCCGAGCAAACAAATGGTTTCGCCCTGCGCAACGGAAAATGAAATGCCGCGCAGGAGCGGTTTGTTTTCATAGGTTTTGAAAATATTTCGAACTTCGAGCATTTTAGAATTCTCCAGAGTCGGAAAGGCGCAGTTTTTCGATGGCAAGAATCGCAAGCGTGGTGAGCAGCATGAGCAGAGTCGCCATCGCCATCGCCTGACCGAAATTGAGACCGCCAGGCTGGGACAGAAAACGTTGAATGGCAATCGGGATGGTCGGGTATTCGGGGCGGGTCAGCAGAAGGGTCGCGCCAAACTCGCCGAGCGAAACCGTGAAAGCAAAAGTGGCGGCGCTCAGTGTGGCGCGCGAAAGAATTGGAAAATCAACGGTCTGCCAAACGCGAAACGGCGACGCGCCCAAAGTGGACGCGGCTTGACGTAATCTTTCAGGGATGGAAGCGAGCGCAGGCTGAAGCGTGCGAATCACAAACGGCAGCGCAACAAGCGTATGCGCGATGGGAACGAACCACGGCGAAGCGAGAGAACGCCCGAAAGAAATGATGAAGCCCAGCCCAAGCATGACCGCCGACGAACCAAGCGGAAGCATGATGAGCGGGTCGAGAAATTTTTCGAGGCGGGTCGGTTTGGCAAGCGCGTACGCGGCGGGATAGCCAAGCGCGAGCGAAAGAAAAACGGTGACGCTGGCGTATCCAAGCGAATTGGCGGCGGCTTGAATCGGCGGGACGTAGAACAACGATCCGCGGCGATTGATGAAAAGTTCTTTGTAGTAGTCGGTGGTGAATCCGTATTGAACTTCGCCGCGTTGACCACGGTCCGCTTCGAGGCGGGTGAGGGAGCGGATGGGGAGGGAAATCAGTGGAAGAAAGAAGAAAAGGAAAGCAGAATGCAGAAAGTGATAACGAAGATTTTTTCTTGGATGGTTTTTGGGTGGACGCGAGGTTGAAAATCTTGGCGCAGTTTGGGTGGTGACTTGATTGATGGTGCGGGTGTAGAGAATGGAAAAGATGAGCGTGAAGATCAGTTGAATAATTGAAAGTAATGCGGCGAGCGGCAGGTTGGGAAGTTTGAGCACGCGCAGATAAATTTCCACTTCGAGGGTGGAGAAGTTTGAGCCACCCAATAAAAGGATGACGCCAAAACTGGTGAAGTCAAACATGAAGACGAGCAAGGCCGCGGCGAGCAAAGATGGGCGAAGCAATGGCAGGGTGATATTTTTCCACACGTGGAACGTGTCCGCGCCGAGGGAACGGGCGGCGGCTTCGAGTTTTGGGTCAAGGCGCGAGAGGGCGTTGCCGACGATGCGGATGACGATGGTGGTGTTGTAGAAAATATGGGCAAGAAGGATGAGAGAAAAGGATGAGCGCATTGAAACTTGATGCAACTACAACGGTGGGAAGCATGAAGGGGACTGCGGTCAATGCGCGGAGCAATGGCTTGCCGCGAAAGTCGAAGCGGGAGAAGAGGACGGCGGATGGTAGACCGAGGACGAAAGTAAGGATGGTGGAGAGAATCGCCTGATAAAAAGTGAAGCCAGTGACGGAGAGAATTGTTTCAAAATTTTTCTGTGTGAATGCAGACGAATTAAAAGCAAGGGTGATGATCCGCGCGAGGGGTTGGAAGAAAAAAATGAGCAGAAAGAGAATCGGCGCGAGCCAGAGTGAAAGACGGGCAAACCACGGAGACACGAAGGCACGGAGAATTTTTGTTCTCAGTGTCTCAGTGTCTCCGTGGTTTAAATTTTGATTTTGCATTTAATGGTTTATTTCATTGCCGCTGTCCACGCTTCGATCCACGCGTCGCGGTTGGATGCGATTTCTGAATACGAAAGTGAGGCGGGACTTTCTGCAATCTGTGCAAAGTTTGTGAAGACTTCGGGCAGTTGGGCGTTTTTATTCACGGGATAGACGAACATATTGAGCGGCATATCTTCCTGGAATTTCTGGCTTAGCATAAAGTCTACAAATTTTTTGGCAAGGGTTTGATTTTGTCCATTCTTCAAAATGCCCACGAATTCAATTTGACGGAAGCACATGCCCGAGGCAACGATGGATGCGGTCGGGGATTCTGACGGAGCGGGGGAGGCAAAGAACACTTCCGCGGCGGGGCTGGAGGCGTAAGAGACGACCATCGGCTGCGGTCCCTTGCCAGAGGATGCGGAGAAGTTGGTGTAGTAGGCGGTTTCCCATCCATCTACAACGACGACACCGTTATCTTTCAGACTCTTCCAGTAATCGAGATACCCGTCGCCGAAGTGGGCACGGGTAGCAAGCAGGAAGGCTAACCCAGGCGAGGAAGTGGCGGGATTTTCCATCACCAGCAAATCCTTGTATTCAGGTTTCGCTAAATCTTCAAAAGATTGGGGAACAGCGAGATTGTTTTCAGTGAAATAGGCTTTATCGTAATTGATGCATACATCGCCATAGTCCACGGGCAGGGCGCGGTTGGACGGGTCGAGTTTGAATTCATCGGCGATGTTGGTCAATTCGGGTGATTGATATGCCTCAAAAATATCCGCTTCGAGGGCGCGTGAGAGGAAGGTATTGTCCACGCCGAAGATGACATCCGCGATGGGAGCGTCTTTGGTCAGGACAGCTTGATTGAGCATGGAGCCCGCGTCACCGCTTTGGATGAAAGAGACTTTGGCGTTATTGTCCGCTTCAAAGGCTTTGATCACATCCTCACCGATGGCGAATGAGTCGTGGGTCATGACGGTGATGGTTTGGGGGCCTGTTGGTGTGGGGGCTGGCGCGCAGGATGCGAGAAGTAAGGTGAAAAGTAAAAAGTAAAAGGTGGGGTGTTTCATTTCATAGTCTCCAGTAATTTGTAATTAGTGGTTGGCGCGGCGGTGGACGATGAGCAGCAAGCCAGATTTAATCTGGACCGTTGCCACTTCGCCCGTCATTTCGTTGCTGATGCCGCGTGTTTTATGCGGATATAGTGTTTCATTTTGCAAAGGCCATTTGAGTCCTGTGGTGACAATGCCTGTCACTTCTCCCTGCCACGGGATAAGCGAGACAAGGTCGCTGGATGTTCCGCTAATTTCACATGCATCGCGGCAGAAAAAAATCTCTTCGATGCCGTCATCGAGGCGAAGGATGAACGCTTCGCGTAAAGGATGAAGGGAGAATGGGTCGCTGATGAGGGCGATATTGCCGAGGGTTTGATCGAGGCGGCCGCCGAGCGCGGCGATGATGATGATCTCTTTCGGATTCAAGGTCAATGCATGTTGAATGGCGAGTTCGAGGTCGGTTTCGTTTTTGTCTTTGGGGTAAAGAATGATTTCGTTTTCAAATTTCGAGACCTCAAAATTTGCAGGCAATGAGTCGAGATCGCCTACGATGACATCGGGAATTTTGCCAAGCTCGAGCACGTGGCGTGTTCCACCGTCTGCGGCAATGATGAAGTCATCGTCACGTAGTAGGGCGCGGGCTTTTTCTTTGTTGGGTAGCTCGCCGTTGGCGAAGATGATGATGCGGGATATTTCTGTTTTCAAATGATTGTCCTTCGACTGCGCCGCTAAAGTGCGCGGCTCCGCTCAGGACGAAATAAAAAACCATCCTCGGGCGGAGGATGGCTGTTATTGAATCAAGAGTCCCTCCGCTGGTATTAACCAGATCAGGTAATGCGGGTCGAGCGAAGTACGCTCCTCTCAGCCTTTCGAAAAGGCTCCCCGTTCAATTGTGAAATCAGTATATGACCGTGACGGGCGAATGTCAAGTCAAAAAAACGTGGATTTCCTTTGGCCCATGCACGCCGATCGTCAATGTCATTTCGATGTCAGCGGTGCGCGATGGGCCTGTGACGAAAACTGCCGCGCGTGTGACGTTGATCAGATGCATGGCATCGGGCAGGGATGGAAGAATATCTGACTGTTTCAACACTGCGATATGGATTTCTGGAATCAGTGACGCGTGCAACGCCCCGTCCACGATCAAAACCGACCCTGTATCTGCCAGCCCGCAAACGGCATTCGTCACCCCGACAATGATCTGCGGGTCAGGTTCGGATGTGAATTCGATTCCCGCTTCGCGCAATAAATTTTCATCCAGCACATTTGGTTCGAGGTGGATTTTACTGATATTATGCGTTTTCAAAAACTCAATAATATCTTTTGTGGCGTTGTTTGTCTGTTGAACATTTCCACTCAAGGCTGTGAGCTCGTGAATGAATTGGGAAACAGGCTCGCTTTGAAACTTGTCAACCTGTTCACCTTCAAACCTGCCAACCTGCTCACCTGCAAATTTATCAACCTGTATACTTGTTTCCCTGCCTCCGTGCTTCCCTTTATATCTTTCCCGAAACGTCTTCCCTGCAAATTTTGGGAAGTCCTTGCTGTAGCCCCAGCCTGTGAATGCAGGAAGGCGGATCCACTGCGAGCGGGGAGCGAAGAGAGAAAACGTCAGCGCAGCTAATTTTTGTGACGCCGTAAACAGCTTTGGGTGAGTCGCGATGCGGGTGTACATCTGCAAGCCGAATTTGGTTGAAGAGGAAAGTCCAGCACCATCTTTCTTCTTTCCTCTTTCTTCCGTTTGCCCCGCTCTCACCCGTGTTAACAACTTCGGCAGATCAATATTCACCGGGCAGGCATCCTTGCACGCGCCGCACAGGGACGAGGCCTGCGCGAGTTGGACGTAATTCTCGCCGAGCAGCCCAGGTGAGATGACCGAGCCGATCGGGCCGGGATACGGCGCGATGGAGAGGTCACTGCCGATGTAGGCGTGACCGCCGAGTTCACGAAAAACGGGACAGGCATTCAAGCACGCGCCGCAGCGGATGCAATACAACGATTCTCTGAGTGGGGAATTTCGCAGGCGCGTACGGCCGTTATCGAGAATGACGAGATGGCGCGTTTGATTTTGAATTGGCTTGTGAAGCAGTTGAGTATAGACCGTGAGCTTTTGTCCCGTGGCCGAGCGGGGGAGAAGTGAGAGCATAAGCGCGAGATCATTGAGATTCGGGACGATGCGTTCCATGCCCATCAACGCAATGTGGACGGGCGGCAGGGTGGCGACCATGCGCCCGTTGCCTTCATTGGTGATGATGCATACGCCGCCCGTTTCAGCCACGCCGAAGTTGACTCCGCTCAGACCGATATCGGCGGTGAGAAAAACTTCGCGCAGCACTTTGCGTGCGGTGGCGGTGAGGGTGGGGATATCGGTGGTGTAGGGAATGCCGAGTTTTTCGTGAAAGAGTTCGGCGACCTGTTCTTTTTTGAGATGCGCCGCAGGTGTGATGATGTGACTCGGCCGCTCGTGGCGTAATTGCACAATGTATTCACCGAGATCGGTTTCGATGACTTCAATATTTTCTTTTTCAAGTGCATGGTTGAGCGCGATCTCTTCAGAGACCATGCTTTTGGATTTGGCGACTAAAACTTTTCTGCTGGATTCTTTTTGGTTTTCTCCGCGCACTCCGCGACTCTGCGGTGATTTCTTTGCAATGTTCAAGACAATTTGAATCGCCTCCGCCGCATCTTTTGCACGGTGGACGATTACGCCATTCTCTTCGTTTTTCGCGATGAATTTTTCGAGATACGCATTAAGGTTATCGATCACATCCGCGCGGATTTTGTTTGCGCGTAGCCGCCTTTCGCGCCAATCGGGGATGGATTCAAATGCGGCGGCACGTCCTTTCAAACGGCGCTCGGTATTGTTATCAAGAGCGGTTTGCAGGTTTTCGTTGTTAATTGATTCAAGGATTCGTTTGCGGAATGTGGTCATTTGGGTTGAAGGTTGAATGTTATAAGTTACAAGTTTGAAGGTTGGAAAGTTGTTTTACTTTTTACTTATCATCTTTTACTGATGACTTAAAACTTCCGCGATATGCATCACACGTTGACTTTTCTTCTGACGATTCAACCCGCCCGCGATGTGCATGCGACAACCTGCATCGGTCACGACCATAACTGGAGCCTGACTCATTTCCAAGTTGCTGATCTTGCGCTTTAGCCATTCTGCGGAAAGTTCAGGGTGCTCGACAGACATGATGCCGCCGAAGCCGCAACATTCTTCGGCTTGCGGAAGTTCCACGAGCGTTGCTCCTTTGACATTTGCCAGCAATTCTCGCGGCTGACGATCTACATCGATTCCACGCAGGGTGTGACAGGAGGGGTGATAGGTGATCGGCCCGTCCCAGGTTGCGCCGAGATCGGTGACGTTGAGCTTATCCACGAGATATTCGGTGAATTCGTAAGTGCGTTCTGCCAATGCTTTTGCACGCGGAAGCCAGAGTGAATCGCCTTCAAAAATTTCGGGGTAGTTGTGCCTGAACATATGCGCGCATGAACCTGACGGTGTGACGATATCCCCAGTTGTGTTTTCAAAAGTGCGGATCGTATGCTCTGCGATGGCGCGTGCATCTTTGCGGAGACCTGCGTTGAATTGCGGCTGTCCACAGCAGGTTTGGTCGGGGGCGAAATCCACGTCAATGCCGAGGCGGTGGAGGATATTCACTACGGCCTCACCAGTTTGCGGGAAGAAAGAATCGACAAGACAAGTGACGAAGAGTTGAACTTGAGTCATGAATCCATTTTATCGCTTGTTGCGATACCTCGTAATCCCGAATATAAAAACATGACGAACTCATTATCGAGTTAGTCATGTTTTATATCTAATATTTGCAGACTGAAATCTGCGCTCCGCGAGGCATACTACCCGAACGAAATCCCCAGATCAAACGCCGTGCGGACAATATCTGAATCCATCGGCACCATTTTCATTTTGCCAATGGCTTCTTCGATCGGCACGTATTTGACATGCGGTGGGTCGAGGGCCACCATCACGCCAGCCTGACCTTCCTCCAATCCGCGAACAGCGGCGGCCCCGAAACGCAGGGCGGTGAGACGGTCGAAGGAGGTGGGGGAACCGCCGCGCAGTAAATGCCCGAGGACGACGACGCGGGTTTCCTTCCCTGAAATGGCGTGGATCTCAGCCGCTACTTTTTCGCCGATGCCGCCCAACCGTTCGGCGCGGCCCGCTTCATGTTCCACCACGGTAACTGCGCCGCCCACTGGAGAGGCCCCTTCGGCTACGACCACAATGGTAAATTTGCTGCCACGTTCTTCACGTTCCTTGATCTTGTCGATGACCTTGTGGATATCATAAGGGTGCTCGGGGATCAGGATCACATCGGCCGAGCCAGCTACACCGGAGTGCAGAGCGATCCAGCCTGCGTAGCGTCCCATTACTTCCACGACCATCACACGTCCATGCGAAGCGGCGGTGGAGTGCAGACGGTCGAGCGCTTCTGTGGCGAACCCGACGGCGGTATCAAAACCAAAGGTGACATCTGTTTTGTCGAGGTCATTGTCGATCGTTTTCGGCACCGAAATGAGGCGCAGTCCTTTTTGGGCGAGGACACTCGCGATCGCCAGTGAGCCGTCGCCGCCAACTGTGATGAGCGCATCGATGTGGTGCAGGCGGAAACCGCGAACGATCTCGTCGGTGCGGTCGACTTCTTCGATGGTACCGTCAGAGCGTGTGATCGGATACTTGAGTGGATTGTTGCGATTGCTGGTTCCCAGAATGGTCCCGCCCAGATGGGTGATCCCTTTGACCCTGTCGCGAGTCAGTGGAACCAGACCTCCGTTTGGATATTCCTCGGGCAGCAACAACCCGTGAAAACCGTCTAAAACGCCGTACACTTCCCATCCGCGTTTGATCGCAGAGAGAGCTGCTGCGCGAATGACGGCATTCAACCCGGGTGCGTCACCGCCGCCAGTGCTGATCGCTATTTTTTTGATGGGCATATCTTTATAAGTGGTCATGGAATTACTCCGTTAAATGCGGCTGCCTTTGTCCTTTGAATTTCCGCGTTAAGACTTTGTTCAAATTTGCAGGGCAGCGACGTAGGAAATTTAATTTCAAGGTGATTATAGTCCCGCTCAGGGAATGAACGCCATGTGAAAATCTACACTTTGTTCACATTACAATTTGTAAGGGAACATAAATCTGCGCAACTTCTCGTCATTTTTACGGTATCATTCTGCCGCTATGAAATTCCTAACCACCCCCCCTCAAAAATTTGACCTGCCCAAGCGTATTGTGCGCCTCGGCGAATTAGCCTACAACCTGTGGTGGACGTGGCAGCCAGAAGCCGCCCGTCTCTTCGGACGGCTCGACTATGACCTGTGGGAACGCCTCGGCCATAACCCGATCCGCTTGCTGCAAGAGATCAGCCACGGTCGTCTGGTTCAAGCCGCGAAGGATAAAGATTATCTTGCATTGTATGATGCTCTTTTTGAAAATTTTGATTCTTATTTCACAAAACAATCCTGGACCCAACAGGCTCACCCCGAATTCGACAACAAACCCGTCGCCTACTTCTCGATGGAATTCGGTCTGCACGAAACCCTGCCCATTTATTCAGGCGGTCTCGGCGTGCTGGCTGGCGACCATCTGAAAGAATCATCCGACCTCGGCCTGCCGTTGATCGCTGTCGGCTTCATGTACGGGCAGGGATATTTCTCCCAGCGTATCAGTGAAGACGGCTGGCAGGAAGCGCTCAACAATCCGCTCACTTTTGACCACCTTCCCGTCACGCTTGTCACTAAAAACAACAAGCCTATCACCATTCAAATTGAATTCCCCGACCGCAACATCACCGCGCAAATTTGGGAAGTGCGCGTGGGCCGCGTTCCGCTGTATTTGCTCGATTCAAATGTTGAAGGCAATAACGACAGTGACCGTCTGCTCACCGCCCGCCTATATTGGTCAGACCTTGATCGCCGCGTGATGCAGGAAGTATTGCTCGGCGTGGGCGGCGTGCGTGCCTTGCGCGCGCTGGATTATTCCCCCGCAGTCTGGCACATGAACGAAGGCCACGCCTCTTTCCTGACCCTTGAACGGGCCCGTGAACTAGTGGCATCTGGTTCCACCTTTGCAGAAGCCGCCCAAAAGACCCTCGGACAAAACGTCTTCACCACGCACACGCCCGTCCCTGCCGGCAACGACGAATTCCCGCTCTGGCTCATGGACAAGTACCTCGCCAAACTCTGGCCCGAATTGGGTCTCACCCGCGAGGAATTTGTCGATATTGCCAAGCATACCCACCCCCGCGGCGACGCCTATTCCATGCCTGTACTGGCCTTGAAATTATCAGGCGGCAGCAATGGCGTTTCGGAATTGCACGGTCAGGTTTCGCGCGGCATGTGGAATTTCCTCTGGCCTGAAAAAGAGGAAAAGGATGTGCCGATCAAGCATGTCACCAACGGCGTGCACACCGCCAATTGGATGGCGCGCCGTTTGAAGAATCTCTTCGAGAAGCATTTTGAAAATGACTGGTACGACCATTTGGATGAACCCAATTTTTGGTCGAAACTGGACAACGTGCCCGATCAGGAATTGTGGGCTGTGCGTCTGCACCTTAAGCGCAAACTGGCTTTCTATCTCAGAGAGCGCGTCCGTGACCGCTGGACGCAGGGTGGTTTCCATCCTGTGCAGGTGGTTTCCTCTGGCGTGCTTATCAATCCCTACGCATTGACCATCGGTTTTGCGCGCCGTTTTGCCACGTACAAACGTGCCAACTTGATCCTCTCTGACCTTGAACGCCTGCTTGATATCATCAACCGCCCAAACATGCCTGTGCAGATCATTTTTGCGGGCAAGGCGCACCCTGCCGATGAACCAGGTAAGGAATTGATCCAAAAGGTATATCGTACTGTCAAGAAGGCAGAGACAGGTGGTCGTCTCGTCTTCATTGAAGACTATGACATGAACCTCGCCCGCTATCTCGTCCAAGGTGTGGATGTGTGGATGAACACTCCGCGCCGTCCGTTGGAGGCCAGCGGTACCTCAGGCATGAAAGCCGCGTTGAACGGCGTACTGAATTTCTCCGTGCTCGATGGCTGGTGGCGTGAAGCATACAATGGTCACAATGGCTGGTCCATCGGTGAGGACAAGGAATATCCCTCCCACGAAGTTCAGGATGCGGCCGATGCCGAAGACCTGTACCATACCCTCGAACATGAGATCATTCCGCTGTATTACAACCGCGATCCGAAGGAAATCTCCCACGAGTGGATCGCCCGCATGAAAGACACGATGAAGACCATCATCCCGCAGTTCTCCACCCGCCGCATGGTCAAGGAATACGTGGAAAAGTTTTACGCCCCCGCATTGAAGAAGTAAAAGAATTCACCACATACACTCCCGCTGCCATTCACGGCGGCGGGAGTTTTAGGAGTTATATGTTTCCTGAAATTACCGTTACCGATCTTGGCGAAAAATTGAAATCCGAAGAAGAGTTTATTTTGCTCGACGTGCGCGAACTATCGGAGCTGGAACAGGCCAAATTAACAGACAGCAGGTTACAGGTCACGCCCATGAGCCGATTGGGGCAGGAGGGTGTCAAGGCATTGTCTGAGGCGGTCCAATCCCAGCAGATCCCTGTTTACATCCTGTGTCATCACGGCAGCCGAAGCATGCAGGTGACAGGCTGGCTTTTGCAACAGGGATATAAAAATGTGTTCAACGTCCGCGGGGGGATTGATGAATATGCGCGCCGAGTCGATGCTTCCGTAGGCTTCTATTAAACAGCAACTCCATAGCCTAGAAACCAGACAGCCATCCTTGCGGATGGCTGTCTTTGAGCTGGTGCGCTGTGGCGTCCTTTAGATCTTGAGGAGGGATGCCACAGCGCTGGGTTTACTACTACTATTCATAAGCGACATCACCTCCTCCTTTCAATAGGATGGCAATTCAATTTGTTTGCCCCCAAGCAATGATGGAAGTATGTCATAAAATAAATCGAATGTCAATAGGCCATTTTCGATTCTCACAAAATTGTAATATTAAAAACCCGCTTTTTGACGAATTATGATACCTTTTGAGAGTCTCCGCCAGACTATCACTGCTATTCTTTGTCAAAACTTGTTCAGGAGTGTGTTATGAAAACCAATCCAAATAAACTCTGGGTTCCCGTATTTGTCCTCGGCTGGTTGTTCGATTTCCTTTTTTGGGACAGGACCCCAGGTATCAATTTTGCCATTTTTTCGACTGCATGTTTGATTGTGGTGTTCTACCTGCTATTGAGCGACGGGCTTCGCCCGAATCGCACCAGCCTGATTCTGCTTCCGTTATTTGGCTTTTTCGTCGCTGTAACATTTTTCCGCGCCGAACCGATGACCGTGTTCCTCGCGGTCACATTTACCCTGTTGGTAATGATGCTCCTCGCCATGACTTACCTGGGCGGGCGTTGGTATCTGTACGCCGTCGGAGATTATCTCGGAAAATCCCTGCAATTGCTCGGAAGCATACTGGGGCGTCCCGTCACATTTATGAACGAGGTCCGCAAAACACAGGCGGATGCCGGGATTCAACCGTCCAGGCGAAACATCTGGCCTGTGGTGCGCGGCATTGTCATTGCCCTGCCCATCATCGCCATTTTTGCCTCCCTGCTTTCCTCGGCTGATGTGATCTTCGGTCAACGCCTCACGGATCTGATGGAATGGTTCAACCTTGAAAACCTGCCTGAGATGATCTTCCGCCTGATCTATATCGTCATCATTGGGTATGCGCTTGGGGGTGTCGTACTGCACGCCGCTACTGAATCAAAGGATGAAAAACTCACGAACGAAGACAAACCGTTCATTCCTCCATTTCTCGGCTATGTTGAATCTACGATCGTATTGGGAAGTGTGGTGGCTCTTTTTGCCGCGTTCGTGGTGATCCAATTTCAGTACTTTTTCGGCGGCCAAACCAACATCCACATTGATGGATATACCTATTCTGAATATGCCCGCCGTGGATTTGGCGAACTGGTGACCGTGGCCTTCTTTTCTCTGGTCATGCTGTTGACGCTGACCGCAATCACCAAACGCGATACAGAAATACAGCGCCGTGTGTATTCAGGGCTGGGCGTGGCGCTCGTTGCCCTCCTGCTGGTCATGTTATTTTCGGCTTTCAGGCGTCTCGGTCTGTATGAAGCGGTGTATGGATTTTCACGTCTGCGTACATACACCCATGTCTTCCTCATCTGGATCGGTCTGCTCCTCGTTGTGACCATCGCACTTGAAATTCTGCACAAGGAACGCATGTTCATGTTCGCCGCTCTGGTCGCATCGTTTGGCTTTGCGATTTCCCTGCCCATCCTCAATGTGGATGCCTTCATCGTGGAACAAAACATTCGGCGCGGTGATATTCCATCACAGTCAGAAACGTCGGTATCGCGGCAGGGTGATGTGGAGGTGGATACTCAATATTTCGTTGAACTTTCCGATGATGCTGTGCCGCCTCTGGTCAAAGCGTTTCAGACTGAGACCCTGCCTGATTCTGTCCGAGAGAAAGTCGGCGCGGCTCTGGCATGTATCAACTACGAGCGCGGAAATAATGACCGTGATTCATCGTGGCAATCCTTCCACTTTTCCAGTTTCAATGCTGATAAGGCCTTGACCTCGATCTCAAATGATCTTAAAGAGTATCAAATCGCCAGAGATAATTTCCCCGCTACCGCCATCACGCCATCGGGCGAGGAAATTCCCTGCGCGACATATTATTACGATTAACCGTCGTTCCATGTAAGAAACAACATCCATTGTCTGTCTAGCTACGAAGTATCGCATAATTTGGTAAACAAAAATTCATTTTCCGCTCGCAATTTTCGGAAAAGTTTACTTTATTATGAGATAAGCAATCACCCCGCAAAGGAGCCAACAATGGACTTTAAATTGACCATCTTTTCTGATTACATCTGACCGTGGTGCTATGTCGGCCAGGGTGTGGTCGACCAACTGAAAGCTGATTACAACATTGACGTGGAATGGCGCCCGTTTTACCTGCGTCCCGATACGCCCCCCGAAGGCATGGATTTGCCCGATTACATCATGAAAGCTCGCGCAAACGGCGCGGACGAACGCCTGCAAAGCATGGCAAAAATGCATGGCATGGATTTCAATTCACCAGACCGCATCTACAATACCCGCATCGCCCACGAAGCCACCGAGTATGCCCGTGAGCATGGCAAGGCAATTGAATTCCATCGTGTGGTCTTTCGCCAGGTGTACAGCGATGGCCTCGATATCAGCAAGTGGGATGTCCTCCGCGCTGCCGCTGAAGAAGTGGGACTCGATGGGGAAGATATGCAAACTGTCGTGGATGGCGGCAAATACACCGCCGAAGTGGCTGGTCAGGTTCAATCCGCGTATCAGATCGGCGTGACAGGCGTGCCGACCTACGTCATCAACGAGCGTTACGCAATTGTCGGAGCGCAACCGTATCAGGCCTTCAAAAACGCGCTGACGCGGATATTGCAAGAGAAAAAGAGTTGAAAGTAAAAATGGGACAGGCGATCGCCTGTCCCATTTTTTATTCCTTTTCGACTTCTACCGCCACTTCAATAATTCGGTCAAGCCTGAAAGTGCGTTCGGCTTCGCGGGTGTGGCAGTAGGCTTGCAGGTAAATGTAATCAGATAGCCCGAGAACCTCCTTGGGGGAGATCCAGCGTTCTGAAATTTCACCATCCTTATCCATATATTTGATGAATAACCGCCTGCCGCTGTTGATGGCTTCGCTCAGCTCGGTGGGTAGGTACACGCCTTCCTCAGGCCAGGCGGGAGAGTTGTAGATGCCAATGTAATCATCGAGCGGTTTGCCGTTGGGTTTGAGCGCATCCATCATGGCAAAGAAAAGATTCTTGGCGGTCAGCGCATCGCCCTGTGCGCGTGAGCCTTGCAGGTTCCGCGAAACGTGAAAATCCTCCGCAAGGTGATGCAGGCTGTAAGAGGGCAGGTCAAAATATTCGCGTGCCAGCAAAAGCGTATCGATCAAATTCGGATATTCGACGGAACGCCCCAATTTGCGATATTCATTATCAAGGAATTGGATGTCGAATTTGGCATTGTGACACACGACGACCGCATCTTTTAACGACGCCTCAAGCTGGTCGGTGATCTCCTCAAAAGTCGGCGCCGCGGACAGCTTTGACTCGTCCAAGCCGTTGATGTGAGCCGCTGCCGGGGAAAGCTCCCGCCCGGGATTGATGAGCAGGTCAACGGTCGATTTGATGCGTTTGCCTTCGGTGAGGACAATGGCAATCTGGCAGATCCGATCCCCGAACCAGGGAGAAAGGCCTGTGGTTTCGATATCCAGAAAAGCGAAACGTGCATTGGAAAGATCAAACATGAATGGGGAACCGCCTTTTTGATGTGGGCCTATCTTACCGCTTTTTTCTATTTGAGGACATCGTAACTTTTTGTTATTTTCAACGACTAGGTTTGTAACAAAATCGATATGCCGTTTGCGATGTTGAAAAATATTTTTCCAAGTGCGTAAAAAAATATATTTTTAAATCTGTATTGATTTTGCTGAAGGTCCCTTTCCATTACCTTTCAGAAATTGATGAGTAGGGTGAATGTTTTTTGCCATTATGAGCACGAATTAATATCCTTCTTGCTGAATTGTAAAGTGGGTTGGTCTGTTTGCAGAAGTGTGGATGTTCTTAGTACTCAAGTCCTAAGTGGATACCCCTTTCTTGAAAGACCGCTATGTTAATCTTTATGCACGCAAACATACCGTTTATCTATTGCGGACATAAGCTGCATTGAAGCGGCAAATCTAACCAAAGCTTGGACATAGAGAATGCGGGTCAACGGTATAAATAGGAGAAAAAAAGTAATGAAGAAAACAATGTATTGGCTGATGAGTGTTATCGTGACAATTACACTTGCACTTGGAAGCTTTAGCGGCGCAGGGGCTTCACCTCTGGCTGTATCGAAAACATATTATGTGGCGCTGACTGGCAGTGACACCAATGCGGGGACCGCGACTGCGCCTTTCAAAACATTTACCAAGGCTGTTTCGGTGCTTGTTGCTGGGGATGTGTTGCAGGTCTATGGTGGTACATATACCCAGCAACTCAACGTGAAGAAGAGCGGCACGGCCGCTGCGCCTATTACGATTCAGCCTGTTGCAGGTCAGAAAGTGATCTTGAATGTCGGCATGAATCTGGATAGGGCGATTATTTTGGCTGGCAACTATATCGCGATCAGCGGATTTGAGACCATTGGCGCCACAGATTTCTGTGTGGATGTTACCGGGTCGTATATTTCGATAAAGAGTTTCTATATCCATGATTGCTTTCGCTTTGGAGCAAGAATCAAAGGAAAATACGTTACCTTTGAAAACTCAACCTTGCATAGCAATGTGCTTGAGAATACTGGCGGCGTAAATACCACTGGCGGCTGGGCAGGTACCTTGCGTGTTGGCCTTGGCGGTGAGAATATTACCCTCAGGAACAACACGATTTACAACAACTACGGCGAGGGAATCGGCGTTGGCCAGGGACGTTTTGTGAATATCTATAACAATACCGTTCACGATAACTATTCGCAGAATATCTATGTTAATAATTCCACGGATGTGAATGTGGAGAACAACTTTGTCTACAGCGTTGACCCCACATATTATCGCAGCGGGGCTCCGGCGAACTGCATCGGCTTGGCGGATGAATTTTACGACGGTTGGGGTTCGCAACTTGCCCGTGTTCGTGTCGTCAACAATATTGCTGCATTTTGTAAACGCGGTATTGGTTATACCTATGCCGAGAACTCGGATGGCGGTATGGATACCGTTACCATTGCCTACAATACGATCTGGGGCACCACAGATGCTGGGATCGTGGCAATCAATCAGCCCACGAAGACCAGAAATTCGGTCATTTCCAACAACATCGTCCAACAGGCGAACGGAAAGTTGACAGATATCCAGGTGGGGACAGGCATTGCCTTTAGCAATAACTTCTGGGTAAGCCCTGCCAAAACCGTCAAAAGCGGACCTGGCGATAAAACTGGCGATGTCAAACTCGTGGGCATGCCCGGACTTTCCCCCGAATCTTATCGCCTGAGCGGAAGCTCCCCGGCGATTGCTGGTGCGGTTGCACTGGGTGTGACCAGGGATTTTGCAGGTAATTCCCGTGGACCTTCCTACGATATGGGAGCCATGCAATATACAGGTCTTGTGTCTGCCACAGCGATTCCGACTTCTACACAACCGTCCGTGGCGATGACGGCCACCCCAACCAGCCCGGCACTGCCCACAGCGACTTTACCGGCTACTCCGATTGCTACAAAGACAGCGCTTCCCGCTACAACTACGGCGACTCCGATCATTCCGGTCTCTCCCACTTTTACCCCCACCGGCATAGTGCCGACAGTCACCCTGCCTGCAGTAACCCAGCCATCTGCCGAAACGATCATTGATGACAAGAATCAGAATTTTGTCTACTCGGCTGGCTGGCTGGATGTAGCTGCCAAACAGGCTTATGGCGGTTCCTACAAACAGACGACCCAAAATGGCGCAACCGCATCCATCACATTTACGGGGCAGTCATTCAGCATCCTTTACAAGGGCGGCCCCGCATATCGAAAAATGGATGTGTACGTGGACGGGGCGCTGGTAGCCACACTCGATGAAAATCTGGCAGTCTCCACCTATCAGCCGCGTTGGGACTATCCCGGTCAATTGACCGCTGGCACCCATACCCTGATGCTGGTCTTTGTCATCAAACCCGGCTTTGCCAATAACAACGGCTCGTTGGACGCAGTGATCGTTCGTTAATAAAGAGATGGCTCAATCGGGGATATTTCCTCGATTGAGCCATAAAATGAAAACTTAAAAAAATAGAGCCGATCAACTCGGCTCTATTTTGCATTAAACATGCGGTGTGACTTTTGCCGCCAGCTTGTCTTTTGGCTGGAAGCCTGTCAGGCGTTCCTTGATCTGACCGCCTTTGAAAAGCATGAGTGTAGGGATGCCCATGACGCCATATTGCATCATGATGTTTGGGTTTTGGTCAGCGTCGAGTTTTACAACCTTGACTTTGCCATCCCATTCTTCAGCTAATTGCTTGACGATGGGGTCGATCATTTTACAGGGCTGGCACCAGGTCGCTGTAAAATCCACGAGAACGGGCATGCTCGAGCCAACCACCTCTTCTTGAAAATCTGCTTCGGTTACATAGTGTACATCTGTCATTTGTGCCTCCAGGTGCATAGACGTCCCGTCGGATTTCGATATTACGTTGACGGTCTTATTTTCACGTGATAAAATGCAGTCCGTTTTACTGATGGGCGCGTAGCTCAATGGCAGAGCAGTGGCCTTTTAAGCCATTGGTTAAGAGTTGCTCGCGCTCACAGGGCCTTCCCGGGGGCTTTTTGTTTGGTTACGAGTCCCCGCAGGGGGGATGGTATTCGACCCTCTTCGCGCTCACAAGAGCCTTCCTTCATGGAGGGCTTTTTGTTTGGTTACGAGTCCCCGCAGGGGGGATGAGGCTCCAGTACATGTGGTATGCTTAACTAACAGGAATTTTGAAAAAAGCCTCACTGGTCTAAAAAAATGGATTTTCGATGAAAAGCCAAAACAGTTTGATAACGATCATGCCCATTGCTCCCCGAGTAATGGGCTTTTTTATTGATATATGACAAACAAGGCTAAGATTGAAAACTTGTCTTGGAGCATCTCACATGGACGTCCTCTCGAATTTTCTCACTCTTGGAATCGTCTTCCTGCTGACGTTGGCATTTGGCTTCTGGCTGAGCAGGGCTGGCAAGCCATATAACGGCGTTCTTTTTAATATCCATAAGCTGCTGGCTTTGGCTGCGGTGATTGTGGCAGTATTTGAGATTCGTAAAACGCTTCAAGGTGACGGAGCCACCCCTTTTTACGGTGTACTGATTGCCCTGACGGGAGTGTCAATTATCGCATTATTTGCCACTGGGGCGTTGATGAGCATTGGAAAACTGAACTATGCTGTTTCGCTGACTATTCACAAGGCCGCGCCCATTCTGGCGACGATGACTCTGATCGCTGCGATTTATCTATCCTATTTGTAAAGAAAGGCTTTAGGAAATCCCATGTCAAATAAAATTCTTGTTACCTATGCCACTTGCACGGGTTCAACGCGCGGCGTGGCGGAAGCCATCGGCAAAACCCTCAGCGAAGGTGGTGCAGAGGTGGATGTATTACCGATGCGCGATGTCAAAGACCTTGCTCCATATCGCGCGGTGGTCGTTGGAAGTGCCATTCAGGGGAAGTTATGGCTGCCTGAAGCAATGCAATTCGTTCAAAACCACCGTTTGGAGTTGGCGCGTAAACCTTTCGCTGCTTTTTTGGTCTGCATGACTTTGGCAATGCGCAACGGAGAAAGTTACCGACATTTTGTGGTGGATTTTCTTGCCCCCGTGCGTGCATTGGTGAAACCGATCAGCGAAGGTCTTTTTGCTGGAGCATTGGACATCAGCAAAGTTCCCACTTTTCGTGACAGGCTGATGTTCCGTTTGAGTGTGTTGTTCGGCGTTTGGAAGGAAGGTGACCATCGCGATTGGAATGCCATTCGTTCCTGGGCTGAGACCTTGCGCCCGTTGCTGAACTCATAAAGTGCACTCGGCTGATTATTAACGTCTGGTAAACGTTTATGGGTTATTGCCAACTCTGCGATACATTAAGCGTATGTTGAATTGGAGAAAACAAATGACACGCAAACTTTCCCTCACGCTCATCATCGGTTTGTTAATTTCGCTTTTCGTCGCCAGCCCGGTATTGGCGGCGAAATCCTATTATGCCGAGCGCTTCGATGTGCGTCTCGACATTCAGGAAGATGGCACAGTCATCGTCACCGAAACGGTGGAATTCCATTTCGAAGGTGACCCGTTCACATTTGCCTTCCGTGAGATATCGGCCAACGAAACAGACGGCGTTACTTTCCTTGATGCCAGCATGGACGGCATGCCGATGCCCATAGGCACACAGGCTGGGCAGGTGGAGGTCGCAGCGGGAGACCCGCTCAAGGTGACGTGGCATTTTCCAGCTACGTCAGACGCGTCGCGTGTTTTCACGGTCCGCTATCGTGTAGACGGCGTCATCCGCAAAGGCGATGCCGATATGCTTATCTGGCGCGTGATCCCTGAAGACCACGATTATTCGATCGCGACATCCTCCATCATTTTGACATATCCTCAAAAAGCGACTCTGCTCGAAGACCCGCGCCTCAGCCGTGACTTTGAAACTGGTTCGACCAACACAGGCATTCTCCTCACGGTAAGCGGAATCGGCGAGGACGAAGATTTGATTCTCGCAGCGTCATTCGCCCCTGATAGCCTGACCACCATCGTTCCGCAATGGCAAACTCAAAAGGAATTGACAGATGCGACAACCGCACGTGCATTACCAGTTGGTTTCATCGCTGGGATTGCCGCATTGATCCTGGGTGGTTTTGGCTTATTCAGTTATGTCCGTGCCAATGGACGCGACCTGAATATCAGTGATGTGATTCCCACCCCGAATCCGCCTTCTGATTTGGCTCCTGCCCTTGTGGGCATGCTGACGAAACAGGCAAACGGATTCATGGGCACCATCTTTGACCTGGCGGGACGCAGTGTGTTGGAAATTCGGGAGGAGAAAGGTTCATGGGGAACGACAAACTACATGCTGACCCAAAAAGAGTCTGCCGTTTCATTGAGTTTGCATGAACGAGGTTTGTTAAGTGCGCTCTTCAAAGCAGATGAGACTCAGGTCAACATGAATGAAGTCGCAACGCGGCTTGGAATGAAAAGTAAACTGTTCGATGAACCATTGGAACAGGAACTGATTCACCGGAAGTGGCTTGACCCTGAACGCAAACTGACTCACAAGAAATTAGTCGCAAGCAGCCTGATCACGATGTTCTTGTCCTTGGCGCTGTTTGTGGGGGCTTTGCTTCTTGGGTTGGGTTTTATCGGTGATGTGAATATGGCCATGTTGTTTGCTGGAATGGCAGGCATCAGTGCCGCGATGTTTGTACTTTCGATCGCCTTGTTCATTTATTCTGCCAGCTATTCCGTGCTTACTCCTTCAGGCGAAGAACAGGTGGTGCGCTGGAAGAGTTTTCAGGAATATATCAAGCAAGTCAGCAAGGGCAAAGAGCCAGCCATTCGTACAGATTTCTTCGAAAAATATCTGGCTTATGCTGCCGTGTTTGGGTTGGGCGCACAATGGGCGAAGTATTTCCAAAAAATGGGTGACATTCCCCTTCCGATCTGGTTCCATGCAATGGCAGGCAATGATGCGAATTTCGGTGCAATGGTCGCGGTCATGTCTACATCAGATACGGCTGGCGTGAGCGCTGCAGGGGCGGAGGCGGAGCCTCAGGCGGCGGTTCGAGTGGAGCTGGATAGTTCTGGACAAAGTAGTTTGAATGTAAAAAAGTCCTCCCGATTTCGGGAGGACTTTTTGCTTTGAGATTTTTTACTCGTCTTCGACTATTTCTTCTTCATCTTCTTCGAACAGTTCATCGTCATCATCGAGGGACAACAGGTCGAATTTGTTCAACTCGGTGTTGAACTCCAGGTTTTCGAGGGCGTCTTCGAGGAATTCGACCAGATCTTCGTCTTCGGTGTTTTCGATCAGGTTGAGCAGGTAAATGCGTGCATCGTCACCGCCGATCTGTGAAAGCGACCAGATGGCTGCGGCGACCACATCATCGTCCTCTTCCTCGTCTTCGAGCATCTTGATCAGAATGGGACCCGCGTCTTCGATATTGAGTTCACCCGCGGCTTCCACAGCGGCAAAGCGGATGCGTGGATCGTCATCGAGCATGCGGTTGACGACATCATCATTCCAGCGTTCGTCATGCGAACGTCCCATGGCGCGCAGGGCGCTGGCGACCCAGGTGGGGTCGGCGCGTTCAAAAGCGGATTCGATCAATGCGGCGATCTCAGGGCGCGAAGAATAGCTCAAGGCTTCGAGCGCGCGCTTGCGCAAAGACGGATTGTCTTCGCTGCGGATGACCGCGATCATGGCATCTTCTATTTTGCGCTGGAGAGACTCTTTCAGTTTTTCCAATTCACCGAGCAGGATGAATTCGCCCAGCAGGGTGGTGGCTTCCATGCGCGGAGCGAGGTCGGCGTCGTTGAGGAACATGTCAACGAATTTGCTGGCAAGCTTCGGGTCGTCTGATTCGGCGAGCAGGCGGATGGCGCGTGAGCGCACGTCTCCATCGGAATCATCCAGCAGGGCGCGGCCGATTTCTTCGTAGGAGACGATGGTGTCTGTGTCGAGGTGAATCAAAAGCTCATCGAGCAGGAGCAGTTTGCGGGTCGGTTTGACACGCGGCCATGCATCCATAAAAAGCTGCAGAGACTTTGGGTCAAGGTCTGAATAATATTGAAGGTGATTCTTCGGGATATCTGTATCGGAATTCACCAAATGATCGAGTGTGGTTTGAAGGGTGGTGATCTGTGCCATAGTTAGGGAGTTGGAATTTGAGCGGGATTCACGAAATCCATTACGTTGACGAAAAGCATCAGCCCGATCAGCAGGAGCATGGCAACCCCGTTGACCATGTTTTCCCATTCGCTGGGGATGCGTTTGCGGAAGAGAATTTCAGGAAGCGTAAAGAGAATGCGTCCGCCGTCGAGCGCGGGGATGGGGAAGAGATTCATCACGCCGAGTGAAATGCTGAGAATGCCGATCAGGTTGAGGGTCCAGTTGGTGGGGCGTGGTGCGGGTGCGCCTGTGGGCACGGCGGTGACTTCCTGACGGGTGGTCACATCTTCTTCCACTGCCACATCGAACATATCAAAGATGCCTTTGAAACCGATAAAGCGTGCTTCTTCAGGAGCGATCGCGCCCTGGATCAAAGCGATGGGAAGATAAACAATGGTGGCAGCCTGTATCCCGGTGATCATGAAACCGCCCGAGACACTTTCAATAAACGTCGCGGGGCGTGTTGGATAACCCAGCCCAATGCCGAGTGCGCCTTCGCTTTTCAATCTGCTGGAAAGAGGCGTGGCTGTGAGCGTAACCTCTTCACCGTTGCGGTCCATCAACAATTCAACGGGCTTGTCGAGGTTGGCTTGGATGATCGTGATGGCCGATTCGATCTCGGTGACCTTTTCGCCGTTGATGGCCAGCAGGATATCACCGGCCTGCATCCCCGCCACTTGAGCGGGGGAGTTGTCTGAAACCGTATCGATCTTGATTGAGCCAGTTACAGGCATGCCTTCAGACGCGATCAGGAACGAGAACACGACCACCGCAGTGATCAGGTTCATCAGCGGGCCTGCGAACAACACAACGAGTCGTTTCCACGGATTGGCAGAAGCCAGCCCGCCGGGGATGGTTGGGTCGTTTTCACCCTTCGGGCGAATGAAACCGCCAAGCGGCAAAGCATGGATGGTAAATGCCGTTCCCTGCCAGGTGAAAAGCGTTGCGATTCTGTAGGAAGGCAGGCCCAGGCCAAATTCCTCCACCTCAACCCCCGCCCAACGCGCCGCAATAAAATGCCCCAACTCATGTACGAAGATCATCCCGCCTAGAGCGAGCAGGAAGATGATTAAAGTTACAAATCCAGATACCATTTTTTTATCCTTTTTAATAAAGACTTCTGTAAGTCTATTTCAAAATGGATTATAGCCTCAAATGGATTTGACTAAAGTTAATGTTTTATTAGACGAAAAGCGCGCATCTTTCCAAGCCGAAAGTTGATTCTGCTTCGAAAGGCAGTTCCTCCCCGTATCCAGAGATCGCGCCGATTTCACAGATTTGCGGATTAAACGATCTTCGCCGCGCCACCGACTCCCGCCACGAGCACATCGCTCACGCCAGGGATTTCACGCAAGCGCTTCTCCACCTCTTTGGCGTAATCTCCCAAACAAATCACATGGACATTCGCCCCTGCATCCACCGTGTATCCCACGGGCAATCCGCCTGCGCGCCACTCGCGCACCTGATGGAAGATCTCCACCGTGGCCGATTGCCAGTACATCAACGGCGGGTTGGAGGTCATCATCACTGCATGCATCATGTCTGAATCGTGTTCGATGATATTGGCAAAAGCCTCAAAATCCTTTTTGAGGATCGCATTGCGGCAAATTTCGATTCGGCGCGGAGCATCTGCCACACGCGCATTTTGCAGCGGACTCGTTCCTGCAATGGCGTGGCCTTCCGTAGAGCCTGTTTTTTTGTGAGACGAATTGACGATGGCAACACAATCCACCAGATTCCAATGGTCAACGGGCGCGATGGAAAAAGCAAAAGAATCCTCTTCGCTTTTTCCCATTTGCCACTCCACAAATCCCGCAGGGATGGAGCGGGATGCAGAGCCTGATCCACGCCGCGCGAGGACAGATAACTGTGCTTCGGACAGAGTCAAGCCTGCGGCGCGGGAAGAAGCGAGAGCCAACGCCGCAAACGCCGCCGCCGAAGAGGCAATCCCAGCCCCAGCAGGAAAGTTGTTCTCGCTGGTCACATCTGCTCTCTCATTTATATTCGCCATCTTCCGCACAAGATCAAGGATGTAGGACACACGATCCAACCCTTTGCCCGTCACCTCAGTGGAATTGATAATCAAGGAATCTTTCTTCGATGCAGTGAAAGACACCGTTGTACGCGTAAAGAGTCCATCCAGGTTCATCGAGATGGAAGAATTAGACGGCAGGCGATATGTATTATCACGATTTCCCCAGTATTTGATGAAGGCGATATTTGGATGGCTTTGAGCGGTGGCGGATGAAGTGCTCATATTAGTTTGATAAGTAAAACAGCGGGCGTGAAGGCGGGGATGCCATCTGTTTTACCAAATTTCCTTTCTGTGATGGTGAACAATATGTGAAAGCCAATACTTTCTTGTGATTATATACGTTCCTAACCCCAAATTGCATACCAGCCCTTTCCCAAAGGTTGGTCGAATTTCATGATGTCCATTTTGGGTTTCTAAATTATTGTCTTTGCAGTTTTAGCATCTCCAGCGAATTTCACACCACCCTTGACTAGGAGTCGACTCCAGATGATACACTGCCTTCTGAGATGATTTCTAGCCGTATATAAGAAATGCTTCATGCATACCTCGATAGGAGATAACCATGGAATACACTCGATTGGGTTTAACAGGGATGAAAGTCTCGCGCATCTGCCTTGGCTGTATGGGTTTTGGGGATTCGGAGTGGGTTCACAAATGGGTGCTGAATGAAGAAAACAGTCGTCCAATCATCCAGAAGGCGCTTGAGATGGGAATCAACTTCTTCGATACCGCCAACGTGTATTCGATTGGAAAGAGTGAGGAAATCCTCGGGCGCGCATTGAAAGACTTTGCAAAACGAGATGAGGTCATCATCGCCACCAAGGTGCGCGGTAAAATGCGCGATGGGGCGAACGGTGAAGGATTATCGCGCAAGTCGATCTTGACCGAAATTGATAACAGCCTGAAACGGCTTGGAACAGATTACGTCGATCTCTATCAAATCCACCGCTGGGACTATGAAACCCCCATCGAAGAGACAATGGAAGTGTTGCATGATGTGGTAAAGGCGGGTAAGGCGCGCTATATCGGTGCATCTGCCATGTTTGCGTGGCAGTTTCAGAAGGCGCTGCATGTGGCTGAGAAGCATGGCTGGACGCGTTTTGTCTCGATGCAGAATCACTACAACCTTATCTACCGCGAAGAAGAACGCGAGATGCTGCCGCTCTGCCGTGAAGAGGGGATTGGTTCCATCCCATATAGTCCGCTCGCATCAGGCAGGTTGACGCGTGACTGGTCATCGGAGAAGACCATGCGTTCCGAGACCGACCAAATTGCCAAAGGCAAATATGATGCCACTGCTGAACCCGACCGCAAAGTGGTTGAGCGGGTCGCGGAGACCGCGGAAAAACATGGGGCTTCGCGCACGCATATCGCGCTGGCCTGGCTATTGCAGAAAGAGCCAGTGACCGCGCCCATCATCGGCGCAACGAAGATCTCCCATCTGGAAGATGCCATCGGTGCCCTGTCTGTTAAATTGACTCAGGAAGATGTCACCTATCTGGAGGAGCCGTATGTTCCGCATCGCATTGTAGGTCATCAGTGAGTTTGATCGATGCCTGACTTGGGAGTGTTTCTTAAGTATCTACGTGGCTGTGATTAAAAAATTTTTAAGAACCAATGTCAATTTGTAAAAAAATCGGAGTTGAAGGTTGTTTCTGGCCTTCAACTCCGATTTTTGCTGTTATTCCATTTTGTGCGCTTGCATCAACAACCCAGCTACCATTTCTTCGGCGGGCATGGGCAATGCACCTTGTTGGAACATCAACACGCTCACGAGCGGCATATCGTTCATCATGTCCATGATGTCCATACCCATGGCGTTTTCGTTGCCGTAGCGTTCATCGGCGCCGCCAAACAGTTTGCGGCTCTGTGTTTCGATCTCGGTGTACAAGGCTCCAATGACAGCCTTGCCGCGCGGGTCTGCCAGCCACTCTCGAACGGTGGATTCTTTGTCCAGAATGCAGGGCAGGCTCAGGGTAGATTGAAGCGTCACGGTCAGGGTTTGGCGAATGTCTGCTGCGGAGGCTGCAACGAGAATGTCGAAATCGCCGTCTTCGGTGATCCATTGCTTATATTCAGGGTGATAATAGGCAAAGGCGCGGAAATCGAGTTTGATGGAAACGGATTTGGTTTCGCCCGGTTTGAGTTCCACTTTTGCGAAGCCTTTCAGTTCCTTTTGCGGGCGCACCAATCCAGACTTGTGGTCGTGGACGTAGACTTGAACAATTTCCTTGCCAGTGAATTCGCCCGTGTTGGTCACATCCACTGTGACCGTCAGGCTGTCAGTATCTTTGAATGTTTTCGCGGAGACTTTGGCATTGCTGTATGCGAAGGTCGTGTAGCTCAAGCCGTGCCCAAAGGGGAACAGGACGGGCATTTCCTTGGCGTCATAATAGCGATAGCCGATGAACAAGCCTTCGCCGTAACTCACTGCACCTGCACCGCCTGGCCAATTGATATGTGAGGGTGTATCAGAGAGTTTAATCGGGAAGGTTTCAGCCAGTTTGCCACTCGGGTTTACCTTGCCAGATAGCACGTCAGCGATGGCGATGCCGCCTGCCTGTCCCATCATCCAGCCTTCGAGCACGGCGGCGACGCCATCGATCCATTCGTTCATGGCGACGGGTGCGCCATTGTTCAAGACTACAACGGTGTTTGGCTGAACTTTGGAAACCGCCTTGATGAGTGCAACCTGCTGTTCGGTAAGGTCGAGGTCGGTGCGGTCATAGCCTTCGGACTCTTTGAAGGTCGGCAGGGCGATGTACAACACAGCCACATCGGCGGACCTCGCCAGTGATACGGCCTGATCGATCATATCCTGACGGAAGGACCTGTCTGTTGGATAGCCTTCGGCGTAGGTCAATTCGGAGTTACTGGCTTGGGCTTGCAGTTCCTTGAAAGGGACAGCTACCTTGGTGGGGTGGATGTGTGAACTGCCGCCACCCTGAAAATGGGCATTCTCGGCGGCGCGCCCGATCACTGCGATGTGATGCTGGCCTTTGAGCGGGAGCAGCCCGTTATTCTTGAGCAGGACCATGCCTTCGGAGGCAATGTGATGAGCCAGTTCGTGGTGGGCGTCTATATCGAAGGTGCCGGTCTTCGGAGTCTCTTTGGCTTTGAAGACGATGTTGAGGATGCGGCGGACGGATTCGTTGAGTACGGCTTCGTCCAATTCGCCGGAGCGGACGGCTTCCACGACTGCTTTGACGCGGCGTTCCTGCGGACCGGGCATTTCCCAATCGAGTCCGCCTTTCAACGCGGCGACACGGTCTCGCACTGCGCCCCAGTCTGAGACGACCAGCCCTTCGAAACCCCACTCATCCTTGAGGATTTCGTTCAGCAGGTAATGATGTTCCGAAGCAAAGGTGCCATTGACTTTGTTGTACGAGCACATGACTGTCCAAGGTTGGGCTTGTTTGACAGCCTTTTCGAATGCGGTCAGATAGATTTCGCGCAGAGTGCGTTCGTCCATTTCGGCGCTGATGCTGAAGCGTTGAAATTCCTGATTGTTGGCGGCGTAGTGTTTGAGCGAAGTGCCGACGCCCTTGCTTTGCACGCCGTTAATAAAACTGGCGGCCATTTCCCCGGCCAGATAGGGGTCTTCGGAAAAGTATTCGAAGTTTCGTCCGCCGAGAGGGGAGCGTTTCATGTTTGCGCCGGGGCCAAGCAAAACGTCCACGTTGTGGGTGATGCATTCCTCAGCCAAGGCAATGCCCATTTTGTGGATCAGGTCCACGTCCCAGGTAGAGGCGAGGCAGGATGCGGTCGGGAAGCAGGTGGCGGGCAGGCTTTCCATCGCCATGGCGTGGACATCTGGTACACGACGGACTCCATGTGGCCCATCGGAGACGATCATCTCCGGTACGCCGAGCCGTTCGATGGGTGTGGTGGTCCATGCGCTGGCTCCGGTACACAGGGCGGCTTTTTCTTCGAGGGTCATGTTCGCGATCAGGGATTGTATGTTTTTCATGATACCTTCCTTCTATCTGAATGAGGATTTTTTCGAGATTCTTGCATCAACGGGGGAAGTTAATTAAGCCTTCAATTTGGATGTGTCAGCCAGCAAGTACAAACCAAACAAGCTGCCAAAAGCAACTACCATGCCGATAGGAATGACCTCTAACGAAATCTGGCGCGCCAGAATTCCCAGGAAACTGGGGATGATCGCGCTTCCCAAGCCAGCCGCCGCCATTTGCAAGCCGATGGTGTTGGCTGCAAAATGCGCATCCACGCGTTCACTGGTTCCCGACATCATGGCTGGAAAGATGGGAGCAATGGCAAAACCGATCAATGCCACAGCCAGCAGATTTGTCCATTCGGATGGATTCCAAACCAGCAAAACCGCACCCAACAGGGCGCCGATCAAACTGCCACGCACTAGAAGATTTACCCCCACTCGTTTGGCGTAGAGACCTGCTGCCACGCGGCCAAGTGTAAAGGTTGCCCAATAACTTCCCGCAAACAGACCTGCAATGGCTGGGTCCACTCCGCGGGATTCGGTCAGCAGACTGTAGGTCCATGTTCCGAGCGATACTTCCGCTCCGACGTACAGGAAGAACAATAATACACTCAACCATACCCGCGGTTGGAGCAGGGTTTCGCCCATCGGGGTTTTGTAATCCGTCAGGCGCTTGGGTTTGTCATCTGCAACGGAGGTATCATTTTGATTCCACATTGCCAGGGTGAGCACGAAACATGCGGCCACGGCTACTTGAAAACCGCCTACCACACGATATCCCACCTGCCATGAATTCAGGGTCGTTAATGCAATGGTCATGATGATCGGGCCGAGGGTCACACCAATTCCGTAACTGGCATGAAGCCATTGCATCAGGCCTTCGCCAAAGTGTGCGGCCACGTAGGTGTTCAAGCCGGCATCGATCGCGCCTGCGCCCAAGCCCGCGAGAATTCCCAATACCACCATCATCCACCAAACTGGGACAAGTGTATAACCGATCAGCCCCAAACCGGTCATGGCGCAACTGGCAGCCAAAACACTGCCGACTCCCCACCGCGAGATCAGGGGTCCGCTCAGAAAGCTGGATGTCAGATAACCGGCCACACTTGCGGTCAGTAACATTCCGATCGCATCAAGCGGGATGGAGAAACTGGTACGGATGGAAGGCCATGCCACTCCCAACAGCCCATCTGGCATTCCCAGTGAGATAAAGGCTATGAAGGCGAGAATGATCAATCCGATCTTTGGATATACCTTGATTTTGCGCAACGCTTCCAAGTTTAAATTCCTTTCGATCTGTTAATGTATTTTTTTAGTGTTTCAATTTACGATAAACCCCGCTGCAAAGGGGAAACTTGTTATGTTCAGAATAGAACAAATCAGATCCAGGAAAAATCGGGAGTTCGTATGATTTGGAATTGTACAATGGAATCATCCTATATTTTTTCGGATTCGGCTTCGCTTTGTGCGGATGCAATTGTATTCCCTGATGCCAATAAATCCCACTGGCAAGAATGCTCCAATGGGAAATCTAGCGTAGAATTGAAGCTGACTGTCGAACGCGCAACAAGCGGTCAAATCCAAAACAGTATTTTCTTATCACATCATGCCTATCCATACCTCTCCTAAAAGCTGGGTCATTGAGACCAAAAACACCGGTTATGCCATCGGGTTGAACGAAGCCGGGCTTCTTACCCATCGTTACTGGCGTGCGCGCCTTCCGTTTGCCGCTGATTATCCTGCGCCTGTCAATCCGATCGAACGTTCCTCGTTTGATATGCCGCAACATTACACGCCTGAGGAATACCCGGGCTACAGTGCCTTGCGCTACTTTGACCCTGCGCTCAAAGTTACATTTGCAGACGGTACCCGCGATCTTGTTTTACACTATGTGGATTTTTCAACTTCCGCTTCGCCCTACCCCGAGCTTGCTCTGCATCTTAAAGATGAGGCCTACCCTTTGAGAGTGACCCTGCATTATCGAGTCCACGAAGCGTATGACCTGATCGCTCGCTGGATTACTCTCGAAAACCTCGGCAATGAACCTATTTTGATCGAACGTGCCTTCTCCGCCAAATGGACCCTTCCTCATGGGGATGATTATTTCTTCAGCCACATGTTTGGCCGCCATAATAATGAATACAACATGAAACGGGAAGTGCTCACCCCGGGGCTGAAAACCATTGAAAGCCGAAGGCTCACCACCAGCCATCATCACACTCCCTGGTTTGCCATCGATAGGAATGCCACGGAAGATTCAGGTGAAGTTTGGTTCGGCACCTTTGCCTGGAGCGGCAACTGGAAGATCACTGCCGAAGTGACCGAGTTCGCATCCACACGCATCAGCGTTGGTCTCAACGATTGGGATTTTGCCTGGAAGTTAAATCCCGCTGAGACCTTTGTCACCCCCGAAGCCATCTCAGGGTACGTCAAGGATGGCTTTGGGGCGGCGAGTCGTCTCATGCATGATTATGTTCGCAATATTCTTTTGCCGCATAAAAATCAATTGCACAAGGTTCTTTACAACTCATGGGAAGCCACCCTTTTTGATGTGGATGAGATATCGCAATCGAAACTTGCCGAGGTTGCTGCGGGCATGGGGATCGAGTTATTCGTCATGGATGACGGCTGGTTTCACAACCGTAATCTTGATAATGCCGGGCTTGGAGATTGGTTCCCCGATAAAGCCAAATTCCCAAATGGGTTGGGCGGCTTGATTAAGAATGTCAACGCCCTTGGGATGGACTTTGGTTTGTGGGTGGAGCCTGAAATGGTCAACCCGGATAGCGATCTGTATCGTGCCCACCCCGATTGGGTGATCCATTTTCCCTCCCGTGCCCGTACGGAGGCCAGACGGCAGTTAATTCTCAACCTGGGGCGCACCGATGTTCAGGAATACATCATCAGCGTGTTGACCACCATTTTGAGCGAAAATAATATTCAGTTCATTAAATGGGATATGAACCGTAATGTCAGCGAGCCTGGTTGGAGTGATGCTCCCGGTGATGCGCGTGAGTTATGGGTTCGGTATGTGCAGGGTTTGTACCATGTGTGGGGTACATTGCGTGAGCGTTTTCCGAATGTCATCTGGCAGAGTTGCTCCGGTGGCGGCGGACGCGCGGATTTTGGCATCCTGCATTTTGCAGACCAGATCTGGATTTCTGATAATACAGAAGCCACGGCGCGGTTATCCATTCAGGAAGGATTTTCACAGTTTTTACCGGCGAATACCATGGAGGCCTGGGTTACCGATTGGGGCAGGAATGTCGTGCCGCTTGAGTTCCGTTTCCACGTGAGCATGTGCGGATCGCTTGGGGTGGGCGGAAATCTCAATGAATGGGATCAGGCCGAGCGTGAGTTGGCCGCGCACTGCATCCGACTTTATAAGGAGATCCGCCCGATCATCCAGTTTGGCGACCAGTATCGGTTGATATCTCCACAGAAGAGTATGTTCTCGGCTGTGCAGTATGTGAGCAAGGACCAGTCCGAGGCTGTATTGTTTGTCTTCCGGGTGTATTTGTCTGATCCTACAAATCTGCCAATGATCCATCTGCGTGGACTAAACCCAACGGCCCTCTATGAAGTGGATGGATACAGCGGCCCTCACTCTGGAGCAAGCTGGATGGAAGCTGGTCTGCGCGTGGAGTTAAAAAATTTACAAAGCAAGATATTGAAGATCAAGCAGGTGGAGTAACTCTGCTGCTCATTCTAAGGAGAAACCATGCCCGAACATTACCGCCACCTTGGTATTTTTAGCGATTGGGTTACTGCAGCTCGCCAAAAACAACCTCTCTATCCTGTAGCGATCCCCGGGCAGCAAACTCAGGACTTGATTCGTGAGGCATTGGGGTTTTGTCACGGAGATGAAAAGCCATTAGATGTAAAGGTGGAAAGTCAATGGGAGAGAGACGGGGTATTTGGGGAAGAGGTTTCCTGGTCAGTGGGGTATGGCCCGCGGACGCATGCCTATGTGCTCAAGCCAACCAAAGCAAATGGGCCACTTCCCGGGATCGTTGCTTTACATGACCATAGTGACTTCAAATTTTATGGAAAAGAAAAGATTGCAGATGGTCCGCAAGAAACCCTGCCTGTATTAAGTAATTTTCGAAAGATCCCTTACGGCGGACGGGCATATGCCAACGCTCTGGCGCGTGAGGGATTTGTTGTACTTGTTCACGATGTGTTTTTATGGGGCAGCCGTCGCTTTCCATTGGAAACCATGCTGGCTATGATGGGCAGTAAAACAGCCGAATTGTTGCAGGGGCGCCAAACATCGGATGAAATCGAGTTTTATAACCATGCCGCCTATTTCCACGAGCATTGGGTTTCTAAGTATTGCAATATTCTTGGCACCAATATGGCTGGAGTTGTATCCTTTGAAGATCGCGTTGCCTTGAATTATCTGCTCTCCCGCGCAGACGTAAACTCCGAACGAATCGGTTGCATTGGTTTATCTGGAGGGGGGAATCGGGCAGCTTTGTTGAGCGCAACCCACGAGGGAATCCGCGCTACAGTTATTATTGGTTTAATGACCACCTATTCGGCTTTGCTGGATCACAACATGTCTCATACCTGGATGTTGTTTCCCTTTGGCTGGTCTCGCCACGGAGACTGGCCTGATATCGCCGCATGTCGCGCGCCCATGCCGTTGTTGGTTCAATATGATCTGCAGGATGACCTATTCACAGAATCAGGGATGCAGGAAGCGCATATCCGTTTACAAGGTCATTATGCAAATAGTGGAAAACCCGATGAGTACATCGGGCAATTTTATCCAGGTCCGCACAAATTTGATTTGGAAATGCAATCGGCTGCTTTTGAATGGTTGAAGGAAAAGTTGTCGGCTGCATAGCAAACGCGAAAAGAATTTCCCGTTGTGTTTCTTCGTAACTTACTCGGTCATGCGAGCAAGAACAGTTTCCAATGTTTCAGGTTTTGCCTGCCGTTCCAGCGCTTCAAGCTGCTCTGAGGAGATTTGCCGCTCCAGACTGGCTTTCAATTGTGCCGCGCGTTGTTTCGCACCCTCGGTACTGGCGGGATGTTGAAGTGCGGGGAGAATCAATTCCAGAGCGTGGTTAATATGACCCAGGTGAATATGGTGATCCGCAAGTTCAAGCGCCGCATCAATGGCTTGCGGTAGAGCCTGCGCTTCCAGCGCGAGTTTAATGGCGCGTTTCAGCAAATGTTGTGCCTCGGACCAGTCTTCAGATGCATTGGCGGTTTTGCCCAATTGCGTCAATGCCCAGGCGATATCCCAGCGTGCGCCCAGTTCGTTGAAAAGCAAGAGACTTTTTTTAAGAAAATCCTTTGCATTAGACAGATCACCTTTCAACAACGCCAGCGTTCCAAGCCGTCCATTGGCAGTTCCCATTCCCCAGCGGTCATTGACTTGTGTGCTCAAAGCCAGGCTTTCCTGTAAAAATGAATCCGCGTCATCCAAATGCCCCAATTGAATTGCGATTGGGCTGAGGAAATTCAAAGCGAAGGCAATGAAACGTGAATTCTTAAGCTCCCGCCAGATCGAAAGCCCTTCCTGCATTCGTTCATAGGCGGTTTTGAGATTCCCCTCCTGTCCTGCAATAAAGCCTTGATCGAATAGCCCCAGCGCCATGAACCAGCGGTTGTTGTGCGCGCGGGCAAGCTGCACGCCTTCATCCATCAAACCATGCGCGTGAGAAAATTCGCCCATCAATGCCACAACGATGCCGCAGAAGATCAACGCAGGCGGCAGGTATTCTTCTTCGCCAGCTTCGCGCAAAACATCAATGCCTTCCTCGAATGCGTTGCGCGCTTTTATATAATTTCCTTCCCGAAAGACCAACATACCATGAAAGGTCAACGCGCGGCCTAATTGGATCTGCCGTAAATGTGAAAACTCCTCCAACCTCAATGCAGAGATCAGGGTTCCCGTTTGTTCGATACCTTCCTGTAACCAGCCATGCACATCGTAGGCCATCCACAAACTTTCGAGTGCGGCATCCAAATTCGAAAACGATTTTTGTGTCAGCGCCCAGTGCCATGCCAGGCGCAGGTTTCCAAACTCATCGAAAATTTCCCCCAAAAGATTAGCCTTGTCCGCGCCGAATAGCTCGAGGGCGTTTTGGCTCAACAGATTTAGATAGTACGCGCTGTGCTTGCCGCGCAAAGCGGATTCATCTTTCAAGTAATTTCCCGCAAATTGACGGATGGCTTCGTGCAGGTCGAATCGTCCATTTTCGGAACGACGCAGCAACGACTTGGATACCAGACTCAACAGCGCGCTTCTTTCTGCCCTGATAATTGATTCGGCGGCACTGTGACTGAATCCACCCTGAAAAATGGTCAGACTGCTCAATGTATCCTGCTCGGATGCAGTGAGTCGATTCCACGAATGTTCAAATGCGGCACGCAGGCTGCGATGACGTTCAGGCACATCCCGCCCTGTGGATGAGAGGAAATCGAAACTGCGTTCGATCTCGAGCGCGATCTCTGTGCATGAAAGCACGTTGACCCACGCGGCGGCAAGTTCGATTGCAAGCGGCATGCCATCCACACGCCGACAGATGCGGATGGCCGCCTCGCGCTCATCGCCGATCAAATTCAGATTGGGGCGGAGGCGGCTGGCATGAAATTCAAAAAGCTGCAAAGCACTGTAGACGGCTTTGCCTTCGTCTGTAGCGGGAGGGATGGAGAGGCCACCGAGTTCAAAGGTCCACTCGCCTTGCAGGTTGAGTCGTTCACGTGAGGTGACGAGTATTCTTAAATGCGGTAATTGCTGGAGTAATTCAGAGAGTAGAGGTGCACCATCCATGAGATGCTCGAAATTATCGAGCACCAGCAGGATGGGTTTCTCCCGCAAATAACCGATCAAGCGTGTTTTTAGTTCAGTGGCATTGCTGGATGGAATATTTAACGCAGCTGCAATGGCAGGATGGATGGAATCGGTCGTGCTGAAAGCGGCGAGTTGAATGAAGTACACACGTTCTTCAAAACCTGCTTTTTGAGCACTGGCTGCTTCGATTGCAATGCGGGTTTTGCCAATGCCACCGGGGCCAAGGATGGTGATAAGGCGGCAGCGTGGGTCTGCCAGCATGCGGGCGAGGCTCTCACTTTCCTGTTCACGGCCGATAAATGGGGTGGGGGATGCGGGGATATTCGACGGGGGAGAAAATGATTCAGAATCGGCGACCCAGTTTTCGGGACGGTTAGATGCGTTGTTGAAGTGGAGGATACTGCTCTCGCCGCGCGCGATCTTTAGAAACAGAGTCCGTTCCGCAGGTGCGACATCCAAATGATCTGCAAGTAATTCAGCGATTTGCCGCGAGGGACGGCGTTCGCTGTTTTCGATTTTGCGAATAGCGGAGAGCGAACAGCCGACTCGTTCTGCCAACATTTCTTGTGTGAGGTCGAGTGTTTTGCGGCGTTTTTTTACCCATTCTCCAAAGGTATCGGCTTTCATTTGCGCGGATTTTATCACCGTTTTGTGGCGCTTTTTGTGGCGGTAAGTACCACCTTATGAGGGAGCGGGCATCGTATGATGCAGCCACTACAAAGGAGATAAAAATGACAGATCAAGTTTTTCAATTGCAGCCGCGGCTGCTCACACCGGGGGCAGGGCCAACCCTTTCATTTTTGGGAGTGAATTTGGCATACAAAGTTTCAAGCGCAGATACGGCTGGTGCGTGGGCTTTGCTGGAATATGTTGCGCCGCCGAAGTTTGCAGGTCCGCCATTGCATTGGCATAAGGTGACGAACGAGGCATTCTATGTTTTGGAAGGCGTGGTGACTTTTCGCAAAGGCGAGGAAGTTTTCAAAGGTGAGCCTGGGGCGATGGTATATATCCCAACTGGAATTCTGCACACCTTTTCGAATCAGGAAGACACCCCCGCACGTTTTCTGACATTCCTTTCTCCTGGAGGCTTCGAGGAGTATTTCAAGGAGCTGGCGGCACTGGCACAGTCTGAACCAATCTGGCCGCCGAAAGATATGAAAAAGTTGTTGGCGTTGTATGAGAAGTACGATAATTTTTTTCCGGAGAAGTGAAACTTTTTATTGATTCCCTTGTCAAACTCCGTGTAAAAAGGTCGATTAATAAAAGGACAATATTTATGATAAGGCAAATTTCCAAACAACGTGTTGTGTACTATGTTGTATTTCTATTCGTATTAACGCTTGCTGCTTATTACGTTTCATCCGCGTTTTCAGATTCTCCTGAGGCTTCTCTGCTCATCATGTGGAGCCCTGCACTGGCTGCCATTTTCGCCAGTATGCTGACGCGGCGTTCATTAAAGGCGATTGGATGGGATCCGCGGCCTGTCAAGTGGCTGGCGGCTGGATGGATCCTGCCAATGCTTTACGCGATTCCTGCCTACGCTCTAGTCTGGTTCTTGGGCCTCGGCGATATTCCCAACCCGACATTTCTTGAGCGCGCTCGCCTGACCCTTAATATGCAGGCTAGTACGAATGTATCGGTCATTGTTGCAGCGTTCTTTTTCATCACACTCGTCAACTTGATTCCCGCGATGGTCTTCAGTCTTGGCGAGGAAATCGGCTGGCGCGGATTCCTCGTCCCTGAGTTGACCCAATGGGTTGGATTTCGCAACGCCAGCCTGCTCAGCGGAATGCTTTGGGCAGTATGGCACCTGCCCGGAGTCCTTTCCGTTGGTTATGGTGCCATGGGCACGCCACTGTGGTACCGACTGGTGTGTTTTACAACTATGGTCATTACAACGGGTGTTGTGATGGCATGGCTGCGGATGAAATCGAACAGTATCTGGCCAGTTGTTGTGATGCATGCCTTGCACAATGGTTTGATCCAGACATTTTTGGATCGTATCACCATTGATACGGGAAAAACTTCTTATTTTGCTAGTGAGTTTGGCGCTGCCATGCTCCCTTTCCTGTTTGTGTTGGCCTGGTATTTTTGGAGGCGTCCGCTGCAAGTGGAAGATGATGAAAAGAAGTCATTGGGCTAAGGATGTTTCAAAATGTTAAACGTATCCATTAATGTGTATGAAAAATTGATCGAACTACTGGATCGTGAAAAAGCTGAGTATCGTATCGTCGAACATGAGCCCGAGGGACAGACGGAATGGGTCAGCCAGATTCGCGGGAATCATCTGTCTCAGGCAATTAAGTCGCTGGTTGTGTTGGTGAAGATCGGCAAGAAGGAAAGCCGTTATTATTTGGCCAACGTTCCGGGGGATTGCCGCGTGAATTTGAACGCCATCAAGACGCTTTGTAATGGAACGCACGCCATGTTTGCGCCCTCTCAGCGTGTGGCGGAGCTTACGGGCTGTGTATCTGGTGCCATTCCACCTTTTTCATTTCACGAAGATCTGTTCGTGCTGGCAGCCCCGTCTCTTTTTGAAAACGAGGAACTTGTTTTCAATGCGGGCAGACTGGACCGTTCTATTTTTATAAATAAAAATTCATACTTCGAAATTGCCCGGCCATCTCTAATGGCAATTGCTGTAAAAGAAAACAAGGAGACTATTTAATGGCACAACATGAAATTTCCTCTTCAGCGTTGATCCAATCGCCTGCAGAACTGGTCTATGCGATCATTGCTGATTATCATAATGGGCATCCATTGATCCTGCCGAAACCGTATTTTGTTTCAATGCAGGTGGAGCAGGGCGGTATTGGCAGCGGTACGGTGGTTTGTTGGAAAATGAAATTGATGGGCACGCTGCGGGAATTTCGGGCGGTTATCACCGAGCCGGAGCCCGGTCGTGTTTTAGTTGAGACAAATGATGGCGGCGGCGCTGTTACGAAGTTTGTTGTCGAACCTCGTAATGGTGGTCAGGCCGCAGTTGTGACGATCTCTACGTCAGTGGTCATCCGCGACGGAATCCTGGGCAAATTGGAAGGCTGGATGACTACCCATCTGTTGCACCCGATCTACGTGAAGGAATTAGAGCAATTGAACATGGTTGCTGCAAATTGGAAGATAAAAAAATAACCTCATTCCAGAAGCAACGCGGCCAAATTGCGCTGCTTCTGGAATCTGCTCTCTTTGACGGTTGGGGGATGCTAGTCGCTTTCTGTCAGTACTCTAAATTTTGAAAAAGAGTCTGTTCCGGTCAAAGCATTGTCACAATGCTCGACATGTGACATTTGTCACTTGTTTTAATCTACCCATTGTCTATACTAGGGTTAACAAATTTGCAAGGTTTTTTAAAGGTTGGCGGGTTGATTTTTCCTGGCAAATTGGGTCGGGGGACAGCATTTACTGGTAAAGAAAAGTAACAGTTTTTTTTTACTTCGGTTTTTAAATAGATTTCCAAATTTATTACAAATAGCTGGTATGACGAGAAAATCGTTATTCGGTTCGAAACTCGTATTTTTTCAGGAGCAAGTATGAGTAGCAGAGTGCAGGAGCTTGCAGAGAAAATTAACATGACCTTTGACGAATTCATTGGTGAGATGCGAAAACGAGGGTGCAGCGAGCCGACGGCGATCAAGATATGGAATGGTGTATATGAGGATTTTTCCAAGTTTAGAGACAACGACATGTTCCTCAGTAATTTACGAAAAGCGGCGGATGTTTTACGGGTAACGACAGGTTCACTTTTATCAAAGTAAACGCCCTATTGCAGGATTTGTTTAAGCACGGATGGTACTTTGAAGGTCAAAAATGGAACTTAGACGATATTTCGACATTCTCTGGCGCAGGAAATGGATTGTTCTACTCACCCTTGTTGTAACCATGGCGGCGGTGGTCATCGGTACGAATCAAGTTACACCGATCTATCAAGCCTCCACAACCTTGCGTATTGCCGCTTCTGCGGGCGGGAATTTGAATTACTCCGAGTATGTCTATGCTGCCCAGTTAATGAACACGTACGTAGAGATCGTTACCAGCGGGCCAGTGTTGAACGAACTTGGGACAAAACTAAGCTTGAAAGAACTTCCAGTCATCACTGCTGTGGTGATTCCCAATACTGAGCTAGTAATGATTACGGTCGAAAGCTCGAACCCAAAAACAGCGGCAAAAGCGGCGAATACTCTGGCGGAGATATTGATCTCCGAAAGCAAGGATTTGTATACAGGCGGCGGCAAAACCTCACAGGAGGTGCTTGGTGAGGAGCTAATTAAAGGCGCAGGTGGCCCTCGATCAGACGCGCGATGCATATGCCAGGCTCATTATCCAGACCCCAGCCGCGACGGGTGAGATTGAAACAACCAAACAACTGCTTCAATTGAATCAAAGTAATTACACGACTCTTCTGGGGCAGTTTACACAAGCGAGCCTTCGCGAGGAAATTCGATCAAGCATGATCACTGTGATCGAGCCAGCCGTGGCTCCGCAAACTCCATCTACGCCGCGTGTTTCCTTGAATTACGCCATGGGCTTCGTCGTTGGGTTGGTGGGTGGGTTGGGATTGGCGCTTATCTTTGAAAGTCAGGATACTGCCCTGTACAGGTCAGAGGATATCGAAGCCGTCACCGAATTAAATGCGATTGCAAGGATTCCAAAAGCGAATCGGAAACAATTGGGTAATCGCAGCAACGACTTTTCCTCTTTTTCCGATGCCTTTGAGAATTTGGCCCTCAATCTCCAACCTGCCAAAGATCAGCCTCCCAAAAAAGTTCTGCTTGTAATGAGCGCGGAACCCAATCAGGGAAAATCGATGATCGCTCATCGTTTGGCGCTTGCGCTTGCAGAACTTGGGAACAAAGTCGTTGCCATTGATTGTGATGTACGCCTGCCGAAGTTACATTCCCTGTTCGAACTTCCCAATGACCGTGGCCTTACCAATTTGTTGGACGGGGATGCAAAGTTACAGGATGTGTTGCAGGCCAGTTCGGTGGAAGGTGTCAAACTGCTCGCAAGCGGACCGCCATCGGCTCATCCGCCCAAGTTGCTTGGTTCACCTCAAATGGTGAATCTCATCGACGGTTTGAAGCGTGATTTCGATTTTGTTATTCTGGATACGCCTGCAATGTTGGCCGTGGCAGACATAACGGCTGTCATCCCCAATGTTGACAGTGTACTGCTTGTCGCAAGAAGATGCCATACACGCCGCGAGAGTTTGCGATCTGTAAAAAAGTGTTGACCGGTTTTCGATTTCGCGACAAATCTGTTGACTTGATCGTAAATCAGGCAGAAACCGGCGGCGGGTATGCCGCCTATCGATATCATAAAAAAATGGATTCGGCCTCGACCCCAGCTGAAATAAAACCAGCGTAGTTGCTTGAAACCTGTAGGAAGCTGAATGGTCAGGAGTAGACACAAATGCAGAACGATATTCTCTTAATTTCAATCCAAAAAAGCGACCCAAACGCCCTTGGTGTGGCCGCCAATGACCGGGCTGTTTATTATGCCGTCAAACGCACCATGGATATTGCTATTGCCTTTATATTGCTGGTTCTGTTTTCACCCGTGATGCTGATTGTAGCCGCGTTGATATTTGTTTACTCCCCTGGACCAGGTGTTCTTCGTGCAGGAGCGTGTGGGGGCAAAGAGACAGGGGTATGGGCAATATTCCTATTGGAAGAAATACAACTTCCGTTGCTATAAATTCAGAACAATGAAAATCAATGCCGACCCGTCCATCCATCAGGCTTATGTCAAGGCTTTGATCGAGAATAATCTGGAGCAGATGACGGCTTTACAAGGCGCTCCGACACAACCCCGCAAACTCGTGAATGACTCAAGAATTATCCGCCCAGGAAAACTCCTGCGCAAACTAAGCCTGGATGAATTACCTCAATTATGGAACGTTCTGGTCGGCGATATGAGCCTGATCGGCCCCAGACCTGCAATCCCTTATGAAGTGGATATGTACCAGCCCTGGCATTTGCGTCGTTTGGAGGCGAAACCAGGCCTTTCGGGACTGCAGCAGGTTACAGCACGTTGCGTTGTCGATTTTGATACGCAGGTTCAATTGGATATTGATTACGTCGAGAAACAATCGCTTTGGCTGGATTTGATCATCATGTTGAGAACCCCCCTGGCAGTGTTTTCCACATCCGGGGCCTATTAATTTTCAATCAAGGAGGATTTCATGACCGCTGTAAAAGTTGGAATAATTGGATATGGATATTGGGGGCCGAACTTGACTCGGAATTTTTATGAGCTTCCCAATGCAGAGCTCACGGCCATTGCAGACCTGAGTGACGAGAGATTGAAGCAGGCTGCCATGAAGTATCCCCATGTAGCCGTCAGACACGATCACCATGAGTTATTCGATCTGGGATTGGATGCAGTTGTGATCGCAACCCCCCCGATAACTCATTACAGCATTGCCAAGGAGTGTCTGGAGCATAACCTGCATGTCTTTGTTGAAAAGCCGATCACGCTCAAAAGCGAACATGCCAGGGAATTAATCGAATTGGCCGATTCCAAGGGATTGATTCTGATGGTGGGCCATATCTTCGAGTACAACTCGGCAGTCCACGCGTTGAAGAAATATATTGACAGTGGGGAACTTGGCGATATTTATTACCTGGATACTGCCCGATTAAGTCTGGGCCTGTTCCAGCGCGATTCGAACGTGATCTGGGATCTGGCTCCGCATGACATTTCGATTCTGCTGTATTTGTTGGGGAAAAAGCCGATCTCTGTCAGCGCGCAAGGTACACCCTGTGTCTTTGAGAATATTTTTGACGTAGCCTACCTGAATATGGTTTTCCCGGGAAATATCCCAGCTTATATTCATGTAAGCTGGCTTGATCCATGCAAGGTGCGGCGCATTACCGTCGTTGGAAGCAAGAAGATGGCAGTTTATAACGATGTCGAAAATGAACAGAAAATAAAGATCTACGATAAGGGTGTTGACCGCCCCGAATACACCAATGGCGGATTCGGTGAATTTCATTGCAACTATCACTCCGGCGACATCACCATTCCAACCATCCGATTCGTTGAGCCTTTGAAGCAGGAGTGCCAGCATTTTATCGATTGTATTGTGAACCACACCAAACCGACCAGCTCCGGGCGCGAAGGCATGGATGTCGTCAAAATTCTGGAGACCGCCCAGCTTTCCATGAGTAACGGCCATGGTCATGAGGTGATCACATGGTAACGCCCGAATTTGCAAGAATTTCCGCAGATGTTAAATTGGGCGCGGATGTAAAGATCTATGCATTTGTGAATTTGTATGGCTGCGAGATCGGCGACGAAAGCAGGGTGGGAACCTTCGTCGAAATCCAAAAGGGGGCAAAAATTGGCAGGCGGGTGAAGATCTCCAGCCATACGTTCATTTGCGAGGGTGTAACGATTGAAGATGAAGTCTTCATCGGACATGGGGTGATGTTTATCAACGATAAATATCCCCGCGCCGCAACTGTTTCAGGTCAGCCCCAGACCGAGGCCGATTGGGTATGCGTTCCCACCCTGATCAAGAAGGGGGCTTCAATTGGCAGCAATGCCACAATCTTGTGCGGCGTGACCATTGGCGAACGAGCCATTGTCGGAGCGGGAAGTGTCGTAACTCATGATGTGCCGCCGGATATGGTGGTCGCAGGCAACCCCGCCCGTCCCGTTAAATCTATCATTCCAGAAAGGGAGTAGAAATGAACATTCCGTTGATTGACCTGAAAGCCCATCATCAGGCGCTTCATGCCGAGATCACTTCCGCCATTCAAAACATATTGGAACGCACTGACTTCATTTTGGGCCAGGATGTTGCCAAATTTGAGGAAGAGTTTGCGGCTTTTTGCGGCACCAAATATGCAGTGGGCGTGAGCAGTGGCGTTGCCGCTTTGGAGTTGAGTCTGCTGGCATTTGGCATCGGCCCGGAGATGAAGTACTTGTTCCCGCTCATACCTTCACAGCAACTGCGGCTGCGGTCTCTTTTATCGGGGCCAAGCCTCTGTTCGTGGATGTAGACCCGGTCACTTGGACTCTGGATGCGACCAAACTCGAAGAAGCCATCACCCCGAGTACAAAAGCGATGATTCCAGTTCATCTCTATGGCCTGCCAGCCGATATGGACCCGATTCTGCGCGACCGCCAAAAAACATAATTTGATTATTGTGGAAGATGCCTGTCAGGGGCATGGTGCAACTTACAAAGGAACGCGAACGGGTAATCTGGGGGATGCGGCGGCCTTTAGCTTTTATCCGACGAAGAATCTCGGTGCGTGCGGCGACGCAGGCATGGTCACCACCAACGACGAAAAGGTGGCCGAAGCGGTACGTGCATTACGTAATTGCGGACAGCGTGTGAAAAATGTACACGAGTTGCCGCCGTTCAATCACCGCATGGACAGTATGCAGGCAGCCATCCTGCGCGTAAAACTACCGCATCTGGATGATTGGCTTGAGTCGAGGCGCAGTCTGGCTGGGTTGTATAACCAATTGTTGGCGGATACACCTGTTGTTACGCCGGTGGAGCCGCAAGGGTACAGGCATATTTATCATCTGTATGTCATCCGTGCGCAAGACCGTGATGGTTTACAGGCAATGTTGAAAGAAAATGGAATCGGAACTGCCATTCACTATCCCATCCCTGTTCACCAGCAGCCATTCTATATGAAAAATGGACAGGGGCAAGGCCCCTACCCGGTTGCTGAAAAGATCTGTAGCGAAATCCTTTCCTTACCCATGTACCCCGGAACTGACCGAAGAACAAGTTGAGGTAGTTGCATCAACGATCACAAGAGTTTTGGTTCCTACAGCATAAATCATGGGACAGGGGAGTAGGCCATGCATGGATCTACTCCCCTGTCGCCTGAATTTTAGGAATATAGGCAATGGCTATTCCATCCAAATATAAGGAATCAATAACTCCCCTTGCCATAAAATTTCAAAGGGCTTTCAGCTTTTTCCCCAGGCGGATTTGTCTGATATCTGGTGCGCCGCGTTCCGGGACAACCGCCCTGTGTGAATGGCTTGGACATCAAGAGGGAGTATCAGCCATTCCCGAATCCCGAATTTTAGTCAGCGTACATCGCTTCATGGAGGAAGTACAACGATTTCGGAATTTGGAAAAAGACAGCCAGTTGATCTTTGGCATGGCCCGTGGTCTTGTTTACGATTATTACTCAAGTTCGCGGATCCTCATGACAAAAAGCCTGTTGGTGGATAAAGAGCCGTTGGAACCGATCGCATTCCCATCGAAGGGCTATGAACAATTCATCGTCAATACCCGACTTCTTTTTCCTGAAGCCAAAATCCTGCTTGCCATTCGTGACCCGCTCTCCACGATTTGGTCTATGCAGGCAAGGACTTGGGGTGAATCTCTGACGAGCGCAGGTGCCAGGAGATTTACCCTGGAAGAGTATGCGGAGAATTGGTCTTCGTGTGCGGAGTTGGTCGCGCGACACCAGTTCGAACCTAACACCTACATTGTTCAATTTGGCAGGTTGGTCAATGATCCCATGAACGAATCAAAAAGGATATTTGAATTTCTGCATATTCGCAATGGAATTCCATTTCAACCCCGTCCAACACATTCGGTCGGTTTTACGAAAGAGGATCAGGCGAATATCCTGCGGATTGTCAAGCCTCAGCTCGAGTTGTTGGCATCCAAAGGTATATCTGAATTGTGATTAGGACCGCGAAGGAGAAAATGTTAAGACAGCCTGCTTCAAGAACAATTGCCACCCGCCATATATTTGTCCAGATATTGGCGGCTTGTGGCGCAGGGTTGCTCTTGGGCATCTCTACTGTGATTCTCCCTCAATTCTTTTCGCTGGGGATTCTGATCTCGATTTGTTCAGCCTATGTTGTACTCAAGAGGCCCGAGGTGGCACTCCTGGGAATCTTGGTCACAACATCAAGCATTGTATTTGAAGATTACCTGCCAGTGGTGTCTGTGGGCATTAGCCTGCATATACCGGATATTTTGCTTCTTGGTCTATTGGGGTTAATTGCAGTGCGTTGGATGATCGAATCGCAGTTTAAGCTTGTTCGTACCCCGCTGGATGGGTGGCTTTTTGCTTTTTATGGGGTAATGCTATTGTCAGCCTTGATCGCGGTTTTGCAATCATCTGTGGAGGTTGAGCCAGCGAGAAGAGCGATTCGAGTTGTCTCTTATTATTTATCCTTTTTTGTCGTAACCAACCTCATTAGAGAATATCGCCAGTTAAAACTACTGTTGAATGGCCTTCTTGGCCTGGCAATCCTTGTCGCTGCTGCAATGTTTGGGCAGTTTCTGCTGGGGGATTCGGTACAAATTTTGCCGGGGCGTGTGGAGAGTTTGAACACCCAGGGGGTGGCTTACGAAGATATTACCCGCATCCTTCCGCCGGGTGTGTCGATCTTGATTGTTTCCTTTATTACGCTCCTTTGTGTCATGGCTTTTGAAAAACGCAGACCTGCCGGGCTTGCCTTTTTTATTCAATTCAGTTTGCTGGCATCTGCCATTCTGGTAACTTTTCTGCGCAGTTATTGGACGGCATTGATTGTAGCGACCCTTGTCCTTTTCTGGATCGTGGAAAGCAGCGCCCGCCGGAGATTGCTTGGCTGGAGCCTGATTGCTGTTGCATCGACAGCTGTCATTATTCCGCTTCTGTATGGCTATTCTGATTCTCGGGTGAACAGGCTGTTGAACGCCTCATTTGAAAGATTCACCACCGTGATTGATAGCAGCACCTACTCCGGACAGGATGGTTCCTTGAATTGGAGAATGATTGAAAACCAGCATGCCCTTTCCACGATCATTTCAAACCCTCTGATTGGAATTGGCATGGGTGTGAATTACAGACCTTGGGACCCGAGAATCGATGTCATTATCGAGGGCCGCGATTTCCGAGCGTTTATTCACAATGGCCATCTCAAGATCATGTTGGATTCGGGTTTGGTTGGATATATATGTCTCATGGGCTTGTCTTTCATATTCCATGAAGAGGGGATTTAAATACTGGCACAGCATTCCGGATGATAGATTGAAAGCGATTGTGCTGGGCTTTACGCTGTCTCATTTGGTGATCTTGATCGCTGCGTTTGTTAACTCGACTTTTACACAATGGAATTGGGTGCCTGTAATCGGCATGATGATGGGGATCAATGAGGTTGTTTACAGAATGTTTGATCTCGATGGTAACAAGCTTGAGAGAACTTTTTAGCTTTTGAATAAATTTGCAAGTCAACCAGATAGGAGAATGCATGTGCGGTATTGCAGCAGTATGGCAGCGCGATGGACGACCTTGCCGCTCAGCGGATGTTCTGGCAATGCGGGATATCCAGATCCATCGAGGCCCGGACGACGCAGGTATCCATATTGATGGGCCAATTGGTCTGGGACATCGGCGGCTTTCCATTCTGGATCTATCAGCAGCAGGCCACCAACCGATGAGCAATGAGGACGGATCGATTTGGTTGGTGTTTAACGGGGAAATTTATAACTATATTGAACTGGCTTCAACTCTTCGCGAACACGGACATATATTTCGTTCGGCCACTGATAGTGAGGTTATTCTGCATCTTTATGAAGAAGAGGGGCCGCGTTGCTTGCAGTCATTGAATGGTATGTTCGCTTTTGTTCTATGGGATTCACGTACGCAGATAATGTTTGCGGCTCGTGATCGCATCGGCATCAAGCCGCTCTACTACTCCATAACGGATGATCTCTTTGCTTGTGCGTCTGAGGCAAAAGCTGTTCTTGCTCATCCAAACGTACCCACTACTGTTGATTATCAAGGTCTTGCTGATTATTTGTTTGCTGGTTCGCCGCTTGCCCATAAAACACTATTTGAAGGGGTTCGACAACTACCGCCTGCCCACATGTTGACCGTGAGCGCTTCTGGCATAACAGTAGCGCGGTATTGGGATGTTGTATATCGTTATCAGAACGGACGCACAAGGGATCAGATCATTGCTGGTGCAAACGACCTTCTTGATGATGCTGTGCGTATCCACTGTCGTAGTGATGCGGCCGTTGGCTGCCATCTGAGCGGCGGACTTGATTCAAGTCTGGTGAGCAGTCTGGCGGTACGCCACCGGGGGAATATAGATGCGTTCTCCATTCGCTTTGGCGAATCTTCATTTTATGACGAGACTGAGTATGCCTGCGCAGTTGCAAAAGCCATTGGCGCCAAGCATCATGTTATCGCACCAGAGTCACAGGATCTGATGGCGCTGCTCGGACCTCTCACCTGGCATCAGGATTTTCCACTTCCCAGCGCTGGGGGATTCTCTTATTTCGCCGTGTCCCGTTTGGCGGCTGATCGTGTGAAAGTAGTATTGACTGGACATGGCGGTGACGAGGTCTTTGGTGGTTATCCGGCACAATTCCAAACTGCGTTTGGAACGACGGAAATGTTCAATCTGTCAAAATTCCCGGCGGCTGAGAAGATGACAGCTTTCCAGCGTTTTGCGCGCCTTGTGAGGCGTCAGGGATTGCCCGGTATTGCGCGCCGCTTCTTGAAACGCCCCAGCAACCATTCCGATTCGATTGAATCGCGATGGATCGCACTGCATTGCGGCGTCGTTCCATCTCAAAACCCGCTTCTTCATTCGGCGTTGGTGCGTAAGATCGGCGATTACTCACCTGTGAATGATTATCTCCAACCATGGGTGGAAGCCCCCACAGACCAGATATTTGATCGATGCCTGTATCACGACCTGGTTGTCTATCTTCCTCATCTATTAATGAAGGAGGATCGTGCAAGCATGGCGGTATCGCTGGAATCCCGTGTGCCTTTGTTGGATTATCGGATCATAGAGTACATGGCCACATTATTGCCGGAAGATAAGGTGCCCCATCGTGTTCCGAAAGCCATCATGCGTGAAGCAGCAGAGGAATATTTGCCGCCAAACATCATAAGCAGAAATGATAAGACCCCCTTCCCGGTGCCGTTGCGTGAATGGGTCGCCGGGCCGCTTGCCGGGGAGATACGGGCATTGCTGATGTCCGAAGCCTCCATGGATCGCGGCATTTTTGACCCGCGAGTTTTGAGCGACCCATTGCTGTCACCTGGAGAAATGCTTGCCATGTTGAACGTGGAAATTTGGTTTCGGGTCTTTATCGACCGTGACCCAAACTGGCTGCCTGCCGCACCGGGAGCGGGACGGGCGCCATTTGCGGGCCTTCCATCCCTGCCCGTATGGTAGGGAATGGTTTCATCATTTGATCTGGAATGAAGGATTATTCTTTAAAGGAAGATGGGAATGTCATCAAAGAGCTTTGTGAAAGATCTGGCAGTATATTCACCCTCGCAATTTCTGCCTGCTCTGACTGCTTTTGTCACGACCCCGATCCTGACCAGGTTATTCCTTCCTGCTGAGTACGGTCATTGGGCTGTAGCGGCCAGTATTTCCTCCTTTCTGGTCGCCTTGGCTGTTTCAGGAATGGGAAGCGCTGTGTTGCGCTATTATCCGTCATATAAGGAAAGGTCAGACCTAAAAACTTTTTTTGCAACGATCAGCGTTTCCACTGTTATGGTCATAATTGGCGTAACCGGAGTAAGCCTTCTTTTGCTGATCCCGTTGAAGCAATTCCTGCCATCCGCGTTGTATCAGCTTATTCCTCTTATCTTATTGATCTTTATCGCCCAAAGCATTTTTACGGTGTTTATATCGGCGGTCCGTGCTCAGGAATTGGGCGGTTCATTTACAACTTATCAATTATTCGTGAATTATGGAAGTCTCGGGTTTGGACTTTTGCTGGTGCTTGCCTTTGGCCTCAGAATCGATGGGCTCTTGTGGGGGACGTTTCTGGCTTTGATCCTTGTATTGCCCATCCTGATCTCTCGGGTCGTTAGGCTGAATGGCATTCATCCTCAGCATTTTCATTTTGGAGATGCCCTTGAGATATGGCAATACGCCTGGCCGTTGACCTTGGGGAATGTAGCCATGTGGGGATTGCGGGTATCAGACCTCTTTATCATTGGCGCATCCCAGCCAGAACGGGATATTGGGTTGTATACGGTTTCATACAATATCTCTGCCAAGAGTATTGAGCTTTTAGTCACTTTATTTCTCTTGAGTGTATCTCCATTGATTTTTCGTACATGGGAAGTAAATGGCCGGAATGCGACTGAAGATGTATTGACCATGGTCACCCGTACTTACCTGATCCTGTGCCTGCCAGCCGCTGTTGGACTGACCATTCTGGCTCTTCCTTTTGTAACGTTGCTTGCCACCCCGGAATATTACGCAGGATATCGAATCGTTGGGTTCGTGGTCTTTTCCAGTTTCCTGTGGGGTCTGGCCAACATGGCCAATGCAGGCATGGCAATTCAGAAAAAAGCCATCCAGCTTGGCATCAATCAGATCATTGCTGCCGCCATCCATATTGGTTTGCAGCTGTTCCTGGTACCTCGCTTTGGTTATGTGGCTTCTGCAGTTTCCACTTTGATTGGTTATGCCACCCTGCTCACGCTGAACGCGGTATTCTCCCAACCTCATCTGACCTGGCACTTTCCATTTCGCACATTGATCAATGTTGGAATGGCTTCGATTGCAATGGGTTTGGCCGCATGGGAAACCTACCATTTGTCTGAAGTTGAGAGCCTGCCGTTACCGATATCCATTTTCTTGAGCATTGCAGTTGCGATACCTGTTTATGGGGGCTGTCTATGGTTATTGGATGAAATAAAGGCAGATGAGAAGGATATGTTCCAGCATTTATGGAAAAGAATGACAGGCGGCCAGTATGTTTAATACTGCATCACGTTATACGCGGCGAGTTTGGGAATTGGGCCTCTTGGGCACATTGCAGCATGCCTGGATGCGTTTTTATCATGAACTTTCATTATGGAGCCAATCTTTTTGGTGGGATTTGGTGTCTCGTAAGGGAATGAGTGATGCTGATTTGTTGGCAAACACTACAAGGAAATGGAGTTCGGTGGATGCGCTGCTCGATCATTTGGCCGCCCGCCCATCATCATCTTTTTTGCTGCGACATGAATCGCCGCATGAGACCAACCGACTCCTGCATCGAGATTACCCCGAACATATCTCAGCCATGCTAGCCGCAGCGGATGCCATTTGTCGTAATGAACTTTCCTTGCAAGGCCAGGTTTTTCATTTTCCCGGCGGCATTGATTGGAATAGTGATCCTGTGACAGGCCTGCGATGGCCTCTCTTATATCGAGGCCGTTTCCTTCAATACATGTACTCTGCGAAACGCCCGACAGATATCAGGAAATTCTGGGAACTCAATCGACACCAACATTTTGTCACGCTGGGTATCGCCTATTGGTTGACCGGTGAATCAAAATATGTGCAGGCGTTCAACTCCCAGATCGAAAGCTGGATTCAAAACAATCCTTTACGTCGCGGTGCCAACTGGTGCCTGGGCATAGAGATATCTCTGCGCATGATCGCCTGGACCGTTGCTTTTCAATTCTTTCGAAATTCAGCAGAATTTCGTGAAAAGACTGCTAAAGCTTTTCTGAAGAGTCTATGGCAGCAGGCGGATTTTCTATGCAGTCATTTGCAATCCGCAAGGATGGGCGTTCCAAATAATCAAATGATTGCGGAATTGACAGGCCTAGTGATCGTCGGTACAGCATTCCCTGAATTTCGTGACTCTACTGTGTGGCGTGAAACTGGTTTACGCTTACTTAACGAACAAGCACTGGCACAAATCCATCCAGATGGGGTCAATAAAGAACAGGCAATGGGATATCTCCGTTTCGTCGCTGAGTTGCTGCTTATGGTCGTAGCATACAGCCGTCGGGGCGCTTTACCGAATAATCCCGATTTGGAACATGCGCTCGAAGGGATGTTGGATTATGTGTGCCGCAGCCTAAGCCCGATGGGAACTGTCCCAATGTGGGGTGACTCGGCTTCGGGGCGCGCATTGGGTTTGGGGAAAAATAAAAATTTTTGGGATTTCCGCCCGATCCTTTCAGCGGGCGCGGTCTTGTTTGGCCGACCCGAGTGGAAGTTTGCCGCTGGCCGTTTTGATGAAGAGGCGTTTTGGCTTTTGGGATTCGAAGGCTTGGATGTATGGAATCAACTTGAAGCCTGCCCGCCTGATGGGAATTCACTTGCCTTCACCGATGGAGGTATTTACGTAATTCGCGACTCATGGCTTGCGGATACGGATATGGCGATCCTTCGCGGCGGCATTTATGGGATGGGCGGGGAGGGACACTGTGCCCATTCGCATTGCGATCTGCTCAGTTTCGTTCTATGGGTAAACGGCCAATCTGTGCTTGTAGATTCAGGGACATATACCTATCACGGCCCATGGAGAGATCACTTCCGATTGACAGCTGCTCATAACACGGTCAAGGTGGATGACAGCGAACAGGCACTCGCAGATACTTACTTTAATTGGCGGCAGATCCCCGAAGCGCATTGCGTGAATTGGACTGGGAACCGTGTCAAAGCGGCAATGACCTGTGTTGACCATGTTGGATTTACGCGCGATCTTTCTCACCCGCAGCCTGGTACCTGGAATCTGACAGATGAATTCACCGGAAAAGATCCACACAGCCTGGAATGGTTCTTTCATTTTTCTCCCGATCTGGAATTGGAATTGAATGTAGGTGAACACAAACTTACCGTAATCCGCAACGGACAGCCCTTTTTGACCATGCGTTTACCCGAAAATGGACTCCGTTTTCAAGTGAGAGACTCGTGGTATTCGGAACAATACGGCATTAAAAAAAGCAATTATGCATTGTATGCACAGTGGCACGGAATATTGAAAGAAGATGCTGGTGTCTGTTTTAACTGGCAGTTCCAGCTTGTGGATCAGAAATCCCTGCTGACAGGATAATGATATGTTGCAACCACGTGAAGAGAAAGCCAAAAAGGTGCTCATGGTCGCTCGCGCATTTCCGCCGTTTCTTCCGGTGGGGTATTCGATCCGCGTGATCAAGTTCATTAAATATCTGCCTGCCCTGGGCTGGCAGCCAGTCGTTCTCAGCGTGGATGATCAACAGGAATATGAGACCCTGCCAAAAGTAGGCAGTGAAGCGCTGCTTTCCGAGATCCAGCCAACTGTGAAGATCATTCGCACCATGCCCGGTGAACCATCTCTGCGTTATTTACAGAAGGAAAAAGAATTTGGTGGAAAAAATTTTGTCACACGGCTGCTTGTGAAAATATTCGGTGGCGCCCGTCGTTGGGTATTCAGAAATATTTTCCTGCCAGATCGCATGATCACGTGGCTTCCTTTCGCTGTTGGAATGGGAAGGCAGGTGGTGAAAGATGAAGGCATCGATGTCATTTTTGCCACCTGCCCGCCGCACTCCTCTGCCTTGACAGGGGCGGTGCTCAAACTTTTCAGCGGCAAGCCGCTCGTTCTCGATTTCCGCGATGATTGGATCGATACACCCTGGCATCTGGCGAAGCCTGCGATGGTTCGCATGATCGAGAAGCTTTTGGAAAAATGGGCCGTGAAGATGGCCGATAAAGTGATTCTGGTCACTGAATGGAGCCGAAAGGCATTTCAGGAACGTTACCCTGCGCAGCCCCGCGATAAATTCATTCTTATTTCCAATGGCTGTGACCTTGGTGAGTTGGAAGCATTGAAATCGATTGTGCCGGTCCATCACACTGCCAAATTTACGGTCGTGCATGCGGGGTCGTTGAATGTATCTACGGTGTGGGGGCGCAGCCCGGCGGGACTCTTTCAGGCGATCCAAAAACTTCTGCGTGAAAACCCGCAGCTGAAAGGCAGCCTTGTCTTCAAATTTGCAGGCGACCTTCCCGACGAATTTCGAAAGCTGGCAGATGAAATGGGATTGACTGATGTGATTCGTGGGCTGGGTCATCTTCCACATGCTGAAGTGCTTCGTATGATCAAATCAGCCGACCTGCTGCTTGCCATGAATTATGAAGGCTGGGCTACGCTGATCCCCGGCAAGATCTACGAATATTGGGCAGTGGGCGGTCCGCCGATCCTTTTGCTTAGCTGCCCCGGCGCCGCTGCTGACTTTGTCTGTGAACATGCCCTCGGGATTGCCGTGGAGCCCTACGATGCAGATGGGATTCAGCAAGCCATTTTGCAGGTGTATCGCCAAAGCAAAACATCCTCACCTTTGCGGATCAAACCCGATGGCGTTGAAGCCTTTGACCGCAAGACCCTGACCCATCAGCTTGCCCAGGTGCTTTTCACAGTGTCATAAATCGAGACCCTATGCGAATTCTGATGATCGCCAACTACCTGCCCTATCCACAAACTTCCGGTGGACGGATTCGCATTTACAACCTCCTGCGCCGTGTTGCGTGTCGACATGAGGTATCGCTCGCTGCGTTTTTGGAATCCGCAGGGGATGTGGAAGGAATAGCGCATTTGCAGCAATTCTGCGCAAAGGTGGAGACAGCCAATTTCAGCCAGCGCAGTCGCTTGGCAAAAGTCCCTGGCCTGTTGCGATATGCCCTCGAAGGAAAGCCCCCGGAACTCATGCTTCTGCATTCCGAAGAACTCAAGTGCAAGATCGACCAGCTTTGCTCCACGATGGATTTCGATATTGTGCAGATCGAGTCGGTCATGGGGCTGTACCTGGATATGCTTCCGCGCGGCAAACGCTTTAAGAGTGTTGAGATGTTCCAAAACTTTACGTCTCAACAATTTGAACGGGTCTCAAATGTCGAACAGCGTTGGGATAGAAAATTGAGAACGCGGATCAATGCCCTCACCATGGGATATTGGGAACCTCGTTACGCATCGAAATTCGACCGCTGTACGGTTGTATCGGAAATGGATCGGCAATTGTTACAGCGGTCCAATCCGCACCTGAAAGTGGATGTAATTCCCAATGGCGTGGATGTTGAAAAATATCAGCCGTTGCCTTTGCCATCCGAAAAGGCAATTCCAGCACTTTTGTTTATCGGTCATATGGGTTACCCGCCGTGTGTGGATGCCGTGCTTTATTTTTGCAGTGAGGTCCTTCCGCTCATTCGTCAGCGCGTGGCCAATGCCGAACTTTGGATCGTTGGCCGTGACCCTCGCCCCGAGGTCATTGCGCTTGATCGTGACGATGTGCATGTCACAGGCCAGGTGGACGAAGTGATTCCGTATTATCAGCGATGTCCCATTTGTGTTGTACCCCTGCGCGCTGGCGGCGGCACACGCTTGAAGATACTGGAAGCCATGGCACTTGGCCGCCCTGTTGTTTCAACCAGCATTGGTTGTGAAGGTCTCAATGTGATCGATGGCAAACATCTTTTGATCGCCGATACCCCTGCTCAATTTGCCGAGAAAACAATTCGCCTGCTTCAAGACCGCCAACTCTACCATCATCTTGTCATCAATGGGCGCGAACTGGTCGAGTCTTGTTATGGCTGGGATCAGATCGCCAACAAGTTGATGACTGTGTATGACGAAATGACGGAGGATGAAAGATGAACGTCATCCCGGTCAGCGTCATTGTTTGCACATATAACCGCGCGGCATTTCTGCCGAACGTGATCAGCCAGCTTTGTGCTCAGGATTATCCGAAGGATTCGTTTGAGATCATCATAGTGGACAACCGCTCAAGTGACGATACTCCGCAAACGGTTCAACGCTTCATTCCAACCTGTGGGTTGACTCTGCGCTACGTGAGAGAGGATCGCCCCGGAGTGACGAACGCCCGCAACTGCGGCGCTGCGGAAGCCCGTTATCCGTATCTCGCTTATCTTGATGACGATTGCAGTGTCGGCGTGGATTGGCTGTCTCAGCTTGTATCAGGCTTCGGGTTGGCCGAGCAGGTGTCAGTTGTAGCTGGACGCGTCGCTTTGGATTATGACGGTCAAAAGGTTCCATCCTGGTTAGGGTCAAAATCAGAACGTTGGCTGGCAGATTTCAACTTCCCCGGTTCACAGCCGCGCTTGTTGGAAAATCCAGTGTATGTTTGCGAAGGGAATATGGCGATCACGCACGAAGCGTGGCGGGCGGTGGGTGGTTTTTTGGGAATGGATCAGTTTAGCAGCCCGCACGTGGCTTCACAGGAAATTGTGTATTTGCTCGAACAGGTGAAGCGGCGGGGCGGGAAAGTGGCTTTCATTCCTGCTGCAGTGGCTCATCATCACACGGCCATTCCGACCCAGGGACGAATGTTGATGCGTGCTTACTGGCACGGCGTTTCCGATGGGACTCTGGATTATTTGCTCAGGCGTTTTTCGCGCGTGTCAGCGATCTTTCGTTCTGCTCTTGATGCAGCAGCCATGTTTGTATTTTTATTTTTGTCTTTCTTTTCTTTGCTTGTCTTCAATAAAGCAGACTCCATGTATCACCTGCTGCGCGCTGTTGCCCGACTTGGCAGGGTGTTGAGCGGGTTGCGTCTCGCTGGCGATTGGCGGCGCGCACGGTTGTGGTTGTTAACTCATGCAGTTCGGTTTTGATGAAATGGAAGATCAATTGGTAAGCGTTGTGATTCTGACCTGGGAACGTAAGGAGGATGTCCTTGCGGCGGTTCGATCTGTCTATGCTCAGGATTATAAAAATGTCGAGGTCATCGTCGTGGACAATGCATCCACAGATGGAACGGTAACTGCATTGCGTTCCGCTTTTCCAGCGATCAAGATCATCGTTCAGGAGCGTAATGTCGGCGCGGCGGCGGGGCGTAACCCCGGGATTGCCGCTGCCACTGGCGGGATCATTTTCCTTCTGGATAGCGATGCATCCCTGGGAAAAGACACCCTGAAGAATGTCGTGAGCCGATTTCAAAGCGCACCTAAAGCGGGTGCCATCACCTGCAAAATTCTCAATGCCACCACCTGTGAAATTGACCCTGCCACCTGGATATTTACGGAAAAAGATAAGGCAGATCAGGATGTGGAGTTTTCAAGTTTCAGCCTTTGCGAGTGCGGTACTGCATTCCGCAAAGAGGTTCTTGATGGGACTGGTCCTTTTTGGGATTTGCTATTTTTCGGCAGGGAAGGGGAGGAGTTGGGCTTGCGGGTTTTGAAGGCAGGTTATCAGATATTGTATTCCCCTCACTCAGTTGTCCATCATCGGGCGTCGCCGCTAAAACGCGTGACAGGCGGCAACTGGGAATACTATAACCTCAGGAATTGTTTGTATATCTACCTGATTCATTATCCCTGGTGGATGCTGGCAGGTTTTGTTCCTCTAAAGCTCGGTACGTCATTCCTGCGAGGGTTAAGGCGCGGTTATCTGCGCCAGATATTTCGAGCTCTGGCAGATGTCGGGCGGCAGTTTCCCATTCTCCTTAAAAAGAGAAACCCGATGACCACTGACACCGCGCGTCACTATTTGAAACTTCAGCGTGAACATGGGGTCTTGAGTTGGAACCTGACCTCCTGGCTGAAATATAAAACCTAAACTTTTTGGGAAGCAAATAATTCGGAGATCGAATGATATCCATTAAACCAGGTCAAAGATATGCGGATGTGTTTTTCGTCCTGATCCTCTTGATCATCTTTGGTTTTTCATCCCTGCTTTTTTTGGATCGATTCCCAAAGACCTGGATGGATGAAGCCTGGGATTCAACGACCGCTTATACATTTCAATTGGATGGGACTTTCCGCAACACCTCTCTGGTTGATCCTGCATTTGGAAATCAAGATGTCCATTTTTTACAGCCGAGGATCTTCTCCAACGTGGTCATGGCTCCCTTCTTTGCATGGCTAGGAGTTGGTAATTTTCAAGGGCGGCTGGCCTCGGTATTTGTGGGCGCTCTGGCAGTTATCGGGATATATCTTTTGGCACGCAAGATGGGCGGCCCGATATTTGCCTCTGTCTGCGGCCTGCTTTTGATCTTCGATAACCTGTTTTTTGTCGTTACCAGAACGATCCGCCCAGAAATTTATGTGACCGCGATCTCGATCTGGGCTTTGTATTTTATTTTGGGTGGGGAGAACTCATTCTGGAAGTTGTTTACTGGCGGGGTGTTGCTTGGTATTTCCTTATACACCCATCCGAATTCCTTTTTGGTCTTGATCGCGGTTTTTATTGCGGCTCTGTCTCAAGTGAAAATAAAACAATATGGAAAGATTCTCTTTCCCGTGATTTTGGGAGTTATCCTCGGATTTCTTCCCTATGCATATTATGTCTGGGATCAGGACGGTGCCAATCAATTCCGTGACTTCTGGCTTCAAATTCAGCACAGGGCTGAAATGCTGAAAGACCCTGGTGCGTTCTTCTCCGGGGCGCTGACCGCTGAGCTGGAAAGATATGGCTCCTATATATTTTTCCCGTACCGTTTGCTGATTTTTCTTATCCAGTTCCTTGCTGTTGGATATGCATTCTACAAATGGACAGATGGGCTTAACAGAGCCATGTTGATCTTTATTTTTGTTCATGTCTTGCTGTTCCCGATCCTGATCAGCGCCAAAACATCGCGTTACTTAACTGTATTGATGCCTGTTGTGATCATTCTTGTGGTGCGGATGGTTTGGGAGATGGCTGGCTGGCCATACGATATCAATTTATCCGGGATGTCTGCCTCCATTATGAAGTTAAACCGATCTGTACTGATTCCTGTTGCGTTGATACTGGTTCTTTTTGCCAATCAGGCAGGCGGGGATGTCTGGGCGGTGTGGAAATCTCGCGATTGCTCCTTTGCCCCGTTTATTTCCCAACTGCGCCTGCTTATCCCATCAGGCGCAAAGGTGTGGGGTCCCATGACATTTTGGTTCGGCTTTTACGACCACCCATACCGCACACAATGGACCGTGAACACGGAAGAAGAGATGAACGATTTTCAACCTGAGTATGTAATTCTTTACGACAATGTCGAGATATGGGCCAATCAAACGGGTGTTACCAAACGGCTGGATCCCAATTATGAAAAAATGGAAGCCATCCGCAATTTATTGGTTCAGCTTGCAAAGAGCAGAGGTGTTGTTGCTGGCTCGGTCCCAAACAGTTGTTATGGGAATATCGAAGTCTTCAAATTGACGTGGAAGTAGTGCGTTTTGATCTCGCAAAGGAGCATGGCTTTGAATGAAAAGTTGAACATCCTGATGGTTACACATCATCGTCGATTTAAGTCACGACCCAGGTCACATGCCATGGCAAAGCATTTGGTTCAAAGAGGACACAAGGTTACTCTGATCGTTATTGCAGACCAGCGCAAGTTTGGCATTGTCAATTCGGAATGGGATGGCGTGCAGGTGATCGAAACCCCTGATCTTTTGTGGGGACAATTGCGCTCGGGTTGGGATCCGTGGGACTTGCTTAATCGGATCTTATATTTGAGTCACAATCACGAGCACTTTGACCTGATCCATTGTTTTGAAACCCGCCCGGCGACAATTTACCCAGCCCTGCTTTACAGCCGACGTCACGATATTCCGCTTGTCACCGATTGGAATGATTGGTGGGGGCGCGGCGGGCTTATCGACGAGGTTCGCCCAGCGTGGTATCGACTCCTATTCGGTACTGTTGAGACTTACTATGAAGAAGCGTTCCGCACACAAGGCGCAGGCCTCACCGTAATATCTTCGGCGTTGGGCAGGCGTGCCGAAGGCTTGGGGGTAAGTCCTGAGCGGATTCTGCATTTGCCCAGCGGTACCTTCCCCGAAATTTTCCGTCCGCGTGAGAAGATGATTTGTCGTGAACGCTTTGGCCTGCCCTTGTCAACACCTGTCATCGGCTTTTCCAGTTTGGATTCCCACCTGGATCTGGGTGTTGTTTTGCAGGCCCTGGCCATCGTGGCCAGACAATACCCGAATGTGAAACTTATTATCACAGGCAAGCCTTCCAATACGGTCGTTGAACTGGTCAGAACTTATGGCGTGGAGAGCAACGTTCATTTGACTGGCTATTTGCAGGATGAAGAACTTCCCTGGGCGTTGAGTTGCGCAGACTTATTCGTCCTGCCCCTTGCCGATAAAGTTTACAACGTTGGACGCTGGCCCAACAAGATATGCGATTATATGAGTCTTGGAAGACCCACCGTTTCGAATCCTGTTGGAGATATCAAGGGCCTTTTCGAAGATCACAAGATCGGAGTTCTTGCCAGTTGGGATCCTGTCGATTTTTCTGAAAAGATACTGTACCTGCTCAAAAATCCTGAGATCGCCTTCAGGCTGGGTGACAATGCCAGAGATGCCGCCGTCACAGTATATGACTGGAAACTGCTCGTCTGTCGCCTTGAAGAATTTTATGCAACATTGCTTAATGTCCGCTCGCCTTCCCTGATGGAGATGTGATGTCCAAAGGATCATCGTCTTCTGTTTATGAAGTGCAAAAGTTTTCCTGGATTTGGATCGTCCTTGTGCTTATGCTGGGTACGCTTCTGAGACTCTACGATCTGGGCACTGAGAGTTACTGGTCTGATGAAATGTACACAGTCTATGAGGTTCAACAAACCATTCCTCAGGTTATTGAATCAGGCAGATTGGACCAGCCGCCGGGGTATTACATTCCGTTTCATTTTTGGGTGCAGATTTTTGGACTGAGTGAAACAGGTACGCGTTCATTCTCAACGTTGGCTGGTGTTGCCTCGATCTTCATTCTCTACCTTGTAGGAAAGGAATTGTTTGGTCGCGAGGTTGGCCTGCTCAGCGCCTTCCTGATGTCGATTTCCGAGTTCCAGATCTATTACTCCCAGACGGCCCGCTTCTACAGTCTTTTTGAATTCACAACACTGCTTTCATTCCTTTTTTTCATTCTAGCTCTCCGCAGAAAGCAATATCTCTATTTTATTCTTAACGGAGCGGCGAGCATCTTCATGGTTTATAGCAATGTGTTCGGGCTGTTTGTTCTTGCGGCGCAGAATTTGTTCTTCTTCCTGTATTGGAAAAAATACAAGGAGATGGCGGTCGCCTGGCTGGCATGTCAGGCATTGATCGTGCTTGCCATGGCACCGTATTTTTATCCGCTATTGTTTGGCGCGAGTGGTATGGAGGATGCAGCCGTCTTAAACATCGGGAACATCCCACCGCCATCCCTGCTTCATCCGTTTTATGCGATGTATCGTTTTCTCCTGCCTTTTCGCCGTGAAAGCGGCTGGGACCTTGTCTTTGTAAGTTATGCAATAGCTGGCACGTTGCTGCTGGCAGGTACTTGGTTCTATGCCAGCCGACAGGGAAAAAGCAGCTGGATTGATTCAGCCAGAGGGTCACTCTCCAGTCTTGATGATGTGACCGAACTTTCGGAAAAACTGGTCCTGCTTGGCTTTTGGCTGCTGTTCCCCATTCTGCTGCCGTTCATTATTTCCATTTTGATGATCCCGATCTACAAGGTTTATTACACCATCAACGCTGCCCCTGCTTTGTATCTATTGCTGGCGTTGATCATGGTCCATGCGCGTAAAGCAGTGCCGTTACTGGTCTCGTTGGGAACAGTGACAATCATGATCGTGCCTGGGCTGGTCTACTTCTATGTGACTGATTTCAACCCGCAAGTTAGGGATGCTGCGAAGTATGTCTATGAATCTCCTGATTCCGGTGATCTTATCGTATACGTCCCTGATGGTGATTTTGGGTTTCAAAATGACATCGAACAAAGATTGTTCGAATGGTATTACGAAGGTGCTCTTCCGGGGTGCAGCATGGTTGGCTGGCTCAAGGATGACGTTTCGATTTCAGGAGCATTGACTCAATGCATCGCGGGTCATGACCGTTTTTGGGTGGTCATTCCTGATAGTCAGACTGAATCTTCCATTCGTTATAAATCGTTTTTTCTAGATCCTGGCCAAGGTGCCATGCAATTGATAAAGGAAGAAAAATTTATCGGGCTTTCAACGTACTTGTTCGAATTAAAAAAATGAGAATCGCAAGGACTTGAAAATGAATTTGCAGAAGAAACATGATGTGATCGAATATGGTAACGCCCCCGGTGTTTTTCAGCGCCAGCTTTGGGTTGATTGGATGAAAGGCATCGCCCTGATATGGATTTTTATTAACCATGCGGTTGAGGTTGTTTTTGGCGGCCCATATCTTGGAAACCCCGGTTCCTGGTGGCCTCCGCTGCAAGAGCGGATTGCCCAATGGATTCCTCTGGATGGTTATGGTGTATGGACTATTCCAGTAAATATCTGGCGATATATCGGCTGGCTGGGAGATCAGGGAGTTAGTCTGTTTCTTGTGGTGAGCGGTTTTGGCCTGACTTGGGGAGTTCTTTCCAAATACAAGGATTCGTTCCCTGTTGACCAATTCTATAAACAGCGTTTGTTCCGCATATTTCCTTTATGGTGGGGCGTTCATATTTTCTTTCTTGTTGCAAGTTATGTGACTGACATAAAGGGATTGGACATGAGTCTGGGCGATCCCAATTTTTATCTCAGCTTGGTTGGTTTTCGTGCGTCCCCCGGCACCTTCTTCTATTTCGCTCCCGCTTGGTGGTATATCGGGTTGCTCATCCAGCTTTACCTGGTCTACCCAATACTTTTGGAAGCCCTTTAAACGGATGGGAGCCTTTCAGTTTTTGTTGTTTGGCTCTCTTGCCGCATTTATTGTTCGCGCGGGTGTCATATTCTTTGAGTTCAAAGTCAGTTCGCTTTTGTATGGTGCATTTTTTATCACTCGATTGCCTGAATTTGCTTTTGGGATGGCCTTTGCCTGGTGCCTTCGGAATAACGCCCAACAGGTATACGACTTGATGTCTTCCCGTTGGACAATGTTCATGGCCATCGGGTTATATATTTCTGGAACGCTTCTCTCTATCACCTGGGCTGGGATGACCGTTGCACCTTTTATGGTGGGAGTGGGAATCTTTGGCATCCTGTACGGGATATTAGGTAATAAAAAAGAGACTTCTTCCCCTATTGCAGGCGTTTTTACCTGGGTAGGCAGGCATTCATATTCCCTTTATTTGGTACACCATCCGATTCTGGCAATTTTAGTGCCGATCCATGCCTTGGGAGGCACACTTCTTTCGATCCTTGGTTCAATCATTGGTGCCATAGGTTTGGAGAAAATTGTGAATAGGATCGTTGAGCCGCTAACTGCACGACTCAAAAAGTACGATCTGAAAAAGCTGGTGAAATGGACAGCGATGGCGGCAGTTGTCATGTCCATTTGTGCCTTGGGCTTTGAGCTGGCGATACAACGATTCGATCCGCAGGAAGTTATCGTGTGGGGGGAGCAGCCATCTTTGGCTCCTCATGATGATTTTGGCTGGTACTTAAAGCCAAATCAAACCACGCATCTGCGATGGGAATCCTATGATTACTATGTTAAATCCAATGAACTGGGCTTTCCGGGTCCTTCCTATCCCGAGCAAAAAGCTCCCAGGCACGATCCGCATAATGACTTTTGGAGATGCCTTCACAAGCGCAGAGGGCGTTGACACAGACCAGGCATGGCCCCGCCTGCTTGAATCGGTTTTGATGACACGTTTGCCGAACCGCAAAATTGAGGTCATGGATTTTGCGATTACCGGGTACGGCCCAAATCAATATGCGGAAGTGGCGCAGACTTATATGCCCAAATACCATCCGGATATCGTTATCGTTGGTTTTTACATGAACGATTATCTTGATGTGCTTCAACGTAATGACGATTTCCGGGCACAGATTGGGTTTGGGAAACCATCTGCCACCAGTTGGTATGCAACTCTTCGCCTTTCGCATACCCGCCATTTTTTGCATAAAAGATTTGATGAAATAATGAATCTAATACGGGAAAAACCCGACCTGGGAGGATATTACAGTGGAGCGGAATTCCTTCTTCGCGAGCAGAAGAAATCGGATGCCGCCGGGCAAAGCGGCGTTTCCGAACGATTTGCCCAAATCAAGGCAATAGCCGATGCGATGGGCGCGCGGATGATTGTTTTTATGATCCCGGTACCGGTTCAGGTTTGCGGCCCTGAAGATATTGCGTATTACCCGACAGGGTATGACCTGTCTGATGAATCGATGTTCGATCTGGATAAACCGCAGAGGTGGACGCAGGAAATTGCCAGTGAATTGGATATTGAAACCTATGATTTACGAACGCCGCTTCAATCTGCGCCTGAATGTCCCTATTACCGTAACAACCTTCATTGGACAGTAGGCGGGCATGAGCTTGTGGCCGATTTCATGGCGGAAACATTAATTAAAGACAAAATTCTATCTATGGAGGAGTAAAAGTTGTTGAGAATTATATTGGCTTCCGATTGTATAGTGGCAAGACAAAATATAGAAAGGAGGAACTATGACAAACGATAACGTAAGTATTCACCCCACTGCGGAGGTATCTCCGAAGGCTCAGATCGGCGCGGGGACTCGTATCTGGCATTTGGTTCAGATTCGTGAGGGCGTCCATATTGGCAGGAATTGTATTGTCGGCAAGGATGTGTATGTTGATTTCGATGTGAAGATCGGTGACAACGTGAAGATCCAGAATGGCAGCCTGGTTTATCACGGTGTTACTTTGGAGGACGGTGTGTTCGTCGGCCCACAGGTTTGTTTGACGAATGACCGCAATCCGCGCGCGATCACCCCGGACGGTCAGCTAAAGGGAAATGATGATTGGGTTGTTGGACCCATTCTCGTTAAGTATGGCGCGTCGCTCGGGGCTTGTTCGGTCATCCTGCCGAACGTCACCATCGGCCGTTTTGCGCTGATCGCCGCTGGTGCAGTTGTCACCCGCAATGTGCCCGATCATGGACTTGTTGTGGGCAATCCTGCGCGCCTGACGGGTTACGTCTGCGGCTGCGGCAGAAAAATGGAAAAGAAGGAAGCAGGTTATCACTGCCCGATATGTCATTGGGACTTTACACCACAGGAGAGTTAACATGATTAACATCGCGAAACCTTTGATCGGAAAAGAAGAACAGGATGCGATCCTTGAAGTGATCAATTCAGGAATGATGGTTCAGGGAGCGCGGGTGCGGGAATTTGAGTCTCGTTTTGCGCAGATGTGCGGCGCGGAACATGCGATTGCAACCTCCTCTGGAACGACCGCTTTGCACATTGCGCTGTTGGCGCATGAGATCGGCACGGGGGATGAAGTGATCACTTCGCCGTTCAGTTTTATCGCATCGGCGAATTGTGCGCTGTATGTTGGCGCGCGTCCGATCTTTGCGGATATCGAGCCAGATTACTTCACCATTGATCCCATCCAAATTAGAAAGCGCATTACTCCGCGTACGAAAGCCATTCTGCCCGTTCACCTGTATGGTCAGGCCTGTGATATGGACGCGATCCTTGAGATCGCGCACGAACATAAACTGGCGATCATCGAGGATGCCTGTCAGGCGCATGGCGCCACATACAAGGGACGTCCCGTCGGTTCGTTTGGCACGGCTTGCTATTCACTGTATGCCACCAAGAACATCACCACCATCGAAGGCGGCATGATCGTGACCAACGATGCGCAGGTGGCGGAACGGGCACGATTGCTTAGAAATCACGGCAGTCCGCGTACGTATGAGCATGTCTCGCTTGGTTACAACATGCGCACCACCGACCTTGCGGCTGCGATCGGACTCGTGCAGCTTGAAAAGCTCAGGCAGTGGAATGATATTCGCCGCGAAAACGCCGCCTATCTCAGTGAGCATCTGGCGAAAATACCGGGCGTGGTTGTGCCAAAGGTGCGCGAAGGCTGCGAACATATCTTCCACCAATACACCATCCGCATCCCGGACCGTGACGCGTCTGCCCAAAAACTGCGGGATGGGGGGGTGGGAGTTGGCATTCACTACCCGACGCCCATTCATCAACAGCCGCTTTACAAAGGGCTTGGCTACCATGACTCTTTGCCCATCGCTGAGACAGCCAGCCGCGAAGTGCTTTCTCTGCCGGTGCATCCCTCACTTACGAAAGACGATCTCGATTGCATTATCGAGACCGTGGCAAAGGTCTTGAACTATGAAACTATCCTTGATCGTCCCATGCTTTAACGAAGCCGAGAACGTGCCGAAGCTCCATGATGAGCTGCTGCCGGTCATTCAATCCATGCTTGAGCGTGGACGGATGAACGCCGACGAGACTCTCGAATCAGTTGAGATGATCTTTGTAGATGACGGCAGCAGTGATGGCACGCGTGCCCGGTTGAAAGAACGATTTTGTGATGTGAAGATTCCCGGGCTGAGTTTTCATTTCCTCAGGCACGAGGTCAACGCGGGTTTGGGAGCGGCGATCCGCACGGGGTTATCCCAGGCCAGCGGTGAGATCCTGATGACCGTGGACAGTGACGGGACCTATCAATTTTCGGAGATCCCCGCCCTATTGAATTGCCTGACTTCCGGGGTCGATATTGTCACAGCATCGCCGTACCATCCGCAGGGGGGCGTGATCGGTGTTCCGAGTATCGTCTGCTTTTTAGCAAAGGCTCTTCGATGTTGTATCGAATCCTCGTTGACCGAAGTGTCTACACCTATACCTGCCTGTTCCGCGCCTATCGCGCGCGGGTGGTGCGTGAGGTGAGCTTTGATTCGAACGATTTTCTCGGCGGCACGGAATTGCTGGTCAAAGCCATGCTGAGAGGTTTTCATGCGGTTGATTTTCCATCGGTGCTGCACAAGCGCATGTACGGCGTTTCAAAGGCGCGCATTGCCCGTACCGTTCGTTCGCATCTGAAATTTATGGGATGGGTCTTGCTGCAACGCATGCGCATGACGTTGCACATGCAGGCACAGGGAACGGCTTAAATGATGGACACGATGAACAGGCATTCTGTGAAAGAGGCGATGGGTATGCAAACTGCCATTCTGTATATTTTGGTCAGCGTGTTTTTTTAGCACGGTGGGCCAGCTTTTGCTCAAAGGCGGCATGAATAAACTTGGCTCGGTCACCTTGAGCTTGAATGGGCTGATCCCGACCTTGTGGCGTATGGCCGTCAACCCCGGCGTTTTCTTTGGGCTGGCGCTGTATCTGGTCGGGACGATCTTCTGGCTGGCAGCCCTTTCCCGTGTGGACCTCAGTTATGCATATCCATTCGCCAGTTTGAGTTACGTGGTCATGCTGCTGGCTTCGTGGATGATGTTCGACGAAAAGATCACCCTCGCCAGAATTGCTGGGACTATCTTCATTTGTATCGGTGTCCTTGTGATCTATCGAAGCTGACTCACCCGTGCCTGATTCTGTTTCGAAGGAATGGATCAGCCAGAAAGAACAACCATGAAGATCGTATCCGTTGTTGGAGCACGCCCCGAATTCATTCAAGCCATGCCTGTCAGCCGGGCGATCAGCGATTCGCATCAGGAGGTTCTGGTACACACCGGCCAGCACTACGACTACAAAATGTCACAACAGTTCTTCGATGAGCTTGAGATTCCCGCGCCGCATTACAACCTCGGCGTGGGATCTGGTTCGCAGGCGCGCCAGACCGCCGAGATGATGGTGAGCATGGAAGATGTACTGCTCAAGGAATCACCCGATTATGTGATCGTGCGCGGCGATACCAATTCCACACTGGCCGCTGCTTTGATTGCCAGCAAGTTGGGTATTCCCTTTGCTCATATCGAAGCCGGGGAACGCAGTTTCAACCGCCGCATGCCCGAAGAAATTAATCGCATCGTTGTGGATGCTTTGGCGGATCGTCATTTTTGTGTCAGCCATGCGGCAGTGCGTAATTTACACGCGGAAGGGATTCGAGACAGCGTTTTTCAAGTGGGTGACGTGATGTTGGATGCCTTGCTCTTTGCCCGTCCGCTGGCCCGCACGAAATCAGCGGTGCTTGCGCGGCTTGGAATTCAGCCTCAAAAATATGCGCTGGCCACCATTCACCGTGCGGCCAACACCGATGACCCGCTGCGCTTGAAGTCTATTCTTTCAGCGTTGGACCAAACAGGTGAAACCATCATCCTGCCGATGCACCCGCGGACTCGCAAGGCGCTTGAAGCACTCGACCTCCAATTGGCTGATTCTCTGCGGATCATTGACCCAATCGGATATTTTGACATGCTCACGCTGGAAGAGAACGCCCGCCTAATCGCCACCGACTCAGGCGGTGTGCAGCGCGAGGCGTATTACATGAGCATTCCATGCCTCACCCTGCGTGATGAAACTGAGTGGGTGGGCACTGTGGATGTCGGTTGGAACAAACTGGTCGGCGCTGAGCAGCAGGCCATTCTCGAAAACTGGTTCAGCTTTTCGCCTCCAGCAGAGCATCCCTTCATTTACGGAGATGGCACAGCCGCGCAGCTGATTGCTGGAATTCTTAACAACGTCCCGAACGATTAATGGAAGGAAGGTTCACATGAAGGTTGGAATCATTGGCGGTGGAATCATGGGGGTCTGTCTCGGCTATTACCTGTCAGAGCAGGGCGCCGAAGTTGAGATATTCGAAGCCTCTTCCACGATCGGCGGGCTGGCTGGTTCCATCACCCTCGAAGACGGAACCAGGGTCGACCGTTTCTATCACGCCCTTCTTTCCAGCGACAGTCATTTGAGCGGGTTATGCAATGATCTTGGCATCGCCGATCAACTACGCTTCAACGAAACCCGCATGGGTTTCTTTTATCGCGGCCGCATCCATTCCATGAATAATGTCCTTGAGTTTCTGCGTTTTCCGCCGCTTGGCTGGATCGACCGTTTCCGTCTCGGCCTCACCGTGCTGTATGCCCAATTCGTCAAAGACTGGCACAAGCTCGAAAGCATCAGTGTCGAGAAATGGCTGCTGGCACTGAGCGGCAAGGGTACCTATAAAAACATCTGGCTGCCCATGTTGAAAGCCAAATTCGACGGCGGATTTGAGAACACTCCTGCCACTTACATTTGGTCGCGCCTCGTGCGGATGAAGTCCACGCGCAGTGGCGCCAACCAAAAGGAACAGTGTGGCCATTTGATTGGCGGTTACATGACCTTGATCGAAGCGATGACCGCCCGCATCTTGACAACGGGAGGCCTGATCCACCTTCGAAAACCTGTCAGCCGCGTTGACATTGAAAACGGCAGGGCTGTGAAGATCATTACTGGAAATGAATCGCATCGCTTTGATGTCATCGTTTCCACGATCCAGCCGCCTGTCTTTCAACGCATGCTGCCGAATGCCCCGCTTGATTATCGTGAACTGCTTGGAAGCACCCAGTATCTCGGCATTGTCTGTCCGCTGTTGGTTTTGGATCGTCCCCTCAGCGGCTACTGGACCCTCAACCTGACCGATGACAGCCTGCCTTTTACAGGCATCATCGAGACCACATCCTATATCGATCCGCAATATGTGGGCGGACATCATTTGGTGTATCTGCCGAAATACACCGCGCCTGGCAGCCGCTATCAGGATTTGTGTGATGAGGAGATCAAAGCCCAATGGCTGAGTCATCTTGAGACGATGTTCCCCAGCTTTCAGCGTAGTTGGATCCGTGATTTTCAAGTCCACCGCGAAAAATATGTGGAGCCCTTGCATGTTTTGAATGGTACGCATCTCATTCCGCCCATCCAGACTCCCATTGAGAATTTGTATCTGGTGTCGAATGCCCAGATATATCCCGCGCTGACCAATGTTGAATCGATCAGCCGCAAGGCGCAGGAAGTTGCCGCGCTGATCCTGAACCCGTAAGGAGGACGTATGCAAACCAATTCAAAACCATCTGCCAGCCTTTCGCTCGATCTCGATAACCTGTGGTCTTATATGAAGACACACGGCGATGCAGGCTGGGAAAGCTTCCCTTCGTATCTGGATGTGGTGGTGCCGCGCGTTTTGAAATTCCTGAAGGAGCGCAATTTGCAGATCACCTTCTTCGTCGTTGGGCAGGATGCCGCGTTGGAAAAGAATCGCGCCGCGCTAAAATCCCTGACCGAGGCGGGACATGAGATCGGCAATCATTCCTTTAATCATGAGCCATGGCTGCAAAAATACACCATGGAACAAGTTGAAGCGGAGATCGCCCAGGCGGAAGGGGTTATCGAAAAGGTGACCGGGCAAAAGCCGATCGGTTTTCGCGGACCAGGTTTCAGCGTGTCTGACTCGGTCATCGCGATTTTGAATCGCAGGGGATATCTGTATGACGCATCGACCCTGCCAACTTATATTGGTCCGCTGGCACGGCTGTACTATTTTATGACCGCGAAACTCAAAGACGAAGAAATGAGCAAACGCGATAATCTGTTCGGTTCGGTCAAGGATGGGTTTCGTCCGATCCGCGCGCATTTCTGGCGGAGCGAAGATGGGGTTGAGCAAAAGATCATTGAGATCCCGGTCACGACCATGCCGATCTTCAAGATCCCGATCCATGTCAGCTACATCATTTATATTGCCACCTATTCCCCGGCGTTGGCGATGCTCTATTTCAGGATAGCCTTGTGGCTGTGCCGCATTACAGGCACGCAGCCATCCCTGCTTTTGCACCCGCTGGATTTTTTAGGTTGCGACGATATCAAGGAGCTTGCCTTTTTCCCCGCGATGAATCTTTCTCAGGATAAAAAACTCAAACTGGTCGATGAAGTGCTGCATTTATATGCGAGCCATTTCAACGTGATGCCCATGCAAAAACATGCCAATGCGATCAGGGCGTCTTTGTAAAGCAGGGATGTCTTGATGTTATGGCTGCGGAAATTCGTAGGCGCCGATATCGTATTCGGCTCCCTGTGGCCGCAGGATGCCTTCAAAGTCATAACCATTCAGCAGGCCAAGGTTGAAGCCTGCATTGATGAGCGGGGAGTTTTCCATTAAGTGAAAGTCGAAATTTTGCAGATCTGCAAAACCGAAATCACCCTCGCTGACGTTGTGGTCGGCGATCAATTCCGCGGAGAGGGGAGGGCAAGTCCCATTGTTGGCGTTGTAATGGCAGATGCTTCCGTTAGGGCGCGTCCAGCCTGAAAGGGCGTTGTTGCGTATGATGGTGTTTTCCGCGATCAGCGGGTAAATGCGGATCCCATCTGCAAATCCGTGGATCGTGTTGTTATAGATCTGATTGCCATATGAGAGGCAGTTGCGCGGGGTAAAGTAGTATTGATAATCAGGGTGAGCAGGGTCATTGGGCGGGAGCAGCGCCTGCGGAGGACCATTCTCTTCATCACATGGCCAGCCGACCATATCGTCGTATGAAAATATCCCGATTCCCCAGCCTTGTGCGGTGGAATTTTTATTTGCATGGATCACATTGTTTTGGATAAGGTTGTTGTCCCCGCCCTGAAGATTGATCCCTGAAAACACATCGAAGATATGATTGCCTTCGACGATGTTCATGTCTGCCAGGTCCCATTCAAATAGGATACCTGAACAGTCTGCCTGACTGTTCAGGCGGCTCAGGATGTTACCGCGGACGATGTTGTGATCGCCAAGAATGTTGAGCATCTGACAACCAAAAGGAGTATATAGCTCATCGCTGACCTTATATATCTCGTTGTCCTCGATCACGTTCTCATCGCCGTTGAACTGCATCCCTGATTCGCGGTAATAGTTGTAGACTCGATTATCGTGAACATACCAGTGGTCGGTGCTGTGTTCCTCAACCCCGCCCCAGTTGTTTTTTAGCGTAAAAATACCGCTGGAGGTTTCGATGAAATCCACCCCGGCCACCTCCCAATGATCGCAATCCGAGGCCACGATCCCCGCGGACTGTTCACCCTCCATTCCCTGCATGACGATTCCTTTTTGGCTTTCAACCCCATTGGTAAGGCGGCGCGGAGTTACATCCGTTCCGATAATTCTGATGTGATCTGCCTTGGGCGTTTGCCAATCTGGCGGATTTTGCGGATTGATCGAACAGGTGAATATGGGGCGGTCATTGGGTTCCGTGGCACGCATTTTGAAAACCGCCTGCTCACCCGGGTAATTGGTCAATGTGATCGGTTGGGACGCTGTGCCAGAGTTCTCGAAGTGCCATCCATTCTTGATGCCTTCGTATTCGCCTCCGCGCACGTAGATCAGGTCGCCTGCTTTTGCAACCTCAACCACCTGTTGGATCGTCTGCCATGGCTGGTCCAAGGAACCAGATTGTGAATCGGAACCGCGCGTTCCATCCACATAGTAAATGTTTTCAGGTGTGAAGGTCGGTGTCACCGATGAAATGACAAGCGGTGTGGATGTGTGGGTGGGGACAGGCGGCGTTTGGGTTGGCGTAGGTTTGCCGCATGCCGAAAGGATACATACCCCTATCAATATCACGACCCGTACTGGTGTCATAACAGACTCCTATGGATGTCACCCTGATTTTATCGTCGCAGATTATTCTTTTATTTTACCCCCAACCTTTTCGTTTATGATTGTGTATACCTGATATGGGCGCGAAAAAAGACAAGGAAGCTGGAATTATTGCCGCAGCAACAAAGCAAATTATGAGGTTGTGGCCGCCTGTTTTGTCCGCTTTTTGAGGATTTTGCGTTTAATACTGTAGAGTTTCCTTTGCAAAGGGTATCGAATGTCAAATCAAAACATGGGTCGAAAAGATGCGCCTCCCAATTTGGGAGATGCGCTGATACAGGATGCACAGCACGGCGAACCTGCTGCGCTGGCGGCGATTTATGACGCGTACGCGCTCCGCATCCACCGTTACTTTTACAGCCGCGTGGAGAACTCCGCCGATGCCGAAGACCTTGCCGCGCAGACCTTCCTTAGTGTCATTGAGGCGTTGCCGCGCTATCAGCACCGTGGTCAATTCACGGCGTGGATCTTTCAAGTCGCTCGAAGCAAGGCAATGGATTTTTTCCGCCGAAACCACTCAACGGTCCAGCATGATGCGGAGGTAATGGGTGACGCTTTCGATGACACACTGGAACAGGTCATTCAAGGTCAGGATGTCGAACGACTGCGTCACCTCATCCGCTTTCTGGATGACGACGAGCGCGAATTGCTGCGTCTGCGTTTTGTGGTCGAACTCTCGTATGTTGAGATCGCCGAACTGCTTGGACGAAAAGAAGATGCCGTCAGAAAATCTGTGAACCGCACGCTCGAACGGTTGCACCTGCTGATGGAGGCCAAACATGTCTAAGCCCAATTACCCGCCCGAATTCGAAACACAGGTGCGGCAGGCGATGGAAGTGCCCGAACCAAAATCCGAAACACTGGACGCCCTGCGCGAACAGTTCATCGCCCGCGGAATTTCCTCGCTCAAAGCGGACCTTCAGCCTGATCCTGCTCCCAATCCTTTTCGACCCGAAAAGGAATCGAACAAAATGAATCGCAAACCATTTCGCTTTTCCCCGCGCCTTGCATGGGGCGTAGCCCTGCTCATTCTCGCAAGCCTGCTCGTGATTGCATTCTCCTCACCGAATGTGGTGACCGCCCTGCGCCGCCTGCTCGGGTATGTACCCGGTGTGGGCGTGGTGGAGCAAAGCCCATCTCTGCGCATGTTGGCCGAACCTGTCACTGTGACTCGCGAAAGCGTGACCCTCACCATCGATCAGGCTGTTTTAACCAATGAAAAAACAGTTGTCGTATATTCCTACGTAACGCCTTTGTATGATTCTGACGATGGCTTTTTCATGGATGGCCCGTTTGGCAGCCCTGCATTGGTTTTGCCCGATGGTACCCGCCTCGAAATAAAAACTGGACGTCAGGTGAGCACGATGGATTGTTCCGAATGTGGCGATATCCGCTATGCGATGGAATTCGCCCCCATCCCCGCTGATGTTAATGAGGCGACCCTTGAAATCCCCAGCCTGGTTGGGATTTATAACGGCCTGACCCCCTTGGACTGGGTCATTGATCTGAAATTTGCGCCCGCCGACCCATCCACCATCATCCCTGTCATCGAATACCAACCCACAGCGACACCGGTCAGCGCGACGAGTGGCCCGACAACACAGATCCCCGAAAACTATGGCGCAACCCTTGTGCTCGATAAATCCGCAACGCTTCCTGACGGATATATTCTGTACGGAAACATCACATGGACCGACCCCATCATCCCACCGTATGGGTTGAATGCCACGCTGGCGGGCATCAAGGACGCGAATGGAAATGACATCCCCTTCGAGTATGCCGATGAGGAAGCATACCCAAAGCAGGGAGAATTACGCGGATATTGGGCGTATAAGATACCGCAGATGAATTTCTCTGCACCGCTGACTTTATCTTTCGCGGTGAATGCATGGGTGACTTTGATGGATTCCCCCTCGTTCACTTTCGACCCGGGCCGAATCCGCAATTGGGACAGAAATGGGAGATCAATCAGGATGTGGTGGTTATTGATGAAGTTGTCCATGTCCTCTCTGCGGAACAGGCAGGGATAGAGGAAGGATTTTTCATGTTCACCATGCAATCTGATTCGAACATCGTCGGCGCAAACATCATTGACCTCCAGCATCCGCCCATGGGTGGCGGCGGCGGTGGGGGAGGTGTGCCTGTCGTCAAGCTGCCTTTCTTTGTTGGGTTTGGCTATCAAGTCCCCGTTCCGACTGGGCCGCTCACAATGACCTTCCAATCGGTGAATGTGCTTCTTCCGGGTGATTGGTCAGTCACCTGGTCGCCTGCTGCGCCGTAAAGTCGGCTATTTGCCTTCATCCAATTTGATCAACCCGATCCGCATGGCGGCAAGAACTGCCTGTGCGCGATTGGGTTGTTTCATTTTTTCGAGGATATTCTTGGCATGGCTGCGGACCGTCTCTTCGCTCACGTTCAATTGCCCTGCGATCTGTTTGTAGGTGTTCGGCGATGCCATCCATTCAAGGATCTCGATTTCGCGCGGTGTCAGCGAAATGGAAGGCGCGTGATGCGGTTGTATTCGTCCAAGCACTTTCTTCATCACATCAGGATGAAGATATGCCTCACCATGCACCACCGCATGAATGGCACGCACCAATTCACCAGGCTCGATGTTCTTCAACACATAGCCTTCGATCCCCGCCGCAACCAGGTCGAAAACACGGTCGTCCACTTCGGTGCCTGTCAGCATCATCACTTTGATTTTTGGATTTGATTTCCGCAGCGCGAGCGCCATCTCCTGACCGTCCATTTCGGGCATGACCAGATCAACGAGGACGATATCTGGATTTAGATTCTTCGCCGCCTCCAGGCCGATGCGCCCATTTTCCGCTTCGCCTACGACCTCTAAATCTGATTCCAGACGAAGGACCATCGCCAACCCTTTGCGGACCACGGCATGGTCATCTACGATGAGGATGCGAATCGACTCAGGCATGGTGATGGTGTCCGTTGTTGGGGAGTTGAATCATGATACGCGCGCCTGCGTTCGGTTGGGAGTTGATTTCACAGTCACCCCCCATGGCGCGGGCGCGTTCCTGAATTCCATGCAAACCGAAATGCTCGCGATTCTGACTGCGCGAGAGCGCAATAGATGGGTCAAATCCTTTGCCTTCGTCTGAAACCACGAGATAAACTTCTTCATCGGTGACGGTCAGGCATAATCTTGCTGATTGGGCACCCGAATGACGCGCGGAATTTGCCAGCGCTTCCTGCGCCATGCGATAAACAGTCCGCCGCATGCCTGAAGATAGGGAATTGAAGTCGCCGTGGTTGTTGAAGATAATGCTGAATGTGCGCGGGCGGCAACAGCCGCTGACGTAGTTCGTCAGGTCTGCCATGAAGAGTTCGATATTCAAGGCGGAAGGCCATAGATCAAAGATCGAGCGGCGGACTTCGTCGTGGGCAGTGTTAGCGAGGGAGCGTAGGTCGATCAATTCCTTTTTTACGTCATCAGCTTGTTGCGGCAGCATGGTGATGCAGGCATCGAGGGAATAAACAATGCCGAAGAGCGATTGCGCAACCGTGTCGTGAATATCGCGGGCAATGCGGTTGCGCTCGGTTTCGACGGCAAGACGTCGGGCACGGTCAATGCATAAGATGGTGGTACCAAGCGCCAGGGCGGCTTGATTCGCGACCGTCATCAGTGTGGACTCCTTCTCTTTGGTGAGTCCAGATTCTTCGACAAGCAAAATGCCGACGGGGTGTTCCCTCAAATAAAGCGGCATGACGAACCATTGATTTTGAGCGAGCCAGTTGTTAAGTTGGGGATCTTGAATAAGGGTTTTGCCTTCGGTGACGAAGCTGTTGCGGTTGAGCAAAGCCTTGATGACTTCGCCGTTTTCCGATTTGAGGGAAAGCGCTTTGGTTTGCGGAAAAGAATCTTCGCGGGGATAGACGAGCCAGCCGCCGATCTCTTCATGCGTTGGGTCTACCATTGCGACAACAGCCTTTGAAAAGCCGAGGTCGGTCACGACTGCGCCAAGCACGCGCTCCTGCACTGAAATTAGATCAGGTGCGGCTTGCAGCAAGACCGTGAGGTCGTGAATGATCTCCAGCTGGCGGTGTGCCGCGGAAAGTTCGTCCGTGGCCTGATTGACAGATTTGAGCAATGTGGACGGATACGCAAAGAGAAGGGGGAGAAGCCAGATGCCCGAGAGTTGTGTCGCCATCACGATGGCATCGGATGGTGTTTGTGGATTGTAGGTGTTCGCGAAAATAAATAAAGGCGTAAAGAGCAGCGATGCTATCAATGCTCCGCGCACCTGAAAAAAGAATGCGCCCGCCAACAATGGGCTGAGCGCATAAAGATAATACGGGCTGTGCGAACCTCCGCTGATTGCAAGGATGAACGCGGAGAATAGCAGGTCAATGCTGAGAAAGATGGGCTTTTCGATCACCATTCTGTTCAGTGGGCGGTTGAAAAGAGCCACAATTCCATTGATGGCTAATGCAAGCGCAAGCACCAATAGCGGATGGATCAATGCGTTCGTTTTACCCAGCATTAACAAAGCGGGTATCAGGGATACCCAGCGATAGATGACGAGGAATATAAAAACACGGTTCGACCGAAAAAACGATTCGACTCTTGTAATCATAAAAGTTGTAAAATTGATTATATCCGAATTGGCTGTCTCCCCCGTGCGGGGGAGACAAAATCCCTTGTGTGCGGGATGGCGGTTTGTCGGTCAATTCATTATGATTTATGAGTTCCAAAGGAGGCACAAATGACAGATGTAATTAAGGAAGATCAGGTATTGGATTGCTCTGGAATGCTTTGCCCCATGCCAGTGGTGAAGACTTCGAAGGCAATGAAGGAATTGCAATCGGGGCAGATTTTGAAGATGGTCGCGACCGATCCCGGTGCGCCCCCGGATATGGAAGCATGGAGCCGCCAGACTGGCAATGAGTTGCTGCGTTCCATGACCGAAGGTGGCAAGTTCATCTTTTATCTGCGCAAGAAATAGCCTTCATTCAAAAATATCAATAGAGGTACTTATGTCAAAATCTGATCCGAATGCCCCGAAAAGACTTGCCCTTATTGCAAGCAAGGGAACATTGGACTGGGCCTACCCTCCGTTCATTCTTGCCAGTGCGGCTGCTGCGATGGGTTGGGAAGTGGCAATTTTCTTTACCTTTTACGGGTTGACTCTGCTTAAGCCCGAACTTACAGCGGCTGTTTCCCCGCTTGGTAACCCTGCCATGCCGATGAAAATGCCTTTTGGCCCCGAAGGATTTCAAAATATCAACTGGCCCATGCCTAATTTGCTTATGGCAAATGTCCCTGGTTTTGAAAGCGTGGCAACTGGTTTGATGAAACAAACCTTCAAAAACAAAGGTGTTGCTTCCATTGAGGAACTGCGCGAGGCATGTGTGGATATGGATGTCCGCATGATCGGCTGCCAGATGACAATGGATGTCTTCGGCTTCAAGCGCGAAGATTTCATCAAAGAATGCGAGATCGGCGGTGCCGCGACTTTCCTTGAGTACGCAGCAGACGCGGATGTGCAATTGTTCATCTAGGGATTTCTTGTAGGTCACGCATTCAGCGTGACCTATATTAATAAGGAGAGCATGATGGATAAACTTTCCATTCAGACGGAAACAAAAGGAAGCGTTGTAGTTGTCACGATTAGCGGCAGGATCGATTCTGAGACCGCGCCGATGTTGGACGCCGATTTGACCAAAATCATAAGCGGAAATTCAAACCTTGTTTTGGACCTCACAGGTGTGGAGTATATGTCATCGGCGGGGATTCGTGCGGTTGTGAAGGCATCGCAGGCTGTGGAAAAAAGCGGGGGCGCTGTTAAATTAGCCTCTGTGCCTGAGTCTGTTCAATCTCTTTTATACACCGTTGGTTTTAAATCAAAAGATTAATACTTATTCAACTGCCAGCGAAGCAGTTGCGAGTTTCTAAATATCAAAGTAGAGGAGAGGGCAGCATGAGCGTTTGGAAGACGAATGACCCGGATACCAAAAAGATTTTGTACGTGCAAACTCACGGGGAAAAAGATCCAGAGCGTACCGCGACACCGTTCTTTTTGGCGACAGCGGGGGCAGCAATGGACAATGAAGTCTGCATTTACTTCACCATGAACGGTCCGCAGTGTGTGGCGAAGGGCAACGGCGACACGATCATCATTCCGCGCAAGGGCGGCGGCGGCAAGGAATTGAAATTCTTCATCGAACAGGCGCAGGAGATCGGTGTGCGCTTTCTCGTCTGCCAGCCTTCGCTTGACCTGCACGGCTACACCATGGACGATATGATCGAAGGCGTCGAAATGATCGGCGGCGCGGCGTTCAACGATATGGCGTGCGATGCCGATGCGGTGATCGGCTTTTAGATTTTAGAGAGTAGAGAATAGGGAGTAGTCAAGAAGCTCTTAATTATCTATTTTCTTTTTCAGGAGGCAGGATGCCCACCACTTCAGAAAACTGGAATCCCGGCAAGGCTGTAGATCGTCACCCCGAAGCGACATACGAGGAAAAGGAACGCCTTTTTCTCGAGGTCAAAAACGATACGCGCTACGAAGATTTCCTGTATGGATGCTACGAGTGCGGCATTTGCGTCTCCGCATGTCCTTCGGCGCGCTTCTATGATTTTAGTCCGCGTGTGATCGCGCAGGCGATGGCGCGCGAAGATGTCGAACGCATTTATGACATCATCACCGAAGATATTTGGAATTGCGCGCAATGCTTTTCGTGTGTGCGTTGTCCGCGCCAAAATAACCCTGGGGGCTTGGTCACTATTTTGCGCGAAGTTTCTCTCAAGAACGGCTTACAAGAATCAAAAGACGCGCTGCAAGGCTACAGCCGCGTTATTTATAAAGTCATGCTCAAAGGCAATCAGGTTTCGCCCGATATGCTCCAACCTGACTTCTTCCCTGATTGGGGTCCATGGGTGCAGAACTTTTCGCAAAACATGCAGGTCTGGCGCAAAGCCATTCCCATGGACTCCATCCGCGGTGTCACCGACGCAGCCTGGCGCACAGATCGCAAGACCCTGCTCGAGCTTTATACGATCTGGTTTGAGTCAGGCAATATGGACATCATCAAAGAGCTGGATGAAAGTTTATACGACCTGTTGACCGATGTGATGAACGAAGAATTGGAAGAAGGATAAGAGAAAAGGATGAATTCAGAAGGATGAAAAGAAGAAAGACGAAAGAAACGCTTCATCCCGACCTTTGACTTTTGACCTTCGACACTTTATTGGTTCCACTCTGAGAAATGGAGAACCCATGACCGAACTAACCACCGTTGAACAGATCCTTGAACGAAAATCGCATCCTGTTGTGCGTGACGCAACCATTGCGCCGACTGACGATATGCATGACCGCTTATTGGAACTTGAAGCCAAAGGCGAGATCATTCTGCAAAGAATGACGGGCGATGTTGTAGAGTTCCCAACCAAATACGGGCGCATGAAGAAGATACCCATTGAACACACATGGCATCACAAATCCTGCGGTCACTGCGGACACATCCCAGGCTACGCGTCATCCATTCTCTGGCTTCATCGCCAATTCAATCTGGATTACGTCGACCCCACCGATCAAACCTCCTGCACAGGTTGGAACTATTACGCCTCTGGCGCATCCAATGCGGTGGGACAAGCCGCAGTCATGTCTCGCAACTTCGCCGCCGCCTATGAAACGGGATACTTCCCGATGATCCATTGCGGCACATCATTTGGACATTACAAGGAAATCCGCGAACAACTGGTTCATCACAAAGACTTGCGCGATGAAGTCCGCCGCATTCTCGATAAGATGGGCAAGCCGCTTGTCATCCCTGAAGAGATCGTCCATTACAGCGAGTGGGTCTACGCCATGCGCGATAGATTCAAAGAACGTCAACTCGTGGATATGAGCGCCATCACAGCAACGGTGCATCCTGCCTGCCACTACTACAAGATCGTCGCCGAAGATGCCATCTACGACCCCGAAATCTACGGCGGACAGCGCACCGCGGTTGTGACCGCCCTGCTCGAAAAACTCGGCGTCAACGTCGCGGATTATTCCACCTGGTTCGATTGCTGCGGATTTGGTTTCCGTCATGTGCTGGTTCAGCGCGACTTCACCCGTTCGTATGCGGTGCTTCGCAAGATCGAAACCATGATCAACGAAGCCAACCCCGATCTGACCGTCACTCACGATACAGGCTGCGTGACCACACTCGATAAAAGTCAATTCGCCGCGAAAGCGCATGACCGCAAAGTGGGTGTCCCCGTTTTGTCTGATGCGCAAGTCGCCGCGTTGGCAATGGGAGCGCATCCCTTCCGCGTGGTGCAATTCCATTGGCACTCGACCGATTGGCGTCCATTCCTTGAGAAACTTAACATCCCCTGGCAAAAATATTGGGACGAGTTCCAAGGCGACCTCGACCAGATCCGTGCTGGCACAAAGTCTGGCATCACCTGGCAGGATGCGGATACGCCGATAAAACTACAATCAATATAGTCAACATCGTAACACCTGACACTTGACACAGGAGAACCACAAATGACATCTGGAAAAGTACTCATCATCGGCGGCGGACCTTCGGGACTTGAATCCGCGCGTTGCGTGGCGGAACTGGGCGGGGAAGCCATACTCATCGAAAAGCGCGAACGTCTCGGCGGCACGCCTGACCGCGAGAATTACGCCAAGTTGACCCATCACTGGCGCGACGCGTCTGAAGCGATGGCAGACATGGCGGCGGCTGTCACCAGCAACAAAAATGTGGAAGTGAAGTATCAAGCCGAAGTGAAGGGAATGTCTGGGAGCGCTGGCAACTTCACGGTTGAAATTGAAGCGGGCGGCGCAGCCGAATCCCTCAATGTGGGCGCGGTCATCATCGCCACGGGCTTCCAGCATTTCGATCCAGGTCGCGCGACGCAATACTACAACTATTATTCTTTTCCCGATGTCATCACGTTGACCGATCTCGAAAAGATGTTGAAGGAACACAAGGTCGTGCGCCCGTCGAATGGCGAAGCGCCGAAGAAGATCGCGTTCATTCAATGCGTGGGGTCGCGTGACCGCCAAATTGGAAATGAATATTGCTCAAAAGTTTGCTGCGGTATTGCCAGCAAACAGGCGATCGAATTACGCCAACAACTTCCTGATTCAAAAGTGATGATCTTTTATATCGACATGCGCATGTACGGCTATTGGGAAAATGAAATTTACTGGCCCGCGCAGGAAAAATATAAAGTCAATTATGTGAAGGGTGTTGTCAGCGAAGTGCTTCAAAAAGGCGACAAACTTCTTATGCGCGGCGAAGATACAACCATGAGCCGCCCGATGGAAGTGACGATGGATATGGTTGTTTTGTCTGTCGGCATGGAGCCGAGCGCAGGCACGCGCGCGATCTCGCAACTGCTCGGCGTCAAACAAAATCAATATGGCTTCATCGAAGCGGGCGGCGCGGGCGGTCTTGATCCTGTTGCAACTTCGCAAGAAGGTATCTTCGTTGCGGGCGCCGCATCTGGTCCTGCTGATCTCGATGACTCGATTGCCAAAGCAGGTCTCGCTGCCGCGCGCGCGCTCGCATCCGTCCGCAAGGTGATGGCGTAACCGACTCTTATGCAACCACAGCGACAGAGTCACATCGTCAAACAGCGAACGGGACCCGATGATCCCATTCTGCATGAGACCTTGCAGGAAGCGCTCGCGCAAGTTTCTGCACAGGATGTGATTTCCATCGCTGACGAATTATCTGCGCGACATGAACGCATCTTTCTTAATCTGAAAACTGATTCTGCTTCGTTGAGCTCTTCCTTCGCTGACGTCGCTTCCGCAGTCACGCACACGCGCGCGAATGCAAAAGTTCTAACCAATTATTTCGCTCATGGCGACTTCAAGGTCTTTGACGATCTGTTGAACGGCGAAGACCCAACGCCCGTGCGAGTTGCAAAGTTCGTTCAAAAGTTGGACGCGCTCGATACAAGACTCGCAGTGGAACTTGCGTCTGGACTTTTATACAACACATCTCCCAAAGACAACTGGCTGTGGACTCGCTGGCTATGGGACCCAACTACAGGAACGGGCATCCTTCCATTATTAGCAGGCAGCACGCACAACCTGCTCGCGGATAATCTCGCAGATGGATACGCCCGCGTGGGTCTGGTCACAGCCATGAGTATGAAGTTCGCCGAAGGCACAGGCTTGTGGACAGATGAGTTGATAGCCAATGAAAAACGCGCGCAATTCGCCAACAGCGCTTTTCTGGCATGTGCCTACAATGTTTATCTTTACGGCACAACGAGTTGGAGATTAAGCCGAGAGTTTAATAATTTACTTCCTTCTCTGCCGAATATGGCAAGGAAGTTGCTTGGCTTGAAGAAGAAAAACGAAGAAAACAAGCCGACGTTTGAAGACGGGGCATTAGCCCCATAAAGCAATGACAGAATACGCACAAGGAGACCATAATTTATGGCTGGTCCGATCAAAGCAAAATTTGTAGAAAAAGAACACGCTATTGTTGATGGCGTGGACATTTCTGGTCACTGGAACCGCATGTTCGAACAGCGGGTCATTACCGAGTACACGCCCGAACTGATCGAGAAAATCGCAGACCTGCCCAACGCGGAATCATTTGCGAATTGTTATCAGTGCGCCAAGTGCGTCGCCGTCTGCCCCGTGGATGTGGTTGGGAATTACGGTCCGCGCAAGTTGTATCGCTACGCCCAAACAGGCATGGACTTGACCGAAGCGCCCGAGTTGTGGCTTTGCACCACCTGCGCCAACTGTCTGCGCGTGTGCCCCAAAGAAGTGAACATGGTCAAGATCATGCCCGCCGCACGCGAAGAAGCAATTCTGCAGGGCAAGTTTGTCCCAGCAGAATTACAACAGGCATTCGAGAACACCGCCAAATCGGGCAATCCGCTCGGACAACCTCAGCGCAAACGCGACGCGTGGATTCAGTCCGCGGGCGTGCCTGTGCCGATCATCAAAGATTTGGGTCGCAAAGTGAGCGTGCTTTGGTATGTCGGTTCATATCCTTCGTACCATCCGCGCGGCATTGACGCGGCGGCTGCGGCGGCACGAATCTTCAACGCGCTCGGCATTGACTTTGCCATTCTCGGCAAGGAAGAAAAAGACGACGCCGACTCCCAGCGCCTGGCTGGTGAGAAGGGTCTGTTCGAGATGATGACCGAGCAAAACATCGAGACCTTCAATAAATATGAATGGGACGAGATGGTTGTCACAGGTCCGCATGAGTTGAACGCGTTCAAGAACGTGTACCCGAAGTATGGCTTTGAACGCCCCGTCGTTCACTACAGCACCTTCCTGGCGCGTTACCTTGACCAACTCAAGCCGCTGCTCAAACACTCCGTCAAAAAGAAGATCACCTATCACGATCCCTGCTATCTCGGACGTCACAACGGCGAATACGAAGCGCCGCGCAAACTGCTCGAAGCCATCCCTGGCGTGGAGTTGGTTGAAATGCAGCGCAACCGCGAGAACGGTTATTGCTGCGGCGGCGGTGGCGGCGGCATGTGGATGGACTCATTCACCGCCAAGCACACCACCATGCGCCTCTCCGAAAAACGCGCAATGGAAGCCGCGTCCACGGGCGCGAACGTGCTGGCAGTGGCTTGCCCCTTCGAAGTCTCGCGCTTCACCGACGCAGTCAAGTCCACGGGCAATGAGCATGTGGATGTGTTGGATATTTTGGAGTTGTTGGATAGGTCAATGCGTGGTGAGCAGTAAGACTGGTGAAATGGTTTTTACGAATTACGCATCACGTAATACGTAATTCGTAAAACGTAAAAAGCGCAATAGGAGATTTCTGAATGAACATCGTAGTAGCCATCAAACATATCCCCAGCATTGCCGATGACCTGCCCGTCAAAGGCAATAACGTGGATTTCGACTCGGTGGACTTCGTCCTCAATGAATGCGATGAGCATTCCATCGAGCAAGCCGTGTTGGTCAAGGAAGCCGTCGGTGGGACGGTGACCGTGATCGGGGTGGACATGATCGGGGAGTTGGACAACGCGCTTCATCTTGCGCTGGCAAAAGGCGCGGATAAAGCCGTCAAGATCACGGGTGATGACCCCGCCGCGGATTCGCACATGCAAGCCAAATGGCTGGCGGAAGCGATCAAAGGCATGGGCGCGAATATCGTCTTCGCGGGTGTGCAGGCATCGAATGACCTCGACGGTCAGATCGGACCGATGATCGCTGCATATCTCGATATGCCCTACATCGGCGGCGTCAGTTCGGTGGAAGCCACGGGCGACTCAGCCACGGTCAACAAGGAATTTGCGGGCGGGGTGGGCGCGAAATATTCCGTGTCCATGCCGTTGGTGGCTGGCGTGCAGGTCTGCGTCAAACCGCCGCGCTATGCGCCTATGAGCAAAGTCAGACAGATGGCGCAAACTGCCACGATTGAAAAGGTTGCGCCGTCGGGTGATTCATCTTCAGGGTTGGTGTTCAAGAAAATGGCTCCGCCCGTGGTGACAGGTCATGCCGAGATGATCGAAGGTTCGTCGAAGGAAGTGGCGAAGAAGATCGTGGAATTGTTGAAGAGCAAGGGATTGGCGTAGCCAGACGATGGACAACGGACGATAGACGATGGAAGTTCATGGTCAATGGTCTATCGTCTATGGTCTTTTGAGGAGAAAACATGAGCAATGATGTATTCGTAATCACCGAACACATGGATGGCAAGTTTTCCGATGTGTCGTTTGAAATGGTAGGAAAAGCCAAAGAGTTGGCGTCCGCTTTGGGTGGGCAAGCAGTTGCGGTCGTAGTTGGAGGCGGGGTTTCGTCCAATGTATTCGCGTCTGATTCCACGATCCATGTGGATGACGCGGCGTTGTCGAACTTCAATCCCGAAGCGTATGGCAAAGTGATCGAAGCACTGGTCAAAGAAAAATCTCCGCGATTGGTGATGTTCGGCTGGACGGCGACAGGCATGGATATGGCGGCGTGGCTTTCGGCAGGACGGGCGTGCCATTGGCGGCGTATGCGAAAATATCGGCGCGGATCTGACGATGAGTTGTCAGGCATACGGCGGCAAGTTGGCAGCAGACGTTGCCGCAGAAGGTGACATGGCGATCGTGGCGTGTCTGGCGGGTTCGTTCCCTGTGGAAGCGGGGCAAGGCTCGACGGCTGCAACGACGATGGCTTCGCCTGTGGACGCGGGTTCGTTGAAAATGAAATTTGTCGAAGCGATCAAACCCGCTGGCGGCGATGTGGATATTACCTCACAAGGCAAACTGGTTTCGATCGGACGCGGTATCGGCGGCAAGGAAAATGTGGAACTCGCTGAAGAACTTCGCGGGAAAGATCGGCGCAACGGTATCCTGCTCCCGCCCCGTGGTGGACGCGGGTTGGCTGCCGCGCACTCGTCAGGTGGGCAAGTCGGGTTTGAAGGTCAAGCCGAAGTTGTATCTCATGCTCGGTATCTCTGGCGCGCCTGAACATCTCGAAGGCATGAAGAGCGCCGAGTTGATCATTGCGGTCAACACCGATAAGAAAGCGCCGATCTTCAACGTGGCGCATTACGGTGCGACGGCGGATCTGTTTGAAGTGGCTGAGGCGATGTTGGAGTTGTTTAATCGTCATTAAGGGGAGCACCAGGGTCCGAAGCAATCCCAAGGATTGCCCTTTGCCAGTACCAGCGACACTCGCTGGTTAAACGTTTTCGGGAGGGTACGTTGCTCACAACGATTGAAAAAATCATCTTCATTGTGCTGGCAATTACGGCGGCGGGGTTCACATTTCATGGGTTCAAGACCATCATCGACTCGATCCGCAAGGGACGACCTGCGCCCGAGTTGAAGAACATTCCTGCGAGTTTGCTCAACGCGGGCGTGAAGGTGTTGTTCCAGCAGACGATCTTCAAAGCGCGCAAAGTTCTCAGCGCCATTCACATGGGACTGTTCTTTGGTCTCATCACCTATGCCATCGTCAACTTGATGGATGTGCTCGAAGGACTCGTCCCAGGCTTCGACTTGGTCTATGGCGGCAAGCACATCCCCAACGCGCCGACGGGACTCGTCAACACCTTCAATCTCATCGCCGATGTGATGAGCATGTTCCTGCTGATTGCCATCACGGTCTTTCTCGTGCGCCGCTTCATCGTCAAAGATAAGGCGCTCACCTTCCGCGAGAATGTGCTGCTGAATCCGAAAGTCAAAGCGGGCGGGCAGGCGCGAGACTCACTCACCGTGGGCGTGTTCGTCATCATGCATGTCGGCGCGCATGTGCTCAGTCAAGCCTATCGCCTCAACGAAGGCGCTGACCCGTTCATGCCGTTCGCAAGTTTTCTCAATTCCATTTTTGGCGCGTCTGAAACGGGCGTGCATGTTGCGTGGTGGGTCAGCATTGGCTGGGTGATGTTCATCATCCCGTATCTCTCGCGCAGCAAGCACACGCACTTTTTCATGTCGCCCGTCAATCTTGGTTTGGCGAAACAAAATCCGCGCGGTCAGCTCGACCCCGCGATTCCGCTCAAGGTCATCGAAGGTCAAAAGTTCGACCCTGGCGCAAAGGTCATTTACGATCTCGCGTGGACTCGCGTGATGGACGCCTACGCCTGCGTGCAATGCAATCGCTGTCAGGATGTCTGCCCTGCGAATTTTCAGGGACGTCCGCTCTCGCCTTCAGCCTTGGAAGTGAACAAGCGTTACCTTCTCAAGGAAGCGACCTTCGGCTCTCACCCCGACCGATTGCTGCTTCCGCTTACTGAGACAGTGATCTCCCCTGAAGCCGTTTGGTCTTGCACAACTTGTTACGCCTGTGTCCGCGTGTGTCCTGTCGGCAATGAACCGATGGCAGATATCGTGGACATCCGCCGCCGCATGTTGATCGACGGCTACGAAATTGACAGCGGCGTGCAGAACGCGCTTCAATCTCTCGCCACCAACGGCAACTGGATGAGCAAAGGCAAACGTCTGCGCGGACGCTGGGCGAAGGAAATGGAATTCCCCGTCAAGAACGCGACCGAAGAACCCGTTGAACATCTCTGGTTCGTCGGTGATACCGCTTCCTTCGATGAACGCGTCATCCCGAATACCAAAATGGTGGCGCGGCTCTTCAATCAAGGCGGCTTGGACTTCGGCATTATGTACCAGAACGAATCCAACTCTGGCAATGACGTGCGCCGCGTGGGTGAAGAAGGTCTGTTCGAGCAACTCGTCGAGCAGAACATGGCGGCGTTCGGCAAAGCGCAGTTCAAGCAGATCGTCACCACCGACCCGCACTCGTTCAACACGCTCAAGAACGAGTATCCGCAATTCGGCGGGACGTTTGAAGTGAAGCATTACACCGTGACCTTGCTCAAGTTAATTGAAGAAGGCAAACTCACGATCAAGAATAAACTGTCGAATTACAAAGTCACCTTCCACGACCCGTGCTATCTCGGACGCTACAACGGCGGATTCACCGCTCCGCGCAAGTTGCTTGAACTGCTCGGCGTGGAATTCGTCGAAATGCCGCGCAACTGCGAGAACTCGTTCTGCTGCGGCGCAGGCGGCGGTCAGATCTGGATGGGCAAGGTTGCGCCTGGGGAACGTCCTGCCGAGAACCGAATCAAAGAAGCGTTGACCACCTTCGGCGAAGGCGCGAACGCGAAGACCCAACTCTTCATCGTCACCTGTCCCAAAGACATGGTCATGTACTCCGACGCGGTCAAGACCACGGGCAACGAAGGCAAGATCGAAGTCCGCGACATCATTCAGTTGGTGGCGGAAGCCGTCGGTGTGGAAATGCCGCTCGAAGCAGAAGCAGTTGCGGCTTAAGAAAGAAGCGATGTTCACGTGTCCGTATTGTGAGTTTAGCGGTAAACGTTCCGAAGTCCATAATCATCTGGCTGATAATCATGGTGATACGTTAGGCGTGCGCGTGGATGAATTTACGGGTCATACATTTTTCATTGTGACCTGCCCTGTTTGCAAAGATAGTTACGAACAGGTGACGAAGAAGGCAAGAAATGATCCGAGTTTTGTGAAAGAATATGAACATGAAATTCGTTTGGTCGTTTTTGATATGTTGTTGTATCACATGCAAGGCGAACATCAACTAGGAGAATAAAATGGCAACAGTTCGTGGATGTAACATTCCTGAAAATCTCTACTACTGGGTGGAGAAACACGCCTGGGCATTGCCCATGGACGATGGCACGGTGAAGATTGGTATCACTGATGTGGCGCAGAATTTGGCGAAGGGTATTGTCAATGCCACGCCGAAGGACGCGGGACGCACAGTGCAAAAAGGAAAGTCGGCGGGGACGTTGGAAAGCGGCAAATGGGTGGGACCTGTGACTTCACCTGTAACGGGTGAGATCGTGGAAGTGAACGAAGCGATGAAAGGCAAGCCGTCATTGATCAACTCTGATCCTTACGGCGAAGGCTGGTTCGTAAAAGTAAAACCCACCGATTGGGCTGGTGAAAGCGCGGTATTGTTGACGGGTGAAGCAGCGGTGGCGGCGTATCAGAAGTTTATGGAAGAACAGAATATGAACTTCGAGTAAGAGAGAGCGCTAATGCGAGATCGAGACAATCAGAGCTTAGTCATTACGAACTTGCCGGGTCTCCAACCATCACTAATTTAGCCAATGATCTTCTACGCCTGCGATATTCCCGAAGACCTGACCTACGACATCGAGCGCGATGTGTGGATTCGCTTCGACGGTGAGATTGCCACACTCGGTATGACCGATGTCGCGCAAACCCGTTGCGGAAAATTCGCTGCGCTCAGTTTTCGGGAAGTCGGAAAAAAAGTCGCGCAAGGCAAGGTTCTGGTGACAATTGAATCCGCCAAGTGGGTGGGACCGTTCCCTGCGCCATTCTCGTGTGAGATCGTCGCAACGAATGAAGAAGCATTTGCAAAGAATATCCTGCTCGCCAACAAGGAACCATACACCGATGGCTGGCTCGTCAAAGTGAGACCGACGAATCTCGAAGCAGAGTCCAGCCACCTGGTCACGGGTGAAGCGGCGGCAGAGAAATGTTGGCAAAGAAAAAATCCAAAGAAATCGAAAGATCAATTGTCTCAGACGGTTGATGAATTGACCGGTGGTTAAATCATTTTTTTTGGGAGAATCCCAATGTCCAAAAAAATTCGTTTGCTCTACATGGAAGGCGTATCCCCGCTTCGCTCACAGACCGTTTATCACGCGGTCGGGTACGCAATGAAGGAAAGCACACCCAACACCATCATCATGGTTTCACCGAACGGACCGTATGTGTCCATTGGCTATCATCAAGACATCCAAAAGGAAGTGGATTTGGATTATTGCGAAAAACACAACCTGCCTGTCTATCGTCGCGAAGTCGGCGGCGGTGCGGTGTTTTTGGACAATGGTCAACTCTTCACGCAATGGATCTTCCACAAGGAAGATTTGCCCGCCACATTGGAAGAACGCTTCAAACTTTACATTGACCCGCTTGTAGCGACCTATCAAGAACTTGGCATCCCCGCCAACCTACGCCCGATTAATGACATCCATGTCAACGGCAAGAAGATCGGCGGCACAGGCGCGGCGCAGATGGGCATTGCCGAAATTCTCGTCGGCAGCCTGATGTACACCTTCGACAAGAAGACCATGTCGCAGGTCTTGAAAGTCCCCTCCGAGAAAATGCGCGACAAGATTTTCGAATCGCTTGAAGCCTACATGACCACGATGTCTGAGCAGCTCGGCTCCACGCCCGACCGCGCAACGGTCAAAGACTTGTATATGAAGAAAGTCTCCGAAGCGTTGGGCATGGAAGTTTACGAAGGCGAATGGACAGAGGAAGAAGAAGCGATGGCAAAAGAGATCGACGCGCGCTTCACTTCCGATGAATGGCTGTATCAAAAAGGTCAACTCAAACAGCAGGGCGTGAAAATTCATCAGGATGTACACATCGTCGAAGCGGCATTCAAGGCGCAGGGCGGTTTGATCCGCATCATCGCCCGCTTGCGTGAAGGTCGCATTGACGACGTCACCATCTCTGGCGATTTCACCCTGCTGCCCGTCTTCGCTCTCGGCGCGCTCGAACAATCCCTGCGCGGTGTCGCTGCCACGCCTGAGAATCTCAAATCCAAAATTGAAGAAGCGTACTATCGCCTCAACATCCAATCCCCTGGCGTCACGCCCACCGATTTCACAACGGCCATCATGAACGCAGTAACTCCTCCGCAAGCAGGCTTAACCAAAATAACCCTTCGAGGTCTAATGACTCAAAACTACGGCTTCCTAATCGACCAATCCAAATGCATCGGCTGTCACGCCTGCTCCACTGCGTGCAAGTCCGAGAATCAAGTGCCGCTTGGCGTGAATCGCACATGGGTCAAGTATGTGGAAACGGGCTCATACCCCGATGTGCGCCGCCGCTTTCAGGTGACGCGCTGCAACCACTGCGCCAACCCGCCCTGCGTGCGCATCTGCCCCGTCACTGCCATGTATCAACGTGCAGACGGCATCGTCGAGTTCGACCCAAGCATCTGCATCGGATGTAAATCCTGCATGCAAGCCTGCCCCTACGACTCGATCTATCTCGACCCCGAAACCAACACCGCCGCGAAATGCACTTTCTGCGCGCATCGTTTGGATGTGGGACTCGAACCCGCCTGCGTCGTTGTCTGCCCCGAACATGCGATCCTCGCTGGCGACTTGAACGACCCCGCTTCAGAAATAAGCCGAAAGTTGTCCACTGCGCAAGTGACCGTTCGCAAGCCCGAGCAGGGGACGGGTCCCAAACTGTTCTACATCAACGGCAACGATTGGTCGCTGCATCCTTCCGCCACTCAAACCCAGGTGAAAGTTATGTATGGGCAGATAAAGTCACCGAACAAAACGTCACCGCCTTTGAGCGCGGATCGATCGCCCTGCCCGTCTTGAAATCCAAATCGGGCACGCCCATCCGCACCCCGCAGACTCAAGGCGAGCCGCTCAACGGTCCCATTCAATTTGGCGGACGTGTCGCCGAGCACATGGTGCAGACCGCATACACCGCGCAGCACAAGATCAACTGGCATTGGGAACTGCCTTCGTATTTCGTCACAAAAAGCATCGCGGGCGGAATTTTCATGCTCCTGAGCCTTGGCGCGGGACTTGGCATGTTCACGTTTGACTCGGCAACCTTCCTCGCCGCAGGCTTCACCGCGATGGTCTTCATGCTCATCACGACCATCCTGCTCATCAAGGATTTATCGCAGCCCAAACGCTTCCTCAATATTTTGCTCCGCCCGCAATGGAAATCATGGGTGGCGCGCGGCGCATACATCATGGTCACATTCACCGCCGTGGCTGGACTGTGGTGGCTGCTCGAAGCAGGCGCGTTCTGGAATATCCTGCCTGTAGAGTTTGTCGCAGGTATTCGCCCCATCGCGGCGTGGATCGTCTTCCCGTTCGCTTTGGGTGTAGTCATCTACACTGCCTTCCTGCTCGGTCAAGCCGAAGGGCGCGATATGTGGCAGAACAATCTGCTGCCCTTCCAATTGCTGTCACAATCTGCGATGGTGGCAAGCGGCGTGTTCTTCATCCTGAATCTCTTCGTCAACTTCCCCGCTGACCTGACTGCTTTGCTGACCGTTCTCTTCCCTGCCAGCATCGCCGTCAACTTGCTGATGACCTTCGCGGGCAAACTCAACTCCTTCCCCACCGACACTGCCATGCTCGCCTCCCGCGAAATGACCCATGGCAAATTCCGCAACCATTACTGGTGGGGCGGCATCGCGCTGGGACATGTCATCCCGCTCGTTCTGATGATCGCCTTCGCGCCCGCGCTGCCCGTTGCCGTCCTTGCCACGTTGGTTGGCTTGTTCTTCTATGAATATGCCTTCGTGATGGCGCCGCAGTATATTCCGAATTCGTAAGCAACGCGGTGGTTGAGACGAGCAGTCGAGACACCACCAGGAAACTTTTGTTTTATAACATGTTGGTCTCGAAACCTCTGACCAACGGAGTACTTATGACAAAAATCCCTCAAACCTCTGCAGGCACCGCAGTCCCGCAATTTGCGGACTCTGACCGCAAGCCCATCAAACTGACCGAAGTCGTCCACCCCGATGGGCGCATCAGCCAGTATCCCCCGTCTGATGTATGGGATGACTGGGTCGAATGGGACGGCAAGGAGTGGCCCAAGAAAGTAGCGCGGCGATACACGCTCGTGCCAACCGTCTGCTTCAACTGCGAATCTGCCTGCGGACTTCTCGCCTACGTGGATAAAGACACCTACGAGATTCGCAAGTTCGAAGGCAACCCCGTCCACCCAGGCTCGCGCGGACGTAACTGCGCCAAAGGACCCGCGACTCATAACCAAGTCTATGACCCTGAAAGAATTTTTATCCGCTGAAACGAGTCGGCAAACGCGGCGAAGGCAAATGGGAGCAAATCTCTTGGGAGCAGGCGCTCTCTGAAATCGCGGAGAAAATGCGCGAGAGCAAGAAACGCCGCGCGAATGGGATCGTCTATCACGTCGGTCGCCCTGGCGAAGACGGATACACCAACCGCGTCGTGCAGACTTGGGGCATGGACGGTCACAACAGCCACACCAACATCTGCTCATCGTCGGCGCGCGCGGGCTATAACTTCTGGCTCGGGCAGGATCGTCCCAGCCCAGACTTTGCCAATGCGCGAGTGATCCTGCTGATTTCAAGTCACCTCGAAACGGGACATTACTTCAACCCGCACGCCCAGCGCATCATCGAAGCCAAAACGGATGGCGCGAAACTCATCACCTTCGACCCGCGCTTGAGCAATACCGCTTCCATGAGCGATGTCTGGCTGCCGACCTACCCTGGCAGTGAAAATACGATTCTGCTTTCGATCGCGAATCATCTGATCCAAAATAATTTATACAACAAAGACTTCATGCAGAAATGGGTCAACTGGAAGGAAACACTGAAGGCAGTGGTCAATGGTCAGTTATCAGTAAACAGTGAGCAGTTGTCGGCGGAGATTCGAAGCGCGTGTTCTTCATCCAGTCTTCAACCTTCAACCTTCGACCTGTTCGACCGTCTGCTCAAAGACCTCTACGCCGAATACACCTTCGAACGCGCCGCAAAGGAATCGGAAGTGCCGATCGAGCGCATTCAAGAGACTGCGCGACTCGTTGCCAATTGCGAAGGCAAACTTGCCACGCACGTTTGGCGTTCTGCGAGCGTTGGCAATCTTGGCGGATGGCAGGTGGCGCGCTGCCTGCTCTTCCTCAATGTGTTGACGGGCAGTATCGGCAACAAAGGCGGCACGTCGATGACGGGCTGGAACAAGTTCGTGCCCAAGCCGTTCAAGGGCGCGCCCGCTCCCGAAACGTGGAACGAACTGCATTACCCCATCGAGTATCCGCTCGCGCATTATGAGATGTCCATCCTTTTGCCGCACATGCTCGAAGAAGGGCGCGGCGACATCGACGTGTATTTCACGCGTGTCTACAACCCGATGTGGGTCAACCCCGATGGCTTCATGTGGCTCAAGGCGCTCAAGGATGAAGACTCAAAGATCAAGTGTTATGTGGCGCTCACGCCCACGTGGAATGAAACCGCATGGTTCGCCGATTATGTTTTGCCCACGGGTCACGGACCTGAGCGTCACGACCTGATGAGTCAGGAAACGCACGCGGGGCAGTGGATCGCGTTCCGTCAGCCTGTGCGCCGCGTTGCGATGGAACGCGCGGGCATGAAGGTGGACTTCACCTATCAAGCCAACCCTGGCGAAGTGTGGGAAGAGAACGAGTTCTGGATTCAACTCTCCGCGAAGATGGATCCCGATGGTTCGCTTGGCATTCGTCAGTGGTTCGAGAGCCCGTATCGCCCTGGCGAGATCATCACCGTGGATGAATACTATCAATGGATCTTCGAGAACTCGGTGCCCGGCTTGCCTGAAGCCGCCGCAAAGGAAGGATTAACTCCCGCTGGCATACATGCGCAAGTATGGCGTGTTCGAAGTGAAGAAGGAAAATTATGTTCCGTTTGAAAAGGAACTCGGCAAAGCAAACGATTATCAAGTGGATGAATTCAATCGCGCCTCAAAAGACGGACTTGTAGTTGGTCTGGCGGTGGACGGTGTGGTCACTCCTGGGTTTGATACCCCCAGCAAGAAACTCGAATTCTTCAGCGACACGCTCTCCAATTGGGGCTGGGCTGAAAAAGAAAACGTCATCCCGTGGACGGTGAAGAGTCACGTCCACCCCGATACGATTGACCGCTCCAAAGGCGAGATGATTCTGCTGCCCAACTTCCGCTTGCCGACATTGATTCACACGCGCTCGGCAAATGCGAAATGGCTGTATGAGATCTCGCACAAGAATCCCATCTGGATGAATCCCGAAGACGCGCAACGCTTTGGTCTCGAAACAGGCGACCTCGCCAAAGTGGAAACCGAGATCGGTCACTTCGTGGATACGGTCTGGGTGACCGAAGGCATCAAACCTGGCATCATCGCCATCAGCCATCACTTGGGACGCTGGCGTTTGAATGAAGATAAAGGCGTGAGCAAAGGCTCGTCCAACCTCGTGGAACTGCACGACGACGGCAAAGGCGGATTCCTCATGCGCGTGGTCCACGGCGCAAAGGCATGGGAATCATCCGACCCCGATACCAGCCGCATCTGGTGGAGCAACGTGGGCGTGAACCAGAACCTCGCCCACGCCGTCCACCCCGACCCCATCAGCGGAGTCCATTGCTGGCTGCAAAAGGTGTTCAGCATCCGCAAGGCGGAACCTGGCGAAAAAGCAGGCGACCTGTTCGTGGATACGAATAAATCCATGGAAATCTACCGCAAGTGGCTGGCGATGACTCGCTCCGCTGACAAGGTCAGCCCCGATGGGAACCGCCGTCCATATTGGCTGGCTCGTCCGCTCAAACCGACGAAGGAAGCATATAAGTTACCGAAATGAAAAGGTGCGTCGCACCAGACGGGTTGACGAATCTCCGTCAGCAGAATTAACTCATAGAGTGGATTTCTCTCCTACCTGTCTGGTGCGACGCACTCCACGCAACCGCAACGAAAGCCACACGAAGCAGAGTCCGTTGCGGGGGTAGACTCACTCACGGTGTAACAAAATTTCACGAAACAGAATCAGCTTTCGGTTAAGAAAGAAGCGGTTCGTCATCCAGAAAGAAAAATCAAATGGCAGTCAAATCATCCACCAAGGCAAGATCAAAACCGAAAAAGGAAGAAGTACCCGAAGAGCCCGTTTGGACATATCGCGGATATCATCTCAAGACAAGCGAGTTCGTCACGGCAATGGTGCATTTCTTCCGCGCAGAGATACAGCGCGCGAATGTCTGGCGGCAGCGACTCGACACGACGACAAATTGGGCAGTGGTTGCCACAGGTGCGACGCTTTCGATCGCGTTTGGTCAATCAAGCGTTCATCATTCTGTTATTTTATTGAATACGCTGCTGGTCTTGTGGTTTCTTTTTATTGAGGCGCGGCGTTATCGTTATTATGAATTATGGAGCTACCGTGTGCGTTTGATGGAAACGGATTTCTATGCGGCGATGCTTGTGCCGCCATTTCATCCATCGCCAGAGTGGGCGGAGAATCTTGCCGAAAGTTTGTTGACACCAAGTTTTCCGATCTCAGTTTGGGAGGCGTTCGGTAGAAGATTGCGGAGAAATTATTTTTGGATATTTCTTATTTTGTATGCCTCATGGGTTGCGAAAATTTGGTTGTTCCCTACCGCGCCTTTAAATGTGCAGCAGTTCATTGCTCGGGCTTCGGTTGGACCTGTTTCAGGTGAGATCATGATCGGGCTTGGTTTTTTGTTTTACTTGTTCCTCACCGTCTTTGCAGTTGCCACAGTTAACATGACTCGCGCCACGGGAGAGGTACTGCCTCGTTTTGGAGATGAGACTGCGCCTGCCGCCCCATCGCAGGAAGGAAAGCACACTGGCTTGCGTGCATTGCTCGTGCCGCGCAGGAGACGCAGACAATTGCTTGCGTTCATCATTACCGATAAAGCGGAGACAGTTTCAAATAGAATTCTCACCGACCTTAAGCGCGGCGTAACTTCGATGCAAGGCAAGGGCATGTACACAGGCAGGGACCGCTCAATTCTGATGTGTGCGCTGACTATTACCGAGGTGCACAATTTGAAATCGGCCGTTGCAAAGGAAGATCCGCAGGCTGTGGTCATCGTTTCACCTGCGCAGGAAGTGTTTGGCGGTGGTTTCGCTCCTCTGGAAGAAAAATAATGCTCGAAGAAATTTTGCGTGAAAGCTCACGCTATCATGATCATCTTTGTCCGCGCCAGGTATTGGGCGCGCGCATGGGACTGTATGTGGGTGAACTTCTGGGGTTCGATTTGCCGCGCAAGGATAAGCGCCTGCTTGTGATCGCAGAATCAGATGGCTGTGCCGTGGATGGAATCACTGCCGCGACGGGCTGTCGTGTAGGCAATCGCACGCTTCGTGTCGTGGACTTTGGAAAGGTTGCGGCCACCTTTATTGATATCCACACTGAAATATCCATTCGAATTACGCCTTCGCAGAAGGCGCGTTCTCTTGCGCTTGAATACTCCTCGAATCCGAATACTCGCTGGGAGGCGATGCTGTCGGCTTATCAGGTGATACCTGCGGTGGATTTGCTTGTCTTTCAGCATGTGCAATTGGATACGCCGCTTGCGCGGATTTTGAGCATGCCGGGTAAAAAGGTGACTTGTGAGGTCTGTGGGGAGGAAATCATGAACGAGCGGGAGGTCTTGAAAGATGACATGATCCTTTGTCGCTCTTGTGCGGGGGAGGGGTATTATCGGATGTCGGAACCTTGTGCCTCTGTTACGTCGGAAAACCGAACGGCTTGACTAATCATTCTCCAAAGCATATAATCCCGTTATTCAGAAGTAGTAGGTGAAAAAAGCCTGACAGAGAAGGATGTGTTGGTCGCGTGCCGAAGGGATATCGAGACCAAAATGGTGGAAGCATCCGCAGGAAATCATCGCTGAAGTCGTCTGATGAATGTGCCGAAGAAATCCATTGCGAGAGTAGAACGGCACGGGAATGCCCGTTACAGCATGGACTGATGATTGTCAGTCACAAAGCGCACTAAGTCATTAGTGAACTGAGGTGGTACCGCGGAGTAATACTTCGTCCTCATATTGGACGAAGTATTTTGTTTTAAAGAGTAGATACGTAAACAAGTATATAAAGAATATGTGTGTATACCTGTTTACCTCACACAAGGAGAAAGAATGACCAGACAGGAACTACCAAAAGCCTACGATTTCAAATCCACTGAGCCGCGCATTTATGCGATGTGGGAAGCGGGCGGATTCTTCAAACCGCACAATGATCCCAACAAGCCAGATTTCGACCCGAGCATTAAACCGTTCGTTATTTCGATCCCTCCGCCAAACGTGACGGGCGAACTGCACATCGGTCATGCCATGTTCGTCAGCGTCGAAGACCTCATGATCCGCTATCACCGCATGAAAGGTTATTCCACCTTTGTGGGTGCCTGGTTCCGATCACGCGGGCATTGCCACGCAATTAATGGTGGAGCGTGACCTGCTCAAGACCGAGGAAATCACCCGCGAGGAATTTGGCCGCGAAAAATTCATTGCCCGCACATGGGAATGGAAGAAGAAATACGGCGGCATGATCTACAACCAGATTCGACGCCTCGGCGCTTCCTGTGATTGGGATCGCGAACGCTTCACACTTGACGAAGGCCTGAGTCGGGCAGTCCGAGAGGCATTTGTGCGCCTGTATGAAAAAGGACTGATCTATCGCGGCCCGCGCCTCATCAACTGGTCGCCCGGACTGAAGACCGCCGTCTCAGACCTCGAAGTGGAATACACCGAAGAGAACGCCAACCTGTATTACTTCAAATACATGATCGCTGGTTCGGATGAGTTCATTCCTGTCGCCACCATCCGTCCCGAAACGATTCTTGGGGATACCGCCGTGGCAGTTCACCCTGAGGATGAACGTTTCAAGAAATTCATCGGCAAAAAAGCCATCGTGCCGATCCTTGGACGTGAAATCCCTGTGATTGCCGATGAATACGTCAGCATGGATTTTGGTACGGGCGCGCTCAAGATCACCCCAGGCCATGACCCGAACGATTACGCCATCGCCCAGCGCCACAACCTGCCGATCATCTCGATGCTTGATAAAGAGGCGAAGATCAACGAAAATGGCGGCCAATATAAAGGTCAAGACAGATTCGAGGCACGCAAGAATCTATGGGCCGATATGAAAGCCGCAGGCCTTGTCATCAAGACTGAGCCGTATCGCACCACCATTCCGCGTTCACAGCGCGGCGGTGAAATTGTCGAGCCGATGATCTCCGAACAATGGTTCGTGAAGATCGAAACACTTGCCAATGCCGGGTTGGATGTGGTGCGCGATGGGCGCATCAAGATCGTGCCTGAGCGTTTTGAGAAGACCTATTTCAACTGGCTTGAGAACATCAAGGATTGGTGTATCAGCCGTCAGTTGTGGTGGGGACATCGCATCCCCGTGTGGTATTGCCCCGAGAATCACATGACCGTGACGCGTGAAGACCCGACCCAATGCGCCACCTGCGGTTCAAAGGAAATTCATCAGGATGAAGATGTGTTGGATACATGGTTCTCGTCTGGCCTGTGGCCCTTCTCCACGCTGGGCTGGCCTGAGCAAACCCCCGACCTGAAGTATTTCTACCCGACCTCTTACATGGAAACGGGTTATGACATTTTGTTCTTTTGGGTGGCGCGCATGATCATGACCGGACTTGAGTTTACAGAAGTCCCGCCATTCCATACCGTGTACTTGCATGGGCTTGTCCGCGATGAGCATGGACATAAAATGTCGAAGACCAAAGGCAATGTGCTTGACCCGCTGATCGTGATTGACGAGTTTGGAACAGACGCGCTGCGCTTCACGATGTTGGTGGGTTCCACGCCCGGCAATGACACCAACGTCGGGGTGAAGAAAGTGGAAGCCAATCGCAACTTTGCGAACAAGATCTGGAATGCGGGCAGGTTCGTGATCAGCGCGATTGATGGATTGCAGCCCGGAAGTGAATTGGGTGAGTACACCCTCGCCGATTCATGGATTTGGGCCCGCCTGCAGGGACTCGTCCGCGATGTGGAACGTCAGTTCCAGAACTTCCAATATGGGCAGGCTGGTCAGCAGATTTACGATTTTATCTGGTCTGATTTTGCAGATTGGTACGTGGAAATTGCCAAGCAGGAATTGGCAGAAGGCGGCGCTCGCGCGGCCCGTGCCGCCGATACCTTGGCGCGCGTGTTTGATATGTCTCTGCGTCTGCTGCATCCCTTCACTCCCTTCGTGACCGAAGAGATTTGGGGTCACCTGCACAGCGCCTTGCGCGAATCGCCTTTGAATGAGATTTGCAAAGATTGGCCCAATGCCCTGATTGTTGCCAAATTCCCCGAACCACGCGACCCCGAAGGCTGGGAGGAATCCAAGCTGGCAGAATTTGCGTTGATCCAGGATATTGTCCGCTCGATTCGCAACTTGCGCGCGGAGAAGAATGTGGCTCCCAGCAAGAAGATCGCCGTGAGCATTTCCGCGGGCGCGAAAGCCGACTTGTTGAAAGATCAATCAAAGGCCATTGCTTCACTCGCTGGCCTGGATCTCTCGCTGCTCAATATTCAAACCTCACTGACGGAGAAGCCGAAAGATGCTGTTGCCCTCGTGATCGGTTCCGTGGAAGTTTATATTCCGCTCGCTGGCATGATTGACCTTGCCGATGAGAAGGCGCGCCTTGAAAAGGAACTCAAGGAAGCCGAGTCGCATATTCAGCGTTTGGAGAACTTGCTCGGCGGTGATTTCGCCAACAAAGCGCCAGCCGCACTAGTGGCAAAAGAGCGCGAGAAGTTGAATGCTTATAAAGATACGGCTGAGAAGATCAAGGCACAGTTGAAATAAAAAATGATGCAGGGGCACGGCGCCGCCGTGCCCCTGCATCAAATATCACATCACTCGATATTACAAATACCTTTAAACATAAGACGATTGTCAATTGACGTGCAGAATCATGGGGTGTATCTTGATGGGGCAATAAATTCAAACCCAGAAAAGGAATCCCAGATCATGACCATGAAAATCCAAGATGACTGCATCGCCTGCGGCGCATGCGTACCCGATTGCCCCACCGAATCCATCACCGAAGGCGATGGCACCCTGTATGTGATCGATCAAGCCACCTGCGTTGAATGCGAAGGCCACTTCGATTCACCCAAGTGCGTTTCCGTTTGCCCGGTTGATTGCATCGTCAAGGCTGAGTAACCTGCAAGTGGTATAATTTTTACAACAAAATAATAACCTTCGGGGCAGGGTGACATCTGTGCGATGTGCAGGTGAATTCCCGATCGGTGGTAAAGCCCACGAGCCTTTTTGGGCAGTGACAGCTTCTCCGTTGAGAAGCAGGCGCCGCATAAGAAAGCATGACCCGGTGTAATTCCGGGGCCGACAGTATAGTCTGGATAGAAGAAGGTAAAGCAGGCCTGTGCAGGTACTGTGTAGATTCACGCCCCGAAAACGAACGTTGTTTTCGGGCTTTTTTCTGGATGTGAATCCGCATCACGCTTCGCGCCGCCCTGGCCTGTTTCACGTGCCCCGCAGTTGATTCTGGCGAGGGCATTTTTTTACCCCCCGCCTTGTGGAAAACTTGCAATGACAAAGATCTTTAACCGTATTCCCTGGCTTGGATTATTTTCCCTCATGGCTGGCTTGCTGGCATGGGAATTGACCGCGCGCCTAAGCGGACTGCCGCGTTTCATTTTGCCTGCGCCGGGAGATGTGTGGCGGAGTTTCATCAAAGCGCTGACCACAGGGACATTGCTCTATCACACCGCAATCACGCTGACAGAGATCGTACTCGGCATGCTGGCGGGCGTGACCTTTGCCACCGTGGTTGGCTATTCGCTGGCAAAATCGCGCACATTGGAAAAGGTGCTGGCACCATATCTGGTGGCGAGCCAGGCGATTCCAATCGTGGCGATTGCGCCGTTGCTGGTTATCTGGTTGGGAGATGGGATTCTCTCAAAGGTGATCATCTGCGCGTTGATCGTATTCTTCCCTGTGTTGGTAAACACCATCGTGGGGGTACGGGCCGTTCCCACTGCATTGTATGACCTGATGAATTCTGTCCGTGCTACGCGGTGGCAGATCCTTTTTAAGTTGGAATTGCCCGCATCCCTGCCGATTCTGCTGGGCGGACTGCGCGTTGGTGCGACATTGTCTGTGATCGGGGCAATCGTCGGTGAGTTGGTGGATGCGCAGGAGGGGTTGGGATATCTGCTGCAACTGGGCGATTTTCAATACGATACGTCCATGGTGTATGTGGCGGTGTTCGTGTTGATCTTCCTCGCGCTGGGTCTGTATGGGATCGTGACCTTGTTGGAAAAAAGATTTTTGAAATGGCAAACGGTTTCGTCCTCCCGATAGAGCATCGGGATTGCCTGTGCTCACTTCGCTGAGGATGAAGGACAAAAAAATTATAGGAGACACAATGTTGAAGAAATTAGTTTATCTCATGCTTGGGCTGGCGCTCGGTCTTTCGGCCTGTACCAGCTCACAGGGCGGAAGTGAAGCGGGCGCGCTTCGCAAAATCAAACTGCCAATGGGGTACATCCCCAATATTCAGTATGCGCCTTTTTATGTCGCAGTTGAAAAAGGATATTTTGCGGAAGAGGGCATCGAGATCGAATTCGATTATTCTTTCGAGACCGATGGCGTGGCGTTGGTGGGGGCGGGGGAGTTGCCGTTTGCGGTGGCTTCGGGCGAGCAGGTGTTGCTGGCACGTTCGCAGGAATTGCCTGTTGTTTATGCGTTTGCGTGGTATCAGCAATTCCCAATTTCCATCGTTTCCGCGCCTGAGTTGAATATCAAGCAGCCCGCTGACTTGAAGGGACAGACCATCGGCTTGCCTGGTTTGTTTGGCGCGAATTACATTGGCTTGCAGGCTGTGCTTTTTGAAGCTGGTCTCACGCCTGATGATGTGAAAATGGATGCGATTGGATTCAATCAGGTGGAGGCTTACGCGAGCGGCCAAAAAGATGTTGTGGTGGTTTACACTGCAAATGAGCCGATCGTTCTGGCTTCGCAAAGTTTTGCCCTGGATGAAATGCGTGTTGCTGATTATGTGCAATTGATCGCAAATGGGGTTATTACAAGCGAAATGACGATCAAGAATGAACCTGATCTGGTGCGCGGCATGGCGCGGGCGCTGGCGCACGGCATTGCCGATACCATCGCGAATCCTGATGAAGCGTATACGATTAGCGCGAAGTTCGTTGAGAACCTCGCAGAGCAGGATAAGGAGCTGCAAATGCAGATCCTTATAACTTCCATCGAGTTTTGGAAGGCGGATAAGATCGGCTATTCAGATCCGCAAGCCTGGGAAAATATGAACAGCCTGTTAATGAAAATGGGATTGATCCCCGAACTAGTGGATCTGACCAAAGCCTTCACGAACGATTTCGTGCCGTAATATAAGACCGATTCCAATTCCTGTAAAACAGGAATTGGAATCGGAAATTGGAAACCATGACCATCAAGCCCATTCTTACTGTTAAAAATATTTCGGCTGTCTTTCCCGATGACAACGGCGGTTTGCTTGCGCTGGATGATATTTCATTTGAAGTGCGCCCGCAGGAATTCATTTGTTTTCTCGGGCCATCTGGCTCAGGCAAGACCACGCTTCTGCGCATCCTTGCGGGGCTTTTACCGCCCACAACAGGGCAGGTGAATTTCATCCGCAATCAGCATCCTGAGATCGGCATGGTCTTTCAGCAATCAAATCTCATGCCGTGGCGCTCGGTGATGGATAATATTAAATTGCCGCTTGAATTGGAAGGAATGGGCGACGCCAAGGCGCGAATCAAAACTCGTGAAATGATCGACCTGGTTGGGTTAAATGGATTCGAGAATTCGTGGCCGCGTGAATTGTCCGGTGGAATGGCGCAGCGGGTGGCGATTGCGCGCGCGCTCATCCATGACCCCGACCTGCTCCTGCTCGATGAGCCTTTTGCTTCGCTGGATGCCCTGACCCGCGAACGCATGTGGACGGAGCTTTCGCGCATCTGGCAGGCGCGCCAAAAAACGGTCATCATGGTGACACATTCCATCAACGAGTCGTTATTCCTCGCGGACCGGGTTCTGGTATTGACCCAGCGCCCCGGTAAAATAAAACTGGACGTGGAGGTTGACCTGCCACGTCCACGCAAGGACGATATCCGTTACACGCCGCATTTTGGGAAACTGGCGCGGAAACTGCGCGAGACTATCGAGTAGTTAATTGACTTGTGGTTTTGGATCGTTGAAAAAAGATACCACGTTCGAGACGCCCAATGCCGAAAGGATCACAACCGCTGGCATGAGATCGACGAGATAGCGCATTTGGGAGTCGATGGCCATGTAAGCGCCGCATCCCAAAACGAGACTTAGGATGAAGGGCCAGTTTTTTCCAAAACCTCTGGAAACTCCGAACAATACACCCAAAAGAAGAAATATCTGCTGGACGATGGCAATATAATCCGCCAGGTAGTATCTGCTGTCATATGCTTCATTCACGCTCAGATCGAACCATAAAGGCATGAAGCGATATAAGGAAAGAACCAGATATCGCACGGGGTACTGCTCGATAATCTGCAAGCCAGCTTTCATATATACGCTTTGCATTTGAGCTTCATTTTCCAGACCCGTCAAATTACTGGTTTTGATCAGATTCATGAGCGCAGGATACGCTTCTCTGGCACCAACGTAATGTGGAGAAAAAGTGTCGTCGGTAATAATGAAATTCATGCGAAAGATGTTGTAGCCCGTCAGTGAACTGCCAATGATCGGCTTTCCAAAGACGAGCGTATTGCGAATGACCCACGGGGAAAAGACAATGGCTACCGTGACCAGAAAAGTCATGGCAGGGATAAGCTGTTTTCTTGAATTGCGCGGACGCTCAACCAGTTTTTTTATCAGAAATGCCAACCCCAGCCCAATGGAGACCCCAAGAAATACAGTTCGTGAGAGCGCAGCCAGACCCATTAAGACACCAGAGATTATCCAGTCTTTGGTTTTGACTCTCGAAAACCCTTGAGAAAGAAAAACAAACCGAGGGAAAAAAAGAATGCCGCCGCAAGATCGCCTGAGCCATTATCCACCTGACTGGTGACAGGAATGGATACTGCCCACAAGAACGCTGCCAGCAGGGCGGTCGGGATGCTGGAGCTGTTCTTCTTCAAGATGGCATAGATCACCGGTATGGTTGCCAGATAGAACAGGCTTTGCAGGATCATGCCCGACACTTTGGAAGGGTAGATCAGCATTGCCAGCGCCATGAGCAACACAGGAATCGGTTCGCGCATGGCGGTAGCCTGATTCGTGGAATTGCAGAAAGGAAAGTAATCTGTAGCGCATGCGCTATAGCCTTTCCCATTGATCAGGTTGGAGGCGATTGCCCATGCGCCACCATCACTCGGGAAGATAAGTTGACCGTTGAAATAGGAAACATATGTGGGAATTAGGAATAAAATTCCGATTATGATAATGCCAGTCAGCCATTGTTTATCTGCATGTTCTCGAGTGAAGATGGGTTTGAGGATATCAAGGATGTGAAGTATCCCCTTATGCGGCTTGACATCCTCAAGGGTGTGCGGATTTGATCTCATAACTAAAGTATCCCTGTTGGAGATGACAGGGTGGTGAACGAATATTCCTATCATCTCTTTCTATGTTCAGGCCTCGGGAAATATATGGGAGGCTTTGGCCTGAGGGAAAGCCTGTTTCTCAAGATATTGGAATCATGATACCAACCCATCCACGATTTCCTGGCGGTGTTTGCGATAATCGCGGATGAGCGAATCGACACAGCGCGCAATGGTGGCGGGATTCTCACGATAGTGGACAACGCCTGCATCCAACTCCCATTCACTTTCGGGGATGGTTTTCAGGTAGGCGGTCAGCGCTTCTTTTGTGGAGGCGATGTCTTTCAGCAGTTCATCCTGATCGGTGGAGGGGAATTGGGTGATAAATTTCGCATTGACTTTTCGGTAGTCATTTGTGCCATCGTAAAAATAAAAAGGTTCTGCACCTTCGCGCAGGGCGCTGCAACCAGCAAGGGTGATGCGGTTCCAGCCGATAAAATGCGCGGCGATGTCACGCGGGGTCCAGTCGCCGAGGGATTTGAGAATGTCTTCGGAGGCCAGACCCGTTAGCGTGTCGATGAAAGATGCGTAGGCGGTTTCCAGGTCCGCGAGTTGTTTTTCCTTGTTGTCGAACATGGCGGCTCCTTATTGTTGTTTCAAACTTTGGTATCCGCTGATGCCCATACCCAGCAGGGCGATACCGGTCAAGAAAAAGAACAGCGGAAAAAGGAAGTAGAAAGCCTCGGTGTTGGATACCATTTCAGATCCATCACTGCTGAATGCCCAGGTTGTAGTGAGACAGCAAAGCCCAAAATGGGCAACGCCTGCGAGAATGGAAAGAATTGACCCGATCAAGCTGACTGGCTTGAAGGGCAGGCTTGCCAACCCGATGATGAAGAGAACGGATGCTCCGTATGGGATGATGACCATGGCGAAGACTGCGCCCATCGCGCAGCCCAGGTCGGCGTAGCTTTGACAGTTTTGTCCTCGGACCCCCTGGTAGATGCCAAAGCTTGTGGTGATGATTCCAAAGAGCGTTGCGAATGCCGTGGAAATCCAGTAGATGAGGGTTTGCCTGCTCATCCAGTTAGTTGTTCTTTAGCGCTGCATCCACTTCGTCGAGATGCTCGTTGCGGTGCAGGGCGCGGACAACCCAACGCTTGTTGTAATTGTAAATCTCTTCGAGCAGATTGGGGGAATAGATTTCGAGCCGCGCATCGAGATCGGCGGAGGTTTCGATGGCGATCCGCGCCGCTTCACGCGGGGGGATGGCTGCCCACAGCGGCAGGGACAGGTCGTTGACGAAGATGTCGATTTCAGGGATGAATAATTTGCCATCCTGCGCGGTCCTATCCAGCACGTACATTACGCGGCGATCCCACCAGGCGAGGTGGGCGAGGGCAATGGCCACCGTCCAATGTTCGCCGACGCGGGTTTGCATTTCTTCGTCTGTGAGGCTGGCGGCCAGTTTCTTGATGCGCTCTGTGGAGGCGCGGTTGAGGTCATTGTAGGAAGGGTCGAGGGGCATAAAAGACTCCTTTACTGGGATGGTTTCTCGTCTTTATTTTTTCGCGGCATATCAATAAATTGCAGACCGCTTCTCATTAATGTGATCCCGATTCTGGCGGTTGTCGAAAGCGCCCAGAGCGGAATGCCGTACACCAGTATTTCACGCGGTATTTGAAGCGATCCGTTTTCCAGCACGAATGAAATCTCTTTTGAGATCATGCCATCAAGGAAAATGAAGGCGCTGCTATCGGTGAATAGCTGGGATATCTCGACCACAGTCCAGATGATTACGCCTGTGCCCGCCAACGCAAGGAATGCGCCGACGATCTTTGCGACCGAAAATCCGCTGAATGGATATTCGTTGTCTGAGTTGTAGATTGACACTGCTTATTTCCCTTTCGAGGTGGGGCGGATTATTTATAAAATAATCTAAGTTGGCACATCAATCCTAATGCCCTGCTTTCGAGACAATCTTGATGAAATCGAGATCTCCGGATGATTGATTATAGCAAGGTGTTGTATTCAACAAGTGTGAGCGCTTGTTCTGGATTCATAATTTTGTACTCCAGTACCTGCTATTAAGTCTGCTCCAAAAACGAAAGCACGAGCTGATTGAATTCTTCGGGCAGTTCCATGTTTGGGAGATGGGCAACACCGTTCATGGTCGCTTTTTTTGCGCCGGGGATGTTCTGTGCGAGGAAATCTGCTCCTGCCAGAGTCCGTGGTGTATCCAAATCGCCTGTAATGACCAGCGCAGGGACATTGATCTCTGAAAGCCGATTAACTGCCGCAGGGACAAGGGGAATTTCATTTCCGAGGTCTTCGGGCGTGTGCAGCGCAATGCGGTTCATTTCCCTGGCAAGCTCGCGTACGTTTGGGTTGACCTGTTCTGCTGTACGCTGCGGACCATCCACCCAAATTTGCAGTTCCAGTTCATTGACGAGGTCAAGATCGCCTGCCTGCTCCGCCAGTTCCAGTTGTTCTTCCTGCTTTGGCGATTCACCATTGAAGATAAACCCACCAAGCGCCGGGGCGACCAGAACGAGCGCCTTTGTCATTTTTGGATGTTCAAGAGTGAAGTCCGTGACCGTCTTTGCCCCTTGTGAACATCCAACGAGGATCGCCTGTTCAATGCCAAGAAATTTCAAGAACGCATAAAGGTCTTGGTATTGTGAATAATCCCCAGCCACCATGGCCGTCTTTCCAAATCCGCGCCTGTCATAGCGTACGGCTTGATATTGCCGTGCAAAGGCCTCAAATTGACCATCCCACATCCTGCAATCTGCGATCCCTGCATGGACAAGCACAAGCGGAAAACCCTGTCCGCTGACTTCGTAATAAAACTTTGTGCCGTTTATCTCTGCAAATCCATTTTGCGTCATTGGCTGGCCTTTAACCGTAAATTTTCCAGCATCTTTCTTGTCGATTCAGCGATTTCGTCGATCGCGCGTTGAAATGCTTCTTCGTTGGCCTTCGAAGGCTTTCGATACCCGCTAACCTTCCGTACATATTGCAATGCGGCTTCCTGGATCTCCTGCTCGGTGACAGGATGATCCATGTTTCGCAGGGGTTTGATGCTTCTGCACATGATGATCCTCCGTTCGGTACAACAGGTTTGGCAACGCGAGGTATCACAAGTTTTTGTGTTTGGGGTTTCTTGTGCGCTTGGAGTGCCTCGGCCAATCCAACAGCAAGACTTCTGTTAATAAACGTGAATTTACATTGCGTTCCATCTTCTCCAGCGCGGATTCCAGATCACTGACCACGCGGCGGGCGGTGGGGAGGTCGAGACGGCCTGCGAGGAATTCGATCTCCATGTTGCGGTCTACGTTGATGAGCGGGGTTTCCGCGCCAGCCACGCGCAGCATCACATCGCGCCAGTAGGAAAGCCAGATCAGGAAAGTCTGGCGCATGGCGTCCTTGTCTTTGGAGAGTTTCTCGGCGTAGGAGAATTTTTCCACACGCGGGGCGGGAATGAGGGTTTGCAGGTCGTTCAGGTATTCTTCGCGTTTTTCAAGCACGGTCACATCGTCCACGAGGCTGCGGGCGTAGCCGGGGCGGCCTCCGCTGATGTGGGCGAGCAGGCGCGCGCGTTCCTCGTCTACACCTTGATCGAGCAAATAGGACTCGATGGCTTTGACGGGCAGCGGCCGCATCCGCAGGATCTCACAGCGTGAAACGATGGTGGGCAATAATTGTTCGGGGGTGTCGGCGGTCAACAGCAGGATGGCATGTGCGGGTGCTTCTTCGAGCGTTTTCAGCAGCGCATTGGCGGCATTGTCATTGGCTTCTTGAAAACGCAGGAACAGGGCCACGCGATATTTCGATTGATACGGTTTGAGCGACATTGCACGCTGCACCTCGCGCACCTGATCCACTTTGAGTGTCCCGCCTTCGGTTTCAGCCTGGATCACGTTCATGTCAGGGTGCTGCATGGCTTCGATCTGTTTGCAATCGCGGCAGGTTCCGCAGGGCACGCCGGGCGCGATGGGGTTCGGGCAGTTCAATGCCTGAGCGAGATGCAAAGCCAGTGTGCGGCGCCCCAGTCCGGGAGGTCCACAGAAAAGATACGCGTGGCGTGCCTCGCCGCGTGCCGCGTGCTGGCGAAGCATATCCACCGCCCATTCATGTCCGAGCATGTTCCAGTTATCGATCATTGTGGTCACAGGTTTGAAAGTTACAAGTTGTGGATTTTATTCTTGTCCTGCGCGCAGGCGCAAATACGAATCATATCGTTCGGGGTGAATTGTACCCGCCTTCAACGCGGCGAGAACGGCGCAGCCTGGTTCATGTTTGTGCGTGCAATCGCTGAACTGACAATTCGGAACGAGGTCGCGTAGTTCGGGAAAATATGCATCCATTTCTTCGGCAGAGGTATCCCACAGCGCGAGGCTTTTCCAGCCCGGCGTATCGGCTACGTATCCGCCGCCGTTGAGCGCGAACAGTTGGCGTGTGACAGTGGTGTGGCGGCCTTTGTTCATGGCTGTGCTGATCTCGTTGACAGCCAGCCCCAGCCCGTCTTGAATTGCATTCAATAAACTGGATTTTCCCACACCGCTTGGTCCTGCCAGCGCGTTGATTTTATTTTGTAATTGCGCCTTCATTTCATCCAGCCCTGCGCCGGTTTTCGTGGATGTGTAAATTACGCGATAGCCGATCGATTCGTACAGGCCGAAAACTTCCTTTGCATTTTCAACAAGATCGATTTTGTTGGCGATGATCACAGCGGGAATTTTTTGTTTTTCAGTGATCACAAGGAATCGATCCAACATGCGTAATTTTGGATTTGGATTCGCACACGCGAAAACGAAGACGGCCTGATCGGCATTTGCCAGCAAAATTTGCTGATACTCACCCTGAGGCCGCGGGTCCAACCTGACGATGGCCTGCTTGCGCTCATCGACAGTTTCTATCGCCCCGGAACCATCTGCCCCGATCGTGATTTGGACATGATCGCCCAGTGCGGCGATATCGCCTATGGCGCGTCCGCGTTTGAGTTTGCCGCGTAACTGGCAAATGACAAGGCCCTCTCCGGTATCCACAGTAAAGAAACCGGATTGGGCCTTAATGATCAAACCTTGTTTTTGAATTTCGTTTGTCAAATGTTTTTCCTTTATTTATCGTCCTTCGACTGCGCTCGAAAAGCACTCGCTCCGCTCAGGATGAAAGGGGTTTATGGTAAACCGTTTCCGCCGCCGAATGGGGTGGGGGTGTAGGGCGGTTCGCCGATGGGACCGAAATCATAGAAGATGCGCTGCGGGCTGCCATAATAATAAGTCTCGACCATGGCGCGGAAGATGGGCACGGCATACTCGGAGCCTTCACCAATGTTTTCAACGATGACGGCGATGGCGATATCGGGCAGGCCTGTATCAGCCGCATTCAGGGTGTAGCCTGCAAACCACGCGTGCGATTTGCCATTGCCTGATTCGGCGGTGCCGGTTTTGCCAGCTACATCAAATTGCAGGCCGCGCAGGTTGAAGCGGGCTGTTCCGCGCGGGTCTTGAGTCACCATCTGCATGGCCTCGCGCAGGATATCGAGATTTTCAGAGCGCAGGAGGAGTGTGCCATTTGCTTCGGGGCGGAAAACGAGTTTGGGATCTCCGTCGATGGGCTGAATCTTCTCGATGATCTGAGGCCTGTACAAGGTCCCGCCGTTTGCGATGGCGGCAGTAAATCTTGCCACTTGCAGCGGCGTCACTTGCATGTCACCCTGTCCAATGGCTTGATTCACAGCATCCAAAGTAGTGGCTGGATTTGTGATCTGCCCGGCGGCTTCCTCCACTTGCTGGATGCCAGTGGGGGCGCCAAGACCGAAGGCACGCGCCATATTGGCGATATCTGACCCGCGATCAAAGTTGGTGTACAAATCCCAGCCGATCTCCCAGAAGTATGGATTGCAGGAACGCATCAAGCCTTCCTGCAAATTGAGCAGGCCTGATGGTATGCTGTCTGAAGTATCACAGAAGAGACCTCCGGCGATGCGGTCCTGACAGTGTGACCAGGTCCAATCGTGAAGGACTTCATTCAGCCTTGTGAAATCATATTTACAATCGTAAGGTGAGTCTTTGGTCCAAAGTCCGCTTTCGAGTGCGGCAGACATGGTGATGACCTTGAACACCGAGCCGAGCGGATACTGTCCCTGTGTGGCGCGATTGAGAAGCGCACCTTCGGTCAACAGGTTTGCGCCGCCTGCGTTCGGGTTGTTGGCTTCAAAATAGTTTGGGTCGAAATCCGGGGCGGATGCGATCGCAAGAATGCGGCCTGTATCCACTTCCATCACGACCACTGCACCGCGGAAGAATTCGATGGATCTCTGCGCGTATTTTTGCAGGTTGCTATCGAGGGTCAGGTAGATCGAGTCGGCGGGTTGGGCCGTGCTTTGGCCGAGGGTGGAGACGATCTGTCCGTTGGGGCCGACGACGCGCAAAATACCGCCATGCTGCCCGGCCAGATATTCTTCGGCCCATTTTTCAACACCAGACTGACCAACACTCTCGCTGCCGTTGTAGCCGAGGCGGCGATAGGAGTTAAGTTGTTCGGGCGAGATCAGTTGTGTGTAGCCGACCGATTGGGGTGCGAGGCCCGTGCCGAAGTGATAACGCGAGTTATATTCATCGGAGATGACCAGTCCGCCGGGGCTGATGGCTAGCAAACGTTGGGCTTCCTCGCGTGTGCCTTCGCACATGGGCAGGTAATTGCCCGGGCCACTTGCTTCGATCTGGTCTTTGATGTATTCGGGGTCAAACCCGCACAGTTTGCCCAATTCGGATGTCAGGGCTCCCTGCATTTCGAGGTCGATCTGGTCGGTTTGAATGCCGAAGGCGAAGGCATCCGCCTGTGAGACGACAGGGAGACCGTCGCGGTCATAGATATCGCCGCGCGCAGGGACGCTGTATTCCATTTTGAGCACGTTACCACCCGCAAGTTCGGGCATGATGATCGTGTCGTCCCAAATGACTTTCCATGCTCCTTCTTCAATGACAAGGCGCATGACGATGTTCCGCTGCAGGTCGCCAGCCAATACGGTCTTGTAGGTGACGTTGTAGCCTACTTCGGCTTTATAGGGTGTGATCAGGGATGAATTGACCGCGAATTCGACGCTGGATGCGCTCATTTCGTTCAGCGCAGTATTCCAGCGTTGGGAGAAATCCTCCAATGTCAGCACATCACGGCTTTGTTGAGCCAGCAGGGCGTACATGGTTTCGAAGTCATCTTTTTGCAATGCCTGTAAAAAAGCGGTGACTGCCGCCTGTGCATCGGGCGCAGGGATGATGGTCACATGCGCGGTGGGCAGGGGGGTGGGGGTGGCTAAAGATGGGAAAATTTCACTGATGCCCCCTGTTCCGCCTGAACTGCAGGAGGAAAGAAAAGCCAGTATCAGAATAATATTTATCCAGCGAAAAACTTTCATTCGTTTCCTTTCAATTAACCATTCGATGCGCCGCTCAGGATCGCGCCTGAAACCGGGCATTCATAATTCAATAATCGTTGACAGGCCGTGGGCACATCTGCAAGGGGTGGCACGTCCAGCTTTTGCAGGGTCCGCACCACATGACACATGGGCAGGCCCATCACACTGGCATAACATCCGCGCATGGATTCGACGGGTTGGAAATCGGGGTGCTGAATGGCGTACGCGCCGGCCTTGTCGAGCGGATCGCCTGTTTGGATGTAGGCTTGCACTTCATGGTCGGAGTAGGGCCGCATCGGCACATCGGTGACGCATAATTCGGTCAGCGTTTTGCCGTCGCTCATGCGGTAAATCGCCACGCCTGTGTATACCTGATGGGTCTTCCCGCGTAATTGCTTGAGCATGCGTTCGGCATCGGCTTCGTCTTTTGGCTTGCCGATGATCTCACTGCCGTCGATCACGGCGGTATCTGACCCGATGATGATGGCTTCGGGTTTTGCCTTGCCTGCAACCGCCAGCGCTTTGGCTTGTGCGAGGCGCAATACATAATCTTTTGGTGTTTCGCCTGTCAGTTGAGTCTCATCCACATCTGAGACGATGACATCGAACTTCCAGTTCCCAAGTGCAAGCAATTGTCTGCGGCGCGGAGAGTTGGATGCCAGCACAAGTGTGGCTGTATTTGTCATGCGCAGGATTCTAACACAGACTTTTTTACGACCTTAATCAGGGATGAAAGGGTGGTTTTGGAAGAAAACGAAAGCTGGGGGAATCTTTCGCGCACATTCGCGCATATCACGATAGAGACGTAGTAGGTACTTTTTTATTCCCCACTGGCAGGTTATTCCTTCACGTTGTACAATGTGAGAAAATCTGTCTAGTCAATGCGGAGGCAAAATGCAGTTACTGAAAGATCGAATTTTGAGCGATGGGAAAGTGCTGGGGAATGGAATTTTGAAAGTGGATGGCTTCGTCAATCATCAAGTAGACCCGTTGTTGATGGATGCCTGCGGGCGGGAATTTGCAAAACGGTTTGCAAACGTCGGTGCAACAAAAATCCTCACGGCTGAAATTTCGGGCATCGCGCCTGCCGTAACCACAGCCGTTCATATGGGACTGCCCGTGGTGTACGCGCGCAAGAACAAGCCCATCACCATGCCAGACCAGGTGTATCTCACCCTCGCGCCTTCGCATACGAAGGGACGCATGGTCGAGTTGATTGTCTCTCCTGAATATCTCGAAAACAACGAAAAGGTTTTGATCATCGATGACTTCCTCGCTTCGGGCGCGACCATCCTCGGGTTGGTGCGTCTGGCGGAAGCCGCTGGCTCACAGATCGTCGGCATCGGCGCGCTGATCGAGAAATCCTTCGAAGGCGGTCGGGATGCGCTCGCTTCGCTGGGCGTACAGGTCGAATCGCTGGCTTGCATTAAGTCACTTGACAACGGCAAAATCGAGTTCGTGGATTAATCACGGATTATATTTCGCGCGTGATGCATTGCGGAAACTTCTTCGGCTTCGACTTGTTTCTCGTTTTATCGGCTGGATTCTTGCCTACATGAGTTTTCTCATCCCAGTCACCCGTCTCCGTGAAACCCCGAGCCTGATCGCGTTTCATCATCCTTCTCCAAGCTATAAATTTCACGTGCTCATTGTCCCGAAGCGGCAGGTGGATTCCCTTGCCAACCTCGACCCATCCGACACCGCTTTCCTGACCGACCTGTATGCCACGGCTCAGAGTCTTGTGAACGAATTCCACCTCAACGCCTACCGTCTCATTGTGAATGGCGGGGAGTATCAGGATTTTCCGCATTTGCATTTTCATCTTATTTCAGATTGAAAGGGTAGGGGCACAGCGCCGCTGTGTCCCTACAATATAAATACGTTTATGAACTCTATTGCCATCCTCGATTTCGGCTCTCAATACGCGCAGATCATTGCGCGCCGCATCCGTGAAGTGAACGTTTATTGCGAATTGTTCCCGTGGGATGCTCCGCAGGAAAAAATTCTCTCCATCAAACCCAAAGGCTTCATCCTCTCCGGCGGACCCAAATCCGTGTATGAAGAGAACGCGCCTTATATCCAGAAGTTCATCCTTGAATCGGGTCTGCCGATCTTCGGCATTTGCTACGGCATGCAGGCGTTGACTCATGCACTGGGCGGCGAGGTCAATCCATCCAATGAGCGTGAGTTTGGATTTGCCGAGATCGAGCCTTTGGTTCCCAACACAATGCTCGATGCCATTTCCAAGGTATGGATGTCGCATGGCGACAAGGTGACACGCCTGCCTCAGGGTTTTGTGCCGCTCGCCAAAAGTGGAAATAGCCCCTATGCTGCCATCGGGGATCTGCAGAGAAAATATTTCGGCGTGCAGTTCCACCCCGAGGTGAATCACACCCCAAACGGAATCGAATTGCTCAAGCATTTCGCCATTGATATCTGCGGCGCAAAACCCGAATGGACGCCCGCTTCCATTATTGATGAAAGCGTCAAGCGGATTCAGGCACAGGTGGGTGATCAACGTGTCCTCGCGGCGGTTTCGGGCGGCGTGGATTCTTCGGTGGCGGCGGCTTTGGTTCACAAGGCGATTGGCGACCAGTTGGTGTGTGTGTTCGTGGATACGGGTCTGCTCAGGCACAACGAAGGCGAGCAGGTCGCATCCGCTTTTCGGGGCGGGCTGGGCGCGGAATTAATTACCGTGGAAGCCAGTGCAGATTTTCTCGGTGCGCTCGCAGGGATAACTGATCCTGAACAAAAGCGGAAGATCGTCGGTGAGAAATTCATCCGCATTTTTGAACAGCAGGCCAAAAACGTCGGCCAGCCGAAATTTTTGGTGCAGGGGACGATCTATCCCGATGTGGTGGAATCGTCTGCGCCTGACCGCAACAAGGCCGATAAGATCAAAACGCATCACAACGTCGGTGGGCTGCCAAAGGATATGCAATTCGAGCTTGTTGAACCGCTGCGCTATTTATTCAAAGATGAAGTCCGTTTGGTGGGGGAAGCGCTTGGGCTGAGTGAATCTCTTGTTTGGCGGCAACCGTTTCCAGGTCCAGGCTTGACCGTGCGCTGTCTCGGGGAGTGTACGCCGGAGCGTGTATCCCGTTTGCGGGCGGCGGATGCGATCCTTTTGGAGGAATTATCCAAAGAAGGATTTTTAGGCAAGGGTGCCAAGACTTCGCAAGCCTTTATGGTGTTATTGCCTGTGAAGTCGGTGGGCGTGATGGGCGATTACCGCACGTATCAGGAAGCCGCCGCTATCCGTGCCGTGGTGACCGATGACTTTATGACCGCCGATTGGGCGCGCCTGCCGTATGATCTGCTGGCGAAGGTTTCGAGCCGTGTTGTGAATGAAGTGGATGGAATCAACCGCGTGGTATATGATGTAACCAGCAAGCCGCCCGCGACGATTGAGTGGGAGTAGGGATTTACGATTTTCTGATTGGCGATTGTGGAAGACGAATCGCTGTTTGGGAAATGATATGGGATATTGATATGAACTTTGATTACGGTGATACCCTGAAACAAGCCGCACAGATGACGTGGCGACACAAATCCTTTTGGGTGCTGATGACGCTGCAAATGCTGCCATCCATGTTGATGATTCCTCTTTTCTTTTTCGCCCTTTGGTTTTTGGAAAATAGCCGCAACGGGGTTGGTGGAGTATGGATGGTTGTTTTCGTGCTGGTTTTGTTTCTGCTGCTCATTGCCAGTTTTCTCCTCATGGCATATTCCCACTCAGCTACGACTCTGGGAGTTATCCGCGTGGATCGGGGGGAGGAGAATATTGCTTTCATGGATTTACTCCGCGATGCACTCCCGTTTTATGGGCGTAGTTTGGGGTTGATCTTATCCATTCAGTTGACCATTGGGATGGTTTTTACGGTTATCTTTATGTTCATCGGGTTGATTTCTGTTGTGACCATGGGGATCGGGGCTATTTGTGCCCAGCCAATCATCCTGTTGTTGACTCCCTTATCCATGCTTTTAATGGCTTTCATGGAAGCCGCGCAGACCGCACTGATCGCAGAAAACCTTGGCATGCTGGATTCCTTGAAGCGTGCCTTGCAGGTGGTCCGCGAACACGTGTGGAAGTATGTGATCATTTCGCTGATCGCGTATCTCGGCACATCCATTGTCACCAGTTTCATCTCCATACCGCTGACGCTCCCTGCTGTTTTCATTGCCATGTCCACCGAATCGATGTCCCTGTCCGATTCGCAGACGGGAATGGCTGTCATGTTTTCCATGCTGTGTTGTTTCTTTCCCCTGATCTTTGCCCTCTCCGGTGTGACCCAGGCATTTATCAAGGTGACTCTCGGTCTCACCTACCTGCGGCTTGCCCGTCCAGCAGGGGAGCAGGTCATCACTCTCGAAGAGCAAGCTCCCTAAAAACTGCAAACCCGAACCGCCGGAGACGGCGGTTTTTTCATGTAAACCCCCTCTTGGCGTCCAAAATCAGCAGATTTGGATATCAAGCTTGTAAATCCAAAAATCCCTACGTGGACGGATTTAATCGGGTAGTGTATGATATTACTTGTCAGCCGCCCTTATGGCTCGTGGGCAAAGGACAATTACGATTGAATTTAGAGTTGGTTGTGTGATATTTTGCTCTCGTCTTTTTGCCGCGAATAAATACGATTTTTGGCAAACTCTAAACTCAGGAAATTCAAGGAGATCATATGAATTTCAACTTTGGTGAAGTTCTTACCCGCGCCTGGCAGCATGTTTGGAAACACAAGGTCTTGTGGGTTTTCGGGATTCTGGCAAGTTGTGCACGGGGGAATGGTGGCGGGGGCGGCAATAACTCAGGCTCTCGATATCAAACTTCCGGCGATGACCTCCCGTTTTCAGGCGGCGAGATCGAGCAGACATTTACTCGGTTTGGTCAATATCTTGAGGATAATCTCTGGATTATTGCCGTTTTCATCGTAGCCATTTTTCTGCTCTCGTTAATCTTCTTTACCATTGGCATGATGGGCAGGGCTGGTCTGATCAAAGGCACGTATCAAGCCGAGATGGGTGCAGAGAGCCTGCAATTCGGCGAACTTTGGTCAGAGAGCATGCGTTTCTTCGGGCGCATCTTTGGTCTGAATTTTCTTTTTAGCTTTCTATCCTTTGTGATCGCCCTTGTAATTTTTGTGCCATTGATTTTCCTGGGTGTGGCCACGGCCGGTGTTGGCCTGCTTTGCCTTTTACCGCTCATCTGTCTTTTGATTCCCATCGCGATTGCGATTTCGATTGTGATTGAGCAGGCGCAGGCTGCGATCGTGATCGAAGACCTCGGCGTGATGGACGGCCTCAAACGCGGATGGGAGATTGCCAGATCCAATATTGGGCCAGTGATCGTGATGGCGCTTATTCTCGGCATTGGCGGCGGCATTGTTGGTACGATCATCTCCCTGCCGTTGATTTTAGCAGTTGTCCCCATTGTGATCGGCGCAGGTTCTTTGCGTGAATCCCTGACCCCGGTGTATATTGCATTGGCTTGCTGTCTTGTATATTTCCCAGTGCTTCTTTTTTTCAACGGTATTCTCTCCGCCTACATCCAGTCTGCATGGACGTTGACCTATATGCGCCTGACTGCCAAACCTAAAGAGGAAGCTCCTGTTTTTGTTGAGGCCGATGCGTAAGTTTTTTGCCTTGCTTCTCAGCCTGGGGCTTTTGTTTGGCGCCGCTTCGAATGTGCGCGCCCAGCAAAACCTTGCCTCTGCGGATCTATACCCCGCGGATGCTTCAGCTTTCCCGACTGTTTCCGCCTTTTTGGATGTCTTCGACACGAATGGAATTTTCGTTTCAGGACTCAAGCCCGAAGCTGTTTCTGTTATCGAAGACAGTCAGCAGCTCCCGGTGGATTCTCTGATCGAGATTGCCGTGCCGTTGCAATTGGCCGTTGCCGTGAATCAAGGTCCGCCTCTCGATGCACGTGACTCGACCACGAATACTTCCCGCTTTCAACGCATTTCGCAGATTTTGGTTCAATGGGCACAGAGCCGTCCCGCAGACCTTCCCGATGATTACAGTCTCGTCAGTCAGGCTGGGCCAGTCATCAACCATGCCAGCGCCGCGGATTTTGTTGTGGGGCTCAATACCTTTCAGCCTGATTTTCGCGCCGCCACACCCAACCTGCAATCATTGGCCATCGCGCTAGACACGGTCAGTGCACAGACCACACGACTCGGGGTGAAGCGCGCCATTCTATTCATCACTCCGCATACTGACGATATTAATATCGCCTCCTCGTTGGAGCCGTACGTCCAACGCGCCATTGAAAATGACATCCGCATCTTCGTCTGGTTTGTGGATCTTGAAACGACATTTACCACCACCAGCGCGGCGGCATTCAATAATCTCGCCATTCAAACGGGCGGGAGCATGTTCAAGTTCTCCGGGCTGGAAAGATTCCCCGACCCTGAATCATATTTTGCGGCGCTGCGACGCGTGTACGCGCTTTCGTATACCTCGCGTTTGACAGCCGCAGGCGAACACTCCTTAATTGTGAAAGTGATCCTGCCTGCGGGGCAGTTGACTTCTGCTGAGCAGAAATTCGTCATGGATATCCAGCCGCCGAATCCATTCCCGGTCACGACCTCTTTACAGATCACACGGCGTGCCCCTGAAGATGACCCTTTCAATACTGAAGTCCTTTTACCTGCCGTGCAGGAAGTGGAGATCATCGTCGAATTCCCGGATGGACATCCGCGCCCGTTGACGCGCACCACCCTGTACGTGGATGGCACGATCATGGATGAAAATACCGTGGAGCCATTCAACCTGTTCACATGGAATCTGGCGGCTTACACCAGCACAGGCGAACATCAGATCATGGTCGAAGCCGTGGATACTTTGGGCTTGAGCAAAGCCAGCATGCCTGTGCCCGTTGTTGTAACGGTGGTCCAGCCGCCGAAAGGCATTTCCGCTTTGCTGGCGAGGTATCGCACGCCGATCACATTTGGCGCGATCATCCTGGCGGGGCTTGTGCTGTTTGCGATCCTCATCAGTGGCAGATTCCGCATGCCGTCCATCCGCGCTGCGCAGGAGGCCCGCCGCGCAGAGATCGATCCGCTTACACAGCCGATCCGTGCCCTGAATCCGATGCCTTCTCTGGTGGAGGAAAAAAACAAAAAGCGCCGAACCACTCCAAAGAAAACCGTGACAGCTTCAAAGTCAAATGGAGATGCGCTGGCATCCTTCATCCGAATCAATGGAGATGGTGTGCCCGCTGTCGCGGCGCCGATCCAACTCTTTGAAAAAGAGATCACTTTCGGCACCGACCCCGTGCAATGCACCCAGATTTTGGATGATTCCTCCATTGCGCCCATGCACGCGCGGCTCAGGCAAACTGAAGACGGCGGATTCCTGCTTTTGGATAACGGCTCGATCGCCGGTACCTGGGTGAATTACGAGACTATCCCCCGTGAAGGCTATCGGCTTATGCACGGGGATATGGTAAACTTTGGTCAATTAAGTTACAGGTTCACGCTTCGGGTACCACCAGTGAACCAAAAACCAAAAATCACGGTATATAGCATCGAAGAATGATTCGTTCTTCCCTTCCTCACTTACACATTGCAGCACTTAGTCATGCCGGGATGTCTGGCAAGAATAATGAAGACCGTTATGCGGTTTCATCGTTCCAGCTAAGCAAGGATGATTCGCGCCCGTCACTCTTTGCCGTGGTGGCCGACGGTATCGGGGGACATCGCGCCGGAGAAGTGGCCGCCGAACTTGCAGTCAATTACATCACCGCTGTTGTTGCTGAAAGTAATGCCAAGAAACCCATCAGTATTCTTGAAAATGCCATCCACCATGCCAGCCAGTCCATTGCTTCGCACTCAGCGGGCAAAGAGGAAGAGGACGGCATGGGCTCCACCTGCGCCTGCGTGTGGGTGATCGAGAACAGGCTGTACACTGCCTATGTTGGCGATTCGCGCATTTATCTTTTGCGCGGCAAGCATATTCAGCGCCTGACCATTGACCATACCTGGGTGCAGGAAGCCTATGAAAAAGGCATCATCACCGCCGAACAAATGCACGACCACCCAAACCTGCATGTCATCCGCAGGCATCTGGGCGGACTGAAATTACCCGATGTGGATTTCCGCTTGCGGATCGACGATACAGAATCGAATGAAGAGTCGATCAACAATCAGGGTTTTCATCTTGCCCCCGGCGATACCATTCTGATCTGTAGCGATGGCCTCACCGACTTGGTGTGGGATGACGAGATCCTGAAAACCATCCGCTCCAAAAAGGATATGAAGGCCGCAGCTGAGTCGCTGATCAATATTGCGAACGAACGCGGTGGTCACGATAACATTACTGTTGTGATGATGACCATGCCTTATTTGGAGGAAACAGGCAGAAAGAAAGCGGGCATCCTCGATTGGTTGTTGGGAGAAGATTAAAAATAAAGGGTCACGAAGATTTCCTTCGTGACCCTTTTTGATTCTTTGTGATGCCTCTTTTGGGGAATTTGCCTTCGGCCGCTTCGTACTCCGCCGAAACCTGATTCAACAACAATGAACAGAATCTCAGCCTTGTCAGGTCTTTTTCACATCATTTTCACGGTCAAGCCATAGCTCGTGGTATTTTCTATTCCAATCGATCAAGAACCTGACTGCGATCACAGCGCCCATGCCCAGTGCAGCCCACATCGAAATATCGCGGATGTTCAATAGCCACAGCGCAGGCGTAGCGAGAACGCCTGCAAATACACTCGCCCGCGCCGAATGGCGGACCGTCAGCACAAGCAGAAGCAATAAGCCAAAACAGACAAGGAATGCCAGCAGATTAATCGCCAGCAAAGCGCCGCCTGTGGTCGCCAGTCCCATTCCGCCGCGGAATTGAGCGAAGACGGGCCAGCAATGCCCAGCCACTGCAAAAGCGGCGGTGATTGCAGCGATATAGGGTTGGCCGATCTGTAAAGCCAGATAGGTTGGAATGAACCCCTTGGCGAGGTCTAAAGCAAAGACGAGCGCACCCCAGCCAAACCCCGCCTGACGAATCGTGTTGGTTGTGGTGGCATGACCCGAGCCTGCATCACGCACATCCACTTTTTTTACGTAGCGGGTGACCCAAATGGAAAACGGGAGTGATCCGCACAAATATCCAAGAATGGGGAGGAGGATGGGAAAAGCGGTTGTCATGGTAGGGTTGGGCAGGAGGAGAGATCGGGGAAGAATTCCTGTCCGTATTTTAGGAGCAGGTCACTTTCTTCGATGGGGAAGGTGAGCAGCACCGATAACAAACGCGATTTGTTCAGCGGTTCGGCCCACAAGCGGATTTTATATGGCTGGCCTTCCTCCACGGCATCCACTTCGTAAAGCAGAAGCTTGTCTTTACTACAGGATGCCACCAGCACGGCTTCGTCGTAGCCTTCGAACATGACCTTCAGGGCATCTTCATTGTAGAACCATGAAATGTCATCGGTGCCCGCTTCATCACAGAACAAATATATAGTGACATCGGCAAGCGATGACATGGTGCGATGAGTCCACGAAACGGTGGCTTGCAGTTCCTTGACCGTGTAACTGCGCAGCCAGTTCACTTCGGTAAATAATTCCTTTCCAAATTCGAGCGCATATTTGACGTCGTTTTCGGTGGGTTGCAGGGAGGCGCAGCTGACGCTCAGGTCAGATTTTTCGGTGCTTTGCGATCCGCAGGCGCTGATGAGCAGGGCAAGAGCAAATGCAAAAATAAAGGGATAAATTTTTTTCATTGGTTTTCTCCTCTATGGCGAGTTATTCCGCCAGTGTGTTGCACCAGGCGGGCGTTTTTTGATTAATTGAGAGAATCTATTCTTATAGTGTCTCTGGACCTCTTGTTATCGCGGCACTTTGAATGGGGTTACGTCAGGGTCGATGATCTCATCGAATTCACGGGCGGCGAGATGTCCGCTGAAAATGGCTTGGGCGATGATGTTGGGGGCTTCGGCATCGCCGATCAGCCGCAGTGATTTGAGTTTGCCTTCGGCGAGCGCGGGCTTGAGCTCGTGATAGAGCGCATCGTTTGGGATACGGTCTGTGACCATGACGATGGCGTCGCAGGGCAGAGTCGCTTCAGCGGAGGTGATGACGTTCGTGACTGTGGCAGTTTTCGGGTCGTGCGAAGCGATGACATGGTTTGGGAGCAGGGAGATGTTTAGGTCATGCATCCGCTTGAGGATGCGATCCTGTTCGAGGGTGAATTGAGTCCAATATGAAATGCTGGGGGCGGGAGTCATCAATGTGACTTCGCAGCCGTTTTGAGTGAGCAGCTCAGCGAGGACGCCGCCCATGTAGTAATGGTCGTCGTCGTAGATGAGGACTTTGCCTGAAGGAAAATTGTTGTTCATCAAGTCGTCGGGTGTGAAAATTTTTGCACTGCCTTGCACGGGGCGTGTGAGGTAACGGCCCATGCCGTCGCGCCGCCAGGTTGCACCCGTGGCGAGGATGACATGCGGGGCGCCCGCTTCGAGAACGTCTTGCACGGTCATTGGGCTGGAGGGATAGAAGAAAATGTTTTCGGCCTTATTGATCTTTGTGAGGCGGTAATCCATGACGCGCCGCCATTCGTTGAGGTTGGGCAGGGCTGATTCGAGCAGTACGCGCCCGCCTGCTTCGCGCCGCGCATCGGTGAGGATGACATGATAGCCGCGCTGACCGAGTGCGCTTGCGGCTTCGAGCCCCGCAGGCCCTGCGCCGACGATGAGGATTTCATCTGCGCTTTTCTTTGGCGCGATGATCTCAGGATGCCAGCCGCGCCGCCATTCTTCGCCCATGGTCGGGTTTTGTGTGCAGCGGATGGGAACGAAGCGTGTATCGCCAGTGACGCAGATGTTACAACCAATGCACTCGCGGATGTCTTCATGTTTGCCCGCTTTGATCTTGTTTGGCAGAAAGGGGTCGGCGATGCTGGGGCGGGCCGCGCCAATAAGGTCCATGATGCCGCGCTCGATGGCTGAGACCATTGAATCGGGGGAGGTGTAGCGGCCCACACCAACAACGGGTTTGGTGGTGAGTTTTTTGACGAAGGAAATATATTTTTCCTGGTGGCCTTCTTTTCCAAAGCGGGAAGTGACCGAATCGTTTGCCCAGTTGCTGACGTTGACATCCCATAGATCGGGGAGTTCGGCGAGCATACCAACGATGTCCTGTGCTTCACCATCGAATTGCATGCCGTCAGCGCCGAGCAATTCATCCACTGCAAAGCGGACGGCGACGGCGCAGGTATCGCCGACGGCATCCTTTGTGTCTTCGATGAGTTCGCGCAAAAAACGCACGCGGTTCTCGAGCGAGCCGCCGTATTCATCGGCACGGTCGTTGTCTTTGGAGAGCAGGTGAAAGGCCAGGGTCATGTTGTGTGCGGCGTAACAGTAGACAATGTCGAAGCCCGCCTTTTTTGCGCGGATGGCGGCATTGCGGTGCCATTTGCGAACCTGTTTCAGATCCTCTTTCGAGGCGGCGCGGCTTTGACCGGGTTCGTATCCGCTGCCGCCGGTGATGCCTGCCGAACGCGGCCCGAAGGCGGCGGCGCGTGAATAAAGATTCGAGGCATCGTGGCTGTTGTAGGTAAGTTCGATGCCAGCCAGCGCGCCGTGTTTGTGTACGGCTTCGGTCATCAACTGCCAGGTGGGGATATCGTCATCGCTCCAGATGCGGCCTTCGAAGAAAGGGGAAAGGTCACTGGTGTAGTGAATTTCGGTCTCCTCGGTGCAGACCACGCCCCAACCGCCTTCGGCTTTCATTCCACGCATGGCGGCCATGCCTTCGGGCATCCGCCAGCCGAATCCGTTGCAGTGCGGCACTTGATAGAAGCGATTCGGTGCGGTGACAGGACCGATCTGAATGGGTTGGAAGAGAATGTCGTAGCGTGAGGTCATAAAAATGTCTATTTCCTTAGGAGCAGTTTGGCAGGTTGGGAAAGAGGCGGATGGAATAATCGTCGAGAAGCGACTGGGATTCCGCTGGAAATACGATCATGGTGACGATGATGCGGTTGTCCGTATCGCTCTGGACCCAGTAATTGATCTTGTACTCGAAGCCAAGGTTGTAGGTTTTGAATTGGTACAACCTGATTCCTGAATTGAGTTTGCATTCGGCGATGGATTCGTAGCTTTCGTAATTGGCGAAGATGGCGCTCCAGTTGGTGTCGCTGAAATCGCGGTTGAGGTCGGGTTCTTCGTAGCCGCAGGGCTTGATCCGTGCTTCGAGGTAGGCGACTGCGCCCTGCACGATGTTCTGCCAGGTGACGGAATACGCGCCTTCCAGCGCGGCTTCGCTTTGATCCCAGTCTGAATCGAATGTATCGCCTGTGTAGGAGAGTGCGCGGTCAATATCTTGTTGGGTGGGCTCAGACGAGATGCAAACAGGCGTAACCGTTGGCAACGGTGTGTTCGTTGCTACGACTCTGGGGGTGGATGTGATTGTGGGAGGGGGGAGCGGTGTGGAAGTGGGCGGTGGTGCGGGGGGCTTTCCACAGGATGAAAGAATAACTGCGGCGATAAGGAGAATGAAGATTTGTTTTTTCATGTCGGCTCGTCTGTATCAGAGTTTGATACAGACGAGTATAGCACGACAAAATAGGCGGGGCAATTTAATTACACAAACGCGGTTTTATGCTTTTGTCCCTGTGAACATGCGCACGAAGAAGTCGGATTTGAAAATGATCTGCCGATTTTCAAGTTGGGCCTGATTCAAGTCGGCATTGATTTTGTCCATGCCAGCCTGATAAATTTCTTCGCTGAGCAGAGCCAGCTGTGACGTGGCATTATGCTTGATGAAGGGATCGTTCAGCACGGCCTTGCCGACATGCAGGTTTTGAATGTGCTCCACATTTTGCATTTGGAAGCCTTGAAAGCCCGCTTGGTTCATCAGGATTTCAATCGTTCTGGCCGAGGGATAACGGTTGAGGTCGGTTTCGTACACGGTATCGAAATAATCGTAGATGTACCAGCTGCCGTCTCCGCTGTGCGGGTCATGTCCGATGATTGCCAATGTGCCGCCAGGTTTTAGAGCACGGAAGGCTTCGTTGACAAAGGCGGCATGGTCGCCGAAGTGATGAATAGCATCCACGCAGTAGATCAGGTCAAAGGTCCCGCTTTGATACGGGAGTTGGGTGGCTGTGCCGCGAGTCAACTGAATGGGGGCGGGCTGATTACGAGCCTGTGCGATCATCCCCGCCGAATAATCCATGCCGTAAAGCTGGGGCGTGACTTGATGCAGCAGATTCAGCCAGAAGCCTGTGCCGCTGCCCGCTTCCAGGATACGCTGAGATTTGGTTCGTTTGGCAAGTTCGAGCAGGGCTTGTCCACGTTCCCAGAATTGCGTGGAGGGATACCTTTGGTTATATTCGGGTGCGATCTTGTCGTAGTTAAGATGTTTGGTTTGCATAAACACTCTGAATTCATGGGGCAAAAGTTTCTTACTGATTTCTTCTTGTCAGAGTTGTCGGTTATAGAACGGGAAGCGATGATCGAATTTCAAAAAGACCACCCTATTATCTTGCTAAACTGGATAAGTTAATTCTTTATACAAACATACGTGGATGCAAACAAACGCAGAAAACGCTGATCTTTCGCTTTTATCAGCGTAAATCAGCGTTCACCTATGCCCCAAATTAAATTCGGGGTCGATCATGTTTGTTGTTCGGGTACGATTTCCTTCACACGTCCCACCTGCCCATCCATCAAGCGGACTTTGATGCCGTGCGGATGATTAGGCGATTTGGTGAGGATGTCTTTGACGATTCCCCTGGTAAGTTTACCCGTGCGCTGGTCCTGTTTCAGGACGATCAGCACGGTGATGCCAGGTTTGATGTTGGTGCGGGTTTGACCGTTCATCAATCATGCTCCATGGCTGTCATCCACGGGCGGATCTCGAAGATGAGCAGGCCCGATTTCACGGCAGGGTCATCGGCGGCGAAGGCTTCGATCTCTTCCTGCGAAACCTCTTTGGTCGTGACCATCATCCCGCCGACATCAGGGAGAAGGAAGGGTCCGCCCAGTTGGAGCTTACCCTGCTCATGCAATTTCAAATAATGCCCCACGTGCTCGTTGACTCCATCCTGCTGGCGATAGTCCACGCCGTATTGCCATTTGGGGCCAGGTTTGTGGATGACGACGAATCGAATGGGGCGTGCGGGTTGATTTGTCATTTTGTTTTTGCCTTTCACATTTTAAGGTTGAGATGTTTTGAAATTGACAGATGTCCTAACTCAACAATCCTCTTGCGAATGTCAGGAATGCCTGCACGTCGTTGAAGTTCGTGACCATTCCCACGGAAATACGCACGGCTCCTGATGATTTTCCGTCAATGCACAGGCGGAAGTCGTCGATGCTCATTTTGTCTTTGTGGTCGGGGGAAGTGAAGCACACGTCCAATTCCACGCGGGAGATGCCGAGCGCCACTTCACCCGCGCCGGGGTTGCAGAAACAGCCCGTCCGCAGTGAGATGTTGACCTTGTTGGCTTCACTTTCGATAAAGCGATGATCGAAGGCTTTGCCGTTCTTGTCGTAAAAATTGACCGTGACCGCGCCGCCTCTTCCTTCGCTGGTAGCTGGTCCGAACAAACGGACAAGCGGCTCCCCGTTGCTGTGTTTCATGGCGGTCAGGTTTTGCAGCAGCCAGCCCGTGAGCGTTCTGACCCTTTCGCTGATGGAATCATAGCCGATGGATTCGATGTGCTTGAGTCCGATCTCGATGGCGGGGATGTTGAGATAATCGAGCGTGCCATCTTCGAAGGCGGGGGCGCCGTCGGCGAGATAATATTTATCACCCTGCACCGATGCGACCGTGATGGTTCCGCCCGCGAACCAGGGACGATGCAATTTCGAAAGCGCGGATTTGCGCGCGATCAATGCACCCAGCCCGGTGGGGTAGCCGAAGATTTTGTAAAACGAAATAGGCACGAAATCAGGTTTGACTTTGCTCAAATCGAGCTTATTGGTTGGCACATAGGCGGCGGCGTCGAGCAGCACGTCCCAGCCGTGGGCGTGGGCTTTCTCGATCCACTCCAGCGGATGTTTAACCGAGGAGAAGTTGGATTGCGCGGGATATGCAAAAAGGTTGTATCCGTTCTTCGAAGGCCGCGCCAGTTCCAAGTCCAGTTGTGAAGCGTCGACTCTCATCTCGGGCAGCATAACTGGAATGTAAGTCACCTCTGCGCCGCGTGCATGTGCAAATTCCCGAATCCCATTCACCGAATTGTGATTGTCGAAGGTCAATAAATAACGCCCGTTCGGGAAGGGGTAACTTTCGCCAACGAGTTTGAGCGCGCTGCTGGCGTTGGATGTGAAGATGGCGAGATATTCGTTTGGATCGGCATTGAAGAATTTGAGGATGTACTCGCGCGTGCCTTCGACCAACTCGGTAGCTGCCAGTGAAGTGGGGTTGGACGAATGCGGGTTGCCGTAGACGTTCTCGTTCAAAAGTTTGTGATGTTTTTGAATTTGCGATTCGGCATAGATGCCGCCGCCCGTGTAATCAAGATAGACATGCTCGCCCGCATCGAGTCGGAAGTAATCTGTTTTGCGAAGTTTATCGAGCGCTTCTGTTTTTTTGTAAGATGGATATTGCTTGAGAAAGGTTTCGAGTTCGTTTGATGACATAAGTGTTTTCCTATCTTCGCCCTTCGATTACGCTCAGGACAAAATTATATTTTCACCGGGTTGCTCAACTTGCCGAGACCTTCAATCTCCACATCCACCATGTCGCCGTTCTTTAATTCGCCCACGCCCGATGGCGTGCCTGTGAAAATGACATCGCCAGGCTCCAGTGTCATTACTGATGAAATAAAGGCGATCAAAGTATTGATGTTGAAGACCATGTCACGCGTGGATGCCATCTGGCGCATCTGGCCGTTCACACGGCAGGTCACCACAGCGTCGGACGCATCGAACTCGGTGTCGATCCACGGACCGAAGGAACAGAAGGTATCAAAGCCTTTGGCGCGGGTCCATTGACCGTCTGATTTTTGCAGGTCGCGCGCGGTGATGTCGTTGCCGATGGTGTAACCGAAGACATATTCCTTCGCGTTTTCGGTGGTGATGTTTCGTCCGCGTTTGCCGATGACGACGACCAATTCCGCTTCATGCTCCACCTGGCTGGATTGCGGCGGCAGGACGATGTGTTCGCCGTTCGAGATGATCGAGGAAGGTGGTTTCAAAAAAATGAGCGGCACTTTGGGGACTTCGTTGCCCAATTCCTTTGCGTGTTCCACATAGTTGCGGCCCACGCACAGGATCTTGCTTGGTACGCAGGGCGCGGCCAGTTTCAATTCTCCAACAGGAATCTTTGCCTCGCGGCGGCGGTATTCACCGAAGATATCACCCTGAATTTCGCCGACCTTGTCATCCAACATCCAGCCATACACAGCCTTCTCGGGCAGGTACGGCGCTTCACCATTGGTTTGATAACGAACGATTTTCATGCGTCTCCTATGTCACCACGAAGTAAAAACAAAAATGCAGGACAAACTGGGTTTGCCCTGCATCTATTATACAAGCCAACTGCGATTTAATGATTGGAGGATGACGGCGGCTTCGGCAGCTGCGGAATGATCCAGTTGATCAGCGCCTGTGGCGAGCGGGTCTGGATGTAGATCTTGCCGGGGCCGCTCAACTCAACCACAAACCCTTCGCCGCTGAACAGCGTGGACTTGAATCCGCCGATGGGTTTGGGCGTGACGCCCATGTTCCCGTCGAATGCAACGAGGTGGGAAGTGTCTACTGTGTATTTTTCACCTGCGCCGAGGGTCTTTTCGTAGATCGCGCCGTAGGAAGAAACCAATAACGTGCCTGAGCCCGTGGCTTCAAGCATCGAAACGCCCTCGGCAGACATAAAGGCTTTTACACTCACTTTGGCAGTCAGCTCAACGGATGCTTCGGAAGCCATGTATGAACCAGACTGGATCATCAGTTTACTGCCGCTCATTTCGATCACGATAATATCACCGGGCAATTCGGGGGCGAGTGTTATTTCTCCGCCCTGTGCAGGAGCCTGAAAGAAATTCTGGAAGAAAGATTCGCCTCCCAGCACGGCGCGTCCCAGTGATTTGAGGAATCCGCCTTCGGCTTTGGTTTCGATCTGCACGCCCTCCGACATGCTGACCATGGCCCCAGCCTCGGCGCGGATGCGCTCATTGGGGGTGAGCTTTGCAATTGCGAGGGAGTACGACGGGCGGTGAACGACTTCAATATCCATTTTTTTATGTCTCCTTGGTAAATTTTGAGGAACGCAGACACAAGTCCACATTCCTTTGGCGAATGAATTACTTGACGATCTTTATCTCGATCCGTTCCGCATCATCCAGCAATTCACTGACAGATTTATGCAGAACGGGATGGACCAAATCCGGGGCGATCTCTGCCAGCGGTAAAAGCACAAAGGCGCGTTCATGCAGGCGCGGATGCGGTACTACCAGCGGAGGCGTGTAAATGACCATGTCGTCAAAGAACAGGATGTCAATGTCGATCAGGCGCGGACCATTGGTAAAGTTGGGCACACGTCCCAGCGCCGATTCGAGCCGCTTGATATGAGCGATCAATGCCTCGGGCTTGAGATACGTCTCCACTTTTATCACCTGATTGAGGAATGCAGCCTGTTCAGTGAAGCCCCAGGGCGGTGTTTCATAAACCGATGATTTTTGCTTCACGTTCATCTGCGGCGTGAGATTGCTGATCGCCGTTTTGAGATTCGTGAGACGGTTGCCCATGTTACTTCCGAGCGCAAGATAAACAGTGTGATCCATGATTGCCCTTGTTTTACTTTGGGTCTTTTGAGAAAATATAAATGGGTCCGCGGGGTACGCTGATTCTTCGATCTATAGATAAAAAATTAAGGCTTGTGCTCGTCGTAATGCTCGGCAAAATCTGCCGCGAGCCAGCCTTCGATGTCTTTGTTCGTGAAGGCCGAGTCGGGCAATCTCTTCACGAATTGAATCATATCCTGTCGTTTGCTTTCAAATTGTTTTTGCGCTTCTTCATCTGAAAGCTGTTTATATTTTACGATCAATTCCGCGTTGAAGGCATCCGTGTCACGATCCTGCCATGTAAAGTTTGGATCGCTCAAAATACCTTTGATAATGGTCTCGCCTTCCTCCCACCAGCCGATGACATGCCCGAGTAGTTCGGGGAAATTCTCAACACCCTGCTTGTTTAGGAAGGCGGCTTTATCCTCGATCTTTTCAAAGTCTTCGATGTACGTGCCCCATCCATGCTCAAGCGTATCCAAAATTAAAAAGCGACTCGAAGCCACCAGATGCTCGCGAGCATGATTGATGAAGATACCATTGACCCAGGTTTGCACGCGGCGATTTTCCCACGCGGCCTTGTTCATGGATCGTAAATCTGCCACGATTTTCTGACGGGTTTTCTCGAAGTGTGCGAGGAATTGCGCTTCGTTCCACCCTTTGTACTTTGCCACGGCTTCTGCGTTGAACGCATCAAAATCATATTTCTTACGCGCAAATTCACGCCCCTCCGCGGTGGCGAGGATGATCTCCATGCCTTCCTCCCACCATGCCAGCACGTGTGCAAGCATGTCGCGAAACTGCTGATAACCCTGCGCGTTGACCCGCTTCAATCCCTCGTCCGCAGGCCAGCGATCAAATCTCTCAATATAAGTTTTCCATTCGATCTCAAGAAAATCAAGCGTACGTTGTTTGAAGCTGGACATGATGTTCTCCGTGTTTATAAATTTATTCGCCCTTCGACTGCGCTCGTCGTTCCGCTCAGGACGGTGTATTACTCAGTCAATGAAACAATCACTGAATCTTTCAAAGCGTGATGTAAATCCGCGCTTTTGAGGATGACCGCCGTATTTCGCATTCCTGACCCGATGGAAATTTCCTCTTCGAGCATCACGCTCGAATCGATCAACACCTTGACCTGATTCAGCAATCCGAAGGGCCCCACCGTCCCGATGCGGTATCCCGTCACCGCCAAGACTTCGTCTTCGGTGGCCATTGAAACCCGCGACTTTCCAAGATGTTTCCGCAAAATCTTCCACGAGACTTGGGCAGGGCCAGCGACCAATGCCATTATAAATTCATCCTCTGCAATGCGGAACAGGATACTTCGAACCACCTGCGAAGCCCGCTGACCACGGTCGCTCGCCGCCTGCTCAAACGAGTGGACAGGGTTTTCGTGGCGAAAGACCGTATGCGGCACGCCAAGTTGTTCCAAAGCAATACTGACGGGAGGAGTTTCCATTTTTATTTCGTCTTCTCTTTATATCCGCACAGTTTGATGACGGGGCACTGCGGGCAATTTGGTTTGCGCGCGTGGCAGACTTCGCGCCCGAGGCGGATAATGTTCAAATGCGCGGCGTAATAGGTTTCAGGCGGAAAAACGGATTCGAGATGCGGGTGAGCCTGTTCCACGGTCATTTTTTCGGGGCGCAGGCCGATGCGGCCCGTGACGCGATAGACATGTGTATCCACGGGGAAGGCGGGCATGCCGAGTGAAAAACACAGGACGATGGCGGCTGTCTTCGGACCGACGCCGTTGAACTTCGTCAGCCAGGAGCGTGCCTCTTCGATGGGCAGACCAGCTAAAAAGTCCAGATTGAGCGAGCCGCGTTCTTCGGTAATGGCGCGTAAAACCTGTTGAATGCGCGGTCCCTTTTGATTCGCGAGTCCTGCAGTTTTGATCGCGGCGATCACATCCTCGGTTTTGGCATCGCGTACAGATTCCCAGGTGGGGAATTTTGCGCGCAGGGCTTCGAAGGCGCGGTCGCGATTGATGTCATTTGTATTTTGCGAGAGGATGGTGGAAACGAGTTCGTCCACAGCGGGGAGCGGGTTGCGCCAGATGGGCTCGCCGAATGCCGTGAGCAGGGTTTGATGGATGAGGAGCGCGCGTTCTTTTGGATTTTTCATAATGTATCGAGCAATTGTAGCGTATTCTCGATCACGTCGCGATGTTTTTCGGGGATGATGTTTTGAAAGAGTTGAGCGGTATGTTTGTATAGGTCGAGAGCGGCTTTTCCGCGTGTGATGTAGGCGGGGGCATCTGCGATGATATCTGCGCCAAGCGCGAGGCGGAATGATTTTGTCCACGGGTGGTCGATGCCGATGGTTTGCTGGATGACATCGAAGTAACGGTTTTCACTTTCCATCAGCATTCCGCGTTGAACGGTGACTGCGTTGGCAAGCCCGCTGAATAATCCCCACACGGCATACAAGACTTTTGATTCATCGTTGGCTTTTAACCCGCCGACGATCTTGTGTACTTCCTCGGCGCAGCCCATTAATTCTTCGCTGGCATATTCATCTGCGGCGGGTTGTATTTTTTGCCAGTTGAAATCCTGTGCGGCTTGTTTCAACCCTGCAATTGAGCCTGTGTCGTCTGTGAGGATAACCATTTGACGAAGCCCCGGCACCGCCCAGATCGCTTTTTCTGGATGGGTGAGGGATGTCCGTTCCTGCTCGATGGTGAGGTATTTCAAACTGACGAGATGCCCGTCCATATTGCGGAGGATGTAATTCGCTTCACGCGAGAGTGACTCGACGAAAATATCCACATCGACATCGCTGTGGGCTGTGTTTTGTCCGCGCGCATAACTGCCGACCAGCGCAAGACCAAGAACACCCGACTGGGTCAGCCGGGTGATCAGGGATTTGATAAATGGGTCTTCGTGGAAATTCATGCGAGTTGGAAGGCAGGATATGATTCGCCTGTGACCAGTCCGCGATGATTGGTGAGTTGTTTCTTTGGGCCGAAGGCTTCCAGAGATTTCAGTTGTGTGTCGTTGAGGGCTTTTAGTTGACGCAATATCTCAAGCGTGACCGCTGGGCGTACGCGCACACTGGATTCGAGTTCGTCGTTCATGCGGGCGGCGTCGCCGTCGGTGACTTTGAATGCGATGCCGACACCGTATTCGCCGTATACACCGGGCATCAGGCCGATGAGTTGGAAACCTTCCGCGCCGCGTTTAGTGACGATTCTGCCTTCACCAGCCTGCATTAATTCGCAATCGAATTCGCCAAAGTTGCTGACCATTTCCGGGTGGGCGATCATGGCGGAGGTGATCTTTTTGCAGGCCGTTGCACGCGTTTCGGAAAGTTCACGCGGGTCGCACAAGCGCGCCATCCCGAGAGCGGCATTGAAAAGCGGAACGGCAAAGTTGGGCGCGGAGCAGCCGTCGATTCCCAATTCCACTTTTTCCTTTTCAAACTTGCACATTTCGGCGAATGTGGAGAGGATATCCTGTTGAATGGGGTGGCTTTTATCGAGGTAATTTTCGAGGGGCAGTCCGCGCATTTTTGCATGGGCAAGCATGGAGGTATGTTTACCGGAGCAGTTGTTGAAATTGGCGGTGGGGAGGATATCCTGCTTGATGACCTTCTTCAGGAGGGCCGTATCGCCGGGCAGATGTCCGCCGCACTGCAGGTCTGTTTCCTGAATCCCGATCTTGGCCTGCATGGCCTTGACTGTGTCGAGATGGATTTGCGCGGTCTCGTGCGATGCGCACGAAATTGAGATTTCACTCTGCGTGAAGTTGAAGTGTTCTGCGCCGCCGCGTTCGATGAACGGGAGCGCTTGAAAGGGCTTGGCTGATGAGCGTAAAAAGGCGACCTCGTGTGGGTCGCCATAAGAATGCAAAAGCGTGCCGTTTGAATCAACGATGGCGATGGAACCAATGTGGGTCGATTCCACCACGCGGCCGCGGGTTAACTCAAGGAGGGGTTGGCGTACGGTCATTAATCCTCGTTGTATTGACCGGCCGCATGATTCGGGCGGGAGTTATAGTGGAGCAAACCATAGCGCAGGCGTTGGGCGAATTGCTTTTGGCGCGCTGCCGGGGCCTTGTACCATGTCAGGAGTGAAGTGACCAGTTTCTCGATCGCCGCTGGATTCGGTTTTTTAGTCGTGATCTTTTCCAGTTTGTCGTGCGTGTGTTTGATGAAATCCAGTTGAGCTTTCACGATGGTGGGGGTGATCACGCCGCCGCGGCTGCTGATGATGGTATAGCCTTTGAAGTCCGGGCTCAACAAGGCGTTCAACGTGGAAAGCCAGTTGGTGAGATTCGAGCCCGCAAAAAATGGAGGTTGATTTTTCAACACGGCATCGCCGACAAAAACGATCTTTTCATTGGGCAGGTTCACCCAAATGGAGCCGCTGGAAGGACCGGGATAATGTTCCAACAAAACGGGGGATTCACTCCAATGCAGGGTCATCTGATTGAGAAAGGAAATCTCGGGAGGCGCCCAGCGGACACTGCCCAGCCCGGCAATGGATTCCCAATCCGAGCCTGTCTCTTCGCCCTGGGCTTTGAAGGTATTGGGGCGTGTGCGAAAGGTGTTGGCTGTCTTTTCGTGTGCGATCACTGTGCAATCCATGGCGCGTGCGCCGAGGGTGCGGTCGGGGTGTGCATCGAGATTAACGAGGACACGTTCCATGCCTCCGCCCAGATTCATCAAAGCAGCGCGCCATGAGCGCGCGTCTTCGGGGGAGGGAGGTGCATCGATTTGGATCAATCCGCGGGGGGTGACGATCACGCCGAGTGTTACCCCGGGAAACTGATCTTCGATGAAAATATTACTGGTGATTTCCTGCATGCTGCTCCTGAAAAAAAATATTGAAAAAGATTATGGCTTGTCTTCCTTGATGGTCAAACGGCCTGTCTGGCGTTTGAGCTGGCCCGTTGCCTTCTTTTGCGCAACAGGCAGGGTGAGGAAAAAGGTGGTGCCTTTTTCGAGTTCGCTTTCGACCCAAATCTGCCCGCCGTGACCCAGCACCGCAAGTTTGCAGAAGGACAACCCAATGCCAATGCCGCTGGGGTTGTTGTTCTTGCCGCGCAATCGGGTGAACTTGTCGAAGACACGGTCGCGGTCCTGTGGGGGAATGCCGGGGCCGTTGTCTTTCACCCAAAACTTGACGAACATTCCATCGGTGGTTTGTGCGCCGACTTCGATATGCCCGCCCATGGGTGTGTACTTGATCGCGTTTTCGATCAGGTTGATGAACACACGATAGATCATATCCACGTCCACCCAGATGAGCGGGAGGACGGAATTCGCCTTGTTTTCCAGAGTCTGTTCGCGGTTTTCCACGCCGCGCTCTGTGTCACGGACCGATTCACGAATCAGCGCCACTGGATCGATCGCATGCTGATCAACGATCGGCTGGCCTGATTCGAGGCGGTTGGTATCGAGCAGGGAATACACGAGGCGTTGAATGCGTCCCGCTGAACTGCGCGCGATGTTGAGCATCATTAACAGGGTCTCGTCGTTCTCGGGCAGCATGTCTTTCATCATCTCGAGGCTTGAAACAATGTTGCCAAGCGGCGAGCGGATGTCGTGATAAATCATGTCGGTCATATCTTTGCGCAGGGCATCCAGTTCCTTGCGTTCGGTAATGTCACGCAGGATCCACTGCACCGGAATCGCTGTCTTCGATCTCCACACGGTGCGCATGGACTTCGATCGGGATGACCCCGCCGTTCTGTTGATGCAGGTCCGATTCGTAGTTGCATTCATCATTGCGCTTGAGCGTTTCGAAATTAAGCCCGGTGTTGTTCCACTTGACTTCATGCAGCTGATCGATGCTCATGGTGTGAAGCTGGTCGTTGGTATAGCCGCTTAAGATCACGGCCTGTCGATTCGCTTCCAACACTCTGCCTTCCCAATCCGTGATCAAGATCGGGTCAACGCTGTCTTCAAATAACTCGCGGTATCTTTCGTGGGCACGCTTCAGCCGTTCGAGGAATTGGGCATTCTGAATGGTTGTGCCCGCAAGGCTTCCCAAACCGGTCAACACCAGCAGCGCATCCATGTCGAACGCGCCGGAGATGGGATTGATGGCCTCAAGAATGCCGATGACTTTTCCCTGGGTCTGGATCGGGACGATGGCAACGGCCCGCATCACGATTCCCCCGAACTTGTCCACTTCACTAAAACGCTCGTCAGCATCGACGTTGGGTACGATCAACCCGAATCCATTGCTGACCACCATGCCTGTCAGCCCGCGTCCGCTTTTGATGTGCCTGCCGGGGATATTGCCGGAGTTGTGCCCGGCCGCAGCCTGAAAGACAATGTCATCCGTGGTGCTGTCGATCAAAGCCAGTGCCACAGTTTCGACTTGCAGAGCCTGCATGGTCTGATTGAGGATGCGGCGCCATACATCGGGCAATTCCAACGAGGTGTTGATCGCAGCCGCCCCTTCAGCCAGCGAGGACATCACCCGTGCCGTCCGCTGACTTTCGGTATAGAGGCGCGCGTTCAAAACGGCCACACTGGCCTGATCGGCGATGGCCCGCATCAGGTCAAGGTGTTCTTCGGTAAAAGCATTGGGAACGGAATGGACGAGGGTCAGCACGCCAACCAGCCGCTCACGCGCCATCAACGGTACGCACAGCGCGGATTTCGCCCCGCTCTTATCCGCTGAGTCATCGTCACGGCGCAACCAGCGTTCATCTTTGCTGGTATCAGGTACCAGCGCAGCCTTGCGGCGTTGAATCACCCATCCTGCAAGACCGCGTTCCACGGTGTCGCGCAGTTGTTGGGTGGTATGTTCATGAAGTTGTTTCCCATAGACAATGGTGGCATCAACGGGCTTGCCAAGATCATCCATCACTACAATGCTGCCGCGTTCACCACCCACATATTGAATGGCGGCAAAGAGCAAACGCTGCAGAACCGTGCGAAGGTCGAGAGCAGTTGCGACCTCACGGCTGATGTTAACCAATAATTCAAGTAATGAACGGGAACGGTCTTCAGTCATAAATTTATTAAATTATACTACGCAAACCTTTTTGAATAACCCTGAAGCGAAGTATAGCCCCTTTGGTACAATTGCGCCATGTCCCTTGACTTGGCCCGCATAAAAGCCCTGTGTTTCGATGTAGATGGAACCTTGAGCGATACCGACGATCTCTACGCCCAAAAAGTGGAGCGGTTTTTTCCGCGCTTTCTATTCAAGGACCCCACCCATGCGGCGCGCCGTTTTGTGATGTGGGTCGAAGCCCCGGGCAATGCCATGCTTGGCTACGCCGATAAATTGGGCCTTGATGATGAAATGGTCGCGGTCATTAATTGGATTTCCCGTCATCGCAAACATTCAGATAAAAAATTCCTGCTCGTCCCCGGCGTGGATGAAATGCTCAAGCAGTTGCAGGGACGCTATCCAATGGCCGTAGTCAGCGCCCGCGATGAATACGGCACGCTGGCTTTTCTTAAACAGTTTGGCCTGGTGAAATATTTCGACGCGGTGATTACCGGCCTGTCGGCGGAACATACCAAACCATATCCTGACCCCGTTTTGCTGGCGGCGCAGAAAATGAATGTCCCTGCCGAAAACTGCCTGATGATCGGCGATACCACCGTGGATATCCGCGCTGGGAAATCCGCTGGTACGCAGACAGTTGGGGTGCTTTGCGGGTTTGGGGAAGAACCAGAGCTAAAACGTTTGGGTGCGGATTTAATCCTCTCAGACACGCCGAAACTGCTGGAAGTGTTAAAGTAACCTGTTGAATCATGGAGTGAGTAAAGCCATTAATCAAAAAACCTCTCCCAAAGGGAGAGGTTTTGGTTTACTTTGCAGGCTCTTTATAGTCAAAATACTTCTTCAAATTCAGCATGGGTTTTTCCAGGAAATTCCAGGTTACCATGGAAATAAAGATCGTGATGCCAAAGGTCAGGCCGATATAAAGGAAATAGATCTGCCAGCCGCGATAATTATTGCGCCACAGGTAATCGAGCATGGTCAAGCCGATGGGCATATGGAACAAATAGATCGAATAACTGTGATCGCCGAAAAACGTCAACACTTTGTTGCGGAATATCCTGCGGATCAAACTCATCCTGTCATGTGTGGTCAACACAACGATAAGCGCCGCTGCAAAAATGGACGCCAGCGTGTACCCGACAACGGTCAGCGGGACATTGCTGTAGGCAGGGTGGGGAATACCGATGTCTCTGCTGGTGATCGCTTCAATGATGAGCAGTGCAGGATAGGCGATCAAAAAGACAGGCATGGCGATTTTGGTGAGTTTGGCTTTCCAATCGGGGTAGGTGAACGCGACGGCGATCAAAATTCCAAAGGAAATCTCTTCAAAACGGGTGAACGTGTTATAGAAAAAGAAATTCGTCATCTGGGCAACGTCTTCCCACAAAAATGCGGAAAGTACGCGCGCCAGAATGGAAACGAAGATGATCCCCCCCGCCACCTTTGCAAGCGTCTCTTTGCGTGTGTAATAAACAAGGAAGGGAAACAGCAGGTAAAACTGTTCCTCGATGGCCAGCGACCAGGTTACCGAAAGATGTTCCGTGCCTTTCACGCTCGTCATAAAATGAAACCAGTTTTGCTGGTAAAAAAGATAATAAGGAAGCGATTTCGGAATCTCAGCCACGTAATCGGGGTCGAGCCTGGGCATGAGAAACAGGATCAAGGCGAGGACGAAATAATAAAGCGGGAACACCCTCAAAGAACGCCGAACATAAAAATTCTTGAAGTAGTGCTTCTCTTCCTTCGTCCTTAACAGAATCCCAGTGATGAGAAAACCCGAAAGGACAAAGAACGTATCCAGCGCATACCATCCGTATAGGGTCAGGCTGGTGACGAAATGCAGAATCGCATTCGTGGTGAAATAATCCCCGCGTTTGAAAATATGATATGAGATGACGAGAATCGTCGCGATCCCGCGCATTCCATCCAGTTCGTTTACACGTTCTTCGGCCGCCATTGATATTTCCTTTGCTTACCAGAATAAGGTGCGTAATTGTACTATCGTTTATTTTCCAGGTATTAAAACCCACGGGAAGCAGGCATGGTTTCGTGTTTCGTAGTATATTCTGCCCCTTATAAGGAAAAAATAAATGGCATTACTCAGCTTACAGGAAGTCAGCATCGGGTTTGGCGGTCCGCCCCTTCTCGACAAAGTTAATTTACAGATCGAGGAGGGCGAATGGATCGGTTTATTGGGCCGCAATGGAATGGGAAAATCCACCCTGCTGAAATTGGTCAACGACGATATCGCTCCGCAAAGCGGTGTCATTGCCCGCCAGCAGGATTTGCGCACCGCATACCTTCCACAGGAAGTGCCCGTTGGAATTACTGGAAAAGTCCTCGACATTGTTGCGGGCGGTCTGGACTCACTGAAACCTGATCCTGCCTCCGATGATCATCACTGGCGCGGACAGCTTCAAGTGGAGCAGGTCATCTCGCGTATGCAATTGGATGCAGAAGCGAATTTCGAAGTGCTCTCGGCGGGGATGAAACGCCGCGTCATGCTTGCCCGTGGGCTGGTCCGCAAACCCGAGCTTCTCCTGCTCGACGAACCAACCAATCATCTCGACATCGAATCCATCGACTGGCTTGAAGGATTTCTGAAACGCTGGGGCGGCACATTATTGTTCGTCACCCATGACCGTGTCTTTTTACAAAGACTCACTTCCCGCATCGTCGAGTTGGATCGCGGCCGTCTTTTCGATTGGAATTGCAGTTACACCACTTTCCTCGAACGCAGGGATGCAATGCTCTCCGCCGAAGCTGAGCAAAATGTCCTCTTCGATAAAAAGCTGGCCCAGGAAGAGGTCTGGATCCGCAAAGGAATTGAGGCCCGCCGTACCCGTAATGAAGGCCGGGTGCGCGCACTCAAACGTCTGCGTGAACAACGCCTCGAACGCCGTGAACGGCCTGGTAAAGTCAAGATGCAGATTCAGGGTGAAAAACGTTCGGGCAAGATCGTGGTCGAAGTGGAAAACGTCAACTATGCCTACGATGGACGGGCTATTGTCAGCGATTTCACCACTACCATTCAACGCGGCGATAAGATCGGCATCATCGGCCCGAACGGCTCGGGCAAAACGACTTTGTTGCGTCTGCTTTTGGGCGAGTTGAAGCCCCAAAGCGGCAGCGTGGAATACGGAACGAATTTGGAAATTGCGTACTTCGATCAACTGCGCGCGCAATTGGATGAGACCAAGTCTGTGCTGGATAATGTGGGGCAGGGCAGTGACAACGTCACCATCAATGGCCGCTCGCGTAATTTGAATGTGTATCTGGAGGATTTTCTTTTTTCGCGTGACCGTGTCAATGCGCCGATCAGTGCGCTTTCGGGCGGCGAGCGCAATCGTCTGCTGTTGGCGCGTCTGTTTGCCCAGCCTGCAAATCTGCTGGTGATGGATGAGCCCACGAATGATCTGGATGTTGAAACACTGGAGATCCTCGAAGACCTGCTGCTTGATTATGAAGGCACGCTGCTTTTGGTCAGCCATGACCGTGCATTCCTGAATAATATCGTCACCAGTACGATCGCTTTGGATGGCAGCGGACGGGTGACAGAAACGGTCGGCGGGTATGACGATTGGGCGCGGCAAAATGAATCAGCGAAGAGCGAGTCGAAGCCGCGCAAACCAGTTGTCAGCGTGGAGAATGATGCGCGTTCTCCATCCAAAAAACTCAGCTACAAGGAACAGCGCGCGCTCGAAGCTCAAAAACGCGAACTCGCCGAAATGCCGCAGCGGATCGAAAAACTGGAAGCGGATCTTCACGCACTGACGGCGGAAATGTCCACGCCGAATTTTTATCAGCGGGACAGTGCCGAGATCGCGCGTGCGGCGGAACAGTTGAAGACCATGCAGGATGAATTGAATCAGGCGTATGCACGGTGGGAAGAGTTGGAGAAGTTATAATGTTTCATATTCGAAACATTGAAAGGCAATCCCATGCAAATGACAAAAGATGAGCTTCGCGAAATTTTGAACGGAACCAAACCACTGCAACTTGCGGGCTATGACCTGAGCAAGGCAGATTTAAACCAGGTTGACTTAAGCAAGGCCGACCTGAGCGGCGCAGATTTGAACGGGGCTTTTTTGGATAAGGCTCGATTGCGTTATGCCAATTTGAGCAATGCCAATTTGGAAGGCGCTGATTTGAGCGAGGCAAACTTTCACGGAGCCATTCTGATAGAGGCTGATTTAAGCGATACCAAGTTGCAAGACGCCGATTTAAGTGGAGCGAAGTTGAACAATGCCAATTTAAGCTATGCAAACTTAACGGGCGCGAACATGAGCGGCGCGGACGTGAACGGCGTGAAATATAATTCCTACACCCACTGGCCTGTTGGGTTTGACCCAGCAGAGGCTGGTGCAATACTCTTAGAGTAGAACATCGGGAATCAAAAAGAGCATCCTTTCAAGGGATGCTCTTTTTATTTACGCGACTTCCATTTGCTGATTGGAATTCTTCATCAACCAAACATAACCATCTTCCAAACCAGGCTGCGTGGGTTGAGCACTCGAATACCCGTTGACATTTGCACCGACCAGCCGATACTGAGTCCCTTCTGCAAGATGCAGCATGGAGACAACAGTCAGATCGTGATTGGGCTTCTCCAAACTAGAGACCTCCAGCCCAACGTTATTCTCATGGACTTGAAAATGCCAGGCATGAACGGCATCGACGCCACGCGCAGAATCCACGAAGTGCAGCCGAATATCGGTGTGCTGGTCATCACCATGTTCGATGATGATGATTCTGTCTTTGCTGCCATGCGTGCAGGCGCGCGCGGGTACCTGCTCAAAGATGCGGATAAGGATGAGGTGGTCAGAGCCATCGTCGCCGTGGAAAGAGGCGGAGCGATCTTCAGTCCCACCATCGCCAAACGCATGATGCAATACTTCTCCGCGCCATCTGCCCTATCGAATAAAAAAATCAGCCCGACGAATTCGCCGAGCTAACCGATCGAGAATTGGAGATTTTAGATTTGATCGCACAGAGACATAACAATTTAGTGATCTCAAACAAATTATCTTTGAGCATCAAGACCGTGCCCAAGCCATTGTCCGCGCAAGAGAGGCGGGATTGGGATTAAAAGATTAAGCCAAGTTTCACCACATTGCGTACAAGGGTGAGTATCTTCGGCGAGCATGGCGGAGATCGCCTCCAGATTTTTGTCGGCGTAGTGGTGCAGGTAGGTTTGAAAAAGTTCGGTGTGGGTCATGGGTTCTCCTGAATTTGAATAATAACCTTGCCCGCAGCACGGGCCCCGCCAACATAGCGAACCGCCTCCGCCGTGTTTTCAAGCGGATAGGTGCGGTCAATGACCGGAGTGACTTTACCCGCCTCGATCAAGTCTTTTACAAAAGACAGGTCATCTGCATTGGGGGCTGCCGTCAGATTAGTCACTGTCTGACCGCCGCGTCGCGAGACGAGCGGACCGTTCACCATCGCCTCGAAAATTTGCTTGCCCTCGCCGCCAACCATGACGTACGTCCCTTGCGGAGTGAGCGCGCGGCGATAGTCCGCGAGCGGGCGATAGCCGTTCACCGCCAGAATCAAATCGTAATGCTGACCACTGCGAGTGAAATCTTCGCGGGTGTAGTCAATGACATGGTCTGCGCCCAAAGCACGGAGCCCTTCCATTTTTTTCGTGCTGGATATTGCTGTGACTTCCGCACCGAAGGATTTGGCAATCTGCACCATAAACGTCCCCACGCCTCCAGACGCGCCGACAATTGCTACATGGTCCCCGGGCTTGACGCCCCCCTTGCGCAGTCCCTGCAATGCCGTGACCGCCGCCATCGGCACCGCCGCCGCTTGCTCAAAGGTCAGGTTGGCGGGCTTTTTCACCAGAATAGATTCACGTGCGCAGACATATTCAGCAAAACCGCCAAAGCCCGTGGAAATATCACCGAAGACCTCGTCGCCCGGCTTGAAGCGGGTGACGTTTTTCCCCACAGCCTCGATGCGCCCGGCAATATCCGCGCCCATGATCTTGTCTTTCGGTCTCAAGAGACCAAACCCCATCAGTCGCGGAATCGGTCCACTCAGCAGGCGGTAATCAGCGGAATTGACAGAGGCGGCAAAGACCCGGATCAGTACCTGGTCATCTTTTGGGGTTGGCGCGGGAACATTTGCCAGTTTGAGTACATCGGGCGTGCCGTATTGGTTGAAAACAATGGCTTTCATCTCGAGCTTTTTGATGGTACTTGCATTCATTTTTGTATTACACCTTTTTTTATTTAGAATTTGTTGACTCAAAGTGACTGTTATCTGGTTCACCGAAATGAGTGGAAGTCCGAGGTCACGTACCTTTCGCAGCAACCCATATAGGGCGGGCTGATCAGGCACAGGTCCAGAAAGAAGCGTGGTTTCATCCTCTTCCAGCGTGATGAACATCCCGTCTTTTTGCAATTAAATTAATTTTTGTGAAAAACAATATTTATATTGAAAAAGCAGATTTCACGATAAACCACAGAGAAGTCGGTTTTGCACCAAACCCATCGTTGAACAGGATAGCTGTCGTTATAACAAACGCGAAAAAACCAATAACAACAGCGATTTGCAGTAACGACGTTTTCTGAATCTCTTGTTTTGCATTTACATCACAAATTTCGCCCGGGCAGTATTGAGCTTTTTCTTTATAGAACATTGAATAAAATTTACACCCCAAACAAATTCCAAACGCTAAACGCCCGATTATTAATAAAGGAGAATATTTAGGGCTAATAAATATGCGTACGATGAAATCTGCAAGGAAGATCGTGTTGGCATACTTTAGCAGGAGATAATTATCATTAAATACAACCAGTATCCAGGACCAGAACATAACCAAATATAGTATTCCTGCCGATGCCCTTATCTCCCGCTCGTTTAAAACAGGGATGTTGTAACCTTCCACGGTTTCCCCAAATTGTTTTACTCTTTTCATTTTTCATTCCTTTCTCTATCATTGTTTTTTATTTTTCAATTTTGGAGAGGTTGACTCTCAACCTCTCCAAAATTCTTGTTAGGTCTTATTGTTATGTTCCAAAGCAACGAATTTCAAGCCAGGCGGTATGGTTTGTCATTTCAATTTCTCTTGATTTATTAGATTTTGTTGTTAGGGCTAACTTTCCTGTTTAGGCCACTTCCATGCGTAACGAATAATTAGTAAAAGAAGGACGACTACTACAACAGCCCCAATTGCAACCTCCTTCCTTTCGCTTTAACGAGCGCCACCTATAGGGCGACGTCAGCCCTGTCCACGGATGAGCCGTATGCCGATGACAACGAGCCAGATGAACCACAAAAAGTAGCCCAGAACCCCGACGAATATCAGTGGCGACCCACCCGCGATGGCGAGGTTTGCAGGCCCGGCCAAGATGAGCAAGCTGCCGCCCACCATGCCGAACAGCCGCTGCCACGGCCGTATCAACCCGCTGGCGTGGGTGGCCAGCGCCGCGCCGATGAAGGTCGCCCCGAGCGCGGGCAGCGCGAGCGCGAAGACCGCGGCATGGAGCTGCCACATCAGCGCGAAGGCCGGGTTCGGCTCGGCCAGGCTGCTTGCGGCGAGCACGACCGCGATCTGCGTGGCAATGAAGAGGGCGAATAACGTCGAGCACGCCGCTCCGGCTGCCAGCGCGAGCCGCGACCAGTCCGCCCCTGCGCCGCCCCGGCGCTGCACGAGCCCGTGTAGCGCCGTGACGAACACCAGGAGCAGTACCATGTTCACAGTCTCCAGACCTGAAATGATGGCAAAGGCGCCCCGGTTCTCGGCGTGGTAGGCGAGGACCACACCAAGCGGATCGCTGTAGGCAGGCGCTCCAGTGCCCCCAAACACCGCGTTCTGAACGAACCCCGACACGGCTAAGGCGACCGCGACGCCGCCGACGATTCGCGTCGTGGACACCCGGTTCCCCACAGCCATCGCTGGTGTTGCTGCTTCGCTCATTTTGACACTTATGTCTTCTGATAGATTTTTTGTATTCATTTTTGTATTACTCCTTTTTTTATTTAAAAGCGATATGGTTTGTCATTTCAATTTATCTTGATTTATTAGATTTTGTTGTTAGGGCTAACTTTCCTGTTTAGGCCACTTCCAGGCATAACGGATAATGAGACAAAGAAGAATCACTTCTAAAGCCGCGGCAAAATACATATGCAACCAAGCCACTCCTGTCAAATTAAACAACATATAAGGAATAAATATTGTAGCCACGATTATGTTTGTCCAACGATTTACTTTAGCCGGCAGGGCAACAGAAAGGAAAATCATAAGAACTGGAATAGCTACAAAAAACATTGCTATCATAAGAAATACATAGGTAATGTCAAATGTAAATACTTTCCCTTCCAGAATATCTTCTATTTTACCTGGCATATATAAGGTGGAAATAATCTACATAGATGTATAGAAACATAAAACTTGCCCAAAGGGCAGCGAGCTTCAGTTTTACATTGAGCTTGATGTCTTCCGTTTCAGTGGTTATGTTGTTTGTATTCATTTTTATTGCTCCTTTGTTGTTTGCATTCATTTTTGTATTGCTCCTTTTTTTATTTAGAATTTGTTGACTCAAAGTGACTGTTATCTGGTTCACCGAAACGAGTGGAAGACCGAGGTCACGTACCTTTCGCAGCAACCCATATAGGGCGGACTGATCAGGCACAGGTCCAGAAAGAAGCGTGGTTCCATCCTCTTCCAGCGTGATGGACATGCCGTCGAACCAATCTGCCCAATGGGCATCCAGATGCCCTGCGATCCGAATTTCGTAGAAGTGAGTCATCGTCAACGCACACAAATATACTGGCAGGGAGGGCTGTCGTTTAGAACCAAAAGTATTGTTTTGAGTATTGTTTTTTGGGGGGGTAGAGCAAACCCAACTCAGGGTAACCCGCCGCCGTTTCGCCAATCTATGCCAATCCAAGCACAAGACCCAGGATCAGAAATAAAAAGTAAATGCTTTGCCCGGAATGCAAAATGATAGGGAACCAGTTGCTGCGGAAGTTCTTTCCGCTCCAGGCAAAGATCAGGTTGGCGGGCAGCCCCGCCAGAATGCCCCAAGGTTGGTGCAAATGGTAGAACGAGAACAGAATGCCATTGGCAACCCAATCCCATTTTCCAAAAGCACCATTCATCTTGGGGAGCAATACGCCACGGAATAAAAATTCTTCCCCCAAGAATGTGTTGAACAATGCAAGCGTTGCAAAGAGTCCTAACAGGCTCCATTGCCCAATCCATTGTTTTTGCATTTCAGGAGTGAACAAGGTAGTGGCGTCATATCCGGCAGGCTGGGCAAAAAAGGGAAAGAGGGTCACCCAAAAGTATTCCAGCCATTCTCCCAATCCGATCTCAAGCAAGGCAACCAGAACGATCAAAGGGACAAGCCACCACCATAGGCTTTTTTGCGTCAGGCCCGTTTTAGGCGAGACAGGATGATTCAACCAAAAACGGCGGCGGATTGTTTCAAAGCGCAGGTTGCCCTCTTCACGATATAGAATCCACATAGAAAGGATGAACTGCCAGATCAAACCACCGGTGAGGAGTTTGATGCGCAATAACGGCGCCTCAACTGCGCCAAGACCTGAACTGAGGAAAGGATATACTCCCCAGCCTAAAATCCACATAGGAATTGCGGCGGCAGCCCAAATCAACAGGGTTTCCCTCAAACTGTATTGGGGGATTGGTGAAATGTTATTTTTGTACTCCATGATTTATCTCCATTTATTTTTAGAATTTTGTTTGGGCAATTTCCTGCCCAGTGTTTTCGGGCTGGGGAAGGGAGGGGGGGGGGGTAAATCCCCGGGGGGCCAGCCCCCACCCAAAAAAAACCCCAAGGCCTGGAATCGAATGAAATCTTATGCGACAAGCCGTCGAACCCGTCCTGTCACTGAGTATCCACATGCCCTGCGATCCGAATTTCGTAGAGTTGGGTCATCTTTAACGTGCACGAATATAACGGCAGGGAGGTGCTGCCGTTAGGACCAAAAGTATTGTTTTGAGTATTGTTGGGGTTTAGAGCAAGCCCAGTTCGCGGGCGCGCGCGACGGCTTCGGTGCGGCTTTTGGCTTGCAGTTTGGCGAAGATGCGCAGGTTGTGCCCCTTGACCGTGCTGAGCGCGACGACCAGTTTTTGGGTGATCTCGTCGTTGGAAAGCCCCTGCGCGATGAGATGCAGCACTTCGAGTTCGCGATCGCTCAAGGGATCGATCAGTTCAGGTTTTGGATTTTCGAATTTGGATTTTTGGATTTGGAGCTCTGTAGGTTGAGGGAATTCAGCCAGAAGTTTTTCCACATAGCCAAACAAAAAATATGGCGATTTTTCAATCGCAGATCGTACATCCAAAATCAACAATCGCAAGAATTCGCCTTCATTCACAAAAATGCGCAGGTAGCCTTCTGGTTCAGCAAGAGACAGGGCTTTCTCCAATGAAGAAATCGCTTGAGCAGACTCTCCCTTTGCTTGCAAGGCAAAGGCTTGTAGAACAAGAATCTCAATTTGGCTGTACAGACGATTTTGTTTCTGCGCCAACTTTAATTGACCTTCCAACAACTTCAACACATCAAGAATATGCTGTTCGTTCTGGTCGTGCTGATATTCAGCCAGCGCAATTTTAGCCAGTGTGAGCCGCTCGAATTCATGCAAATAATCGGGCGTTTCAAGCAAAGACAGCCCGCTCTTGGCGGCCCATGCTTGTGCTTTATCCAGTCGATCTTGTTGGAGATAAATGCGCGCCTTCATCGCATCCACAGGACGCAGGTTGGGAATAGGCGTGCGGACGTAATAGCGCTGTGCGTCATCCAACAGATCGAGCGCGGCGTCGTGATCGCCTTCAGATTCTTTCAAATATGCCTGTGCCAAACTCTTGCGATATGCCCAATCCGCGATGGTGGTCTGCCTGCCAAGTTCGAATGCTTTTTGCAAATGATGCGCAGCGCGTTCATCCTCCCCCATTTCGTGATGCAGCAAGCCCAGCCCCAAATGATGGTGTGCTGTGTGTTGTTCTGCGCCATGTTCCGTTGCCAAACTCAATGCCGTTTGATAGACCTGCATGGCATCACGCAGCCGACCCTGCGTGATGAGAATATCCGCTTTGCCAAATGATGCCGCAACCGAAAACACAAAATTACCGGCTTGCTGCGCCGCATCCACCCAGCCGCTCATTAACGCGAAAGACTTATCCAACTCGCCGCTCGCCCAATACGTGGTGCTTAAGATCGACGATGCCTGCGCCTGCATGTACTGGTCATCATAAGGGATAATATCCAGCGCCGTCTCGACGTATCTGACCACATCATCAAAACGATTCTGAGTTTGGGCATTGTATGCGCGGGCAAAAGCGATGCGCGCAGGCAGGGTGCGGAACTGTTCCTTTTCGACGATCACCATCTCATCAAGCGGACGCTTCAAACAAGTCTCTGCATCCCGCAAACTGGCCTCGCTCGCTTCGGCATTGCCTGCATCCATGTACGCCCAACCAACTTGAGTCAACAGGACGGGACGAACGCGCCTCACACTTAACGGAAGCTGGTTCACCCACCCGAGCCAGGTGCCCGTCTGAAAGCTTTCATCCATCGCCTGCCAACTTGTTTCCAGCAATCTGGCGGCGCGGTCAAAGTCTGCGGCACTGACGGCATGGTGGAACGCCTCGCCAATATCGCCGTTCTGTTCAAACCATTCACTCGCGCGGATGTGGATCTGTGCTATTTCTTCCTTGCTGTGTTTTTGACTCAAGCGCTGACGAAGCAGGTCACGGAAAAGATGATGATAGCGATACCAGCGCCGTTCATCATCCAATGAAATGACGAAGAGGTTGGCGCGTTCCAACTGCTCCAATATCTCCTGTGCTGAGTTTTGTTCCCCCTGCCACAAGGCATCACACAAGGAGCCACTCAAACGGTCCAGGATGGATGTGCGTAATAAAAACCCTTGCAGAGATTCGGATTGTTTTTGCAGTACTTCTTCCAGCAGATAATCGAGCACAAATTGATTCGCTCCGCTAAACGAATGGATAAATTCGGTCGCATCTGCCTTGCCCTGCATGGATAATGCCGCCAGTTGCAGCCCCGCCACCCAGCCCTCGGTGCGGGCTTCCAGCGCAGCTATATTTTCAGCAGAAAGATTCAACCCCATAACCTGATTGAGAAAATCAGCAGCTTCGCTTTGGGTAAAGCGTAATTCGGCAGCGCGAATCTCCGTTAACTGATTTCTGGCGCGCAAGCGGGCAAGCGGCAGGAATGGGTCTTCGCGGGTGGTGATAACCAGATGCATCTGCGGCGGCATGTGGTCCACCAGAAATGCCAGCAGATCATCCACAGCCTTGGAATCTATCGCGTGAAAATCATCGAGGACAAGAATGAAACCATCTTCTATTGAAGATAGTTCATTGAGCAGAGTAGTTAGCAGGTCTTTGGCAGCAACAGGTTGTGACGATTGAAGCGCCGCCAAGACACCGTCACCGACGCCAGAGATCAGGGTTTGCAGAGCAGCTATCAGGTAGGTTAAGAAGCGCGAAGGGTCACTGTCATTTTCATCCAGTGAGATCCACGCCGCAGGGATTTCACCAGAAGCGATCCACTCGCTCACGAGAGTGGTCTTGCCAAACCCTGCTGGTGCGGAGATCAAGGTCAGCTTATGCCCCTGCCTGATTTTTTCTGACAACAGGGTAAGCAGTCGTTTGCGCAACACCAAATTACGACGGAGTACAGGGAGGTTGATTTTTGTTTTGATGATCGTGTTGGGCATAAATAGGCTTTTCCAAAACGCTTTTCCGTGTTGCGTACCCGGGATGCCTATACTTACGCTCTGGGGTCAACAAGGTTGTGGGAGTGAGCAACGAAGTTTACCATGTTGAAATCCACAAGCATTGGGGAAATCGGCTGATATCATTCGCGCAACTGCATTTTGATAGCGGCCAAGATGGTACCACCCCAAACAATACTCAAAACAATACTTTCGGTTCTAAACGACAGCGCCCCCTGCCGTTATATTTACGCGTATTGATACAAAGGCACGAGGCAATGACCCCAATCTACGAGATACGCATCGAAGGACATTTGGATACTCAATGGGCAGACTGGTTCGATGGGATGTCAATTACGCGGGAGGCAGACGGAAAAACGCTTCTCTCTGGACCTGTGCCTGATCAGCCCGCCTTATATGGGTTACTGCACAAAGTGCGTGATCTGGGGATACCGCTGGTGTCCGTTAACCTGCAGAGCGACGCCGCCGATCAACAAAATTCATATAAGTTCAAAAAAGGAACAATCTTTCCATGCATGAACTGTTAGTGCGTGTACCGTCAGATATTACTGGGCAGGTCGTTTCCGTGAAGGCTCTCTCAAAATAGCGTCATCAACTTTCCATCACAACCTGACCTGTACTTTTCATCAACCATACATAGCCATCTTCCAAACCGGGCTGCGTGGGTTGAGCGCTCGAATACCCGTTGACATTTGCACCGACCAGCCGATACTGAGTCCCTTCCGCAAGATGCAGCATGGAGACGACAGTGAGATCGTGATTGGGCTTCTCCAAGCCAGACATGGTCAACGTCCACACGTGGCCTTCGGTGGCTTTGAGCATTTCAGCGGGACTGCCGCGGAAGAGGATCTTTCCTTTTGCAAGCACAGCCAGATCACGGCAGGTCTGACCGATGTCTTCGACGATGTGAGTCGAAAGCAGGACGACACGATCCGCGGCGAGGTTGACCAATAAATTGCGGAAGCGAATCCGCTCTTCGGGGTCAAGCCCCGCTGTTGGCTCGTCAACGATGAGCATTTTCGGGTCGTTGACCAAGGCTTGAGCGATTCCGACGCGGCGTTTCATCCCGCCAGAGAAGCCTTTTATTTTGCGCTTCGCCACTTCGCGCAGACCGACCATCTCCAGCACTTCTGCCACACGTTGGCTGCGTTTGCGGGAGTCATCCAAGCCTTTGAGGATGGCCATGTAATCCACGAATTGCTCGGCGGTCAGTTCGGTGTACATGCCGAGTTCCTGCGGAAGATAGCCAAGCATGGACTTGACCGCGTACTTGCCCGCTTCGGTGGTGAGGTCATGTCCGTTGATGCGGATGGAGCCGCCGCTGGGATTGACGATGCCTGAGAGGATGCGCATGAGGGTGGTCTTGCCCGCGCCGTTGGGGCCAAGCAAGCCGAACATGCCAGAGTTGATCTGCAAGTCCACGCCGTTGAGGGCGTTGACCGTTTTGTTTCCAGAGCCGTAGGTTTTGGTGAGTCCAGTAATTTCGATCATGGTGAGTTCCTTTTTATTATGTCATTGCGAGGGAGCTGCCGCGACCGCGCCAGTGCGGTGACAATGTTGGAGATGCCCCCTCGCAATGACGGAATGAATGTTAGATATATCTTTCCTGTTTTCGCAGCAAAGCCCATGCGACAAAGAGAAAAGCAATGGTGAGAGCGAAGAGCGCGATCTGATTTGATACAAGGTCGGGGTGTTCTGGGCTGAGGATGCTCATGAAGATGTAGGCATATTTCCAGTTATTGACAGCCATCCCGTCGCGGACGATCAACTCCACGAACCAGACGAGACCGACGAGGAATGAGCCGACCATGGTCTGAGCGCCGATCAATGCGCCGAAGGTTCCGAGCGCGATCAAGGTGATGGTGGGCAGCAGCCAGCACAGTTGGACATTCACCCAATTGCCAAGCGGAGAAAAATCCACGCCGATGATGAGGGAGAAAAGCAGAAAGGCATTGGCGCAAACTGCCTGAATGAGAAAGATCAGCGTGGTGCGTTCGAGCAGAATCTGCGCGGCGCGGATGGGTGTTGCAAAGCGCAGTTCCAACGCAGGGTCATCGAGGATGGCGTATGCCGCCATGAAGCCGCCAACCAGCGGGACAGCAAAGCCAACATAGGCGCGGGCAATGTCATAGTTTTGCACTTCGTTGCGAAGAAGCAAAGTCAAGATGATGAAGAATGCCAGGAATGCAAGCGGGAACCAAAGCTGGTCGAGGCGATAGGTGAGTAAAGTGTATTTCAAGGAAAAGCGTTTCATGGATAATCCTATGCGCGGCGGGACTGCCATTGCAGGTAATAGTTGAGGACGGTCATCACAGCGGCAATGCACAGACCAAGCACAAGCAGGTTGAGAGTTGCATCCGTGGCGGTGTAAGTCAGCGGGTCTTGCAAGCCATGAAAGCCGCCGAAGTAACCTTGATAGGCGTGCATTCCGCCTGCGGTGAGCAATGTCCCATTGAGGGTGGGGAAAATTTCGGGCGGGATGTAATTGCCCCAGAACCAATAGCCTGTGAACAAAATCTGATACACACGCAAGGGCATGATGAGCGGACAGGCCAGCGAGAAGGCGATGACGAATGCAAAAGCGGGGACGATCATCGCAAAGAATGTAACCGTCATGGCGTACATCAAATTGATGGGAGCATTGCCAGTGGCTACGAGGCAGGCTGTCACAACCCAGATCCACACGAGAACGGGAGCAAGGGAAGCCGCAAGCACGCCGAAATATTTCCCGAGGATGTACACCAAATTGCTGAGCGGCGTACTGGACTGTAACTCATGCACGCCTCCTCGAAAGTCACGCTGCATTCGATCCGCGGCGAGGATGCCTGCCGCGACGGGCAGGAATAAATTGAAGGTGTACGCCAGTTGGCCTGCGAGCTGCCAGAGGGTTGCATCGGTGAAAACATTACTTTCTTCAGGCGAAGGCCAAAGGACGGTGACAGTGTAGAACACGAACAACAGTCCATACGCGATCCACATGCCTGAGCGGCGAATGGACATATTGAATTCATGGCGAAAGACGCCGATAAAACGAGACATGAGGTTCTCCAGACTTTATCTCGTCATTGCGAGGGCGGTGTTCTTCCGCCCGAAGCAAAATGATTATGAAAATTTGCTTCGGCGGCAACATCGCGGCTCGCAATACGGGGTTAGTTTTAAGCTACATTGCTATCGATCTGCGCCACTGCACCTGATCGCGGCCTGATGACCAGAGCGCGAACACGATGAGCGCAAAACCGAAAACGAAAAGCATGGCGGGGTTTTGCCAGAATTGGCGATAGGTTTCGAGCCACGGAGAAGCAAACGCGAACCATTCGCCAAACGAAATGAGAGAAGCATATTGCGCCGACCACAACAGGTACGCAATGAACAAGGCGTTGCCAGTGCCGATCCACAGCGAGAGCATGAGCGCGAGCGCGGAGAGGAAGGTCATGGGGGCGAGCCAGCCGAGGATGAATTCTCCCAAGGCTTGCGGCGGGATGATGAGAAGCAGGACAAGCGTTGCACAGCCAGCCAGAAAAACGTTGTACGCAGAAACAAGAGTCAGCCGTGCGAGCAAAACCTTCCACGGTGAGATGGGGGTGGCAAAGGTCAACTCGGCGGCGGGGTCATTCTCCGAGCCGTAGATCAGCGTCACTGTTCCAGCGGCGATCATCGGCGCAAAGAAGTACAGCACTTCCACGCGCTCCACCAACAACGCCATCGCCAAAAAGATGAACATCAATGCGGCAGAGCCGACCCACAACTCGTTGTGGATGATGAGCATTTGCATGCGCAATAACTGTCCCGTGCTGCGCAATGCGCGCGCGAGTTTGTTCGGTTGGTGAATTGCTTCCAGCGCAGAATCTGCCAATTGAGCAGGAGCAGGCACGAGTGAGTCTGAGGCGTTGATTTCATCCGCAACAGATCGCCAGAGAAGCAGATCCGCCTGACAGTCCGCACAGTCCGCGAGATGTTTTTCAAAATCGGCGCGCGCATGTTCATCGAGTTGATTCGCGGCGTATAAAATAATTTGTTCTTCGTGGTTCATCGCCAATTCTCCTCGGTGCGGCTGAGTACGCCGCGCAAATGCTGACGCGCATAACTCAAACGACTCTTGACCGTGCCAACGGGACATTTCAAAACATCCGCCGCTTCGTTGAGTGACAGCCCTTGATAGAAGATGAGTTCGAGCACAGCGCGATGTTCAGGCGACAGACTTTGCAAGCCATCACGAACCCAACGCTTCTCTTCTTTAACTTGAGCCTGCTCCTCGGGCGTGGGCAGAGTCTCAGGGATGGTTTCTTCTGCCTCGTCTAAAAATTGAGGCGTGCTGCGAATGGCCTTCATCGCCGTGTGATGGACGATGCCCAACAGCCACGCAATGAGGCGGCCCTCGCCGCGAAATTTATTTGCCGTGCGCCATGCAGTGACAAGCGTGTTCTGCGTCACATCTTCGGCGGTGGCGGGGTCATTCGTGAGGCGCAGCGCGTACGCATAGAGTCGCTGACCATACTGCGCGTACAGATCGCGCACGGCATCATCATCGCCAGCTTGCATGCGATGGATCAGGTCGAGGTCGTCGGTGGGTTGCGTCATGGCGGGCTGCGTCTCTTGCGGGTTCCAGTGAATGGCAAGGTCTGCTGTTTGCATTGTATCTGCTTCTCGATAGTATGTACCAGCGAGATGCGAAAAGGTTCAAAATTGGTGTTGTGAAATCAAAAAAGATGACGTCCCATTTTGGAAACGTCATCTTTGCAGACAAGTGTTGCAGGTTATTGCATTTTTTCGGGTAGCACCAACGGCCCGCCCAAAAATGGATGTTCAACCACTTGAACGGGTAGGCAGTAGGCTTGGGAGATCAGTTCAGAGGTCAGTACTTCGCGGGGTGTGCCGATGGCTTTGAGGTGGCCGCCGACGAGCAGGGCCACGCGGTCAGCAAAATGGGCGGCGAGGTTGAGATCGTGCAGTGCCACCATGACAGCGAGATTTTCCTTGTGGGCAAGTTCGTGGATCAATTCCAATAAACTGACTTGATATTGCAGGTCAAGATGTGCAGTGGGTTCATCGAGCAATAAGATCGGTGTGGATTGGCAAAGGGCACGTGCAAGTAAGATCCGTTGTGCTTCGCCGCCTGATAATTCTCCGACGCGGCGGTCGGCAAATGCCAGGGCGTTGACTCTGCTCAGGGCCTGCCGCGCCAGTTCCTCGTCGTGGGCAGACGCGTGACCGAGAAATCCAAGATAGGGTGTGCGTCCCATCAAAACCGTTTCCCAAACCGTGAAGGCGGGCGGCAGGGAAATCGCCTGCGGAACCACGGCGAGATAACGCGCACGCTGGAGAGGCGTGAGCGATTGGAAGTCATCGCCATTGGTGCGGACGTACCCCGTGGAGGGAATCACTCCGCTCGCCGCGCGAATGATCGTGGATTTGCCTGCGCCGTTTGGTCCGATGAGCGCGAGCACTTCGCCGCTGTTCACGTCAAAGGAAACATCGTGCAGAACGCGGTGGTCGTGATAGGAGACCGAAAGGGATTGGATTTTTAGCATAGATGGCCTTGATAGGATGAAAGAGGAAAGAAGAAAGAAAGGGTTATGATTTTATAGTCATGGGGAGGCCTGCGACCATGAAGAGGACGGTGTCGGCTTCTTTGGCGAGGCGTTGATTGGCCCAGCCGAGTCCGTCGCGATAGATGCGTCCCATTTGATAGGGCGGAACCAATCCGAGGCCGACTTCATTCGAGACGACGAGCCAGTTTTGATTCGAGTTTCGGATGGCGGATAGCAGTGCTTCCATTTCATTTTGAATAGCATTTAGGTAGGGCAATTCGTCAACAAGGTCGTCTTTGACGAATTGCATCATCAGGTTGGTCGCCAGCAAGGTCACGCAATCGAGGATGACGACCTCCGAATGGATTTTGTCTATGTGTTTTGCGAGATTCATTGGCAGTTCAAGTGTGGACCATTCAGCGGGGCGTTCGGTCTTGTGCTTTTGAATCCGCGCGGACATTTCGTCGTCAAATGCCTGTGCGGTGGCGATAAATGTGACGGGTTTCCCCGATTCTTCCGCCAGTTTCAACGCGTAGGATGATTTTCCGCTGCGAGCGCCGCCAAGGATGAGAGTGAGGGTGCTCATGTTATTTTTCCTGAAAATGCGATACGTCATTGAGTAAATTCAGTACAACACTATCTTCATACACATTCATTTCAGAGAGCGATGCCTGCGAAATGCGGAATTGCCAGTAGCGATTCAAATCCACACCGAGGGTGACCGCCAGCAGGGATTGCAATGACCCACTGTGCGCCACGACCAATACGGTCTGGTCGGCGTGTTCCTCCTTGATTTCATCAAATGCCGCTTTTACCCGTTCTGCCAGTTGGGCGAGGGTTTCGCCGTTTGGCGTGGAGATCGTGAGCGGGTCTTTCATCCATGCTTCGAACAATTCGGGCGAATGCGCCGACATTTCCTGATAGGTCATGCCTTCCCAATCGCCGAAGGAAAGTTCGCGCCAGCGGGAATCCTTTTTGATTTCCAGCGAATGAAAATCTGCGATGGACTGGGCGGTGTTTGCGGCACGCGAAAGGTCGCTGGAGTAAATGGCGTGGATGGTTTCGCTTGAGAGCCGTTTTGCGATCTGCTCAGCCTGACGAAGGCCAGTCTCATTCAGCGGCGTATCACTCTGCCCTTGATAACGGCCTGCGATGTTCCAGTCAGTTTGTCCGTGGCGGGTTAAGAAAAGTTTCATAGTGCAAGGATGAAGGATGAATTATGAAGGATGAATGGCAGTGAATGCAGTGAGGGTCAGCATTTCAACCAGTGTGGTCACTGTGCCGTAGATATCGCCAGTCAGCCCAGGGAGCAGGCGCATGGCGTAGCGTGCGGCAAGGAATCCGATCAGTGCTGCGCCGAGCATGAAGGCAAACCCGAGCCAGCCATACGCAAACCACGCTGTGAGTCCTGCCGTTAACGTGGCGATGATGATCTCGCGGAATGTCACATTGCGTTTCATCTCAATTCCCAGCCCATCTTCGCGGGCGTAGGGAAATGCGTAGATTACAAGTGGTGAAGCCCAGCGTCCCAGCGTGGTGGCGAGGAGGATCGCGCTGAACAGGGAAGAAGTGTGGATTTCTGAAAGTGCCGCATATTTTGTCAGCAAAACCAGAATGCCGCCGATCGTTCCAAAGGCACCCATGCGCGAATCTTTCATGATCTCGAGTCTGCGTTCGGGCGTCCAGCCGCCGAACAGGCCATCGAGGGTGTCCATGAAACCGTCAAGGTGAAAGAAGCGCGTGAACGCGATCCACGCGAACAGGGTCAACGCAGCAGCAACGGTTTGCGGAAAGATCAACCGTGCTGCGTAATTCACACCGAACAAGGCAAACCCCAGCGCCACGCCCACAAGCGGAAACCAACCCACGGCGCGTCCCATCTCTTGCGAGGTGAACATGCGCTTGATGAGAGTGGGGAAGATGGTGAGGAACTGAAAGGCGGCGATAATCGAGGTCATAAGATGATATGGAATAGTGAGTGGTGGATGGAAAAAAGAAGGTGGCAAGTGACCACTACGCACCGACTTGACTAACTCCTGCTTCTTCAAACGTAGCCATTTCACTTAATACTTTGCACGCGGCCTCTGCCATCGAAATGCCAAGTGCCGCGCCCGTGCCTTCGCCGAGGCGCATATCGAAATCGAGCAGCGGTTTCAAGCCAAGCCATTCCAGCATGAGCGAATGACCATATTCCTTCGAGCGATGGGCAGAGATCAAATATTCGTGGCAATGCGGCGCAAGCGAAACCGCGATCATCGCGGCGGCAGTGGAAATGAATCCATCCACCATTACAGGCACCTGTTTCGAAGCAGCACCGATCATCACGCCCGCCAGCCCGCCGATCTCGAAGCCGCCCACCTTTGCCAGCACGCCGATGCCATCGTCTGCATTTGGTCGGTTTACTTCCAGCGCACGCTCGATCACCGAGATTTTTCTGGCAAGCCCTTCATCGTCCACACCTGTGCCGCGGCCCGCGATCTCTTTCGGATGCTGTTTCAAAAATACGCAGGCGATTGCCGCCGATGGGGTGGTGTTGCCGATGCCCATGTCGCCCGTGCCGATGATGTCTGCGCCTTTGGCGATTTCTGCCAAAGCGATTTCGATTCCACTTTGAATGGATTCTTCCGCCTGTGTACGCGTCATTGCTGGACCCTTGGCCAGATTCTTCGTCCCCGGAGCAACTCGGCGCCGAATCAGTTTTTCATCCCTGGTGGGGATTTCGTTTGCGACGCCCATATCCACCACCACAACACGCGCACCGACATGCCGCGCCAGCACGTTGATCGCTGCGCCGCCCGCAAGGAAATTCAACAGCATTTGCCGAGTCACCTCTTGTGGGTACGCGCTGACTCCTTCTTCAACAACGCCGTGATCGCCAGCCATCGTGATGATGACCTTGTCCTTGATGGATGGATTTGCTTTCCCCGTGATGCCAGCCAGTTGAATCGACAATTCTTCCAGCCTGCCCAAACTGCCTGCGGGTTTGGTGAGTCTGTTCTGACGTTCACGCGCAGATTGCATCGCAAGCTGGCCGAGAGGAGCAATGGGGGGGAATTTCATTTTAGAATTCAACTCCTGCTTGAGCAACGATGCCTTGTTCATATGGATGCTTGATCGGAGTCATCTCAGTCACAAGGTCGGCGGCTTCGATCAAAACCTGCGGCGCTGACCTGCCCGTTATAGCCAGATGCAGGTTCGAGGGTCGGTTGAGGCGCAGCCAGTCCATTACTTCATTTGTGTCGAGCCAGTTGTAGGTGAGGGTGTAGGTGAATTCATCCAGCACGATCAAATCATAATTTCCGCTGGCGATCTTTTCTTTTGCGATCTCCCAACCGTGACGGGCACGCGCGATGGTTTCATCCATATCCTTCGAAGTCCACGTGAATCCGTCGCCTGTGGCATGCCATTCGATGCCGAGTTTTTTCGCGGCTTTGATCTCGCCCCATTGACCCGTTTCCGCTTTGATGAATTGAATGACGCAAATGCGAAAATTGCGGCCCCATGCGCGCAGCACCATGCCGAAGGCCGCAGTTGATTTGCCTTTGCCGTCGCCTGTGTTGACGATCAATAATCCCTTTGTGTTTTTGCTCATACGATTCCTTGAAAATTTTTACCAAATGCCTTGGTTTTTTGCGCGGCGCAGCACCCACAAAAAGAAAGGCGCACCCGCCAATGCAGTGACAATGCCCAGCGGCAATTCCTGGGGCGCAAGAATCACCCGCGCCAATACATCGGCCAGCAGCAATGTGCCCGCGCCGCCGATCACGCTGAGCGGAAGGATGCGGCGATAGTCCACGCCCCACCAGATGCGCACCACATGTGGAACGATCAACCCGACAAATCCGATGATGCCCGCAAAAGAAACCGCCGCCGCCGTGACAAGTGACGCCGCCACGATGATGATCAATTTCGCGCGGCGTACATTCAGCCCCATTTGATGTGCCTGGTCATCGCCGAATTGCAAAAGGTTCAACGCATATCCGTTCAAGATCAATGTGGTCAGGCCGATCAACAAATAGGGGATGAGTGCGAGGATCACATCCCAGCCTGCCAGACTCACACCGCCCAACAACCAGCCGATGGCACGGCGCAACTCACTGTTTGACTTCAGCATTAAAAACGACGTCAACGAAGTGGCAAAGGATGAAAACGCCACCCCCGCGAGGATCAAGCTTGTTGTTGGCACTGTTCCGCCCACATTCGCAAAAATATAAACGAGATATACCGTCAGCAGGCTGGCGAGAAAAGCCGCAAGCGGAACTGCCATTAATCCAAGCGTGGTGTACGGCCACTTGACCGACATTGCAAGCACCGCACCCAGCCCCGCACCCGAAGCCACGCCGATCAAATACGGGTCAGCCAGCGGATTGCGAAACAAGCCCTGATACGCCGCACCGCTGCCCGCCAGCGCCGCACCGACCAGTGCGATCAAAACCGTGCGCGGCAGACGAATGTCAAACAGAATCGTGCGAAAGGTTTCGTTCGTGGTTGTGCCGCTGATAACGCGCCATAACTCTTCCGGGGAAATGAAAACAGAACCGACTGCAAGGCTGAGAAGCAGGGCGGCTAGAAGAAAGAGGAAAGAGGAAAGATAGGGGCGGGGCATGGGCGGGCAAGGTTAGGTGCGACGCACTTACGTAATTTTTTTTTACTCAAATAACCCGGGTCTCAACAACTTGGCCAATGCCTCAAGCCCATCCACCAAACGCGGACCGGGGCGGCTGAGCAGGTTATCGTCGAAGGGGAATACCTGCCCATTTTTTACAGCGGAAAGGTTCTCCCAACCGGGGCGGGCCGCCACCACTTCGGGTGTGACGCCGTAGGCGGCATCGCCGAGCAAAATGAAAGCAGGGTCGGCGGCAACGACCTGTTCCAAACTCAATTGGGGATAGCCTTCGATATCCGCAGCGATGTTGTATCCGCCAGCGCGCTCGATCAACAACGTGATGAAGGTGCCCTTGCCAGCGGTGTAGGGCTTGGCAGGGTCGGTGCCATCGATCTCATAAAAAATGCTGATGCGTGAACTGAGCGGTGCGATCTTTTCATCCACGGCGGCAACGCGCGCCTTGAGCGACTCGATCAGTGTAGCGGTTTCCGCTTCGCGCCCAGCCAGTTTTGCCATGATCTCAAGGTTGCCGTACAGTTCCTCCAGTGTGTGCGGATTGTTCAAGTAATACACAGTCAGCCCGAGGTCTTCGAGTTCCTTCACCTGTTCGGGTGTGTTGATCTCGGCGGCGATGATCAGGTCAGGTTTGAGCGAGATGATCATCTCGGTGTTCAAGGCTTCATACGCCGAACCGATATCGGTCACATTCGCCGCTTCGGCGGGATAATCAGAAAGTGAATCGCGGCCGACCATTTGCGAACCTGCGCCAATGGCGAAGAGGATTTCGGTATTCGACGGTGCCAGCGAGATGATGCGCTGCGCCGCTTCTTTCAGAACCACGGACCTGCCCAGCCCATCTGTGAGTTGAATCTCCGCTGACGCAGAGGATGCTTCGGTGGCGGGCATTTCTGTTGAAACAGGGGCAGGCATCTCGGTCGGTGCCGCGGAGCGTGCGGGTGCGCATCCCGTTATAAAGAGTGCAAGCAGTAAAGTCAAAATTAAAGTTTTTCGTAACATTTTCTTCTCCTTGGAATGTTTTGTAGTCACGACTTCAGTCGTGGCCACGAGAATCAAAATCCCCAGCATGGGCTGGGGAGGGGGAGAGGCAATCCGATCAGGCTACCGTCATCCACCTCCTTTTCGCGAGAGTGTGGTGAACCGATCAGTAGCGGGCGACCTGACTTCATTAGTCTTTTCGTCTGCTGGTCTTCTTGTCTACTAGCCGTATTGATTTGACTACTAGACGAGAAGACAAAGAGACAACATGACTAACTTCACAGTTGCGCGACAGTGCTGGAATTCACTTGCACCTCACTGCGTTTAGTGCAGTGCAGGTGTCACCAGCTTCGCCGCTTGCTGATCGTTATTTTATAATTTCATTTTACCACTGAGTTGCGGACGACGCGTTTTAACAACATGCGCAGTTGGAGAGCGTGAAGCGGATAGAGTAAATACCAATATAAAAATCCGAGAGGGCCGCGCGGGGCCAGGTAATAGGTCAGGGCGATGTGATTCTGATTGCCCAGCCGCCATTCGAGCCACATTTGCCCGATGGAAGTGTGTTTTGACAGCAACACGAGACAGCGATTCTCTTCGATGAAATCAACAACGAATTCCTGCCATTTCATGTTTTTGATGGCAGTGAATATCTTTTCAGGTTCGGCTTCCACTTTGGTTTCATGATGGGCGATGAAAAAGCCTTCGTGTTTGAGCGTTTTGGAGCGGCCTGTGCCGTCATCCCACACGCGTTCGATGCGGAGCGGATGTAGATGGGTCAGCGCTTCTTTGGCGGCGGAATCAAAATCGATCAGCTTGATCTCGGGGTAAACCGTGCGTGCGTGTTCGTGCATGACGACACTGTCGCTGGATAATCCGCCGACCAGTGCATGGGCGATCGGGCGCGGAACGGGGGTCATCAGCCCGATGCCAAAGGCCATGAACCAGACAGGGACATAGGGCAGGACGAGGAAACTGCGTTTATGTCCGCGGATGTGGGCGTAGCGCAGCATGAGGTCTTGATAGGTTGTGATATCGGGGCCGCCAATCTCGAAGACCTTGCCATGACCGTCCCAATTCTCGAGAGCGGCGAGCAGATAATCGATCACATTTTGGGTTGCGATGGGCTGGGATTTATTTTGGATCCAGGTGGGGGCGGGGATGATGGGAAATAATTCGGTCATGAAGCGGATCATTTCAAAGGAAATGCTCCCGGAGCCTGCGATCACCCCTGCGCGAAATTCGGTGACAGGCACTTTCCCTGCACGAAGGGTTGCGCCAGTTTCGATGCGTGAACGCATGTGCGGCGCAATGTGTTGTTCTTCGTCGGCGAGCCCGCCGAGGTAGATGATGTGTTTGACCCCTGCTTCTTCTGCGGCTTGGGCGAAGTTGCGCGCGGCTTGCAGTTCGAGCTGGGTATATCCATGCCCCGAGGACATGTTGTGAATGAGATAGTAAGCCGTGTGGACATCCTTCAACGCGGGCGCGAGGGAGGCGGGGTTTGTCACATCGCCGGGGAAAATGTCAATTTTGGCCGACCAGTTTCGAGGTCCGATTTGATGCGGGCGTCTTGCCAGCGCGCGGACTCTATGGCCGCGGTCCAGCAGTTGGGGAATCAGTCTGCTGGCAATGTATCCAGTTGCGCCGGTGACGAGAATCGTATTGCAATCCACGAAATGACTTCTTTCTTCTTCCTCTTTCTTCAAAAAATGAAAGAAGAAAGAGAAAAGAAATTAATAGGAGTGACTCAGCACCCGCGCGCGGGAGGCGAGTTGACGGGCGAGACCGTCGAAAATGAATTTGTGGAAAGGCCACATGGCATACCAATATAAAAAGCCCGAAATACCGTGCGGCGCAAAATAAGCGGTGACTGTGAGCAGGGTTTTATTTTCCTGCGCTTCCTGCGAGGCAGATTCAAATTGCAGCCAGGCTTTGCCGGGTACTTTCATTTCAGCGCGCAAGAGCATGAGGCGGTTCTTTTCCACATTTTCCACGCGCCAGAAATCGAGCGATTCGCCGATGTGAATTTCATCGGGGTGACGGCGGCCACGACGCAGACCCACGCCGCCGATGGCTTTATCCATCCAACCGCGGATGGCCCATGACCAGTCCATGTACAGCCAGCCGCGTTCGCCGCCAATGCCCGAGTACGCGCGGAAAACTGATTCGGGTTTCAGGTTGAGCAGGATCTGGCGGCGCTCGATGAACATGCCTTCTTCAACCGTGAATTCATACGGCTTGATATCGCCCGTGGATGTGACCAATGCATCAGCCCAGCTTGTTTCCACGTTATCGCGTTGAATGCGCCCGAGCGCGAGATGCGCGGCGGTTTGAAAATCGATCGGTTTGATCTGCGGAAAAAGTTTCCTCGCCGTATCATCGCGGACGATGAGGCGCGCGCGCAAGCCTTCGATGAGCGGCGCAACCACACGCCAATGGATCGGCGTGACCATGTGAACCCAGTATGCCGAAAGACGCGGCGCGTTGAATGGCGTAGGGATGAGCCAGCGTTTCAGGTCGCGTTCTTTTGCGTAACTCAACAACATGTCGGCGTAGGTGAGGCGGCTTGGTCCGCCGATCTCGATGACGCGTCCATTGCTATCGGGCGTCTTGAGCGCATCGACCAGATACGACAACACATCGCGGATGGCGATGGGCTGGGCCTGCGAGAAAAACCACGCGGGACAAATCAACAACGGTTCACGCTCGACGAGGTAGCGGATCATTTCAAAAAGGGCACTTCCCGAGCCGACGATCATACCCGCGCGAAATTCGGTGACGGGTACCTTGCCATAGCGCAGAATGTAACCTGTTTCGTGGCGCGCGCGCAGATAAGGGGAGAGGTTGGCGGTTGGATCCACCAATTCGCCGAAATAGATAATGCGTTCGATGTTTGCATCTTCTGAGGCTTGGGCAAAATTACGCGCTACTTGCAGGTCGCGCTCCGCATCAACCTTCCTGCCCTGTTGCCCGTGGATCAGGTAATAAGCTACCGAAACATCTTGCATGGCTTCGGCGAGTCCTTCGGGCGAAAGCGCATCACCGGAGATGACTTCCACTCTTTTCAACCAGGCACGCCCCTCCAAACGGGATGGGTCACGTACAAGACAGCGCACGCGGTAGCCTGCTTCAAGCAGTTTTGGCACCAGCCGCCCGCCCACATAGCCTGTGGCACCTGTAACGAGGATAAGTTTTTGGGTTTCCATGTGACTTTTATTATAAGCCCGCTATTGAAAATGCCAACTGTAAAGGGTTTGAAAGTTATCGCAAATGAATAAAAACTATAATTTTCTGATGAGGATCGCTTGAGCAGAAAACCCCTTGAATTCATTTCCGGTCTGGCTGTTTACATTGTGTTGACCCTGCTCATCGCCTGGGCCATTATTCTACGGCTCTCTGTTGTGCCCGTTCAATTCATTAATTGGCTGGGGCAAAGTCACAACCCGCAAAATGCGCTGGCTTTTTTCAGTATGGCATTCAGTGCCACGGTCCTCGTTTTTTTGCGGTTCGGGATTGAAATCCCAAGAATAAAAATGGTCACATCTTCTGAGAAACTCCAGCCCTATCTTTCGGGCCTTCCCATCTGGGCACTTGGATTGTTATGGGCAGGTTCACTGATCGGTTTTTGGAGCGTGTTTCCATCCTGTCAGCCGCCTGTGACCATTCAATTTGAAATTTCGGGCAGGGAAGGTCTCTTCCATCCATCTGACCTAATTCGCGTTTCGCCGGGGGAGGCAGTCACGGTCACCGCGTATTCGATCAACAAGGATGCCACTTTATCCTGCACATGGGAATACGCCGGTGCCGTTTTTCAAACCATCGGCGCACAGCGGGGATGTCAGGTCAACGCCAAATTCAACGAACAACCCGGTAATGGTTTTATGACCGTCAGTGTTTCGGAAAACTTTTGTTCCCAGACCTCCATCTTTTCCTTGCAGCCTGTGATTGAACCCCATTGATTTTCGATTTGGATCATTATGAAGCTAAAAACCACCTTGTACTTGAGCATTATTTCTGCACTTTGGCTGAATGCCTGTGGGGCATCGAGCCGCGACGCGAACCTCAAGGCATCCATTTTGCCCGATGTGTGTCAGGTGCAGGCAGGCGATCAACTGGCGCTGACCCTGGATGGACAGATCCCCGCCAACACACAGATCCAATGGAGCGCAACAATGGGGGAGGTGGTTTGGGCTGGGCAGGGCCTGACTGCAACTTTCCTTGCGCCGAACAACCCCGGCGAAGCGGTCATCTCTGTGTTGTTCGTTTCAGGGACACCTTCGCCGTTCACAGCCAGCCGTTCCTGTGCTGTTGTTGAAAAAAATGTAACCGCCAGCCCGGGCAACATCAATTTCCCATCCGCTGCATCGACGATCGTGATCAGCGAAGTGATGGGCAATCAGTGCGGCGGACTTGAAACCAGAAAATTCAATCAGTACGTGGAGCTTTATAATTTCGGCGATCAGCCGGTGGATGTGGGCGGCTGGATGCTTTTCGACGAAGGTGAAAAAGGGACTCCCGACCGACTCATCTCTTGGAATTCAAGATCCTCGCTTCAACTCGACCCGACGCTGGTTACCAACTCGACGGTGATTCCGCCCCGCGGCTTTGCCGTGGTCCTCTCTCCGCTGTATCCTGAAGGCAATATCGAAAATCGGATGCCGTATAAATTTCCGCCCGGTGTGATCATCTTAACCGCCGAATCAAGCCAGACCCTTGGCGATGACTTCTTCGGCATCATCAGCGACCAGGATGGCTACGACACGATCACACTTTATATCGGCAGTGACACCGTCATTGACCGTGTACTGGACACCTATGGCACACCCTCAATTGGCGGCCCTTATCCAGTCAACATCGACGACAATCACCTCGATCACACACCGCTCCATCTCAGCGAATGCGAATCTGCCGAACGCATTGATCCCCGCCAGCCAGATTCCGAAACGAATTGGATTGCTTTATTCGGTGGTTCCCCCGGCGATGGTCCGTATCAATAATTGAGATACACTCTTGTCAATAAAAAATCGGAAAGATGCATCACATCCTTCCGATTTTGCTTTACGTTACTAAAACGAATTTTCTTCAGTTCAATTGCTCAAGCATTTGCTGATAAATGCCTGGGGCTGTTGCCAAAATGGATTGCGGCGTGGAAATGTAGTTTGCCTTTCCATCTGTGGCCGTGACACGCGCGCCTGCTTCTTCAGCGATGAGTCCCGCAGCGGCGATATCCCAGGGACGAAGGGCGAGTTCCCAAAAGCCATCGAAACGACCTGCCGCGACATAACAACCGTCCAATGCGGCAGAGCCGAGTCGGCGCACGCCCTGAGTCATCTTGGCGAGTTTCTCGAAATTTTTGAAATTATCTTTTTCGGTATTCCAAGTGTCATATGGAAAACCCGTCACCAGCAGACTCTTTTGCAATTCCACTGTGCTGGATGCTTTGATCGGCTTTCCATTAAGGAAGGCACCCTGGCCGCGTTCGGCAGTGAACATTTCATCGCGCAACGGGTCGTATACAGCAGCGAGAAGCATGCTGCCTTCGAAGGCATACGCGATGGAAACGCAAAATACGGGGATGTGGTGCGCAAAATTCACAGTCCCATCCAGCGGGTCGATGTACCAGATGCCTTCATTGCTGCCCATGGTTTCGCCGCTTTCTTCCGCGACGATGTGACTGTCTGGAAATTTGGATTGAATCTCGCCGATCAAAAAGGCTTCCGAGGCATGGTCTGCTTCGGTCACCAGATCGATCACACCTTTGTAGCTGATCTCATGTTCCTGGTTATAGCGTTCACGCAGAATGGCGCCCGCGCCACGAGCCAGTCGTTCGATATCTGTCAGAGTTGGTTTCATGAATGTCCATTCCAAATGCGGCGGCCAAGCGCCGAGAGGGCAAAATCCACAGCGAGGGCAGCGGTGCGGTTCTGTACATCGAGTACCGAGTTGACTTCGACGAGGTCCATGCCGATGAGCTTGCCTGTTTCGGCGATCAACTCACAGGCGAGATGGGTTTCGCGCTGAGTCAATCCAGCGGGGACAGGAGTCCCTACACCGGGAGCATGCTCCGGGTCGAGTGAATCGAGATCGAGCGAGAGGTAGATCCCATCCACATCACGGCTGACTCGTTCGATGGCTTTTTCCACCACTGAGACCATTCCGTAACGATCGATCTGTTCCATGCCCATCACCATCGCACCTGCGTTGTTTAAGTTGACCTTTTCGCCCGAGTCCAGATCGCGTGCGCCGATGATGGCGATCTTCGAAGGGTCGATGACGGGAATTGTTTCATCCCATAATTGCACAAGGCTTTTATCTCCCAGCCCTGCAAGAATGGCAAGCGACATGCCGTGGATGTTGCCTGAAGGCGTGGTTTCAGCGGTGTTGAAATCAGCGTGGGCGTCGATCCAGATGACGCCGATCTTTTTGTTGCGCGCCGCGCCGCGCACCGAGCCAATGGACAGGCTGTGGTCACCGCCCAATACAAGCGGAAAGTTTTTGGCTTGAATGGAGGTTGCCACCGCGCCAGCCACACGCCGTGACATGGGGATGATGCAGTCGATGTATTTCAATTTTGGATTTGTGATCTCACACATTTCAGCGATGGGGACTTCCACATTGCCTTCATCGTGCACCGAATACCCGAGCTCTTCGAGCTTTCGTTGCAAGTGCGCGTAGCGGATCGCGCTTGGGCCCATATCCACACCGCGGCGATCTGCGCCGAGATCGATGGGCACACCGATAATATCTATTTGCATGTTTATCTCTCCTTTAAAGATCTTTTTTCGAAAGCCGTCACCCTGTTGCGTCCATTGCTCTTGGACTCGTACAAGGCATCGTCTGCTGCATGTAGGATGGCTTCGCCGGTCAAGCCGTGCAATGGATAGCTTGCCACCCCGGCAGAAAAGGTTGCCCTCAGGGGTTTTCCTTCATGTTCAACGATTTTATTCGAGTATGCCTGCTGTAAGCCTTGCGCCCGTTCGTAGGCAGTTTGAAAAGTTACTTCCGGCATAAGGATGACAAACTCCTCGCCTCCGTAACGACAGACAATATCCCCCTGCCGGGAATTCTCAGTGAGGAATTTGGCAAGGTCACGCAGTACGGCATCTCCACACTTATGGCCGTAGGTGTCGTTGAAACTCTTGAAGTGATCCACATCCATCATGATAATGGAAATGGGCATGTTTTCACGCGCAGCTTTTGAAATTTCCTTTTCAAGGGCTTCAGCCAGAAAGCGACGATTGAATACCCCGGTAAGCGAATCGCGGATGGCTTGTTCCTGCAATTGCAGCCTGAGCCCTTCGATTTCGTTGATCCTTGCCTTTAATTCAATTTCCAATTGTTTGCGCTTCGTGACATCATAAGCCAGAACAACACGTCCGCTCAGTTTTTCGTTTTGTTCACTATAAAGCGGGGTGATGACCACTTCAAGAATCAATGGCGGGTTCCCTGGAATGACCACTTCTTCGCGGGTTCTTTCCGTGGTGAGAAAACGATTGTACAGTTCGGGCCATTTTCCAAAGATTTCGATGGGGTCACGTCCGATGATCGATTGCTTTGATCTGCCAAGCCAGTTTTCCGCAACAGTGTTTGCATCCAGCACGCGATCGTGGGCATCCACTACGAACACCATTTCAGGGATATGTTCCATGACCACGTCACGCGCGATGGGCACGAGGTCAAGCAGGCGGGTGCGAAAGATACCGGAACTGATCAATCCGATGCTGATGGTGAATGAGATCGGGGTCAGGTCCACTGGGGGGAACACCGAAGGTAAAAAGATGGAAATGACCTGATAGAAAATATTGGTGATCCACGGGATGAGCGTGGCGGTGATCAAAAAGGCAAGCTGTTTGCGAAAGATATTCCTGAATTGTATGAAGCGCCAGATCAGGAGCACTGTGGCGATGAGGTCAATGGCGTAGGCTTGGAAAACGGCAACCCCATACCAGGGTCCGCGCTGAATGACGAGCGGGCCAAGGTTTTCTGTGAGCGGTTTTACCGACGAGTAATATAGATGGAACCAGCGATCTGAAACGATCATTCCAAAAGAAATGAGTGGAACAATGCATAACAGGGCGATGTAATACCAGTTCACGGAGCGGCCCTGTCGTGAATAACCCAAAATAAAAATGATCCAGAACACAGGCTGGGTGAGAATGCCAACGTTTTCCACTCGCAGCCAGAATATTTTTGTATCCAGATCATGCGAGAAGGTGATCATGGCGTAGCCAAACGACCAGACCGCCAGCGAGCCCAGCATCATAATTAACGCATCGCGTCCTGCCACCTCGAATTTTCTGGTAATAAAAACTATGATTGTGACAGCGAATATTGCATTGGCGACAAGTACTGCCCCAAATATGATCCATCCTATATCCATAAATACCCTTCGTTATGCCGTTCGGTAGTAGCCGACATCCACCGAGTAAACGCGTCCACGCTTGATGACTTGTTTGACCAGGTTCGTGCCATAGCGATAACCAACCTGACGATAATCCGGCACAGACAGGATGAGCATATCGGCCTGTTTCCCGACTTCGATGGAACCGATCGTATCGGACCTGCGAATTGCGTGGGCGGAATTTATAGTGGAGGCCGCGATGGCTTGTGCGGGGGTCAGCTTCATATAACGGCATGCCAGCGCGATCGCGATCTGCATCGACTCGTTCCACGAGGTGCCGGGGTTGCAATCGGTGGCGAGGGCGAGCATGGCATCGGCTGCGATAAGTTTCTTGGCGGGGGTGTAATCTTTTTCGGCAAGACCGAACGGTGTGCACGGCAATGCCACGGCGACCGTATCCGATTTGCCAAGGGCGGCGATATCCGCATCGGATGTGCGCACGAGGTGATCGGCGGATGCCGCGCCCAATTCAGCCGCGAGCGCTGCGCCGCCGAGGTTGTCAAATTCGTCAGCGTGGATCTTGAGCGGGAATCCCAGCGACCCTGCCCGGGTTAGGATCTGACGCGACTGTTCAAGGTCGAATGCTTTCGTTTCGCAGAAGACATCCACAAAAGGCAGGTTGAGTCGCGGTGCGTGAGTCTCCCACCATTCCTTTAACATCGGCAGCATGGTGTTGACGACTTCGTCGGTGTAGCCCTGCGGATTGTCTTTGTATTCGGGAGCGATGGCGTGTGCGCCAAGAAATGTGATCGCGAGATCAAGCGGACTTTCATCATCGAGTGCGAGCAATGCTTTGAGCAGGCGCAGCTCAGTGGAAGTTTGCAAACCATAGCCTGTCTTCGCTTCGGCAGTGGTGGTTCCGTGAGCGAACATTTTCAGCAGGCGCGGACGGGTTTGCGCGATCAAGGTTTCGAGGCTGGCAGTGCGTGTAGCTTTGACGGTTGAGATGATGCCGCCGCCCGCGGCGAGAATATCGAGATAAGCCATGCCGCCCATTTTCATTTCGAATTCATTGGCGCGATCGCCCGCCCAGATGACGTGGGTGTGCGGGTCCACGAATCCGGGCATGAGGACGGAATGCCCGGCGTCCAATGTGGGTTCATCGGGATAGGCATTTCTAAGTTCGTCCGTTGTGCCGACCGCAATGATCTTTTCGTCGCGCACAATGACTGCGCCGTTTTCGATAATGCCGAGGGTGCCGAGGGCATGTCCGCGCTGCGGGCCTCCCGCCAGGGTGAGAAGTTGTGATGCAGAATGAATTAACATGTTTTGCCGCCGATCTGATTGTATTTAGTTGCGCTATTTAACCACAGAAAAGATTGTTGGGGGAACGATGATATGGAACTGTTCAATTTATTTTTCTCGCGCCAGCATAGCATATCATGACCAAAAAATGACTAACATAACTGTTAAGAAATAGCGTTGATTCGCTCTTGTGTTTTTTTATGTACTGGGTAAAATAAAGCCAATTCAGGAAGCGTTCCTGAGCATATTATCAGAAAGGAGATTTACATCCATGTTATTCGCCCCCAAAGAAAAAGGTCAAGGTCTCGTTGAATATGCGCTGATCCTCGTTTTAGTAGCTATCGTCGTTATTGCGGCTTTGATGATCCTCGGACCAATCATCGGCAACGTGTTCAGCAAAGTGAACTCCAGCCTCAGCACCGTCTAATCCAATCTTATCAATAAAAAAAGTCCCGTCGAAAGACGGGACTTTTTTTATTTTGCTGTAAAATTGCCTGCATCAAAATAAGGAGCGGCCATGATGACTGAACCCAATTCAAAACCTGTGTATCGCATTGCTGACTTGCACGAATCAGACCGTCCGCGGGAGCGCCTGGCTTTGCTTGGCCCGCAGGCTCTGACCAACGCCGAATTGATCGCCATCTTATTGCGTGTGGGTGTGGCAGGCGAGAATGCGGTGGAGGTGGGACAGCGCTTGTTGAAAAAGTTTGGCGGTTTGAGCGGTTTACATCGCGCGCCGATCAAGGAACTCATGGACCAGCATGCGATCGGTGAAGCCAAAGCCGCGCAGATCAAAGCAGCGATTGAATTGGGGAGAAGGCTTTCGTTGGAAGCCCCCGAAGAACGACCTTCCATCAACAGTCCCGCAGATGCGGCAGCTTTGCTGCAATATGAAATGTCTGCCCTGGAGCAGGAACATTTGCGTGTTATTTTGCTCGATAGAAGAAATCGGGTTTTGGAAACGGTGGAGGTTTATAAAGGCTCGGTCAATTCATCGCAGGTGCGGGTGGGGGAGTTGTTCAAGGATGCGATCCGGGCGAATGCGTCGGCGATTGTGGTTGCGCATAATCACCCAAGCGGTGACCCAACTCCCAGCCCTGATGATGTGGCTGTGACACGCGCCATCGTGCAGGCAGGGAAATTATTGGATATAGACGTACTGGATCATCTGGTGATCGGACAGGGAAAATGGGTCTCGTTGAAGGAACGCGGCCTTGGGTTTGCGTGATGTCACAGACTCATTTTGACGGTGAACCCGCTTAAATGTCCGGTGGGCTGCTCGTATTCCACCTTTGCCTCATCCACACGTGAGTGCCGTGGACCTGTTTTAACCATCTGAATAAATTGATCGATCTGTTCAGGAGTGCCTTCGGCCACAGTCTCGACGGTATCAGAGCCGAGATTGCGCACCCACCCAAGCACGCCTATTTGCAAGGCGTGGTATTCCACATGCGCGCGGAAGCCCACACCCTGCACGCGTCCCTTCACCCACATGTGCACGCGCTTCACTTCGTCAGTTGGGTTGTTTTGCACGTTTTCTCCTTTGGCGTAACATATCGATCGCGCCCCACATGGGAACGACCAATACCAATACCATCAGCAATACGTACGGCGAAAGATTGCGAACCGCCACACCCGTGACGTTTTGTCCCAGTACGCTTTCGCGCCAGCGTACATCCAACTGGCTGAGCGGAGTGCCGAGCGCGTTGGTGGCGCCAAGCTCACAGCTGAATCCTTCGCTGTAGGATTGGGTCAGGCGCGCCAGACCTGAAGTCCCATATGTCTCACGGATGTAGGTGACAAATGATTGGGACTGGGCATAAGCCAGAAAGGCGTTGCCTGCGTCGGCGGGGAAAGAGGCGCACAAGCCTTCCAAAGAAAGCAGGGTGTTATTTCCGCTTGCGATATCGAGCGCGTGTTTGTAATCGGGGTTGGGATATTCTGCCATGGCGGCGATGCCTTCGAGCAGCCAGATCGGTTGTGCAGCATAGGTTTTACTGAGCGAACGATACAGCATCACATGCGCAAGCTCATGCGGGATCTTGGTTTCAAGTTCGATGGATTGATTCGGGCCGGGAGCGATCGCAACCAGCACCACGCCAAGCTCAGGGTTGGCATGACCGCCGACCCAATCTTCACCGCCAAGCAACAATGTGTTTTGCAGGTCGGGGGCGTTCGAGTAAATATAAATGTCGATATTTTGTGTGGCTGAAATTGGAATGAATTCATTGATCGCGCGGATGCCCGAACCGGCGGCATCCAATGCGGCTGCACCGAAAGCATCATCCCCTGCATACCAGTGCACGACCAGATTATCCCGTTTTATTTCACGCCACGGAAAACGATTGTCATTGTAAGCAAAAGTGATCGGCGCACTTGTATATGTTTGATTATCGTCGAGCGTGGCCTGAAACCAAAATACGATCTGGCTAAATGGCGGGAACACATTCAGGGAAGCATCATAGGTGAAACTCACCAAACCATCGGGCGTGAGTTGCACAGGCTCCACGCGGGTCACATCTTCATTTACGCCGCGAAAGAGCAGGGATATTTGTTGGATGCCAATTGGAGCTGTGACCCTCGCCTGAAACGTGATTGTCTTCCCAAAGGCGACAGCCACCGTGGCACCGTTCACTTCGATTCCACCCTGCGCTTGGGCCTGATTCGTATTAAATGGCAGGATCGCGGCGATGAAAAGAACCGCCATTAATCTGAAAATGATCTTTTTGGAAGAAGACATGTTTTACCTCGCTAGAAAAACAATCAATGGCGTTAATGTAAGCGGACTCAGTGCTGTGCCGAGGAAAACGATCGCAGTCACGAGCGACGGTTCCAATTTGTATTCGGTTGCCACAACGGTGGTTGCGACGGCGGCGGGCATGGCGGCTTCGAGCACATTGCCCTGGCGCACATGTCCCTGCATGCCAAACAAACTTGCGAGAGCCAGCCCAACCAGCGGGCCGAGCAAAAGTTTGACGGCCACGCCCAGCCCCAGCGCGCGGAAACTGTGTGACCATTCGATGCGGGTCAACTCCAAACCGAGCAGGATCAGCATGACCGGGATCGCGCCGTTTGCGGCTATCTCAATTGTACGTGAAATGGGCAGGGGAAGTTGAATCGCCAATCCTTTTATTATGAGCGCCAGCGCCACACCGTAGATGCTGGGAAGCCTGAATAGCCCCAACACTGCCGATTTCAAGTCCATGTGGCCGATGGAAGCGATCACCACACCGACCGTGTTGAAGAGAATGGTTGTCGTTACATAAAACAGGGATGCGACCGCCAGCGAGTCATCGCCGAATGCGAATTTGACCAGCGGCAGTCCGTAGTTGCCCGTATTGCCAAATGCCACCGTGAGGATAACGGCCAGCAGATAAGGCTTTTCCAGACGAAACAGTTTTCCAAATATAAAGGCCAGCGAGCCCATCACTGCGATGACAGAAATAGTATAGCCAACCGTAGTGAGCGCCTGCCGCAGGCTTAATTCGCTTTTGATCATCAGGTCGAAGACAAGCAGAGGGCTGAATACATAAAAGACCACACGCCCAAGGGAGCGCGAATCGACGGTGAGCAATTTACCGAGTACAAATCCCGCGCTGCTGACCAGCAGAATGGGGAACAGGTTGTTTGCGAATGTGGTGATGAGTTCGTTGAAGGACATGGTGGCGAAATTATAACCCCCGAAAATCGTAGGGACACGGCGTCGCCGTGTCCCTACCTGTTATAGAGAAATCAATTCTGGTTGTTTTTGCGAGCGTACCCCAGCGAGTTGCGCCTGCATGGACCAGGGTCCCGTCCATGTGACGGTGACGGGGAGGACTTTGCCGCGCAGATTTTCTTCTGATTCGACGAAGACGAGTTTGTTGGTGGGGGTGCGTCCGCGCCAGCGGCCTTTGACCTTTTCCTCGAAGAGCACATCCACTTTTTCGCCGAGGTATTTCTTGTTGATCTCACTGACGATCTGCTCTTGCAAGTCATCGAGCAGGTGCAGGCGGCGGAGTTTGTCTTCTTCGGGCACGTCATCTTCCATGCGGCGGGTGGCGACGGTTCCCTCTCGAACGGAGTAGCGTGCCAGATGCGCCACATCCAGTTTCAGGTCAGATAAGACGCGGTACGTTTCCATAAATTGTTCTTCGGTTTCGCCGGGGAATCCGACAATGATGTCGGTGGCGATGGAACAATCTGGAATTTGCGCGCGGATCTTTCCCACGAGGTCGCGGAATTGCTGCTGGGTGTATCCGCGTTTCATGTTCGAAAGCACTTCATCGTCGCCCGCTTGAATGGGGAGTTCGATGTGCGGCATGACGCGCGGAAGTTCGGCGATGGCTTGAATGAGGTCGTCGTCGAAATAATTGGGGTGCGAGGTCAGGAAGCGGATGCGTTCGATGCCTTCGACATCATGGATGATGCGCAGAAGCGCGGCGAGATTGGGACCGTCGGGGATGTCTTTGCCGTAACGGTCTACGATCTGACCGAGAAGCGTGATCTCTTTGACGCCCTGTTTCGCCAGCGAGCGGACTTCGCCGACAATATCACCCACGGGGCGCGAACGTTCAATTCCGCGCTTGTAGGGGATGATGCAAAACGTGCAGGCATGTGAACAGCCGTAGACGATGGGTACATGCGCGCTGATGAGTTTGCCCTGCTCTGCCACGGGGAGAATCAGTTCATCGTCCATCATCAGGAAGCGGCGAGTCGTTTCCGCGTCTTCCATCGATTGAACTTCTCCCTGGGTGAGATGCGAGATCAATGGCCCGGGGTCGGATGGCGGCGAGAAGACATCCACATAGGGAAGTTTCGCCTTCAATTTCTCCGCGCCGCGCACACCGACCATGCAACCCATTAAGTTGATGACGAGGTTGGGATTCTTTTTCTTCAACGGCGCAAGCGAAGAGACGCGCCCCATTGCCTTATCTTCGGCGGATTGGCGCACGACACAGGTATTTAAAACGATAACGTCTGCTTCTTCGATGGTTTCGGTAAGGGTGTAGCCAAGATGCTCAAGCGAAGAGCCGACCCGCTGTGAGTCGGCGACGTTCATTTGGCAGCCTTCGGTCCAGATATGGTATTTCATGGTGCTCCTGATTTCTAATAGGCGCAAATTATACCAAGAGCGGTCTGGATTCGAGGACTTGCGTGTAAATCGGGAGTGGCGAATTCCGTGGGCCAACCACAAAGGCACGAAGCCGCAAAGCCACTAAGAATCCTTTGTGCCTTAGAGTCTTTATGACTTCGTGGTCAATCGATGGGCTCTTGCTCCAAGGCGGCGAGAGCACTTTTGCAGCTGTCTTTTTATTTCTAGTCCAGAAGTGATTGGGGAATATTGCCGCCGTTCTCGGCGACTTTCCTCAACACTTCCTTATGAAGCCAGACATTCATTTTCGCTGAATCTTTCATCGTCAATAAACAACTAAGTGATCAACCTATCCTTGTCCACAAAATAAACCCCGTCATAACTGTTTGTAAACAAAAAAGCACCTTACAAAGATGTTACGGAATTCATCGTGCAGTGAGTCGGCGACATTCATTTGACAGCCTTCGTTCAGATTTGATATTTCATGTTGTTCTTGAACTTCATAGGCGGGAGTTGTACCACGAGCGGTTTGGATTCAAACTTTGAAATTGTGATTAAGGTGTAATCCCTCAAATCGCTGTTTTATTCAGCGGCTTGAGGGATTACATTATTTTATTGGAAATATAAGTGGATAATTTGACAGATAGATCTAGCCTATTTCCATGTGCATAATCGGCTCCATCTCTTGTATGTGTAAGATGAGCATCCATTGCTTGCACTTAGGCTGGCACATGCGCTTTGATTTGAAGCGAATGCGCTTCCTGCGGTACATGCCAGTATGGTTGGAGTGGATGTAGGAATGGTGGTTGATGTTGGAATAGGGGTAAATGTAGGGACTGCGGTAAATGTAGGAACTGTAGTTAATGTGGCGACAGTGGTTGATGTGGGAAACTGGGTTGATGAATTTATTGGGGTCTGAGTGATACTCAATCCTGGAAGGATTAGTTCGCCATTTTGAACTGTGACCCCGCCAGAGGTTTGTGTTATCAGGCTGACCATCGCAGTTTTGATCGCGGGCCCGATTGCAATCAATACGCCGATCAATATAACGGCAACCAAGGCGCCAATGAGAGAATATTCCACAAGCCCCTGACCATTTTCATTTCTTTTAGTTAAAATTTTTTGTTTCATTTCTTTTTTCCATTGATTGAATGAACTGAATATGAATACATCTTATCCGTGTCACTTGTTTAACGCATCCGTTTGGCGTTTAAATTCTGTGTAAGTTTGTTTAAGTACTACTTAAACAAAAAAAGCCCCTATGAGTGGGCTTTTTGAATACTCTTCTCAATTTGCTAGCTTATTCGGCTTTCAGGTGATGATGGGCATACGCTACGGCTTGAGTACGGTTTTTTAATCCCAGACGCCGCAAGATGTTGTGGATGTGTGCTCGTACAGTGGATTCTTCCAAATGCAGAAGTTTGGCAATTTCATCATCCGAATGTCCCTCTGCCAGCAAGGAGAGGATTTCCTGCTGGCGTGATGTAAGAGATTCCTGAGTATTGTCAGTTAATGGCGCCATTTTTGACCTGCGCAACCCCTGAAATAATTTCAATGTAATGCCTGATGGCAAATAGGGGATTCCATCCGCTACTTTGCGAATCGCCTCTAATAGATACGTCCTTGGTGCGGTTTTTGGAAAATATCCCAATGCTCCTGCTTGAATGGCAGATACTACCCGCTCTTCATTTTCCATGCTGGAAAGCACGAGTATTTTTGCATTGGGATCGTTCTCCATGATTTTTTCAATTGCCTCCAATCCGCTCATTTTCGGCAGCAATAGGTCCATCATAATTACATCTGGTTTGATGGTTTCAAGCATTTTAAGTGCCTTGATGGCGTCAGGTGCTTCGCCAATCATTTCAAGATCATCCTCCCCTTCAAAGGCGGTTTGCAGGGCTTCGCGCATCATGGGATGATCGTCCACGATCAGGATTTTTATTTTATTCATGCGGTTCCTTTATCTCAGCGCGAAATAATACGCTGGTTCCTTTTCCCGGCGAAGATGTAACCAATAACTCTCCACCAAGTAGTTCTGCCCGTTCTCGCATCGTATGCAAGCCCATCCCGCCACTCATTAAATGGGCGGGGTCAAAACCTACGCCTTTATCGGCGATCTCCAGTTCGAGGTGTGTGTTGTTGCAGATAAAAAATACTTTTACCTTGCTTGTCTGCGCATGTTTAAGTACATTGTTCAATGCTTCAATCGTAATCCAGAATAGATTTTCGTTCCATTTTTGCGGGATGTGTGCGAAGGTGCCATCCATGATCACTTCTGTTTGGACTCCAACACGGCTTTCAACAAAATTAAATCGCTCTTGTAAAGCGGCAGCCAGGTCCGTAATCTCGTCCGTCTGTTGCGATTGGGTCTCAAAAACCAGAAGACGAATTTCCTTGAGCGCCCGTCGTCCGCTTTCCTGTATTCGTTCGGCAACAGATACGGCTTTATTGATATTGCCTTTGGTGAGAAGTGAGATCAGTGTTTCAGAGAAAAGAATCAAACTGTGAATGGATTGATTGACAGAATCATGCATGTCACGTCCCAGGCGGCGTCGTTCCTCCTGTTTTGCCAGCCGACGTTGCTGTGCCACGATTTGTGACTGGGAATCGCGGAGATTCTTGTTCAGTTCTTGAATCTCAAAAAGTTTTTGTTCCAGAGCCTGCTCGTTTTCGTGATGTTCTGTGACATCGCTAAACATGAGAAGTTTGCCGTATTGCTTCCCAAAATTGTCTGTAAACAAAGTTAAATGCGTATCGAATACTCTTTTTCTTTCCTCTTGTACAACGGTTAATTGTGATGTGTTGTCGGTGTCGCGTGAAAAAAGTTCGATAATTTCAGGCCAGTTTTTCATGGCGACGTCCAGCTTTTTTCCTAATAACTCATGGTTGATTTGGAATATTTTCTGCGCGGCCAGATTGAAATCCACGATAGAGTTGTTTTCATCTAAAACCAGGACGCAATCGCTCATCTGCTCAATCATTTTATAGCGCGCAATTGGGACAAGGTCGAGCAGGCGCGTACCATATAAAACTAGAACAAACATGATCCCAAAAATGGAAAACATGATGGGCGCCCAATCCACCCCTTTGAGTTTCTGATTTCCCAGTAAATAAACTACACTGCCTGCTGCAGAAAATATACTTGCGATAAAAAGCAGACGGGCCTGTCGCCGTGTCAATTGCGGGCCTTTATAGGATGTTTGCCATAGAGGCAGGATAATGATCAAGATCATCAAATAGCCACTGATGGATATCCAGGGATATCCCTGTCCATGCTCGAAAATGACAGTGTTGTTGCCAAGGTCACTTCTGGTGAAACTGCTCCACAATAATCCGTGCCAGTCATTGGTCCAAGCCAGCAGAATATTGAAAATTGGAATGAATCCCAAAAATACTTTCACCATCTTGTGTTTTAGCCAGCTCTCATAACCTGCATACGTCAGTGCGAATAGAGCAAGAAAAGCAATGGCACTGTTGTAACACGTGAATTCCAGTTTCGCAAAAAAAACTTTTAATGCAATTGGGATGGCCGCATAATCCAGCCCGGCGGACACCGTCCAAAAAGCAATTGTCCACATAGCCAATAAAATATACAGCCCACCATTGCTTTTTCTCCTTTGCCAACTAACATAAATGGTGAAGGAGTTTATCAAGGTGGTTATGGATAAGATTGCACTGACGTTGTTGGTTATATTGAACATCAGAAATGCCTGTTTAATGGATTTGTTTCATGTTGCTCTTCATGAGTTTACCCGACCTGACTGCTGAAATCAATCATATGCCCTGTATAGCGTTGGTATAATTCTTTCGCTATGAAAAAATCCATCCGCATTTTGGCCGCTGTGCTTGTAATTGCCTCCATGCTTTTGCCGCGTGTGTCGAACCTCACCCAATTCACCGCCGCCGATGAGCCTTTCTGGCTTGTGGTCGGCGCAAATTATTACTACGCCCTCACACATGGCGAGCTCGAAAACACCGTTTACGAATATCATCCCGCCGTCACCACCATGTGGATCGGCACCGCCGCCATGCTCATCTACTTCCCCGAATATCGCGGCCTGATGGACGGCTACTTTCAACAGGAAAAAACGACCTTCGATGCCTATCTTATCGAACACGGCAAAGACCCGCTGACCTTGTTGTGGTGGGCGCGGCTGATTCAACTTTTGCTCAACCTGTCGCTTTTCATCGCCGCCTTCTTCTTTTTGAAATCCCTGCTCGACGAAAATTCCGCCCTCATCATTCTCCTGCTCACTTCGTTTGCTCCCTATCTTTTCGGACAATCGCGGATGTTGAACCACGAATCAATGGTGGGACTCTTCTCCCTGCTCACGATCCTCGCGATGACAGCGCATCTCTTTCTTAAGCCGACAACTGGTCTTGCGATTCTCTCGGCAGGATTCGCCGCCTTTGCGAATCTGACCAAGTCCTCGGCGATCGTGTTATTCCCTGTTGTGGCTGTGATGATCGCTTACTTTGCCTGGATGCAGTGGCGCGAAAACCGAAAAATTTCTGCATCTCTGATGAGCTTTTTCAAAATCTACGGCCTGTGGATTTTGGCCTTCTTCATTGTCTATTTCATCGCATGGCCTGGCATGTGGGTTGCACCGGGCAAGATGCTCTACGAAGTGTACGGCAATGCCTTCAGTTATGCCTTTCAAGGTGCGCGCCTTTCCGTCACGCAGGAGTTGGAGCCTTCCAATTTCAGCCTCGCCTCGGCGGGACTCGGCGTTTTCGATTTCCTCACTTCGATTGCATGGCGTACCACTCCTGTCACATGGATCGGACTTGTTCTCGCGGTAATTTTTTTCTTTTCCAAAAACCGTGAGGTTGTTTCCCCACTTGCCAAATATCTGATCGCTTTTCTGTTACTCGAAGCCTTTGCCTGCATCGGCATGTTCTCCCTTGTGCAGGGACGCGACCAGCCGCACTATGTCCTTGCTTCTTATTATGGTTTCGAATTCGCCGCCGCAATTGGTTGGACATTGGCTTTGCGTTGGATAAGTCAGTCCTTTGCATGGGCGAAACAGATATGGGCTCAGGCGGGCTTGGTTGCGGTTTTACTGTCTGCACAGATGTTTCCGCTGTTTCAAAATGCGCCGTATTATTTCACCTACCTCAACCCGATCATGACCGCTATGGCGGGGCGGCCTAGTCCGTTTTTCTACGGCGAGCGCATGGAACAAGCCGCTGCCTACCTCGCACAAAAACCCGACGCAAAAGACCAGACCGCCCTCGTTTATTTTGGCCGCAGTTTCAGTTATTACTATCCCGGGGAAACCCTGCTTTTCAAGCCAATCCTTTTCGATGACAAGACGCAGTTGATCGAGAATTTGCGCGAATCGGATTACCTCGTCATGTATTCTGGTCTTGAAGAACGCCTGCCGCTTCTCAAAGAGTTGACTCCCGAACATGTCATTGAGTTATATGGCAGAACCTACGTCGAAATCTATCGCGTGGCAGATATTCCTGCGAGTTTTTATAAATAACTCCTTGCCATGTCATGCTGAGCGAAGCGAAGCATCTCTCATTTCAGGGTGACATTATTAAAGGCAGATCATGAATTTCCGTAAAATACTTCTTGTCCTCCTCCTTCTCGCTTTGACCATTGCCCCGCGTCTTTCGGCGTTGGATACTTTCGTCACCATTGACGAGCCGTTCTGGCTTTCGGTGGGCGCGAATTATTATTATGCCCTTGGTCAGCGTGAGTTGGAAAACACCGTCTACGAATATCACCCTGCGGTGACGACGATGTCTTTCATCACCGCCGCTTTTCTTGTGGATTTCCCCGATTACCGTGGATTGGGTCAGGGCTACTTTGATGTGGACAAAGAAAAGTTCGACCCGTTCATCATCGAGAATGGACATGACCCGATGGTTCTGCTGGTTCTCAGCCGCCTCTTTCAGGTGGCGACCATCATCCTGTTTGTGCTGATTATTTTTTATCTGCTCTCGGTTTTGTTCGGCGATGAAAAGGCTTTCTTCATTACGGCTTTCATTTCAAGTGCGCCGTATTTTCTCGGTCATTCGCGGGTGCTCAGCCATGAGGCGTTGGTGGCTTTTTTCGTGCTGGCTTCGCTTTTGGGGATGCTGGCGTATCTCGAGTTCGAGCGGAAGTGGTTTTTCCTGCTGATCTCAGGGGCATCTGCGGCGCTGGCGCAGTTGACGAAATCTTCGGCGATGGCGATGTTCCCCGTCATTGCGTTAATGCTGGCGATTGCGATTTTTGAAAAAACAAAGGAACGCGGACTTAAGTCCGCGCTCCTGGAACATTTGAAGATTTTCGGCGTTTGGCTGGGGTGGCTGGCTTTGGCATATTTCATCCTTTGGCCCGGCATGTGGGCTGCGCCGGGCAAGATGCTTTATGAGGTGTACGGCAATGCATTCAGTTATGCCTTGCAGGGTTCGCGCCTGCAAGTGACACAGGAGTTGGAGCCTTCAAGATTTGGCCTTGCCACAATGAGCGGGTCGATCCTGAATTTTGTGGCGCAGGTCTTTACGAAGGAGACTCCGTTTTCGTGGCTGGGACTGATTCTGGCGGTCTTGTCTTTGCGGCGAAAGGATGCGGCTTTCGAGAAGAAGCTCATGCTTTATCTCTTTGTGAATGCAGTCATGTCCATTTTGCTGTTCAGCGCGGCACAGGGACGGAATTCGCCGCACTACATTATGTCGGCGCATGTGAGCATGGATGTGATTGCGGCGTTGGGGTGGGTGTCTTTTTCGGCGCTGATTCTGAATCAGGATGCCCGAATCAATTCTCGGCTTAAGATGGGAGGCGCGGTTTTCATCCTCATTTTGCAATTAGGCAGCGCGTTGATCTATTATCCATATTATTACACCTACCATAATCCGCTGGTGGTGAATGCGCCGCTTTCGGATTATGGCGAGGGCTTTGAGCAGGCGGCTGCGTATTTGGCGCAGAAGCCGAATGCGGATTCTTTGAAGGTGTTGTCGTTTCGTGGGCGCGGACCGTTTTCGTATTTCTTTCCGGGTGAGACCATTATTTTCAATCCGCTTTTCATTGAAGAGCCAGGCATGCCTTCGATGATCGAGCGGCTGGAGCAGGCGGATTATTTGGTGATCAACGATGCGCTGAGACCGCGCACGCCGCGCTCGGAGTTGTTCGTGCAGGCGATGGATGGTGTGACGCCCGAACATTCGATTTTCATCAATGGGGTTTCGACGATCCGAATTTATCGGATGGCAGACCTGCCAGTATCATTTTATGAGACGATCAGTAAGTGACGTTTATTCATTGAGCTACTGTCTCTAAAGGTTTTTAACGCAAAGCCGCAGAGACGCCAGTTTTTTGGGCGTCTCTGCGGTCAATTTTTAAGCGGCATTAATTGTGACTTGTATAAGTCTCGATTGTTTTCTTCCCTGAAGCATCCACGAATTCAAATGTGTAGGTGTTTCCCTCAAACCCATAATTGACATAATACTTTTGCCCGCTGACCTGGTATTCCAGCGAATAGTGACTGGAATCGAGTTCGGTGAAGTTGGTGATGGTTGCGCCCTGCAGGGGTTGCAACGCCTCGCGAATTGGGGTCATGTGCGGTTGGGGTTCGATCTGGTCATCGCGGACGGTGACAACTCCGCGCATGCCGCCATTGATGTAGGGATAGGTTTTCGTGCCGTGATAGTGATAACTGCCATCTGCGGCGAAGTGGCCGTTGAATTCGTCGAGGTCGGTGACGGCCGTGCCATCGGGTTCGGTGAGGCCGTAAATGGGGAAGCCATCAAGGGCGTAGGCGATGGGTTTGTCGATGCCGACAAGTTCGGAAAGGTGCAGTGGGGCGGTGTGATAGTGATAATCGTCGGCGCGGCCTGCGTGGCCGCCGAATTCGTCCAGTTCGCCGTAGAGGTAGGCATCGTCGCCGCGATTGTTGAGTGCGTTGAAAATGGGGACGCCATTCACAGCGAGAGCGATCGCGCCGCGATATAGATCGGTCTTTGCCGAAATGGGATTCTCTGCAACGACGGGGTGAAGAGGAATCTTCCATGCGTTGCTGCCTGTAAATGGCTGCGGCAATGGAACTTGTTGCTGCCAGCTTTTGATCCCGATCATCATTGGATGGGCGGGCATTCCGTTGGATTCAACGTAAAGATACTGGGCATCTTGATACACCTTCACTTGATCGGCGAAGGCTTCGAAGCCGAGTTCTGTCAGGGCTTGAGAAATGACTGTTGGTGACAGGGCAGGCAACTCGGTCGGGTTGATCGGTGGGGGATTGTCCCCGGGTCTGAATCCGCAGGCGGCGAGGAAGGCTGTGCCGAATCCGTAGGCGGAGAGTCTTAGAAAGTCACGGCGTGTGATGGACATGAGTTACCTCGTGTAGGTTACATTCAATGCTGCGCTGGCAAGGGTGATATTTTGAATCGCATCGAGCAACACCTCGCGGCTGACTTCTGAATCGGCGGCGGAAATATGCGGCTCGGCGGAAAGCGCGTACACGGTGTAGGTGTAGACTTTTTCGCCAGGGCCTTTCGAGCAGGGCGGTGCGTATTTGGTTTCGCCGTTGACGCTGTTATTTCCGAGTATGCCAATGCCTGTGCTGTTCTTTTCAAGGCTTGTGATGTCAGCAGGAATGTTGTAAACGACCCAATACCAATGCGTGTCACCGGGCCCAGGGACGTGATGCATGACGACAGCGAAACTTTTTGTCCCTGTGGGCGCACCATTCCATGCGAGGGGCAGAGTAGCACTGGAACCATCGCAGGTGAATTCCTTGGGCAGGGCACCGCCTTCGGATACTTCTGGACTGGTGAGTAGGAATGTGCCGTTTGATGAGGTGGGTTCGATCACTGGGGTTGTGTTGGGCGGAGCAGGCGGGTCACCGGGGGCGAGCGTGCAACCCATCAGCAGGAAGATGAGAAATAACGAAAATATTTTTGTTTTCATGCGTTATCCGTTGATGGTCAACTTGCACAGAAGCGTATTGTTCGTTTCAAGGTCGGGACCCCAGATGAATTGCGCGGATGGATTCCACTCGATCTGCTCGAATCCATCCTTCGGGCTGACCTGCTCAGCGGAATAAACAGTGGCTTTGGCCCAGGCAGAGGTGTCGAAGTTTGCATCCATCCAGTTTGCGGGCTCCTCCAACGAAGTGAATCCGCAGGGCATTTCGCCTGCCACGGGGTTGGCAGATTTTTCGCAGGCTTTATCGAGCGGCGCTTCGTGGATGACGGTACACATCCAATTCGAGTCGGTGACGGCGATGACCTCACCCGTGTCGGCATTGATGAATTGCGCGATCAGGCCGCCATCGCCCATTTGCTGTCTATTGGTGCCGATGTATTCGAGTCCCGTGTCGTTTTCTTTGAAATCCTTGGCGATGAAATTCAAGGTCAGCGGGTAGGATGCCGCGAAGGTGAATGTCTCTGCGTTGAAGGAACGTTCGGTCGTAATTGAAACTGAATCTTCTTTAATGAGTTGATCAGCCAGATAGAAAGCGAACCAATTATCGGCCCAGACATCGGCTTTGATGTTGATCGCACCTGTCGTGTTGATGGAACTGGGCGTCTGTTCTTGCGTGACTGGCTGGGTATTCGCCTGGCTGGGCGGTGGAGGTGCGCCGCAAGCGTTCAAAACAATCGAGAGCAGAAATATGGATAGTGATAAAGACGAAGTTCGTTTCATTGATATTCTCCTTTTTGTAGCAGTGACTTCAGTTACTTTTTAGCCAAGCAACTGAAGTCACTGTTATGGTCTTAAGGTCTCGGCGGGCCGCCTGCCGGCACGCAGGCCAGAATTGAATTCGGTATGACCTGACAGGTTCCGCTGACTAGGTTTTGATTTCTGCCACTGAATGAACAAGCTGATTCTGCGGAGAGATTGACACAGGCATCGATCGCGGCTTGCGGAGGCTGGTGACCATTCTGGTTGCCGTTGCCTTGTTGGTTGGGCGTTTCAGCATCCACAATGACGGTGGATTCGTTGAAGAAGAAGACATCTGCCTGAAGTTTGGTCAGGTCTGTGTTGAGGCGGATGATGTCGGCGAGGGTGGTGTTTTGCACATCATCGACGATTCGATTCGACAGGGAGGCCTGATACCAGAAACGATCACCATCACGCAGACGGCTGAACTGGTCCACGAGAATCGCGGTGAAGGTTTCGCCGAGGCTGGAATTGGGCAGATGGTCTTCGGCGAGGCCGCCGATCCACAGGTCAATGTTATCCACGCTGCCGTAGGTGGAGGCGAGTGAGGCTTGCAGGGCCTTGTCGGAGGTGATCTGTTCGAAACTGGTGATGCGTTCGAGGCCGTAGGCGGCGCGGGTTGTATTGTAGTCGGCGAGGCCGTGGTCGCGTCCGCGTTGGATGTTGAGGGAGGCGAGGTCGAATCCGCCCTGACCAGGTGCGCCGAAGAGGAAATTGCGGACGTCATCCACGACGATGGGGTCGATCTCCTGCGCGTTATCGGAGGCGAGATATTTTAGAATGGGGTCAATGCCTGTTTCGTGGAGCACAGTAGGGTTGAAGAACGAATCGCGCAATGGCATGGCTTCGTGATTTTCGTTCCCGTCGTTGTCGAGAAATTCGATGTCATCGCCCAGCATGCTATGACCGAAACGAAACGCAGCCGTGGAAAATTCATTGGCGATGCCAGGATTCACTTCAGATTGATAGCCGCGGTAGGCGGGCATGGCATTCGGCCCGAGAATGGCAGGGAGGAATTCATCGTAGGTGATCTTTTGCAATTCGGCAATGACCTTGCGGCGCGCGAATTGATACAGTTCCTCATCGGTCCAATCGGGATGGCGTTGGGCGGCTTCTGCGGCGATGCGGTTGTGCTCACGCAGGAAAAGCGTATGAAGGGAAAGCAGTTCGGGGTTTTCGTTGGCGCGGACATCGCCTGCGAGGAACAGTTGACTGTCGTCCACGCGGTGGGCATCGTTGGCGTTGGGGAAGCCTTCGGTGTTGAGAGGTGGCAGGTTGCCTGCACTGGTCTTCAACCGTCCGCCGCCGAATTCACGCAAGGCTGCCGCGCGTTCTGGGTCTATGCCATAAATTTGCGAGCCGTCAATGAAAGCGGTGATGGAGTTGGTCTGCTGACGCGGGCCGCTGGTGCTGGTTTCGTAGGCGGAGCGTGAGACGGGAATGGTCATCGTGCCAGTGCCGGCAGGGTCGAACCATGCATCGCCTGTGGGCACGATGATGGGAAAAGCCTCTTTCGGTGAGGCCGTGTCGGTCAGGTCAATATCGTGGTCGAGGAATTGTCCCCAGGCATAGACGAAGGCGGTGAAATCGCGGTCATTGGCGATGCCTTCTTCGGGGCTGACCGAGAATGTGTTGCTGACCAGCCTCGGGCTGGGACGATCCGCGCCTGCGGGGGAGTTGGTTCCATCTCCATAGTCCGCTGCGGCGAAGCGCAGCATGGCTGGTTGATGCTTCCCCAGGTTGGGTTGGCGGTGTTGTTTCCGATTCCATCCAGTGGTTCGGTTTCGCGGCTGGAATTGGATTCGTCGGTGGTTTCTGAAAGGCTTGCCTGTGCATCTTCGATCAGCATCACCGAGGTGTTTTGGGCGGGGGCAGGGCTGAAAGACTGACACCCGACAAGGAAGACGAGCAGACTAGTGGTAAAAGTTTTGGTGAGGGTGTTCATGTTGGGTTCCTTTGACGTTGAATCTCTTACGGTTGCTGCGGTCCGCCGATGGGAGCGCATGCCAACTGAGTGGAGGCATTGCTGGGCGGCAGGGAGCAAGTGCCGCTTAGGCTTCCATTCGGGGTGAGAACGGTGCAAGCCGCACCTTCACTCAACCCGACACAAGCATCGTAAGCTTCCTGCGGAGGTTGCTGTCCGTTGCCCGGTCTGCCGCCCATATTGGCGCAGTCGGTGGGCATGGCCTGTTGTATGGCTTGCTTCAAAGTTTCTTCAGTGATGCCGAGTGTGGCGGCTGCGGTGGCCAGGTCGGGCCTGCCTTGAGCGGGGTCACCCAATGCTGCTTGAAGTTCTTCAGCGGTGATTCCCAAGGTGTTTGCGGCTGTGGTCATATCGGGGCGGCAATCGCCATTTTGACCGGGTTGCCCGCCCTGTCCGTTTTGCATGGGCTGGTCGTTGGATGGCTGTGCAATTGAAGGCTGAATTCCCGCAGGCTGGATTCCATTGGGGTCAAGTTGTGCGGGCTGCGCGTTTGAATCAAGCGGCGCGGCTGGCTGGTTCTGCGAGACGTCTACAGCTTCTACGGTCATGGCGGGCTGGGTAACTTGAACTTCAGCGGCTTGAGTGGCGGGGGCAACGCTTGCGCAGGCGCTGACGATCAGAGTCAGCAGAGTGATGATGGAAAGAAGGAGGAGATTTTTGTTTTTCATTTTGTTTTCCTTTTGTGTTTGATGTTGGTTGCATTTTAGCCACGTGTAAAAAATGTAATGAGTGTGTAAAATCATCATGTTGAACGAATGTCCATGCATACCTGCATCAACAGGCATGACAGGTGTCATGGGAAAAATGACGTAAAAACATAGAAAACGCTGACTTTGCTTTATCAGCGAAAATCAGCGTTCGTCTATGTCCAAAATTATTTTTTATTGAGACTACTTGCACATATATAACGTGTTGGATTGATTGCCCGGCCCGCCTCCACCTGGACCTTGAACCTGATTCTGTCCATTTTGCTGGTTGCTGAATTCAGAGACCACCGAACACGAACTTGCCAGCCAGTTTGCAATGTCTTCTTTGTTCCCGCGGTTATCACCGTAGAGCACGTAGCGCAATTCACCGTTGGCAACCATCTCCGCAAGGTCTTCTGCGCTGACGACATCATCCTGCCCGCCGAAGCCGCCCATATACAGCACTGGTCTTCCCGTTTGGATCACCCAGGTGGAGCCCTGCTGTGACGAAGGCACTGCCGCCAGATATTTCACATCCTGCGTGTTGGCCTGAAGATAAACGAGCATTTCGCTGTTTGCGTTCGAGTTCGGTCCGCCATCATCCTGCGGACGCGGCGAAGCAAGGCCGACCTGTTGCTGATTACCTCCTGTATAAGCGGTGGGTAAATTTTTATCCACATTGGATGAGACGGTCATCATCGTCCAATAGATGGGGATGACCAGCATCGAAGCCAGCAGGCTGAGATACGCGGCGCGCTTCACAACGACCATCGAGAGGGTTCCCACCGCAAACAGGATCACAGCGAGAAGCATCCACCATGATTGTTCACCGTATTGATACGAGGCGAAGAGTTGGAAGGCCAGCGTAATTAAAGATGCGCCGATAAGCACTGCGCCGATCCATTTTTTGTCTTTGCCCCAACTCCACAATTGAGCGAAGCCGATTCCCACCATGGCGCCGAGGGCAGGGGCCAGCATGATGGCATAGTAAGAGTGGAAGATGCCTGAGACCATGCTAAAGAACACCACACAGGTCAGCAGCCATCCACCCCAAATGACGAGGGCTTTGTGAACCGCCGATTCAAGCGGCAGGCGGATCTTGCCCGCGAAAAGCGCCAGCACCACACTGATCAACGCGAAGGGCAGAAGCCACGACATTTGCTTTGAAAGCGGATTTGTAAAGAAACGGAAGACGCCCGGTGTGCCTGTCTCCTGGCTGAAAGGAGTACCGCCATTGCCGCCTGGCCCGCCAGCGGGTCCCTGCCCATTTTGCTGAGGGTTCATGCCCTGCGGAGCGCAAGCCAATTCACTTGAGTTAGGTGGAGTCACGCAGGAGCCGTTGATCGTATTCCCGTTTTGCAGAGTGAACGAGCAGGCGTCGCCTTGTGTGGATGTGGAGCACGCATCCAATGCGGCTTGGGGCGGACCTTGATTATTGACATTGCCGTTGGTTGTCTGAGCATTGCCTGTGGGAGCCTGTCCGTTTTGCTGTGACATGCCTTGCGGAGCGCAGGCCAGGACATCGAGGTTTTGAGGTGTAATGCAGGAGCCATCTACGGTGTTGCCGTTTTGAGTGGTGAATGAGCAGGCATCGCCTTGTGAAGATGTGGAGCAGGCATCCAAGGCTTCCTGCGGCGGGCCTTGACGAAGATTCTGCTGGGGCTGAGCCGCCTGATTGGTGGACTGATCAGTTTGCGGCGCGGTGGGAGGCGTTCCATTTTGCGGTCCGCCGTTTCCTCCCAATCCAGTGTTTCCGAGGCGCGATACTCCGTTGTGGCCGAAGATCAATCCCATGACAGTGTTGTTATCGCTTGATCCAATATATGGGCGTGAGTCAGCGGGGGTCAAATCTACAACAACTGCCCATGAGAACGAAACCGCGAGCAGTAATACTGTGGCGATGCCAAGATTGAGGATTTTACGGAGCCAGCCTTCTTTCGATCCGAAGAAATACAGCGCGTAGAATGCGGGGAGCGGCAGAAAAGCTTGCATCATTTTGATATTGAAACCGAGGCCGACAATGAACCCGCCCAGCAAAAGCCAGCGGAGTTTTCCATCTTCGGTTGCTTTGATGAAAGCCCAGGCCGCCATGAGCAAAAAGAAGACGAGCATGCCGTCCATGGTGTTGTTGCGGTTGGTGGCCACGAAGACGGGGGTGAAGGCCATGACGAAAGCGGCAATGAGGCCTGCGAGTTCGCCCGCATATTTTTTGACCATGCTGTACAAAAGCGGAATGCTGAATATGCCTGCGAGGATATTCGGCAGTGAAACGCTGAATCCGCTCACGCCGAGGAAAAATGCGAAGACCGCTTCGATCCACAACCCCAGCGGGGGTTTATCCACGGTGACCGAACCGCCGGGCTCGGCGGCGACGAAGAAGAAATTGCTCCAGCTTTTCAGCATGGCTTCCACGGCGGCGGTGTAATATGAATTCGCATCGCCGATGGATTCGATGTTGACCATGTGTACGCCGAAAGAGATCGCCATGATGACGATCACAAGCAGAAAGGCGGGTGTGATCCCGAGGAGAAGATTCTTCTTCAGGAAGGATGGTTGGGCAGGGATGGTTGCAGTTGTCATTTGTTACTCCTTTTTTGAACCGTAAAGACCGCCAGACTCGTAAAGAAAAATCTTTTACGAACTCTTTGCGTGACCACCGAGTTAATTTCTTATTTCTTGAAAGTCCACATGCGATTGGCGAAATAATTCCAAAAGACCACCACGCCCGTAGCAATGACCTTTGCAGGGAGGTAGCCCCAATCGGGTTGGCCGAGCATTGTGCCGAAGATGCCTTCTAGCGAAAGCACGATGAGGTTGTTCAGTGCAAGCCCCACCAGACTCACAGCTGTGAATTGGACAAGTTGTCTGCGCCAATCGGGTTGAATGGCGTCGCCGAAGGTCCAAAGGCGATTCCATGTGAAATTATTGACCAGCCCCGCGGTAAAGGACAGGCTGTTTGCCAGCAAAGTCGGCAGGCCTGCCAGTTTGAGCAGGGTCAGCAGGCTGAAATCCAATAAAGTGCCGACCGCACCCACCGCCAGAAAACGGGAGAAGCGTTCGATTTCCTTGTTTGAAGACGTGTCAGATAAAGCGGCCATTCTTTACTCCTTTTAATCAGAGATAAACGTTGATAAACGAAGATGTTCTTTTGTTCGATATCCTAATCTTATATTTTTCCGCCAAATTGAGAGAGTGAAGCCAGTCATTACTTGCCGTCCGCAGCCGTGAATTCTTCATCCCCACCCATGACAGCTGTCATGGGAAATGTGGGGGAATCATGACGACGCGCACAGGGCGCGCGCCTGCCTTCATGATAAGATTTGCTTATGCAAGCCCAAAACGACTCAACCCGCATTCTGCGTGTCGCCGCATGGATATGGATCGGTTATCTGATCGCCATGTTGATGATGGATGTTGTGTTGTACACCCCGTTTGCCCAGCAAGCCATTACGCAAAACCCGCCGCTCCAGCAGGATATCCCCGGTCAACAACTTCCCCCGTTGGGGAATCCGCAGCTTCAGCCGCAGGGGGCGCGTTTTTGGCCTGTCTTTCTTTTCTATGCGGCCAATGGCGCGGTTGCTTTTGTCTTTCTTCTGTTCACGTATTGGAAATGGCCGCAAGATCAGCTTGGTGGCGCGTTCTACCCTCTTCTGGTGTTGATGATCTCGGCTACGCCCATCATCATCAATACCCTGGTCGTGCCGCGCTTCCCGCAGGGTCCGCTTTCGAATGCGGAAGGCATGGCGCTGCGGCAGTTGCCCGTTCTGTTTGTTGCGCTGGCGCTGGTCGCATGGGAATATCAACTTCCACATGTCATCTTTTTCAGTGTGGCCACCACGGCGCTTGAGCTTGGCCTGATCGCGTTCAGCGTCATCAATTCCCAAAGCGTTTATGTTTTCATTTTCATTGCCATTATCCGCACCATTACGTTTGTAGCCACAGGTATCTTCCTCAACCTGCTTGTCACACGCCTGCGCGAACAGCAGGAATCTTTACGGCAAGCCAATGCCAATCTTTCGCACTATGCGTCGACGCTGGAGCAGTTGACGGTGAGTCGTGAACGCAATCGTCTCGCGCGCGAACTGCACGATACGCTGGCACATTCTCTCACCGCCATTTCCGTCTCGCTTGAAACTGCCAAAGCCTATTTTGATATCGAACCGAAGAAGGCACAGGAATTCCTCGATAAATCGCTGGAGGCCACTCGCACCGGTGTGGATGAAACCCGCCGCGCACTCAAAGCCCTGCGTTCATCGACTTTGGAAGATATGGGATTGGGACCCGCCATCCGACAGGCCGCCGAATCTGCGGCCTCGCGCTTCCATCTGGACCTTGAACTGGTTCTGCCAAATCCCATGCCTTCTCTCAGCCCAGACGTGGAGCAGACCCTCTATCGAATCGCACAGGAAGCCATTGAAAATATCACTCATCACTCGCGCGCTAACAAATTCACCATCCGTCTCGAAAGCAACGGTCATACCACCTTGACCATCCGCGATAACGGCATTGGCTTTGATATGCGCTCGAAGGAACCGACAGGTCACTTTGGGCTCATCGGCATGCGCGAACGCGCCGAACTTGCAGGCGGTAAATTGAAGATCGAAAGTGAAAAAGGAAAAGGCACGAAGGTTGTGCTGACGATATAATCTGCAGATCGTAGACAGTGGATGGTGGACGATAAAACGGTCTGCGGTCTATTGTCCATTGTCGGGAATCCAACCATGAAAATCCTCCTCTGTGACGACCAGGCAGTGATCCGCGATGGGCTGGAAATGCTTCTCAATCTCGAGAAGGATTTCCAGGTCATCGGCTCCGCGCAAGACGGCGCTGAAGCCGTGGAACTTGCCGCGCAAAAACAACCCGATCTCATTTTGATGGACCTGAAAATGCCAATGATGAACGGGATCGAAGCCACGCGTGAGATCCGCGCCAGATTCCCCCAAATCAAAATTCTCGTGTTGACCACCTACGATGACGATGAATGGGTCTTTGATGCCATCCGCGCGGGCGCATCAGGCTACCTGCTTAAGGATACGTCACGCCAGAAGATCGTCGAAGCCATTCGCGGGACAATGGAAGGAAAATCCTTTGTTGACCCCGCCATTGCGGGTAAATTATTAAATCAAGTTGCCAGCAAGCAAACACAGCCCACTTCCATCTTGACAGATAAACTCACCGAGCGTGAATTGGATGTGCTGCGCCTGATCGCCAAAGGAATCAACAACAGCGATATTGCTGCCCAGTTGCATTTATCTGAAGGAACGGTTCGGAATCACGTCAGCGCAATTTTGGAAAAATTGGGAGTGTCAGATAGAACGCAGGCGGCGGTCATCGCCATTCAGCATGGGTTGTGAATCAATTATCAGTTTTGTTGAATTACAGCGGCGTTTTCGCTGCCATCCCCGCACTGCGCGGATATTTCGGCGGCGTGGCAGCGACCTTATCCACGAGCACAAGGTAACGGTCATCGGCAACGCCGGGCAGGTTGACGGGAATCAACTGCTTTAATTTTCCACCCAATAATTTCATCGCCTTTTCAGCGGACTGCGCTTCGGCGGGTCCGCTTTCACCTTTTTGGGCAAGTACGATTCCGCCCAGCTTTACCAGCGGGAGCAGGTATTCGCTCAAAACATTGAGGTTTGCCACTGCGCGTGCTACAGCCCAGTCATAGCTTTCACGATGCTCCGCTTTTTGACCGATATCTTCCGCGCGCGAATGGATCACCTTCACATTTTCCAGCCCGAGGGTATCCACGATGTGCTGACAGAATTTGGCCTTCTTACCGACCGATTCGACCAGGGTCAAATGCATGGCGGGATAGATGATTTTCAAGGGAATGCCCGGGAAACCGGCACCCGTTCCCACGTCAATGAGGCGATACGGGGGAGTGGCTTTCCACGCCTGCACACAGGAAAGTGAATCCAAAAAATGCTTGGTGCGGATGGATTCCACATCCCGAATGGCGGTGAGGTTGAATTTTTGATTCCAATCCAAAAGCTCACGTTCATAAGTGGCTAGCGCCAGAATGTGTCTCCCCGTCAGGCGGACGTTGAAAAGCGAGAGTGCTTCGCGGGCTAAATTTTCCATGAAGTGATTATAGCAAAAAAGAGAGACCACTTTTCAGCAGTCTCTCTTTTACTATTCACAATTCACTTCTTACTTCTTTTCCACTTCCTGTGCTTGTTCCTTCTTCGGTTTGCTTCCACGCAGCTTGCGGAAAATGGCCCGCGCGCCGATAAACAAAAGATAAAGGAAGAAGCCGATGGTGAGCAGAACAGGCAGTGTGAAGATAATGAAGCGGATGAGGAACTCGGAAAAGCCCTGGAAGAAGTCGATCAGATCCTGCGTCGCTTCGAGCGCCACGCCCTTGGGCTCCCACTTGCCGATGACGAGCGGCTTGATGGTCTCTTCGGCAACGATGCGCACGCTGATGGCAGAAAGCGCAGAGGCTTCTTCATAATATTTGATTTGGCCCTTGGTCACTTCGATCTGCTGGCGATAATAGGTAAGCTGATTGAAGATGTTGACCACGTCTTCGGTGGTGGTGGCTTCTTCGAGGATCTTGTTCAATTGCTCTTCAGTGGCTTCGAGGCTTTTCAGGTTCGATTGCAGGTCCACGTATTCGGCAGTGACATCCTGACCTGAAACGGTCTCGGACTGCACTTCGACCACATCTTTTTTGATCTGATCCAGAGCCTCGGTCAACTTTTCGGCAGGCACGCGGACAGTGATCGTCGCTTCGGGCACTTCAATGTTATCGCTGGTATAGCTTTGGTACAAATTGGAGGAAACGACAAATCCGCCCATTCCCTCAGCCATCGACTGGATGGCTTCCATGCGTCCCTGTACATCTGAAACGACAATGGCGAGGTCAGCGTTCTTGATGACGATCCGCTCGATGGCTGCCGCTGAGGCACCAGAACCGCTGTTCGAGGTGCTTTCTTCGAATGCAGGCTCGGGCGCGAACATGTCCTGCTCAACTGCGGGCGCGCCACCGGAAGATGGCAACACATCCATGACAGGGGCTTCCGGGGCTGCTGCTACTGCCACATGCGGTGACAAGCAATGCCGCGGCAATGATGCTGAATATCAAAATCTTTTTCATGATCTTTTCTCCTTTTACCTTATGGCGATTTCTCTACACAAGGAACGAACATGATAGAGAGAAAGTTCCTGCCCGTCATGTTTTGCCGCTCAATCTTCGGTACTACCACCCATCGGCGATGCGCAAGGCATGTTTTTCAGGCAGCCCAGCCGAGCGGATGCGTTCCTGCACCTCGGGGATGTTGTAGCTGACGCGGCGCGGAGTCCATGTCTGTGCTTCGGTGTCGTAAATGGCGTATGCGGCGCGCGGATCACGGTCACGCGGCTGGCCGACCGAGCCCGGGTTGAGAATGATCTTCGGACGCAATTCCACGACCACATTGGGGGTTGTCTGCCCGAGGGTCACGCGTTTGGAATTGCCGTCCATTAGGAATGAGCATTGAATGTGCGAATGGCCGACGAAACAGCTCGTCGTGTTGAAATGGTCGAAATTGAGCTGCGCCGAAAACGAATTCAAAATATATTCCCACAACGGGTCGCGTGGACTTCCATGCGCGAGCGTGGCATCACCACACACTTTTGTATTCGAGGAAAGTGTACGCATGTAATCCAGGTTGCTGGCAGATAAAACTTTTTCATGATAGATCAGGGAGCGGCGTGCATCTCCATTGAAGGTCTCGAGCGGCATCTTTCCGATGGCAGCCACGTCATGGTTGCCAAGCAGGCAGGTGAGGTTCGGAATATCCTGAATCTCTTCGACCACTGCGTTCGGGTCAGGGCCATAGCCAACGAGATCGCCAAGGCACCAGGTTTCATCCACCTGACCGGCATCCTTCAATACGGCTTCAAGGGCAGTGTAATTCGCATGAATGTCCGACATAACTAAAACGCGCATATTTACTCCAGCAACCGTGATGTGTGTTCGATAATGATTTCAGCCACTTCCATTTTACTTGTCAACGGCAGGTTTTCCCGTTCGCCGTTCGCAAACAGAATGGTGACTCGATTCGTCTCCACCGCAAACCCCGCATCGCTGGCAGAGATATCGTTCGCAACAATGAAATCCAGTTTTTTGGATTTCAACTTCTCGGCGGCATTTTCAAGAAGATTTTGACTCTCCGCCGCAAACCCCACCATGACTTGAAAACGCTTCTTGTCGACGGGTGAGCCTGATACTGTTTTAAGAATATCGGGTGTCGCTTCAAGCTCAATCTGCGGAATCCCGTCTCGTTTCTTCATTTTATCTTTGGCTGCATTCTTCGGGCGGAAATCCGCCGCCGCCGCCGCCATGATCAACGCATCGGCGGACTCGGCCAACACGGCCTTGAGCATCTCTTCCGCGCTGTTCACTTTGACGACACGCGCTCCCACAGGGGCGGTCAATGCTGTCGGAGCAGTGACCAGGCAAACGTCCGCGCCAGAATCGAGCGCGGCCTGGGCGATGGCATATCCCTGTTTGCCTGATGAATGATTGGTGATGACCCGCACCGGGTCAAGCGCTTCCTGAGTCCCGCCCGCAGTGACAACCACTTTTTTGCCCGCGAGCTTTCCTTTTCTGCCCAACACAATGCGAATGTGGCCGAGTATTTCCGCAGGCTCCACCATGCGGCCCGTGCCAGTCAACCCCGAAGCGAGGTGGCCTTCTGCAGGCCCAACGATGATGGCACCGCGTTCTTTTAATTTTGCAAGATTGTCCTGCGTGGCGGGGTGATCGAACATGCCGCCGTCCATCGCGGGCGCGATCACCAGCGGACAGGTCGCTGCGAGTGCGGTAACTGTCAATAGATTGTCTGCGATTCCATTCGCGAGCTTTGCGATCGTATCGGCCGTGCACGGCGCAATGACGAGCAGGTCCGCCGTTTTGCCAAAGCTGACATGCAGGACGTGTGCTTCGTTGCCCCACAGGTCGTTGTCAGTATATGCGCGGCGCCCAGTGACAGATTGAAAGGTGAGCGGCGTGACGAATTTTTCCCCTGCGTTGGTTAAGATCACATCCACATCCGCGCCTGCCTGCGCAAGTTTGGAAGCCAGGTCGGCGGCCTTATAACCCGCAATGGAACCCGTCACACCGAGCAGGATATGTTTATTCGAAAGGATGGACATATGCGGTCATTATACTTCCAAGAGAAAAATGTAAGAGGTTATTTTCATTATGTGTATTTATCTTGCATGGTGCGTTTTTGCCTAAAATGCCAGCAATAATTCAGATTAATCTGTCTGAAAAAGGAGGCGCAAATTCTGCAAAATGTAATCGATTGACATACCCGAAACTTACACCAGCCCCTTGACTTATTTCCGAATCTGCCTATAATCGGGCGAAATCACAAGCCCATGAATCCATCTTTGTTCAGCCTCTCCCTTATTGTAGTCGTCCTTGTAGTCCTTATTATTAAAGGATTATTTTCGGTTAGGATGGCAACGGTGAGAGCAAAGTAAATCACTGAGTAAGTACGAAGAGCCGCCCTAACCACGGGCGGCTCTTTTTTTATCTTGACCTCACCCCCAACCCTCTCCTGAGAGGAGAGGGGAGTCTCAAAAGGAGCACCATGCGTTCAGATACAGTTAAAAAAGGTTATGAGAAAGCGCCGCACCGTGCGTTGTTACGCGCCACGGGTTTGAAGGACGAGGATTTTAATAAGCCTTTCGTTGCCATCGTTAATTCTTACGTGGATGTTGTGCCCGGGCATGTGCATTTGCAGGAATTCGGCAAGTTGGTAAAAGATGCCGTCCGCGCGGCGGGTGGTGTACCTTTTGAGTTCAACACCATCGGTGTGGATGATGGTATTGCGATGGGTCACATGGGGATGAAGTACTCGCTTCCTTCGCGTGAACTGATTGCTGACTGCGTCGAGACCATGATCGAAGCTCATCGATTCGACGCAATGGTCTGCATCCCGAACTGTGACAAGATCGTGCCAGGCATGCTATTGGCCGCCATGCGCGTGAACGTGCCGACCATTTTTGTCTCTGGCGGCGCGATGAAGGCGGGAATGACCCCCGATGGCGAGACCATTGACTTGATCTCTGTCTTCGAAGGCGTGGGTGCATTTTCAGCGGGGAAGATCGACGAAAAGCGTTTGTCCATTTTGGAAAAATTTGCCTGTCCATCCTGCGGTTCATGTTCTGGCATGTTCACTGCGAATTCGATGAACTGTTTGATGGAAGTGCTCGGTTTGGCCCTGCCGTATAACGGATCCGCTCTGGCGAAGACTCCCGAGCGTGAGGCATTGGCGAAGCAAGCCGCCGCTCAGGTGATGACCCTGATCGAACGGGACATCAAGCCACGTGATATTGTCACTGCCGAAGCCATCGACGATGCTTTCGCATTGGACATGGCGATGGGTGGCTCATCCAATACGGTGCTGCATACTTTGGCATTAGCCAACGAGGCAGGCGTGGACTATCCACTGACCCGCATCAATGCCGTGGCGGATAAAGTACCTCACATCTGCAAGGTCAGCCCTGCGGGCAAATGGCATATGGAAGATGTGCATCGCGCAGGTGGGATCCCCGCCATTTTGAACGAAGTTCAGCGGGGAACGGGAATGCTCCATTTTGACCGCATGACAGTAACAGGCAAGACGTTGGGGGAATCGATCCAGGGTTGTGAGATCAAAGACGAAGATGTAATTCGCAAATATGACAATGCACATTCCAAGCGCGGCGGCTTGTCCATTTTGTTTGGAAACCTTGCTCCGAAGGGCGCTGTTGTAAAAGTTGGCGGTGTGAGTGAAGCTATGATGAAGTTCGAAGGCCCTGCTGTCATCTTTGAATCACAGGATGAGGCCATGGCTGGGATTCTGGCTGGCAAGGTCAAAGCTGGAGATTGTGTAGTGGTCCGTTACGAGGGCCCCAAGGGCGGACCGGGTATGCAGGAAATGTTGTCGCCCACGTCCGCCATCATGGGGCAGGGACTTGGCGACAAGGTCGCGCTCATCACCGATGGACGCTTTAGCGGCGGGACTCGTGGCGCATGCATCGGTCATGTGTCACCCGAGGCTGCGGCGCGCGGTCCGATTGCGGCGATCCAGGCCGGGGACATTGTCCAAATCGATTTAATGGCACGCAGCCTCAACGTTAAGTTGAGCGATGCGGAGATTCAGAGTCGGCTTGAGGCGCTGCCCCAGTTCAAATCCACAACGACATCCAAATGGTTAAAACGATATTCGTATTTTGTGACAAGCGCAGATACGGGTGCGATATTAGAAAGTTAACTCAAAACCCTAAAGGTCTTTAAGACCTTTAGGGTTTATCTAAGGAGAGCGAATGAAAAAGACAGGTGCAGAAATATTGTGGGAGTGTTTGGTGCGCGAAGGCGTGGAAGTGGTCTTCGGGTATCCGGGCGGGGCGAACATGCCGATCTACGATGCGATGCTCAGTTATCCGGTGCATCATGTTCTGGTGCGGCATGAGCAGGGCGGGGCGCACATGGCCGATGGGTATGCGCGTGCTTCTGGCAAGGTCGGCGTTTCGATGGGCACATCGGGACCCGGTGCAACGAATCTGGTCACAGGTATTGCAACCGCGATGATGGATTCGGTTCCCGTTGTGTTCATCACTGGGCAGGTCGCTGCACATTTGATCGGTGGGGATGCGTTTCAAGAAGTGGATGTGACCGGTATTACATTGCCGATCACGAAGCATAACTATCTTGTCACGCGTGCCGATGAGATCGCGGAAGTGGTGCGCGAAGCGTTTTACATTGCGCGCAGCGGACGTCCCGGCCCCGTATTGATCGACATTTGCAAGAATGCACAGGTTGAACAAACGGAATTCATTTATCCCGAAGAAGTGAAACTGCCCGGATATCAGCCTGTGTCACATGCGCCAAAGGATTCACTGGATGAAGCGGTGAAGTTGATCGAGAAGGCGCAGCGCCCGATCATTTTGTGCGGACATGGCGTTTTGATGTCCAAGGCTGAAGAAGCGTTGATGCAGTTCGCGGTGAAGACCCAGACTCCGGTGGCAAGCACATTGCTCGGCTTGGGTGCATTCCCTGCTTCGCATGAACTGAGCCTCGGCATGATGGGGATGCATGGCGAAGTCCATACCAACCTGGCAATCCAAAACTCCGATTTGATCCTTGCCTTTGGAATGCGTTTCGATGACCGCGTAACGGGAACGTTGAAGACATATGCGCCGCGCGCAAAGAAGATCCACATCGAGATCGACCCCTCGGAAGTGCACAAGAACGTGGCGGTGGATGTTCCGCTCGTGGGCGACCTGAAGACCGTGTTGTCTGATCTCATTCCGCTGGTTGATGAATACGACCATGAGGAATGGAAGAAGGAGATCAACGCCTGGAAGACCGAAGCCGATTCACGCAGTATTATGAATTGGGAGGACGACGGCAAATTGTACGTGGCTCATCTCATCGGCGATATTTGGAAGGCGACAGGCGGCGGCGCAATCGTCACTACCGACGTGGGTCAGCACCAAATGTGGACCGCGCAATATTATCAACTCGATAAACCGAATCGCTGGCTGACCTCGGGCGGCGCGGGCACCATGGGCTTTGGCCTGCCCGCTGCGATCGGTGCCTGGTTTGCGGCAAAGGATCAGGAGATCTGGGCAATCGCTGGTGATGGCGGTTTCCAAATGACAGCCGCAGAATTAACCACCGCCGTTCAGGAAGGCGCGAATGTGAAAGTCGCCATCATGAACAACAGTTTCCTCGGCATGGTGCGCCAGTGGCAGGAGTTCTTCTTTGAGAAGCGTTACTCTGCCGTGAACATGCTCGCCCCCGATTTTGTAAAACTTGCCGACGCGCATGGTGTCCCCGCGAGACGCGTGACCAAACGCGAAGAAGTGGACGAGGCCATCGAATGGGCACGTAAGACCAAGGGCCCCGTCGTGCTCGAATTCCGCGTTGAAATGGAAGACGCGGTGTACCCGATGGTTCCCGCAGGGGCGGCGCTGGATCAAATGATACAGAGACCAGCAAAAGTATAACGTCGTTGCGAGGAGGGTGCTCTCCCAGCACTTGCGTACTGGGCAAGTGTCCCGACGAAGCAACCTCGCAATGAAGAAGGAGAATCAAATGAACTACACTTTTATAGCATTAGTAGAAAACAGACCCGGCGTGTTGAACCGCGTAGCATCGCTGTTTCGCCGCCGCAATTTCAATATTGAATCGCTCGCGGTGGGGCGCACGGAAGACCCTGAAGTTTCACGCATGACCGTGGTCGTGGATTGTCCCAACGGCGATATGGATGCGCACAAGATCGAAGCAAATCTGTATAAGCTCGTCAACGTGATCGACGTGCAGGACGTCACGCGTCAACCTTCGGTAACCCGTGATCTGGCTCTGATCAAGGTAAAGGTCGGCCCCGAAAAACGCGCCGAAGTCAACGGCCTCGCTGACATTTTCCGCGCCCGCATCGTGGATGTGGCGACCGATTCGGTCATCGTCGAGATCACAGGCACCGAAGACAAGATCGAAGGCATGATCGAGCTGCTGCGTCCGCTCGGCATCGTGGAAATGGTCCGCACGGGACAGGTTGCAATGACCCGCGGTGTTAACGATGGTGTGCGCCGCGTCCCCGGTGTGAATGGCCATCGCTTCGAAGATGTATCTGAACTGGCAGAAATGACGCCGTAAAGAAAAGGATGAATGCTGAAGGATAAAGGATGAATAAAATACTTTTCTGCCTATTTCCCTTCCAGCTTTCATCTTAAATTCAAAAAATAGAAACTCAAAATAAAAACAAACAGGAGAATTTTTATCATGGCAAGAATCAATTTTGGTGGTGTTGAAGAAGAAGTAGTGACTCGCGACGAGTTTTCTTTGGAAAAAGCGCGTGAAGTGTTGAAGAATGAAGTTGTGGCTGTCGTTGGCTATGGCGTGCAGGGACCTGCACAGGCTATGAACATGCGCGATAACGGCATTAACGTCATCGTCGGTCAGCGCGAAGGCACACCCAATTGGGATAAGGCTGTCGCGGATGGCTGGGTTCCCGGCAAGACCCTGTTCAATGTTGAAGAAGCCGCAGAAAAAGGGACCGTCATCCAATACCTTTTGTCCGATGCTGGTCAACGCTCGCTGTGGCCCAAGATCGTGGAATGCTTAAACGAAGGTGACATGCTGTACTTCTCACACGGTTTCTCTGTTACATATAAGGATGACACCGGTGTCATTCCTCCTCCACATGTGGATGTGGCTTTGGTGGCACCCAAGGGATCAGGCACCAGCGTCCGCCGTAACTTCCTCGCAGGCAGCGGTATCAATGCCAGTTATGCTGTGCATCAGGACCACACAGGCCGTGCAGCCGAGCGCACCATTGCATTGGGCATCGCCATCGGCGCTGGTTATTTATTCAAGACCGATTTCAGAAATGAAGTGTACAGCGACTTGACTGGTGAACGCGGCATTCTCATCGGCGCTCTCTCTGGTGTGATGGAAGCCCAGTACAACGTCCTTCGCAAGCATGGACATTCCCCCAGTGAAGCTTTCAACGAAACTGTGGAAGAACTTACCCAGTCGCTCATCCGCCTTGTGGGTGAGAACGGCATGGACTTTATGTATGCCAACTGCTCCACCACCGCCCAGCGCGGCGCGCTCGATTGGCATCCCCGCTTCCGCGATGCGGTTGCGCCTGTGTTCGATGCGCTGTATGAATCCGTCGTCAGCGGCAATGAAGCACGTATCACCCTCGAAGCCAACAGCCGCCCAGATTATCGTGAACAACTTGAAAAGGAACTTGCCGCTTTCCGCGATTCCGAAATGTGGCGCGCTGGCGCGGCGGTACGTTCATTACGCCCTGAAAATTGGCAGAAGTAGTCTTATAGTCCTGTAGTCGGTTAGTCTTATGGTCATGTGTGTTGACTGTTCGACTATTTGACGAACGACCAACCGACCTGTGATTTGGAGACAAGCTTATGAATAACTATGTAAAGATTTTCGACACAACCTTGCGCGATGGTGAACAATCCCCGGGCGCAACGATGACCTCGGCTGAGAAACTGGAAGTGGCGCATAATCTTGCCCGTCTCGGCGTGGACATCATCGAAGCGGGATTCCCCGCCGCATCGCCTGACGACCTCGAAGCTGTCAGGCGGATCGCTCTTGAAATTGGCAATCCGCCCACGGGTAGTCCCGATGCGAAAGTCCCTGTCATCGCTGGATTGGCGCGCGCAAATAAGGCCGACATCGATAAAGCATGGGAAGCTGTTCAAGGTGCGAAGAAGCCGCGCATTCACACTTTCCTTGCCACGTCCGCGATCCACATGAAGCATAAGTTGAAGATGGATCCCGAGGAAGTGGTTCAGCGTGTGTCCGAAATGGTTGCGTATGCAAAGACACTGTGTATGGATGTGGAATTCTCACCTGAAGATGCTGGCCGTTCCGATCCTGAATTTTTGTATGTTGTTTTGGGCGAAGCCATCAAATCTGGTGCCACCACATTGAACATTCCCGATACGGTTGGTTACACCACGCCTGATGAATTTTATAAATTGATCGACGGCATCATCAAGCACACGCCAGGCATGCACGAAGGTATTACGGTGTCTGTGCATTGCCACGATGACCTCGGACTTGCAACCGCAAACACGCTCGCAGGGATTCAAGCGGGCGCGCGTCAGGCTGAAGTGACCATCAATGGCATTGGCGAACGCGCAGGCAATACGTCACTGGAAGAAGTTGTCATGGCTTTGAAGACACGCCATCCTGTTTTTCAACTTGAAACAGGGATTGAGACTCAGCAGATTTCACGCATCAGCAAACTGGTCAGCAATTACACGGGTATGGTTGTGCAGCCGAACAAGGCCATCGTCGGCGCGAATGCGTTCGCGCATGAAGCAGGCATTCATCAGGATGGAATGCTCAAGCACCAAACCACTTATGAGATCATGCGCCCTGAAGATGTCGGCGTGAATCAAACCAAGCTGGTGTTGGGCAAGCATTCAGGCCGTCATGCGTTGCGAAACCGCCTTGCTGAAATGGGACATTCCCTCGACGAAGTCGAACTCGATAAAGCCTTTGCGCGTTTCAAGGAACTGGCCGACCGCAAGAAAGTCATCACCGATCTTGATCTCGAAGCCGTGATCGCCGACGAATTCTATAAACCACGCGATGTGTATCTGCTCAATGGAATGCAGGTCACCAGCGGCACGATGGGTATGCCCACGGCAACTGTCCGTTTGCGCGGTCCCGATGGAATTATCCATACTGTTGCGGCAATCGGTACAGGTCCCGTGGATGCGACTTACAAGGCCATTGACCAGATCGTTAACGTGCCTTGCACGTTGCTTGAGTTCAACATCCATGCCATCACCGAAGGCATCGACGCGCTCGGCGAAGTGACCGTCCGCATTCAAAGCGAAAGCAGCTCCACCACCATGGACCCGCAAAGCGAAGTTGAATATGTCCGCATTTACGGCGGCCATGGCGCGGATACAGACATCATCGTCGCCAGTGCCAAGGCTTATATTAATGCGCTCAATAAATTGATCATTGCCCAGACCGAAGGCACCGAAAAAGTACAGAACGATTTCGGCGTCATGCTCGGATAAAAGGAAAAAAATAAAATGACCACTCAATATGAAGAAAGAGATCCATTTCCTGAACCACAAACCATCCCCTCTGGATGGGATACAAGTGCGTTTCTTTCCGCCCCCGAACCTGATTCTGCTCAAGAAGCAGAGGACTCCACTGAAGGTTAAAACCAATTAACCGCAAAGATCGCCAAGGTCGCGAAGAAATATAAATAGTTTTTCTTGGTGTTCTTTGAGTGCTTAGTGGTTCAAAAAAATCTTATGGCTAAAACACTCTTTCAAAAAATCTGGGACTCGCACGTTGTTGCAGAACAGCCTGAATCTCCCGCCGTTCTCTACATTGACCTGCACCTCGTGCATGAAGTCACATCTCCGCAAGCCTTCACGGGCCTGCGCCAGCGCGGACTCAAAGTCCGCCGCCCCGATAAAACCCTCGCCACGATGGATCATTCCATCCCGACCACGCCCGTTGACGTTCCCATCGCAGATGCAATGGCCGCCGCGCAGATCAAGCAGATGGAAACCAACGCCGCTGAATTCGGAATTACCTTGCACGGCATGACCAGCCCGCACCGCGGCATTGTCCACGTGATTGGCCCCGAACTCGGACGCACTCAGCCAGGCATGACCATCGTCTGCGGCGACAGTCACACCGCCACGCATGGCGCATTCGGCGCACTTGCGTTTGGCATTGGCACCTCCGAAGTGGAACATGTCCTCGCGACTCAATGTCTCTTGCAGAAGAAGCCCAAGACGTACGAAGTCCGCGTGGAAGGCAAACTTGCCGAAGGCGTTTCCGCCAAAGACATCATCCTCGCGCTCATCGCTCGCATCGGCGTCGGTGGGGGAACGGGACATGTCTTCGAGTACACAGGCGAAGCCATCCGCAGCCTGAGCATGGAACAGCGCATGACCATCTGCAACATGTCCATTGAAGGCGGCGCACGCGCAGGCATGATCGCCCCCGATGAAGTGACCTTTGAATATCTCAAAGGCCGCGAGTTCGCTCCCCAAGGTGAAGAATGGGACAAGGCCGTTGCCTACTGGAAAACATTGCCCAGTGACGAAGGCGCCGTCTACGACAAGACCATCACCATCAACGCCGCTGAACTCGAACCGATGATCACCTACGGCACGAACCCCGGCATGGGCATGAAGATCACAGCTCGTGTCCCCACCACCGAATCATTCACTGAACCTTCCCAAAAAGCCGCGTTTGAAAAAGCATTGAATTACATGGGCTTACAGCCGGGTCAATCCCTCCTCGGCAAAAAAGTGGACGTGGTCTTCATCGGCTCCTGCACCAACTCGCGCATCTCCGATCTGCGCCTCGCTGCTGCCATGCTCAAGGGACGCAAAGTTTCTGAAAGCACCCGTGTCATGGTTGTTCCCGGTTCACAGGATGTGAAGAAGCAAGCCGAGCAGGAAGGCCTCGATAAGATATTCAAAGATGCTGGCGCAGAATGGCGCGAAGCAGGCTGCAGCATGTGTATTGCGATGAACGGTGATGAATTGAAGCCTGGTCAATACGCCGTTTCAACCAGCAACCGTAACTTTGAAGGTCGTCAGGGCAAAGGCGGACGCACCTTCCTTGCGAGTCCCATCACTGCTGCGGCAACTGCCATCAGCGGCGTGGTCACTGATCCGCGCACAATTTCTTAATGCAGAATGCAAAATGATGAATGCAGAATAAAAAATTCATCATTCTGAATTCATCATTCATCATTTGGAGTACCATGGCAAACTTTACAACCCTTACTTCCCGCGTCATGCCTGTTCCCGTCAATGACATTGACACGGATCAGATCATCCCCGCGCAATTTTTGAAAGTCACCGACAAGAACGGCCTCGCCGATGCGCTCTTCTTCAACTGGCGCTACAACGATGATAAATCTCCCAACAAGGATTTCATCATCAACAAACCTGAATCAGCTGGCTGCCAAATTCTATTGGCGGGTGACAACTTCGGGTGCGGTTCGAGCCGCGAGCACGCTCCCTGGGCGCTCACTGCCTACGGCTTCCGCGCTGTCATCAGCACATCCTTCGCAGACATCTTCCGCAACAATTCTTTGAAGAATGGATTGATCCCCATCATCGTGGATGACGCGACTCACAAGATGCTCTTCGAGCTTGTGGAAGAAGCGCCTCGTGCCGAACTGACAGTTGATCTGGCCACCCAGACATTGTCCTACCCTGGGGGCTCGGTCAACTTCCCGATCGACCCGTTCAATAAAACTTGTTTGTTGAACGGCGTGGATGAACTCGGCTACATCATGGGTTTTGAGAATCAGATCGCGGCATACGAAAGCCGACCATAGACCACAGACGATGGACAACGTGGTCGATGGTCTATCGTTCATCGTCAGATAAGATACCTATGCAGCAAATCCAAATCTACGACACCACCCTCCGCGACGGGACACAATCCGAAGGCTTCAATCTTTCGGCGAACGATAAAGTCCGCGTTGCGCAAAAACTGGATGATCTTGGCGTTGCCTTCATCGAAGGCGGCTGGCCTGGTTCCAATCCCAAAGACGTTGAGTTCTTTGAACGTGCCCGCGACATGCAGTGGAAACATGCGCTTATTACTGCGTTCGGTTCCACCTGCCGCGTCAAAGGCGGCCCCGAAGACGATGCCAACATCAAAGCCCTGCTTGATTCGAAAACACCCGTCTGCACCATTTTCGGCAAGACATGGACATTGCATGTCAAGGAAGTTTTGCTGACCACGAATGAAGATAACCTGCGCATCATCGAGCAGTCAGTTGCCTATCTCAAAGCCAATGGCAAACGTGTCATTTACGATGCCGAGCATTTCTTTGACGGCTACAAAGCAGATTCGGTTTACGCTCTTGAAACATTGAAAGCCGCAGTCCGCGGCGGTGCAGAGACAGTCGTCCTGTGCGACACCAACGGTGGTACCTTGCCGTGGGAAGTGGAAAGCATCGTGCGTGACCTTAAGCTTGTGCTTGCGCATCCATTTGGAATCCATACCCATAATGATGGCGACTGTGCCGTGATCAATTCGTTGATGGCGGTGCGTGAAGGTGCAATTCAGGTGCAAGGCACGATCAACGGAGTGGGGGAGCGTTGCGGCAATGCCAATTTGATCTCCATCATGGCAGACCTCGAACTCAAGATGGGCTATCAATGTTTGCCCGCAGGAAAACTTGAGCACTTATACGACCTCTCTCATTTTGTGGCGGAAGTGGCGAACATCACACCTGATGAACATTTGCCTTTTGTTGGCAAATCTGCTTTTGCACACAAAGGCGGCGTGCACGTTGCAGCCATGAGACGCAGCGCGCAATCCTATCAACATGTGGAACCTGAAAAGGTCGGCAACAAAATGCGCGTGGTCGTCTCCGACCTTTCAGGCCGCGGCAACCTCCTCAGCAAAGCCGAAGAACACGGCGTGGAAGTGGATGGCACCGAAGTTGTTCCAATCCTCAACGAGATCAAGGAACTTGAGTCGCGCGGCTTCTCCTTTGAAGCGGCAGAAGCTTCCGTCACCATCATGTTGAAGCGGCAGGAATACGGCTACAAACCGCCTTTTGAACTCATTGACTTTTTTGTCAACGTCGAGCATCGTCAGGGACGCGGTATCTTTGCGGAAGCAATGGTCAAGGTCCGTGTGCAGGGTGAAGTGCTGCATACCGCTGCAGAAGGCAATGGCCCCGTCAACGCGCTTGACCTTGCGTTGCGAAAAGCCCTTGTCGGGTATTATCCGCAGATCGCGAATTTTCATCTTTCTGATTACAAAGTCCGTATTCTGGATTCAGATCACGGCACCGAAGCCATCACCCGCGTGTTGATCGATACCCGCAACACCACCAGCCGCTGGAGCACCGTCGGCGCAAGCGCAAACATCATCGAAGCCTCATGGCGCGCCCTGGCGGATTCTTGTGGAATATGGGCTGATGGTGGCTCACTAAATTCTGACAACGGACGATAGACCATTGACCATTTTTTGTGGTCCGTTGTCCATCGTCCATGGTCACAAAACAAGGAATTATTCATGCAAGCAAAGATTACCCTCCTCCCTGGCGACGGCATTGGACCCGAAGTGGTCGGTGAAGCCGTGCGCGTGCTGGATGTGATTGCCAGCAAATACAAGCACACATTTGAATACAAAGAACGTTTGATGGGCGGCTGTTCCATTGATAAATATGGTTCATCGCTCACGGATGAAACCCTCGCCGATTGCCAATCTGCGGATGCGGTTTTGCTCGGCGCGGTGGGTGGCCCCAAGTGGGATGACCCCGCCGCCAAAGACCGCCCCGAGCGCGGATTGCTCGCGCTTCGCAAAGGTCTCGGCGTGTTCGCAAATCTGCGCCCTGTCAAAGTCCACCCTGCGTTGATGGAGTGGTCTCCGCTCAAGCCTGAGAAATTGCAAGGCGTGGATATTCTCGTGGTGCGCGAACTCACGGGCGGCCTGTACTTCGGCTGGCCCAAGGGACGCGACATCAAAGATGGCCGCGAACGTGCTGTGGATACGCTTGAGTATTACGATTATGAAGTCCGCCGTGTGATGGAACTGGCTTTCAAACTTGCGAAAGGCCGCAAGAAAAAAGTCACTTCGGTGGATAAAGCCAACGTGTTGGAATCATCGCGGCTGTGGCGTCAGATCGCAACCAAAGTGGGTGCGGATAATAAGGATGTGGAACTCGATCACATGCTCGTGGATACCGCCTCAATGAAGCTGATAACTGGTCCCGCGTGGATGGATGTGATCGTCACTGAGAATATGTTCGGCGACATTCTCACGGACGAGGCGTCGGTTTTGGCAGGATCGATGGGGATGTTGCCCTCTGCCAGTTTGGGAGAATCAACTGTCGGGTTGTACGAACCGATCCACGGGTCTGCTCCAGATATCGCAGGCAAAGGAATCGCAAATCCGACTGGAACAATTCTTTCAACGGCAATGCTTCTGCGTCATTCATTGAAGTTGGAAGCTGAAGCCGCGGCGATCGAAAAAGCTGTGGATGAAACCATCACCGAAGGCGCGCGCACTGCCGACATCGGTGGCAAATTAACGACCCGCCAGATGGCGGATGAAATTATCAAAAAATTATAAGGAGATTGAGCTATGGGCATGGAATCGAAATTCATCTGGATGAACGGTGAAATGGTGCCGTTCGAAAAAGCGACTCTTCATTTTCTCACGCCTGCACTGCATTATGGCGCGGCTGTGTTTGAAGGAATTCGCGCGTACGATACACCGAAGGGTCCCGCGGTTTTTCGTTTGACAGATCACGCTGAGCGTTTATTGGATTCTGCACGTGTATTCGGATTTCGAGATCTGCCCTGGACAACTGAACAGATCGTTGATGCGGTCAAGCAGACCGTGAAAGTCAATGGATTCAAGGATTGCTATATTCGTCCACTTTTGTATCTGGATGGCGGCGGCTGGAATCTGAATGTGGATTATGGCAAGGCATCCCTGGCGATTGCTGCATGGGAATGGGGCAACTATCTCGGTGAAGAAGCGCGCGCAAAAGGAATCCGCGCGAACATTTCATCGTTCACGCGTCATCACCCGAATGTGTTGATGACCAAAGCAAAAGTTTCAGGGAACTACGCAAACAGTTTCCTCGCCAAGACCGAGTCGGAGCGCCTTGGTTTCCAAGAGGCGATCATGCTCGATCCGCAGGGATATGTGGCTGAGTGTACTGGTGAGAACCTGTTCATGGTTCGCCACGGCAAGATCGTGACGCCGTCCACTGCGCCTGTGTTGGAAGGTGTGACCCGCCACTCGATCCACACGATCGCCAAGGATATGGGCTATCGCATTTTGGAGCAGCCGATCTCTCGCGATCAGCTTTATATTGCCGATGAGGTCTTCGTCTGCGGAACTGCTGCCGAGTGCATCGGTTTGAGCGAGATCGACTTCCGCACGATCGGCAATGGCAAGACTGGTCCTGTGACAAAGCAGATTCAGGATGTTTACCATGAAGCCATTCGCGGAAAACTTCCACAATATGAAGCATGGTGTGAGTACGTGGGGTAAAAAATAAAACCAGTTGGGAAATGGATCGGGTGAGGCTTTCGAGCTTCACCCGATTTGCTTTCTGAGCGTGGGTTGTCCCTCCAGCCGTCGCAAATGACTGTTTGACTGTATAATTTCGCCGAGAGCTTTCACCCTGTTGTGGAGGAAAACCAAGCATGGACACAGTGCGCCCCTATATCACAAAAGATGAACCGTTTGGCCCCATTGATTCGACCGATATCGACTCAAACGATATTGACGCGCTGCGTTTGTTATTTGAACAACAAAATCGGATCTACAAAAACCTTCGCAACAGGCCGTCCATCATCATCGGGCGCAGGGGCTCGGGGAAGACCTATTACCTGCGCAGTGTCTTTTTCGACAAGGCGTACAAGCATTACACCGAGATCCGCACCGCACGTGTGCTGGGGCATATGGCCAAGGTGGTGCAAAAGGCCACGAAGGATGCATTCTTCCCGGAGATGGTCTCAGAACTTTGGGAGATGATCCTGTGGGTGGGCGTGTTCGCCGAAGTGCGAAAACATTCCCTGCTTTCCTCCGATGACCTGTATGTCGTGAACGCGTATCTGGAAAAACTGGATGTGCGTGGAACAGATGACATCGACGGTCTTTTTATCGACCTTACCAACATGCTCGACAATGCAATGGACAAGAATCCCAGCCGCGGGGCGGCCGATATTCTGCGCGGACTGGATCGATTTAGCTTTGATTATGCCAAGTCGATTGTGTTGAGCAGCTTTGAACGCTCCAATATCTCATTCGTCATCCTGATGGATTCGCTCGATGATTTCCAACTCGATATCGATTCAGTGGCGCACTCGCTTCAGGGACTCCTAAAACTGGTCGGCTCAATGAACAAGCCGCGTGATCTGGTGGATATCCGTTTTTGTTTGCCCGCCGAGGTCTATCACCGCTTTACCAGAATTTCTTCCAACCCCAACAAGGATTTTCGCCGTGCCCTCCGCCTGCAATGGACAGCCAGTGAGTTGATCTTCATCGGTGCGAGAAGGCTGGGGTTCTATCTCGATTTATATTATCCTGATCTTTTACGCACGTTGTATCCATTGAATGTTTCCAATAGGGCCGATGCATTGCGTTTGTTTCAGTTGGTGCTGCCTGAAAAGATCGAGAATCAGGGTGGTTTTCAGGAAGATACGATGTCGTACATCCTCAGGCATACCCAGTTGTTGCCGCGTCATTTCCTGATGTTGTTGAATTCCATCTTCAGGAAGACCGGGCTTACACAGTCATTGAATCCGTTTCCGATCCCGAAGGAACGCATCATCAACGGTATTCGCCAGGTGGAGGAATTGATCGTCAAGGAGGTTTTTGTGGCGTTCAAATTGATCTACCCGACCGCCGAGGAAACTTGCAGACGCTGCCTCCCCGAACTGGGACATAAATTTACAATGGGCGACCTGCACCGCGTTTTTACCCGCCATGGGAAAGCGGTCTTTGGCAGCGACAGCCTTTTCGATTTTCAAAGAATGCTGCTCGAGATCGGTGCTGTCGGCAGAGTGATTCCCGGCAAGGATTCCGATCTGTATATCAAGGGTAATTTCGAATACACGGTCCAGCATCAACTGTCGCTGAGTCAGGACGATGAGCTTTGCATTCATCCGCTTTTTTCAGGAATTTATCAAGGCGATGGTAAACTGGGGCGGCCTGTCTATCCGTATGGAAGCGTGCTCGAAGATGCGGATTATAGAGATACCGACGATTGACCCCTAACTGTGGACGATGACTAAAAAAGCGCGTCCATGTGACGCGCTTTTTGCTGCTTCTGTTTTCTGACGATTTATCGCAGCCGACGCATTTGTGCTGCGTGAACAAGTAATTCGAAAAAAAGGACTCTTACATGAAATGGATCAAATCCCACCCCTGGCTGACAGGTTTGCTTTTCGTGCTTATCGCCAGTATCGTTTTCTTTTTCTATACCGACCTGCACCTGCTCTACCGTTCGCGTCCCGCTGAGTTTGAAGCCGCCGTTACGCAGGACCTGCAGGATGCCAAGATGTCTGGCGCGGCAATCCTTTTTGTCCGCGATGGGCAGGTCGAATCTGCAAAGGGGTATGGCTTCGCCGATGTGGAATCAGGCCGCAGCGTGAATCCAGATACGCTTTTCACCGTCGCATCTGTTTCAAAAACTGTAACCGCCACCGCATTGATGACTCTGTATGAGCAGGGCAAGTTCGGGCTGGATGATGATATCAATGACTATCTGCCTTTTGATATCCGCAACCCAACTTATACCGATACACCCATCACGTTCCGCATGTTGTTATCGCACACTTCGAGCATCATCGATAGCAGCGCCTACGACAGGTTTTATACGTTGAAGAAAACTCCCGTCCTGCCTGATTCTCCCATCTCACTTGAATTTCAAATGAAAGATTATCTAGGTGTCGATGGGGAATGGTACGACACCGAAGAGAATTTTCTCAAAGAGGCGCCGGGCGCGGTTTACTTTTACTCCAACACGGGCTATGGCTTGATCGGTTATCTTGTGGAACAGATCAGCGGCATGCCTTTTAATGAATACTGCAGGCAGGCCATTTTTGAACCGCTCGGCATGGAGCAAAGCGCCTGGCTTTTCAAGGATGTGGATACAAGCCTGATGGCCATCCCTTATGGATACAATGACTTGACCCGCCAACCCAGAGTCATTGGGTTTTACGGGTATCCAACCTATCCTGATGGCACGTTGAAGACCAGTGTCAATGAGTATGCCCGTTTTCTTTCTGTGTTCGTCAACGAAGGCAGGACTTTTGAGGGCGAACAGTTTCTCAAACCTGAGACTGTGAAAGAGATGCTTGCGCTGAAAAATTTCCCTGGCATCGAATCACCCGCCGCTGTGGGCCTGGCCTGGCACTTTGACGGAGAATCCTACCTCCACACAGGCGGTGACCCGGGCATCAGCACCCTCGTCTATTTCAACCCTGAAACGGATCGCGCTGTCATCTTCTTCTCCAACAGCGGCGGCGAGTATGACATCCCCGGCGTGGCCCGCCTCGTCTTTATTGATTCCAAACTCTCACCCTTGTTGATCGAGAAAATGAACGCTCCGTAGTATATGGATAATAAATGATGTAAAAGGCCGTTGAGTTTTGCTTTTATCAGCAAAATTCAACGGCTTGGCGGGGAAATTCATATAAGCTTTCTTTGAACATAATGAATAGATATTGTGATGCGATTTGTCAATGTGGGGAAGGAACGTCACAATGAGCATGTTATCGGTTTGTTTTGTTGTATACTGACAAAAAACGAATCTGGAGTTCATATGAGCAAATTGACTACGGAAAAATATCTTGTTAGAGCATTACTCAACAATGGGGTGATGTCAAAAGCGCTTTTTGAAGAAGAGCTGTTAGATCAGCTGGATGAATTCATGAAGTCGAAGAAGGAGGATGGGGATGACCTTTTCTTTGTGGTTACCGAGCGGGATAATCATGTTGCCATGCTTTTGATTGACGAGGATGATACTGTTCACGTCAATGAGGAGGCTCGTGCTGTATTAAAGGCGCATTGGAAGAAGTCGGTCTATGAAGAAACGATACTGGAATTGCTCCCGCAAATGGTGGAAGAATTGGATGCAGGTTATTATTTTGTGACCGGGCTGCAGGCACAAGATGATGCTGAGCAGGAGCTTTAATTCCCAGAGTGGCTAACTTTGTCCGCAGCGGGGAGCAGCTTACAGTTAAGTCTGAGGCGCAGGGTTATATCCATTTTGTGCAGGAGTAGTATGGAATCCATTCAGGAACTTTATCGGATCGGCGTGGGGCCGTCGAGCAGCCATACCATGGGACCGCGGCGTGCGGCGGAAATTTTTTGCGAGCGGTATCCATCGGCGGCGGGGTATCGCGTAAAACTTTATGGAAGTCTGGCGGCCACAGGGCGCGGACATTTGACCGATGCGGCGCTCAAAAGCGTTTTTGTGCCGGGCGCGTTGGAAGTGATCTGGAAGCCGGAGAAGGAATTGCCCTTTCATCCGAATGGGATGCGCTTTACGGCAGTGGATGCGGATGGCAAGGCGCTTGGGCGTTGGGAAGTGTTCAGCGTGGGCGGCGGCGCGTTGCGTGACGAGGGCAGCCTGCCTATTCCGCAGCAAGTGTATGACCTGAACAAAATGTATGAGATCCTCGACCAATGCAAATTGACGGGACAGGCGTTGTGGGAGTATGTGGAAGAACGCGAGGGCAAACAGATTTGGGATCACCTGCGCAAAGTGTGGGACGTGATGCAGGCGGCCATCGAACGCGGCTTGCATGCGGAGGGTGTGCTGCCCGGTGGGTTGGGGCTGGCGCGCAAGTCGTGGTCGTTTTATCGCAAGACCATGCTTTCGGGGCAGGTGCTTCAACGCGCGGGCCTGGTCTCTGCGTATGCGCTGGCGGTCTCGGAAGAGAACGCTTGCGGCGGCGAGATCGTGACCGCGCCCACTTGCGGCTCGTGCGGCATTGTGCCTGCGGTGCTGCGTTATTTGCAGGAAGTGTTGAAGTGTTCGGATGATTCGATCCTGCGGGCGCTTGCGACTGCGGGACTGATCGGCAATTTGGCGAAACACAACGCCTCAATCTCCGGTGCCGAAGTTGGTTGCCAGGGAGAAGTGGGAGTTGCCTGCGCTATGGCAGCGGGTGCGGCAGCGCAATTGCTGGGAGGCACATCGCGCCAGATCGAATACGCCGCCGAGATGGGACTGGAGCACAACCTTGGCCTGACTTGTGACCCCGTGGCGGGGCTGGTGCAAATTCCATGCATTGAGCGCAATGCCTTCGCCGCCGCACAAGCACTCGCCAGCGCCGACTATGCTCTCTTCACCGATGGCGGACATCGCATCTCGTATGATGAGGTGGTCTCTGTCATGCGTGAGACGGGGCAGGCGCTGCCTTCGCTGTATCGTGAGACATCTGTGGGTGGGTTGGCAAAGGCGTATCGTCATCGAAAACGGGGGAAGGCGTAGAGGCGTTGCTTAATTTAATGGAGCAAGTTTCCCGCTCGTAGAATTCCAACCACGCCCACCAAAATCCAAAAAATATTTAGAAGCGAGTATGCCTGATCCTTTTTTAGGATGGCACACCATGAAAGCAGGATCGCATCTATGGTGTTGAATATCCACACAAACATGAACGGACTGGCTGGTCCCAGCCAGCTTACAAGGCTGAAACTAAAAATCCGCATGATCACCCCGATCATTTCGAACGTGCGAATGTTTTTCAAGACGAAGGCATTTATTTGTGTCATTTTATTCCTCGGTGAAAAAATTTGACGGAGTATAGCAGGGCTTTCCATAATGAGTATGGCAATATAATCTCTTATGGCGCTTTTGAAATTTTATATGCAATAAAAAGAATGCCGGGTTACTCATGTGTGGGGATAGGTTTATAATTTCAACCCCAATGGCGTGCTCATGGTAGGTGACGGAAATGGAAGCTGTTCAGCCTGCTGTTCCATGACGATCTGTTTATGAAAGGTATGTCTGGCTTAATCTAATGGGACCTATACTGACGTTTACCTTAAGTGCATATTATCGAAGAAATCATGTCTTGAGTGTTGCGTTATATCCATCCAGTGATAAAGCGAGGTCGTGGTGATCTCTTTTGAAATTGATATCACCACGGTTTTGCTTTTTCTGTTTTTTGGAAACCTCGCCACCGCTGGCTTGCTCGCCATATATTCAAGTGATTTCATTGCCCAGCGCACGTATCGTCAATTTCTGGCTGGCAAGCTGCTTCAAAGCATATCCTGGATGCTGCTCGCAATGCGCGGAAAAATCCCCGATGTGCTTTCCGCTCATCTCGGAAACTCGCTTCTTCTGATCGGTTTTGCGCTGGAGGCTCTGGCAATCATTTCTGTTGAGAAGCCGAGAAAGCGCTGGGAAACGTATTATGCGATAGTCGTTGTTGTCTTTATTTTTGTTTTCTGGACATTTGCAAAACAACCCAATGAGTATGTTTACATATCGTCTGCTTTTGCCGCCCTGATGTTTCTTTCTGTGACGATCTTTTTTGTGCGTGATTCCAGGAAATCGGTTTTACGGTATTCGCTCAGTGCAATTTATACGGTCTCTTGCCTCATCCTTTTAGTCCGCAGTACGAACGCTTTTCTTCATGCTGACTACAAATTGATGTCCAATGAATTTTCACAGAACCTGACCTTTCTTTCAACCTATTTGCTGATGATCATTAGTGGAAGCAGTTTTTTGTTATTACAGCGGGAGCGCATGGATGAATTGTTAAGGGGCGCCAATCAGGAACTCGATCAATTGGCGCATATTGACGGTCTGACAAATTTGGCCAATCGACGCAAGTTTAGCGAAAACCTGACCTATGGCATTTCGGAAAGCCGCCGCCGTGCAGAACCACTGGCGCTCATCATGGCGGATATCGATTTTTTCAAGAAATACAATGATTATTACGGGCATGTTCATGGGGATCGATGCCTGGTGCAAGTGGCACAAGAGTTGAAACAGCACTGTCGTCGCAGCACGGACCTGATCTCCCGTTATGGCGGGGAGGAGTTTGCGATCGTCCTGATGAATACGGATATTACAGAAGCCAGCCGTATTGCTGAAGCGGTACGCAAGGGAATTCAAAATCTGTCCATTCCGCACGCTGACTCTGACGTGGGCGATTGCGTTACGTTGAGTTTGGGTGTGTTTTCTGCAATCCCAGACTTGGATGAGCATGATTATGACTGGTATATCATCGAAGCGGACCGACGCTTATATCATGCCAAGCGTGCAGGGCGGAATCAGTGTGTTTGCGCCTGACTTCCCCTGCGTGGACAAGAATCCTCGACGATTATTTGTTGCGAAACAGATATATACAAAATCAAGTTTTCAAGCATATAATAAAAGGGCTATTGATTTCGGAAGCAAAAAAAGAAAAGTCTATAATGTGAAGCTCGTAATCGTTATCTGGAAAGGCAGGGCGATATGGATATTCAGTTTCGTGAGACAAAAGCATTATGGGAAGGGGCGCTTGAACAGCCAGCGCTGGCGTATGCTCGCGGCGCGGACGAAATCTCTGCCAGCATTGGAGAGCCTTTCCAATGGGCGGACGGGGAAATGTTGGGCGGTAATTGGAAACCGCCTGTAGGCGGCAATCGTTTTTATCTTTTACAACTCGCATTCACGCTCAGCCCGCGCGGAAATATCAAAGTGACCTCAGCGGATTTTTGCCTGACCCTCGGCAAACAGGGAGATAAAAAAGCAGTGGTCTTTGATGCGTTCCCGCGCGAACAGACCATTGCAACCGATGATTCAGTGACGCTTGGTATTGGTCCCGATTTCAAGTTTGGAACAACAGATGCCTCGCTTGCAAAAGCCGAAGCGAAGTTCGATCTGGGCAGTGTGATTCCTGTTGTGCATGTGGAAGGTTTGCAAGAGTCAAAACTTTGTTGGCGGTATTCGGAACATGCGAAATATCCGCTGGCGGGAAGCCGCCGCATGGTTGCCATCGTTTCATTACCTGATGGGATGAAAACCACATTGGCAACACTATCATTGACGGTGAGTGCAGAGGGCAGGTTTGGTCCGTTTCGAGTCTCGCCGCCAGAGATCGAGCAGGCACGGCTGAGATGGGTTGTAGGTGAAAAATGAATTTTTCACCACGGAGACACAAAGACACGGAGCTTTTTTTAATTGGTTTTCTCCGTGACTCGGTGACTTATCAACCCCTTTGGGGACCGTGGTTTGCTCTACGCAAACATTCGGGAGGTTGAAACATGGCTTTGCTGCGATTGACACAACACATTGAAAAAGAAGACGATTATCGAATCGAAATGGCGTTCGAGGGTGACGATGGCACGCGCGAGACTCCCGAAGCGCGTTTTGAATTTAAGATGACCGACAGTGACCGCGCGGATTTGCGCTGGTATCTGGAGGATTATCTGCAATATCCGCTCGACCCCGCGCCACAAATCGCAGCACGGATCGAGGGGCGCATTCGGGATTTGGGAATCGAACTATTCAAGAAAATCTTTCAAGCCAACGACGAGACGCGCGACTTGTGGGCGACTCTGCGTGACAAGTTAGCCGATACGCGTGTGGAAGTGGCGACGGATGTGAAAGGCGCGACCGCATTGCCGTGGGAATTATTGCGCGACCCGAAGACGGATGAAGCGCTGGCGTTGCGCGCGAAGACCTTTGTCCGCAGTTTCAACAAGCCCGCGCAAAGAGTTCACAAGCCGCAGCCCGCGGACAAGGTGCGGATTCTGCTGGTGATCTGCCGACCAGGCGGAAGTGCGGATGTGCCGTTCCGTTCGGTGTCGGGCTATATGCTCAAAGGTCTGACCGACGCGGCGCGCGAGCGGTTCGAACTCGATGTGCTGCGACCGCCGACCTTCGAGCAGTTGAGCAAAACGTTGCGCAACGCCAAAGCCAATGGCAAGCCGTATCACATCGTTCATTTTGACGGGCACGGCGGATATCTCAACACCGATACCAGCAAGCCATCCGAATGGCTGCGTTCCCTGTCTTCCATCATGTTAGGCGGATTGCGCGACGGCTCGCACGGCTATCTGTTCTTTGAACATCCCAAGCCCGACGCGAACAACGAAAACTCCCAACTGGTGGACGGACCCACGCTGGGCAAACTGCTGGCGGAGACCGATACGCCCGTGTTGATCCTGAACGCGTGTCGTTCGGCGCACGCGGAGTTTCAGGCGCAGCCCGACGTCGCCAAGGATGTGGACGAATCGCAGTCGCAGGTGCGGGCGTTCGGTTCGCTGGCGCAGGAGGTGATGAACGAGGGCGTGGCGGGCGTGGTCGCCATGCGCTACAACGTGTACGTGGTGACCGCCGCCCAATTCGTAGCGGACTTGTATGCCGCGCTCGCCAGCGGGCAGGGACTCGGCGAAGCCGTCAGCATGGGACGCAAGCAACTCGCCGCCCAGCCGCTGCGCGAGATCGCCTTCGACCCCATCCCCTTGCAGGATTGGTCGGTGCCTGTCGCGTATGAAGCCGCGCCGATCCAATTGTTCGCGCGGAGCGAGATCCGCGGCGCCGATCAAAAATTGATCTGTCGAAAAAGATCCGCGCGGAAGATAACCTCCCGCGTCCCGATGTCGGATTCTTCGGGCGCGATGAAACCATCCTCGCGCTTGACCGCGCATTCGATACGCAATCGGTTGTTTTGTTAAATGCCTACGCGGGCAGCGGCAAGACGATGACCGCCGCCGAGTTCGCGCGCTGGTATGCGCAGACGGGCGGATTGCGCGGACCCATCCTGTTCACATCCTTCGAACAATACAAACCATTCACGCAGATCCTTTCTGCGGTGGAAGAAACGTATCGTTCCGTGCTGGAACAGAACAACATCCAGTGGCTGGCGCTGAGCGATGAAGACCGCCTGAACCTGACCCTGCAAATCTTCCAGCAGATTCCGCCGCTGTGGATCTGGGATAACGTCGAGCCTGTCAACGGCTTCCCCGCGGGCGCGGATTCGGCGTGGAGTTTGAGCGAACAGCGCGAGTTGCGCACCTTCCTGCAGATCGTGACCGCGCAAAGCAAGACCAAATTCCTGCTGACCTCGCGCCGCGACGAACGCGAATGGCTGGGCGACATCCCCAAGCGCGTGACCCTGCCGCCCATGCCCATGCAGGAACGCGTGCGCCTGACCCGCGCGCTGGCTGATAAGCAAGGCAAACGGATCGCCGACGTGAAGGACTGGCTGCCCCTGCTGCGCTTTACGCAAGGCAACCCGTTGACCATCACCGTGATGGTCGGGCAGGCGCTGCGCGATGGGATTTCATCGCAAGCACAAATTGAAGCCTACCTGAATAAACTGCATAACGGCGAGACCGCCTTTGACGACGAAGCCAGCGAAGGACGCTCGAAATCGCTGGGCGCTTCGCTCAGTTACGGCTTCGAGCAAGCCTTTAGCGCAGACGAACGCAAAGTTCTCGCGCTCCTGCATTTCTTTCAGGGATTTGTGGATGTTGATGTTTTGCAAATTATGCTGGCGACCCTACTGTAATGGCAGAAAAAGGGGATTGGCTCAAACTTGAACTTTACTAACTTGAAACGTTCAATTCAACTTTTAGACAAAGCCGCCGACATCGGCTTGCTGACCGCGCACGGCGGCGGCTACTACACCATCCACCCCGCCCTGCCATGGTTCTTCCGCTCGTTGTTTGAGCAGTATTACCCCAGCCGGGACGGTAGACCATTGACCCAATCATCATTCATCGTCCACCGTCCATCGTCGGCGTTAGCCGCAACGCGAGCATACGTCGAATCCATGGGCGCACTCAGCAACTACTATCACAACCAATACGAGCACGGCAACCGCGACGTGATCGCGCCCCTGCGTAGAGAGGAACCCAACCTCCTGCATGCGCGTTCCCTTGCCCGCCAGCATGGATGGTGGAATCGTGTCATCAGCACCATGCAGGGACTACGCCAACTCTACGACCACACGGGACGCCGCGCCGAGTGGAAACGGCTGGTGGAGGAGATCGTGCCAGACTTCGTCGGCGCGGATGATTTGCCCCTGTCAGGGCGTGAGGAGCAGTGGGGGGTGGTTACACAATACAGTATGCGACTTGCAAGGAAGTCGCGAACTTGGAGAAGCCGAGCGACTCCAGAGCAGTGCTGTTGAATTGGATCGCCGTCGCCGCAAGCATCTTAATCCCGCCCAGCGGAATCGCTGAGCGCTGGGAGAAAAATATTGTCCGGTCACTGGCAGTGCCATGAACAACTTGGTCAAATTCACGTGAGCAAGGAAAACCTGAATGCGTTAAATCTTACAAGAAGCAATTCCAAATTATCAAGAGCAAATGAGACTGCTGCTGAAGCCGTTGCCGCCTTCAACCTCGGACACGCCTACAAAAACCTGCCCGCCCTGCGGAATCTGGACGAAGCCGAGCGCTGGTATCGTCGCAGTTTGGAATTGCGTGCAGAAGGGGATAGAAAAGGTCGGGCAATTACAGTTGGTCAACTTGGTTTCACTGCCCGCGAACACTTTACGGACGCAAAGAAAGAGGATAAAGCGGAAGAAGAGTTATTGAAACATCTCAATGCCGCCCTGGATTATTATCAACAAGCCCTCGCCCTCCTGCCGTCCGACGCTGTGAATGATCTCGCGGTGACGCACAATCAACTTGGCAATATTTACAGTGACGCAGGCGATTTGGAGCGCGAACCTTATCACTACATGCAATCCGTAAATTATAAAGAAAAGGCTGGAAATCTTTATGCAGCAGGGCAAAACTCGCTTCAATATTGCCATTGTCCTAGCCAACAACGGACGCCTCTCCGACGCGCTGCTCTACGCCCGCGCCGCCCTGCGCAATTTCGAGTCATACGGGGGGCGGGCGAAGGATATGGAAGATAAGACAAAAGGGTTGATTGAAAAGATAGAGAAAAGGGTGAAGGATGAAAGATAAAGGATGAATGGAGACCTGACAGGTTTATCAGGGCGCGGGTCGATTCGGGGTGTCGTGAATCAAAGCCACGTTGGTTGATCGGACTTCTGCGGAAACCTGTCAGGTCTGCGAAAAATATGTCGTTGCGAGGGCGGCGCTCTTCCGCCCGACCCTAGCACCGCCCGCTAGGGCAGGTGAGCAACCTCCCAATTCCATGAGATTGCTTCGTCGGGAAGAGCGCCCTCCTCGCAATGACATGGTTAAACCAAAACCCGCCTCACACCGAGACGGGTTTTCTTATTACTCGTTACTTCTCACTTTTTACTTCTTGAACATCTTCTCCACTTCCATCACCACAAATACCACGATCCCGCCCGCAATTGCGATGGATAAGTCACATAGACTCAATGCCTTCACGCTGAAAAAATCCGCCAAAAACGGGACATACAATACCATCAACTGCAATCCCACCACCAGCGCGGACATGCCCGCCAGTAACGGGTTGCTCATGATGCGTAACTTGAAAAATGAATCTGTTGCCGAGCGTGAAGCCCAGGCTTGGAATACTTGAGCAAAGGCAAGGAATGTAAAGACCATCGTCTGCCACTGTTCACGGCCTGTGAAGTAATACCATGAGCCAAGTCCCAGTGCCAATGCGCCGATCAATGCGCCGACCCAAATGACCTGCACGCCCGCGCCTCTGGAAAATACGCCTTCCTTTGGCGAATACGGCGGACGCTTCATCGTGTCGCTTTCAGCGTTCTCCACGCCCATGCCGAGTCCGAGCAGGCCGTCGGTCAATAAATTCAGCCACAACAATTGCAGCGGTAAAAGCGGAATCGGTTTCCCCAAAAACGGCGCGAGCAGCATCACCAAGACCTTGCCGATATTTCCCGCCACGCTGAATCTCACGAACTTGCGGATGTTATCGTAGATCGTGCGGCCTTCTTTGACGGCGCTCACGATGGTCGAAAAATTATCGTCGAGCAGCACCATGTCCGCGGCTTCCTTCGAGACGTCCGTGCCAGTGATGCCCATCGCCACGCCGATATCCGCGCGCTTCAAGGCAGGCGCATCGTTCACGCCGTCGCCAGTCATTGAGACGATATGTCCACGTTCCTGCAATGCCTGCACGATCTTCAGCTTATGCTCGGGCGACACTCGCGCAAAGACTTGTACTTCATCCACGACATTTTTTAATTCATCGAACGAAAGGTTTTCAATTTCTGCGCCAGTTAATACTTTGCTCAATGCAGCTTGATCGGTGATTCCCAACTGCCGCGCAATTTCACTGGCAGTCAACGGATGGTCACCTGTGATCATCACGGTGCGAATGCCCGCAGACTTCGTGATCGCAACCGCGTCCCGCACTTCTTCACGCGGCGGGTCGATCATGCCGAACAAGCCGATAAAAGTTAAATTCTGTTCAAGATCCGTTTGGATGACTTCGGGGATCTGATTCATCATGCGGAACGCGACACCGAGCACGCGCATGCCTTTCTTCGCCAGCCGTTCATTGGCCGCTTCCACCCTGACCTTGAAGCTGTCATCCATTCTTTGAAGTTGACCGTTCACCCAAACCTGATTCGACAAACCCAACAGCCCGTCCACGCTGCCCTTGGTGAATGCGATATAACGATGGTCTCCGATCTCAAGCCCAGCCAGAACAGTCGGGTCATATTGACCAAGATGATGAACGGTTGTCATGCGTTTGCGTTCCGAGTCAAATGGCAATTCAGCCGCGCGCGGGAATGAGGAGTCCAATGTAGATTTCCAAAATCCCATCTTGGCGGCCGCCACCAGTGAGCCTTCGGTCGGGTCGCCCAACGTGTGGAAGCCTCCGTCCCCTGTGTTAATCATCTGCGCATCATTGCACAACGTACCGCCGATGGCAAGCAAGGATAAACTGGCGGCGTTCTGATCCTCTTCCACATTCACCTTGCGGATCGAGCCATGCTTGTCCATTTCCTCGGTCAAGTCGAGCTCATGTCCCGCCACATCCAGCACAACCACGGTCATGCGGTTCTCGGTCAGCGTGCCTGTTTTATCGGAGCAGATCACAGTGACGGAACCGAGCGTTTCAACAGCGGGAAGTTTTCGGATGAGCGCATTCTGTTTTAACATGCGTTGTGCGCCGAGCGCGAGTGTGATGGTCACAACTGCGGGTAATCCTTCGGGGACGATTGCCACAGCAACGCTGACAGCTGTGAGCAGCATGTGACGCAGTTCATCTCCGCGCAAAAGTCCAAGCACTGCGATAAAGACCGCGATCACCACGCCCACGATGGCGAGATTTTTTCCAAGTGTATCGAGTCGTTTTTGTAACGGAGTTTGTCCCGTATCGCTTTGTTGGATGAGGTCGGCGATCTTGCCAAGTTCGGTCTGCATGCCTGTTGCGATCACCAATGCCATCCCGCGTCCCTGCGTGACCATCGTGCCCATGTAGCCCATATTGAGACGATCTCCAAGAGGCAAGCCATCGCCGGAAAGCGCAGCAGTCTGCTTCTCAACAGGTTCGGATTCACCCGTCAGAGCGGCCTCTTGAATGCGGAGGTTAACCGCTTCGAGCAGGCGCACATCGGCAGGCAGGACATTCCCCGCTTCAAGCTGGATCATGTCACCGGGCACAAGTTCACGCGCGGACATTTCCTTTAACGCACTATCTCGTAATACACGCACATTGGGTACTGATAATTTCTTGAGCGCGGAGATCGCCTGTTCTGCGCGATATTCCTGAACGAACCCGAGGATGGCGTAGAGAAGTACGATGGCTGTGATCGCGATCGTGTTCTTTGTGTCTCCCAGCAAGCCAGCCACAACCGCCGCGGCGATGAGGATGAGAACCATTGTCGCGGTGATCTGTTCCCAGAAGATCTTGAATGGAGTCCGCCCGCTTTTTTCGATGAGTTCGTTGCGCCCGTACTTTGTCAGCCGTGATTCTGATTCAGGCTGCGACAGACCAGTTTTCAGGTTGGTCTGAAGCGCTTCGAGGGATGAGTCAATTGATTGCAAATGCCAATTCATAATTTAGTCCAGCCTTTTATTTTGTGAACGCATCCACCCAAGATTTTGAAGGGATGCGCGGAAATGAAAGATAAGATATGCTGCGAGGGTTAGAAATCCGCCAGCAAAGATAAGCGGCAGGTGGGTTTTGATATATTCACTAATTAATTGCCATTCGTGCCCGAGAACGTAACCCGCACCGATTAGAAGTGTACACCAAAAATAAGCTCCGATGAATGTAGCCAGGAAAAATTTTGGGAATGGGATCTTGACCAACCCCGCTGGAATGCTGACCAGGGTTCGGACGCCGGGAATGACACGCCCAACCATGACAATCCCCGCGCCCCATTTGCTGACCTGTTCTTCTATTTTGACAATATAGTTCGGGTCGATGCGGAATAGTTTTATGAATTTATCGATCATCGGACGGCCGCCCAGACGAGCAACCCAATAGGTGATCGATGCGCCCACCGCGCTGCCCAACCCTGCATAGAAGCCCGCGATCGGAATGAACGCCGCGGATATTCCATGCCGCTCGATCAGCATCCAGCCCGCGAAGGCGAGGATGATCTCGCTGGGCGTGATGCCTGTGGCGTTTTCAAAGACCATCAAGCCGAAAACGCCAAGCCAGCCGAATTCATCAAAGATAATCTGCAAGGTGGATAAAATTGTTTGTTCCAGTGTGTCGAACATTTTGCCTTCCTCTTTCCAATAAAAAAGACCATCGCCAATGAACTTTGGCGATGGTCTCTTAATTGAACAATGGGAACGAATTCCGTATTGACGACTGAGCATCCCAATTTTTGGGCGGCTACTCCCCATCGGAGTAAATGCAGTATACAGAAGATGTGGTCAGTTGTGGATAAGAATCTTCTAATCTATCCTTGCAAATCCGCTCAGGTAGTTAAGGCGGCTCTTTTCAACGCGGAACGGATCATCAAATACTCGGTGATATTCTCGGCGGTGACGATGCCCACCAACTGCCCCGCGTGAGTCACAGGTAAAGCAGGCACGCCTGATTCCTGAATACGCATCAGGGCGTTCTCCACCATTTCATACGAATCCACTTCGGGCAGATCCTTCTTCATTATTGTGGAGATGGCAATGCTTTCTCCATGCTGGGTGAGAGCCATGATGAAATCATCGCGGGTCACGACGCCAATGACGCGCTCATTTTCGATGACGGGAAAATCATGCTGTGAGCCTGACAGTATCAACTGCGACATGCGCGCGAGCGTGTCACGCGGAGAAAGACTCTTGTAATCTGTCAGCATGGCGCGGCCAACTGGGATTCCGCTGATGGCATTCTTCATCTGTGTCATGCCTGCTTCCGCATGCGCCGATCCAGATAAAGAAGGCGATGAAGAGCAGTGAGGCATTGCCGAACAAACCGATCAGACCGAACAACAGTGCTCGTTCCCCGACCGATGGTCGCGGCGATCTGTGTTGCGCGGACATAATCCATGCGCATGGCGAGGAAGGCGCGTAGTACGCGTCCGCCGTCCATGGGAAAAGCCGGGATGAGGTTGAGCAGCACCAGGGGAAATATTTATCATCATCAGCCTTTCGAGGAAAGAACTGGAAGCTACGGTCAAGTCTGAAAGCGGACGAGGCTATTGGTCGATAAAGAAACGTGAACAAAGCGGCGGCAATGACCACGTTGACGGCGGGTCCCATCAGAGCCACCCAAAGTTCTTCGACTGGCTTTTCAGGCATCCGCTCCAGACGAGCTACGCCGCCGATCGGATAAAGTGTGATGTCGCGGGTTTTGATGCCGTATTTGCGGGCGGTCAGTGCGTGACCGTATTCATGCAGCACGACACATGCGAACAGTGCGAGGATGAAGAGGATGCCGCTAAAAACTTCGCTCCAAAGTTGATTCTCCAGCCAGTGACTGTAGCCCACCCAGCCGATCAGTAAAAGAAAGGTTGCGTGGACATAGACATCAATGCCTGCAAAATTTCCAAGTTTCCATTGCCATTTCATTTTTAAACTCCGTTTAATGTTTACCTGATTAAAATCCGTACAATGGATGAATTGTACAGAGTGAATGTTAGAAATACATTTTAAAAACACTTTCCAAGGCAATCAGAATTTCCTCGTGAGGAGAATTTCATGCCTGACAGACCTGATTTTGATACGGCGGCTGTCCATAGATATTTTTCAGCGACTTGTTTCAATAAGACTTGGGAGTTTATCGATAACCCGCATCGCAGCCCTGA